>CAVXBQ010000015.1:0-247237 GCA_963760075.1 uncultured delta proteobacterium | reverse complement strand
ATTGGACGTGCCGCCTCCCGGCGTGGGATTGAATACCGTCACCGGGGCTGTCCCGGCAGTCGTAAGATCCGACGCGGGGATCGCGGCATTCAACTGGGTCGAAGAAACATATGTCGTTGTGCGGTTTGCCCCATTCCAGAGCACTGTAGACCCACTGACGAAGCCGGTGCCATTCACTATGAGGGTTCCGCCCGGATTCCCGGCATTGACCGCGGTCGGGCTGATGCTCGTCGTTGCCGGTACGGGGTTGGTGATCGCGTTGATCGTGAAGCTCTGGGCATTGGACGTGCCGCCTCCCGGCGTGGGATTGAATACCGTCACCGGGGCTGTCCCGGCAGTCGTAAGATCCGACGCGGGGATCGCGGCATTCAACTGGGTCGAAGAAACATATGTCGTTGTGCGGTTTGCCCCCATTCCAGAGCACTGTAGACCCACTGACGAAGCCGGTGCCATTCACTATGAGGGTTCCGCCCGGATTCCCGGCATTGACCGCGGTCGGGCTGATGCTCGTCGTTGCCGGTACGGGGTTGGTGATCGCGTTGATCGTGAAGCTCTGGGCATTGGACGTGCCGCCTCCCGGCGTGGGATTGAATACCGTCACCGGGGCTGTCCCGGCAGTCGTAAGATCCGACGCGGGGATCGCGGCATTCAACTGGGTCGAAGAAACATATGTCGTTGTGCGGTTTGCCCCATTCCAGAGCACTGTAGACCCACTGACGAAGCTGGTGCCATTCACTATGAGGGTTCCGCCCGGATTCCCGGCATTGACCGCGGTCGGATTGATGCTCGTCGTTGCCGGTACGGGGTTGGTGATCGAGTTGATCGTGAAGCTCTGGGCATTGGACGTGCCGCCTCCCGGCGTGGGATTGAATACCGTCACCGGGGCTGTCCCGGCAGTCGTAAGATCCGACGCGGGGATCGCGGCATTCAACTGGGTCGAAGAAACATATGTCGTTGTGCGGTTTGCCCCATTCCAGAGCACTGTAGACCCACTGACGAAGCCGGTGCCGTTCACTATGAGGGTTACGCCCGGATTCCCGGCATTGACCGCGGTCGGGCTGATGCTCGTCGTTGCCGGTACGGGGTTGGTGATCGCGTTGATCGTGAAGCTCTGGGCATTGGACGTGCCGCCTCCCGGCGTGGGATTGAATACCGTCACCGGGGCTGTCCCGGCAGTCGTAAGATCCGACGCGGGGATCGCGGCATTCAACCGGGGTCGGAAGAAACATATGTCGTTGTGCGGTTTGCCCCATTCCAGAGCACTGTAGACCCACTGACGAAGCCGGTGCCATTCACTATGAGGGTTCCGCCCGGATTCCCGGCATTGACCGCGGTCGGGTTGATGCTCGTCGTTGCCGGTACGGGGTTGGTGATCGCGTTGATCGTGGAAGCTCTGGGCATTGGACGTGCCGCCTCCCGGCGTGGGATTGAATACCGTCACCGGGGCTGTCCCGGCAGTCGTAAGATCCGACGCGGGGATCGCGGCATTGAACTGGGTCGAAGAAACATATGTCGTTGTGCGGTTTGCCCCATTCCAGAGCACTGTAGACCCACTGACGAAGCCGGTGCCATTCACTATGAGGGTTCCGCCCGAATTCCCGGCATTGACCGCGGTCGGGCTGATGCTCGTCGTTGCCGGTACGGGGTTGGTGATCGAGTTGATCGTGAAGCTCTGGGCATTGGACGTGCCGCCTCCCGGCGTGGGATTGAATACCGTCACCGGGGCTGTCCCGGCAGTCGTAAGATCCGACGCGGGGATCGCGGCATTCAACTGGGTCGAAGAAACATATGTCGTTGTGCGGTTCGCCCCATTCCAGAGCACTGTAGACCCACTGACGAAGCTGGTGCCGTTCACTATGAGGGTTACGCCCGGATTCCCGGCATTGACCGCGGTCGGGCTGATGCTCGTCGTTGCCGGTACGGGGTTGGTGATCGCGTTGATCGTGAAGCTCTGGGCATTGGACGTGCCGCCTCCCGGCGTGGGATTGAATACCGTCACCGGGGCTGTCCCGGCAGTCGTAAGATCCGACGCGGGGATCGCGGCATTCAACTGGGTCGAAGAAACATATGTCGTTGTGCGGTTTGCCCCATTCCAGAGCACTGTAGACCCACTGACGAAGCTGGTGCCGTTCACTATGAGGGTTACGCCCGGATTCCCGGCATTGACCGCGGTCGGGCTGATGCTCGTCGTTGCCGGTACGGGGTTGGTGATCGCGTTGATCGTGAAGCTCTGGGCATTGGACGTGCCGCCTCCCGGCGTGGGATTGAATACCGTCACCGGGGCTGTCCCGGCAGTCGTAAGATCCGACGCGGGGATCGCGGCATTCAACTGGGTCGAAGAAACATATGTCGTTGTGCGGTTTGCCCCATTCCAGAGCACTGTAGACCCACTGACGAAGCCGGTGCCGTTCACTATGAGGGTTACGCCCGGATTCCCGGCATTGACCGCGGTCGGGCTGATGCTCGTCGTTGCCGGTACGGGGTTGGTGATCGCGTTGATCGTGAAGCTCTGGGCATTGGACGTGCCGCCTCCCGGCGTGGGATTGAATACCGTCACCGGGGCTGTCCCGGCAGTCGTAAGATCCGACGCGGGGATCGCGGCATTCAACCGGGTCGAAGAAACATATGTCGTTGTGCGGTTTGCCCCATTCCAGAGCACTGTAGACCCACTGACGAAGCCGGTGCCGTTCACTATGAGGGTTACGCCCGGATTCCCGGCATTGACCGCGGTCGGGCTGATGCTCGTCGTTGCCGGTACGGGGTTGGTGATCGCGTTGATCGTGAAGCTCTGGGCATTGGACGTGCCGCCTCCCGGCGTGGGATTGAATACCGTCACCGGGGCTGTCCCGGCAGTCGTAAGATCCGACGCGGGGATCGCGGCATTCAACTGGGTCGAAGAAACATATGTCGTTGTGCGGTTTGCCCCATTCCAGAGCACTGTAGACCCACTGACGAAGCCGGTGCCGTTCACTATGAGGGTTACGCCCGGATTCCCGGCATTGACCGCGGTCGGGCTGATGCTCGTCGTTGCCGGTACGGGGTTGGTGATCGCGTTGATCGTGAAGCTCTGGGCATTGGACGTGCCGCCTCCCGGCGTGGGATTGAATACCGTCACCGGGGCTGTCCCGGCAGTCGTAAGATCCGACGCGGGGATCGCGGCATTCAACTGGGTCGAAGAAACATATGTCGTTGTGCGGTTTGCCCCATTCCAGAGCACTGTAGACCCACTGACGAAGCCGGTGCCGTTCACTATGAGGGTTACGCCCGGATTCCCGGCATTGACCGCGGTCGGGCTGATGCTCGTCGTTGCCGGTACGGGGTTGGTGATCGCGTTGATCGTCAACGTGGCGGTCTTTGTCACCCCGCCATAAAGAACGGAAATGGTGACCGCGGTGGCACTGGCCACCGGGGTGGTGGTAATCGTGAACGTGACGCTGGTGCTGCCGGCTGGGACCGTGATGCTGTCAGGCATAGCTGTTATCGACGAATTGTTGCTCAACAACAAGGGCGCGCCGCCACTCGGCGCCGGACCGCTCAAGGTAACCGTGCCAAGGGAAGTAGCCCCGCCCGTGACACTGGTCGGACTTACCGTAAGGGCACTCAATACTGATCCCGGCGGAGTAATCGTCAACATGGCAAACTTTGTTTCCTCGCCATGAACTGCGGAAACTGCGACCGCGGTGGCGCTGGTCACCGACGTGGTGGTAATCGTGAACGTGGCGCTGGTGTTGCCGGCTGGTACAGTGACGCTGGCAGGCACAGCGGCAGAGGAGGAATCATCGCTCAATGTCACTGATACGCCGCCACTCGGCGCCGGACCGCTCAAGGTAACCGTGCCAAGGGAAGTAGCCCCGCCCGTGACACTGGTCGGACTTAAAGAAAGCGTACTCAATACCGGCGGCGTAACCGTCAATGCGGCGGTCATTGTCACCCCGCCATAAACTGCGGAAATGGTGGCCGCGGTGGCACTGGCCACCGGAGTGCTGGTAATAGTGAACGTTGCGCTGGTGCTGCCGGCCGGGACCGTGACGCTCGCAGGCACAGCGGTTATCGACGAATTGTCGCTCAACGACACTACCACACCGCCACTGGGCGCCGGACCATCCAACGCTACTGTGCCCTGGGAAGTAGCCCCGCCTGTAACACTGTTCGGGTTAAGGGAAAGCGTACTAAATATAATTAAAGAAGCAACAGGAATGCTGACCGTTGCGACACTGCTAACGAGTGTCCCATTGTTTGCTGTGTAAGTAAAGTTGTCGTTCCCTGTGTAGTTCGTCGTCGGGGTATAAGTAAACGAGCCGTTGGCATTGAGGGTAAGGGTGCCGTGAGAAGGTCCAGTGACCAACTTGGCTGTCAGCGGCAGCCCTCGAGGGTCGGTGTCGTTGTTAAGCACACCGGGGGCAGCTACGGTGAGAACAGTGTTTTTGACGGTGCTGTAATTGTCGTTATTCGCTACGGGGGGGAGGGGGATGACCGTAATCGTCGCGGTGGCAATCCCGGAGGTCAGTTGACCATTACTCGCCCGATAGGTGAAGCTGTCGCTACCAGTGTAGTTCGTCGCCGGGGTATAGGTAAACGAGCTGTTGCTATTGAGGGTGAGGGTACCGTGGGAAGGGCCAGACACCAGCTGTGCCTTCAGGGTCGCCCCTTGAGGATCGGTGTCGTTAGCCAGCACACCTGGGGCCGTTACGGTAAGGGGAGTATTCACATTGGTGCTGTAGGTGTCATTATTTGACGTAGGAGGAAGGTTAGCGAGCCCAGACGTAAGGGTAATGGGACCGTTATTGGGTACCGCGCTGTAGTAAACTGTCCACGCACTCCCTTCGACTACCGGCGACAGGATGGTGACGGTAGATCCTTGCTGCATATTCACGGTGGGCCAGTTTACCGGAACCTCGGTTCTCAGGGTCAGGGGGTAATTGTAGATGATATTGTCCAGGGTATCGGTCAGACTCAGTGTTATCTTGTCGATCGTTTGAGAGGACACACTCAACGTAGCTGCATTCCGCTCCCTCATGTACTTGATTACCTCGCCATATGGCGCGATCCAAATATCCGTCCTGTTCTTCAGATAGTCCATGTAAGTGGTAAACTGGTCTATGGTCCATGTCCCCCAATTCGCAGGGTTGAAGCTGTGAAAGCAAGGAATCAGCCACTTTCCTTGGCTCGCTGCCTGATCCGTCAAGCTTTCTATCTCCCAAACCGTATACGTGCTCACATCATAGGAGAACGCATTATAGAGATCTGTCAATGAGTCGTTAAAACCCACGGACACTCCACGTGCCCCTATATAATATTTTTTTGCCAGTGCTTCAATGGTGGCGTTGAGACTGCCATAGGGATAGGCGAGCGTGATACATTGCTGATTGGGTATCTGTGCATTAATCACTGTCTGTGAAGTGGCGAGCTCGTTTTCGGCATCACTTGAGGAAAGAGTGGTTAGGTCGGGATGGTCCAATGTATGACCACCTATCTCATGGCCCATGTTCGCCACGGTCCGCCACATATCCCAACTAGCATAATTGACTGACGTGTGATCCTCAGTAGGAAAATCAGTGATTACAAAGAACGTGCCTCTGAAGCCACGCTCATTGAGGGCTGGCACGGCAGACGTATACTGTGAAACATATCCGTCATCAAAAGTGATGCTTAACGCCGCAGGATAGTTATTTTGCCAGGTCGTAATAGAAGGCGGCGTTGCTAATGCGGTTTCCACAGACAACGCAAGGTGAAACAGTACGATGACGATCCTAAAAAGTGTTTTCATAGAAGCACCCACTCTGTACAGTTTCCGAGGCTTTTTTAGTTCCTGTAGTTACTAGATGTTGAGTGCCAAGACATCGTGGACACTCAACTTGGTTAACGCAATTTGTAATCGAATTCTTCGACCTGTTTTTTATCCAGGAAGAGTTTTATTTCTGTTCTTTGGCATCGATAGTAGCCACCACGTATTCAAGCGCAGTCTCCGACGGAACCGAGAAACGGCTCGGCCATTGGTATGAACCAAGGCTCAACGCCATTGTGCAAGCAGAGTCGGATGAGTGGCCCCATTCCACGAGGATGTGTCGGGCTTCCAAAGAAAGACATGGCATTATCAACCTGAATTCGCTCTGGTATTCCCATCCGCTTCCATGCTCCCCAGAATCCGTCAAAGATTGTTTGGCCTGACTTGGAAAGGGAAGAATGCAGTCCACACCTGACCGTAGCCGTATCAACGATATTCAGACTGTAGAAGCGAATCGGTCCTTTCAGGTAGCACGGCCCAACAAAGTCAGCCTGATGGGTCTGATTCGGAAACATTGACGGTAGAGCAGGATACAGCGTTCCTTTGGCTTCATATTTACCGGTTCGTCGATGCGTCAGCTCGTTCTTGGCGAGAATCCGGTTGATCGTCCTGATCGACGGCAGCGGCTTGGCGCCAAGATCTTCCATCTCCCACAGGATTGCCTGGGCACCGCAGAACAGATCCTGATTGTAGAGATTGAGGCGGACCATCTTGATAATCTCTATGATCTCTGACGGCGTGTGCGTTGGAGTAGAGATAGGACGTCTTGAGCGGGCTTCATTCCAGGCAGTATCGTTTTCAAGGTGACGTCCAACCCATTTGTACAGCCAGGCTTTTGACTTGCCGAGCGATATGCAGATTGCTTCAGGACTTTCACCAGACTCGAATCTTTGAACTGCCAGAATTCGATGTTGCTTGTTTTCATCTTCCACGAACACCTCCAGAATAATTTTGGTGTTCACAGAATGACGTGGTGGTTATTCGATTGTCAGAGAACTTTGTCTACGATGTTATGGCACTTATTTCCGTCCACGATGTAGTGGCACTCAACAACTAGACTTTAGAGTTTACCCTCGCCTTCCCGTCATCAAGACGGTTTGCGGATCAGCTGTTCGTTTGCCAAAACCAACGTAAATTTACGCAGCCTTAGCCTGGTCCGGTGGATATTCGTCCTCAACCGGCCATTTTTGCGGTCCGAATTTACCGGACTTCGGGTTCCACATGGCCCGAATGTTGATCTGACAAAATATCTTAAAGCATCAAACATACCAGATCCGTAACAAGCTGAAGTAGCTCAGCAAAAAATATTTGTCAGGGGGGGGGGGATAAACAAAACTGTAATTAATTTCGACATGCACAACGGCTATCACGACACCATACCTGGATGGAACTTCCGCAATAGCTCGCGGATTGTGCCCCAGAAAAGTTTATTCGGGGCTCAGTTACAGGAGTTTCCCACAACAGTCATCAAAGCATGCATTGATGTGACTAAGCGAATAAAGCAGATTAATGCCAGGAATCATCCAAGCAACTTCCTTATGAAGTTTGCGATAGCATCGACAGTTGCAAAATTTTCCGGAGTAATATTTTCGAAATCTATTTCAACGCCATATTTTTCTTCCAGAAAAGACACCAGTGTCATAATTGCCATAGAATCTACAATTCCCACTTCAACTATATTAGTTGAAATATCGAAGTCACTTGAATTATCCATTTCTTTATTGATATACGAATAGATGTCATTAGCTAGCGTCTCAGTTCCCATGATATGCTCCCTTCGTTTTGTTTAGTAATTCATCAGCACTTTCCCCTAAAATCTGTTTTACCTCATAACCCGCAAACTTTATGCTATCACTATCCAAAGATTTCAGCTTTCTAAACTCATTCGCATACTCGTCATTGCTCATGACGCTCTGAGAAAAGGGCCAGTCAGTGCCAAACAATACACGCCGGCTACCGAACAAATCGCACGCTAGGCGGATATTTCCGGCAAAATCCAAATAATTTTGACGTGCTCTAATTTGCATGAGGGAACAATCAGTATATAAGTTGGGCTTTGCATATCCCAGCCAACAGAGTTGTTCAAGGTGCCCGGCACCCAAATGGGCAGCAACAAATTTGACAGTTGGATATGTTGCACAGAGGTAGTCAAAGATCGAAGGATCGCAATATTTACTTAGGAAAGGGCCGAATGAATAGCCGCTATGAATCAGCACGGGAACATCATAATCCAGCGCAGCTTCAAAAACAGGCCGAAATTTGTCATGTTGCAAGTCATATCCTGTTGCAGGATACAGCTTTATCCCCTGCATTTTGTAATCTTCCAGAAAATATCTGATCATCTCAATTGCATTTTTTCTTCTCGGGTCAATGCCAACAAAAGGGACGATTTTACCATTATTTTTGTTGGCAATTTCTGCAATTCGCCTATGTTGTTCCTCAATTGATACGGAAGGTTCTCCCAGCAAGATTCCCCAATCAAGTGGCAGCACAATGCTCTTATCGATTTTTGCTTCTTCCATCGCACCTATCAATTTATGTCCGTCAGGATCGCATAAGCGCTCAATAATTATATCAGTACCGATTTGTGGAAGCAGTGACTTTTGCCTTCGTGAATTATAATATTCCGTCAACCAATGCCACCATCGTTCAGGAAGCCACGAAGAGTCGAAAATATGTGTGTGGAAATCAATAATCATGACATTCCATGCCTCTCTTTGGCTTACCGGATTCTTCCAGGGCAATACAATCGCAGAAAATAATCTTTGAAGGGAGTTTATGTTTTTCAAGTTTATCACAGCAAAAATCCAAAATATTTTTTCTGTCGATACTTTTATCTTTGCATACTACTTCCACATGGATTGAAGCTCCCTGGACGTCATCTCCCACCCCATAGGCCAAGACGTCGGTGACGCCCGGGCATGCTCCAATGACCTCTTCTATCTCATGCGGGTACACCACTTCGGCGCCGATTTTGATCATGTCGTCCTTTCTTCCCTTTAGGAACAATAAGCCTTTATTGTCGATATAACCAATATCGCCGGTTTTAAAACCGAATGGGCTGAATGCCGCAGCCGTTTTCTCATGATTATTCCAATAACCCATCGCCAAATTAGGGCCGTTGATAATAATCTCTCCCTCCACATAGGGCTGGCAGTGCTTGAGTTGTTGATTGACAACATGCGTGGTAACCCCGGATGTTGGAAAACCCACAGAAAGATTAGTATCAAAATCGGAAGGGATCACGGCCATATAAGTCGCCCTTGGCGCTTCAGTCAATCCGTATGTATTAAAGAGGGTAGCAGATGGAAAACAATCTGCAATCTCCCTAAGCAATGAATTGTTTATCATTGCGCTCGATGTCTCGATTGCACGAATATGATTCAGATATGGACCAATTTTGTGTTTGGGGTGTTTCAGCAGAAGCGAAAAAAATGATGGTACCCCAGGAAGTACGGTCACACCATGTTTTTTAATTGCCAACAGGAATGGCCCGATTAAAGTAAAAAATTCACCTGTAACGACCTTAGCACCCACACGTAAGTGAGCAAGCAGGTGCAGCAATCCGGCACAGTGCGCAAAACTCATGGTCACAAGGCATACATCTGACGGTGTAAGCCCTATATGTTGGATAATAGCAGAAGTAGCCACTAGTAAGTTTTCCTCACTGAGCATAACGCCCTTCGGCTTACCAGTCGTCCCTGATGTATAAATAATGGAAGTAATTTCAGAGACATTAATCGGCAGTGCCTCAGAGTTCTGTATTTTGTCTGAGTGGATTTCTATCTTCGATTTCATTCGATCGGATCCCCTCTTCGAAAGAGTACAACGCTATCTGGTGAGAAGGAGTAGAGTCAAGGTTGCTATTCAAAAAAGCAAATCTCATTCGGATAGGATATGACGCAAGTCTATTGAACGTTCTGGCATCGGTAAGCATGCCAACGGTCCCTGAATCGCCAATAATATAAGCGATCTTTTCTTTGGGGAGGGAAGGACTTAGGAGCACAGGTATACATTTCGCTCCCAAAATGGCCATAAATCCGTAAACAAATGCAGCTGTATTCTCAAAACATAAACCGATTCGACAACCTTGAGTTAAACCTGTTCTCAAAAGATTTGTTGTCAGGTTTTCGATTCCTCTTCCTAATTCGCCATAGGATATGGTCCGTTCTTTCTCATGAATCGCAATATGGCGATTTTCGGGGTCCAGATTAGGGCATATTGACGTAAGGCGATCGTTCATAATTGATTAACCTTCGTGGGATGCATAAATTTGTAATATTGGAAATTTTTTATATATCCTATAAAAGATCGTAACTTATTCGTTATCTATAAAAGTGGTTGCACATAGATGTTTTGCAATGAGCGTACGTAAAATTTCACTTGAACCTTCAAAAATGGTACAAAGCCTCACATCGCGATAGTGCCTTTCAATAGGCAATTCCTTGATGTAACCGTAAGCGCCATGAATCTGCATCGACCTGGATACGACGCGGAGAGCTGTTTCTGAACAAAAATACTTCGCCATTGCAGAATAAGATTCATCACATTTGCCTTGATCCTGTTTGAGTGCAGCATTATCCAATAAAAGTTGAGCACATTCCAACTCTGTCTCATTATCAGCCAGATACTGCTGGATCGCTTGAAATTCACTTATTGCTTTCCCAAATTGTTTGCGCTGCTTCGCATAACTAATTCCTTCTTCATGAGCCGAATCAGCGACCCCGAGAGCAAGCGCTGCAACAGCCAATCGAGAATATTGCAAACTTTTAATAATTGCAAGCAAGCCATGCCCCTGTTTACCAAGAAGTGCCTGACTGCTAAGCTGCACATCATCAAAAAATAATTCACTGCTGTCGGCTGCACAAAGCCCATCTTGATTTCACTCTTTCCAGTCGTAAAGCCGTGAGCAGGTTTCTCAATAATCAACCAAACTTTTATTGAATATGGGGCTTTGAGATAAAGTTGAGACAAGAACGACGATTACGTCTGCTTTACTGCCGTTTGTAATGAATTGTTTATGGCCATTAAGAAGAAAATCTTCCTCTCTGGGTACGATATTTGTTCTGACTGATGAAAGATCTGAGCCCGAATCTGGCTCCGTCATTGCCACCGCTCCGAGAAGTTCACCCGTTGCCATTTTCGGCAGCAATCTTTCCTTTTGCTCACTACTACCAAAGGTAGCGATAATATGTGATGAGAACGAATGGGAAAGCAAGATAAGAGCATGCGAAGCACATACTTTTGCTATTGCATGAATTACATTGTAGTAAAGATGATAGCTGCTGAAGGACCCTCCATATTCTTCAGGGATAATGGCACCAAACAATCCTAAATCAGCCATTTCTTTCACGGTTTTTTCCGGCCACATTCCTAGAGAATCAACATTTTGGTTAACTGTAGACAGCCGTTTTTTTGCAAATTCCTTTGCCACATCTAATACAAGCCGTTCTTCTATGGAAAAATCCAGGCACATTATTTTTCTCCTTTCTCTCCAATAACGAGAGCATTAACATTAAAAATTGACATCTGTTTTTTGTTTACGTGAGTAAATCCAGCCTTTGATAAAAGGTTTTCAGTCTCCTGAAATGTATAATTTTTCCCTCCTGGAAAAATCATCAGAGAAAGCAAATCGTGAAACGACGCATACAAGGGCCCGATTCCAGAATCATTAAGATACATTGCCTGGATAATAATCTGACCTCCAACTTTTAATGCCTTAAAGGCCTTTTTAATAATTTCGGCACATTTCTTCACATCTTCTTGATGAAGCACATGTGAGATGAATACGACATCATATTGTGATTCCCCAAAGGATGTATCGTTTAAGTAATTTCCTGGTTGAAAAGTAACACGGTCCAAAACGCCTTTCCGCTCAAGATGCTCTTTAGCAAGGTGAAGAGCCTGCGACACGTCGTAACAAGTGCAGTTGAGCTGGGGATATTTTTCACAAAACATCCCCACGTAAATACCAGGGCCACAACCGACGTCGAGCAGGTAATTAGCTTTACTCAAGTCAACATGATTCAGTATGTCGCTGCCGCGATAGCTTGCATAGTCCTTCATCCCCTGATGAAAATAAGATGGTAGTCTTTGTCAGTGACAGCATTGACATCTTCGACCGCTCCTCCTTCCTTTACCGCTTGTGGAAGCATGGAAAATGTTGTGTACCAGCGAGCATACATTTTAAGCCAGTTCCCGAGGTAGCCACCGGAATCTTTATGCATAACGGCTTTTATAAATGGAGCATTGGAAAACTGTTCATCAGATTTCAGCACATATCCTACAGCGACTGCAGCGTTTAGCAAGCGACACAATGAGTCTTCAGGAAGATTTAAGTGTTGAGAAAGCTCTGGAACGCTTTTTGGGTTTTGTTCTAGGGCGTCTAATATTTCCAATTCATTTAAGGTAAATAAAATTTGTGATTTCCATGCTCCAATCACGTCTTTCGTGATCTGCATTTGAGCCGATATAATTTCTTTCTCTTTAGCTTGGTTGCCATGATAACTTCCTTTCAAGAGATTTCAGTCTACTGGTGCCTTAACGAAGCTCTGGAGACAGACCGGCGCGCACTGCACACATTTATCCCTGTTTTGTTTGCTGAAGTGATTCCTTGTAGCGCGAGTTCAGGACGACCAACGCTTAGCTCCTCCTCCTTGAGTATAGACAACCGCCTCCCCGTTCAACCTGATGTTTGTCCATGACAAGCCTTTATCCCGAGCACGAGACTGTTTTCATCTGCCTTGCGCAGCAACAGACCAAGTAACCCAATTACGGAGCTGGTCGCTTGACTTGCTCAAAAGTTGCGGTGCAGCAGAAACATATACCTGACCCGATCTGGTATTTTTAGTTATCCCCGCTCCAACCCCAATGACACATGAATCAGCAACCGTTACAAAATCTTTAATGGTTGAGTTTGCTCCCAGGATGCAATAGCTGCCAATATTTGCACCTCCAAGCACAACCGTGTGAGCAGACAAGAAAGCATGGTCGTCAACAGAGCTATGGTGCCCAACCAAGCAACCGATAGAAATAAAAACATTATTTCCGATCTTTGAAAATGGCATTATCACGCTCTGTTCGAATACATAACTATTTTCTCCAATCGCAATACCAGGCCATGTTGTTGCCTTTGAGCTTATGTAGGAAATCATTTTGTATCCTTTAGTCTTCGCCTCGGCATACTTGTTTGCACGGAGCCTGTTAACATCCTTGAAACCCAGAAGAACTCCCATGTCAAAATCACAGGGAGGATGTGTTTTTTCAATTGATTCAAACGGAAGAACCGGCAAGCCGCAAAAATAATCTTGTGACAGATACTTTTCATCAACGGTGAAAGCAGCAACCTGATGTGCTGAATCATGAGTGAGATAAAATAGCATCATCTCCGACATCTCCGTGAGACCAAACAGTATCACTTTTGACATCATCCCCTCCAAAGAGTAAAAATACTGCAAACCAATCTAGAAACGCACATTATTCTTCTCATAACGACCAATTCGTCACACTACTTTTTAAGTAAGTAACGTTGACTGTCCACAACTCTAAACTTTGCGTTTTTACTTTACCCAGCCAAAAAATACGTGCGGTAATAAAGTTATTTTCGCCTGCGTCATTAAACCTGACAAATATTTTTTCTAAATCACTCCAGCAAAAAAACCGAAACTATTTCTATCAAATCCAAAACGCATATAAAATACCTAGTTACCTGCTAATTACGCAGAACCCACGAGCAACTGTAAGACCTAAGTGTTGAGTGCCACTACATCGTGGACGGAAATAAGTGTCATAACATCGTAGACAAAGTTCTCTGACAATCGAATAACCACCACCTCATTCTGTGAACACCAAAATTATTCTGGAGGTGTTCGTGGAAGATGAAAACAAGCAACATCGAATTCTGGCAGTTCAGAGATTCGAGTCTGGTGAAAGTCCTGAAGCAATCTGCATATCGCTCGGCAAGTCAAAAGCCTGGCTGTACAAATGGGTTGGACGTCACCTTGAAAACGATACTGACTGGAATGAAGCCCGCTCAGGACGTCCTACCCCGACTCCCCAACGCACACCGTCAGAGATCATAGAGATTATTAAGATGGTCCGCCTCAATCTCTACAATCAGGATCTATTCTGCGGTGCGCAGGCAATCTCTGAGAGATGGAAGATCTTGGCGCCAAGCCGCTGCCGTCGATCAGGACGATCAACCGGGTTCTCGCCAAGAACGAGCTGACGCATCGGCGAACCGTTAAATATGAAGCCAAAGGAACACTGTATCCTGATCTACCGTCAATGTTTCCGAATCAGACCCATCAGGCTGACTTTGTTGTAGGTTTGTGCTACCTTGAAAGAACCGATTCGCTTCTACAGTCTGAATATCGTTGATACGGCTACGGTCAGGTGCGGACTGCATTCTTCCCTTTCCAAGTCAAGCCAAACAATCTTTGATGGATTCAGGGAAGCATGGAAGCGGATGGAAATACCAGAGCGAATTCAGGTTGATAATGCCATGTCTTTCTTTGGGAGCCCGACGCATCCCGTGGAATGGGGCCACTCATCCGACTCTGCTTGCACAATGGTGTTGAGCCTTGGTTCATACCAATGGCCGAGCCGTTTCTCGGTTCCGCCGGAGACTGCGCTTGAATACGTGGTGGCTACTATCGATGCGAAAGAACAGAAAATAAAATTCTTCCTGGATAAAAAACAGGTCGAGGAATTCGATTACAAATTGCGTTACGAAGTTGAGTGTCCACGATGTCTTGGCACTCAACACCTAAGCTATAGAGGTGGAATCAATGCTATCAGTGCCCATTGGTGAGGAATATGCCACAATGATCCGTTACCCAAACTCTCCTTTTCGATAGGCCGGGAAATAATCGGTGGCGGCAATACCCTTCGCCTTCACGATTTCAGCATATCTTTGCGGTGCCAAGATGCGACCACAAAAATAGACCGTTCGTGTTTTCGTCAGACCAACCGCGCTTGAATTCGCTCAAGCCATCCTTTCCATCACTTTTTGCACCGGCGCCCGCACCAAGATCTAACCACCGCACTTTTCCAGAAAAAAACTCGACTGCGAACCAGTACAGTGCGTAGGAAGCCCGCAACGCGTAACCGGTCTCGTTTAATGCGGTAAGGTGGCTGTAGCCCACCTCTCCTTGTACAAACCATATTTGTGCGCCGACAGGGATACCTTGATGCATCACACGAAGCATAACCGCTCCCGGAATAGCCAATTGCTTAGCAAAGGACTCTCTTGAAAACGCTTTAATTCCCTCGAGATTATGCCTATTAATCAAATTGCCATATAGGGCAATCCATTCATCAATAAACTGAAGTGGCTCCCGGCACTCCTCCAACGATAGTTTTTTAAGCGCTTTTCTGGCATAATAGCGATGGTGAGCACTCACCATGGTATCCAGTGGACGGTGGAGATCAACAATATAGTGCTCTTTGAAGGGGATAACCACGTCCTTAAAACATCGACGAAGATAAGTTTCATCGTACTCACCAAAAGGATCTGTAACCAGAGCCAGACTTACCAGATTTGTTGTTGTATCTTCCTCAATATCTTCTAGGTCACAACTCAATTGAGCCCGAATCCTTGCAGAAGAAAGAAGGGTAGCAACCCATGATATCATGACTGTTTGACGATGCAATCCTGCGCTTTAAAACCCATCCCCCACATCGCGGAAGTTCCATCGGAGCACCAAATTCAGATTGCGATTCTGAATAGTTGGAATGCATATATCCTGTCATTTTGTTAACTCCCTTAAAATAATTCCAGGCATCCGCTTCATATTATGTCGGTCATATTGCCCTTTAAAAAGGGAGGTGCCGAGTAAGTTCGGCCTGACATCCCTCCCAGACCAAATGCCGCCCATTATTTGTGATCGCGGTCCAATTAGCTTGTCCATAAATCATCTTTCGACCTTTAATGGCACTTTGAAATCAAGCTGTCTGTCTCAGGGCTCATGCCAAGGTATTCCGTTGTCCATTGCAGCACAGGCTGCACAACACCTGGCTCCTTGCCATACCAGCTGCCGTGCCGTTCTTTTACGTCCAGTATGTCAAATGACAGTTGGCTTTCATGGCTATAAATCACACAGCTGGTGTCCTTTACAACCAACAAGACAAACCGATGAGAACCGCTGTTCAACAGGTCACCAGGAAAATGGCATACACTTTTCATCAGACCAGCCGGCATGGAACTGGTACTCGAGTCACCTGTGGTAAACGCAATAATTCTTTCCGCATTATACAAGTGCAGAGTTATGTGTAACTGCACATCAGGCACAAGATTCCAGTATTCAATTTCCACATTAAACGGTGTCTGCATCGTCAGCGGGCCGGACAGGGGGTCGAACAGTCTCCCGTCCAGATGCTTCACGCAAACCCGACGAAGTCGCACCATATCATTACCGGGTGCTTCATCGAAGCTGTCCCAAACCTCTTCAGACAAATCCTCGTCCTTAACAGATTTAGTCAGATACTTCGTCACAACGTCTGCCGATTGTCCGTCTTCGACAATTTCCCCGTTGTTCACCCAAATCACCCGATTACACAGGCTGTTTACAGCAGTCATATTATGGCTTATAAAGAGCACTGTCTGGCCGCCCTTGGCTGCATTTATTATCTTGTCCAGGCACTTTTTCTGGAACGAGGCATCACCTACCGATAGAACTTCGTCCACTAGCAAAATCTCCGGCTCAAGATGGGCAGCCACGGCGAACCCCAAGCGTACATACATACCGCTTGAATACCGTTTCACTGGTACATCCAGAAACTTGCCGATTTCGGCAAATTCAACTATTTCATCAAAGTGGCGGTTTATCTGCTCCTTCTTCATACCGATAATGGCGCCATTGAGGTATATGTTTTCCCGCCCGGTCAGCTCGGCGTGAAAACCTGTGCCCACCTCCAGCAGAGAGCCGACTCTGCCGTAGACCTCGGCCCGGCCGCGCGTCGGCTCGGTGATACGGGAGAGGATCTTCAACAAGGTGCTTTTTCCGGCCCCGTTCTGACCGATGATGCCGACGACTTCGCCCTGCCCGATCTCGAAGGAGACCTCATTCAAAGCCATGAATGTTTCAGAACCCTTGCCGGATCTCCCGTTCTGATGCAGTACCGACCTGAGTTTATCGGCGAGCTGCTCTTTGAGTGTGTCGTGGCGTTTTTTCAATTTGGCGATGTTATACTGCTTGGAAAGCTTTTCAGCTCGAATCGCAACATTTCCCATACACTGCTCCTGTGACCGCTAATCATATAAAACCACGCCGTTAAATATCATCGGCAAAGGTCTGTTCCATCCTCTTAAAATAAACGATTCCGCCAAACAGCAGCAGCACTACAACCGCGGCACTCACCGCCATCATCATCAGATTCGGACTCTCCTTGCCAAGAAAGGCCCAACGAAAACCCTCAATTACCGCGACCATCGGATTCAGACTATAGAGCAGTCTCCATTTTTCCGGGACCATACTTACCGGGTAAGCTACAGGTGATGCGTACATCCAGATCTGTATTAAAAATGGGATAATATTGCCGACATCCCGATATTTCACGTTAAGTGCCGAGGCCCAAAGCCCCACCGCCAAAGCTGTCATTATTGCAAGCCCCAGAAATAGCGGCAGAGCCAGCAGGCCCCACGTGGGTGCAATCTTGAACCAGGCCATCAGAACCAGCAACACAATGAACGAAAAGATGAAATCAACCACTGGTGAAATCGAAGCGGCGAGCGGAATCAACAACCGGGGGAAATATATTTTTGTAACCAGGTTGGAGCTATTGACAACACTGCTGGAACTCCGACCAATGCTTGTGAAAAGTATGACCAGGGCAGCAAAGCGCTGAAGGCAAAAACCGGATACGGTATCCCATCAGAGGGGATTTTGGCCAAGTTCCAAAGATAAGTGTAAATATTATCATCGTGATCATTGGCTGTAAGATGACCCAGGCCGCTCCAATCACCGTTTGCTTGTAGCGGACAATCACGTCCCGCCAAACCAGGAAGTACAGCATTTCACGATAGTGCCACACACTCGCCAGATCAAGCTGGAACAAACCCTTCCGCGGTTGTATTACCGTGTATGGCCTTTTCAAAGTGCTTTCTGCCGCTAACTCCATGACGTGCACCTCATTTCCATGAGATTACATAACTACGTACTGTTGCCTGACAACTCTGCTTACTACGTCAAACAGGGTTGTTAATGATATCCAAACACTCCCTCACCGAAGAAAAATGGAGGTTTTCCAATAAGTGACGTATTTTCAGCTCCATGCGCTCAAGATTCAGATAATGTCTAAATCGGGACTTCAGGCTGGTCCGAATGCGCGGTTGATCCGGATCAATCTCCCACGGATGAAAATAGACAATTACCGGCTGTTTCTCTTTGGTATTGATTGACTGAATTGCCCGTCCGACCAATTCAGCGGGAATGAGCCTCAGATAGCCGCCTCCGGCAATCGGCAATTGAGTGTGCCAACCACCCATGTTAAGGCACAGTGTTGAGATTGGGAATTCCTGTATCATTCCGGAATGAGTAGATATTTCATGGGGGAATCGTTTTCCTCCCGGGATGCCATAAATATCGTGAGTGATCGGGAAGATGCTGGAATCGTAGGTAAAACCTTCCTCAACAAGAATATCAAGCGCCCAGAGCGATTTTTTCGTGATTGAATAGCTTGGGGCACGGTACCCGCACACCCGCTCTCCGCAGATATCTTCAATAATCTTTTTTGCTTTTGATATATCCTTACGGAATTCCTGCGGGGAAAGACGGTATATAAGCTGATGGCCGTACCCATGGCAGGCGATTTCATGCCCACGTTGGTGAATAGCTTTCACCAGAGAAGGGATTCGCTCGGCAACCCACCCCAACACGAAGAATGTCCCCCGCAATGCAAATTCATCCAGCATGTCGAGGATACGCATGGTGTTACCCTCGACCCGGAGAGGAAACGTATCCCACTCCGCCGGCTTGATGTTTCGTTCAAAAGCGGTCACCTGGAAATAATCTTCAACGTCTATGGTGATAGCGTTAATCATAAATTTCCTCAGAATGTTTTTTTGATCTCGATTATCGCGCGGTTGACCTGCCGGTTATCCTCGAAATTCCAGGCGAATAGTAGTCCGTGTAAATGTACGTGAGCGAAGCTGTCAATTGCTTGGCCAGGAGATAGCTGAGTCCGGAATCGACCTGAAAGCGCCTGGTGTAACTTCCAAGAAGCGGCTGATCGTATTTTTCAGCCGTAAAACCAAGGCTGCCGTTCAGATCTGCGGTAAACTCATACTTCCCGCGAACAGTTGCACCATATTTCTTTGTCTGCAAAGTATCGGTGTTGGCCAGAACAAATTCGGAATACATGGGAGAAAAGCTCAGAGAGCCTCTGTTAAAACGCTTCTCCAGGCTGCCGGCCACAAAGCTCTCCTGTATAATGTTACTCAGAGGATCTTCATCGTACCTCACTCCTGTGGTCACAGTGCCGGTAACCGTATCGAATACATGAGTGAACCCCGCATTCCATATAATCTTGTTGAGACCCTGGCCATTGTCATAACTGGTCCAGGCGTTTCCTGCCTGGGCAAAGACGAACGATTTGTCCGCATACTCGTAGCGGAATCCTCCAAGTGCCTGGTGCTGGCTGAAATTACCGATAACAGCAGTCTCCCTGGTGAAGGTATAATCGGCGGTCAAACTCCAACGTTTAGATAATTCGTACGTCATATTCAGAAAAGCGACGTGGTCGGTTTTGTCGACCTCGAATGTACCGAACGCGATGTACCGACGGGTGTACCGAAATAGCGGACGTCAATAAACCGGTAGCCGGTTTTAACCATTATTCTTTCCATTGGATTGAACATGAGGTACGGAGATGCCGTGACTACATTACGGTCTGTCTGATCGACAAAAAGACTTTCCTTGGTCACATCCCTGGTCACATCCAGCGATACTCGCTGATATTCATCGCTGACATCCAGAAAAAGGAGATTTTTCACTGCCGTCAGGTGCCCGTCTGCGCTGAGTGTATGTGCAATGTCGTCTGGAACGGTGTTCCTGGCGTAATGCCGGTAGTCAAACACATAATCAAGATTTGCAGTCAGTGCAGGCGCCTTGTAACTCATGGCAAGCCCTGGAAGCGTCTGGGTGATGTAATCCGAGGTACGGTTCGTGCGTGTTTCAAAAACATTATCAGTGAACTCTTCGCTGACAGCTAATGAAGGATGCATCTCAAATTCAGCTCCCTGCGCAACAGTTGCTATTGAAAGAATAGTGAAAAGCACCGTTTCCCTTAGTACATTCGACATGGGATTCCTCACTGTAGTTCTAACAAATGGGTACGTGCGTTACCGAAGTAATCTGTCCTCACATACAAATTCAAAATCTGAACATGCGTCCGAACATATTTCCCATTATGGATGAGGTGCTTTCTTCACGTGGGAACACGCCAGTTTTTTTATCTTCCATGATTGAATCGTTTTTGAATATTTTTTGAATAAGCGTGCCGGTTTTCTCCTGATGTGACTTTACAGAATTTTCAAGTTCGGTGATTTTTGCTGTCATATCCTGAATCATCTTCTGAATGGCTGATTCAGATTTTTTTTCCAGATTATCGAGTCTGTCATGTATGTTCTTGATCATTGTAGAGAATACCGGCTCGGATCGACTGGCGAGAGCTGTAGCCTCATCATTATTTTTTTTTGTAACGTGACCATCGCATGACTCAACCCCCCCCCAGTAATGATACTCAAAGTCCAGGTCCCCAATGATATCCTTCACCAGAGAGGCATCGATGGTTCTGATCTCTTCGCTGAACGCTGCCAGCAGAATGAAATCGCAGATAATGTTGATCAGCCTTGGAATTCCCCTGCTATATGTAAAAATCATGTCGATGGTTTCCGGAGAAAAAATGGCGGCATCACGGTCGCCCGCTTTTTCCAGGCGATGCAGGATATACAGTTCAATTTCGGATTGACTTAGCGGTTGGATATTGCAATTGATGCTGATTCGCTGTCGCAATTGCACCAGATTTGCCGATGCCAGTGTTTTACGAAGTTCCGGCTGCCCCACGAGAATAATCTGCAAGAGTTTTGCATTGTCGGTTTCCAGATTCGAGAGCATTCTGATCTCTTCAAGCAGATCATGGTCGAGGTTTTGTGCTTCATCTATGATCAGAACCGGATGATTTCCCTTTACAAACTGTTCAATCAGGAAAGCATTCAAATCCCTCAGAAGCGTGATCTTGTCTTTGTTCTGGACTGACAGGCCGAAATCGTCATTTATCATGGCAATCAGCTGTTCCGAATCGACCCGCGTGTTGAAAATTTTGGAGAGGATGACATTGGTGTGATTTTTCTTGATTAGATTCTCGAATGATCGTGGTCTTACCGGAACCTACTTCACCAGTGAGAAGAATAAATCCGACCCGCTCCTTAATGCCGTAGTCCAGATATGAAAGTGCCTTTTTATGCGAACTGCTCATAAACAGGAAGTCCGGATCAGGCAGAAGATCAAACGGCTTCTTCGTCAGGTTAAAAAATGCCTTGTACATGGGTTATCCCCTTTTTGTATTGCTCCTACCGGCAACAGGACCATTTCAGGCATACCTTTCCCGGTAATACTGGTCGCGGTCATAGCGAAATTCCGCTGAAGCTTCGTTGTAAACGACACCCAACAACGGGGTTCCCTTGATGCATTCCATCGTTTCCTCAATATTCTTCAGCGTAACATGACCTTCCTTGGCGACCAGAATGATGCCATCGACAATGGCACTCAGCGAACGGGTCTCAGCAATAGGGAGGACTGGCGGGGTGTCGATAATGATGTAGCGGTCGTGATAGCGGTTTTTAATTTCGAGAAAAAAATCCCTCATCCGTCTGGAGGTAAATACTTCCGTTGGATTTGACACATCCCGACCAGCCGACAGAAAAGATAGTTTACCTAAACCGGTTCGTATGAGGGCATCCTTGATATCAACACCATCCAAAAGGCAATCCGTCAGGCCTACCGATTTTTCTATCCCAAGATAGCTGTGAATAGCCGGTTTTCTGATATCTGCATCCACCAGCAAGACCGTGTGGTCAAATTCCTGGGCCAGACTCAAGGCGAGATTGAGGGATGTGATGCTTTTACCTTCACCGCCAACGGAACTGGTCACCATAAGCATATTGAGAAAAGAGCCCTTTTGGGTCAGCTTGACAATGACAGATTTCAGCTTGTTGTATTCTTCCGCTGCCTGGGTATGCGGATCAATCGCAGTTACAAGCAATCGATTCGTTATGGTGATCCCCGGCGAAACTATTGGCGGTGGTACATGAACCTCGGTAATTGTTTTTTGCGCCGAGAGAGCGGGGATCGGTTCATCCCTCAGCCGTGCAGCTTTTTCAAGTGCTTCTTCAATTCTGCTCATAACGTATCCTTTCGAACCGTATAATTGTCTTCATCTGTTTATTTCAGTGTCAGATTCTTCAGATTGAAAACATCGATGGTTAGAGGTCGCATTAACTCAAGAGGAATAGTTGCCAGAATAAGCATGAAACAAACTGCAGCAATGCCATAAAACCAGTAGTCCCGTTTACGTGAAGCCTGTAATTCGATCGGGTTTTCGATAGTTGGAATCACGGCAAGAACCTGAACGCCCAGAGTCTTGAGTGACTCAATATTCCGCACTGATTTATCCAGATGATCAAGCAGCACAAGAAAGCCAAAGCTTGCCGCCAAGCCTCCAACAATACCGAACAGGATAATTTTTACCCGATTGCGGACTGAACGGACTGGTCGGAAGAATAGCCGGATCTTCTATTCGGAAGGGAGAGACCTTACCCTGCATCTCCATCTGCCTTGATACCTCCGACTGCCCATGTCTGGCAACGAGTTGCTCATAGAGTAATTTCTGACTGTTTTTTTCCCGTTCCAGTTCGTCAAGCCCAGACCTTGCCGCAGGTATACTTCTGAGTAGAGACTGTCTTGAGGCGATAAAACGTCGCTGGCTATTTTCAATGTCACGCAGCGAATTCAGCTCCATTGAGATTTTTTCCATCTCCAATGAATATTCGTTCACGTTATCGGTTCGCACAGATCCCGATTGAAGCTGTTGACTAATTGCAGCAATTTCGCTGTTTATCTCAACTACTTCAGGATGAATATCCGTATAGACAAGACCTAACTCCTGTTGTTTTTTCTTAAGTACGGCCAGCTTTGACTTCAGCGGATCGTTCTTTTTTGCCTGACTCAGCATACTTTCGAATTGACGACGTTTAATCTCTACTTCAACAATTCTTTGCTGCGCCTGAGCCACATCAGCAAGTATTGCAGCTTCACTCTGGGCAAGTACGCCATCATTGTCTCGTCTGTAACTGTTTGCCTTGGCTTCGGCTTCTTCAAGCTTTGTCTTGATGGTGTTGATCTGCGTCGAAAGGACATCAGTGGCACCGTATGACTCTTCCTGTTTTGATGTAATTTTTTCCTCGATGTAGCGGCGAACCAACGTATTCACATAGTCTCTGGCAAGCCGGGGATTTTCGTTTACGAACGTTATAATAAACAGCCCTTCCTGATCTTTCAGCTTAACATCGGTGTTCTCCTGAAAGCCCCTGACCATATTTTCCAGCTGTCCACTGCTCTGCTTGTTGACATTCAGACCGAGATCATCAAATACCTTGAGCAGCAGGGACCGACTCTTAAGTGTATATGCCAGCCCCCTGAGCTTATCCTCAGATGAAGACGTTACCGCAATTCCCTTTACGAGTTCGCTAATAAGGCTCTTTTCGATAAAGACCGTGCATTTGGCCTCATACCGTTCAGGGAGCATGAAACTGGTGACCGCCACTCCGGCCATGATTATCAGAGCCAGTGATACGAACAGGTATTTCTTTTTGATGATGATTTGCAGGTATTTTTTGTAATCGTTATCCGCTGTGTCATGCATATGTCACCCCGTTATCCACATGGTTTTCATTGTGATGCATGCTGCACTTTCTTTCAGAACAAACCTTCCTTGACCATGACATAATCATTCGGCATCAATTTGAGATTCTGACTCAGATCGCCATCCACTAATAATATCCTTCGCCTTAACCTTTATAATCAGCTCTTTGCCGCCGTCATTCCGCAGGACGATTGTATCATTCTGCTTGGCAAATTTGCTGAATCCACCTGCCTCCAGTACCGCTTGCATGACTGTCATACCATCCCGATATTCAATTGATTTTGGGGTATTTACGGCACCAAGAACATATATGCTCTTATCCGCGGCGAGGCTCGGAATATAGATTGAGTCATTTGACTCGATGGCCATATCCTCGCTGGTATCACCAGCAATAAAGAGTTTGTAGAAACCCGTCTTGATTTTCTTTCCATTTCTAATAACGTATGCTCTTCTAA
Source organism: uncultured delta proteobacterium (assembly GCA_963760075.1). Lineage (GTDB taxonomy): Bacteria > Desulfobacterota > Desulfuromonadia > Geobacterales > Pseudopelobacteraceae > JACRCG01. The sequence goes on along the minus strand of CAVXBQ010000015.1, from coordinate 223,075 downwards.
GGTCGGCGCTCTTGACATCGCCCAGATTGCACAGCAGCTGCAACAGTGTAGTGCTGCGATTGAGGTCGTATGCCACTGATTTAACCCCCCCGCCGAAGATATATACCTTGCTGTTGGTGATTTCTTTGACCGTTACAGTAACGTTAGGGACCTTCACCAACTCTTTGAGTTTCTCCCCAAGAGACTTTTGAAGTGCCGGAGGCGTAAAGCCCGATGCTTTTACATCACCTATCCCGGGGATGGTTATCTTCCCGTCCGGGCGTACCTTGACCGAAACATTCAGTTCCTTGACGCCCCACACAAAGATGTCCAGAATGTCACCTTCCCCGATGATGTAATCACCAGCGTGGGATAGTGGAGGAAACACCAATATTCCGAGTAGCAAAATAATCAGACATTTCTTCATAGCCATCTCCTGTGCAATTGGGCTTGAACCTGTATTTACCGGCACAATAAGATCATCGTGAACCTCTCCTGTAGAGAACCACCTGAATCGTTTCCAGAATAATCATGAAGTCAAATACCAGAGACAGGTTCTTGATGTAATAAAGATCAAAGCGGAGTTTTTCTATGGCATCTTCAACAGAGGCCCCGTAGGGATACCGGACCTGGGCCCAGCCGGTTACTCCTGGCTTGATAAAGTGACGTTCCGAGTAAAAAGGAATAATGTCCTTCAGCTTGTTGACAAACTCCGGGCGTTCCGGTCGGGGGCCAACCATGCTCATATCCCCTCGAAGTATATTGTAAAACTGCGGTAGTTCATCGATGCGGCTCTTGCGTAAAAAAGCGCCTAACCGGGTAATACGCGAGTCATTCTTCTGGGCCCACACCGCTCCGGTTCCACTTTCGGCATCAGCTCTCATCGTCCTTAACTTATAAAGGAAAAAGGGCTTTTCTTTTTCTCCGACCCGCTCCTGCCGGTAGAAAACCGGGCCGGGAGAGTCGAGCTTTATTGCCAGGCGATAAGAGGCAGAAACGGGATAGTCAGGACAATGCCAAATGATGCACAGAGACAGATCCACGGCCCTTTTGAGAACCTTGCTTACGCGACTGACCTTGAAACCCTCGGAAAAGATGATCCAGCTGGGGTTGATACCTTCCAGAAAAAGCTTCCCGGTAACATGCTCATAAAACGACGGTGCATCCACAACCTCGACTCCGTCCAATTTGCACGCCATGACATCACTAAGCGGAAACACGCCACGCCGCTCCGACAACGAAACCACAATCTTGTCCACTTTCTCCCGCTTTACTGTGTCATAGATCCCGCCACTGTTTTCAAGAATGCAGTCAGATGGCACCTTGACTTGTTCATCAGAGCATCTGATGTAACCAGAAAGAAGATAATTCTCATCCGATTCCGGAATGAGTGCCCCCATATTTCCTGCGGTGGTTCCAACACCAATAATTAAAATACGTTTCGCAAATCCTTTGAATTTCACATAAAGGCGGTACGCTTCATGGCAGAAAAACTGAAGGATTCCAAAAACAATGATTGAAGACACCAAATAATCGCTGCCATAAATTTCTGAATCATTTTTATAGATCAATAAAAAGAAAACAAAGCAGGATACTCCAAGGGAAGCTCCGATCTTGACAGCGATATCTCTGGCAACAAGTTCGTGATGGTTTTTGTAAATTTCGACCAGAAATGACAAAAACACTACTATCACCGCAAACGCGATGATTTTTTCTGCTCCCAGCTTCACAATATCCTCGACGGTTGGAACCGTCCTGAAACGAATTGGAATCGCCGCCAGGATAGCCAACATGGCCGCTATGGTGTCGCCGATAACCAGAAGGATAATCCGCTTGTTCTGTTCCATCTGGATGCTCCTTAACACTCAACCACAAGTGAAGCGTATGATTAAGTTCAATAAGTAGATTCATCCCATCCACTAATAGACAGTAACCACAGAGCGTGCCATATCGCGATATGCAGTTTTTGTCGCGATTACATTGTGATAGACGTTTTGATGCCTGATGTTTGCATGTTAAATCATATGCCGTTGCGGGAGCTGTAGTTCCGGAAAGCACGATGTTCTGGGGAATGAAATTCCTGTCAAATTAGGTAACCGATGTTAATAGTGTTGCGATTCAGCCCTGCCAACATCCGTAACGTTTCCTGCTGTAATAAATCCTCACAAAATGACGGAAAACTTTACGTATTTCCGGTTCACCAGCAGCAACTCCTAAATAACACAGTATTTACAGATGGTTATATATTGGCATACCCGATGCATTTCACGTAATACAGCATCAATTTTGTGCGGATAATACATCAACAAGTACGAATCAGGAGGTCAGTCATGATGAAGTTATTCGTGATATCAGCGAGTTTTGGAATATTAATTTTCTTGATGTCAGTGTTGGTAAATGCCTATCCAACCGGCACTTCTCAATTGGAATCTGTCTCGACTCCTATTTCACTACTTATCCTCGGATCCGTACTATGTGCCCTGTCCTTCTGGTGTAAGCGGCCAAAAATATAAGAACATGCCTGTATTTTTGTATATGAGTATCGAGGGAGGTCCGGCATGACAACCAATGCAAAAATTCTATTGGCAGAAGACGACAGTATTGCAGCGCACTTTTTGAATCAGTCGCTGCTTCGTATGGGATATCAGGTCACCAATGTTGTTCAGACCGGGGAAGATGTTATTGAGAACGTAGCAAAAACTTTTCCTGACATCATTCTTATGGATATTACCCTTGGCGGTAAAATTGACGGAATATGTGCAGTTCAAAAGGTACATGCCAAGGTTGACATTCCGGTTATCTATTTAACTGCGAATTCCGATAACGACACGTTTGAACTTGCCAAGCTAACGGAACCGTATGCCTATCTTATCAAGCCATACGAACTTCATGAGTTGCAGAATGCAATAGAGATCGCCTTATTCAAACAAAACCTGAAAAAACAGCTGAAGGAGAGTGAAAATCGGTATCGAACGATATTTGAAGTAGGTGACAATGCCATGATGCTTGTAGATGAACATTCAACCATTATCATGGTAAATGAACAATTCGAGAATATGACGGGATGTTCTAAGGCATCTGTCGAGCATTTGAAAAGCTGGACTGATTTTTTCGAAGGCAGTGAACGCTCAAAACTTGAGGAACGCCTGAGTAACCCAGGCAATCTCGGCACCGCAACTCGAAATCATTTCGAGCTGCTTCTTGGTGATACGAAAGGAAACCCAAAGGTTGTCTATACTAATGTGAGAAAAATCCCGGAAACCAACTCCTGCATTATTTCGATGAACGATATTACCGAGCACAAACTGGCCGAGAGACAAATACAACAATTGAACAGCGAGCTTAACTCCATAAACGAAGGGCTCAAACAGGAGATCAAGCTCCGGGAGGGAGTCGAAAGGCAGCTGCGATACAAGGCCACCCATGATCACCTGACCGGCCTGCCAAATCGTGTTCTGCTCTTTGACCGCATGAAGCAGGCATTTGCCTTCGAAGCGCGCCACAATACCCTTATCGCACTGATGATCCTTGATCTGGATAATTTCAAAAACATCAACGACACGCTGGGACACCTGTCTGGCGACATTCTCTTGAAAAATGTGGCGCTTGGGCTGCAAAAATGTATGCGTCAGTATGATACCGTTGGCCGGTTGGGCGGTGACGAATTCGTTATCATCATTAACGATGCCGACACGGTACAGGATATCATCACTTTTGCTGAAAAAGTTCAGGCAATTTTCCAGAACCCATTCGATCTCCTCGGACAGCAAGTGTACGTAACTACCAGTATAGGAGTGGCTGTGTATCCTCTTCATGGTTCAACGATCGAGTCACTGCTTAGACAAGCGGATATGGCCATGTATGTTGCCAAGAAAGAGGGTCGAAACACGTTTAGATTCTTCACGGATTCAATGGATGTCAAGGGCAGCGGTCAACAGCATGACATGAGAACAAAACGACGTATAGCCCAGATGGAAGAGACATTTTTCTCGCCAGCCGATGAAGCGTCCGAGAAAGACCAATTGGCACACTGAACGAGACAAGCCATGAAAGAAATCGGTGGACATAATAATCGGAAAATTCTGGAGCACATCCCTATTTTTTCATGTCTGCTTCCAACAGAGAAATCCACGCTTAATCAGATTATAAAGGAAAGACATTTCAAGAAGAATTCCATTATTCTTATGGAAGATGATTCGAAAAGCTTCATGTATGTTATATTTTCAGGAAAAATCAAGGTCGTTCAAACAAACCTCGAAGGAAAAGAACAAATCCTGGTTATCCGCAAGAAAGGGGACTTTTTTGGAGAAATGACACTGCTTGACGGGAAGTCCCAACCAGCTACTATTGTGGCGATGGAGGATGCCGTGGTGGGCCTGATCTCAAAGAAAGAGTTTGAACAGTACTTTATGAAAGACGTGACGGCATTAAAGCAGATTATCTTTATGCTCTGCGAACGATTGAGAGAATCCTGGGTAATGTTGCGGGTACTCGGACTTCCTGATGCAGAGGCCAGGGTACGGGCAATATTGTCCTATATAAGTTCTGTTTACGGCGTCAAGGACACACGGGGTATCTTGATACCTTTTAGCCTCACTCATAAAGAAATATCTGAATTTGCATCACTTGCCAGAGAAACGGTGAGCAGGCTGCTGGCGCGATTAAGCCAGTCAGGCGAAATAGAAATTATCGGGAGAAGAACCATTATCCTCAAACCTTCCTTTATGAATTTAAAGTAATTGTCCACTCACATCAGACCCTTTTCCCGCAAGTTATCTATATGTGTCCTCACCAACGGCAGTTCCCGCTCCAGGGCTATTACGAGTTCTCTGACATTGTCATGATTGTCTCTGTTTGCATTATCCTGAAGACCAATGCAGATTTCGGAGAGCCTCAACAAACCGAGGTTTCTGCTCCCACCCAGAAGATAATGTGCGGTTTTGCACAATCCGGAATAGTTTTTCTCTTCAACAGCGGCAAACAGAGCCGGTAAATTTTTTTCGACACTTTCCAGAGTAAGGATCAACCACCGCCGGAACAAAATCTTTCCCTGTCAGCTTAAACATCCTTAGCAGATTTTTCAGTCGAGCCGCATCAAATACGGTCTCTGAATCTGTTTCTCGATCGCTCTCCTCAAAAAAATACGTTTGCTTTTGTGACGAAAGCTGCCGGCGTGGAGTTGAGCAGCAAGCCACAATCTCTTGCACCTTACTGTATCGTATCGGTTTGCTCAGATACTCATCCATTCCAGCTGCAAGGCATTTTTCTCGATCCCCTTTAATGGCATTTGCGGTAAGGGCAACAATAACAGTGTGTTTTTTGTTACCTTCAAACCGCCGTATCTCTTCTGTGGCCTCAAAACCATTCATATTCGGCATATTGCAGTCCATAAATACTATGTCGTAGTGATGCTGGCTAACCATTGTTACTGCATCCCTTCCGCATGTGACCACATCTACCTTGCATCCGATTAACTGTAGCATGGTAGCAGCGACAAACTGGCTGGAAGGATTGTCTTCAGCCACAAGAACACTCATGTTTTTGAACGTTTCCGGAGAAGAGTTTTTAGACGAATTACCAAATATGAAGGCATTATTACCGGCACCATACCTGCTGCTGTTTTTCTGCTGCGCACAGTGAGCAACAACTGAAACAGCATCTATTACCCGACGTAGATGAAACGGTTTGGATAAACAAACTGAAAAAATGGAGCCCGGGAATTCCGGATCTTTTCCGTTCCCATAAGAAAGCGCCGAGAGGAGTATAAGCTGGGTTTCCGCAAGACGTTCATCTGTCTTTATACAACGGCCAAGAGCCACACCGTCCATCCCCGGCATAGTCTGATCAATCAATGCAATCCGGAAGGGATCATTGTCAAGATGTGCGTTTTTCATCATCTCCAGAGCTTTTTTTCCTGATGAAGCCAGACTGCAGCGCAACCCTATAAATTTCAGGTATCTGCCAAGGATCGCGCGATTCTGCCGCAAATCATCCACTATCAGAACGCGAATGCCCGCCAATTCCGAGTGCGCGGCTGACTCCCCCCTATGTGAAGTATCGAGCGGCAAAGTCAGAGTAAACCAGAAGGTAGAATTTTCACCCTCACAGCTTTTCACACCAATTGTGCCGCCCATCGTTTCCACAAGGCTTTTACAGATTGCAAGTCCGAGTCCGGTGCCTCCGTGCGGGCTGTGAAGGAGAGAATCAACCTGATAAAATTTTTCAAACAGGAGTGGAAGTGCGGCCTCAGGGATACCGCACCCGGTATCTGAAACTTTGATCTTGAGAACAGCGTCTCCACTGCTTACGCCGAGACATTCTACGTCAATAGCTATATGACCGCGATCGGTATATTTGATTGAGTTACCGACAAGATTTACAAGCACCTGCCTGATGCGTCCCGCATCACCGATAAAGTGTGACGGAATCTCCGGAGGGTAATTTATAATGAGCTCAACCTTCTTGGGGGCCGTCCTGGGAGCAAAGAGTTCATCCATATTTTCGCATACCGTGCGCAAATCAAAGGGATTGGATTTGATTTCGACTTTGCCGGACTCTATTTTGGAAAAATCAAGAATATCGTTGAGTATTTCGAGCAGGTTAGATGCTGAATTAAGTATGCCATTGGCTAAAAAGCTCTGTTGCTCAGACAATCCGGTGTTAAGTAACAGGTCGGACATGCCGATGATGCTGTTCATCGGGGTGCGGATTTCATGGCTCATGGATGCCAGAAAGTCACTTTTTGCCCGGTTTGCAGTTTCAGCCTTATTATGTGCGGCTATAAGCTCATGCGACTGCTGCTCTATCCGTTCCTGGGACGTCTTGAGTTCACCCATATATCGAAATACTTTTTCATCTGCAAGCTTCCGCTCGGTTATGTCACGCACTATCACCAGCTGTTCATCAATTCCGCATTGGACCGAGCGTAACTCCAGGTAGCATGGTGTCTGCTGTACCGATAATTTCAAACAAAGTTGCAGTTTGTCAGATTGAAGCCAGTTGTTGATGTCCTTTTTAATTTTGGAGTCTGTTCCACATGACATCACATCGGTAATTTTTTTGCCAATGATGTCGTCGGGGATACTTAAGAAACCAATTGAGTCGGGTCGTTGGCAGTAAAGGATAGTGCCATCGTTACGGCAACGAAGGATGAGGTCGGGTATGGCTTTCAAAATGGCAAGCGTCTTCTGCTCACTCTGGTGGAGATCACTCTCCATCTTCTTCTTGATTCGTTCGTGAGTATGTTTGTAGACGGCCATCTCGGCACAGTTCTTCAAAAGATTGAGGTTGATCGGTTTTTCGAGGAAGGCAAACGAATTTGATCTCATCGCACGTGAAAAAGTGGCGTCATCCCCGTGAGCCGTAAGAAAGATGATCGGTATATCCAACACATCACAAATTCTGTTGGCAACCGTGATACCGTCCATGCTCCCCTTCAGGTCAACATCCATCAGGATCAGATCAGGATGCAGGTCTGTCGCTGTTTTAATGGCGTCATCCCCATTGTCAACTATTGCGTCGACCTTGTACCCGAGACGCACCAGTGACTTTCCGAGCGTTTGGGCGGCAGCAGCTTCATCCTCAACAATCATTATCCGGTAGTTATGCGTCAAAATTCACTCCACAGTGACACTCTTGGCCAGATTTCTAGGTTGATCTACGTTTTTGCCTCTCAATATCGCAAAGTTATACGCAAACAGCTGTAGTGCTACGGTAAACAGCACGGGAGACAAGGCGTCTCCCGCCCAGGGAATGTTAAGGGTAAATTCAGCTCTCTTGCCGGTTTCCACATCCCCCTCGGAGCATAAGGCAATTACCCTTCCACCGCGGGTTATGACCTCTTCCATATTCGATTGTACTTTCACAAGATGCCGATCATTCGGAGCCAGAATAAAAACCGGCATTTCTCTGTCGACCAGTGCAATCGGACCGTGTTTCATCTCACCTGCCGGATATCCGTCGGCATGAATGTACGAAATTTCTTTCAGTTTAAGAGCGCCTTCAAGTGCTATGGGGTAGCTGATGCCACGGCCAAGAAAAATAGCATCCCACGAGGTCAGGTGCTCGCAAACAATCGCTTCTATCTGGGGGTCGAGTTTCAGTGTGCTTTCAATAAGGGCGGGGAGTTCACAAAGTGCGGCGATCATTTCCTTTCCTTTGTTCACATCAATGGTTCCATTGGCGCGACCAAGGCGAATAGTCAAAAGATAGAGGGCAACAAGCTGAGTAGTGAACGCTTTGGTTGATGCAACACCGATTTCCAGACCGGCATGCGTGTAAATCACCCCATCAGATTCCCGGGGAATGGATGAATCTACGACATTACAGATTGATACAATGTGTGCATTCTTGCTCCTCGCCTCACGTAATGCGGCGAGAGTGTCTGCCGTCTCCCCTGACTGTGAAATGGGAATCACCAGCGTTTTTTCCGTTACAAGTGGGTTTCGATAACGGAATTCAGAGGCTATCTCGACATCGACGGGCACCCGGCAATATTCCTCAATGAGATATTTTCCTGTTAGTGCCGCATGCCACGAAGTGCCGCATGCCACGAGACAGAGCCGTTCAAATGATTTTAGTTGATTGTCATTCAGGTTCAGGCTTTCAAGAAAGACATCGCCTGTATCCTTTAGTAAACGCCCGGCAACGACATTTCTGACAGCTTGCGGCTGTTCATGAATTTCTTTAAGCATGAAATTCGGGTAGCCGCATTTTTCAGCCATCAGTGGAGACCAGTCAATAAAGCGCGACGTCTTGGTGATCTCCAGACCGTCAATCGTACTGAATTTCACCCCGCCATTTCTAAAAACGGCCATTTCTCCATCTTCCATTACCACCATTTCTCGCGTGTTTGAAATTATGGCAGGCATATCTGAAGACACAAAATATTCGTTGCCCCGCATTCCGACAACCATCGGAGAGCCGGATTTTGCTGCGATCAGCGTTTTATCGTCCTTATGATTTAAAATGCACAGCGCATACGCTCCCCGCAAATCCTGAAGAGCCTGCTGGACACCCTCCTCGAATGATGCTGCTGTTTTAAGTTTTTCATCGATGAGATGTGAAATAACCTCTGAATCAGTTTCTGACGTAAAACTGTGCCCTTTGCTGGTTAAATCATCCTTCAGCAGCAGATAGTTTTCGATAATGCCGTTATGCACAACAACCACCGCCCCTCCCCTGTGGGGGTGAGCATTTGCTACTGTTGGTTTTCCATGAGTGGCCCAACGGGTGTGACCAATACCGATAGTTCCGTGAAGCGGCTGTTCCTTGAGAAGACGTTCCAGATTTTCCAATTTTCCGGAACTGCGCCGTATATCCACCTCTCCGTCATCCATGGTGCAAATTCCGGCAGAGTCATACCCTCGATATTCCAACATTTTCAGTCCACTCATGATTACCGGCGTAGCCTCATGATTTCCGGTATAGCCCACAATTCCGCACATAGAATCCCCCTCCCCTGCATCGCTGCATATTCTGTTTTCAGCAATGTTTTTTCACATTCTGTGCCAGAGGGGATTGACATTATGTTACTTAAATATCGGAATGTTATGGCTTGTGTAGCTGCGTATTACTGCTGCAATCCTGATATGAATTAGCGATACAGGTAGCGGTAACCGGTCGAAATGGTTGTAGTTGCACGTAATCCGCCCATTGTTACTATTTTTACCTCTGTTCCATTTGTGGCAGGGAAATCTACTCCGAATTACCCAGGCGTTTGCTCAGTGTTTGTCGTGCAATGCCCAACAGCAATGCCGCGGATCTCTGATTGCCATTGGTCAGGTTCATGGCAGATGAGGTCAGATAATCTTCCATCTCCTTCAGGGTAGGGAAACGTCCGAAAAACCCGTATAATGCGTCGTTTACCTCTTTACTCGGCAACAACAGTTCCGCATGTACCGGGTTGCAATCACTACCAGCCAGAGTAACAAAACAGTCCAGCGTCAGCAAACCTGATGTATATCGGGCAACTGCGTCGGAAACCAGGGCTTGAAGCTCACGGACATTTCCTTCGAAGTGATAGGTGGAGAGGAGAGCTGTGACTTCCCGGGAAGGGACAGGTTTGGGTTTATTGAGCGACTTTGAATACTTTTCAAGAAAATAGTCCAGAAGGACCGGAATATCTTCACGCCGTTCCCGGAGCGGCGGTATCTGAATGTGATGGGCACACAGCCGGTAGTAGAGATCCTTGCGGAACTTGTTGGAGTCAATAAGACTGGAGAGATCATGATTGGTGGCGACGATTATCCGGGCATCGGTCTTCTTCAGGACATCCGAGCCAACAGGGTAGAACTCCTGTTCCTGAATTAGCCTCAGCAGCTTGATCTGGGAGTTTTCGTTCAAATCGCCGATTTCATCAAGAAACAGTATTCCGCCGGCAGCCGTGCAGACAAGGCCGTCGCGCGGCTGGTCCGCGCCGGTAAATGAACCTTTTTTGTGACCGAACAGGGTGTCTGAAAACATATTGTCATCAAGACCGGCAGCATTGACCGTGACAAAGGCCCCTTTTCTGCCACTTAATGTTCCAATCGACTTTGCAATAAGCTCCTTGCCGACGCCGGTTTCTCCGGTAATCAATATCGGATTGTCAGATTTTGCAATAATCTCTATGTACTTGAAGATGGCCCGCATCTTTTTACTCGACGTTATAATCGCATCAAATGCCGCAGGATGATCCAAACAGTCGTAGAGCAGATACTCCCGCAACTTGCGGTTTTCGTGGGATAACACATTCACACGGAGGGCATTATCGACACTCAGCAACAGCCGCTCAACTTCCACCGGCTTTGTGAGATAATCGACCGCACCAGCTTTTATGCAGCGTAAAGCCGTCTCGATGTCATCTGATGACGTCATGACAATAACCGGAATGTGCGGGAAGTCACGAATCAGCACAGGGAGAAGATCAAATCCCGATACATGCGGCATCATCAAATCAAGGAGAATGATTGATACCGGATTATCTTCGAGAAACTGCACGGTTTTTCTGCTGTCTGTGAGTGACAGAACATTCGTAATGCCTTCACTCGCCAGTGCGGTTACTTGTATTTCAAGCACAACAGGATCATCGTCAATAAATAGAATTGGCAGCTGTGAACTGATGAGTGAATTCATGTTGCCTTCCTTTATCTATAGTGTGTGCTGGTATTGTCAGGAAACAGGTTCGATGGATTTTAAACGCTTACTTATCGTTTGGCGCGTAACACCCAGCATTGAAGCGGCGACTGCGTAGTTACCTTCAGAAATCTTCAAAGCCTCCACCAGAAGATAGTCTTCGACCTCGCGGAATGTTGGCAGGCGGCCAAAGAGACTGTATATTCCGGCATCGTCACCGGTGAACGCTACACAGTGACCAGGGGAGCGCTGCGACGTTGCAACGGAAATACCGGAAAAGTCATCAAGAGACAGCATTCCGTCTTCGTGGCGGGCTACGGCGTCACTGACTCTGGCCTGTAACTCCCTGACGTTGCCGGGAAAATCATATTCCGTCAGGGCCTTTATAAGTTCAGGCGAGACGTCAGGAGCACTCTTGCCAAAATGCCTCGCAGATTCTTCAATAAAGCTGACAAGCAGAGCAGGAATATCCTCTCTTCGCTCACGCAGCGCAGGGATGTGGATCTGATGGCTGCAGAGGCGATAATACAGGTCGCGGCGGAATCGCCCCTCCTTGATACGTTCCTGCAGGTTTACATTCGTCGCCAGAACAATCCTGGCCGTACTGGTAGAAACCAGATCGGCTCCAACCGGGTAATACTCCCGTTCCTGCAAGAGACGCAGAAGCTTGACCTGCGACAATTCGTTCAAGTCCCCGATCTCATCCAGAAACAGCGTGCCATTCGCAGCCTTACAGACCAATCCGTCACGATACTGATCCGCGCCGGTGAAAGCACCCTTCTTATGCCCGAAGAGCGTGTCAGAAAACATGGCGTCATCAAGTCCGGCGACGTTGATACTGACGAACTGTCCTCGTACTCTGCTTATCCGGTGGATCGCATGTGCAAACAGTTCCTTGCCAACACCAGTCTCTCCCGTAATAAGCACCGCCTGTGGCGAGCAGGCAACGATTTCAGAATATTGAAAAATTGAGCGCATCTTCCTGCTGGAGGTTTTAATCTCGGCAAACGCCTCGGGATGCTTTAAGCGGTCGTTTAGCAGATATTCCTTTAATGATGAGGCTTCCTGCTGCGTGTTATTGAAATTTAGTGCGTTTTCAACCGCCGTAATCAGACGTTCAGGTTCGAACGGCCTCACAATATAGTCAAGAATCCCTTCCTTCATGCAGGAGACGGCGAGGTCAACATCACATGACGCAGATTCTACGACAACCGGGATATTCGGGTAATCCCGGCAGATTCGTGACAGAAGCTCTGCCTTGTTCATGGCGGGGGTCATATCGAGAATGATCAGGGAAACGACATGCTTTTCGAGAAACGGCAGGGTAACGCGGCTATCGGCAAGAACAAAAACAGGGCCGATTCCGGCATTCAAAAGTTGGAGCCTGGTCTGCTCCAGCGTTTGCGCGTCGTCACCAACCAATAAGACTGTACTCTGCGGATCAGGTGCTGAATCCATCAACAATTCCTCCCCAACGGCGGCAAGAACAGTTTTTTCATTCGCTTTACTTGTAGCGCACTAATGTAGATTGTCAAGCAGGCATCGGTAAAAACATTTTGGTTGATCAAGCGCATCTTGTTTCCACCATTGAAACGCTCGGCTCAAATTGTAACAGTGGCAAGAATCTTTACTTTCTTCCGGAATCGCTTTTACAACGCCACCCTCTCATCGTTTTACGGCTATTGCAGTTCCTCTGCAGCACTCCATATGAGCACAAACCACTACACTTACAAATGCTAACCACATGTTATTACATAGATTTTAACAGCCATTAGACTGGCATGGTCTGTGATAGCAGAAAGAAGGGACATACCCTTCCATCAGGAAAAAAAATTCGGACTCGGAGATTAGATAATGAGGGGACTGTCATGACTACCTACGAGAAGGTAAAAACCGGGATAATCAGGGAGCCGAAACGATGGCTGGTCACCGGAGTGTCCGGCTTCATCGGATCCCACCTGCTGGAGCAGCTGTTGCGGCTTGACCAGCAGGTGGTGGGCCTCGATAATTTTTCCACCGGCAAGCGGGAAAACCTCAGTGAAGTCCAGTCAATGGTCAGCGAATATCAATGGAGTCAGTTCAGTTTTATCGAAGGTGACATTCGGGATCTCGGCACATGCCGTGAGGCATGTAACAATGTGGATGTGATCCTCCATCAGGCGGCGCTCGGCTCTGTTCCGCGCTCTATCGAGGACCCACTGTACTGCAACGAGAATAATGTCGTGGGGAACCTCAACATGCTTAAGGCAGCCTGTGATACTGGTGTTAAGCGCATAGTGTATGCCTCCAGCAGCGCAGTCTACGGCGACAATCCCGGCCTGCCCAAGGTTGAAGACACCTGCGGCCGGCAACTTTCACCATACGCTGTCAGCAAAATGGTAAACGAGTCGTATGCCCACGTTTTCTCTCAGCTCTATGGCCTGGAGACGATCGGCCTGCGTTATTTTAACGTGTTCGGACCTCGGCAGGATCCTGATGGTGCATACGCCGCGGTTATCCCGCACTGGATCTCGGCCCTATGCAGCGGAGAAAACGTGTATATCAACGGAACGGGAGAAACGAGCCGGGACTTTTGCTATGTAGAAAATGTGGTGCAGGCCAACCTGCTGGCGGCGCTGACAAAGAACCGTGACGCGATCAACCAGGTTTACAATGTTGCTCTCAATACGCGCGTCACGCTGAACGAACTGTACTGCATTCTGCAAGAATTCATGCTGCTTTACAGCGATGATCCACAAGAAAAACATCCTGTATACTGCGACTTTCGTCCTGGAGACGTGCTCCACTCCCAAGCCGACATCAGTAAGGCAAAAAGTCTGCTGGGATACGCTCCCACCCATTCCATTGAAGAAGGGCTGGAAACCGCAATGGAGTGGTACATAAAGAATTTACCTCGTAAGATACGGACGAACACGTAATGTCAATCGTGCTTTCCATAACTTCAATCTGTAGTGCGGTCATGTTGCCGCTCTATTTTGCACTGCGGAAGGGCACCGCCTTCCTGTCAGTTCCGCTCTCCATTGCCGTGGTAATGGCCGCAGTTCTGGAACTATTTGATCTGTTGGCGTTGTGTCACCCCGAACAGCTCTATTTCTGGAAGAAGTTTTCTCTGATAGCAGAGGCCGCCCTTCTTCCGGTCTGGTTCTGGTTCTCCCTGACCTATGCACGTCAGAACGGGCTGCGAACCATCTATATGCCTCTCCGATTCCTGCTGGCGGCATCCCCGCTTTTTGCCATCCTTGCGGTCGTACTTCCCATCCATTTGTTTATATACTCACCCGGTTTCGCTGCTAATAACGTGCTGTTCCTCACTAATTACGGCTTTATATTTTATCTCGCGATGCTTGTCTACCTGGTCTTGGCACTGATTCAACTGGAACAGACTTTTGTACATACAGCCTGGACCTTGCGCTGGAAGATCAAGTTCGAGTTACTGGGAGCGGGCGCTTTTCTAGCGATGCTGACCATATACTACAGTCAGGGCCTCCTGTTTCGCACAATCAACATGGGCCTGATCCCAATGCGTTCCATTGTCCTCATTGCCGCCATAGCCATGATATTCTATTCACATCTGAAGCGCGGCAGCGGCATTGCCACCTTCCATATTTCACAGCAGATCGCATGCAAGTCAGCGGTGCTTCTTGCAGTTGGCATGTACATCATCTTTATTGGGCTTGTCGGACAGGGAATGAAATACTTTGATAACGATTTTCATCGTTCACTGATCTTTGCTCTTGCCTTTTTTGCTGGCCTCGCCCTGTTCATCATGCTCCTTTCGGAAACGGTCAAACGCAAAGTCACGGTTTTCATTCATAAAAACTTCTTCCAGAACAAGTATGACTACCGTACTCAATGGCTTCAGATTACGGATCGGCTTTCGGAGTCACAGACCAGCGACAGCCTGAGGCATTCTATAATTTCTGAATTCTGTTATACCTTCGGAATGGGTACAGGCGTTCTGTTCATTATTAACCAGGAACGCGACATGTATCAGCAGGAGGCTGTTATTGGCATGGATCGCAATGAGAGCACCTTCAAAATCAATGATCCTGTTATCGAATCGCTGGCCGGCAACAGATGGATTGTTGATTTACGAGACAACGTCGCCGCGTCTGAAAACAGCCATTGTAGAGCTTTTTTCACTCAATCAGACGCCTGTTTCATCATTCCGCTTTCCATAAATGAATCGATAGATGGTTTCATTATTCTGGGGAGACCTCACAACACCCAGGAAATCTATACCTATGAAGATTTTGACTTGATGAGAACTCTCGCAAAGCAGGCTTCATTGTCACTTCAAAATTTGCGCCTCTCGGAACAACTGGCTTGCTCACGCGAGTTGGCAGCAATCGGAAAAGTTTCTACATTTGTAATGCACGATCTCAAGAACCTTGTCTCTGCCGTCTCACTTTTGCTCGAAAATGCACAGGAGCATATCACCACGCCTGCCTTCCAGAACGATCTGCTCATGTCTCTTGGAAATACCGTTATCAAGATGAGATCGATAATTTCACGATTGAAGCACCTTCCAGAGAAGAATTCGCTGCAGCTTACATCAGTAAATCTGTTGCAGATGGCTCAAGACACTGCCGCGATGGTCACCGGGAGGACACTTGAGGTGACAGGGACCAGTGTTATTGCTGAAGCAGACAGAGAAGAACTGCAAAAGGTCACGCTCAACCTGATGCTAAACGCGGTTGAGGCGACTGAAGGAAATACACCGGTGGAGGTGGAAGTGGGAGAAAACGGGAGCCCCTTCATTCGTGTAAAGGACAAGGGATGCGGCATACCTGAGGCTTTCATCCAGCATGTGCTTTTCAAACCTTTCACCAGTACAAAAAAGCAGGGCATGGGAATAGGACTCTATCAGAGCAGACAGATCATTGAGGCACATGGCGGAAGGATCGAGGTCGAGAGCAGCATTGACCAAGGTTCCGAATTCACCGTCTGGTTGCCAAAGATGCAAACAGAAACTGTCTAATACAAAGGCGTCTATGGAAAAGCTCATCATCGTTGAGGACAACCAGGAAATACGCAGTCAACTCCACTGGGGTCTCGCAAAAGAATACGAGGTATTCATAGCCGGAGAACGCCTTGAGGCGCTCTCGCTGGTAAAAAAGCATGCTCCGAAAGTGATTACGCTCGATCTCGGTCTACCTCCTGACGAAAGGGGCTGCGAAGAAGGTTTTAGATGCCTTGAAGAAATTCTGCGACTGGCTCCCGCTACAAAAGTAATCATGATCACCGGCAATGATGAGCGTGAGAACGCGTTGAGGTCCGTCCAGAGCGGTGCGTACGATTATTACAGTAAACCCATCGACTTAACCGAACTGAAGGTCATCATCAAGAGAGCCTTTCACCTGGCAGCCATTGAAAATGAGAATTCACGCTTGCAGAGCAGTGTCTTTCAGCAGGTTTTCAGACCGGGAGGCATCATCGGTACCTCACCGCGCATGCTGGAGGTTTTCTCATCCATTCGCAAGGTCGCTTCATCAGAAGTGGCGGTGCTGATTACCGGGGAAAGCGGCACCGGCAAGGAACTGGTTGCCAAGGCGATTCACGAGCTCAGTCAAAGAAAATCGAAGGAGTTCATTGCCATAAATTGCGGGGCTATTCCGGAAAACCTTCTCGAATCCGAACTGTTCGGCTACGAAAAAGGGGCTTACAGCGGTGCCCATGCGCGTGTTCAGGGAAAAGTGGAATATGCAAACAGGGGGACACTCTTCCTTGACGAGATCGGCGAACTTCCGCTCAATCTGCAGGTCAAACTGCTTAGGTTTCTTCAGGAAAAAACCATACAGCGTGTTGGAGGAAGAGAGGACATTGCAGTTGATGCCCGAATTATCGCTGCCACTAACAGGGATATTATCAAGGAGACAGAAAACGGCATCTTTCGGGAAGATCTCTATTATCGGCTCTCGGTCATCCACATAAAACTGCCATCACTGCGTGAACGGGGAGAAGACATAATGCCGTTGGCAAACTTTTTTCTTCACCGATACTGCAAAGAGCTCGGTAAAAAGGCGCGTCGTTTCAGCAGCGATTCCGCAAAGCTGCTCACCTCGTACGACTGGCCGGGTAATGTGCGGGAACTCGAGAATAAGATACAGCGGGCGGTTATCATGTCCGACAGTCAAATCATCGAACCGGAAGACCTCGACTTCTCGATAAGAACATCCAGGGAGGGGATCAATCCTTTTTCAAACCTGACCCTGAAAGAAGCCCGGGAAATGGTTGAACGTGAAATGGTTATTGCCGCCATAGAAAACCAGAGAAACAACATGGGCATGGCATCAAAGGCATTGGGGATCAGCAGGCCTACACTGTATGACCTGGTAAAGAAGCATAATATAGCAAACGTGAAAATTGCGGCAGACTATCAATAGCGGACAGCACCATAACTCAAGGAACCAATGCTCCGGTGCAACTGGATCCTTCACCGGCAGTACAGCAATAACAGTGCTCGGCGAGGCGGATTTTATTCCCGTTCATTGACCAGTCTTCCAGTTCTGTAAACGTCACTTCAGATCCATCATCAGATGTAACGGGCATCCCGAGTACCTGATTGAAATCGCAATTATATATTCTCCCCTGATAATCGACGCTGATCAGGGTGCGGCACATGATATTACCCGCAGCTTCAGGATTGAAGCGGCCAGCCAGCAGGCGAAGATATGTTGAATAATTTCCGGTAGATTCGAGATGCTCCCGAAAACGCCCGATCGGAGCGTTCGTGATAGTGAATAGATGGTTGAATACGATCCCATGGTTGGTTAAAAGCTCTGTTTTGTAAGCCAACTCCAGCCCTTGCTGTGAGCCGGGGACAAAATCCCCCCCGGGATTGTAAACCAGATCAAGCTCCACTTCAGACCCGTAGCCCAGGGAATTCAGCCGTTTCAACACATTGATGCTCTTCTGATACACGCCGGAGCCCCGCTGCCGATCCACGTTATCTTCGAGATAGCAGGGAAGTGAGCCGACGATGGTCAACTCATGGCTGCGGCAGAACTCCGGCAGCCATTCCCGCCCCTGCTCGGCCATGATCGCCAGATTGCTCCGCAGCATCCTGCGGGGCGTCAAACCGTCCGTCTGTTCTATCAGATATCGAAAGTTCGGATTCATTTCAGGACATCCGCCGGTAATATCAAGCGTAAGGCCGGTATGACGCATGATAAACCGGGCGATCTGATCCATGATCTCCGTCCCCATGATCTCGGTACCACGGCAGGAGGCGCTCACATGACAGTGGGTGCAGTACAGGTTACACAGGTTGCCAAGGTTAACCTGCAGCGTGTGCAGACTCTCAAAGGTTTCAAACTCCGGATTTACCGCCTGCAGACGATGTTTGAATGAAGGTACCATGTATCGTTCTCAACTCCTTTTCGCAGCTGTTTCATATCACACTTCAAGCGGCTTGATCCAGATGCCGCCTCCTTGCAATCACACCTTTTTGCCCATGAACTTTGTATAGAGTGCCGGAATCAATGCGAACAGACCGAGCAGTGCAAACGAACCGAGTACTCGCGGCGAGGCGATGCCGGAGAGGGAGTCTATCGTTGCCAGGCTCGCTCCGGCGTTGACATAGACAAAACCGCCGGGAATTATTCCCAGCATGGTGCCGATGACAAACGTGCGCAACGGCAGACGGGTCAAACCGGCGGCCAGATTGATCAGAAAAAACGGAAACACCGGGACCAAGCGCAGAAACAGGAGATAATTGAAACCACGGGTTTCCAGCTCCCGGTTCATCCCCTCAAGCGTGGCGCCGAATTTGGTCAGGACGGCCTCGCGCAACAGATAACGGGTCACGAGAAAGGCCAGAGTCGCTCCGAGAGTTGCGGCGATGTTGGCATACACCGTACCCATTATTGAACCGAAGATCGCTCCGGACGCAAGCGATAAAATGGCGGCACCCGGCAGGCTCAGGGCGGTCTGAACGATATAGATGGCCATAAAAGCCGCTACTGTGATCAACGTATGCGCGGCATAGTAATCAAGCAGCATCTGGCGGTTGGCCTTGAGAGCAGTCAGCGTCAGAAAGCGACCGAGATCAAAATAAAAAAACAGACCTATCATGAGAGCGCCAAACACGAGCAGCAGGACTTTCATCACATTCATGGTGCTCTCCTGGTGGCCACGTCAACAAAGGGGATCATCAACAGCTGCCTCAATCCCAGCTCCCGCAGGTTTCTGAACTCTTTCAACCCAATCACCATCCGATCGTGTCCATCACGGGGCTGTGCTTTATACGTGCCGAATAGCCTATCCCACCAGGGGAGATTGAAACCGAAATTGCTGTCGGTCTCACGCGGGATGACGGAATGATGCACCCGGTGCATGTCCGGTGTTACCAGGACGATGCGCAACCAGCGATCGACAACCAGCGGCATACGGAGATTGGCGTGGCTGAACATCGAGGTCGCATTGAGAAGTATTTCAAACAACAGCACCGCAAGCGGTGATATGCCGAGTACAACAACAGCCAGCATCTTGATCACCAGAGAGAGCGTGATTTCCAACGGATGAAAACGGATGCCGGATGAGACATCCAGGTCAAGATCGGTATGATGCATCCGATGGATGCGCCAGAGGATAGATACCCGATGAAACATGCGATGTTGCAGGTAGATTATCAGATCAAGCAACAGCAGACTCGCCGCAATCTCAAGCGGGCCGGGCAGCTTGATCTGATTGAACAGCCCCCAACTGTTGCTCCTGGCTATAACGGCCGTTCCAAAGGGAGCTAAGGGGAAGACCAGGGTCACCAACAGATTGTTCATCAGTATAATAGCCAGATTAACGAACCAGCGCTCTGTTTTTAGCACCGTGAGCGGGCGACGGGGCCACAACGTTTCGATCACCGCCAGCAGGATGAATACTGACAGGAAGGCCGCCAACCGAAGTGCATCGGGATGTCCGGGCGGATTCGTCATCATCGCCTCTGCCATTTCAACCAGCCGGCAAGCAGGTTCTTCACAAACGGGGTCAGCCGCGTTCTGTTATAGGCGTCGGCAAGACGCTTTATGACTTCAGCCTGAGTCGGATACGGGTGGATCGTCCGGCCGATGGCGGAAATCCCCAGACCGTTGGTAATGGCCAGTGAAAATTCATTGATCATCTCCCCGGCGTGCCTGGCCACGATGGTAGCGCCGATGATGTTGTCTGTCCCCCTGCGCAGGTGAACCCGGGCAAACCCTTCAGTTTCACCGTCAAGAACGGCGCGATCGATCTCGGATAACAAGACGGTGAGAGTGGTGACCTCGATCCCGTTTTCTTCCGCGTCGCGCTCGTACATCCCGACGTGCGCAATTTCCGGATCGGTATAGGTGCACCACGGAATGGTCAGGGCTGATCTCTTCTGGCGCCCCATGAACAGGGCATTGGCTATCAGGATACGGGCCAGGGCATCGGCGGTATGGGTGAACTTGTATGGCGAACAGATGTCCCCTGCGGCATAGACATTCGGATTTGAGGTTTGCAGGGTATCACTGACTTTCACGCCTGCCGGGTCGTAGAGCACCCCTCCCTTCTCCAGCTCCAGTCCTTCAATGTTCGGCGCCCGGCCGACGCCGAGCAGAATATCGTCTGCAACGACTTCAACGGTTTCCCCGCTGCGTTCCAGCCGCAGGACCTTCTCGCTCCCCCTTCTTTCCACGCCAAGAATTTTCACCCCGAGCTGGAGTTCAATCCCTTCGCGGACGAAGGCGGAATGCAGAATCTCGGCAGCATCGCCGTCCTCCCGCCCCAAAATGTGCGGCGCAAGCTCAATGAGTGTCACCCGGCTGCCAAAGCGGGCAAAAGACTGGGCCAGTTCACAGCCGACGGGACCGGCGCCGATCACCGCCAGCCGCCGCGGAAGTTCCGTCAGAGAGAAGACCGTTTCATTGGTCAGAAAACCCGCTTCAGCCAGGCCCGGGATCGGTAGCGCTGCGGCTCTGGCGCCGGTACAAACGGCCGCCTTCTTGAAATACAACGTCTTGCCGGCCACCTCGATACGATCCGGTCCGCCAAAGCGCGCCTCCCCCAGAAAAACATCAACCCCCAGTTCGTCGCGAAAGCGTCGTGCCGAGTCGTGATGACTGATATCGGAACGCAACCGACGCATCCGCTCGAATGCGGTTCCGAAGTCGAACGTGATCCCCTCACCACCCCGCACACCGAACTCCGTACCGTTTCTGGCATCGAACAAGGCCCGGGAAGCCCTGATCACCGCTTTCGATGGGACACACCCCACATTCAGGCAGTCACCCCCCATCAGATGACGCTCGATGAGTGCCACCTTTGCCCCGAGACCTGCAGCACCGGCGGCTGATATCAATCCGGCCGTACCGCCACCGATCACCACCAGGTTGTAACACGCGGCGGGCTCCGGATTGACCCATTCCGCCGGGTGAACATTGGCCAGCAGTGTTTCATTATAGACATCCCTGGGCGCTACTTCCTGATTCGACGTCACAGCGGCCGCTCCTTTTACACCTATGGCAGTCGTTTCACAAATGCCAAGGCCGCCGAATTCATGCAGTAGCGCAGTCCGGTCGGCTTGGGACCGTCATCAAAAACATGCCCCAGATGCGCGTCGCAGCGGCTGCAAAGCACCTCGGTCCGCTTCATGAAAAAGCCGTTGTCGGACCTGAGTGTGACGTTCTCGGGGGCAATAGGCTGCCAGAAACTTGGCCATCCGGTGCCGGACTCGAATTTGCTCTCCGAGCTGAACAGATCATTGCCGCAACATACGCACTGATAGATGCCCACCTCATGATTGTTCGTCAAGGTGCCGGTAAAGGCTTGCTCCGTGCCCTGCTCGCGAGTGACGTGGTACTGTTCCGGCGTTAGTTGTTTGCGCCATTCATCATCGGTTTTGCGTACCTTTTCACTCATCACATACCCCTTGTGGGCTGCTGAATAAAGCCGTATCTGTGACGGTGCTGCAAGCCCGCCGGTAGCGGACACAACCGCAGCCGCCGGGTTTGTCCCCTTTCTGTTGCAGGCCAGGATAACGGAGCATAATCCGCCAATAAGAAAAAATCTACGTGAGATCATAGTCGCACCCCCTCGGGGCGTCAGTGCCCCGCCTCGTTGCCCCATAATTCCTTGAGTCTGCGGTCGCGGCCACAGTTGGCCCGGTAGAATCTGTATCTGATCGGGTTCTTTTTGTAGTAGTGCTGGTGATATTCTTCAGCGGGGTAAAATTCGCCGGCCGGGACAATTTCCGTTACGATCGCCCCCTGAAATGGTTTGTTCTTTTCAAGAATTTCTTTTGACTTCACTGCTATACGCCGCTGCTCCTCAGTATGGTAGAAGATGGCGCTGCGGTACTGATTTCCGGAGTCGCAAAACTGACGGTCTTTCGCCGTTGGATCGATATTGTGCCAGTAGACGGCAAGAAGTTTCTCATAGCGGATTTTAGCCGGATCGTAGATGACCTGAACCGACTCGGCGTGCCCCGTCATCCCAGCTGAGACCTCTTCGTAGGTAGGGTTTTTCTTCTGTCCGCCCGTATACCCCGAGGTCACCGATACCACGCCGGGAAGTTCATCGAATGGATGCTCCATGCACCAGAAGCAGCCTCCGGCAAAAGTGGCCTTCTCAAGCGAACTCCCGGCAGCCGCTTGATGTGGAGTCTTGGAATCCCCGGATGGTGCAGCATGAACTGAGACGAATGTTGCCAGCAAGACTACAATCATCCCGGAAAGCAGAATCAGGTTTCTCATCACACTCCTCCGTTTTCGTGTTCTAAGTTGCTTGCTATATGAGAAATTATACTCCACTCAGCAGAAAATAAGGAATGGGGTTTTTGCGGCAGATAGACGCACCGGGCGCACCCCTGACGGAAGATGCAGCGGGTGTGCCGGCCTGCGGCTATCCCCCCTCAGCGGGTGGTCGCCTCTGCCTGCATGCATGCCGTGCCGCTGCTGAGCAGCGCAGCAAGGGTTATGCGATCATCCAGCACAGTGGCATGAAGAGTAATGGAGTCACCGAGTAGGGCAGGAGAAAGACCCCGGTAGGAGAAGTCACGTAACCCCTTCCCGCCGGTCTCTTCCGCATAGCCGGCCAACATCGTGGCGTTCAAGGGACCATGGATTACCAGGTTCTGATACCCTTCTATTTTTCGGCAGTAGTCCTGATCGTAGTGAATGCGATGCCCGTTGAACGTCAGCGCCGAATACCTGAACAGCATGGTAGAGGTCGGAGTGTAGGTTCTGGTGTACTGTGCAGCAGGCGCGGCAGCCGGAATACCTGCGTTCTGCCCGGACGCCGTTGAATCCTTGTAGACGATGTCCTGTTCCTCCCGGATCAGCAGATCTCCCTGCAACGATTTCAATTCGTGGAGCACAGTCACAAAGACCAGATCGCCCGAGCGGCCCCGCTTGTGATCCACCTTCAGGATAGTCGACTCCTTGCGCACCGTGGTACCGATAATCACCGGCGATATGAATGCCACACGCCCACCGGCCCACATGCGGTTGGGCAGCGGCACCGGCGGCATAAACCCGCCGCGTGCCGGGTGTCCATCCGGACCAAGCTCGCGTGCAGGCACCCCTTCCAGAAAATAGGTCCAGTGCCACAGGGGCGGCAGGCACTCTCCGTCGCAAATGTTCTCGGTTGCCGTGTAATCAATCGTAGCAGCCATCAGGAGGGCATGCCGGACCGAAATCAGGTCTTCGTCGGTACGCGATGTTCCGATCCAGGTGCGGAGGTAGTCCAGATCTATAGTGCTCATAAGTAATTCCTCCCGGATTGAGTATCAACCGTATCGGCGACCAACGTTTCCTCTGCAAAGCGGCGCACCAGCGGCATGAACCCGCGGAAATCCGAACGCAGTTCATCAAAGTGCCGTTCCAGCTCTGTTTCCCCACCCCCCAGCGGGTTGGATCGTGTCACCCGCCGGGACATCCGTTCCAGTGCGCGGCCTATGCCACCTACCGTGCCATAAGATGGCAGAAGTTCTTCGAAGATTGTCGGCACAAGCTTTTGCAACCGTTCGGGCAGCTCTTCATGGTGCCGGGTGATGACTGATCTGCTCCGGACAAGATAGTCACTCAGCAGCTCATTCGACCAGTTGTTCCACTCTGTAACAAGGAAGTGGTCATAGAACAGGTCGATCATCACTCCGCGGTAGAGGCCGTAATGCGGGTCCAGGCGCCGCCTGCTCTGCTGGAACAGCTCCGCACGGCTGGCGTAGGAATCTATGCTGCGGTGCAGGGCAATTCCCTGCCTGATACGCTCCGGAAACCTGTCAGCCAGCGGACCTTTGACAAAATCCCCCATGAAATTGCCGACCAGAATCTGGTCATCATCACCGGAGAGCAGCATGTGAAAGAGAAAGTTCATCGGATTGACTGGAGCTGCACGGTGAAGTTCTGGGTTAATGAAGCCCGCGAAGCATGGTCAAAGACCCGCTCGATGAACGTCACACTGCCGTTTCGGCCTGCCAATACGACCGTTGACGATCTGGTACCGTACTCCTCGTTTTCGATGAAGAGCGGCGAGAGCATCCGTTCCCGTTCGAGACCGATCCCGGAGTCGGGGAGCAGGTTGTCGGCAAACGGAACGGGATCGGACAGTGCTGCAAAAATCTTTTCCGGTTCGATACTGCCGTGTCGCACGATCTCCTCAAGTCGGGACTTGGCGACATCTACCTTTGCCCAGCGCGTGTCGAGCAGATGGTTGGAAAGGCCATGGATACCAGGAGAGACAGGTCCTGACGAACCGCCCCGGTTGGTGAAATAGTGAAGCGCATCAAAGGTGCCGTACAGCAGGTTGAAACCATCGTACAGCTGTCCATCACGGTGAAGAGTTGACAGGTAATCCTCCGGGGTCAAGGATGCATCCAGCAGATAGCCGGCTACCAGCTGCCCCCGTGAGGGTGGGTCTATCACCTGCCGGCGAGGATCGCGATAATTGGTAATGGCCGCCAGCTTACCGCCGGTCGAGATTCCCAGCCATGTCCCTCCGGCCTGTTTGTCACGCCCGGCCAGAATATGCGGGGCACCACTCCAGAATCCGGCCGGGTCGGCAGGTCGATCACGATACTCATCACGGTTTGCACCGAGGATCAGGCGGTAGTCCGGATGGCAATCATATGCAAATACGATAAGGCACATATAGTTCACACCGCTGCTTTCAGGCCAACGCCGGAAAGCGGTTAATTATCGTTTGTCACATGCGTCGGTCTGACATGGGAAAGTATACCAGATACTCTTCCATAAACTGTCTTCTCGACAGGTACGCTTACGATAGCACATGTCTGGCCACATATTAAATGTCCTATTTGTGATCCAGGTCACACTCTTATTTGAGCTATCGTGCGATAAGAGACGGCAATAGAAACGGTGCACGATAATACTAAACCATCCGCGAGGATGGGACGGAAAGCCTACAGGGTCTCACAGAGACAGCCGGGTCGCCGAAATACCACAAGGTATATCGGTCCCGGCTTTTTTGTGTGCAAAAATCAGGGAGAACGAATAATGACAGCTACTACACGGAAAAAAACAATAACAGAACGGGTTGGTGAATCTCGATTATTTTTGGCCAGTATACTCTCGGCAGTGTTCTTGATAGCTGCCCATGCTTCCAGTTTTGCCTCCAGCACAGTCCTTCAGTGGGATGCTGACACTGACCCAAGCGTTACCGGCTACAAGGTCTATTACCAGGCTGATTCATCCACCCAGCCTTTTCAGGGCGCGGCCCCTATAGATGCCCTCAACCAGACCACTGCCACCATCAGCGGTCTCGATCCGGCGCATGCGTACTACTTTGCGGTGACCGCTTATAATGCCTCCGGCACGGAGAGTTCCTACTCGAATGTTACCAACATCCCTGAATTGACTCCACCAACCATTTCTCTCAGCTCTCCTGTAAACAATACTACGGTAAGCGGGACGGTTTCTGTTACTGCCAGCGCCAGTGATAACGTGGGTGTAACGAAAGTGGAGTTTTATGTGAACAATGTTCTTCAGACCGCAGAAACATCGACTCCCTATGCATATTCCTGGAACACCTCGACACTTGCACCCGGCAACTATACGGTGCTGGCAAAAGCCTATGACGCAGCCGGCAACGTTGGCCAGTCAAGCGCTGTTGCCGTAACAGTGGTCAACGACACTACTCCCCCCACCGTATCGTTAACCACGCCAGCCAACAGCGCCGTGGTCAGCGGAACGGTGGCCCTCTCTGCCAATGCCAGTGACAACGTGGCGGTAAGCAAGGTGGAGTTTTACGCAAACGGCGTACTTTTATTTGCTGGTAACACAGCACCCTACAGCTTCAGCTGGAATACCACCTCGGTTGCGAACGGCAGCTACACTATTGTTACGAAGGCCTACGATGCGTCCGGCAACACCGGTCAGTCCTCAAATGTGGCGGTCACGGTTAACAATGCAGTTTCCGGTACCACCGCACCGACGACAGCGTTAACCATCAGTGATGCCTTGACTGCGCTGCAGATTGCGGTCGGCAAGGTTCAGTCCACAAGTGATCAAATAACGCGGTTGGATATAGCTCCGTACATCAATGGCAGGTCTCAACCGGATGGGAAAATTGATATCGGCGATGTCGTTGTAATCTTGGGTAAAGTGACGGGAAATATTGCATTGTAAATATAAAAATCCATTGTAGAATTATACGTATAATAAAGGCGACTCCGAACCAAGTCGCCTTTATTAATTCTGCGAGACGGCAAGACAACACCCGGAGGTGACGATATGAAAACAGACAAAATCATTATTCTATTTATTTTTGCCATTCTAATGCTAAGTGGCTGCGGTGGCGGGGGCGGAGGCGGAGGTAGCACACTTCCCGACACCACCCCACCCACAGTCAACGTCTTCACACTCCCTTCAACAGCTGCTTCCCTGACGGTATCCATCTCATCCTTCACGGCCAGTGATAACATCGGTGTGACTGGCTACCTGGTAACCGAAAGCGCCTCTACTCCTTCGGCAAGCGACACCGGCTGGAATTCTTCCGTACCTACCACATTCACTTTCTCAGCCGCCGGCAACAACACCGCCTATGCCTGGGCCAAGGACGCCGCCGGCAACGTATCTGCCGCCAAGAGCAGCAGCGTAGTAATTACGCTCCCTAATATCACAGCCTCAATCAGCACACAAATTACGGGGGGCAATGCGGTCAGCACCATTAGTATCAGCGGGGAAACGTCGCCAATAATCTTTGGATTCCAGGTGACCGTCAATTTCCCGCCGGGAGCGACATTCAGTTCTGTATCTCCAATCGGTGTAAACAGCGGCAATACTGTTCTTCCTAACCCCGGTACAGGAAGTGTCATAATTGGATCAGTGAAATACGGGAAGTACCGGCTTTGGGTCTGGAGATGTGTTGAGTGTGAACTTTACCAACGTGCCCAGTTCCGCCCAGACAACAGATTTCACGGTGACAGGTTTCATAGCCAAAGATAGCAACGGGGCGACTATCCAATAAATGGTGTTTGGACGAGTTCGGTGGATCGTAGCAAGCAAAACAGGCGATTCATCGAGAGAGTTATGCGGACATACAACGAAGGGTCAGGCACATGTGCCTGACCCTTCGTTGTATTGGAGCGGAACACGGGGTTCGAAAAGCTGACTATAGCACGGCGGATTACGTTAAAAAATTATAAGTTGCTGAGTTTTTTTTTTGGAATTATGCTTATCTTCTTATATCCGAACCATGCCTTGCCTCCCGTATCGCAACCAAAAAAATCGATAACTGTATGCACAGAACAAAAATACTTATGAATAAGGAGTTTGGATTTAGACATGAAAAATGTAATGTGGGCTATTCAAGCAGTGGTATTTTACCTTTTTACTCTTGCATTTTCCCTCCTCCCCAAGAATCTTGTCCGCCCGGTCGGACACCTGATCGGCACGTTGGGTTTCGCCTTAATTCCAAAACGACGTCACATCGCCATTAACAATATCCGTCAGGCGCTTCCCGCTATGACAAAAGAGCCGGATTGGAATTTCTCCTCTCATACGCCCGAAGAAATAACTCGCATGATGTTCTGTCACCTGGGAATATCACTGGTTGAAATCTGCCGACTCTACCACGGCCGGGGCGAAGATGTGTTGAAACGGGTAGAAGTCAGAGGGGAGGAGTATCTGGAGGCCGCCAGAGCCCGTGGCAAGGGAGTAGTGGTTCTTACAGGTCATTGCGGCAATTGGGAACTGGCAGCTTTGGCATTGGCTCGACACTTTAATTCATCCATGTCTGTGGTTGCCAGGCGTCAAAACAATACCTACCTCGACAGCATGGTTGAGAAGATGCGCCTGCGTTACGGTAATCAGGTCATTTACAAGGACAAAGCCTTCAGGGGCATGATGTCAGCGATCCGCAAAAATGGCATCATTGGTCTTTTAGTGGATCAGGCGGTGTTCCCCGAAAACGGGGCACTGATCAATTTTCTCGGACGGAAGGCATGGGCTGCGAAGAGCCCGGTCCTACTGGCACGCAAGTCCGGAGCTGCAGTCGTTCCGGCGTTCATACATCGCGAAGCCGGCCGGCATATCATTGATATCTATCCTGAACTCGTTTTTTCAGGTGATATTTCCGAACAGGGAATGGCAGCAAACATTCAGAAATATTCAAGTCTCATCGAAAACTTCATTGTACGCCATCCAGTTGACTGGTACTGGGTTCACCGACGGTGGAAGCGGGCCGGCGAGTTGTTGACTGAGGCTGAATCTGGTTGCGTGGCCACCTAGTATGACCCGCAGCACGTGAAAAGAGAGCCGGAAACCTATGCATGGTTTCCGGCTCTTTACTCAGATCATAACTGCTTCTTCACCGTATTTGCTTCATAGTTTGTCGACTTTTTTTACTCCCATTCCATGGGCATCATTTTCTTCATTTTCTGAAACTGTTCTTCAGTCAAGATGTTCCTCACCTTTTTGATTGTTTTCAACATATCAAGATGATGAGCGGTGATCATGTCAAAGAACTTTTTGACCGATATATTCGCTTTTTCGAGGTCAAAATCCTTCACCTCCATAATTTCCATATGTTCCATCTCTGCAATCTGAAGATCGGCATTGAATTTGATATGTTTCATTTTCATTTCCCGGAAAATAGGGGTAATCTTCTTGACCTGTTCGTCCGTAAGTCCAAGTATGTCGGCGTGGTCGAAATACATCCCCATATGGCCGTCCATCATGTCCATCTGCCCCATCCCCATCTTATGGCAAGAGACACCATCCATACTCATCATGTGGCTTGTCCATATTTTGTGAGAATGCGGGAACGGCATACATAATTGTGACGAGGAGTAATAGTAACGTTTTCTTCATGGTGTAGCCTCCTTTTGTTATTTATCATTCACTGTAACAAGGAAAGCCTGATTGTCAAGACGGGGGAGCAGTAGGCAGGAAACCCGGAAAAGCAGAAGGACTCAAGCAATCAAGCCAGAGTCCTTCTGTATTTTTGGAGCAGGGCGGGATTCGAAACTGACTATCCCTTTAGAACTGGTATGTACGTTATTTCAGCATACTCGCTGCTTTGGCCTGTTTTTTTGCAGCGCGGCTGAATACTTTATTGATAGCTGCATTTATCTTCAACTTGGAACCGTGTAGATCAACTAATACTCCTCCCGCGGCAATATCTTTCTTATCCTCCGGGAACCGTGAAAAGTACTCGGACGCCATCTTCTTATCTGTTGGAGAAGCCTCGGCACCCAGATCCATCAAGCCCTTTGACTTATTCATTCTTTTAAACAATACATCTGCGTATTCATACAAACCCATTGCTTCCGAGATTGTGGCGCTTAGCTTTTTGTTTTGCTTCGCTTCATCCCCTTTAAGATAAGTGTCAACCTCAGATTTCGCATCTTCAAGACAAACGGCAAACGCTTGGTATGAAGTGCCGCTTGAAGTTATCTTGACCAACCCCCCTAATGCCACGACTGCATCATTGGCCGTTCCAGCAAAACTTACTGTCGGCAACAACATAAACAAGAACGCTAAAACAATTCGCTTCATAACATCTCCTAATTAGTTTTGATCTATAATGTCCTGCTCCGTATTAATGCCCCAAGCGTGTGTTAGTTTTTCATGGTTGCCCTTCTTTTTGCAACATGTTTTTGCAACTCGATTGACCGAATCTGGAAACGACAACACAACGCTGATCCAGCTATATTTTCCGAAGTATATCAACCCACTCACGAATGAAGAGATCGATATACTCCCGGCTGATGGCGCTGGAGTGTGGTGTGATCAGCACGTTGGGCAGTTCCCAGAGATTCGAGGTGGGAGGCAGCGGCTCCTCGGCAAATACATCCAGTCCTGCACCGGCGAGAGGACCGCTCTTGAGGGCTGCGACAAGATCTTCTTCTCGATAGCAGTTCCCACGCCCCAAATTATACACGTATGCTCCCGGCTTCATAGCATTGAAATGCTGTGCGGTAATGATGCCGTCGGTTTCCGCTCCACCAGGAAGGACAATAACCACGTGGTCGGCGTACGGGAGTTCTTCCACCAGGTTGTCAAAAGTGATTACGTTATCAACGTGTGGATTAGCTTCAAACCCACGTATGTCGCGCTTTACCGCGGTTATGTTCGCTCCGAAGGCCTTTAACAATTCGGCCATCGACCGACCCAGCGAGCCGAAACCCACTATCAGCACTCTTTGACTGAAAAGAGCCACCGTATGTTTGTAGTCGAGGCGGCCCCATAGCCTGTTTTTCTGGTCTTCGAGCGACTTTCCGATCTGCCGATTGAAATGAAGCATCATCGAGAGCAGGCTTTCGCGCATGATGCGCCCGTGGAAACTGCCGTAACATGTCTTCACCCGGCCGGACGGGTCTCCAGCGACCCAATCATGGCCGGCAGCGGGCGTAAAAAGTACTTTCAGTTTTGGCGCGCCTTCATACCAATCGGATTTGAATACCCACGTCAGCACGCAATCGGCTTCAGGCAGCTTTTCAAGGAAATCACGGGTACCTTCGGCGACGGTAATGCGCGTATCGGGAAGAATCTCACGAATCGTATCGACATGGTGTGGCTTGATCGCGAAAGCATCTACGCTGTTGTGCAGATTGATAAGGAGATGGTCTATGTTCATGGTGAGGCATTCTTTCCGCATTTTTATAATAATTAGTTCCGTTGCAAGTGGATTGACCGTTGTGGAGTAGTACCAGAAACGAGGCCGCTGTTCCATGATATTTTTTATCGAAAAGAACTGAGTGCGATTCAGCCCGGAAGAATGCCCCCTCATCGATGAAATACAATGTAAAACCAGTGTACCCGCAGCGGACACCCAGCAGTGACATCACAAGAAGATCCACAAAAAAGAGATAGCAACATAATAGATAGTATGCTATTTATTATTCATGAATATTTCTCACACGTGTATCGACCGCAACAACATCCTCTACCATCTTGGGCTCCTGACACGGCACTGGCGTCAGGTTCTGGACACCGAATTTCAGTCGGTCGGGCTGACCGATGCCACCTGGCGCCCACTTTTGCATCTCAACATCCTTGGCGAGGGGGTTCGACAAAAGGATCTGGCCGGATCTATCGGTATTGAAGGTCCGTCTCTCGTCCGCCTCCTCGATACGCTCATTGCAAAGGGACTCATCCGGCGTACGGAAGATGGTACAGACCGTCGCGCAAAATTACTCGGCCTGACGCCGGAGGGGCATGTAGTCGTCGCCCGGATTCGCGAAATTGTCACCTCACTTGAAAACGAGCTCCTTAGCTCCTTCAGCGACAGCGAGATTACTCGGTTCGGGCAGTTCGTCCTATCCCTTGAATCAAACGTGAGTACCGTGAGGAAGCGGATAAAGCGATGATTCAGCATCGTCTGCGCACTTTTTTGCGGCGCGAGTGGCCACATAGCATACATGCAGCACGCGGAACGGTGGCCGCACTGGCCGCGCTGACAGTTGCCGTTGCCCTGAATCTGGAGTGTCCCTACTGGGCGGCAATGACTGCGCTTATCGTCATCCAGCCGACCCGCGGACTGCTGCTTGAAAAGAGTTTTTATCGGCTGGTCGGTACCGCGCTCGGTTCGGGTGCGGGGATGCTGATGCTCCTATCCTCCCGGTCGCCCGCAATGCTTACGATCCTGCTTGCCATCTGGCTGGCGGGGTGTGTCGGCATCGGCAACCTTCTGTATGGCCTCCGTTCCTACGGCGCGCTCGTAGCCGCCTGCACCGGAGCGGTCATTGCCATGGCCGGCTACAACAGCCCGCCGCACCTGCATGACCTGGTTTTCGGCAGAATCGCCTGCATTACCATCGGAATAGTCGTCTCGACGGCTGTGACCCTGTTCTTTTCCCACCGCCGCTCTGAACGCGAACTGCTTGACCGGCTGGCCACGGTTGCCGTGGCAACTATAGAATGGGTAGCTCTGCTTGTACAAGGAGGCAAAAACAAGGATCTGGCGGCGCTGCGGCAGGATATCCTCGAGGAAGTTGCCGAAATTGAGGGAACAATCGATGCAGCCTGGGCAGGCTCTTTCGACCTCAAAAAGAGGAAGCGCCGGGTCAGGAGTCTGATCGTCTCGCTACTATCCCTGCTCGAAGCAGGCAAACTGGCCGGAGACCATCTCGCCCGGTGCGGCTCGGGTCACGACTCCTGGCGAGGGGAGCTCGGTCAGCGCCTGGAGCAGGTTGCTCGGCACATGGATGAGCAGGGAGCGATAGGCCCCGATGACGCGATACTGAGGAGAGTTCTGGCCGAGGCTGGCGCGCACCTCCCCCAGCTGGGAGAAACGCTGGGTGAACTGGTCACCTCCCTGCAGCGGGCCTTCAAGGAATGGGATGAAGCGGCACCGGCCACCGAGAGACCGGCAACACATCCGTTCATCCGTCACCGCGACTGGCAGGAGGCGGGTCGGGCGGCATTACGCGCCGCTTCTGCCATAATAGCGGTGGGTGCAATCTGGCAATTCACCGGCAGAGCAGAGGGTACGCTGATGCTGATGGCCGCATCAATTATGGTCAGCATCTTCTCCACCCATGATCGCCCGGCCGTTATGCTTAACCACATATTTTGCGGAGCGACACTCGGGGTCGCTGCTGCGCTCCTCTGCCGGCTGATCCTGCTGCCGGGAACCAGCAATCTGCTCCTGCAGGGGGCCATCAGCGCTCCCTTTCTCATGGCCGGCCTCATGGCCCTGTCGCTTCGCCGAACATCGCTGGGCGCCATGGACTTCACCCTCTTTTTCCTGTTCGTCATGCAGCCTGGAGTGCCAGCCGTCCCGGCGCCTGCAGCTTTCATAGCGGGTGGCGGTGCCGTTCTTGGCGGGGTCGGCGTCGCCATCCTGGCCTTCCGCTTTCTGTTGCCGATCGATCCAGCCAGGCGGATCCGCTCGATCCTGAGCGCCATCGTCCAGGACCTGTCCGCCATGATTGCGACCGACTCCCTTGCGGCGGTGGAAAAGTGCCGGGCCCGAACACACCACAGGGTTTTGCGTGTGATCGCCAATGCCACAAAGCTGGATGAAAAGCTCAGCGGCGTTGTAGAGGGAGCGCTTGCGACACTGGCCATCGTCAGGTGCATGCGGCGGCTACGGGAGGCAGAACAAAATACGAAACCGTCCCGTGCGGCTTCCGAAGCAATTCGGACCATAAGACTCAGGCTCTCCGCCACCGCCCTGCGGTCGGAAGAGATCCTGGCAGCGCTGGGAGAATCGGCAATTGCGCTCAATGCGGCAACGGAAGCGTACGGTGAGGTTCACACCGCATCGATTCAGGAAGCGTTACCGGCAGCGCGTGAAGTCCTGTTTTTCCCGTCGGGAATGTTGTGTATCGGGGAGCAAGAGAGTCAATGCCGTATTTGAGGTTCAAGGGGTTCGACGAAGGAATGTTGCGGAGGATGCTGCCGGTGCTGGTCGAGGATTTCTCCCGTGTTGCCGGGGTGCCACCGGACAAGGTAAAAGTTGAGCTGCTCACCATCACGCAGATAACGGCAACACCCCGTTCGCTGGAGATATACATGTTTCCGAGGGAGCAGGAAAAGCATAATCGTATCGCGGCCCATCTTTATGACCTGTTCAGCCGCTTCGATTATCGGGATGTCCATATCTTCTTTGTGCTGCTCAGCCCCTCTCTGTACTACAAGGAAGGGATGCCGTTGCAGAACGTTAGCTGGTTGACCTGAGCAACTGGAATACAGCTTAATTCCGAATGAGAGAGGTTTTTGTGCTTAATGATGTTCTGAAAGTCATACAGGATCGGCGAAGTGTCAGAACTTTTGACGATAAGAATATTTCCGAATCCGACTTACGTAAAGTGTTGCAGGCGGCGAACCATGCCCCCTCTGCGCACAATCAGCAATCGTGGCGATTTATTGTTGTCAGTGGCGCAAAAAAGCAAGACCTGGCAAATCTAACCGCTAAACGGGCCTCCGAGTTCACCAAATCGTCATCAGCACTTCTCAGAATGGCTGCAAGAAGTATTTCAAGCGCACCTGTCGTAATAGCGGTTGTGAATACGGGTGAGTTGATACGGCATGGCTCCGACCTGTTCAGCGTGGGCAGAGAGAATGTTTTTGATTTTTTTAGAACCATGGAGATTCAAAGTTCTGCTGCCGCCGTCGAAAACCTTCTTTTGGCTGCAACGTCTCTTGGAATATCTTCAGTGTGGCTTGGCGTTCTTTTTTTGATTAAAGATGACGTGCTAAACCTTCTAGAGGAGCCCGAGGGAGAATTCATGGCCGTTGTGCCACTTGGTTACAGTGAAAAAACGAGACCAATGCCGTCCAAGAAATCGTTCGAGGTAAAAGTCAGATATTTGTAGCTACGCAGATGGTGTGAGGAAAACTGTGCATTCATCAAATTGCTTCAAAATAATTACTGAGGCGCGCAATGTAAAAATACCGGCAATCTCTTGCTGCATGTTTCTCGTATCTATCTTTGCCCCCGACAAGAGCGAGCCCCACGTCTTGGTACCGGTTTTTACCTCATGATAGAGCTGGCTGGCAGATTGACCCGTCTTGGTGGCAATAACGGCGGTTATAATCAATTCCTGATTGGAGGCACCCGCCTTACGCAAAGCAGACAAATCGCCCTCACTCAGTAACTGGCCTTTGAGGAAAAGTTCATCAACCACTGCCTCTGACAAGCGTCCGGCTGGTGCATTTGCATGCAGGGCATTTGAAAATCGCGTTCCCAATATTTTCGGGGAAAGCCGCAGGGGAGAAATGACACTCTTCCATGCGAAATTTTTCAATTTGGCCTGAAGCAGGCTATCCGGTGCCGTACCTGTTTTGGAAGCGACCCAATAGGCAATCCAAAGGTCGTCGGGAGAAGTGCCCTGCTGCTTTTTCATCACGATAGTTTTCTTGTCAGTATTAAATACGATGGCGAAGAAGGAGTTTTGCGTAGTGGCCAGAAAATATGCGTCGGCTGCCGCTGGATGTGCAGCGTCGTAAGCACGGTCAGTAAAACAATGACAGGTAATGGCAGGTACGGCGTGTGCCGCCATTGGAAACATGAACAGCACGGCAATGATACTGCTGGATACGAGACGCATAAGGATACCTTCCTGGGCATTCAATTGTAGTACAACATTCTTAAAGGACGCGATAATTGACCGGAAGCAGCTGTTCAGGAAGATGCTCTTCTCCTAGTGATGCTCGCAGATCCCTCTCTATTGTCCTGCACATGGAAGAAAGAGCAAGGTCGTTTGGCAGCACGCCGAAAGGCTCTTCAATCTCGTCACCCAATGCGTCCAGGCCGAAAAATGTGAATGACACGATTCCAACCACAAAAGGAGTCATGAACCCGATTGAATCAACCAGACCGAAAGGCAGGAGAAAACAGTACAGATATGCTGTACGATGAAGAAGCAAATTATAGGTGAACGGAATCGGCGTATTTTTGATCCTCTCACAACCGGCAAGAACGGTGGTCAGAGAGGTGATGTTATCGTCAATGCTGGCAGCAAAGTATTCCTGAATCTGTTTATTCTCAATGCACCGTCGCAAATCATACGCCATGCGCAGCAGAAGAAAAAGAGGTCTGCTGTGAGCCAGTTCAATCTTCGCTGCTTCATCCTCGTTTAGATATCCCCGCACATCTTCTAAAGAATCCGAGTCTCTGAGGTGGTGTCGCAATGCATGTGCAAAGGCGATGAGGCGGTACACCATCCCGATTCTAAGATCGCTCCGTTCGAACGGAGGCCAGTTCGGTGAGTGTCCATGTTCAGACGAAACGAACGTAAGAATCTGCCGCGTCAGACTACGGCACATTATTATCAGTTCGCCCCACAACTTCCTCCCTTCCCAGTACCGGTCGTAACTTGCGTTATTACGAAACCCGATGAAGATGGCAAGCGCAAGTCCGATCAGGCTGAACGGGATGGGGGTCATGGTAATCTTCAGCCTGAACAGTGTCCCGTGCGTTATCGTAACAATCAACGCGAGCATCACCGTCACAAAAAGTGGCCACTTTATGCGGGGGACGATAGATCCCTTCATTATGAAAAACAAACGCAGCCCGTTGGGGCGATCCCTGACAATCATCTTGACACCTCTTGAAATGTACCTCTTCGCCTACGTCACCCACCACATGCAATTCAGGTTTGAGTCAATAACTGCGCCGGTAGCTTGAGAAAAAAGATCTGCCTGATAGAATTTAAAAACAAACCACGCTGACGTAATAAAAAAACACCTTCGCCAAGCGGATAAGGACCGCACTGGAAAGCCTCTCGATAAAAACCAGCATACTCGTCGATGCCGTGGATGCTTTGACACAAATCAAGAAAAGTACTTTCGCAGGCGGTAAGACGTGCGTCAGGCCACGTCATTCGACGGTACGATCAACGCTACGCTACCCGCCGCGGCAGGCGCATCGGTACTGTGGCCACCCTCAGCCTGTTTTTAAAAACTTGTTTTATTGGCAAAGAGAAACGCGTGGGCATTCAGGACCCTGCCAATAATAAACAAACGATTTTGACTTGAGTCAAAGATTTTACCGGCAGAAGGAGTATTGGCTATTGCGCAGAATCAATCGGAATCACTTACATATTTTATTGTCAATTCTGTGGATTTCTCGTTGCCTGTTGAGCCCGCATGGAAGGTAACAGCATGAAACAGAGTCTCATTTACAGACCGAGGGAGGAAAACCGTATGGTACATCGAAGCTGGTTTCTGGGCTGTTTCACCGCGCTGCTGGCTCTATTGACAAGCAGCTTCCCCGTCTGGGCGGATCAGGGCAAGGATCTGTTCGACAAGCAGTGCGCCGGCTGTCACAGCATCGGCGGTGGTGACGGCGGCGGGCCCGACCTGAAAGGCGTTGCCGGAATACGATCGGCCGATTGGCTGGTACGGCTCATTGTCGAACCGGACAAGTTGACCGCGGCCAAAGATCCGGCCCAGGCCGAACTGGTCAAAAAATTCGGCTTCGAGATGCCGAATTTGGGTATCAGCGCTGACGATGCCAAAAAGATTGTTGCCTATCTCGCCAGTGCCGGTGGCACTGCCGCTTCGTCAGGGTCCGCGCCTGCGCCGGAAAAAGCCGAAACAGCGGTGACCCCGGAGCTGATCGCCCGCGGAAAGGCGCTCTTCACAGGGAGCACCCCCTTTGCCAAAGGCGGCGCGCCCTGCCTTTCCTGTCATCCCTTCACCTATCCGGGCATTACCGGCGGCACCCTGTCCGGCGCCGATCTGAGCCAAATCCTACCAAAAGATGGGAGATGCGGGGATGAACGGTGCGCTCAAGGCGCTCAAATTCCCGATCATGAAGAAGATCTATGCCGACCGGCCTCTGGCCGATGACGAGATTACGGCACTGATGGCCCTGTTTAAGGACTCCGCGACTCAGAAGGAGGGGAGTTGCCGGGCAACGTTCCCTCTGGCGGGCGGAATCCTGTTCGTGGTGTTACTACTGGGATTGGCTTTCTACAAAAGGAGGATCAGATAATGGCAAACGAGCGGATCAAGGATGACCATAGTCCCTGTGACCGGGGATGGGAAGAGTTCTACCGGAACCGGTGGCAGTACGACAAGGTGGTCCGCAGCACCCACGGGGTAAACTGTACCGGCGGCTGCAGCTGGATGGTGCATGTCAAGGATGGTATCGTCGGCTGGGAGCTGCAGGCTAACGACTATCCGCAGTTTAACGGCGACCTTCCCAATCACGAGCCGCGCGGGTGTCCCCGGGGGATAAGTTTTTCCTGGTACCTCTACAGCCCGCTGCGGGTCAAGCACCCCTATATGCGCGGGGCACTGATCGATCTCTGGCGTCAGGCCCGCGCAGTTCATGACGACCCGGTCGAGGCGTGGCAGAGCATCGTCGAGAACCCTGAGGCGCGCCTGAGCTATACCAGCAAACGCGGCATGGGCGGATTCCGCCGCGCTTCGTGGGACGAGGCGACCGAGCTGATCGCCGCTTCCTCCCTGTACACGGCCAAGAAACACGGCCCGGACCGGGTCGTCGGCTTTTCGCCCATCCCGGCCATGTCGATGATCAGCTATGCGGCCGGCTACCCGGTTTCCTTCAGCTGCTTGGCGGCGTTGCCTTGAGTTTCTACGACTGGTATTGCGACCTCCCCCCGGCATCCCCACAGGTATGGGGCGAGCAGACCGACGTCAACGAGTCGGCCGACTGGTATAACGCCTCCTACATCGTCCTGTGCGGTTCCAACGTTCCGATGACCCGCACCCCGGATGCCCACTTCATGACCGAGGCCCGCTACCGCGGCACCAAGGTGGTGGTCATGTCCCCCGATTACAGCATGGCGAGCAAGTTTGCCGATGCCTGGCTGCCGGTGGAACAGGGGCACGACGGCGCCTTCTGGATGGCGGTCAACCATGTGATCCTGACCGAGTTTTACGCCAACCGCCAGGTGCCCTTCTTTGACGAATATGTGCGCAAGTACACCGACCTCCCCTTCCTGGTCAAACTGGGAGAGAAGGACGGCGCATTGCGGCAGGGTGAATTTCTGCGGGCGTCCGAACTGGAACGGGGCGTTGGGATCGAACATGCCGACTGGACCCTCTGCGTCGGCGACAACGCCGGGAACGTCCGTTTCCCCCACGGCAGCGTCGGTTCACGCTGGAGCAAGCAGGAGGGGAACTGGAACCTCGATATGGTGGATATGGTGGACGGCGAGGATATCGACTGCAGCCTGACCTTCATCGGCCAGGAGACCGGCACGGTTCGTTTCTCCTTCGAGGCCGACGGTGACGTGCTCAGGGATGTCCCGGTCAGGCGTGTCATGACGAAAGATGGAGAGGTAACGGTTGCTACGGTTTTCGACCTCCTCATGGCCCAATTCGGTGTTTCACGCGGCCTGGGCGGCGACTATCCGGCAAACTACCAGGATGACAAGCCTTTCACCCCCGCATGGCAGGAAAAATATACCGGCATAGCCGCCGACAGCCTAATAACAATTGCCCGTGAATGGGCCGTGAACGGCGAACAGAGCGGCGGGCGCAACATGATCATCATCGGCGCCGGAGTCAACCACTGGTACCACAACGACCTGATCTACCGCGCCGCCATCACCGCACTGATCCTGACCGGGAGCGTCGGACGGAACGGCGCCGGTCTGGCCCACTATGTCGGTCAGGAAAAGGTAGTACCTCTGGCCCCCTGGACCTCCATCGCCACTGCCCAGGACTGGACCAAGGCATCGCGGCTGCAGAATGCGCCGAGCTTCTGG
Source organism: uncultured delta proteobacterium (assembly GCA_963760075.1). Taxonomy (GTDB): domain Bacteria; phylum Desulfobacterota; class Desulfuromonadia; order Geobacterales; family Pseudopelobacteraceae; genus JACRCG01. The sequence continues at coordinate 183,372 of CAVXBQ010000015.1, read as the reverse complement.
TATATGCACTCGAGCCAATGGCGCTATGACCGTAATTTCGTCGATTATTTCAAGCCGGAGACCGGCGAGAACATGCCGATGCACACCGCCGACTTCAACGCCAAGGCGGTCCGGCTCGGCTGGCTCCCCTTCTCTCCACATTTCAACGAGAACCCGATCCGTCTGATGGAACAAGCGAAGGCGGCCGGAGCTACTACCGACGACGAGGTCCGCGCCTGGCTGGTTGCACGTTTGAAGAGCGGAGAGACCCGCTTCGCCATCGAGGATCCGGACGGAGCCTGGCAACTCCCCCAAGGTCTGGTTCATCTGGCGCGGCAACGCGATCTCCGCCAGCGCCAAGGGGCATGAATTTTTCCTCAAGCACATCATCGGCGCGCCCAACAGCAGCTTTACCGCCAAAGAGGCCGCCAAGGGACAGGTCAAGGATATCGTCTGGCACGAGAAGGCTCCCACCGGCAAGATGGACCTGGTCGTGGATTTGAACTTCCGCATGGACACTTCGACCCTTTATTCGGACATCGTCCTGCCGGCGGCCACCTGGTATGAGAAATCGGACCTGAACACCACCGACATGCACTCCTTTGTCAACTGCATGGATGCTGCCGTTGACCCGGCCTGGGAATCCAAATCCGACTGGGATATCTTCGGCCGGATCGCCAAGAAGGTCAGCGAACTTTCACCAAAGCACTTCCCCGTACCGTTCAAGGACATCATTGCGGCACCTCTGCAGCACGACACGCCGGGTGAAATAGCCCAGCGGAGTGTGAAGGATTGGAAACTGGGCGAGTGTGAGGCGATTCCGGGCAAGACCATGCCGCACCTCCCGATCGTGGAGCGCGACTACGTCAATCTCTACAACCGCTACATGTCGCTCGGCCCGCACATCGGCCATCTGCATGCCCACGGAGTAAGCTGGGAAGCGGACGATGTTCACGAACAGCTTCTCAAAACCATGCCGACACGCTCATGGGGAGACAAGACGTTCATCGATATGGAGGACGTGCGAAACGTCGCCGACGTGATCATGTCTCTCGCCCCGGAGACCAACGGCGAACTTGCGCATCGCGCCTATCAGAACCTGGAAAAACGGGTTGGCAAACCGCTGGCCCAGATCTCGGCCGGTGATCGCAACTTCCGCATCAGCTGGGAGGATGTTACCCAGAAACCGCAACGCCACATCAGCAGCCCGGTCTGGAGCGGATTGGTCAACGAGAACCGACCCTATGCACCGTTCACCCTGAACGTGGAGCACGGGGTTCCCTGGCGGACCCTCACCGGACGACAGTCGCTGTATCTCGACCACCCCTATTACGGTGAGTTCAACGAGGGACTGCCGACCTTCAAGGCGAAGCTCAACCCGGCCATACTGGACGAGACCGAAGGAGAAACCGGACTGATCCTGAACTTCCTGACCCCGCATGGCAAGTGGAGCATCCACTCCACCTACAGCGACAACATGAGGATGCTGACCCTCTCGCGAGGCGGCCCAGTGGTCTGGCTCAACCACGAAGATGCGGCGAGTGCCGGGATCGAGGACAATGAGGAGATCGAGGTTTTTAACGATAACGGCGTGGTGACCAGCCGTGCAGTAGTTTCGTCACGCATTCCACGCGGGGCGGCAATCATGTACCACGCGCCGGAGCGCACTCTCAATGTCAAGAAGTCCCGCAAAAGCGGCAAGAATGGCGGTGTCCACAACAGCCTCTCCCGCATCCGCCTGAAGCCGACCCTGATGCTCGGCGGTTATGCACAATTCAGTTATTACTTCAACTACTGGGGGCCGACCGGCGTAAACCGTGACAGCTACGTGGTAGTCAGAAAGTTGAGGGGGTGAGGCGATGAACGTACGAGCACAACTGGTAATGGTATTCAATCTGGACAAGTGCATCGGCTGCCACACCTGCAGCATCTCCTGCAAGAACATCTGGACCGACAGGAAGGGCGCCGAGTACATGTGGTGGAACAACGTCGAGACCAAGCCGGGCGTCGGGTATCCCAAAAAATGGGAAAACCAGGAGACGTTCAAGGGTGGCTGGCTCCGCGAAGGGGGCAAGCTGAAGCTGCGGGCCCTGGGCAAGGGGCCGACGCTTCTCAATATGTTCTTTCAGCCCAACATGCCGAAACTGGAGGATTACTATGAGCCCTTCGACTTCGACTACAGCAACCTGTACAAGGCTCCTCCCGGAAGCGATCAACCGGTAGCCGAAGCCTTCTCCCAGGTTTCCGGAGAGCGGATCGAGAGTATCGAAGGCGGTCCCAACTGGGACGACGACCTCTCCGGGTCGCAGGTCTACGCCGTAGAGGATGTCAACCTGGAAGACCGCACCCTCGTCGAAGATTACGGGCGCATGTTCATGCACTATCTGCCCCGCATCTGCAATCACTGCCTGAACCCGGCCTGTGTTGCCTCCTGCCCCTCGCGGGCCATCTACAAACGGGGCGAGGACGGTGTCGTCCTGGTGGATCAGGAGGTCTGCAAGGGGTGGCGTTTCTGCACCAGCGCCTGTCCGTACAAGAAGGTCTATTTCAACTGGCAGAGCGGCAAGGCGGAGAAGTGCATCTTCTGCTTCCCCCGCACCGAGACCGGCCAGTGCAACGCCTGCGCCCACAGTTGCGTCGGCAGAATCCGTCACGTCGGCGTGCTGCTCTACGATGCCGACCGGGTGGAAGAGGCGTTGCTCAAACCTGACGATCAGCTGGTGGCGGCTCACCGCGACGTCATCCTGGATCCGCACGATCCGCAGGTACGGGAAGCCGCCCGCGCAAACGGCGTCACCGATCAGTGGCTGGAGGCGGCCGAGAAATCGCCGGTATACGCCCTGGTGAAGGAGTTTGCCGTGGCACTGCCGTTGCACCCTGAATTCCGGACCATGCCGATGGCCTACTATATCCCCTCGCTCTCCCCGGTAATTTCCAGCGGCGGAGATCTCCATGAACTGGCCGACCACGGCACGTTCCCGCTGCTCGAGAAGATGCGGGCGCCGATCAGTTTCCTGGCAAGCCTTCTGTCCGGCGGCAACCAGGAAATCATTGCCGATATATTGCGGAAACAGATCGCCCTGCGGCTCTACAAACGCGCCGGCAACCTCGGCCAGCCGGTCGAAGAGTCGATCCTGAAGAACGCCGGGCTCGACGAAGCGGGAGCCGACCGCCTCTACCGCCTCTTCACCATCGCGCCATACCGCGAGAGGAACATCATCCCGACCCAGCAGCGGGAGGAGCAGGATTCGTATCAGCGTAAAGGGACAAGCGGGTTCGGCATCTTAAAGAAAACCAGGAGGCCGAAATGATGATAGCCGACAGCTATGACGCCCTTGCCCGGATGATCGACTACCCGTCGGAAAAAACGGGGCTCCAGACTGACTGTGATGTCGTCACTGCATTTATGAAACATAAAGGGCTGGATCACCATTCCCTCACACCGTTTGCCGACGTTCGCGGCGGCATCACCGCTCGCCGAGCTCCAGGAGGAGTACGTCGCCACCTTCGACTTCAATCCGGCGACCGCCCCTTATCTGGGACACCATCTGTTTGGCGACAACCAGAAAAAGGGGAGCTACATGATCATGCTGAAACAGGAGTTCGAGCGCCGCGGTTACACCCCCACCGGGACCGAACTGCCCGATCACCTCTCCGTGGTCCTCGGGTTCCTGGCCTATCTGGCCCGGCACGAAGAAGAGGGGACGCGACAGCCGTTCATCGTCGATTGCGTGTTGCCGGGAGTGGAACGGTTGAATACCGCCTTTGCCGCCCGGCAGGACTCGCACTGGAAAGTACTGGTCGAAGCTGCCCGAATGCTCTGCGCAGAAGATTGTAAGGAGGTGCCATCATGCTGAACAGCTTTATCTTTATCGTGCTCCCCTACGCCGCCCTGGCGCTGGTGATCTTCGTGACGCCCTACCGTTATTTTAGCTAACCGCCTGACCTGGTCGGCCTACTCCACCCAGTTTCTGGAGCGCAAGAGCCTCTTCTGGGGGATCAACCCGTGGCATTACGGCATCATACCGGTACTGGCGGCACACTTCCTGGGTGTTATCGCCCCCGGGCCGATGAAAGCGTTACTCGGAAATCAGCGCAACCTGATCATCATTGAGAGTATCGGGCTGGCGCTCGGCCTCTTTGCCGTTTTCGGCTGCCTGGCGCTGCTGCTGCGCCGCGTCAATACGCCGATTCTGAAAAAAGTGACTTTCTGCTCCGACTGGGTTCTGCTCTTCCTGCTTATAGCCCAGGCCCTGTCAGGCGTCTACATCTCCACGTTCATGCGCTGGGGCTCACTGTGGTACCTGAATACGGCGGTTCCCTACTTCTGGTCGCTCGCCACTTTCAACCCGCAGATTGACTACATGGCCGATTTTCCCCCGATCCTCAAGCTGCATGCCGCAGGTGCCTTCCTGATCGTGGCGCTCGTGCCGTTCACCAAACTGGTGCATCTGCTCTACCTGCCGATAGATTTCCTGAAAGACCCGCCGATCCTGTATCGGTGGCGGTCAAAGTAGCAGACGTTCAACATTAATACTCAAGCACCGGCAAGGAGACAACATGGTATCACGCGTATTAACCGAGTGGAGCCCGGAAGACAAAGAGTTCTGGGAAAAGAAGGGAAAGGGCATCGCCAATCGCAACCTCTGGATATCAATACCGGCGTTGTTTCTGGCCTTCTCGGTCTGGATGGTATGGAGCGTTGTCGTCGTAAACCTTCCCACCATCGGCTTCAAGTTTGATCCCAACAAACTGTTCTGGCTTGCCGCGCTTCCCGGGCTGACAGGCGCCACGCTGCGGATATTCTACTCGTTCATGGTCCCGATATTCGGCGGCCGGAAATGGACCACCATCAGCACGGCATCGCTCCTGATCCCGGCAGTCGGCATCGGCTTCGCCGTGCGCGATCTGAATACGAGCTACACGACCATGCTGATCCTGGCACTCCTGTGCGGTTTCGGGGGGGGGAACTTCGCATCGAGCATGGCGAATATAAGCTTCTTCTTCCCCAAGGCGCAGAAAGGAACCGCATTGGGGCTGAATGCCGGCCTTGGGAACCTGGGAGTCAGCGCCATGCAGTTCCTGGTGCCGCTGGTGATAACCACCGGCATGTTCAGCACACTGTGCGGCGATCCGCAGCTCTGCGTGGTCAAGGGGGTGCCCAGATCCATCTGGCTGCAAAACGCCGGATTCGTCTGGGTGCCGTTGATTCTCGTTGCCACGATCGCCGCATGGTTCGGGATGAACGACATCGCGAGTGCCAAAGCATCGTTCAAGGAACAATCGATCATATTCAAACGAAGGCATAACTGGATCATGTGCTGGCTCTACCTCGGTACCTTCGGCTCTTTCATCGGTTACTCCGCCGGTCTGCCGCTCCTGATCAAGTCGCAGTTTCCGGCGGAAAACCCCACCCAGTATGCATTCCTTGGCCCCCTGGTCGGGGCGCTGGCCAGACCTCTGGGCGGTTGGCTGGCTGACAAGGTGGGCGGTGCGACGGTAACCTTCTGGAACTTCATCGTCATGGCGGCAGCGGTCTTTGGCGTGCTCTTCTTCCTGCCTCATGGAGGGATGGGGGGGAACTTCTGGGGTTTCCTGGCCATGTTCATCCTGCTGTTCTTCACCACCGGCATCGGTAACGGCTCCACCTTCCGGATGATCCCTGTGATCTTTCTTACCGAGCGGCAGCGTGATGCGCAGGGCAAGGGTGCAGAAGCCCAGGAGCAGGCGGTCAAGGATGCCAACAAGGAATCGGCTGCCGTGCTTGGCTTCACCTCCGCTTTTGCCGCCTACGGAGCCTTCTTCATCCCCAAAAGTTTCGGCACTTCGATTGCCGCGACCGGCGGCCCGGATGCAGCCCTCTATGGTTTCATACTTTTCTACCTGAGCTGCATCGTCATGACCTGGTGGTACTATTCGCGCAAGAACGCCGAAATGCCGTGCTGACCCCGATGCGTGGGCCGGCACGATAGCGGAAAACAGATGAATGTTCATGTGCTTCAGCATGTTGCATTTGAAGGGATTGGCCACATTGCGGTATGGCTGGAGGCGCACGGGGCGTGCGTTAGCTACACTCGTTTTTTTGAGGGTTCTGCTCTCCCGCACATACATGGAGTTGATCTCGTAATCGTGATGGGAGGGCCGATGAGCGTCAATGACGAATCGGCCCTCCCATGGCTTCGTCTTGAGAAGCAGTTTATTCGTGATGCCGTGGGGAGCGGTGTTTCTGTGCTCGGTATCTGCCTCGGGGCGCAACTCATAGCCAGCGCCCTTAATGCGCGCGTTTACCGGAATCCACACAAAGAAATTGGATGGTTTCAGATTGAAGCGGTCTCAAGCGGGATGAACACCTTTCGCTTTCCTGAAAAAAGCATGGTTTTTCACTGGCACGGCGAGACATTCGATCTACCGCCCGGGGCGGTCCGCCTGGCGGAAAGTGCGGCGTGCGAGAACCAGGCCTTTCAAATCGGTCAGCATGTTATCGGCTTGCAATTCCACCTTGAAACGACGCAGGAAAGTGTTCAGGCACTGGTGGACAACTGCGGGGATGAGTTGGTTCCAGGGCCTTACGTCCAAACCTGCTCTGAAATCCAGAATGTAAAAAGCACCGCGTACGCAGGGATCAACGCCCTTATGGATGCGGTGCTTTCGTATATCACACTGAAGTAACTACTCTTTTGCGGGTAATCAGCCCCTCACGCGGCGTGGAGCTTCACCCACTCGACAAAGCGATCCATCCAGCCCTGCAGGAATTTCCTGGTGTTTTCATTGGCGATGGTGCCCGCGTCATCCAGAAAACCATCCCGAATCTGTATGAATGCTTCCGGCTGGCCCAGTGTCGGCACATCAAGGTAGGCGAGGATGGTGCGCAGATGCTGTTGGGCCACGGCCGTGCCGATGGTGCCGAGTGAAGCGCCCACGATCCCGGCTGGCTTGCCGGCCCAGGCACTCTGGCCATAGGGGCGCGACGCGTTGTCGAGGGCGTTTTTGAGTACGCCGGGGATGGAGCGGTTGTATTCCGGTGTAACGAAGAGCAGGCCGGAAGCAGCCGAGATCTCGCCCTTCAGCCGCGTGACGGAGGCTGCCGGGGTCTCGTCGTTATCCTGATTGTAAAGCGGCAAATCGCCGATTTCCAGCTGTTTAAACGAGAATTCCGCCGGAGCAAGTTGTATCAGGCCGTTCGCCAACTGCCGGTTGATGGAATCGCGGCGCAGACTGCCGACGATAACTGCGATCTGGTATTGGGTCATGACGATTTCCTCTCACAAAGTTATATGTCAAACATAACCTGCCTGGCTGGACAAGGACCATGCTATTTGAAGAAACCTTTTTCGACGCACTTTTCACGGGTTTCCACGATGGCGTCGACCATTGTTTTCTGCTCGGGCGGCATGGCGCTGTAACCGACTTCTTCTTTGGGGGTAACCATGGTGTGAACATACTGCTCGAAACTCACGGCAGCGGGTAGATTTTTACCAAGACAGTTGCAGAATTTATCTCGTCCAACAGCCTTCAAACACTGTTCAGCCTTCTGTTTCCCGACGGCTTGCTGAGCTCTAAGCGTCTTCAGCTCCTGTATCTGCTGTTCCAGCAGCTTGATTTTTTCCTGCATGTCGTCCTGCGCGTGGAGCGGCGCGGCCAGCAATAAACACCCGAGTATTAGTAGCGGCAATCGTCGTATCATGGCATATCCTCCTAAGTTAAGAGCTGACCATTCAGTCTTCTTTCTCTTTTCTTTGATCTTTTGTTTACAGCCAGTCCTACCAATCCAACTGTGCATTGTTCATAGTCCTCTAACGGACGGCTAGCCGATGTGCGGCCTTGACCGCTCCAATGGCATGTTCGGCGTTACTTGGCATTTACTGCGGGCTTATACCACGGAACAATTTGGAAACTAAGTGTATCGACTGGATGGCCAAGCATTCCCTTGTCCAAGTGAATTTTCTGCGCGAAAAATTAAATTGTATCGCCAGGCTTAAAATCGCTTAGTGCAAGCGTGTCACTGACTACGACTTCAGCATTCTTCCACTTCACAGCATAAGCAACAAACTTGTAGTCTCCTTCTTTTACAGAGTAAACTCGCAATACCGGCGCCTGTATTGCCTCAGACCTAGGTTGCTTCGATTGTGGCAGATCCGCTCTCCCCCCAGGGCTGCATGAAACAAGGCATCCCGCCATGGTAAGTAGTGATGCCAACGTCGCAATTTTCATAGATTTCCTTTCTGCTGAACGGTTTGGGAGATCACCTGACAGTTTTTGGTCAGGTGCATCTGCCTGGTTGTGCCACTTTATTTATTCAGTTTTGATATCAGAATAAAGATGCCAACAACTACCGCGAAGCAGATGAAGGCAATCGCTGGAGCCATGTTTGAAATTTTGTAGAGCTTGATCAGTTTTGTGTCTTCCGAATCATAAATTGACCATTCAAGCTTTTTTCCGCCTGTCCACCCTATTGATCCATTAGGAAACATTTGATTATGGATTTCGGGATGGTGCAGTTTAAGGCGCGTACGGAACTGCCAATAAGAGATGGCAGTTATAGCGATTCCCGCTGCCACTATGGCAATCCCTGTCACTCCAACGAAAAATCCAAGGTACATGGCTCTCTCTTCTGATTCATAAATTATTCAGCACAACATATGATTAGACTGCGTATTAGCTGTAATATATTACGGGTGGCCGACATCAGTATGTTAAATATACCATTAGTTATCAGTATGTTATTGCTATAATTAAAAAAATTCTTAGGAATCTTATACAGGTTTTTATTAGAAGTGTCTATTGACAATCGTACGTCCTAGGATCGTATGACGTATATTGACATGGGATTGTTGAATAAACGACATCCAATGAAGATGGCAAAGGGCTGAAGGAGGGATTACAGTGCTACCTGAGAAGTTGAGTCCAACAGTAAAGGAGGATAGTTTAACAGAGGTTACGCAAAAGGATACACGGGGCAAAGAAAAAGGGATCAGCTTTTCAGCTAATCCCTTGAATTCTTTTTGGAGCGGGAAACGAAATTCGAAACAAAACTAATGAAGACTACAACTTGAACTGCCGTACCAGTCGCTGCAGATCCTCGGCATTACTGTTCAGCTGTGCCGCGACGTTTGCCGATTCGTGGGCGCCGCGGGCAGTATCCTGAACCACCTCGGTAATCTGATGCATGTTGTTTGATATTTCGCTGGTAGTCGCTGTCTGCTCCTCTGCAGCGGTCGCAATCTGACTGACCTGCATGGATACAGCGCTAATCTGCTCCAGTATGTCGTTAAGCGACGTTTCCAACTGTGCTGCCTCGGCAGCACCTCGCTCCGTTCCCTTCACCCCTTCTTCCATAGAGGCGATCGCCAGTTTCGTTTCGGTCTGAATGGCCTTAATCATATCGCTGATTTCTTTAGTAGCGCGGGTGGTGCGCTCTGCCAGGGCTCGCACCTCATCGGCAACAACCGCAAAGCCGCGCCCCTGCTCACCGGCGCGAGCAGCTTCAATGGCGGCGTTCAGCGCCAGCAGATTGGTCTGATCGGCAATATCTTCTATTGTGGCAACGATTTCACCGATCTGGTCGGAGCGTGATCCTAGTGATTCAATGATTACAGCATTTTCACGGGTTTTCGCGCCCCTCGACTGTATCCCCTCGATGGTATGGCGAACGACATTAAACCCGTTGTTAGCCACTTGGGTCGCACGCTGGGCCCCTTCAACCGCAAGTTGACAATTCTGGGCGATATCGCCGGAGGTTGCCGCCATCTCCTCGCCGGCAGTGGCAACCGTCGTTGACTGTGCCACCACTTCTTCAGCACCGGTTGCGATTCGTTCGGCAGTGCCGAGCACCTGACTTGAGGCGGCTGCCACCTGAGACGAACTTTCAGTCACCCTGTTCAATGCCAGGCTGAACGAGTCAGCCATGACGTCGAACGATGCGCCGATGGTGCCCAGCTCATCGTTGCTTGAAAGCCTGAGCCGAATGGTTAAATCACCCTGTGCCATTGCACCACTGGCATCAATCAATGCTCTGGTGCCCTTAGACACTGAACTAATAACCAGGAAACCTACAACACCTGAGCCAAAGATGGCAAGGACAACCAAGGCGACGACAAGCCCCATTGTTTTATGATAATTCTGTATAGACCGGTTGTAAATGTTGAGCGTATTTTTGCTCTCGTATTCATGGATTGCGTTTGCAGCTTCATCTGCGGGCTTGAAGAGCGGGTTGATCCTGGTAAGGGTCATTGCAGTCGCTTCAGAAAATTTGCCAGCTAAGATTGCCTCTCGCACCGGCAAGAGTCCTTCCTTGATGAAGGTTTCCCGCTTGGTGGCAAAATCCTCTGCAAGCTTTCGTTCCTCGGAATTCAGGTCGGCGGAAATTACGTCCTTCCAGATAGTTGAGATCTCTTCAATGTTTTTAGTAACCAGGTCGGTGTGTACTGTAAGCTCATGATCGTGCAGTTTCACGACATCGGAATTTGCAGGGTCATGCTGTAAGGCCAGCAAAAGTTGGATTCGGTTATTGCGCATTAACTCCGTAACACGTCCGATCTTCTGCATTATAACCAGGTTCTTCTGGTAAATTGTCTGGATCTCATTGTTGCTATCCTGCATTCCGATAAGACCAATAATCCCGGTCAATGAAATGAATATCCAGCCTCCAAGAAGAATCAGTTGAATTTTTCTCTTAATTGTCATTTTGCATCCTCCGGTTGCAGACAGTTAATGTAAAGTCACCTTGAATGCCAACTTCATATCATAATTGTAATATATAGCACAGCTATTTAAAATTTGTTATGACTCTGGCATCGTGAAGACTTTGTTTTGTATTGCACCCATTACAAGACAATGACAAAACAAAGACCTAAGTGTGGGCAGGTGGCCGACTTATCGCTTTCCCCACAGTGGTGTGTCCATGAACTGCTGACGAAGACGCTCGTCAGGATTCTGCTCATAAAACTCTTCCTCTGCGAAGGAGAACCTATAAGCAGAAACGTAATCGAGCAGCACGCGATAGGCAGCATTCACTTTTCTAATGATCTCTTGATCATTTGAGTTGCCAGTATCCGGATGGTGACGCTTCACCAGCTCACGATGTCGAGCTTTGATCTCTCCAAGGCTGCTTCTCTCTCCTAAACCGAATATACGAAGGGATTCCTGCAAATCTGCATAGGTCATGGATTGATACCCGATATTACACTGTCGTGGAGTAACTCTAACTGTTATTCGTTGCGTTTGTGATTTTGCCGTCATTGACCCGGAATATTCGGTCAAATCCTTCCACCATCCGATGATCGTGGGTGACGACCAGAATGGCCGAATTGTTTTCCACCGCCAGTTTCTTCAAAAGAGTCATGACGTTTTTACCATTCTCCGTGTCCAATGCTGCGGTCGGCTCATCAGCCAGAATTACTTTCGGCTTGTTGGCCAAAGCGCGTGCAATTGCAACGCGTTGTGCTTCGCCGCCTGACAGGGCGGTAGGGTAGTTGTTTAATCGATGCCCGAGGTTGAGCGCAGAGAGAAGTTCAATCGCCCGATTCTTTGCCTCTGTCTTTGTCAGATGGTTGATCTCCAGCGCTATCATGACATTTTCCAGGGCGCTCAGGAACGGTATCAGGTTGTGGGCCTGGAAGATGAAACCGAGCTTTTCCCGGCGAAGCCTCTTCAGATCCAGCCCCGGCAACCACCCCTCGTCAGCAACTGTGGCGCCGTCTATGACTACCCTGCCGTGGGTCGGCTCGTTGATCAGGCCGATAGAGGTCAAGAGGGTAGTTTTACCTGACCCTGATGGCCCGAGAATGGCAACCAACTCCCCCGGGCTGACCTGAAATGTAGCATCAGCGATGGCGGTTACCGCCGTCTCGCCCTTGCCGTAAATCTTTGTGAGTCTTTCCACTTCAATCGCGTACATGTTTAACCACCCAGTGCTTCCGCAGGCTCGACCCTGAGCGCCTTTCGAATGCCGACAAAGCTTGATATCATGCAGATTGCCATGACGATGACAAAGAGTACTTGCAGGTCGAATGGTTCCAGGACGATCCGGCGCGGGAATTTTTCATACGTTAAAAGGATCAGGGCATAGCCGATGCCGTAGGCGATAACCCCCATCAGGAGCGATTGCTGCAGAATCATGCCGACGATAACTCTGTTCTGTGAGCCTATCAGTTTGAGGGTGGCAATGACCCTGATCTTGTCGAGGGTTGATGTGTAGATGATCAGTGAAATAATGACTGCCGAGATGACGAGCAGGATGATCCGGAACAGCCCCAACTGCATTCGCGCCTTCTCGATCATCCCTTTGGTCAGGATCCTAGTCTGTTCTTCGACAGACAGCGGCCGTAAATGATTCCAGCGCCCGATACTCTCCTGCACCGCCTTGAGGTTCGCACCCGGCGCCAACCGAGCCACTACAGTGTTCACCGTATGGGTCGATTCCGTGATGCCGGCGATGTTCTGCTTCAAGAATATTGCTTGAGCCGGGGAAAGTGACTGGACTTCAGCCAGGTTCGCTCCGATCCGCTCCCGGTCGTTTCTGATAGCATCGTTATCTTTTTTGAACTGGATGTCCTGGGCATCCGCAAGACTCACATACGCCGCCGGATCGCCGCCGGACGAGACCACTTTGCCGGTGATCCCTACGACCGTGTAGTCGTGGAGACCCAGGTGGATCTTCTCGCCGACCTCCATCTTCATTGCTTTGGCTGCAACCATCTCATAGTGTTTCTGGCGAATGTTCCGCCCGTCAACGATTACCGGCGGGCCGCCGAATCCGTTCAGGTCATAGCCGATCAGGAAGAAACGGAACGGTTTGCCCTTTCGCTCGATCTGGATAGTCTGAAAGGAGAGAGGTGATGCCTCCGCCACTCCAGGCACAGCCTTGATGCGGTACTTGATGTCTTCAGGGATGCGCGAGTTCTCGGCAAACGGCCCGTTGGTATCCTGCTGCACCACCCAGATATCCGCTTTGGTGAAAGTAAGAACGGCCAGGGCGTCGGCAAAAAGTCCACGGTAGATGCCGCCCATGCTCATGACCACTCCGAGGAGAAGGCCCAGGCCGATTGAGGTCAGGATGAACCTTCCCCGGTGATAGCGTATGTCCCGAATGGCAAGATTCATTTCCCAACCCTGACCTTCATACCATCCTTGAATTTTGCCATCTCCGGCGACGGCGCAATGGCAACACGTTCGCTACCATCGAGTCCGGCAACGATTTCGGAAAAGTTGCGCCGATCCTCGACACCAATGGTTACTGGTTTGAATGCGAGTTTCTCGTTTACCACCACCCAGACCCCGCGTTTTTTGTCCTTTGTAACAATTGCAGCGGCGGGGAGTGCCGGGGCATCCTTCTTAATGCCTGTTACGATATACACGTCAGACTGTTCACCAAGCCGAAAGTTTTTGAGTGGCGGAGTGAAGACCACGTCCACTTCGAGCTCTTCGGTTACCCGATCGCTCTGGTGCCCAACTCTGGCGACCTGGCCTGGGTACGGCTCATTGGCTGAGGAACGCAGAGTGATAACGGCCTTTCTGCCAATGGCCACTCCTTTGAGTTGTGATTCGTCTACGTTGGCCTTAACCCAGACAGTTTCAGGGTCAGCCAGAGTAAAAACCGACATCCCCGGCGTAACCGTGGCGCCTTTTTCCAGATCACGCGTAATGATGACCCCATCCTGGGGAGCGTAGATGAGGGTATCGACCACCTTACTCTTGGCGAAGCCAACATTGGCCCTATTAGCCCGTTGTTCCATCCGTGCGGCGTCTATCGTTGCCTGACATCTGGTCACCTCTTCCCTGGCTACCTGGCAGGCTGTGTCGTACTGCTCCGCCTCAAGCTTGGCGACCAGGTTTTTCTCGGCCAACGACTTAAACCGCTGAGCATTTTTTTCTGCCAGGACCAGGTTCACTTTGGCCTTTTGGAGATTGGCCTGTTCAACGCTCAGATTAGCGGCTGACCTGTTAAGCCCGGCCTCAGACTGCATTTCCTGATGGAGGAAGTCGTCGTTTTCCAACTTGGCAAGAAGTTGCCCCCGTTTTACCTTATCGCCCTGGTCGGCATATATTTCCACAATTCTTCCGGTTATCTTGCTGGAGACCCCGACCACTACCTTGGCCTCAACCGTGCCGTTGCCATAGACTTCAGCGGTGAGGTCGCGCTTCTCGACCTTTACGATCTTGACCGGCTGTGGGGTAAGGACCGTCATTTTGAGCACGATGCCGGTGGCTATCAGGACCATGGGCCAGATCATATATCTTTTCTTTCGTGCCAGCGTTCTCAGCAATTCCATTTGTCACTCCTCGACGGCTTCTTCTCACTCTTTGCCGATTGCCCGATCAAGCCGGGCCAGCGTGGTTAAGTAATCGTACCTTGCCTGAATATTGGCCGTTTTCGCATCAAGAGCCTGGGATTGTGCATCAGTAACCTCGATGATGTTGCCGACCCCTTCATGATAGCGACCTTCCGCCAGAGCCTGATTTTCTTTGGTGGCCTCGACTTCTTTGTCTGTCGATGCTATGCGGGCCGATGCTTCACTCACGCCGAGCCAGGCGGATTCGACTTCTCTGATGATTTGCAGCCTGAGATTGTTGCTTCTGGCCTCGATAGCATTAATGTTTGCGTTGGCTTCCCGTACCTGTTCAACTGAGGAAAAACCGGAAAACAGCGGTATAGTCAGGTCCAGACCCACTCCCCAGATATTCCCGGGAGGTGGAAAGTTCTGATCGGCATAGCCGATGTTTGCTGTACCGGACAAGACCGGCAAATAGCTGCTTTTAGCCATCTTGAGATTAGCGGATGCTGCCGATTTCAGCGCTGTTAATTGTTGCAGTTCGGCACGGTTACGCATGGCTTCCTGTTGAGCCTGGCTCCGTTCTGGTAAGGCAAGCGAAACGAGATAAGGTTCGGTCAAGGTTCGATCGCCCAAGGAATCAATTCCCATGGCATTGGCAAGTTCGACTCGCGCAATTTCCCTGTTGTTCTCTGCACGGATCAAAGCGGTCCTTGCCGAGTAAAGATTGGCCTCCGCCCTCGCCACGTCGACCTTCGCCCTGATCCCCTGATTGAAGAATTCCTGCGACTGTTGGTAAACTGCTGTCCGCGCCTTGACGGTTTCCCCGACGGCAGTGACCTGTTTTTCGGCAGCAAGCAGCAGATAAAAGGCGTTTCTTATCCGCAGTGCCAGATCCTGTCTGGTTAGGGTGAGTGATTTATCTGCAGCTTCACGATTGTAACGGGCCGCATCGACCGCCCCTGAGGTGCGACCGAAATCGTAGATGGTTTGTTTGAGGTACAGCGCATCTGTGTGCACTTCTGTGAGCTTAACGCTTTCAATGGGAATCAGGAAGGTCCGTCCCTTATTCCAGTCGGCGGAAATGCTGATCTGCGGGTAATAATTGGCCAGAGCCTGGCCGGTTCTCGCCTCGGCGCCACGGAGGTTTTCCTTGGCTTCAACCACTTGGGGATGGTTTTTCAGAGCAGTTGTCAGAGCCTCGTCAAGTGTCAGGGGAGATGCAGCATAAAGAGGCTGAATCGGGATAAGAAATGCAAGAAGAACGATCATATATTGATTCATAGTAGATTTCCATACAGATGCTGTTATTTGAATATTATGCGATCAATTATTCACATAATTGGCAAAAAGAATCAACGAACAAGGTTCATGAAATTATGCCAGAGCTTGTCCGCTTCTGATTGTATTTCAAAGGATGCATTACTTATCGTCAAGCGCAGTGCGGTAAACTGGATCATGCCAAGGAGCGTTACGGCCGTTTCTCTGGGAGACAATCCCGGTTTCAATTCACCTTCTGCGATGCCTGCGGCAATGACACCTGTTATCGTTTCGATATAATTTCCAATCCGTAGCGCCAGCGTACCCGCCAAACCCCTATGCCCCAGATGAATGTCATCAGAGAAAACGAACCGTGGAATCCCCGGATGTTTTGCTATAAGAGCGATATGGGAAAAAAAGATAGTCTCAAGCTTTTCCAGCGGCTTTCGGCTTCCCCCGGCGATAAAAGCTGCATTACCCATGACTGAACTTCCGATGTATTCCGCGAGGGCAGAAAAAATTTCGTCTTTACCACGGAAATGGCGATAGATATTGGCTTCACTCATCCCTGCAGAGTTTGCTATGGAGGAAATGGTAAGAGCACGAACACCATTTCTTCCGACAACGTCAAGGGCAGCTTGAACAATTTCTTCCTTACGAACGCGGGTACTTTTCTTTTCTAACATTATTACTCCATGTGAATATATATTCACATAATATATTCAACCCACCTTCTAGTCAAGCGAATATGCTGAACGAAAAGAATCAGGATCGTAAAGCATTTGTCAACGCTGTCATGACCAGTCTTGGCAAATTTTGTCGAAACCTTATTTCTTTGAGATCCTTTTGTTGTGTTTTGAAATGAGGTGGGCTGGGTTAGCGAGAAAGCCCGAGAGGTGAAATAGCAATGACCCGATGTTGATGTATTTTTGGCTTCTGACGGCGCGCTATGTGTCAATCAGTGCTTCCGTATCATTTTGAGCATTCGAATATTTAACACGATAAATCGTATTAGCTGGTAGATAATGTTCGTCCTCATCCCTTTAGTAAATTCAGTTGGAATGGGTGGATAGTAATCCTGATCATACGGTTTTCGTGATAGATGCGATGTCATGGCATGTTCCTTTTTATTCCGGCACTATCTGCCACAATGGTTTGGCCTTGGCCTTGTAAATAAATGCATGGTGAAGCAGATTTTTGATCCAGTGACCAGCCAGTCCAATTTCCCCGGTTGTATATTTTATGTTTCGTCCGGTTTCAGGATACATTTTATAATCCGGAACAATCGGATACATTGTTATCGTGGCGGCAGTACCGTTCAAGAGGTTGGCCCCGGCGGAAGCAATACAGGCGGCACCCATTTTTGCCATGGAGGCCTGCCGCGTTGGTCTATCGGCTTTTCCCGTCATCATATCGGTAATATTGTATGCAATCTCACGGGCCATAACTCCTGTAGGCATCCCGGTTCGCGGAGGGGTTGGAAATATTGGTGTGCCCTTCAGACTTTGCATCGGTTTTGAAATCGGATGTGGCGGGGCGAACGCAATTCCCGCAGCAAATATGTTCTTGTAGGTCGGGTTCTGATACAGTTTCGGCCAGTCAGAAGGTGACCATTCATCATAGTTCTTCTTTGTGTAATCAGCATCTACCAGCATGAAACCGCTGGGGGCAAACAGGCTTTTCGTGATCTCATTGCCTTCCTTGTCATATGACTGAAGCCCCACCCCTGAAAATGGAGGCAGAAGCATGGAAAAGTCGGTAGCTATGGTCTTTTCATCGCCATCAAGGGTTTCGTAGCAAACCTCATGTTGTCTGACTTCTTTGGTGTGAGCACGTGTAATCCATTTGATGCCGCGTTCACTATACAGCGATTCAGTAAAGACCTTTGAATGGGTAATGTAACCACCTCTCCTGAGATGCAGCCCGCCTACGCCAAAATCGCCGAGTTCATATTCATTAGAAATCCAGATAATTTCCGCATTATCTCGGACGTTCATCTTACGCAATTTATAATCAACGTTAAAAGCATATTCAAAGGCTGCGCCCTGGCAGGTGCAGGTGCCATGGCCCGTTCCAATCACTAACGTCTTCTTGTCGCCCTTCTTCATCTGGACTATTAGTTCATCCAAGGCCCGTGAAGCTTTAGCCGCATGGTCATAAGTACAGACGGAATGGCTGTTGAATTCAGGTCCCAGCCCCTGTGTAGCACCAAAATTCAGTTTGGGGCCTGTTGCATTGAGAAGATAATCGTACGTTACTTTTTCAACATCACCTCTATTCTTCTCGCCGGTGTATTCAACTATTACATATGGCACTTGGCTGTTCAGGTCGCCATCAGGATGGATACTGACGGCTCTCGCCTGCTTGAAATGTATTCCCACTTTTTCATAGACAGGAGCGAGAGGAAAGGTAACTTCTTCCGGCGTCATGAAGCCAACACCGACCCAAATATTTGAAGGAATCCAATTCCATTTACTGTTTGGCGATACGACCACTACTTCATGGCAAGGTGGCAGTCTTCTTCTTGCATGGAGGGCAGCGGTTTGGCCAGCGATTCCGGCGCCGAGAATAAGAAATCTTGCCATGTTTTCTCCCCTTAGTTTGACGTGTTATCGTTCCCTAGTCTATCTTTGCACTCTCTGAGTCGGATATGGCCAGGTGAGAATGCCGCCGTCCATGAACTTCGTGTTTTCGAAACCAGCAGCATCAAGAATTTTCTGAGCTTCATACCCCCTGAGACTGACCTTGCAGAAGGCAATTATTTCTTTATCCCTTGGGAGATCTTCGAGTTTTTCACGCAACATGCCCAACGGAATCAGCTTTGCTCCCTCAATGCCGATCTCCACGTGCTCTGCCGGAGAACGTACGTCGAGTAAAATGAAATCATCACCTTCGTCAAATTTACGTTTAACCTCGTGTGGTGAAATTCCTCTGCCATGGCCGGCCAGCTTATTTTTCAGAATATCTGCTGCAACGATAAGGTTGTCCATGGCCGCGGAATAAGGTGGAGCATAGGCCAGATCTATCTGAGACAGCTGTTCGGCAGTGGCATGAAATGTTATGGCAGTCGCTGCCGCATCAAGCCGTTTGTCCACAGCACCTTCGCCAACAGCCTGCAGACCGAGAAGCCTTCCGGTAGTCCGTTCTGCTATCAGTTTCAAGACAATCGGTCTTGCACCAGGGAAAAAGTGCGCTTTATCATGGGCCGGAGACAGTACCGTCTCAATGTCCATACCATTGGCCCGAGCTTCAGTTTCAGTCAGCCCGGTTTTGCCGGCGTTGATGTTAAACACCCTGAGAATGCTGGTTCCGATAACGCCGTTAAAAGACGCTTCTCCTCCAGCGGCATTGATTCCCGCAACACGCCCTTGTTTGTTCGCCGTGCTACCAAGAGGGATGTGGACCTTTTTCCCGGTGATTAGATTGGTGGTTTCACAGCAATCACCGCAGGCGTAAATGCTCGGATCATTGGTACACAGTCTCGAATCCACTAAGATGGCTCCGGTTATACCAATATCAATACCGGCGGCACGTGCCAGTCCGACATTGGGGATAACGCCGGGGGCGAGGACAACCAGATCAGCGGGCAACTCCTTGTCGCCGATGAGTACCTTTTCTACGGCAGTTTTCCCACCAAACCCGGTTACCCTGCAGCCGGTCATGACACTCACGCCCTGTTGCCGTAGCTGCTTTTCAACAAGATACGCCATCTCACGGTCCAGAACTCCCGGCAGAAGCTGATCCTGCATTTCGATGACCGTTACCCTCATACCTTTCTGCTGGAGAGCTTCCGCAGTTTCCAGACCGATCAGCCCGCCACCAACGATACAGGCTGTATCACCGGAAATAGCACAGTTCTTGAGCAACTCGGCGTCCTCGATGGATTTAACGGTCAGGATATTAGGCAGATCCACATTGCCGACTTTGGGAATAAATGGTGAACTGCCTGTAGCAAAGATCAATCGGTCATATTCAAGAAACGATTTCTCGGCTGTACTTATTTCCAGTAGATGGACGACCTTGGCTTCGCGATCAATCCTGGTCACTTCGGTATTTATCTTGACCGTAACACCCTTAACTTTTTTGAAAAAATGAGTGTCGCGGACAACCCCGACCGGCGTGCTCATCAATTCCTTCACGTCAGCTACCGTATCCGACACATAGTAGGGAATACCGCACGCTCCGTAGGAGATAAAATTCCCCCGGTCAATCAGGATTACATCTGCTTTCGGGTTGATCCGTTTCGCCTTCGAGGCGGCCTTGGCCCCGGCGGCATTAGCACCGATCACGACAATGTTCATCTTCATGTATTTCTCCACTTCTGATGTCGAGTGAGTTGCACTCATTATGAGGATTCCCGCAGCCAGCATCCTGATCTTTTCCACGTCAACTGGCTAATTATGAATCATGCGGCCATAGATTATTTCCTACTGGTGGCGTTTCTCCGTTGTTTTTTTCAGTCGTAGCTTGCTCGGGTCAGTTTATCAGACATGGTTGGCGCGACAAGCGGTTTCCATATCGAGTTTTCCCATGTCCCAAGGTGAGTGTGCATATCAAAATATTTTTTGGGAATCGGGTGTGTACCGACAACAACCTTTACTTCATAGCGTTTCTCAAGAAAAGCTTTGAACGCGTTGATAGATGGGCAGGGAGGATAACCAACTACCATGCCGGTAGCTAAATGAATAACCTCTGCGCCGTTCTTTACCATCTCTTCGCCAGCATATTCGACATTGCCACCTGGGCACCCATTGCACGTCGTAAAACCGACTAATTCAACCTCAGAGTCTGCATATATACTGAATGCACCTTCTTTGTTTTTCATTGCTCTGAGACATTTCCCGCCCGCACAGCAGCGGTAGCGATCACAGATGATTATTCCGATCTTGGTTTTTGAACTCATATCAACTCCTCACGACCTGAGTGATCTCTTCATCTTGCGGCGCTCGCGGATCTGTTTCGTGTCCTTGTACATGTCTTCGTACGCCGCTTTTATGGCACTTTCGAACGAGGCCAACACTCCACCATTTTCTTTGATAAATTTTTCAGCGTCACGTTTATCTTCAAAAGCCCATTTAGCGTTCACCGTCATGACTCCCGGTTTGTTGCCTCCTAAAACCCAGAACGCCCTTTCCGCGTCAATCAGCTTTTTGCTGTTATAGTCACCCACGCCTATCGTCCTCGGCGCCTTGTCAATGTTGGTTGCAAGATTGACGGCCGCACAGTGAAGACTGCAAGCGCCAAAGGAAGTGCCGTCGTCATATTCGATCAATACCCTGCTGTGAGCAAATTTTGCTCTGTCCATGCCGCAGTAGGTACAAGACGAATATTTCTCGATATCGGAATCTACGGCAAAAACGATGCTTGCAAGTGCAAGCACAAAGGTACTAACGAGGATGAATGTTTTCATAATTAGCCTCTATTTCCTTTTGGATATTGAACTGTTTCACTACGAGTTTTTGGAGTTTATCGGTTGGAATATCTCCGTGAATTTTTTCCCGAATAATGCCGTTCTTGTCGAGAATGAAAATAGTCGGGAAGCCAAAGATGCCGTACTGTTTGGAGATTTTTGAATGTTCATCCGTCAGTAGTGTAAAGGTCAATGCGTTTGCCTTTGCGTATGACTCGACAATCTCTTTCGTATCTCCAACATTAACAGCCAGAACCTCCAGCCCTTTGCCCCTGTTCTGCTTGTAAAAAGGTTCAAGCATTTTCACTCTGTCCCCGCAGCATGAATTGGTCCAGAAGAAGATAACACCAACTCTACCCTTAAGCTGATCGAGACCGAATGTTTCACCATGAGTGTCGGTGCCTGAAATTCCTGGCGATTTGTCGCCAATCTTAACTAGATGCTTGTTATCGCAGCCTGAACAAAAATAAAGAGCGGTGAGTACAAACAGAGCAAGCCAGTAAAACGGACTGAACCTATTTAGAAATTTGAAAGAAGGTTTCATTATCCCAACGTACAGTGGTGAGTTAAGCTGTGCCATCTTGGCATAGTCCGACTATTGATTTCTGCATTTACCTTTCAGAACGTAATCCTGATAGGCATGAGAAACCCTTTACTCTGATGATACCGCTTTAAATCTGAATGTTCCGAAATTGCCTGTCGTTCTTCTACCTTCTCCATCCGGCCCAGACCGGAGTTCCACTGTCGTCACGCAGTTTCAGAAGTGCGTCCCCTTTTTTAACTTCTGCTGCAATGATTGCAGGTTTTCCGGCGACCGTTACACGGGAGCCTTTTATCTCGACTCTATCACCTTTTTCAATCCGGGCATCGAGGCGTTCAATGTACCAGGCTGGGCCCAGGTGGATCGAAACGGTCTCCTTACCGGTTTTGAGTTGGAGGTGGATACCGCTTCCCATTCCTTTCATCGGTGTTATCCGGTCCACGGAGATAACCTCACCGCTCACGGTTTCAACCGTTGCGGGATTGTACATCCTTTGGTAACCACTCCCCATCCCCCATCCGCCGCTACCGCGCCCTCCATTTCCGGGCGCTGCAAAGACCGTTGTGGCACAAGTAATCATCAGCAGCGCCGTCAAGAGTGTTCCAACCAGTTTCGTGTTCATAACAAACCTCCTTCGTTTAGAGTTACAGTTTGACCTCATGCTGTTCTGAGGTGGAACGCGCATGGTCTCATGCGCAGACAAAATCTTCGACAATCCATCTTAAAGGTACTTGTCTAATCCCATGTGTTGGGCGAGGTGGCTAAAATTTTTCGAACCTATCCTGGACATGAATCCTAGAAAGGAAAACCCTTCGAAAGACCAAGCAATACGCTCCATGCCGGGCTCAGTGCATACGTTGCATTCAGGATACTCTCCGACGTTTCTTCGAAACTGGTCTGCTGTTGCGCTCCGGTACAGGTTTCCCAGTGTCTGGTCTTTGATATTTCCCAGCGAGGCCGGTAATACCGGACAGGGAAAGACCTCGCCGTTATGTCTGACAAAAAGAATGTTGAAACCGGCAGAACAGGGCTTTTTAATCATACCGGTCTTCAGGTAGCCAAGTAACGCCTCTCTGTGGCCGCTCCAGGCGAATCGTGGGCCTTCGTAGAAGCGAATCATCGCTTCAAGGTCTTCGGGGCTGAACCTCAGATCGATTTCCCTGTCAGTGTTCCCAAACCGGTTGGGGGTGATAATGCAAGGAGAAATAATGGTGAACAGTCCATTATCTTCGGCGAAATCGGCTATTCTATCAAGCTCATGCGTATTGAGCGGAACTATCGTGGTCTTGATGCCGAGTACCAGGTTCGAATATTCCTTTCTGATGGAGTATAGTCCGGACAGGGTTTTCCGGAGTTTTTCCCAAGCACCCGGGAAGTTCCGAATCTGGTCATGAAGATCTCCCACAGCGTCCATGCCGCACGCAAGGACCAGGTCTATACCCCTCTTTTGTAACGGACCGATTATTTCCCGTGTACGCTCCAGAATCTGGTCTGTTAAAATTCCGTTTGTGGTTATCGCTAACGTGCGCAACTCCGGAAACTTCGTCGGCTGGAGGTCGCAGATACCCTGGAGGAGCTTATCCAGGTCGTTCCGGAGAAACGGTTCCCCTCCGGTCAGGTCCAGCTCTCTGAGATAACGAAGTTCAGGAGACGAAAGCAGTTCCAGCCACTCTGAAAGATCAAGGTCCTGAACATAAGGAGAAATTTTCCAGATATTGCACATGCAGCATCGACAAATGCAGCGATGAGTTATTTCAAGGCTTATCGCTTCAAGCCGGTGAGGATGGCCGCTGTTTTTCAGACGACGATAGCGAATGCCGTTGCAGGTCAGTTTCCAGATACGCTGGGCGGTGTTCATTGTGTGGCACCATAACAAAGCCGGGCTAAAGAGGCCCTGTTGAAAATGCTGGTTTTGAATTATCGTGACGGCGACATCCCAGATTTTGCCTCATCTGCTTCACCTACTGACGGACGACAGGCCGGTCACTGAAGAAGGACTGCTGTACATTATATCACCTTTACGAAAAAGCACGAGGGTCCCTCTATGCGTCTGTCATTCCTGAGCCAGTTGCCGGCCGGTCGGCCGCAATATTTACCAAAACCTCGACCGCCTCTGTCCATGCTGCGGACACATCGACCATGAGACGGCCCCCCATCTATTCGGTGTATGTTGTCGAGGGTCGCTAATCCTTCCTACACCGTGTGAATTGAGTAATTCGTCGGCCTATCAGTTGTGTAAATGGAGTAATGTGTCTCCATGCCGGACCCTTCAAAATCGAAGTGGTCACCGTGGTCGCGCATCATGTGCCGGAATGCGCTGAGCATGTACCGCCGTTTGAAACCATCTTCAAGTTCGACAATCTCCTGCATCTTGTTGCTGTAAAACTTCATGTAACACGTTCCAAGCGCCTGGGTTATTTCTTCAAGAGTCATCTTAAACGGCTCAACTATGGGAGTCACGAGGTTGTATTGTGAGTAGTCGAACACCCTGATGCGATCCTTCATCTCTTTGTGTATCGGCGTGAACGGCATGGGAGTGACGACGGGGAATACGGCAATATCCGGATTGAGATAAATTGCGGATTGGATTGTATTCTCTATGGAATCCCAGGTTTCGGTCGGAAAGCCAACCATGAATGATGCTTCCGTGATGATTTTCGCCTCACGCAGCAAGTCCAGCGCCTTCTTGTTCTGCTCAAAATTGGTCCCTTTGTTCAGGCTGTTCAATATATCCTTATCAGCGCTCTCCGCTCCGAGATAGACGTGGATAATCCCGGCATCCCGATATTTATGCAGAATATCTGCATCCCTCATAATATCTTCAACCCTGGTCTCGATTAGCAAATGGACGCCAAGATTTCGCTCGATCAACAGGTCCAGAATCATTTCCCACCGGTCCCGGTCTTTTGTCGGATAAGCGTCGATCAAGGTGAAAAAGCGAACGTTATAGGTGTTAACCAGGTGAACCATTTCCTCAATTACTTTTTCCGGTTTCCGGCAGCGCCAGTCCTCACGCCAAAACAACCTTTGGGCACAGAAAGCGCACGCCATATCGCAGCCCCGGGAGGTAAGAATGGAGGCCATTCTGCCGCAGGGTTCGACCTTGTACTGGTAGTCATCCCAATCCAGCAGATGCCATGCAGGAGATAAGGTGTCCAGTTCCACTATATGAGGTTGTTGGTCATTAACTACAATGTGCTCGCCTTCCCGATAAACGATCCCCTTTACGCTTTTTGTCTTTCCTTCTTGATGTGCGGCAAGCAGATGCATCAAGGTCTGCTCAGATTCTCCCGTCAGGATAAAATCAACATGGTTTTTTTCATCCTCCATGATTTCGTTGAACATGAACGTAGGATGTGGACCGCCCAGTAATGTTACAATGTTGGGATTTATCTCCTTGGCTATATCCAGTATTTTAAGAGAGTCGGGGACCGTGGCAGTGCTGATGGCTCCTGTAACCGGAAGGTAATCCAGGGTCATCACAAAATCCGGCTGGTACCGTTCTATCTCCTGCTTGATATGCTCAAACGAATGTCGCTTGTTCATGGCGTCGTAAATTCTGGTTTCATGTCCCGCTTCAAGTGCGGCACCGGCGAGATAGGCCATATGCAGAGGAGGCCAGGTACCGACAACCTGCACCCCCCAGCAGTGGTAGGGGGCTGTTACAAAAAGTATTTTGCTCATTCAATTAGCTCCTTGTGATGTGGCCACAATGGTGCTACTTTCCCAACGTGCTCAACCTTGTGTGAATCTCATCCTGCTGTTTCCTCAGAGCATCAGCCTGTTGCCTGAGCATATTTTCTTCATTTTCCTGAGGCGAGTGCTCGGCAAGTTCCGATGCATTAAACCATCCGCATAGCCCACGACCGACGACACCCGCCGATGCAGTCCTCCTCTGCCTTTACCACCTACGCAGTTGCCTGTTCCCCTGCCGGTCATTGCTCCCATTGTTCCGGACCTGTACCCATCACCTCGTGGCATATTAAACCTCCTTTTATCTGGTTCCTGTTTGCAGAAGAAAGCAGAACCAGTTACCCGCTTCTTCCCCGGCCATGTTTGCGCCTTCCGGAACAAGCCATTCTGCAGGCGCACCCCGGCATCGCAAAACCGCCTTCAACAAGCCTGCCGGCCAGACAGGCCTGAATAATCTCCCGAACATCTCCGGCAATAAACGGATAGACTCTGATACCAGCGTTGGTTGCCGTTGAATGGGCATCTTTGGATATTGCACCGCAGATCAGAACATCCGTTCCTGCTTCAACCAGACAGGCCACCTTTTCCGCTAGCGCAGGCATCCGGCAATAACAGTTGCTGCTCCGAGCAAATCCTTTCGCCCTTTGAATCATACAGCAGCGCCTTTCCGGTCACGTCAAACACCGGGGACACCCTGTTATTCCATATTGTGATAGCTGTTTTCATGGCTCGCTCCGACTATGCTCTCTGTCATATACATAGCAACAGACAGTCCAAAATTGGCGCATGCGACAATATCTGTCGTAACCCACTGTTTTATATGTGAATAATAAAATGTTATGCGGATGGTTTATCAAGAGATGGTTGCAGTTATGCAACTACAGGGGAGTTTTATGGTAGCACTGGCACTACTATCGGGCTTTTTTTGCGGAACGTCCGTTCTGTTCAGGCAGGGGCAGGTCAAGATCTTTTATCTTGCGGTAGAGCGTAGTCTTGTGAATACCCAGCTCGCGTGCTGCTGCTGCACGGTTGAAGCTGTTTCGCTTCAGCGCGGCAAGAATGGTTTGTTCTTCAGCAAATCGTTTCGCTGACTCAATGCCGCCCGGTTCGGCAGGTTGGGGCCTGTATCCGGTCAGTTCTACGGGGAGGTGTTCGGGACCGATCAATTTTGCCGTACAAAGCACAAAGGCCCGTTCCACAACATTCTCCAGTTCACGGACATTGCCTGGCCAGTTATGGGCCATCAGCAGTGAATAAGCCCCCGGTGTGAATCCCGTGACGTTTTTGTTCTGCAGTCGGTTGAATCGTCCCACAAAGTGTTCCACCAGGAGCGGAATATCCTCCTTGCGCCTCCGCAGGGGAGGCAGTTCCAGAGAGATGACATTTATCCGGTAATAGAGATCCTGGCGGAATTCACCATTTTTTACCATGGCAGCCAGGTCACGGTTTGTCGCTACAATGATTCGGGCGTTGGACTTCTCAGACCGTGTGGCGCCCAACGGTTCAAAGATATGCTCCTGGAGCACACGCAAAAGCCGAACCTGAAGCACTGGACTGATTTCACCGATTTCGTCCAGAAACAAAGTCCCATCACCTGCCAGCGCGAACCTGCCAGGTTTGTCCTGGGTGGCACCGGTAAACGCTCCCTTCTTATAGCCAAACAACTCCGACTCAAGCAGCGTGTCGGGCAGAGCTCCGCAGTTGACCGCCACAAAAGGTTTTTTCGAACGCGGGCTCATGCCGTGAATCGCCTTGGCCAGAAGCTCCTTGCCTGTTCCTGTTTCACCTTGGATGAGGATAGTCGTTGAACTGGACGCCAAAGAGGGCAACATATCAAAAATTGGCCGCATGGCCTGGCTGTGGCTGACGAGATCGCCGATCTGAAATCGCCCTTCCAGTTCCTTTCTTAGAGCCACAATTTCACTTAAATCACGGAATGTCTCTGCGCCACCGATGACCTTTCCGTCATCGTCATACAGAACTGCGGTTGAGACGCTTATGGGGACACGGTTCCCCTCGGAATCAATAATATATCCTGACTTGTTGATGACTGGTTTCCCGCTCTTCAGTGTCCGTTGCAGGGCACATTCCGCCTCGCACATACTGGATTTGAACACCTCGGAACAAAGCCGACCCAACGCTTCTCCCCGCGGAATTCCAGTAATCTCTTCCGCTGCCCGGTTGAAAGAGGTCACTCGCCAGTTCATGTCAACCGTGAACACGCCGTCGGATATGCTTTCCAGAATAGCACCGGTTGGGGCGAAAAAAGCATGATCTTTATTTTTTTCACCCATGGGAGATCCTTTATTCAGCAGACATACACTTCCGGTTACAGAGCCCACTTCCCCGGTTGATCTGGAAAATGTCAACGGCCAGACGGGATAGATCCTTTGCCGAAACTCCCGCCAAATATTTTGAACCTCTTGCTTGTGGTAGGGTGAATCTATCAATTCCCATCACTGAATCAATCAATAACCATCTTCTGTTTTTGCAACCGCTTGTAATAAAAATTCTGACCGTAAAGTACGGCAATCGGATTATGCCCGGTGACGCGGTCCTTGACGATCAGGGTTGTCACGGGGGCTTTGGAATGCTTGTTGAATAACATGTCGTGGCCAACGCAAAGACCGACGATGATGTTCATATCCGTACCCACCCGGTTGCAAATTTCTGCCTGGGCGATCGGATTGCACGCCGGCTCAAACGTTCCTGGCCTGACCTTGTCTGTTTCCGCAAGCCCGAGCTCAAGCTTATCGATACTGCCAGCCTTACAGCAGACACTGACTGGTTCAAAGCCTTGTGCAGTGAGAATCTTTGACAACCGCTCGGTCTCATCCAGTAGACCGATACATGTCGCCATGCCGATTTTCCTGTACCCCATCAGTTTTGCAAAAGCGATCGTATCCTCTACTCGTGTCCAACGGGCATTGACGGCATCGCTCCCCGGCACAGGTTGGTAGCAGAGTCCTTCGACCCGTGCAGCTACGAAGGCTATCTTAGCGTCTTCGCTGTCACCCCGGTATTCGTCAAACGACTCCTGCAAGACCTCTGCAAATGCATCAGACGGACAGTTGCCAGGTTTAGGGGGAGCCTGATCCGGGTCTCCGCTCCAGCAATTGGTTGTGCCTTTGTTCTGCCACACTACACTGCACTTGGAGCAACTCACCAATGTATCTTCTGACATGTCATTCTCCTTGCATTCGTTTTAATGAAATCAAGAATTTATTCCTGCATAGTAAACTCCCAAGCGCACCAGAACTCTTCCGGATGGAGGTCCGGTGGACAGGCTATACAACGGGTGTTGATACGAGGATCTATGGTCTTGGCAAATTCACTGTATTCAACGATCCCGACAGATTTGCACGGATGGTCGGACAACCCTTTGCGCT
This sequence comes from uncultured delta proteobacterium, assembly GCA_963760075.1. Classification (GTDB taxonomy): domain Bacteria; phylum Desulfobacterota; class Desulfuromonadia; order Geobacterales; family Pseudopelobacteraceae; genus JACRCG01. Next base: position 154,830 of record CAVXBQ010000015.1, on the reverse strand, counting down.
TGCGGGCCGATTGCACCCGGCAGTCAAGCATCCTGAAGACCGCCCGAGTATCGGTTATTTCAATGCTCTCCTGCAGATTCAGCCGGGCATAAAAGCGATGTTTGAGACATTCCACCAAGGAACAAATCCCTCCTCCCGATTTCATCCCCAGACGCTCCATAATCCGCTTTGCCTCAATGACCGTAAAATGACGCCACGCCTCAATATCGGCGTCCACAGCCACATCCATGCCATAGCGTTTTTCAATGGCCTGAAACCATAGTCCGTCATGGGCCAGCCAGTTTTTAGCGTCATCTACAATAATCTTGACAAGTTCTTCCTTACTCAAATTATTCAGAAGACTTATGCCTTCGTCACCGGCACGCTCTGCACTTGACATAAAAGTTTCTCCTTTGGTTGAAAAGTGTATGCAGGCAGCGTATATCATCCGCACTCGATTTTTTACTGTTGCATTCATCCAATTGGCAAAGTCTCGCCAGCCACCGTTGACCGGTACTGCTGTACCGCCGCATGCAGGGCTGAAGCGGCCATGTTCGAGCAATGCATTTTTTCTTCCGGCAAGCCATCAAGGGCTTTGGCTATTTTTTGGTCATTGATGGTAAGAACCTCGTCAAGAGTTTTGCCCATTACCAACTCCGTGGCTATCGAAGAGGTTGCAATGGCGGCGCCGCACCCTTTTATTAAAAACTTGATATCGAGAATAACGTTATTTTCGATCTTGATGAAAAAGACGAGAGCATCGCCGCAACTCGGGTCGCCCGCCTGCACGACTACGTTGGCGTCATCGATGGATCCGACGTTTCGCGGATTCTGGACATGGTCCAACACCTTTGCTGAATAATGCTCACTCATCGAGAAATTCCTTCCGAACAACCAGTCTTTTCTTTTCTTTGCTGCAGATACCTTCCGGAACGGTCGATTCTTCGTTTCCCGCCATATTGCCGGAAATTGCCAGCGCCATCTGCCCGACAAGTGCTTGCGCCACCTTGCGGCGGGCACCGGCCAAAAGCCGTTGCACCGTACCGCGTGATATCCCCATGCAGATGCCCGCCTCTATCTGGCTTTTTCCCTCTCCATCACACAGATGCAATGCTTCCAGCTCATCCTGGGCAAGATGGATAATATCCATATCCTTCAGCGGTGTGCCGGCCGGCTTGAAAACGGCGGAGTAACCTGCACGATGAGGGCATGCACAAATTCTTGGTTTACGCGGCCGCGACATGATTAATGTGAGCACCCGTGATCATGGCCATGACCGCCACAGGTGTGACCCGGCAGATACTCCTGAAGTGTTCCCAACTTCAACATGTCAATATTTTCAGAAATCGAACCTCCATTAGCCTTAAATGCCCGTATACCGGCTGTGTTCAACTTATACAGTGCTCCACCGCCGATACCGCCGACAACAATGGCATCAACGTGATGTCCGCCAAGGCCTGCAACCGGATTGCATGCGCCGTGCTGATGCACGCTATCGCCGTTGCTGATTGACTGCAACTCACCGGTGATCACATCAACAATCACAAACTCCGGGGCTGAACCGAAATGATTGAATACCTGACTGGCCAGCCCTTGATTCTCAACAACCGGAAAACAGACTTTCATTGTGTACCTCCATGTTTTTTTGTGACTATGCACAAAATATTATTCAATTATATGAATGTCAATATATTTATAAATAAAAACATGCACCCTCAACGATCGCGTTACATGAATTCCTCCGGAAGCAACGTGAATTACGGCAACCATCATTACTTTTATTTACTGAGTGTATCGCTGGTCGGGATTGCTGCCGGTGTGGCAATCGGTACAAGGAGTCGTCAACCACAGCTGCAAATCTCAGCAAGAATAACTGGACACGATTTAAAGGCGAAACTTAAATTTCGCGGTATACTTTTGTCATAATATTTCCTTGCGTTTGAACAACGTAATAGCAAAACTGTTAATTATGAACGTACTGTTTGTTGCAGATGAGCTTTGACACGACAGTTGCCGAAATTTGAAAGGAGTCCATCATGAAGAGAATTGCACAATTATTCATACTACTGGCACTGTCGATAGGCACTCTTACATCGACCGTCACCGAGATTACCGCGCAGGAGATTATGAGTGATGTAGTGATGACATCAGGCCAGAAGGTGTGGCTTTTTCACAGTGGCACGCCAGACGTAAAAAAAGAGATCTGTCTGAACGATATTATTCCGGTTTATCGAGAGGTGAAGGCCGGGAAGCTCTATCAAGATGAAGTTGTCGGGAAGGTCAAGATTCTCTCCTACCAGGGAAAACACTATTTCGAGGCACAAGTGGTAAGTGGAACGGTAAAGATCGGAGACGTTGCCACCAAAGACACTGCCTCCTGCATGATAATCCACTCAAGATGACCCGGCAGAAATTTATACGACCATATTTGCCGATTCCTCTAAATCGAAAATTGAAGAATGAGCAGAATTTCTCATAGTCACAACTGATCGGAGTATTGGCGATGCCTCAGTGGCTAATGTTTGTGATAATTGGACTTTTTGGGGGGGTCGCTTCTGGCTTGTTTGGTGTCGGAGGCGGCATCGTCATTGTCCCGGCACTAATCTATTGGGCTGGATTCTCACAACACAAGGCAACGGGAACCAGCCTTGCCGTATTGCTCCCGCCTATTGGTCTTGCCGCGACCATAGAATATTATCGGAACGGGAACGTAGACCTCAGAGCTGCCATGATTCTCGCTGCTGCCATGTTCGTAGGCGCCTGGGGAGGTGCATTCCTAGCGAACCAGATGAAGGGTCCTCACCTCCGACTCGTCTTCGGCATGTTTGTCTCCGGCGTTGGAGTCTACCTTGTCTACGGTGCGTGCAAACGACTCGGTTGGTTGTGAACAATCAGTCGGAGCAAACTAAAATCCAGGTAGGACTGCTGAAAGAATTGGTATTGAGCGTTTGAATCCTAACACCATGGAGAGGTCTATTGATGCGGCATGAAATAACAGCACAAGTGATGGCGAGCAAGCCGATTAGCTCTTTTTAAATAAATCATTTGCGCCTCTCTCATATTAGCCAAGCATCAAGGCCTCCATAGGTACATGAAGCTTCCGGCAGAAAATGCATCCATTCCACCAAACAGCCCAAAAACACCACCTTTCTCTCCGGCATTATCATAGATACTCCCCCGATATGAACCGGGACGATAGTAACTTACAACTCGGGCTCTGTCATCACCAGCCAACATTCTGATGGAAGTGATAACGTCATCAAGATAGCCGATTTTATCGATAAGTTTTACTTCCATTGCCTGGCTAGCCGTGTAGATGCGGCCATCGGCCAATTTAAGCAATTCATTACGCGATAACCTGTTGCCGGTTCGTGCAATAATAATGTCCAGAAAGCGTTCGTAGAGCCGATCAATAATCTCCTGTCCCAATTTGACCTCCTCTGGTGTTGCCTTGCGGAACGGTGACATGATGTCCTTCTTGTCGCCTGACTTTACGTTCTGCTGCTCTACGCCGATCTTACCCATCAGTCCTTCTATGTTGAACTTCATCAGAATGACGCCGATGCTTCCAGTGAAAGCAGTCGGATGGGCTATGATCTCATCTGCCGCAGCAGCCACATAATAGCCGCCTGACGCACCGACACTCGTGATACAGGCCAACACAGGGACTTTCTTCCGTTTCCTGAACTCAATAATTTCGTGATAAATAATATCGCTGGCCGACACGGTTCCTCCGGGTGAATTGATGCGCACTATCAGACCGGCGATTTTGTCGTCTTTTTCAGCTTTTTGAAGCGATTCGCGTATAAGTGAGACCATTGATGGAGCCGTTCGTCCAAGAAGACCACCTGATTTCTCTTCTTCGGAAATAGTGCCGCTGATATCAACGAGCAGGATTTTTTTAGAGCCATCCCCTTCCAGCACTTGTTCTTCCAACGGCATGGGCGCCTGTAGAAGCGGAACGTTCACGAATGCGCATCCGCAAAAGGATGAAGCCATTAGCAAAAGCATTGCGATGACGATCGGATTTTTCATAAAAGCCTCCAGAGAATAAAATGAACAGTGCAACGTATACGTTTTTGGAACCTATTTACATACATGTCCCGAATTATTATAATGTTAAAGAGGACAAAGACAACAAGGGAGGTTCGTCATGAAAAAGATAGTCACCTTGATTTTTTCTATGGCGTTTATTCTGATGCTCTCAGCAATTAAAATAGTAGGAGCGGAGCAGTGCCCGGTACCTTCTGGAGAGTTCGATAAACTGGTACAATCAAACTTTAAGAATCAGTGCCTGATTGTAGCTAAAAACTGCGTAAATGAATCCAGCACTGTGCAGCAAAGAGTTAATGAATTGAGGGTTGAGATCGCCAAAGGTCAGGATGTTTATACGCCTAATGAATTGAGGGCGCTCAAGGAACAGCTGCAATGGATCGTTTCTAACAGCAACAATCAATTCATCTAAATAATAGTTAGAGTTGTAACGGGCAATTAAAGATATAACGGCGAGTTGCCGTCGGAGTTGCGTACCAATCGCAACTCCGACGGGCTCAAGGCCGTTATAGCAGACCGGCTGACATGCAAAAAGTGCATCAATGCGGTTCCGGTCCGTTGCTGATCAGGACGAATCCCGTAGGCCTGATCCATCGTGAAAAAGCAGACTTGACCTGGCCAGCCGTAACTTTACGGTATTTGTTTGCGGCCCGGGTAGGTTCATCCAAAGGCAGATCCAGCTGAGAGAGACGAAGCAGTCCAAGAGCAATGCTATTTGTGCTCATATTCGATAATAACAGCTGGTGAAGAAGAAGGTTTTTTGCTTGTGACAGTTCTTCAGGGGTTACGAGAGCCGTCTGCATGGCGGTGAGATTCCGCTCTATAATCGAACGGGCTTTAGAGACATTTTCGGGGTTTGAGCCATAATCCACGCCAAATACGGCACGTGTTTTACCAACATTCAAATAAGCTTCAACCGTATAAACCAATCCAGTTTTTTCGCGAAGATCTTGATAGAGTCTGGTAGCGTAAAATGCTCCGGTCAGTATGTGGAGACCGACCTGTAACGAATAGTAATCCGGGTGTGAGCGGGTCAAGCCAAGCGTCTCTTGGAGAATCACCTCATCTTGGACTCTGCTGTTATCGGGAACTACTACTGTAGCAGGCTTATTGTCTGATACCGGTTGATACTCGGTTTCAGGTTTGGGTCCATCTGCCTTCCAGTCTCCGAAATATGTTTCGATTATTGATCGCGCCTCGGCAGGTGTAATGTTCCCGACGACCACAATTGTCGTCAGGTCAGGCCGAAAAATAGCGCGATGGTAACTTGTGACGTCAGATAATGTCAGTTTGTCAACGGTTTGCGGTGTTGCATACCGAAGTGCGGGGTCATTTTTTGGGTAGAGGGCTGTGTGAAGTGCCCGGCTGACAAGCCACTTCGGGCTTTTTTCCTGGCCGGCAAGAAATGAAGACGTTTCTTTCTGCACAACTTTGAAAGCTTCTTCCGGAAGTGCAGGGTTCAACAGATTGTCTGCGATGAGTGACACTCCCCGCCTGAAATGCTCCTTTAGAACCTGAAGAGAGAATGACGTCCCCACTTCGGCATCGGCGGCAATTTCATCCAGAGCGGCTTGAAATGCCAGGCGATCCAAGCTCTTGCTGCCGTATGAAAACAGACCGCCAAGTATCTCGTCGACCCCCTCTTTGCCGGGGGGCGCCTCAAGGCCCGGGTTGTTTTTGACGTGGCCATAAAGGGCGACCGAATCGCTGGTCCTGGTCGTTTTAACGATAAGTCGCATTCCATTTTTCAGCTTCAGGTCGGTTGGCTTTTCTTTCGTTGCAGCAACCTTATGGAGCTGTGTGGCCTTGGTTGCCCAGACGGGGAGTTTTACTCGTTTAACATGTTTGGGAGTGAACGATTCACTCGTGCGGTTCGTTCCTTTTGACTCCACCGGACTGCCGGACTGCCTGGGTGTCATAATCGCGGTAATTGCTGTGTCATTGACCAAATACGTACGCGCAACACGATTAACATCCTCAACGGTAACCACGCTGATAGCTTTAATATCATCGTCAGGCGAAGAGCGTCCTTCCAGAGCAAGAGCTTGTGACCATGCGGAGGCCAAGCCCGCAATCGAATTTTTCTGAAACTCTGCCTGGGCAATTTCATGACGTTTAGCGGCCTCGACCAGCTCTTTCGGAACACCATTGTTTACATAGTCCTGGATGATTTTCTTAATGGTCCCAACCATTGGGTGTCCATCTTCCCCCTGGGGATAGGCAGCCATGACAAAACCATACCCCATTTTGAGCAATGCTGAGCTCTCAAAGTCAGTGGAGAGTGCTTTGCCAGCTGGAACAAGCGCATAAAGGTTACCCCGCTGGCTGGACAGGATGTCCGACAATACCATTCCGGCAGCAAAATCTGAGCTTTCAAACCCGGGGAAGCGGTAAGCAACCACTGCCATCCCATACGATAAATCCGAGTCAAGCTCAATCTCAGCAGGTTTTAGAGGGGACAAGTTGACGGAGGTGCGTGCCGGCAGTTTTTTCCTGGGAATCTTTTCAAACAGGCGCTTGACCATCGCCAAGGTATGGTGTGGGTCAACATTGCCGGCAATAACCAGAATCGCGTTGTTTGGCGCGTACCAGCCATCGTAAAACTTCTTGAGCATGGAACCGGTGGTTTTATCAAAAGAAGGGAGCGTACCAAGTGCATCATGTTCGTATGGACTTCCTTCAAACAGCTTGCTTAACAAACGAGTGTTAAGGATATACCTCGGCTCGGACAGATCCTGAACAACTTCCTGCTCTATAGCCCCACGCTCCTCTTCCCATGCTTTTTCGGAATCAAGAATACCACGCATTCTTATCGCTTCTACGTGAAGGGCCGTTTCCAAATCTTCAGTCGGTACGGTAAAAAAGTATTGCGTCAAAGACTGTTGCGTCTGAGCGTTAAAATCCCCACCCATGGCTGAAATTACAGATGACAACAGATCCGGTGTCAGCCCGGGGCTTCCACGGAACATCATGTGTTCCTGGGCATGTGCCATCCCGGGAAAACCTGGAGGGGCTTCGTTTGAACCGACAAGATAATTGACCTGGGTCGTAACAACAGGAGCAAGCGAATTCTGCACGATGACGACCCGCAGGCCATTTTTCAGGGTTGCCTTGGTAACCTCGGCGGATAAAGCAGGGCTGGCACTGGCAAAGAAAAAGATTATCAGGACAAAAGATAACAAAGCATTTAAATACATTTTATTCATTGCAACTCCGTTAAAAAGCCCGAAAGTTTTGTGTAATATCTCGTGACAGTCTTATCTGTATGCCTTCAACAACTCTTTAGCGTTCTTGGCCTCAGCGCTTTTGGGAAAACTCTTCACAAGTTTTCTCAGCACATATTTTGAACTCCCTGGATCATTAATAGCCTTGAAAGACATGCCCTGTTTCAGCATAGCAGCAGGAACTTTCTCATTCAGAGGATATTTTTTGATCAAATCCTGATATTTTAGAATGGCCTGATCATAGTTTTTTTCTTTGTAGTAACTCTCTCCAATCCAAAAATCAGCTTTTGCCGCGAGGTCATGGTGTGGGTAGAGTTCAAGGAAATTCTGAAAAAGGTTCCGCGCAGCGGCCGTGTCGCCTGTTTTGAAAGTGTCTAGTCCTTTCAAATATAAGGACTCCGGCGTTGGGGCGACTTCTTTTTGTTGGGCAATATCCCCTATTTTTTTATTTAGTTCGTCAATTGCTGCTTGAAGTTTGGTGATTTGATTTTCGAGCGTCAATATGCGTTTGTCAGCATCATCACGATAGCGCTGTAGCTCTTCAACCGGCTTCTTAGTTCTTTGTGAAAGATCGTCCAGCTTGTCATTCTGGGCCTGCACATTTAACCTGGTGCTATCTAAATTGGCTTGCAGATCAGCTAACGTTTTATGGAGGGTTTTATCTTCAGATTTATAGCTTTTCTCTAACGAAGTCTGGTGAGTGGAAAATTCTTTCTGAGTATTTCCCAGACTCGTTTCTACCGTATACAAACGAGCACTAAAATCGTCCATTTCCTTGTGCACAGTATCCAGCGAACCCTGAGTAGCGCATCCAGTTATCATTAGAAAGGGCATTATTACTATATTACGGAAAAAAACACTTCATTCCGGTTCTCCTCTACCTGAAGTTGTAATTATTCATAACGTGGTGATCGTGGTTAATATACCCTGGCTCCTTGAGGATTCATTGTACCAAGAACATGATTGATGGTGCCATCTTTGCCTCCCGCATCCATAGCCTGCAGGATAATGAGTAGAGACCGTCTGCTTTCAGCATACAAAAGGTACTGCAGTTCCCGAAGCCGCTGTGTGAATTTCTCTATTTCCCCCAGAGCTGACGTTTGGTCTTCATGCTTGGCCTTGAACGAAGCATCAATTTTGTCCAGCTTGACCGAGATCCCCGGCTTTACTTTGAATTTTTCGCTGTATTTCATGAAGTTCCTCCTCCAGTAGTGAATTACACTCGGTTTTTTTACTGTTTATCCTTGCCGATTGAATTTCTATGTTCATAGGCGTTCAGGACAGCCGTAGGCGTCTGAAAAAAAGCTTCTTCACCGAAAAGAGCTGTGAGCTTAGACCGTTCAAATTCATCACGAACTTCATCAACAACATCACACAACACTAGCCTGATGCCTTGTTTTGCAAGATTTCCGTGAAGGGCGCGCAAGGTTTCTGACGCAGTAAAATCCACGTCGTTAACTGCAGCTGCATCGATACAAAACCAAGACAAATGAGGGTTAGAGCTTCTTGCTAGTTCAACGATTTCGTCATTAAGCACCTGACTGTTAGCGTAATACATATTGTGCATAAAACGGTAGATTATGAGACCGGGTAAAACCTGCTCCTTGCCCCCGATCGGTTGCTGTTTCCATCCAACGGAGTTGTCGTGAACAAGCAGCGTGTTGCTCACGAGATAACCATGCCTTGTATGAACAACAAGCGAAAGAACGATGGCGAGCAGAATGCTCTGCTCGACACCGACAAAGACAACCACCGCAGTTGTGATCAGCGCCACCCAAAATTCCCAAGGCCGTTCTGCATAAATTTTCTTCATACCCTTAATGTCGATCAATTCCACACCAATCAGGAAAACGACTGCGGAGAGAACCACCTCAGGCATGTAAGCCAAGGGACCTGTCAAAAAGAGGAGCACCATGAGTACGACAAAGCTTGTGGTAAGCTGCGCGAGTTGATTATATCCTCCAGCGCTTTCAACCATCTGGGTCTTTGTTGGGCTGCCATTAACAACGAACGAACCGGAAAGACCGGCGCCAATATTGGCCAGACACAAGCCAACCAAATCAGCATTCTCGTCGAAACGCTCGTTGTAGCGGGCAGCGTAAGCCCGTGAGGTAGCGGCACTTTGGGCAAGAATGACAACGAACATAGCGAAAGCAGTGGGGACCAACTTTTCAATCAAGTTCCGGTCAAAATCCACTTTTGGCAGGCCTAGTGTCGGCAAGCCATGCGGGATCTGTCCGAGGACGTGGACGCCATACTTCTCAAGGTTAAACGCCCAGCTCATGACAATGGCGCCGATCACAGCGATTAGGGCACCTGGAATCTTCTTTGATATCTTACGCGAACCGACGATAATCACGATGACGGAAACCGCAATCAAAAGAGAGGTTACGTTTGTCTGTTCGATCTCTTTAATTGTTGCGATAAGTCTGTAGATGGTACTTCGACCTTCAGCGGGCAGATCAAGCATCCCTGAAATTTCCCCGACTGAAACCTGAATGCCTACCCCGGACAGAAAACCAACGAGTACCGTACGCGACAGGAAGTCTGAAAGGAAGCCAAGACGAACTATTCGGGCAAGAAGCAGAAACCCCGCTGCCATAAGTGCGAGCAGGCTTGCAAGGGCGAGCCATTCTTCTGACCTGGGAGCAGCCATCCCCGCGACACTGGACGCAAGAATTGCCGCAGTGGCCGAGTCTGCTCCTACAACAAGATGCCGCGACGATCCGAAGAATGCATACAATGTCATTGGAATAAGGATAGTGTAGAGACCGGTAATCACCGGCGTGCCGGAAATCCTCGTGTACCCCATCACTTCGGGTATGGCAAGGGCAGCAAGCGAAATGCCCGCTATGATATTGGCCGGAACCTGGGAAGCATCAACTGGTAAGATGCCCTGAAACATTGGGTACCAATGCTTCCACTTTTCTGCGCCTTTATTTGCCATAACATCTCCATGGCTGCATTCAGATCACAGGATCTTTGACTTATAGCGGTAGGATAAAAGATGCGAGAGCGTCATATGCTATCAACTTCTCCCGAGATCGGCATGCTCCGGTCAACAGCTGACAAAAACAATCATTCATCGTCGAAGTGCCATAAAAGCATTCTGCAAATGTCATCCTAATGATTATATTATCGAAGTATTGACTTTCCACAACCGCGGAATCATACAAACGGGCAACTCATCCTGAAACTCCGCCGGCCGCGCAAGCCGCCATCTCAGTTTCAGTTTTTTTTCAACACCGAGACCTTTTGCATTCCGATTACGTCGATCGTTCTTTTCCTGTTTTTTGTCATTATCGAAGAATTAATGAAAAATATTCGCCAACACCGTAATAACCGAGCCTTGGCAGAATTTGCCGACACCTTATGTTCTTGTGTCTTTATTTTGTGTCTAAAAATGGCATTAAGAATTAACTTGCAACTTTTTTTTTGATCGACTAGCATCCATCATATGAAATTTTTTGGAGTTCCGATTATACAAAAGTCTATTCTGGTACCGGTCGTTTTGACCTTTGCCCTCTTTATTGTTGCCTTGGGTATGAGGCCGATACAGCTTCACAAAATCAGTAAGCCCAGAGTACACAGCCGCGACATAGTCCAAAGCCAGGATAAAATATCCCAAACAGGCGTTGATCAAACTATACAGGCTGTTGAGCCAAGCCGTTGTGTCGAACCCGTCAAATCGCCTTCGTATCGTGTATCAGAATTCCCATTTGAAGAACGGAACAGCAACGCTGTCACAACGTTATTCATCCCATCAAGAGCACCTCCCGCTTCCCTCGTTTAGAAAACTCCCACATCTGTAGTACATTTTACATTGTAGATCGCCTTATGCCGTTCACCGCTTAAACACGCAAAACGAAGATCTTTTGTGTGGTTGTTATCTATTGGCGGATTGCATGTATTTATGCGCTGTTTGGCCCACGGTGTGCCGTCGCACATTGTAATATTTAACAAAAGCAAAACCCATAAACTATCTATTAAAGCGAAATTCGTTGTGATGTTAAGGAAATGCCAGGAGTGCTGTCCTACTCCAGTTACCAGGAGAATAAAACCTATGCAAAGATTTACTGCAGTTGTAATGAGCGCCCTAACGCTCGTCATTACCGCCTTGTTCATGACCTCTTGTACCAAGAGCGGCAAAGAGGCGGCCAAGGCCATCCAGCCTCCCACCGTGGCCGTAGCCAAAGCCGGCGTGGAGGACCTGTCGCGTGACTTGAACATGACCGCCGAGTTGAGACCGTTCCAGGAGATCGAAGTAATGGCCAAGGTGGCGGGATATGTCAAAGCCATGCATGTGGACATCGGGGACAGGGTGAAGAAAGGCCAACTGCTGGCTGTGCTGGAAGTCCCGGAGATGGCTGACGACATGGCGCGGGCGACTTCCGCGCTGAAGGGGAGCGAGGCCGAAGCGGCCCGTGCCAGGGACGAGTTGCGCCGGGCACAATCGGTAAATGATATAGCACACCTTTCCTACACGCGCTTGGCGGAGGTTGCGGCCAAACGACCCGGCTTGGTGGCCCAGCAGGAAATTGACGATGCCAGAGGCAAGGACCTGTCTACGCAGGCCCAGGTCGCAGCAGCCAGGTCGAGTGTTGAATCGGCGAACCAGCAGATTCAAGTCAGCCGGGCCATGCTCGGCCGGGTCAAGACGATGCTGGACTACACCCGGGTGACCGCCCCCTTTGCCGGCGTGATCACCAAGCGCTTTGCGGATGTCGGTGCCATGATTCAGGCAGGAACTGCATCCCAGACGCAGGCCATGCCCTGTGGTGCGCCTCTCCGACAACAGCATGTTCCGGGTCATTCTCCCGGTACCCGAGTCCGCGGTCCCCACAGTCCACGTGGGACAGCAGGTTGAGGTGCGCGTACCGACGCTCAACCGGACGTTTTCCGGCAAAGTGGCCCGCTTCTCCACCAAGGTTGCCTCAAACACCCGCACCATGGAAACGGAAGTCGATGTACCGAACCCGGGGCTGGTCCTGGTCCCCGGAATGTACGCGGAAGTGGGGTTGAACCTCGACCGGCGCAAGGGGGTACTTGCCATCCCCTTATCCGCAGTCGATCTGGCCGGGAGCGAAGCCCCCCAGCAGTCCAAGGAGGCCGGTGCCGCTCCTGCAAAAACTCGCAGCGGGAAGGTGATGGTCGTGACGCCGGGCAACCGTATTGAAATCCGGAACGTCTCTCTCGGGCTTGAAACCGCCAGCAAGATAGAAGTCCTTACCGGGCTGAAGGATGGGGACCTCGTCGTGATCGGCGGCCGTTCCAGTCTGCAAGCCGGTCAGGAAGTGCATCCCAAGGTCACGACCATGGGGGGAGCGCCGTCCTAGGACGGCCACAGGAGGAGTTTACCGTGTCTCGTTTTGCAATCAACAATCCATTTTTTATCATAGTTGTCAGCCTGATCATTCTCGTTGTCGGTACCACCAGTCTGAGCCGCATGCCGGTGGACATGTTCCCCACCATGAACATTCCCGTCGTCGTCGTGGCGACCTTCTACTCCGGTATGCCGCCCGAACAGATCGAAACGGACATCACCAGCCGCTTCGAGCGCTTCTTCACGCTGGGGAGCGGCATCGAGCACATCGAATCGCGCTCACTGCCGGGCGTGAGCGTGATCAAGGTCTACTTCCAGCCGGGCACAAACCCGGATTCGGCGGTAACCACCATTTCCAACCTGGCCATGGCGCAGCTGCGGCGGCTCCCTCCGGGGACGCTGCCGCCGGTGGTGCTCAAGTTCGACGCTTCGAGCCTGCCGGTCTGCCTGGTCACCTTGAAGGGAGAGGGGCTTGATGAAACCAAGCTGCGCGACCTGGCGCAGTTCCAGGTGCGCAACCAGATCGCCGGCGTTCCCGGCGCCAGCGTTCCGCAACCCTTCGGCGGCCGGTACCGCCAGATCATGGTCTACACCGATCCCCACAAGCTGGAAGCCCACCAGTTGAGCATCATGGACGTGGTGCGGTCGATCAACGAATCGAACCTGATCCTCCCGTCCGGTGACGTCCAGATCGGTCCGCTCGACTACAACATCTACACCAACAGCCAGCTGGATACCGTCGATCAGATCAACGACCTGCCGATCAAGATGGTCGGCCAGTCCCCGGTCCGCGTGGCGGATATCGGCACTGCCAAGGACGCCCAGCAGATCCAGACCAACATCGTGCGCGTCGACGGCCAGCGCTCGGTCTATCTCCCGGTCCTGAAGCAGGGGGGGGACACGAACACCATCGCCGTGGTGGACGGCATCAAGCATGGGGTGCAGCACCTGTTCGACGTGCCGAAGGAACTGATCAGCAAAGTGGTGTTCGACCAGTCGGTGTTCGTGAAGACCGCGATCGAGACGCTGCTGCACGAAGGGGCCATCGGCCTGTTCCTCACATCGGTCATGATCCTGGTGTTTCTCGGCAGCATGCGCGCCACGGTGGCGGTGTTCTTCTCCATCCCGCTCTCCGCGCTGGCGACCTTCATCGCGCTCTCCATGGGGGGGAGTTCCATCAACAGCATGGTGCTGGGAGGACTGGCGCTGGCGTTTTCCCGGCTGATCGACAACTCCGTCGTCGTTCTGGAGAACATCTACCGCCACCTCGAACTGGGTGAGACGCCGGAAGTCGCCGCCGAAAAGGGCGGGCGGGAAGTGGCGCTCCCGGTTCTTGCCGCCACCCTCACCACGGTGGTGGTCTTCTTCCCGGTCACATTCCTCTACGGAGTCAGCAAATTCCTCTTCTCCGCGCTGGCCCTCGCCGTCGTCATCTCGCTGTTTGCCTCGTACATCGTCGCCATGACCGTTGTGCCGCTCTTCTGCGCCCGCTTCATCAAGGCACCCGCGCACCACGGCACGCCGGCATCGGAAGAGCCGGTCACGGTGGACCACCCGAAAGGCCGGGTCACCTTCGGCGAACGCTTCAACGTCTGGTTCAATAACCGCTTCGAGGTGTTTCTCAAACTCTACGACCGGGCTGTCGCCGTAACGCTGCGGCGCCCGGTTGCGACGCTGGCGGGGTTCGGCGTGATCTTTGCCCTGAGCCTCGCCCTCTTCCCGCTGATTGGGGTCTCATTCTTTCCGAGAACCGATGCCGGCCAGTTCGTGATTAACCTCAAGGCGCCGTCCGGCACGCGCCTGTCCGTTACCGAGGAAGAAGTTGCCAAGGTCGAGAACCTCGTCAGGAAAGAAGTCTCGAAGGAAGACCTCGGCATGATCGTCTCCAATATCGGCTCGACCCCCGACTTCTCCGCGATCTATACCCCCAACTCCGCCATGCACACCGCGTTCGTGCAGGTGAGTCTGAAGGAGGAACATAAGGTCGGCAGCTACGAGTACATGGCTCGCCTGAAGAAGCGGATCGCCTCGGAGCTCCCGGAGTTGACCGCCTACTTCCAATCCGGCGGCCTGGTCGATGCCGTGCTCAACATGGGGATGCCGGCGCCGATCGACGTGCAGGTCGCAGGGTCGAATATGGATGCCTCTCTCGACACGGCGCAGAAGCTTGCCGCACAGATCCGCACGATCGACGGAGTGGCGGACGTGTATACTCCGCAAGACCTGGATTACCCGGCACTCAGGATGGACATCGACCGGACCCGCGCCAGCGAACTCGGGCTGAACCAGCGGGAGGTCGTCGACAACGTCATAACCGCGCTCACCTCGAACGGCATGATCGCACCGAGCTTCTGGATAGACCCGAAGACCGGCAACGACTACATGCTGACGGTCCAGTACCCGGAAAACCAGATCAAGTCGCTGGCCGACCTATCGGCAATACCGCTCAAGGCCGCCAAGAGCAGCGAACCCACGCGGCTCGACATGATCAGCACTCTGCGGCGCATCAATTCCCCCACGGAGGTGGATCACTACCAACTCCGGCGTACCATCGACATCTACGTCCGGCCGCAGCACGAAGACCTCGGCAAGATCGCTGACGCCATCGACGGCATCATCGCCAAGACCCAGGTTCCCGAAGGACAAACCGTCACCCTGCGCGGCAGCGTGCAGGGGATGCGGGCCTCGTTCAGCAGCTTCGCCGTCGGTCTCTGCCTGGCGGTGGTCCTCCTCTACCTGATCCTGGTGGCCCAGTTCCGGTCGTTTATCGACCCGTTTATCATCCTGGTCGCCGTGCCGCCGGGACTGGCCGGGGTTATCGTTACGCTTCTCCTGACCGGGACGACGTTGAACGTCATGTCGCTCATGGGGATCGTCATGCTGGTGGGGATCGCGGTCTCGAACAGCATCCTGATCGTCGAGTTCACCCGGCATCTGCGGGAGGAGGAGGGGATGGGCGTCAAGGAAGCGGTGGCCGTTGCCTGCCGCGTCAGGTTGCGTCCGGTTCTGATGACATCGCTGGCGACCATCTATCGGTCTGCTGCCGATGGCCCTGAAACTTGGGGCCGGCAGCGAAGCCTATGCTCCCCTGGCACGGGCGATCCTGGGCGGACTGAGCGTCTCGGTCGTCTTGACGGTGTTCCTGGTGCCGGCAGCGTATCTGTTGGTGCACGGCCAGAAGAGTGAAGGTTGGAATATCGGCTCGTTGTTCCGGAAACGGAGGATTGCATGAATACACGTAATCGTTTGATGTTTGCTGTGGGAGCAATGCTCCTCGTTCTTCAGGTCGTTCCCCTCCATGCTCAGGAACCTGTGCATCTGACCCTGGCGGAGGCGGAAAAGCTGGCGGTGAAGAACAATCCTCAGCTGTCTGCAGCAGTGCTGAACGCTGCGGCCTTTTTACAGGTGCCAATTGAATACCGGGCGGCCTATTTGCCCACACTGCAGGCCAATGCCACCGGCGTGGTTTCAGATTCCGGCAGCCGGCTGGCTGCCGGAGGATTGACCAATCCAACGGTATATAACCGTTTTGCAGCCGGGCTTACCCTCAGCCAGATGGTTACCGACTTCGGGCGGACGGGAAACCTGGTTGATATGGCCAAGCTTCGTGCGGATGCTCAAAACCAGGTTACCGAACAAACCCGCGCCGATATCCTGCTGGTAACCGGCCAGACCTACTTTGCCGTGCTGCGGGCGCAAGCCGTCATGCAGGTTGCGCAGCAAACGGTTGCCGCCCGGCAGCTGGTGGCTGACCAGATCACCGCTTTGGCCCAGAGCAATCTGAAATCGGCGCTGGATGTCAGCTTTGCCAACGTCAACCTTGCCGATGCCAAGCTGCTGCTGCTTCAGGCGGAAAACACCCTGAAGGCCGCACAGGCCCAGCTTGCCGCGGTATTGGTACTCCCGGGCGATTCTCCTTTTGTCCTCGCCGACGAACCGATGCCGGAACCGCTTTCCGACCAGTATGACAGCCTGATTCAACAAGCACTGCTGAATCGGCCCGAACTCAAGGGGCTTCACCTGGAACAGAGCGCGGCGGAAAAATTTGTTCGCGCCGAGCATGCCCTGCACTACCCGAACATAGGGATTCTGGGCACTGCCGGCATTGTCCCGGTCGGTCAGGCGCAGATTCCGGATCGCTATGGCGCCATCGGTATAAATCTGAACATACCGATTTTTAACGGGTGGCTGTTTAAAGCTCGTGAAAGCGAAGCCGAACTTCGGGCTCAGGCGGCGCAGCAGCGTGCCAACGTCCTGGAGAATGAACTCGCCCGAGACGTACGTGTTGCCTGCCTCAACGAAAGAACGGCCCACGAGCGAATGGGCCTCTCCGAGCAATTGCTCAAACAGTCGCAAACGGCTTTTGAGCTTGCTCAGAGCCGCTACAGCCTCGGTCTGAGCTCCATCATAGAATTGAGCCAGTCACAGTTGAGTCTGACCTCCGCGCAAATTGCGGTTGCAAGTGCAAAATACGATTACCAGGCGCAACGTCTCAATGTTGATTTCCAGATCGGTGCGCTGAAATAGAGCTGACACCGTATGGTCACAATTGCTGTTAGATACTTGATTTAACTCTTGCAGGATCGCACTAAGGCCCCTCGAAGGGCGAAAAATCATAAAACATTCGTATTGCCAAAAGTATTAATGGCAAACCACAGGGAGATACCGAATGGAACAAAATTATACTACAACGTCCACATCTCAAGCTCAATTGCCAACCCGGGAACAGCTCGACAAAATTCTAAAATTCGATACATGCACCATTGCAAACGCTATCGAGTGTTTTGGCGTTAGACTTCGCAACGAAGGCTTCACTCGTCCAGGTCTAAGTTGCTTAACAGGAGCAGATGAACGGGTACTTGGTTATGCTGCAACGTTTCAGGTACGATCAATGGATCCGCCGACCATCGGTGGTAGGTTTACAGATCGAACTGACTATTGGAGCGAGTTTGAACGCCTGCCTTGCCCGAGGATAGCTGTGTTCGAAAATATGGACGGGGAAGACGCAAGAGGCGGCGCTGGAGAAGTGCACGCTGCCATACTCAAGGCTTTTGGCTGTGACGGATTGATAACTGATGGTATGGCCTGTAACCTTCATGGACTCAGAAAATTAGGACTTTCGGTATTCGCTAAGTCTTTGACGGTATCCGATGCCTACATGCACATTGTCGACTTCGGCAAACCGGTTGAGATTATGGGGCTTGGTGTGAAGCCGGGGGATCTGCTGTATGCCGACTGTCACGGCGTACTCACTATACCAATCGATATCGTGCCTGAACTACCTGCGGTTGCTGAACGTATTCACATGGAAAACCAAGCAATCATCAAAGTCTGCCAGTCTCCCGACTTTTCACCGGAAATGCTTCTGAATGTCGGTCGTTGTCAAGAAAGTTGCCGCAACTTATCGCACAATTTAAGCCGCCTTTCTAATACATAGGACAATAAACATCTCCTTTGGGGGTATTATGAAAATCGAAATCATTGAAGCTAGTTGTAAAGTACGCAACACCTTATTTGGCAATGTGTTGGAAGCTTTAAAAGCCTGTGGTTTAAACGGAAAAGTTATTATGGTTAATGATCTCAAGAAAATTTTGAAATATGGGGTGAAATCGGCACCCGTGCTAGTAATTAATGGCATTGTAATGTTTGCTGGTAATTCGTTGTCGCCGGAGGAAATTGCAAAGATTCTGCAACAGTATTTCTCAACTTTTACATAACTGTGGGGTGGTTGTGATGGGGCAGCAGCATGTTGTGTGAATTAAAGAGAATATTTTACACCTATTCGTAACGTAGCTTTACATCTGGAGAAAAACAATGAGTGCTCGTGGCAGTAAATGTATAAGGATGATTGCAGGATTCGCAGTTGTTGCAGCTTTTTTGTCAATCTTTACCATTAGTTCTCAAAGCATCTGTTTTGCAGAACAGAATGGAAGCGATTTCGAATCTATTGAACTCTTCACAGATGTTATTGCAATCATAAAGAAGAGTTATGTTGAAAATGTTGATACGAAAAAACTAGTCTACAGCGCAATAAATGGAATGCTTTCATCTCTCGATCCGCACAGTTCATTTATGACTCCCGAGAGCTATAAAGAGATGAGAATCGATACTAAAGGATCTTTTGCCGGAATCGGGCTTGAGGTTTTCCTTAAAGACAATTTTCTGACCGTTGTTTCTCCATTCGAGGATTCTCCTGCTATTAAAGCAGGAATCAAGACTGGTGATATGATCCTCAAAATTGACGACAAATCCACCAAAGGTCTGAATATTAATGATGCAGCTAATTTTTTGAGGGGTAAGCAGGGGACCAAAGTGGTCCTGACTATTATGCGTGAGGGATTCGAGAAACCGAAAGTGTTTCCGCTTGTCCGCGACATGATTCAGGTGAAGAGTGTCAAGTCCAATCTGATTGATGGTGGCTACGGTTATGTGCGCATTGCCCAGTTTCAGGAAAATACAGATGATGACTTTTCGAAGGCTCTCAAAACCCTGAAAGAAGAGAACAAGGGTGAACTCAAAGGATTGGTGCTTGATTTGCGTAACGATCCGGGTGGATTGCTTGACCAGGCAGTCAAGGTTGCCGATCATTTTGTTCCTGATGGGAAGATGATCGTGTACACCAAAGGGCGTGAAAAGGACTCGAATATGCAGTTTACTGCTGAAAAAGGGGGCAAAGAACCGAATTATCCGATTGTGGTTGTAATCAACGGCGGAAGTGCCAGTGCATCTGAGATCGTTTCCGGAGCCCTGCAGGATCATAGACGAGCAATTATCTTAGGAACCCAAAGCTTTGGCAAAGGGTCTGTTCAAACCATTATCCCGCTGATGGATGATTCCGGCCTTCGCTTGACGACCGCACGCTACTACACTCCCAAAGGACGCTCCATACAGGCCAAAGGGATAACACCCGATATCGTGGTCGAGGCGGTTGAACTTCCCAAAATGCCCGACAAAAAAAATGCCCTGTATCTTCGTGAAAAAGATCTTGATAACCATTTCGAAAATAAAGATAAGACTGGATCTACAGATATAAAAAAAGATGAGAACAGGAATGAGTCCAAAAATGTGAAGCCTGATAAAATCCGGCAAAAAATGAAGGATAATTTAAATAATGATTATCAGGTGGTGCGAGCCCTTGACCTGCTTAAAGGTTGGGAGCTGATTAAGACGATGGGTCAGTAAAAAAGGTCAGGATATCACCCATCTCCTATCTCTCTACCTCCGGTAGAGGGAAACTAACTGCCGTAAAATCTTTTAGCATAACCTATGTCCCGCTTTCTTCAGTCGATGTTCAGTTTCCTATTGGGTCCCTGGAATGACCTCGATTCCCGTTCCTACTCCATTCACGCCAAGAGCCGTATGCTTGAGCTAACTGCATATAGGAGATCGCAGAAAAGATAGAACAAATAACAGCATTAACTGCAGACTAGATCAATTATGTGGAATAGTTTCAGGTTAGTGTTCAAATCACCCCAAATGCTCAGTCTTCAACAAGAAAGCGGGTTTTTCATTGAAATGGGGTGCAGATAGTGTACCCCCCTAGGCTGCTAACGGACACACACTGGATGCAACTTCAAGTAGCATTCACAAGAATTTATGAAGAGGAGAATATGGAAGAACCATCATTGCAGGGGGTAGCTGAATCATTACGAGTACACGGTAGGCCAAGCCAAATAGCATTCACGTTATATGAACTTTTGACCGAAGCTGATTATAGTGATGAAGAGATATTAGCGGTGGCAGCCGCTTTGGAAGACATCGTAAGTTAATGGGGAGAAGAGACAATAAGTTCGATTGTGTCAATCTGCTCCCCCCCAATAATAATATCCGTTTTGGGCGTACACGAGGCAAAGAAAAAGGGATTAGCTTTTCAGCTAATCCCTTGAATTCTTTTTGGAGCGGGAAACGAGATTCGAACTCGCGACTTCAACCTTGGCAAGGTAGAATCCATTCCAGTTATATGTGTACTTATAATACCTGAAAGCACCACATATAAAGGTTTACCACCGGATTTCCTGTATACCTTGTAATTACATTCATACCGATAAATACCTACATTTACTTATCGAGATGCCACACAAGATGCCACCACACATGCCACACAACCATTTCTAAAAAGAACAATGTAATCAACGGATTGCGTTATAGTTCGAAAGCCACATTTTGTCAAGCAATTTACAAACGGACACTCAAGACCTATATCGGGACCCGCCAGAAAATCTTTAAATATAATATGAAAAATAATTATTCTCTGATATAGATATTAAAGAATAAATATCTTTTTTCAATACTAAAGACAGGAGATAACAACCATGTCGAATCTAACCGAACTAACTGCTCAAATTATTACCGCCAGAGCAACTAAGAAAGATATTCCACCGAAGAACTACAACAAGAAATGCAAACCGTTTATGCCTTCCTCAAAGGAATTGAAGATGGCACAGTTACACCTGGACAACCAACTTCTGAAGAACCAGTTCCACAGAAAATTGACTTCAAGAAGTTCTTCAAAAAGAATGAAGTAGTTTGCATGATCTGCAATAAAAGCTTCAAAACACTCAAAAGGCATCTATCCAAAGCTCACGGCCTGACCCCGAAGGACTACAAAAAACAATTCAACATCCCTGCAAAGTATAATCTGATTGCAACGGCGTATTCAGCAGAACGTAAAAAGGCTGCACTCGATAGAGGTCAGGGAGATATACTTGCTAAGGCCCGTGCTGTCAGAGCAGCTAAAAAGGCTGTTGTCACTCCTGCTCCAGTGCAAGAAGGCTACAGCAACAGCTCCGGCTCAGCAACCAAAGCTCCGACATCAGCTCCTGCTAAAGCCTCCTGCAAAGAAAGCAAGCTGCTCCAGTTAAAAAGACACCAGCTCCAGTTAAAAAGACCACTCCTGCTGGTAAAAAGGCTCCAGCTACAAAAAAGAAGAAACCCCTTCCCTGCATAAAAAGAAACCGGAACATCAGTTCTTATTAAAAAGTTCCGGTTTCTTTTTATCTTCTTGTCCAATCCCCCTGACAATCCCCTCTCCTACCATCTTGAAAGCTCACTTCAGAATCTATGGTTCATTATTGACGGAAACTTTTAAATATGTAACTGCTTGATTTTTATTGCTTTTTATGCTTTATTATGGTACTCTTATTTGAGTAACAAATTACTTAAAAGACCAGTGTTTCAGGTCTTTATCGATAACAGTAGTTTTTCAACCTCACGGATTTTTATTTAATCAGCGGCATTGTCGTTCTTTTGCGACTTTTGTCGCTTTTTTTGTGTCCAAAATCTTAATTATATCAAAAACGAAAGGAGGGGTTTTTCAGGACTTACCCGCATTTAAACCCCAACATAAAACAAGGAGATTCACCATGGGAATGACTCATGTTTCAGAAGCAGATTCATCAGCAACATCTTCAAAGGCACTTGAAAAGACACCAACAGCAGAACAGCCGAAACAAAAACGCAATTCAGACATCAAGCCTGGATTCATTCATCACAATAAAAACAACTCCGGTGGAGGAACTGGATTCGAATTGACCGGCACATTCCTTGAGAAGACAAACCGGCGTCAATATGCATATCCCGAAGGTAAGCTTTTTCTGCGGTTCTTCACGCATGATTGCTCAACGAACATCCGCTACATGATGCAACCAGTGGAAGCCTATATGATTTCAGGAAGGATTGCACGAGCACTCGCTTCCCCTGAAAAAGTAAAGCTTTCCCTTCCCCCACACAAATTTAAGAAAGGCGATATCGAAACAACCACAACCGTAACAGTGGAAAAATTCGGTGAAGGCGATAAGACGAAGATTTCCCTGTCTTGCAAGAAAGGCACTGAATCAGTCCAAGTCATTTTTGACATCGACCAGGCAGAGTATCTGTCTGACATGTTGAAGTTCGTGGCACGGACTCATTCAACCGTTGCCTTTGGTGCTGAACAAAATTTCGAAGACGCAGCTTAAACAACAAACAAGGAGTTTATTGATGATTCTCGAACAATTGAAACAAACCGCAGTAGTGCAGGGTATGGTCAGCGGTATTTTCTCTATCAGCAAGGTTCTGACGCAACTGTCGTTTTTGTCGACCAACAGGAACTGTGCTGACATACCTAGTAGTAAACTCGCTATCTACAAAATCATTCGTGATTTGTATGACCCGCAACGAAGCAGTTACCTTGGCAATATCACTGTGACCGTCAAGAAAGACTATGACTTTGAACCAGATGCATATCGCATGGTGATTTCAGGTCATGGCATGCTGGCATTTTTGATATTGTTGGCTGGTGAGTTGTATCGGATTCTGAAAACCGTTGACGGTCTCTCAAGCGATGAAATTGCACAGCTTGAGACCCTGAAAAGCGTACTGGTCATGCCGACCGGCGAACGACGCATGAATTTCATGAACCACTCTGTTGAGAACCTGATGACTGATTTTATAATTGGTTTCCTTACTGGTGGCTCTATCCCGATACCTGACGAACCGAACAGGGATGAACAGCCGATTATTGACTGTTATTTTGAAATCAACAAGTTCTTCGCTAGTGGCGGTATCAAACCGGTAATTGAAACGATGAGCGGTCTGATTAACAAGGCTGTCGTAAACCTCGTGCAGTCAGGCAATGACCAAATGACACACAGTCTGCTTCAAGGTTCCATAATCGATTGACCTTACCCGTCAATCTTGGTAGTTAAACCATATCTCACAAACCTAAAAAGGAGTTTTTTGATGTCTGTTCTTGAAACGCTGAAAAACGCAGTTGGAGCAAATAATATTGCAAGTAGCAGTTTCCCTATCAGCGAGGTTATGACTGAGCTGACGTTTGAGACCTGCAGTAGAAAACGATATGACATTCCACAAAAATATATTTCACATGCCATCCTGAGAGAGCTTCCGTTGCCAGAAGACACTTGTTTTCTCAACACGTATAATATCGTAGCTCCCGAAAGACATGCTTTTGACCCTGCGGTCACTCGAACCGTGATTTTGGGTCAGGCAAATATGACATTCATCACCCTGCTCGCCGGCGAATTGTTCAGACTGCTTTCACTGGTAAAATCTGAACTCAATGCCGATGAACTGGAAAAACTTGAAACACTGAAAGCAATGGTTATTACTCCTTCTGGTGAGAGACGCTTGAAGTTCAGCAATCCACATACTGATGAAATAATGGATTTGCTTATCACAGGACTCCTGAACAATACGAAAGTAAAACTTCCGGCTCATCCGAATCAGTGTCAGGAACCCATTATCGAGCTTTATCAAGAAATCAATGCTTTCTATGCGAGCAAACCCGATGCAGAACTTATCATTCGTTCGCTCCATGGCTTGATTGAAAGAACCGTAGTGGTTCTTGTCCAAGTCAGTAATGATTTGCTGGCAGAATCGATGCTTAACGGTTTCAATGACAGGAACGAGCCTAACTAGCATGTCCTGCCTCGATACAACAGGCAATCACCTTGATACACTACTCGCCCTTCATGGCTTTGGTCCTGATGGCATTCACTTCGTAACAAACACCAAATACGACCCGTTAGGTTATGATTGGTGTGGATTCAACGAAGCTGGCTTTAACAGACTCGGTTTCGATATGAATGGTTTTGCAAGCGATGGTATAGATGAACGTGGATATGACAGAAATGGTCGTCTACAGCGTTTCTCGATGAAACTCAACATCATCAAGGCAGACCAGAACGATTACTCCGTCACTCCGACGACACGAGCTCATAGACGGTTTAGCAAAAGGTTTCAGACAAACCCAACGTGGAGACACGCTGCATAAACACGGGAGATAACACCATAACTACATAAATTAAAAAAGAGCCTTCCATTTTGGAGGGCTTTTTTGTTACTCATGTTCACCATCTTTGAGATTTATCAGTTGTTGTCGGATATCAATTGTAAGGTCCCAGAGCTTATTTTCAACTCAACCGGGTTTATCGCTGACATTTCTGACCGGAGAAGATTTACGCTGCCGATTATTTCATCAACATGTTTGTTTCTTGTTTCTGTGTCCATATCATTTCATTTCCTTTGAATTATATATCAGTTCACAAACCCTTGCGTGTCCATATAGACAGAATAACGCTCAAGCTTTATCTTTCCCTCATATGTTTCTCAAATGCTAATTTACGGCGGTAATATCCTGCTTTTCTTTCAAAGCTTCACTATTCACCAGTTCCGTAATTTTGAACTGGAGAATCTGGAGCCTCTTACCAACCGGGCTATTTGCAGGAACAAGGTTCACAAGGGCTTGCACGAACACATCAGCAAGTTTGATATTCATCAGGCGATACTGTTGCGTACAAAGTTGAGCATCCTGCAAACACTTCCAAACCTCGTTGAGCCTGTCACCCAAAGCCGATACGTTGTGACCTAAAGATATTCGCACATCAGCCACATATTCCTGACAAGCAACGATGTCCTTGAAGGCAGCAGGGACCTTCGCTTTCTTAACAGCCCTATCGATTCCACCGTGGCGGATCTCAGCCTGCAAAATCCCTTCATCGACAAAACGCCGCACCAGTTCACTTAAATTTGAACAAACACCCATAGCCACAAGGTTTTTAAGACTAGCATACTGCGAATCCGTAAACCGAAGATGAACAACTTCCGGTGCCACGATCGTTTTCGGGCGTCCACGTTGTTTTTTGACTTTTACTTCTATTTTTTCAGCTTTCTCAACTTTAGTTTTTGTCATAAATATCACTCCTTAATAAATAAGCCTATCTCTCACTTTTAAACACCACATGTCAATACATAATATATACCTTATTTTAAACATAATTGCATAACTCATTGTTTTTTTAGTTATATAATATATTTTTTATTGCTATTTTATTGGTAGCGTTAAAATTAAAATAAATCGGAACTGAACTCTCAGGCGTCGTAAAAAAGAGCCTGTAGAAACGGTGATTAGCAGCAGGATCACAACAATCATTTTCTTCACTGAACATCAACATTTCGAATTCCATCTGGTCTCCATGATGGAGGAATAACATGGCTGCCCTTTTCCTCAGTCGCCAGTAAGCTTCCAAAAGTAACGGTGAAATCGCCAAATTTGTTATTCACGGCGTCCATGGCTCGTACCATCTCGCTTTTTCTTCTTTCCTCCGGAAAAAGCGATAACTGCTGAGTATGGTATTGGAGATTTGTCAACCGGATACCGAGTTGTCGCACTGGCAGCGGCAGTTCCAGCGTGTCCAGGATGCTTATAGCTGCTTTGTAAATATCGTCGCTCTGGTTAATATATCCCCGTAAAGTGGTCTGTTTGCCAACACTAGAATAAAAATCACCGAATCGGATATGTAGGTGAGATCGTCTTTCCGGATACCTCATACCGTCGAGCTCTCCGTCCCACCATCTCTGACAGCTGCAACATGTATTTAAGAATATCTTCTCTCCGGTCAACGTCCCGGCGCAGGGTCATGGAATGCCCGACCGATTTAACCTCATCATCTTCCTGCAACGGCTCAACCGGACTGTTATCGACACCTTGCCCCATCGCCTTATACACCTTACCCAGGATGCCAAATTTGCGTGTCAGACGGGCTTCGTCACAACATCCCATCTCTCCACAGGTATAGATACTCATCATATTGAGGTGGCGCTGCATTTTCTTGCCGACGCCGCACAATTCCTGAATTGGCAACCGCTCCAACGTCCGGAAAACATCTTCCGGCTTGATGATGGTAAGCCCGTCAGGTTTTTTCATATCGCTGGCGAGCTTTGCCAGGAGCTTATTGGGGGCGATGCCAATGGAACATCTCAACCCAAATGATTGAAGAATACGAGCTTTCAACAGGTGAGCAATACGTTCCGGAGTGCCAAAGATGCTGAGGGAATGTGTGATATCCAGCCAAGCTTCATCAATCGAAAAGACCTCGACCAGGGGAGTATAATCCCGCATCATCTCCATGATTCTGCTACTGGTGTAGGTATATTTTTGATTATCACCGACAACAATAATCAGTTCCGGACAGCATCTAAGCGCTTCCCACTTCGCCATACCGGTCTTGACGCCTTTTGCCCTGGCTTCATACGAGCTGGTAGTAATAACGGTTCGACCGCCGCCACCGACCACAGCAATAGCCTTGCCTTGTAAAGAAGGGTCTGCTTGCTGTTCGACAGAAGCAAAAAAAGCATTGAGGTCGAGATGAATGATTGTTCGGTGTTCAGGCATGATTATTCGATTTTATGCGGGTAGAGCATCCAGCTTTGGTCGATGGAATTGAAAACCAATTCAAATAAGGCGTCCTCTTCGTCCAGAACGGCGAAATGCAGCAATGGAGCATCACCCACCCGGTCCTTCCAAAAGTAGGTTGTGCGTGTGATTTTGTGCTGTTTACGGTTAAGCTCGAACCACACCGGTTTGGGTTTTGCGCCGTCTTGATACACCACGGCTATGCGGATCGGCTGTCCAGCCATCATTAATCGAAAAAACGAACAGTCTTGATAAGCCTGCCGGCAATCATTGTTTCTGCCTCGCCAGCTTTTACGATGATTGGTTGCATGTTGGCGTTCTCCGGCTGTAGGCGGATATGGTCTTGCTCATAGTAGAAGCGCTTCAGGGTAGCTTCACCATCAATCAATGCAACAACGATTTCCCCGTTTTCGGCAGTCTGCTGAGGACGGATAATTGCGTAATCTCCACTGAATATACCGGCATCAACCATGCTATCGCCTTTGACCTTCAGGATGAAATTATCCGTGCCTTTAAGCCAGCTGGTGTCGATTTGACAGAATCCAAGAATATCTTCAGTCGCAAGTTCCGGCGTCCCAGCCCGGACTGTGCCAACAATTGGAACAGAGACGGAGCCGGTACGGGATACAAGGGAAATACTCCGGGAGCTTCCCTCACGACGGGTGATATGCCCCTTCCGTTCCAAAGCATCGAGATGCATGATGGCTGTAGCAGTACCTGCCAGACCAAACTCTGCAGAAATCTCACGCAATGTCGGTGGACAACCATGCTCGTCAAGATAGCTAGTGACAAAATCAAGCACCTGAGCTTGTCTTGCTGTTAGTTCTTCCATCAACTTACTCCTGATAGCTGTTTTTTAAATGAGGCTATCAGATGATAGCTATTCAGAGTCAAGTATAATTTTTTATATACGAACGATGCAGGCGGGAGAATCAAATCTGGGGCTGTTGACCAACGAGGACACCTCATAATAAGTCAAAAGCTCGTCAGGATAAGGCTGACAAAGGTGTTCCAGATGATGAGGGTCTTGAAGAGATTTGCTTAACCACATGCCGAAATTATCCGGGTGGAGGATTACCGGCATTCGGTCATGAAGGGTAGAAACAAGCTTATTGGCTTCTGTCGTTAGAACTGAAAAAGTTTCCAGAGCTGTTCCGTCTGTTGAGTTCCAATGTTCCCAGATTCCGGCAACTCCCATTGGCGACTTATCAGCCAGATGGATGAAATGCGGATGTTTCTCGCCTTCTGTGTGGCTCCATTCATAAAATCCGTTCATAGGAATTATGCAGCGATTATATTTTATCGCATGGCGGAAGGCAGGTTTTTCTGCAACGGTCTCGCAACGGGCATTAATCATGTGGCTACCCATTTTCGGATCTTTTGACCAAGATGGAACTAATCCCCATTTCAGGAACGAAATGGAATTGTGTTCACCGTTATTCCGGACTACCGGAACTTGCTGGGTAGGAGCTACGTTATAACGAGGTTCAAGCTGAATTGTCTGGCTCTCAACGAGGTCAAAAATCTTTTTGAGCTCATCGTATGGGATTATGGTTACAAATCGCCCACACATAATTTCATCCCTGGTTTCCGTTGGCTTCAATTATCTTGTTCACGCTTTCTGCGCCGAGGTTATAGATTTTCATTACAAGTTGAAGCGGGTTCAGATCGTAGACGTCCCATACCTCGCCTGGCAGGTCTGGGTGAATCAGCCGGGGCGTGGTCTGATTCGGTAATGGTTTAAATCCAATTGATGTCAAAAAGTCTATTTTTTCTTGGCAACTCCTGCGTTCGTCTGCGTCCATTTCATCGTAAGGTTTGCTCATTGTTTTACCCGTTATTTAGCCGAGCTTTCATGATCGTGCTCGGTTTGAAGCTGAGTATTTTCCGGCTGGTAATGGTGATAGTCTCGCCTGTCTGGGGGTTTCTGCCTTTGCGATCCGCTTTAGTTTTGACAACGAAGTTGCCAAAACCGCTGACTTTGATTGTTTCACCGGCTTCAAGGGTTTTCTTCATGGTTTCAAGAAGTAGTTCGACGTATCCCAAAGCCTCTTTTTGGGATATGGCGAGCTTCCCGGAGACTTTATCGGCAAGCAGAATTTTTGTTAGTCCTTCTTTCATGTGTCAATGCCTCTGTCGTGGAAATATTATATTTTTGTCTATTCCGGAACGTATCTACATAAAGTTTCTATAGTCATACGTTCTACCTTCGAATCGGTTAAGCAGCCAGCCAATTTTTGCAATCTTATTGGATGTCTCAATTGTTGCCGGAAGCTTTGTATACAAGTCAAAACTATTCCAGTTCATTTTCGTCAATCCTAATATTTCAGTCGCAACTGTACTAATGTTACTGGCTCCATAGTGTTTCGTAATTTTCAATGGAACAGGAATATTTTTCCCACCTAAATAATAGCTTCTGAAATCTGCTTTAACTGATGGAACAATGCCGTGAGTCCAGAGCAACGCTGAGTGTTCATCTAACACAAAACATGTGCCACGAGATAATGGAAATGCATGGGGTTGAAAAGCGCCTTCCTTCAGCTGTAGTGATATGAACCGCGCATCCTCTTCGTAACAGATCTCAATTAAATCTATTTGCTCAATCCCAGATTTTTTCAAGCTGTCTACTATGCCGTTGATTTCGGATTCTTTGAAGTGGGTTCTTTTGTGCAATACCACCCTAGTAGGCAATTCTCCCATTGCATTGAAAAACAGCTCTCTTATAAATACCCCGAATTTATAGGCATCGTTATACGACAGAAACGGATTATTCTGGCGGTCAACGTAGCATTCTTCAACTCTCGACAACTTATATTTCAATCCTTGTCCACTGGAGTTATAAATATGACTACACCCTAAAACGACTCTATCCTTTGACAGCCTATGATTAACGCTATAACCGATACCGACAAAAGCTGTTTTTGGTTCCAATCCTGTCAGAATCCATGGTGTTCTTAATGCTTTTACATAAAATGCAAGCGACAGGTACCAGTTGACTTGGCATACAAGTGGGTCAATCAGCGTATCCTCTTGAATAAATTGGGTCGCTATTCCTTTCTGAGCAGCATAGGCTTTTATGTGGTCATGAAGATCAAATTTTTCCTGTTCGTCGTCAATCCTGGTGAAGTGATTCCAAGCTGAAGGAATGAAAACCACAATCACTAATTTTTTGCTGACATTCTCCAGAGCGTCAATGCTATTCTTTATTGAAGATAATAGCTTCAGTCCCGTGTCCTTCTGGTCTTTCCCATGTTCTGGTAAATTGCAATCTTGCCACCGCTCGCTTTTATCGTGTGGAACATTTAAAGGGACACCATACGTTGCAAAAAAGCCAGGGTAATCAAGCAAATAATCCGGGTTGTATGATCCCGCACTCTGTGGCTGATTGAAGCGATTTAAAAAACTGAAAACCTTATCACTAAATGATAAAGGGCATATAACCCCGAGATTTATTTCACTATCAAATACATTCCCGTTCATCAAATAATCATAAGGACAGTTAGTGATTAACCCTCGCATTGGATGAAAATCCTTGGTTATTTTGCGAGTATCTTTATGAATGAATTCAAGCTGTGGTTCTAAATATTGGATTCCCTTATGAACTAACGTGTTTTGATTGAATGTATCCGGAAATTGTCTAATTACAAAATTGGCATTCGATTTCATTATATTTATATGCATCGTGTCGTTGCTAACTGAAAACTTGAAACCACTTCCGGATTCTATCGGATATTCAAAAGCCAGCCTCTGCTGATTAGGGAAGAGGATTTGTTTCCATTTTGAAAGAAATACGTCAAAATTCACATTCGGTTGTTTTTTTAATAGGACATCATAATATTGCTTTCCGACTTCAAAACTTATCTCTTTGCTTAATTCTGAATCAACAAGTTTGAATGCAGGCTGAAGACTTACATAAGAGTATTTATTGTCAAAGAAGATCGAAAGTTTTGCAGCCTCATAGACGTCATGTTTAGCGTTACCTACTTGTATTTTTATTTTATCTTTTGCCTGCCAAATTCTCCGATTACCATCATTCATTAATCCGTAAGTCTGACAGATACCTTTGATTAATGCGTTTCTGTATAAGCTCTTGAATATGGAGCCGGTTTTTAATTCATCTGTTGTTACTGGTGTCCGGCATATCTCACTTTTCAACCTATTTCCAAAGATATTATGTATTTCTGACAACGTACCAAAAGCATAAACCATCTTTTTTAAATGGGCAGCTACAACATTTGAATTAGAAGTCAGTGTTTTAATGACTTCATACGGTTTTTCGCCATTATCGAATCTAACTTCAAATTGAAATATTTCTTTTGGTACTTTAAGCGGAAATAAATTACTTCGGATAATTGCATTTGTACTTTTATGGTCAATTGAAAAAGGAGTGTTTATCCGCGTTACGCCTCCAACTGATTTTAGCGTATCGTCAACTTTCTCCTTAAATTCATTGCTACTTTCAAAGCAGTTATGAGAAAGATGAATCATCGTATTGTCAAAACCATCTGTGCTTACAAAATATGCGTCCCTGCCAGCCTGACGCGCTACCAGTAATAATTCTTCAACTTCAGGCTTAATTTCATCTCCATAACCGCACCAAAATAATCCTCCGGCACCTTTCTTTGAATACGCTTTTTTCAAGGCATCCATTAATGACCGGTCGCGTCCGCTATAGCCCTGAACAATTAGGTGTTTATCGTAGAGTTGGTGAGTTAACGCATCAGCAAATGTATCGTGTTGCGAATCTAATTCTTGGGCAGTATTTTTTAGTTCGCCGTACTTAAAATCCCCGTGAATTGCAATACAAAGTAATTCTGTATTGGATGAAGCTCTGCACATTCGATCAGCGGAATCCAAGGTTATTTCAATCGGCGTGATACTCATTTGATGTGCAGCTCTCACGGTAAGTCCGTCAAAGTTGGTAGAGAAGACTGACTTGACCATACCCATCTGAGCAAACAGGCACAATAGCTTGTAACCAATAAACGGCTCTTTATCCCGACAAATATTTTCAAAATATTTCTTCCGATTAGATTCAATCGGGTAAGCTAACTGCGCATATTTCGAATATTCTTCTGGGTCATTTCTGAGCGGGTAACAGCCTTCGCTATTAAGCCATTTCTGAATACTGGTTCTTACGGCTTCTGCCTTATATTCCTTGTACTGCTGTGATAGCGTTGGATTTTTTGATACAAAAATATCTTTCTTCCATTCCCAGATGCAATCTTCAGCAGACTTCACCCCAGAACTGATCGAAGCGCCAGCCCCAAGAAGGAATACATGGTCATTATCTGCGTTTTGTTTAACTGCTCTCAGAAAGGCATCATATGGAAGGGTGAGGTCTGTCATTAATTCCCGCTTTTCAAACTGTTAATTTGGGTATTAGTATTCAATTTTAGTAAGTCTTCTAATCGCTAAATCTTTATAATAGCTATCGTTTGCTCCGGATTTTGTAATCAGTAGATTAAGCCATTCCTTAGTTTTGTCCCATTGTCTTGCACTCCAGTATGCCTGTGCAATTTGATACCTGAATGATTGAAGTGTGGCAGCATCCGGATGCTCTGTTTCAAAAGCTGCGAAGGTTGAAAGCATTAATGGCATATATCCAAAATCAGATTTCAACCCAAAACTTTCACCATCTCTGCCAACTTCTTTCCAGCCAATGATAGTCTTTAATTTACCTTCATATGCTACCTTTGATGCAATAGTATTAGGATATTCCTGAATTACTTTGTCGTACCACTTAACTGCAGCTTCAACATGAGGTATCCAACTGGTATCAATCATGAAAATATTCTTTTTGCCTTCAGACCAAAAATCAGCATGACTTAAATATGATTGTGCTATTGCATTATCAATGGTGACTTTTGTTATTTCACCTGATATTTCAGCCAATTGCTTAATCCGGTCTTTCACTAATAGTGCTTGAGAAGACTTTGGATATTTTTCTACGAGTTTTTTCCATGAATCGAGGGCTGATGACAAATTCTTTTCACCATAAGCAATGTTACCAAGTATGTAATAAGCTTCTGGTTTAGATTTATCATCTTTGGTAAAAATGATGTCGATAAGTTCTTTTTTGGCTTCTGTTATTAAGCCATTCTGGCGGAAGGTTTCAGCCTTTTCGATTGATGCTGCACTGACTGCGATAGGAAGTAACAGACACATTGCAATTATAGCAAAAAGAACTTTCTTCATTTAATCCCCCTGGTATTGAAAATCATTGCTAATTATTTATAGCCTTTTTAAGAACTTTGAGTTTATTCGAATTCAAGGTCAGTGACTTCAACCTTTACCTTGCCACTCCAATCTGACGGAGCATCGTCAAGCTTACAGCCAAATTGTCTACTGTAGTTAGGCTTCAGTGGTTGGTTGTCCCTCATGCTAAAGGAATATTCTGAAATAAGAACCGGATGATATGTCTTTTCAAAAACTGTCTTCCCATCTTTATCTAAGCAATAAGTGGTGATTTCAACCGATTTTAGGCTTTTATCTCCTTTGTTCTTCACTTCACCGAAAACGCCTGTATCACCAAGATAGCCCTTTGCAATACGAACTCCTTTAACCTCAACATTCGGAAAATAAACCTGTTTTTCTTTATACTTGACTGCCTTTTCATCTAATTCCTTTATTTTTTTGGGAGCTTCATCGTCCCTTGAAGACAGGACAAGGATTTCGGAATATTTGGCTTTGGCTTCTGCAAATTTCTTCTGTTTATCCAGTTTCTCCGCTGCCGATTTTAGCTCCTTAATTTTATTCGCATTTTCCCAGCCCAAGTAAACCCGCCAGCCATCTGTGTCTTTTACCAGGTCGTATTGCTCGGTCCTGGTAGTTGTTGGCAGTTTATTATCTTTCATTTTTTCAGCTACAATTTTTTCCATCTCTTTTTCGTCAGGCTTGCCGCCACTAAAGGCTGACTTCATAGCTACACCGAAAAGTTCACCCATGGCTCCACTTATGTCTGGTGTAGTGACTTCAATGGTTGCGAGGGCTCTATCTCCTGTAATCTTAACATCTTTTATGTTGAAGGTTATCTTCCCGGCAAAAGCCTTTGCGAAACCGCCAGATTCTTTAAAACGACCTGAGTATTCCTGCTGGCTCTTAACTGCCTTATCTTTGGAAGATAAAAATTCATACGCCTTGTCGTAATTGCCGTGGAGGCTGTTGTCCAGATACTTGGAAAGAACTTCCTTTGGGTTTGGACCGAAACTGCAGCCGGATATGAATAGGCTTATTGCTGAAAAACAAATGAGTAGCATGCGAATTAAATTTTTCATATTATCCCCCATTTTCCCGCCATATTATTCCCGACACTTCGCCGTACAAAGGCTCTTCCGTTTTGCTAGTTATGCTTCCTTTTATTAGATAATTTCGGCGTAAATTTGTACACTACGCTATGTGACTTATGCTCTTCGTAATTTTGGAGATACTGGTCAACCAAAGGCTGATTGCCCTTCAAGATCAGAAGGTTCTCGGCGTTCTTTTCCTCTGCCGACTTCGTGAAATTAAAGCTTCCGGTAATCAGGACGCTGCGGTCGATTATGATTATTTTGTTGTGGGCTATAGCATGACGGTCGTCAATAGTTACCGGGATTCCTTCGTTCAGCAGGAAAGTCGCGGAGGTGTATTTCTCTGAACGCTGGCTTTTATCAAGCACTGCCTCAACCTTGACACCCCGTTTATGAGCATCAAGTAAAGCTTTGGCGATTGGAGCACTGGTGAAGAAATAGGCTTGAACCAGAATTTCATTTTGAGCGTAGTTAATCTCTCTGATTATCGCGTCTGTGCATCCGCCTCTGGGCGAGAAGAATACTTCTGTTGTGCCGGTTGAAGGCATGGCGAAACACAGCCGTGAGAAAAAAATGAGCAGCAATATTATGACAAAAAGGTATCTCATAATTTAATCAGTCATCTTAAGATCTGATCTAATCTTTTCCCATTTCAGGGTAAGTGAAGGATTGATTTTATTAAATACCTTCGTTGAAAGCAAAAGCCCTGCTGATGACTTGGCTGTCTCATATGCTACAAAAGCATCTAATATTGTTGCTGTGGCTCTTGGCGATGCCTCTCCTACCTCATGCAAAAAATGTGCGTGAAGCTGTTCATATGTGCGTTCGTGCCGAAAGCGTAGCACTTCAAGGTTCAGCCACTGAGCAACGATTTCTCCAGAAAACACCAATTGCGTAATCCAGGTCAATAATTCAACATTATTGTGCCTTGAAGCAAACGCAAGTATCCAACAAGTCAAATAAACACCTGATATTATCCGGCTCTTAATAAGCATTTTCGCTGCGGTTTCTTTGCCGAATAGTGAATTTTCCATGGTGTTGGCACCCAACCGCATCACCGATGGAGAATAATCATTGTTGTAATAAAGAGCTGTCGTCTCGTGTGAAAGAGCAGTTCCGAATGCATTTGAAAGCATTTGTTGCCTTCGTGCCCGTTCAGCTTTAGGTACAAGATAAAATCGGAAGAATTGTGAAATTGCAAAATATACCGCAACCAAAGCGATGAATAGAGTCTGTAAAGAACTCTTCCAGGAAGCACAAAATGATAATGATGATGTGTAGGGTATTAGCAACGAACAACCAGCAATAATCCAGAATAGTATTTTCCCAATAAGTTCAGCCTTTTTAGCTGATTCATAATGTTCTGATACTTCATCAATTCTTATCTGCCCTGAACTATTCATAACCCAGGCACTATCTTTTTGATTTCATTTTCGGCATCGTTGGCGTATCCCCTTGCTTCGTAATCCTTCGCATTTTGAGCATATTTTTTTGCAGTAGCCACTTTATCTTTCGTGGTCTGGGATATATCGTATGAACATTCAAAATCCGCCCAAAATGCGTAGAAATAGTCCTTAAGAACGGAACAGGAATAAAAATATTTACCGATTATGTATTGTTCAAGGGAGAATGAAGTAAACAGATGACCTTTATCTGCATTCCAATACTTTATAAGACGAACTAAGGGCTTAATCTGGGAATTATTTGCTACATTTTTATCCAGAAGAGCTTTGTTGGCAGCGGTAGGGTCAGTAGGTATCCATTCAGACCATGATGAAGCAGGCGAAGGGATTTGGTAGCCATAATTGTTAATAGCTGGCACAAGTTCAAATTTTATATGGTTCAGCGTAAGAACAATAGTCGGACTTGACTGTGTGATATCCGAAGTTGAATATTTCGCTTCTGCAAACTTCTTCAATCGGTCAAGATAGGTTTGCGGCTTTTTCTGACTTTCTGTTGCAGTACTAAAAACGACCATGTAGTCAATGTCTGAATTGCTGTCTGCTTTGCGAGGAAGAATTGTAACTCGAGGATAAGAACCAAACTCAAAATGATTTGTTATGGTATTCCCAAAATACGCATCGAGCCTTGTCTTTAAAGTAGCAATAGAAGTTGCAATACCGGATTTTTCAGTGTCAGTGAGAACGAGAGCGCTTGCCAATCCTGTAAGGTGTGAATTTACTGACATAATTATGCCTCCTTTAATTTAAAGCTTATTCATAAATTTTTTCATCGTTTATGCTCCAGTTCATCTACCTATAACGTCTCTCAGGATCAGACCACTGATTGTTTTGAAAATAATTGCAAATTACGGATATTTTAACGCTTATCTATACAGATCTTATCTTTTTCAGGCTTGTTTTTACCCTTGAACTAAAAGCTTTTTTGAACTTCAAAAGGTTGTCTATCATCCATGCGTGTATTTCGCGCAATTCGTCCTCTGGTGCTTCAATTGCCCCTGTCCTTGATACTGAAATTCGGGATGCTCGCTTATCGTCCAGCCTATCCCAATCTAATTTCGTTTGACAGTCCGCTTCGATTGCGTCCTTTTCTTCCAGAAGCTCGTCAAAAAGGGCTTTGTTCAATTCTGCATCACCTAAGTCTATATAGACTTCAATTCTTGCCTTTTTGCCTTGAGCAAAAGCCGGACCATACGTAACGCCACTGTTGCCGGATGAAAACGAATACCAACTTTGTGGCTGTGCTAGTC
This sequence comes from uncultured delta proteobacterium, assembly GCA_963760075.1. GTDB lineage: Bacteria > Desulfobacterota > Desulfuromonadia > Geobacterales > Pseudopelobacteraceae > JACRCG01. The sequence goes on along the minus strand of CAVXBQ010000015.1, from coordinate 118,058 downwards.
TTGCGCCTGTGAACTTATGTATTTCCCGCAGGTCGTCAACTACGCCTTGAAAGAAGTTTCTATATGCTTCGCTTTTTGTAGAGGTCTGTGTGGTCTTCTGGCTTCGTTTACTCTTTTGAAATTCGTTTGGAAATACTACCGGTTTAAAATTATATGCTGGCTTTGAGTCATCAATCTGAATCACTTCGATTACGACGGCAAAGAATTGTGTATCTGTATCTGTTCTTTGGTTTAGCCACTCCAACGTCTGGCGGTGCTCTTCCCTAATAGTTTCTGCAATCCATATAATTTTGGCAGCGTTGAATCCGGCTGCATAGGTCAATAGTTTGCCTAGGTGGTCGTGATCGGTGTTAGCAAACTGATTTTCTATAACGACAACATCACCGCTTCCTAAGTCTTTTGCAAGTAAATCAAGCGAGAAGTTTCCTACATTTGCTTCACGTTCAGTTAATTCAAGCTCTAAACCAAGCGCATCACCGAGTGCGTTAATATTATCTGCAAGCCAGGGCGTGAAATGGAGTGCCTCATTGCTCCAGATGTCTCTTAAATTCACTTTCTTTATCTTGCCAAAATGAAACATAAGGTTTCTCCCGCCCAATTAAGGCAACTCGATCCACTTTTTATTGCTCTTAATTATGTATTTTACCAGATTAGATTTTTCAAGAATTGAACATACATAATTTGCACAGGCAAGATTTGAGCCTGTCCTCTGACGTATCAATAAATCAGCACTGTTTTCAAAAGCTTCATTGTCTCTCACGGATGCACATCTCAACATAAGATTTCTGTTATTGGCAAAGGCTTCCTCAATCACATTGAAACATTCATTTTCCAAGGGAATAAAGCTTTTACCGCTGATAATTACGATCTTTGAGGTGTTAATGGAATGTATCCAGAAAGGTTTTTTTCGGTTCCCACCGTCTATACCTTGTCCAGGAGTTTGAAGCTCTTCACCGACCTTGATATTTCCGTCAATAATCGTATTCCACCACTGCATAGATAATTCCTTTCAATGATAGTGGCTAATAGCTAAATTCAATGTTCATTGATTTCAAAGTGTTTAGCATAACTGCCGTTTATTGGCTATCATTCTAATGTTTTAGTGCCCGTTACCACCGAATTTTTCCTATAAAAGAATCTGACATTACTTCACAGGAATTTCGGCTGAATGGTAATCTGATCCCTTCGATGTGCCGGTCTTATCGCTTACTGCTTAGAATGCTGTTGTCGCGGTCAATATACTATTATTGCTGAAATGGTTCTTTTCATGTGTCCCCCCAGGTCTATGAAATTGATTACATAGAGATATGGGTTCTGGGAGACAATAATCAAATCAGGCAGTCTGACATTTTTCGGTGATGGGGATGTTTGAAAGTGGGGGTATCGCCTGACGGATTTAAGGAAGGAATATCTCAACCATATTGCAACTGCAAATGTGCAATATGGTTGAGAGAATGAAATGAGTTCAACGGTTGGCTTGCGCTTACGACAATTATAGAGTCTGTAACGTTTGCAAATTATATGTAAGCAAATCAGATTTAGGGAAGTAGCAGCCTAAATAGTGGTGCTAATTTTTCAGCAAACAGCTTAATGACACTTAAGCCAAGATTTCCTACAATGTTATCATCCAATACTACGTCACCATGTTGTTTAACAAGTGAATCATAAAATTTCTTTGAGGTATCTTTTAAAATCCTGTGTATTTCATTTTCAAGCAAAGAATCGTTATGTAATATACTTCTAAGTTCAATATTTGTAAGTAGAATTAAAAATCTTTCCACGGCATCAGTGATTTCATCTTCAGCTTGTCTTATTATTTCACTCGGATAAGGCAATGGAAGAAACATGTTTTCAGTTACATTAAGAAGGAGAGTTGAAGTGGCAACTTGGTTCATTTCAGGTATTAATTGCTCATAAGCATTTTTCAGATGTTCATATAACTCTTTACTTCCACGCTTTATTTCAATCAAATTGTCCTTATTCAAAAGCGGATAATTGGCACTATCAAGAATAGTCTTCTCATCTTTTGCAAGAGGGCTATGGGAGTAAAAAAAAGTTTCAGAATCACCTAAGTATACTTCACTCAGAATGTAAACATGGACAAATTGATTAAATAAAATTGCGACGCCGATTATAGACTGATCTTCTTTATTGCAACTAATGATAAGATGATGGCAGATTGGAGCCGGTACAAAATATTTAGATATAAATTTGTCTGTAATATCTTTATTTATTGAAAAGAAAGGGTACCATACATCTTCATCAATCTTTGTATTTGATTTATTATCAATTTCTTTTGCACATTTGTATACATCATTAAGGCAAGCCTTAAGTCCTTCATCTTCAAGTAATATCCGTTTGTGATATGCAATGAAATTTAACAGAGATTTTTTAATCCCTTTAAAATATCGCTCGTCAAAACTTACATTACTATTTAATGTTCCGATTTTTTCTGAAATAATTTTAGGAGGTAAAGGTTGTTCAACCGTTGTACCTTGCTTTTGACCTTTTTTAATACTTTTAATTACAGATTGTATTGCATTATGATCTGTACCATTGATCTCATACCCAGATAATATGCCATCCTCGTCGAATATCTGTTTTACGGAAGGACTGTCCTGTGCAGCTATCCTTTGATTTTTATCTATAACTATTTTGCTACCATCTATTGTGTTTAATATAACAGGTTTGCCTGGGTGGTCTTTACTTCCCTTTTTGGGTTTTCCGGAAATACCTAACTGATTGTATAGCAAGTCATATTTGGCAACACAATATGAGTCAAGAGTATTTGAAAATAAATCGTTACACGTTTTACAAATAATGTCTTTTGATGAAAGTGTAGATCCAAATCCTTGCTGTAGAATATGTTCATCACTGTCATTAAGTGGTTCATCGCAATATATGCACTTCACAATAAAATCTCCTTTTTGTATTCAATAATGGCTTGAGTTGACAAGCCATTTCAAGCTCAGTTCGTTAGTTATGGCTACCTGGTGCTATGTCCAATTATTGTCAAGTTATTTTGGGCGACTGTGCACAGTGACGTTAACCTGATCATTCCATAGTTCTTCTAACTGTATAGCTCTCTCTTTAAAATGTTGAGTGTGTTCAGATTGCGGAACAAGAAAAAAAACCACATGCGGGGTACGAATCGAGAACACTTCTGGAGCATTAAGTCTCATACAAAGTTCAGATGTGAGGCGTGTTATGAATTGTTCACGGTTCTCTCGTATGAAATGTTGATAAACAAGAATTGATTTGCCTGCATTGAATACATGGGTCAATTCGTGCCAATATAAAAATTTCGATGATTGCTTACGTCCGTAGGGACGCGATTTGATTTCGAGACCGTTATCTGGATCAAAGAATACCAAATCTACTCCCTGCAACCGTTCATGCATGTCCTCAAAATAACGACCTCGCTCCCCAGGGATATCGGAGAGTAAGTCGCTATGAAAGAGTGCGTTCTGAAGAACACCTATTGACTCGATGCGGTTGATATGCCGTTCACCGTCCCGGATGCAATCTGTTAGGCGCTCAAACAGTGCAGGGTCGTATTGTTTCCACTGTCCCGGCAAGTTTAAGTAGTTTGTGAACTGACCGTCTGTACGGTTATCATCTGGTGTAAGCATCCAGCACACGCCCATTCGGATTTTCCCGCAGTCAGAGAGGGTGCGAAGAATACCGTATTTTCTGTAATCATTTATATCTGCGACATACTGGTTTTTCATTGAATTTTATCGCCTGTTTTGGTCTAACTAACATCACCGGTAAATTTAGTATGTTGCATTGTTTTGCGCTCAATTTCTACTTCAAGAGACATATTGCTTACTGACGGCTGTGCTAAATTATCGCAATAGATAGTCGTTAGTATTGGAGCTATTGCATTTACCGTAGATCCAACAAACAATCTATTACTAGAATAGACTGTTTGTTTTGGCTGAACTTTATCGAATCTGATTCTTACTAGATAATCAATGCCAATCCTTTGGACGTTAATTTGATTTTTTATTTTTGGAGTACCGTTAATAAGATTTCTATTTATAAAAACATCTTTACTAGGTCGAGATGGTAACTGATCTTCGCTTAATACAGTTAACACATTTAGATTGTTGGTAATCATCAATTCAATATTTACATCTGTTGCTACAACACCACTTTCATTGTACAAAAAGAAGCCAGTTTCAAACACATATAGACTCTCTCTATAAAACTTGGCTAATTCTCTCAAATAATTTTTATTTTTAGTGACGTCAGGCATGCTCATGCTCAAGTTGATCATGGAATTGACTTTTATATTTGAAACCCCATAATCCGGAATCTTGCCTTCATTGTGAATATTAAGAATTACAGTTTTGATTACTTGTGTGTCACCGACTTTCTGCCGTTTCTCTAAATCCGCAAATCCGAAATGCAGTTTTGGCTCTTTACTGTATGATTCAGTGTAATTGCCTCCCATTTTCAGAATTTCGTCAGGAGATGCAATAGCAGTAGATGACCCCCTCCGGATATAAACATCATTCTTTTTTAGCTTCCCATAATCTTTTTGGAGATATATTGGTCTATCTTGCGGACCGATTTTAAATATTCCAATTTGCTTCCCTTCGAATTCAAATGGTTTATACGAAAAATCAACTGGTCTTTGCGTTTTTTCATTCACGAACTGTTGTAATTGCGCATCATCTATATGTTCGACATTACCTAAAACCTCAGCTCTCCCCCCCTTGTTTTCCTTTACACCTATCAAAATATAGGCGTCAGTCCTGCGAAATGCGTTGGCAAATGCCAAAATGTCTTTTAACAGCTCACTTTTTTCATGGAACGAGCATGCACTAAATTTATACTGTTCAGATTTGTAGTCGAGGGTTGTGCTTTCTTCTTCAAATAAAAGCTCTTCAATAATTTCTTTCATAAATTCCTCTTTTCATAAAGCTGTTCAAGGTAAATAGGACACACCACAATCGCTGTCGTGTCTCATATGTGGATTGCGTCTAATCAGCAACACAAGCTATTTGAACCAAGCTTAAACAGGGTTGATTCGGTCTAATTCGTGGATTTTTTCTTTCAGTAAGCTATCGCCACATTTAAACCTATTCAGATCAAATACATAATATAAATAGCCTTGATTGTTAACATTCTCATATCCTGTAGTTGGGGAAATTTCAATATTCGGTTTCAACTCCTCAATTATGCTTGAACAGAACGGAACTGCCTCGCTCTTTGTCCCATGAACTGCAGCGAACCCATACTTAACGACTGAATCTACAGCATTGTATACGTTCTCAGTTGATCGAAATATTTTCATGGATATGCTCCTTTGATTGTCTAATATCATGAAACGCTGAATTTTGTTAGCTGCCTTTTATGGTTTGCTGAACGCAGCATTCCCCTATCATTTGTTCGTTGTCGCTTTTAAACATGGTTGGTTCACCCGTGTACGTCCTAAGAAGAAACTCCGGCGGTCAAGTCCTTCAAACCATTTAAAGACTGTACAAATCAGAAACACTCCGCCAGAGAAGAACAAAGCCACAACAATAATATCTATGACATCCTGAACGTCGTAGAGCTTTTTAAAGACCTTCACGGTGCTCAGATCCTTCGTCAGGATGAGTATCACGACTGACAGAACCATCATTGCCAGAGGCACTATGTATTCAAGGTGTTTTTTCATAGGTCATCTCTGTTGTGATGTCGGTAGAACTGAATTTGGAATATTTTGTATTCAAGTTCTTCTTTAGGAACATCAGTTATCCAACCATTCGCCAGTACCGCTGCGAACATAAAAATGGACGCTGGCACCAATGCAATACAGATAGTTTTGATGATGTAGATGAAGAGCGACCCGTTTGGGAGAAACCAAACCAAAAAGACGGAGACTATAATGGTCTTAATTATAATCTTGCACCAGCGGAGGGCTCCTATGCCGAAAAGTCGATTTTTACTCATCGCGGTCATCGCTCGTAAAGCTGGACATATGATAATCACCCCACGGGTCAACAGGATTAGCTGTTGGATTCAACCCGGTTTTAAGGATTCTGTCTTCCTTAAAATTTGGCTCAGTTTTGATGTTCTTCAAGTCGTTTTTGATGCACCACCAGAGGCTTCTTTTCTTGAATTCATAAGGGTTTCTCTTCTCACGAGCCTCGAATCTGTTACCTTCGATGGCAATGCCTAGCATGATGAATATGAAGGTTCCTACGGCTATTATGGTGATTGCTACGGTTGTCATGTCGATATAGAGTATTTGCGAGGCGTAGAGGACTGCAGAGATTGTGAGGGCTATCAGCGGGAGTATGTATTTAGTTATTTTTCTCATGGTCTTTCTCGTTGTTGATAACAACGACCGGCTCGTATGCGTTCGAATACTTGTTCAACCCCATGAGGCGGAACGTTAGTGGAGCCAGCCAAAGACATATCAAGCCGACAGGTAATAAAACTGTACCGGTCTTTATGAATAGTGCAAAGGCTACTCCAGTTAAAATAATGGCAATAATTGTCAAAAGGACGTTATCGATGAACCAGACGTAGAGTTTATAAAGTATCAGGTCTAGCATAAGTGCTCCGGCAGTTCTTCATCCTCTGCGAGGACTTTGACCTTGAAACCGTGACTACTCAGCGTATCTTCCACAAATCCCATGGTACGAGCCTCTTTGGATTCAGCAAGTTTTTGAGAAACCCGCTTCACGAGGTCAGTACAAACTTGAATAAGAGCGACAGTACCTAATGAAGTTGCCATGGAAACCCGCATGCCAAAACCGTTACTGGTGACTGCACAAATAAATCCGGCGATGACGGCAACTACGAAGCTGAACTGAAACATATAGCGAATGATTGACACCTGACGCATGTAGAGAGACCAGGTTGTCTTGTCGATGATTTCGAATACGTTCAAAGACCTGTTGACTGCATCCTGAATTTGTTTATTTTTGATTGATGTATTGAGAGCTTCTGACGCAATGCGAAAATCTTCATTTCTGTTAAGTGCGTTTTCAATTCTAAATGTTGGTACGTAGTATCCTGCTATTTTTGATGCTTTCATGTTCGATTGTCCTTTTTGTTGTTTGCGAAACCACTCCCATTTTGCCGTGGTTCAGTTGTAGATTTTGCCAAATATGAAGGGATGGTTTTTGATACCACCCCTCACATCGACACGCAGGAAAAAGCTCGTTTATTCATCTGTACAATTTCACGCACACGCAGGGTCATTACTCTGTCGTTTTTTTCGATCATAGGTGATTTTATTACGCAATTTATAGTAGATGTATTTGACTTCTTCGTCGGTCACATTTGCGATGTGGTCACGAATCATCTGAGCAATTGCTTTGTAGCCTGGAACTTTTTTGTCAGCCGGCACGTTCATACAAACGCCATAAAAGTACCGCTCAATTTTATTCAGGTCAGATGTATCGAGAAGAGTTTGTCGGCGGTGTTTCGGAATCTGACTTACGAACAGGCGGGTAATTTCTGTATTGCCAATACATTCAGCTACGGCTCTTAGAGCGTTCGCACTTTCAGTAGAAAGCGGTAAATGAATATTTAATTCATCAGCTATTTTTTTGAGAACTTTTGCAGGAACCTTTGTTTCTTTTACGATGTCAGTAACCCAAATTTTCACGGTGTTATCTGTAAAAACCGAATTAGGCATCTGAACTGCGAGTTCTTTACAGATTGTTCGCAGCTCTTCTATATCTGTTGAAAATTTAGTCCATCTTTTGGGGTTCGTTCGGTATTGAAATTTAGCCTTTTCAAGTATGCCTCTGTGAATATAGGCATATCGAATATTCGATACAAAAAGTCCATGTTGAGCTGTTTCGCTCAATGATATTGTCGGGATATCTTTTGCACGTTCAGCTTGATAACAAGCTTTACATATCAGGTTTGATTTATATTCAATTTCACGTTCACGGGCAAACGGGGTATCAAAATGTATGTCTTGTTGCTCTGTATGACCGCATCTGCGGACTAAAGCGACTACCTCATGTGTTTTCATATTTATGTGCTCATAGACATATCTCCGGCTGTTTAAGGTTTCTCAAGTGTTTAGCGGAACTTCATAATGTGGGTCTCGCACGTAGCTCTGATGGTCAGCCCACATAACGGAAAGGCTTTCTTCATCGACTTCTTCTGGAGTCAGAGCGGTAACGGAAATTACCCTGAATTTTGGATTGAGCCGAAGCCCTCTGGTGTTGATTGCCTTCATGATGGTTTCACCCACAAAACCTTGTAGAAACCCGTACTGAACAGTTTGTTCAGGTCTGCATGTCCAGATTCTGTGACGAATCCAAGGGAAATCGCTTCTGCTGCACCCGGATAGAGACCAGTCCACCGTGGAACTTCTTGTCTCCTTTGTGATTACAGCCGATTTTCTGCAGTCCACATTCGGAACACAGCTCGATATCACAGCCGTCAGCATGGACTTCACCAGGTTTTGCTCCGCAGTCGGGGCAATCTTCAATTTCAAGTATTTCTCTTTTCATAATGTTTCTCCTCTATGTGTTTTGTTATTCCCTGACCGCAGGGTCAGGAGAGCCTTTCAAGGTGTTATTGTGCAGGACGGGTTTGAGGAGTTGCCTGACCTGGCTGGCTTCATCAGCCCGGACAGGCTTACGACGAGGAACCCTTATTCGTGCATCTTTTGATTTAAGATTTGTCGGCGGAGTTGAACTGATCCCGGCGTAGCCTGGACAGGAAACGGAGCATTTTGCATTTGCTCTTTTGAGCATTTCGGAATTGAGCAGTTTTAGTTTTTCAATCACTGACTGATAAGTCAGGAAGCCTTTGAATCTCTACGTTTGAGGGACTGGAAGAGTTGCCTGATCCTAGCTGTCAGCCTTTCGACAGCCTGGACCAGGTTTACGAAGACAGGCTTGCCGATTTTTGTTCGCCCTACCCTGCTTTTGTTTCTGACTCTATTGTTCCAGCCTTTGGTTTCTGGTTTTTCAACACATTCTTTTCACCCGCCACTGCGACGAAGACGACGGGCGGGGGACATTGAAGAACACATAGCGAAGCGACAACCCCGCCCTCGTCAAGGAGCATGGCGGAAAATCGGTTTCGGTTTTACGGTTTCGTGTAACGGGTTCAACGTGTAGGCTCCGCCAGATTTACCAGTGCCTACAGCGGTTTTCTGCCCCTTCGAACAGGACTCCCATAAACTACGTAGTCATAGTATTCATCGGTACTCCAGCTCTGAGACAAATTCATCCAGAGAATGAAGAACATGAAAAATGATGAAAAGAACAATCCCTCTGCAAAAACCTTTATTGCGAACACCACCAGAGAACCGTTCGGCAGGCAGAATATAACTGTGAGAGCAATTGTGATTGCTATTAACAGTATTGCAATCCACTTTTCTGTTGTTATGCCGAATAGGTTATATTTCATCTGGTTCTCATTTACAGGTTCGTTGCAACGTATGCATCCGTATTTCCTGGTCTTGAAGTCCTATATAACGAAGAGTTACTTCTTGTGAAGTGTGTCCGTACAAACCCATGAGTACAGGCAATTCCACACAGCCATACGACGCATGATAGCCAAAGGTTTTGCGAAGGGTATGACTTCCGTAAGAACCTCTGAGGTTGATTGCCATGCACCAGTTATGGACGAGTCTGTAAACCGTCTTTCTGTTCAGAGGTTTTTTGCCTTCACATTTTCGCGCGGAACAACAGTGTGTCATCTGGGCGTCGGGACCGACTCTTTAGAATTGGTTGCACTGCATCATAGAGACTCTGATTAATGGTGATGGTTCTCCATTTCTTCGTCTTTTTTTCAAAAACACGAAATGTGTCCAAGAATTCTTTTTCTCTAAAATGTCCTACGGTCAGCTTGGTCAGGTCTGAGACACGCAAGGCAACGTTCACGCCAACGGTAAATATTGCTAAGTCTCTCGGATTATCCTGGAGAAGCATTTTTATTAATTTTAGGTCCTTCTCTTTTCGAATCGGTTCGCCGGGTGTCGCTTTTGGTTGTATTTTTTCTGCCACAAAAACCTCCTTTTCTGAATGCCTCATATAATTATAAAGTTGCTGATTTATAAGGTTATTTTAGCGAAATAGAGGCATTCGGGTCAAATTTATTTCATGGTGTTTTTCTCATACCTATATTTCATAAGGCTTTGCGGGGTTTTAAGATGAATTTTGAATGCCTCCTATTCCCAAGAAGGAGGCATTCGTAGTCTTGTTCTATTCAGTAGAACAATTTGACCACCTGTTTTATGTATTAAAACACCATGAAGTTTATTTTATTCAGTAAAACGTATTTCATAATGTTCTATTATAAAAACATAATACAATTTTGTGACCATCGGCATGTTGAGTCCTTTTTCAACAATGCCGTGGTCATCAGAATACGAACCGAAAACCTTTACTTCCGATTTAGGAAGTGACGGAGCTTGCTTCGTCAGGTGTCGGCTTCGTATCAGTTACGATTTGGTCAATGTAGTAATCAACATCATCCATCCAGCCAAGTTTGATGACTTCCACCAGAACCTCGTACTTCTCATGTGAATAGAAGACTTCCCATGGAGCGTGTTTGTTCTGAATCCGGATATCATGTTGCTTGAGGTAGCTGACCAGATAGTCTTCATCGGGGCAATGCGTTGGTAGTGCTACTGTGAACATGTATTTCCTCCTTTGTTTTCAAGCGTTGCCGTGGAGACCACTGGTATTGCCGGTCTCGAAATAGTCACCGAAAAAGCGGGTCTCACCTTCATCAAAGCGTGTCGGCTCCTCATAAATCGGGTTGCCCTTACCGTCTCTGGTGAAGTAAATGATGATACAGAACGCTTCCTCGAAGGTTCTGACCGCAATCATAAGGGCTTCCGCTCTATCAGGTCTTTCAGATGGAGCCATGACGAACAATGATTCAACGGTTTGACCGGGTTTTCTTCGTGCTGCCCAAACCTCTGAAATCATCATCGCACCAATGGCACGGTGCTTTTTCAGGGTTTTGACGAACCGGTCGATAGAGTTTTGCTTGCGTTTTTCATCACCAAATTCCATTTCAAATGTAGAATAGCTCTTGTCCCGCATCATCATAATCGCCATCGGCGGTAGGGTTCCGATACCTTGTTAGCTGTGTTTTTGCGACCTTTGTGACGTGTTCGATGAGCTTTTGAATTTCATCTTTTGTTGGAGTGATAGCCATAGGTTTTTGCCTTTCATTCATCATCAAAATAGTAAAATGTCTTCACTGAATACTGGAGTCTTCTCGCAGGAGCAGTGATGTACAAACCAATAACAGCCACTAAAAACACAATTCCCGCAGGTATTCGTGCCTGTTTGGTTGCCAGCAGATAGCCGGAAAAAGCACCGAGAAATAGACAAATGATAAAAATTGCCGTTTTTTTAAATTTTATATCGCAAAAAGAGGCGTTTCCTTTGATTAGGTGAGGCGATTCCTGTTTGAGGCATGGTTTACTATGCGTTGGAAATCTGCTCGTTCGCAAAAATAGCGTCCGGGTACTTCTTGAGAACCTGAGCTTTGACTTCTGGAGAGAACGCAGCCTTGAAGGTAATATATTTTCCTTTCGGCTCATCGGGAAGGCTGATAACCGTGTACTTCTTCATGGTTCGTTTCAACCAACGGGCTTCAAGTTCATCATCAACGAGGTCACTGATAACGGAGTCGTCATCTGCTTTACAGACAAGTTCTTCTGAATGAGCATCAGCTGGATACACCTTGTCTGGTTGAACAGCTACGAAGGCTTCGAACTCTTCACGAAGCTCTCGTGACAGGAAATGGATACTGGTACATCCACCTGAACCTTCATTGATTGCATCACCGATTTTGGTTCCATCTTTGAACAGGTCACAGGAAAATCCGCCACCATCACGACCATTCCACGTCTTCAATTTCTTTATTCCATAAGGGTTTCTTGTTGTTTCAGCCATATCTTTAGTCTTCTCCTGGTAGCATAATTGTTAGTACTGCACGTGGGTCGTCCCCTGGTCCAACAACAGCATTTACGGTAATCGGGTCAGGCAAACAAACCTCCGCTACAACCATTTCGCCTTGTCCATATGGATAAATTTGCACAGATTTGTTGTGAACAAGCTGTTGCAGAAGCGTCTGAACCCACGAATCGAGTCCGTATCCGCTTACATCAGCCGACGATTTGAGAATATTGAAAAGTGTTTGAGTAATTGCGACGGGGATTTTGTAACACTGACGGCAGATGTCAGGAAAAAGCTCTGTCAGGTCAACGAGAACCCCGTCTCTGATTGCATCGGCACGTGTATAAACTGATATATAATCCCACTCCATAGTATTCATCGGTTTCTCCTATGCTCTGGCAAGATGCCTGTTATCGTTTTTATCAAGCATGCGGGTTAAAAGGTCTGCGGTGTCAGGCGGAATAAGCTCTCGCAGGATTTGGTATTTTCCTTTCAGACCCCAAAAATGAAGATATTTTGCACTGTTTGGATGAGCGTCAACACGATATATCATCACTAATCACCATCCCTAACGTCTGCGGGTAACAGGTTTTGCAACGTATCGAGACGCTTGAACATCATCTCGTATGTTTCGGCTTCATCATCAGAAACTGCCTGTGAAAGTTTGATGCTATTCATCAGACGAAGTGCAATAGCTTGGAAACACTCCGCAACGTCAGTCAATTCCTTCACTGCCATTTGAATCATTATGGTTTCAGCTTCGATAAGCTCACCGACCGATTTTGTGATTGAATCGTGCTCACGGATCTTAGTGCCGTCAGGTTCGATATTTTGCTTTGCCAGCATTGAAAAAATACGGCAAATTTTCTGGTGATGTTCGATTAAGAATTCAACGTCTTGTGCCATATATTAAGCTCCTTGGTTTTCAATCGTTTTGGATAAGTGCTGCATACGAGCGGTCATGCTACGGAACCAAATTTCGACATCGAGCATTTGCATGTCGTAGTTAAAGTCTTCTGGAGCCGATACTTTCGGAGCTTCGATATTCATTGTTTGTATATGGATGTCAAAGTCAACACCTTCGGGAACCGTGGATTCTTGCGGGTTGAGCCGATAAGAATTAAGTTTATGGATATGAACCGACATCTTTTTAACAAGCTCAGTCAACCACAATTGGTAGACTAAAACTTGTCTGCTTTTGTTATGGTTATGTTGCATTTCGTCACCCTTCTTCTGGAATATAGGTGTTTGAGTCTCCGTATATATTTTCGATATTGTGCGACATCCACACCATGTAAAATACCGTGTTTGTCGCATTCAGCCATCGCCGTGAACGCAGCGTACATAAAGTAATCAGCGACATCGAGGGCTTGTTCATTTTGTTTGAGAAGTTGTTTGAGTACTTTGCTCATGAGCGGACTGCTTCAAAGATGATAGCGTCAGGGTGGTTTCTTTCGAGGTTTGTGGTCACGATTTGCAATGAAATATACCGGAAATCGCTGATTATCTCAGGTGCTCCGTCATGCCTGAATGTTCCGAGTTCGAGGTTTTCGTGACTGAAACGTTTATACAAAAGGGTTTTTGTTGAAATACAGTGATTGATGCATGTTACAGGCAGTCTTGCGAACAGGTAATCTTCGGATATTTGCAGTTCAGCTCTGGTGTAATACTGCTGTCCGCAATGAGGGCAATTCGGTAGAGACATATTTATTTACCTTTCGGCGGGTAGGAGGGAAACGAACCCCCGTCTCAATGATAGAAACGGGGTCTTTGTTGGGGTTCAGGGCTTGTGTCTTATGATTAATGGCTTGGTTCAGGGGAAGGAGAACCAGAAAAGCCTTTGACGTTGGTGGGAAGCCTTTATTTATTTTGGGAAGGGAATACTGCTGACTTAACTACTCTCTCCTATTTAATTCTTTTTGGTTTACCTCCTCGTCTTCGTCAATTGTGGATATATCATAACTTCCATTTTTTAATTTGTCAAGTATTTTTAAATACACAGAATAGATAACTATACGTTTTAGATCAGTTTTACTATGTGTGCTTTATTGATATTTATAATGTTATTGTTATACTTTGATTTTTGTTAATAGATAGACTAAATTGTCCGGCTAATACCGATGAACAGGAGTATTTCTACATGCCGTCACTCGATTGGATTGGCAAAAAAGCTGTGGTGAACCATTATAAGCAGGTTCCGTTTCATCTGATAAAATGCAATGACGAGCTTTCGGTTGGAACACCTGGAAGCGGGAGTCTGCTTGTTCAGGGTGATAACCTTCTTGCATTAAAAGCCTTGATTCCATACTACGCTGGACAGGTTAAATGCATCTATATTGACCCGCCTTACAATACCGGAAACGAGAGTTGGATTTACAACGATAACGTCAATAGCCCTGAAATAAAGGAATGGTTAGGCAAAGCTGTCGGGAAAGAGATTGAAGACCTGTCACGGCACGATAAGTGGCTTTGTATGATGTATCCACGGCTCGTGTTGTTGAAGGAGTTTTTAAAAGAAGATGGCGTGATGTTCGTAAGTATTGATGATAATGAGCTTGCGAACCTGACTGTTCTGCTGAATGAAATTTTCGGTGTCAACAACGTCCTTGCCACCCTTGTTTGGGAAAAAGGCAAAAAAGGTGATGCAAAGTTCTTTTCCGTAAATCACGAGTACATCGTTGCCGTCGCTAAAAGCAAAGCCACGCTCATCGCTCAAAACACCAAATGGAGACGCAATAAACCAGGTATAGACCAGGTTCTTTCATATTATAGCGACCTACGGGAAACTCATAATAATGACCATGCAACTATCCGCAAGGAAATGATGCTCTGGTATAAATCACTTAAAGCTAATCATCCTTGCAAAGCCCACAAACACTACAATTATTCAGATGATAGAGGCTTATATTTCGCTGCCGACTTTGCGGGTCCAGATGATGGCAGAGAAAGTAGACCTCGCTATGACATCCTTCATCCTGTAACACAGAAACCAGTCAAAAAGCCGTCTACCGGATGGCGGTGGGAAGAATCCAGAACCATTCTGGCGATGGCTGAGACCCCGCCACGTGTCCATTTTGGAGTTGATGAAAAGACTATCCCCTGCCGAAAAAGTTACCTCTTTGAAATCGATAGCGAACCTTTTCCAAGCGTGTTCTATAAAGATGGACGTGCAGCTACTCTGGAAGTTGAACAGATACTTGGTGCTGGAAGCTTTGCTTTTCCAAAAGATAGCGAGATTCTGACTGACCTGATTGGTATGGTTACTAAAAAAGAAGACATCATTCTTGATAGTTTTGCAGGTAGCGGGACAACAGGGCATGCCGTTCTGAATCTCAATCATGCGGACAAGGGAAACCGAAAATTTGTTCTTATTGAAATGGATAAGGATATCTGCAGAAACCGTACAAGTAAAAGGCTATCCAGCGTTATAGAAGGCTATGCCACTGGTAATAAAGAAACCAATCATGTTCATGGTCTCGGTGGAGGTTTCAGGTTTTGTGAATTAGGGGAACCATTAATAGTTTGTAACGGCTTGATAAATGAAGCTGTTACCTTCAAAGACCTGGCTCACCATGTCTTTTTCATAGCAACAGGGGAACCGTTGCCTCCAGAGTCAGACCTATCAACTCCACTTATCGGCAAAACGGGCGATTTAGCTGTTTATCTGCTCTACAATGGTATTCTCGGTGATAATGCAGATGATAGTGGCAATGTCCTCACCAGAGACGTTTTGAAGCTCTTACCGAAGCATGACGGCACTAAAATCGTTTACGGTAATGGTTGCTTATTAGGTTCGACCCGCCTCCATCGTGAAAACATCATTTTCAGACAAATCCCCTACGAAGTGAGGTTGTCATGATTACTTTAAAAGACTATCAACGTCGGACTTTAACGGCATTGAGCGAGTATTTCATTGCCTGTCAAAAATACGATAGTGCCGATACTGCCTTCTACAGCATGACAAAACAGACCTTTGGTACAGGCATTCCTTTCCAAGAAGTGAAGGAACTACCTGGTTTGCCGTATGTTTGCTTACGGATACCGACCGGCGGTGGGAAAACTATCGTTGCCAGTCATTCAATCGGTATCGCTGCCAAAGACCTTATGCATACGGAAAATCCCGTGGTCTTGTGGCTCGTACCGTCAAATACAATCAGGGAACAAACCATAAACGCCCTGAAAGACCGCAACCATCATTACCGTAAAGCGGTTGAAGAAACTCTTTCATCTGTTGAGGTTCTATCCATTCAGCAGGCGTTAAGTATTACCCGCCCTACCCTTGCGAATAACGCTACAATCATCGTTTCAACAATACAGGCGTTCAGGGTTGATGAAACCGAAGGACGCAAGGTTTACGAGCAATCGGGAACCCTGATGGAACATTTTAGTGCTCTTGACCCTGCATTACTGGCAGACCTTGAAAAATACGATAACGGGACACCGATACAGTCCCTTGCAAACCTTTTGAAAATTCATCGTCCTATTATCATTGTCGATGAAGCTCACAACAGCAGAACTGATTTATCCTTTGAAACACTGGCACGGTTCAACCCATCCTGTATCATTGAGTTTACGGCTACTCCGCAAACGAAAGACAATCCGTCCAACATCCTTTATTCCGTGTCTGCTGCCGAACTCAAAGTCGACAACATGATTAAAATGCCTATTCGTCTTGAGACCAGACCAAACTGGCGGGAACTGCTGACCGACGCTATCAAACTACGGAACCAGCTGGAGCAGGACGCTATTGCAGAGAAGAAGGCAACTGGTGAATATATCCGCCCGATAATGCTCATCCAGGCACAGGCAAAAAGCCACCAGCAAGAGACATTGACCGTTGAAGTCGTTGAACAATGCCTGACAGATGATTTCAGCATTCCAATTGGTGAAATTCGACGTGCGACCGGAACTGATAGAGGTATTGATGGTATCGACCTTGCTGATCCGGATTGCCACGTTCGCTACATAATAACTGTTCAGGCTCTGCGGGAAGGGTGGGACTGTCCTTTTGCGTATGTGTTGTGTTCAGTGGCTGAAATGAAGTCTTCTACGGCTGTTGAACAGATTTTAGGAAGAGTCATGCGACTGCCGAAGGCAAAGCGGAAACATAATGAAGAACTGAATATGGCGTATGCTTTTTCGGCAAGTAAAGAACTTTGCCGAAGCTGCGAACGCTCTGGAAGATGCTCTTATTCAGAACGGATTTGATAAGCAGGACGTGAAAGACTTCATCATACCGATTAAGGCAGACGTATCGCAAAGCGAATTTGAGAACTGGTTCAAGGCGTCTGAAATAATAGAAGAAATACCGAAACTTGAAACGTTGCCTGAAGAGATTGCAAATAAGGTCACGTATGACCATGAAACAAAGAAATTGACGTTTACCGGTGTCATGGCGGAAACCGAAAAACAGGCAATCAAGGGGTGTTTCACTACTCCAGAGGCTAAATCAAAAGTCGAACGGGTCTTCCGAAAATCTCACGGACTTTCCGAAGAACAGATTGTTTGTCCAGCTCAGAAGGGTATTGAATTCAAGATTCCTATGCTTTCTGTACGTCAAAACGACATGTTCGAGATGTTCGAAGATACACACTTCCGTGAGATACCATGGAAGTTGTCCAAGTGCGACCCGACATTGACGGAAGCTGAGTATTCAACCAAACAGTTTGACGGGAAAGTCCTAGAAATAGATGTTTCTGATAAAGGCAAATTCTCCAAACGGTTTCTTGATGATTTGCATGACCAGATGACTATTTTAGGTTCAGAACACATTGAATCAGTAGCTCAGCTCGTCTACTGGATTGATAAGAATATTCCGAATCGAGAAGATATTATTCCATCGCAAAGCGGACCCTATCTGACTGGTGTAATCCATTACCTGCTGAATCAGAGGGGCTTCAACCTGAAAGAGCTTTTCCATGACAAATACACGCTACGAGCAAAGATAACCGCTAAAATAGACGTTCTCCGTAAAGAAGCACGGAAAACGGCTTTCCAGCAGTTTTTGTTGCCTGATTATGCAACCCCGCTCGTTGTAACGCCGGAAGTATCGTTTTCATTCAACCCGAACGAATATCCATTGAACACCAGGTACGCAGGAACCTTTAAGTTCGAACATCATTATTACAAGGATATGGCGAGTCTCAATGGCGAAGAAGAGCTTTGTGCCATATACATTGACCAGCTCCCCGAAATTGACTTTTGGGTTCGCAACATCGAGAAACGTGAACATCATTCCTTCTGGCTCCAGACATCAACAGATAAGTTCTATCCCGACTTCATGTGCAAACTGAAAAACGGTAAGTACCTTGCAGTTGAATACAAAGGTGCTGACCGTTGGTCAGATGATGATAGCAAAGAAAAACGGGTATTAGGCGAGCTTTGGGAGAAGCGAAGCAACGGCGAATGCCTTTTTGTTATGCCGAAAGGTAAAGATTTGCAGGCAATAAAAACAAAAATCAGCGGGTAATACGATGGGCTTCTCATGAATATCAGTGACGAACCAAATTGATTCTGAAGGGGGAACATCATGAAAGTTTTTATAAGCTGGTCAGGTGAAGTAAGCCATATTGTAGGGCTAGCTCTTAAAGACTGGCTTCCGAGTGTTATTCAGTGTATCGACCCGTTTATATCATCGGAAGATATAGCTAAAGGTTCTCGCTGGTCAAGTGTGCTGGAGACTGAATTAAATGAAAGTAAATTCGGAATTATTTGTCTTACCCCTGAAAACCATAGAGAACCATGGATTCTGTTCGAAGCTGGTGCTTTGTCAAGAGGTATAGGTGAGACATTTGTTGCACCATTACTTACAGGAATGACGATACCTGAGCTTGAGGGTCCACTTGCACAGTTTAACGCATCTATCGCAAGCAAAGATGATATATTCAAGCTTTTAATCTCAATTAATGACCGTATTGACACAAGTATTGATAGGAAATTAGAACCTCGTCAATTAGAGAACATATTTGAAGCACTATGGACTGGATTTGAAACTAGGATTAACGAATGCCTTGCCAAACTTATCACAATCCAGTCAGCCACTCATGAGGATAAGGTTAAACGTTCTGCTGATGATATGCTGGAAGAATTAATTGAATTAAACAGAAACAACTCCAGAATGCTTATTGAACTACCATCGAGGGTACAAACACAATTACATAAAGAATCTACTGAATTATATGACAAAAGGTTTTTAGGTCCTGTTCTTGAGTCGTTTTTATTGCATAAGGATATTTTCTATAAACATGCGAAACTAACTGCTGAGCTGGAAATGCTTATCACTAATATTGCAAAGGTTAGAGCCGAACTTGAACAGATTAGTCATAAAACAACACCTACTGACTATGATATTACACGAATCGAACACTTAAAAGCTTCTCTTAGTAGTTTGGAGAAAGATTATGCTATTAGAACATTTGAGCTAAAAAAACTAGATGGCATTTCAGATATTGACCAAATCCTAAAAGATTAAAGTAACCGACCGGTAAAAATGTAAAATTGATACTTTCCGAAAGTATCAAAAGAGTATTTGAGCATTTCTGAAAACAGCAAAAGATACTTTCTGAAATAATCAATTGAGCAAAAGAGCAAAAGATACTTTCGCAAAAGCTCCTTTGTAATTTTGAGCAAAATATCAAAATAGCAATTCTTAAACAGTCAAAAGGACAAATGACCAATAGAGACTTTTAGAAATGATTATCTTGTCAAAATAATTTCTGCTTGATTTAGAAAGAGTGCTTCACAAAGTAGGCTTGTCCAGAGTGCATTTTCAGATAGAAGGGATTGTTGCATGCTTGCTTAGAAGGTTTGATTGGTAGTCAAATCAGGGAGAAAAAGGCAAACAGCGATTACTAAAAGAATACACTACCACCATCGTCATCATAGCCGACATGAACATTGTTTTCGATGAACCAGGCTTGAGTTTGTTGTCGAGCATTTTCATCAGCAGGGTTTTTATCCCAAAAGAGGTCTGCATCGTAATATTCACTTGAGCGGTTATGTGGATTTATTGATGCTGATTTTTGCGGAGCATTAACATATCTCTCAAGATTGTTTCTCAATAAAGTTGTCGGATTTAAATTGTGCTCGAATTCGGAGTTTTTATGCCATTTAGAAGCCATTTTCTTGACCATAGCAATTATCGTATCATGTGAGTACCTTTCGAGTGCTCTACGGCAAATTTTGAGGTTTGACATAGTAGGCTTATGAGTAGTTTGACAGGTAGTATTGAATTCAACCAGAAGCTCTACAGTATCATCGTGACTGATTATCAGTTTAGGGGTATTGCTACCTTCAACTTTCTGACTTTGATTCTCCTTGGTACTTCCTTTTATTGCTGAAGAAGGTGGAGAATAGGATGAATGAGCGTCAGAAGAAGCGGGCTCGCTGGCATTAGATGAAGAAGAATTCGACTTCGACGCAGATGGGGCCTGCGTCTTTGTCTTTGACTCGCCCCGCTTTATTCCCTTTTTAGCCGACATCTCATCATGTTTGAATTTTGCAGGCATATCTGCAATCAGTTTATCAAGCACTTCAAAGTTGACCGTGTATATAGAAGCCTTTCTACCCACGTTATCAGCAACAGCAATGAGGCTCATTGAAAGCAGTTTCCTTATCGCATAGCGAATTTCCATTCTTGAAAATTGAAACATATCTTGCAACTGCTGGTGGGTATAACTGATAGAATCACCACGTTCTGGAGTCGCATAAATAAACTGTGACAGAACAATTGCTGATTTAATATCTGTCAGATACGCTAAACTCGGAATATACGTAACGATAAGCTTAACTTCTGGATAAATAACATTGAAATGCATAAAAGAACCTCGCCATTAAATTTTGATTGTTTTAGCGTAGCTTAATTTAAATTACATAGTCAAATTTATTTTTAATAATTGTTATTTATCAGCATGTTATGTTCTTTTTTATTGTTATTTTTATCCTATTTACATATAGTAAATTGGTGCTTATCTACTGTTATGAGGGTCTTTACCAGTATTGAAGCGGTTTACATGATTTATGAATCAATAAATAAGTTAAAAATTACCCGCTACGCTCAAATTAAAAAGGTTAGTTTTAACCATTGCTTTTAGTTATAAGGTAAATTTTAACCCTTTTTAAATGGGTAATATTTAACCATCCTATATATAAGATATGTCTTTAATAAATTAAAGACTTAAATACAAAAGATTATTAAACCTCTTAAGAAAAAAATCCTTTTTTTTGCGATGACTTTTTTTCTGTTCTTGAGAACCTGATTATTTGGTTCGCCTGTAATAAAAATTTCCACGCGAGAACGGCAACGACGTTCTCCAGTACTTATCGCTTTATAAAGAACCCTTCCCTTTCGGCTGAACCCTGTAGGGGTACTACGCAGTACCCCTCATCCCAAACGTTCCGTTTGTGATTTCACCCTAGCGGACGGCTTCTGATTTACTATTCCGCAAGCTCCACAGTAAATTTCGAACGCCGTCTAGTGAAATTTTATATTATCTCTTTGATTTTATTATTTTGGCATATGCAATATCACGATTCTGAACGCCTGGTTTCAAAGGCTTTTAGAATCCAAAGTGTTTTCGAGTCCCTATGTTGTTTATTCCCATACCTACGGTTGTATGAGGATAACGCCTATAACACACAACCTAAATATCAATATCATTTACTTTCGGCTGGAAATAAACAAATGGGAGACCGGGCTTTTAGTCATTAGAGAATATTCACCGATGGGATTTTGAAGAGTGAACGAAGAATTTAGCTCTGAGACAGCCGAGGGGTGTTGACATATCATAAAATCTGATGAAAATAGCCGTTTTTCTTATCTGTTTTGCGTTTAAATCAATTTTCGTGTCTGAAATGAATAATATATCACCCTGCCCTATTTGAAATTGTCCTGATGAAAATTAACCACAAATTTGGGCGGGTCTGAAAGCGACTAATATCCTTATTGGTAACGTCCACTCAAAAGTGTGGACTTCTCAAGAAACGAAGAAACGAAAAATTAAAAAATTAAAAAACGGCATTATTTAAAAAACGAAGAAACCAAGAAATAGAACCAAAGCAGCAATAATCAATCAGTATCTTCTCCGTTACTCTGGCGGAGCCTACACGTTGGACCCGTTAGCCGGTCGTTTATTCGTTTCTTGCCCTTGGTTTTGCCTCGCAGGGCGAACGTGGCCACGAAGTGGCACACGTCCTTTTATTAGATCCCTGATTCACGCCAGAACCCTATCATCTGTTCTGTTTTACCTGGCAGGTTGTTGTTGAGTACCCTGCCCCGCAGCGTCAAAATTCGCTTCAATGGTGGAATAGGCTCGATAATGCCGGTACTTACAACGACTGATAAATAAAGGCGTTTCATGCAATGTACAAATTCAATGATTATTTTCTTGACATTTGGATTTTGATATGCTATAGTGGTAGTATAGAATATGAGGCAGTTCTTGAGAACGAGCCATTGAATCAGCAGGATATGCAGTAGCAGTATGAGGTTGCACCATGAAAGTGATTACGTATAAAGAAGGTTCAGAAGAAAAGGTTTCTGTCGTTGATATTGGTCTTGAAGTTAAACAAGCTTATGATTTAATGGCAACTCCCGATGTTTGGGAAGAAACTGTGAAAGAATGTCGCACTTCGGGACGCAAGCATTATTCAGCGTTTCTGACTGATGCAAAGATTTTGGAAGTAAGATTTGAAATTTAATCTATTAAGCAGGAGGACAATATAAATGACTGATGAAAAGAGAATGCAACGGAAGGTAGACAACTTCTTCAAAGTCCTTGAAGAAAAGGGTTTCCTGACTCCTGAACCTCCGTCTGTTCAGGAAAAACGGGAAAAGTCCGTAACTAATTACAATTTCCCGTTCCCGTTCCAGTCGAGAATTGATATTGAAAAATTGAAATCAAGATGCCGTGAAGAAGGAACCAGGTTTCTTTTGCTGTTCGCTATCGGTATTGGGACGACCCTCAAACCGAGCGAATTGCTGGCTTTGACGACTGATGAGATTGAAATTGATAAAGTAGATACCGTTTATGGACATCTACCCGATGCAAAGGTTGGTATTCTTGTCTGGAAATTCCGCATTAATCTGAGAGATATTAATGATTTCATTGCTATCGGCAAATTTCTTGATGAACATCCAAGCGAAAAGCTCTTTAACAAGAAAAGTGGAAAAGAATTGTCCGGATGGGTTGCAAATCTGGCAAAGTCCGCCGAACTCGAAGCTCCAGAGGGTTGTGGTTTTACATCTGAGAGCCTTCGCAAGACTCACGGTTATATGCTGTTCAAAGAAAATCCCGATGTCAATCTGGTTCGACTGGCAAAAATGTATAACAAAACAAAGGGTGATGAAGCCGGTAATTACCTCGCCATACCCGTTGCCGAACGTAAAAAGTTAAAACCCGAACCGCCTCCGATAAGTTTCGAAGTTTAAAACTCCCCGAAACATACAGGAATGAAGGAAACGCTGACGTAATGTCTGGACCTATATTTGTATCTGAAACGTATTTTTCATAAGTTGCTGAAACCAAACATGAAAGGAGGTGATGTACCGAAGCTTTGCTTTGAATAACAACTAAATCCACTTCTTCGTGAAGCTGAAAAACATAGCCGTACCGCCGTACCCCGCCTCTGCGGGGATGCAGGGGAAGTCACCCTGCGACACTACGGGGTATCACTTATGTCTATCAGCACCAGCAATACCAACACGGCACCACGGCTATCAGTTTCACCAGAAGGAAGAGGATTACGGTTCATTGATTTATTTGCAGGAGTTGGCGGGTTTCACTTCGCTATGAAAAGCCATGGTGAATGCGTTTTCGCTTCTGAAATCGATGAAAAGGCACAGCAGACATACAAACTGAACCACGAGGAGAATTATCAATTTGCAGGCGATATCACGAAGGTTACGCCAGCAGATATACCAGACCATGACGTTTTATGTGGTGGATTCCCTTGCCAGAGCTTTTCGATTGCTGGACACCGAAAAGGCTTTGCTGAAACACGAGGCACCCTGTTCTTTAACATTGCTCAGATACTGGAAGCCAAACGACCACGAGCTTTTATTCTGGAGAACGTGAGAGGTCTTCTGAATCATGGTGACGGGCGAACTATGGCAACTATCATGGAGACCCTGAAAGAGCTTGGCTACCATGCAAAGTATCAGGTTCTTAATGCTACGACGCATGGCAACACCCCGCAGAATCGTGAACGGGTCTACATCGTCGGGTTCCTTGATGGAAAGCATGCCGACAGTTTCATGTTCCCTTGTGCGATACCGCTGACCAATAAGGTTTTTGGAGACGTGGTTGATGTTGCGGATAAAAAGCCTGACAGCTTCTACCAAGTGAACATGGAACAATCAGCCGTCAGAATGATGCATGAGCACATGACCAGGCAAGGCGTCGTGTATCAGGCGAGACGGAAATACATCAGAGCTAACAAAAAAGGCGTTTGTCCGACACTGACGGCAAACATGGGTTCTGGTGGTCATAACGTTCCGCTCATCATCGATAATTACGGCATACGGAAACTGACACCAATGGAGTGTTTTACTCTTCAAGGGTTTCCAGAAGATTTTAAAATACCGACACTGGCTAATTGCCATTTGTATAAACAGGCAGGTAACTCAATCCCGATATCTGTAGTTTCGAGAATTGCAGATAACATCGCACAAACACTTAAAGGAGTAACACATGAATAATGTAAAAGTAATCATCGCTGCACTGAACCAAAAAGGCGGCGTAGGTAAAACGAGCACTGCAGTTCATCTCGGCACCACAATTCAGGAGCTTCGACCGGAACTTAAAGTGGTCATTGCAGACTGTGACCCGCAGGGATCAGCAAGTCGCTGGCTCCGTGCGAACCTGTCAGGTATCAAATGCCACAAGGTTGCAGAGGATAAGGAAGGACGTACCCTGAAAGCAGAATTAAACGCTCTGGACGCAGATATCATTATCCTTGACCTTCCCCCTCAAGTGGAAGCGTTAAGCCTTCGTGCCGCTATATACGCAAACCTGATACTCATTCCGATTGGACCGTCACTTCTGGATATCGATGCTTCTAAAATCCCGATTGACGTTGCCAAGGAAGCCGTCGAGCAGAACCCTTTTAAGAAAGTCATGCTCGTACCTGTGAGGGTTCGCCAGAACACCGCCAGTGGCAGGGAACTTCGTGACGTGCTCCTGACCAAAGGTATCAAGGTTTCAGAAACGGTTATTCAAATGAGAACCGCATATTCGGATGCAGCGACCGCCGGACTTGGAGTGAACCGATATGCTCCGCAGAGTCCCGCATATTTTGAAATGGAATCATTAGCAAATGAAGTATTAGAGGAGGTTGGACTATGAAAAGAACATCACTGAAAGAAATTGAACTTCAGGATGAGCAGGCAGGTATTGAACCAGCTGTTGCTGAAAAAGCCGATTCATCGGTAATTTCAGAACAGAATAAAAATGAAACTGGCAGTTCTGTACCTGCACTCAAGAAACAGTCTGTGAAACTGTCTGTTTCTATAAAGAGCATTTCCGAAAAGAGCATTTCTACACCAGCAATCGATAAGAGCGAATACATCAAAGTATCCGTCACGGTTCCAATTGATATGTTCCTCTGGTTGGATACCGAAAAAGCAAAACGCAAGATTGCAGGCAGAAAACGTGAAGTTACAATACCTTGTACGCATTCTGACATCATCAGGGACGCAATTGCATTGTACAGAAATATACCTGAAAATGAACGGTTATAATGTATGTTTTATGATACACGTAATTGCTAACTCCTTAAAGTCAAGCGGTTTTTACTTGACAAATTAAAAAACATAATATATAGTCAGTCCATATTCTACACGGCTTTAACAACTTTAAGCCAGATTTTCATTGACCTCTTCTCTGTTTTACTGTCTCCCCGGCAGCGTTGGATTTTACGTGATACATAATTTTTACAGCAGCAACGGCAGTATCAGGGGTTGTGCAGGAAAGAGGTTGTAGTATGAGAAACAAGGCTTGTGCAGTATGTGGTGGCAAAGATGGGGTAGAAGATTTCGGTGAACAGCTATTTGGCAAAGATGTTTGTATGAACTGCCTTTGGCTGTACCTGCTGACCTTTGGTCACTTCATGGATATCGGACTTGAAGAAAAGGATTTTGACCGGTACTTCGGAACATATGAAGACTTTTCGGCTTTCATATCGTTCGTCCCGACGCTTCACAACATTCAGTTACATCCAGCGGACATATATCGGAGGCATGAGGGATATACATTAAGCAACGACATTTACAGTTATGCTGCCGTTGCCAGATAACAGGACAAAAAATAAAACGAAAGGTTTCCAGAGCTAACACATTGTAACACTGCGAAAGAGAGGTACATTATGCCAACGTACGAGTTGACATCAGGGGAAATCGAAGCAATCGCAACACAGGTAGTAGATAAACTTCAGAATCTTATCAATGAGCTTTTTCAAGCGAAAAACCAAGAATCTCTTATCACTCCCGACACTTATATTAGTACACAAGAGGCGGCAGACCTAATCGGAATATCCGTGCGGTCATTGACGACATGGTGCCGAAAGGTTTCAGGTATCAAGATTGCGTCCCGCAAGAACCTGTTGCTACCTTTTACGAAGGTAGGCAAAGGCTACAAATTTAATCGTCAACTATTAACCGAGGGGTTGCAGAGAGGGCAGTTTGCCAAAATCCCGCATCAGAGTATGTTTTCGGTGGCATAATGGCATTAGAGAAAAAACCAAAAAAAGAATATAAATTCCGTCCGCTGGAGGGTTTGTATAAACGAACTCGCATTGATCGCAAAGGAAAAAGAGTAACCAGTGAGTTCTGGAGTATCGAATATTTCGTAAATGGTGTCAGGTATCGGGAACAGACCACTACCACTGACCGCAATGAAGCGTCCGTAATTCGTGCTGAGACTATCAAACGAAAAGAGGCGGAGCTACTTGCTCCAGAGGATAAGAAACTCGGCAGAACGCTTTTTAAAGCCTTCTGCATGAATTTTCATCTGCCTGAGCTGATGAAACAAGATGTCAAAGAATGCATTCTTGAATATGAACCCGATATTCTAAGCCGGTTGCTTGAATATCCTGCCATGACGGAGTTTGAATACAAACGCCAGAAAAACCGCTTGTCTGAAAAGAACCGGAGCGTTCTGGAAACGCAGATTAAACATCATTGCGAGACTATCGCCCCGTATGTTGTTGATAGCGATGAATTCAAAATTCAAGTTGAAAAACTCATTCAGGATAAGCTGGAACGTCAAATCATCTGGCACTTGCGAATCAAAAAGCAGACATACAAGAATATGGTTAACGCTTTTCGGATACTCGAACCAGAATTTGGTAATTTACCACTGGAAGACATTACGTATCAGCATTTGAAAGCGTACAGAACGACACTGTCTGAAGGTATTGTTGTTAATAACAAGGTTGTCGTTGCCGTCAAACGTCCTGCAACACGGAATAAACGCCTGAATTTCGTCAGAGCAACCATGGCACGTGCTCTTGAAATGGATTATATCGATGCTGCTAAACTGCTCGATATACGTCGTGATAAGAGCGAAGATGAGGATAACGAAAAAAAGGTTGTGACCACTTATGAGGAACGTCAGGAAATCATCAGAGTAGCCTTCGGTGATAACTCGCAATTGCGGGATATCCTGCACTTACTTGATGAAACAAAGATTACTCAGTATAAGATTCTGCGTTTAACATGGTCACAAGTGTTTCTTGACGTTGCAGAGCCGTACATCAGTGCCGATGGAGACTGGATTATTCTTTCACCAGAAGCCATTGATATTTTGAAGCGTCGGCTTGTGGTACGTCGACAAAACATTCCACAGGTTTTCTATCACCCGAAAACGCTCCGACTGTACAACAATTTCGATTTGGCAAATGACAGCATTCAGATTCGAGATATCGTGCAGTTTGTTATGTATTCGGGATTAAGACAAACGAACGCATTGAGGCTTCGCTGGAAGCTCGTTAAAGACCTTGATACTGATGCACCAGGTATCGGAGTTCGGAAAACAAAGAATAAAGACCCGCTATTTGTCGGCATAAATTCGCTGGCAGCAGAAGCATTACGTTCAAGACTACGGTTTAAACAAGATGACATTCCGTTCGTGTTCTACAATAAAAACACCCGCCGTCCTTTTGACAAAGTTGAAAAACAATTCAACGCAATCATGAAGGAGGTAGGCAGACCCGATATAACCTTCCATGGCTTACGGCACATATTTATGACAATGCTTGCGGAGACGGGAGCTAGTACACATGACCTGATGCACTTTGGAGGACAGCGTAAAGTTGAGTCCGTGAATCGATACGTCAATAGGGATTTAGAATCTCAAGTGAAAGTTGTTGCTAAATTACGCTAGAACCAACAATAAAAATTAAAGCCGATACCCGTAAAAGGTGTCGGCTTTTTTTGATTCAGAACCAGTTCTTATATATTCGTACATGCCACCAAACATGCCACCACAAAAAAGAAAAGGTCAGCCAAAATCGGCTAACCTATTGTTTTTCTTTGGAGCGGGAAACGAGATTCGAACTCGCGACTTCAACCTTGGCAAGGTTGCACTCTACCACTGAGTTATTCCCGCTTGCGAGACCAGATGTATAGCAAATCGAATTATTGGTGTCAATATTTTTTAGCACATAATGCTATTTTTCAACGAGAGAAACATCCCGTGGCTATGACAGTAATGTTCGGTAAACGGCCATCAACTGCTGTGATCTGGCACTCCAGGAATGTGTTGTTGATCGCTCTTTCTCTGACCCGCTTTGACAGTGAACTCATACGTCCACTGTCATGGATCGTCGAAATAATGGCATCTGCCAGCGATGACGTATTGCCGTGCTCAACATATATCCCCTCATCACCAAGAATCTCCCGATTGATCTGATTGTCGAACACCACCGTCGGCAGTCCACACGCCATATAGTTGAACAATTTACCATTGGCCTCGGTTTGTGACAATTTTGGCGACACGGCAAGATCACCGGCACTAGAGATAAAACGGGGCACGATCATACGGCACACGACCGGTGAACGTGATTATATCATCAATGCCCATCTCGCATGCCTTCCTCTGGTACTCCTTGTCGGGAAAACCCATCAACAGAAACCGAACGTCCGGGGCTTCGCCCTTGACGAGAGCAATGACATCCAGTAACAGATCAACCCCCTGATAGCGATTAAACAGGCCGAGATAGACAACCAGCTTCACATCGTCGGGAATCCCGAGTTCGCGGCGTGCTTCACTGCGGGAACATGGCTGGAACACGTCTGTATCTACGCCATCAATCAGATTGGTTACCTTCTCAGGGGCAATACCCCAATCGTGTATCAGCTCCTGCCGCCCTTTATCGGAACTGGTAATGATGAGATCGGCCCGGCGATCAATAAAGCGCTCCAGCCCTTTAAATAACGTTGTCAGCAGCGATGCATCGCGAAAAAAGCCATGATTGAGCGACTCGCCGCTCAAACTACCCTGATAATCAAACAGCAGGGGGATACGAAACAGGCGTTTGAGAACCGAGCCGATCAAGGCTCCTTCGTGCAGATGGGCGTGAATCAGGTGGGGACGGAATGAACGGAGCTTCGATGAGTGCTTTCCACAACAGAAGTATGTCGAGGTACGGCTTATGCCAGGAGGGGCCCGCTTCCAGCTTGCCGTACCACGGAATGTGCGGTGTACGTACCACGCGCACCCCAGGCATGTCGCGACCCAGATGATACGTCACGATACAGACCTCGTGTCCCAGCTTCGTCAACGCCCGTGCTTCTTCATAGATCCTGACATGGCATCCCCTGTCGGCGAAATACGGGGTCGGGGCGATCATGAGTACGCGGAGTGCGTCTTCAGTCAAGGTTTATCCTGTCTTTAACGACATAAATGGGCTTGCCTTGCGACTCAAAGTAGGTTCTGGCGTTAAGTTCACCGAGCAGCCCCAGTACAATAAACTGAACCCCCATAAACAGGAGAAAGGCCGTCAGTATCAGCAGTGGATTTCGATTCATGCTGAGGTGTTCAAAGATTTTCATGTACAGGGTCATGGTTCCCGTGCCAATACCGGCCAGGATGGTGTAGATGCCCCATTTTCCGAACAGCTGAATCGGCTTGGTGGAATAGGTCATCAGAAACTTGACCGTCATCAGATCGAGGATGACCCGCAAGGTGCGGGATATGCCGTATTTACTGACGCCATGCAGACGGGGAAAGTGATTGACCGGCAGCTCAGTCACTTTGGCCCCGAACTGGGATGCCAGCGCCGGAACGAAACGATGCATTTCGCCGTACAGATTGATGCCGTCGAGTACTTCGCGGCGATAGGCCTTGAGCGTGCAGCCGTAATCATGCAGATGAACACCGGTCTGGCGCGAGATCAGGGCATTGGCAAGCAAAGACGGGATCTTGCGGGAAACAAACGTATCCTTTCGGTCACGCCGCCATCCTGAGACAACGTCAAAACCTTCGTGGATTTTATTGACCAGGCGCGGTATGTCGGCGGGATCATTCTGCAGATCGCCATCCATCGGGATAATGATGTCACCCTTCGCATAATCGAATCCGGCCGACATCGCGGCGGTCTGGCCGAAGTTTCTGCGAAAACGGATGACCTTAAGTGCGGCATCCAGCGGACGCAAGCCTGGTCAGCACGCTGTATGATCCGTCGGAAGAGCCGTCATCAACCATGATGATCTCATATGAGCAGCCCATGCCCTGCAGTGCGGAGCTGATCGCGGCATAGACCGCCTCCACATTTTCCTGCTCGTTGTATACCGGTACGACAATACTAATATCCACGTTTTTCTCCATCAGTAACCTGCCGGCAGATGCATGTATTCTGGTTCTTCAGTCAGCGGTTCTCTCGGGAAACGGTTCACCCAACCTCTTTATTTTTCGTATCCGTATGGAGCTGTCATGCACCGGATCCGGTTTCCCGTGTATGAGCCCGCACAGCAAGCCGACTCCGTTTACGACAGTGCATAAGCGGATAGAGGCCGATCAGGAGCAGAGACGACGGGCGGCCGCTCCGACACAGCACTCCGAATGAGCTGACTACGGCTGCAGACAGATATATCACGAGAGGTACGAGCAGTAAAACATACTTTATACATATCAGCGAGAGGACCAGATATGCGACAAAAAACAGCGGTATGAAACTTGTGACCGAATACGAAGAGGTGATCAGAGTCTGCTGCTCCCCTGCCCCGCCCGTAGTTGAACATCTGGCGGATAAATGCCTTCAGAGTGCGGCGCTGACTGCGAGATACGCTCATGGATGGGGCATGGAGCAACGTGTAGCCTGCTGACGTCACCCGCTCCAGAAATTCATTTTCTTCGTTCGGATACAAACATTCGTTAAAGCCGCCAAGTTCGATAAAGAGCGAGCGGCGAACGGCAAGATTGCACAGAATCAACTCTTTGTCGGTTGTCACGCGGGTTTCACCATGGGCGCGATACCGGTTATGCACGGCGCCGGAGCCGAATGCCGAAGCAAGCGCATCCCCGAACAGCTGCTGCAGCCAGCTATCCCCTGCAGGTGTAATCGAAGGTCCTCCGACAACAGCTACCGCAGGATCACTCATGCCATCAGAGCAGAGGGCAAGATTTTCAGGATGTATCAGTGAATCATCGTCCAGGAAATACAGGATGTCGCCGGCCGCCTCTCTCGCAGCCACGGTTGCGCTGCTGACTCGGCGCGCTCCCTTCGGCAAGCAGAATTTCATACCGTGGATCATCCGGCATGATCGTTTTGAGATGCGGGCAGGCGGCAACATAGCCACCCGGTTTAACGGGAATAATTATGGAAAAGGTATTCACACGGCACTCTCTAAACTGCACCTGGTATGGACTGCTTCATAATAAAAGCGGGTGAACACCACATGGCATTCACCCGCCAGACAAGAGCGTACAATGGGTCTGCTACAATCTCCCTGCTTACCCCTTGCTACCGTAACTGTGCAGACCGGAGAGGAACAGATTGACGCCAAGATAGCAGAATATGGTGGCGGCGAAACCGATAACCGAGAGCCAGGCGGCGCGTTTTCCGACCCACCCCTTGGTGATGCGGGCGTGCAGAAAGGCGGCGTAGACAAACCAGACGATCAGCGACCATGTTTCCTTGGGATCCCAGCTCCAGTAGGTGCCCCAGGCGTAGTTGGCCCAGGCGGCGCCGGTGATGATGCCAAGCGTCAGGAGCGGAAACCCGATCATGATCGCACGGTAGTTGAGATCATCCAGCACCTTCAGTGGGGGGAACATCGACATCAGGCCACCTGCCGGTGTCGATGTACTGGTACCTTCAACGGCGGTTTTGATCAGATACATGATTGAAATGCCGCAGGCGACGGCAAAGGCGGCGTAACCGAGGAAACAGGTAATGACGTGGTACAGCAGCCAGTTACTCTGCAGTGCAGGAACGAGCGGCTCTATGCCGGTATTCATGCCGAGCTGAGCCCAGGCCATGCCCAGGAGCGCAAACGGCATGACAAACGCGCCGACAACCGGCATATTTATATTTGAGGTTGATGATGGCAAAAATCAGCACAATCGTCCACGAAAAAAACACGATTGATTCGTACAGGTTTGACATCGGGGCATGTCCGACCCCCATATCGTAGGATTCTTTCCAGCGCAAACCGATCGCAACAGCTTGTACGATAAGTCCGGCGTACGCGATATAGCTTGCCGGCGGCACCGACTGCCTTGTTTTTGCTGGCAAGAAATGCAAAGAATATGATCATAGAGATCAGATATGCGAAGGTTGTAACGTTAAAAAGCATGGAGCTGGTCATAAAGAGGTAACCTCCGTTAGATTTTTAGGTGCTGGAACTTTTCAGAAATGTCCTCGAACTGCATCTGAAATGCCGCCTGATTCTTGCTGGCATTGCCGTAGATACGGGCATGCCCTTTTGATACAACAACCCAGATCCGTTTATGCGACATGAAAAAAGCGATGAAAATGCCAAGTACCATCAAGGTACATCCCAGCCAGACCACCCAGACACCGGGATCTTTCGCAACCTGCAGTCCGGTGTACTGCTTGGCGTTCGTCCCTTCATAGCCAAAGATCAGCGCATCCCCCCGTTCGGCATTTACATCCGGGTAATCCTTGAACGCAATAAAAGTCTGTGGTGTTCCGCCCTTTCGAGTCACCTCAATGCGGGCGGCAGGGCCTGAAAAACCGGGGGCAAACGGGCTGACATCCTGCGTTGCTTCAATCAGCTTGAATATTGTGCCATCCTTCAGGGTGACCGGAACACCTTCACGGACGGTGAATTTTTCAGGTTTTCCGCCATTTCTCGGAGTCACGGTAACGTAATGCTCGCCCCCCTCGCTGGCCTGGCCATAGCTGGACTGGTAAAACGTGATGCCCTTGTACGTCAGGGGTTCATTAACGATAACCTTCACCTGTGAATAACCGGGAACCGGCTTGCCATTCTCCAGAATCGTCAGCGTACTCCTGAATTCCTTGGGAGCGCCGGTATTGTAGAATTCTACATTGAACTTTTCACAGAGCACTTCGAAACCAAGCGGAATATGCTGGCCGCTTCGGCTTTCAAAAGCGTTGACACTCGTTCCTTCAACGATGGTGACAAACCCCTTGTATCCAGCCAGGGAGCCGATAATGGCCCCGACAAAAATCACCAGGATGCTCAGGTGGACAACATAGACGCCCAGACGACACCAGGCCGTTTTCTGCGCAAAAAGGTGGTATTCGCCATTATGTTCCGTGATCACCGGCGTGGAAAATTCTTTCCCCAGAAATTCGGCCAACCGCTCTTTCCCTTTGTCGATGGATCCGGAAAACGACAACTCCTTCTTTAACGAGAATGAATTGCGCATCCCCTCACCCAGAACGAGAGTCGGTTCGCTGATAAACTTGAATACATGCGGGAGACGCTTGATTGAACAGCAGACAAGGTTGATGCTGAACACGTAAAGCAGGGAAATGAACCACAACGAGTGGTACATATCAAAGAAACCAAGCTTGGTGTATATCTGCAGCTTGGTGGGACTGATCTGGGCAACATATTCTGGCGGGAGCTGCACCCTGCGGTAGAACCGTGCCGATTATCGATGTCAACGCGAGTGAAATCAGCAGAAAGAGGGTCAATTTAAGTGAACAGAATAAATCCCAGACGTTGGTAACAAAGCTTCGTTCAGTGGTTGCCAATGGTATCTCCAGACGGGTGTGAAGTATGAGCTACAGCGCGAAACGCATATCAATAACCCGCGAACAATACCCCAAATCTCAAATAAAATGCACCATTTTTTTTAACATCGCGCTCATTCCATCTACGGTGCGTAATCATCGCTTTCAATTTGATAATCATCGATGTATACTTATTCCGTTGGTAACTATTACTGTTTTTCGCGGGGGCGGTTATGCCGGTCATTCTGGAAGCAATTCTCATTTCACTCGGAATGCTCTTCATATTTGCGCTGGCATTTCTGGCTCTGTTTCTGCTGGCGATCACCATGTCACCGATCGAGCGAGGACTCTCCAAGATGATTTGGGATGCCACGGCGCCAAAGAAACGGGCGCCGGCTATTTCCAAGGGCTCATTCCGCGACTTCAGCAACAAACACTGAGCATATTCCCATTTAGCGTTGCAACAACTAAAAAGGCTTCTCGAATTCGGGCAGCCTTTTTCAATATCCGTCCCTGATACACACTGGGTACGCGCGTTAACAACATTTTCCCTGCAAAAACCGCAGAAACCGTTTTTAACTTACGAATCGGAGGAATCACTCATGCTGCCACTGAAAGATCCCACCTTGCTGAAGCAGCACTGTTACCTGGCCGGTTGCTGGAGCGGTGCCGACCGGAATGAAACCGTGGCGGTCACTAATCCGGCCACCGGCGAGACACTTGGCACGGTTCCGAAAATGGGCGCCGCCGAAACCCGCCGTGCAGTTGAAGCTGCTGGCGCTGCCCTCCCCGCCTGGCGGGCCAGAACGGCTAAAGAGCGTTCCACGGTTTTGAGACGCTGGTTTGAGTTGATCATGGCCAACCAGGACGACCTTGCCGTCATCATGACCGCAGAGCAGGGGAAACCGCTGGCCGAAGCGAAGGGCGAAATAGCCTATGCAGCCTCATTCATCGAGTGGTTTGCCGAGGAAGGCAAGCGGGTGTATGGGGACACGATTCCCGGGCACACCGCTGACAAACGCATTATTGTCATAAAAGAGCCGATCGGGGTCTGCGCCGCAATTACCCCCTGGAATTTCCCCGCCGCCATGATCACCCGCAAGGCCGGTCCGGCACTGGCTGCCGGCTGTACGATGGTTGTAAAACCGGCCAGCGCCACCCCTTTTTCAGCCCTCGCGTTGGCAGAACTTGGCGAGCGCGCCGGAATCCCGGCCGGCGTCTTCAGCGTCATCACCGGCTCCGCCGCTGCCATTGGCGATGAACTGACCGCCAACCCACTCGTCCGCAAGCTGACCTTTACCGGTTCGACCGAAATAGGAAAACAGCTGATGGCGCAATGTGCCGCCACCGTAAAAAAAGTTTCACTGGAACTGGGGGGGAATGCCCCGTTCATTGTCTTTGACGATGCGGATCTCGATGCTGCCGTCGAGGGGGCCATGGCTTCCAAATACCGCAACACCGGCCAAACCTGTGTCTGCACCAATCGACTGCTGGTGCAGGCCGGAGTCTACGATCTGTTTGTGCAAAAACTGTCTGATGCCGTTGCCGGAATGAAAGTCGGTAACGGTCTGACTGGGGATGTCCAGCAGGGGCCGCTGATCAACATGGCGGCCGTTGAAAAAGTTGAAGAGCATATTGCCGATGCAACCGCTAAAGGCGCCAGGATTGTACGTGGCGGCACGCGCCACCAGTTGGGGGGCACGTTCTTCGAGCCGACGATCCTGGTCGACGTCACCTCGGAAATGCTGGTTGCCCGCGAAGAAACCTTTGGCCCGCTGGCTCCGGTCTTCAGATTCACCAGCGACGCCGAAGCGATTCAAATGGCCAACGACACCGAATTCGGTCTGGCATCATATTTTTACAGCAGCGATATCAGCCGCGTATGGCGGACCGCCGAAGCGCTGGAATACGGCATGGTCGGCATCAACACCGGGCTGATCTCGACCGAAGTCGCCCCGTTCGGCGGTATGAAAGAGTCCGGAATCGGGCGTGAAGGTTCACGCTATGGCATTGAAGAGTTCATAGAGGTCAAATACCTCTGCCTGGGGGGGATATGAACCCGCAGCACCCGCGTTATCTCCCAAAATCCAGCGTAAGGGGAATCCTGTAGATGCCAATAATCCCGATAGATCGACTCGAAGCGGGAATGACCCTGAAGTCGGACGTCTGCGACCGAAGCGGCCGACTCCTCCTGCCAGCCGGTTCAGAGTTGGCTGACAAACAGCTCAAGATACTGAGAACATGGGGGGTGACTGAAGCGGATATTCTGCGTGGCCCCGATGAAGAACCGGCTGACATCCCCGGAGAGAACAGCGCGATAGATCCGCTTGTTTTGGCAGAAGCTGAACAAGCCGTTGCCCAGCTGTTTTGCCACAATGACCCCCATCACCCGATGATCCAGGAACTGATGCGGCTCTGTCTGGAGCGGAGGCTCGTCAATGTCCGCTAACACCACCATAACCCTTGAAGAGTTGTTGTCCGACGTTTCGTCAGTACCATCCCTGCCGATGCTCTATTCCAGGCTTGATGAGACCATCAACCACCCGCGCAGCTCGATCTCCGACATCGCCAAGGTGCTGTCCGAAGATCAGGGACTGGCGGCCCGTATTCTCAAACTGGCAAACAGCCCCTTGTTCGGCTACTTTTCCAAAATTGATACGATCACTCAAGCCGTCACCATAATCGGTATCCAGCAGGTACGCGACCTGGCGCTGGCCATTTCGGTCATAGGACTTTTCAAGGGGCTTCCGGAGGATTTGATCACCATGGAACGTTTCTGGCGCCACAGCATCGGCGCAGCCCTCGCTGCGCGCGTTCTTGCAACCAGCCAGCGTGAAACAAACCTGGAACGGTTCTTTGTGGCTGGTATCCTGCACGATATCGGACGTCTGGTTCTCTTTACCCAACTCCCCGATGTGAGCCGGGAAATAATTGACATAGCCAACAACGAGCAGCGTTGTCTGTACGAGGTTGAACGGCAGAGACTCGGCTTCGATCACGCCGATGTCGGCGGGGCGCTGCTGCGGCGCTGGAAGCTGCCGCTCAGAGTGGCTGAACCGGTCGAGTTTCATCACCGCTGCAACCGATCCGAACAATTCCCGCGTGAAAGCGCCATTCTGCATTGCGCCGATCTGCTGGCGCATGCGCTGGAACTTGACGAGAGCGGCAACAACACCGTTCCGCCGCTCACGTCCGGCAGCTGGGAACGCCTGGCAATTTCACCATTTCAACTTCCTCTCATCGTTGCGCAGATCGACAGCCAGCTCAATGGGATTACCAGCGCACTCCAGGGGGGAGCGTCATGACCGTACAACTGCTGACGTCAAACATACAGGCACTTACGGAGCGGGTCAGTTTTCTGGAAGAAACCAACCAGCACTATGTGACGCTGCTCGACATCGTAGCCGCCTGCAGCGATTTTCCGTCCGGCGTGGCGGAACTGCAGGGAAGAGACCTGATCGTTCAGACCGCGTTCTCCCAGATGAGGCGCCTGATTCCGTTTGAAGCGCTGGCGATTTTCATGATTGACGATGACGCTGATTTCAAACTTTCCTGGTGGGAACCGCCTGCAAGCAAGGAGCGGATCGAGAGCGAAGTCAGCGCCTCGATCGCTTCCGGGAGCTTTGCCTGGGCGATTAATCAGAACCACCCGATTGTCAATCCCGCTGCAGAACCCGACCAGACTCTGGTTCTGCATGTGCTGGCAACCCATTCCCGTATTCGCGGCATGTGCGTCGGCCTTCTGCCCGGTTCTCATGCCAGTCTGCCGGTCTCCACCCTAAGCGCGCTCTCGATCGTTGTCACCTACACCGCTTTTGCC
Source organism: uncultured delta proteobacterium (assembly GCA_963760075.1). Taxonomy (GTDB): domain Bacteria; phylum Desulfobacterota; class Desulfuromonadia; order Geobacterales; family Pseudopelobacteraceae; genus JACRCG01. The sequence goes on along the minus strand of CAVXBQ010000015.1, from coordinate 80,177 downwards.
CTTGAGAACGCCGCGCTCTACGAAATGCTGCGCGACCACCTGCATAATCTGGAACTAAAGGTCCATGAGCGAACAGCCGAGCTTGAAAGCGCCAAACTTCAGGCCGAAGCAGCAACAACAGCCAAGAGCGATTTTCTTGCCACCATGAGCCACGAGATCCGTACCCCGATGAACGGTATAATCGGAATGGCAGAATTGCTTTCCGGCACTCCTCTCAGCACCGAGCAGCACCGTTATCTGTCCAACATCTCGATTTCAGCCGAAAATCTGCTGGAGATCATCAACGACATTCTTGATTTCTCAAAGATAGAAGCGGGGCGAATGGAACTTGACCCGCACCCTTTCAACCTTCGGGATATGCTGGACAGTGCGCTGCTTCCGCTCCGTCTCAAAGCCGAATCAGGCGGGGTGGCACTGCAGGTCACCATTGCGGAAAACGTTCCGGCGGTACTTTTCGGAGACGGTTCCAAGCTCAGGCAGATCCTGGTCAATCTGATCAGCAACGCGGTCAAGTTTACCCACCACGGCTGCGTCAGCGTCAATTGCACGACAGCTGACCATTCAACGGATCCTCTACAGGTGCGATTCAGCATCAGCGACACCGGGATCGGCATGTCTCAAGACGTGTGCCAGCGGATATTTCAGCCATTTACCCAGGCAGATTCGTCAACCAGTCGCTCGTTTGGCGGCACCGGGTTGGGGCTGACAATCACGCAAAAACTGACCGATTTGATGAGGGGGACTCTTTCGGTTGAAAGCAGCCCTGGCGCAGGCAGCACCTTCACGGTACAGCTCCCCTTCGACGTCGCATCTGCTGAGGCTATTGCAGCGAAGCAGCCGCAGCTCGGAAGTACGGCGCCCTCTTCCGCACCACTCGCCATCCTCCTTGCCGACGACGTTCTCATCAATCAGGAACTGGCCCGCATCATGCTCGAAAAGTCGGGGCATCATGTGACCGTCGCCTCAAACGGCGCAGAGGCGCTCGAACTATTCAAAACAAGGCACTTCGACCTTGTCTTCATGGATATGCAGATGCCGGAAATGGATGGCTTACAGGCTACCCAGGCGATCAGGGTTCTGGAGATGACCGGCGGAGGCCGAATCCCGATTATCGCCATGACCGCCAACGTACTGGAGAGCGACCGCGAAAAGTGCCGGGAAGCGGGGATGGATGGTTTTATAACCAAGCCGCTCCGTCAGGCAATACTGAGTGAAACGCTGGCTCGCTTTGCCGACAAGTCAGATAAATCAGACAAGTCAGAACGGCTGGAAAGACCGGAACGACCCGATGACTCAGACCTGCCACCGTTTAACCAGGCTGAACTGGTGGAGCGTCTGGGCGGCAACGCCGCACTGCTGCCCAGATTTGTGGGCATGTTTATCAAAAGTCTGGACGAGCCGATCCAGCGTCTGAGAGGCGCTATAGAAAGCGGCAATCATGACGACATTCACCGGCTGGCTCATACGATCAAAGGGTCGGCGGCCAACATCAGCGCTCCCCGTATCATGAACAGTGCGGCAATTCTTGACGAGACGGCAAAGTCCGGCGGATCGCAGGATTATCTTCAACAGCTCCAGCGGCTGGAAGCGGAATACGACGATTTCAAACGTGTCGTGCGTGACAACGCCATCCTTCCCGGAGCCTGACAAATAATTATTGACACGTTTACCGTGCAACTGATATTTTTGCTGGGAGTTTTCTTACTAAGTAACTCAACATAATACATACTTATCGAGAGCGACCGAGGGACTGGCCCTGTGACGTCGCGGCAACCAGCCTGCAAAGGCAAGGTGCCAATTCCAGCGGGATCGCCATGCGGTTCCGGGAGATAAGGAAGAGCGCATCCAGCAGATCCTCTTCCGCACCCCGGAAGGGGATTTCTTTATCTTTGGACGGAGGTATGACATGAACATCGCAACACAGGCGGTACAGATCGGACTTGAATGGGACACCCGGACCGGAGCGGTCACCGTTCCGATCTACCAGACCGCCACCTTCCGGCATCCCGGACTCGGCCAGAGCACCGGCTATGACTACAGCCGTTCCGGCAACCCGACCCGCCAGACCCTGGAAGACGGCATCGCCCGCCTGGACGGCGGGGCCCGCGGCTTTGCCTATTCCTCCGGCATGGCGGCCATCGCCAACCTGCTGCTGCTGTTCAAGATCGCGGCGACCACCTGATCGTCACCGAAGACCTCTACGGCGGCACCTGTCGGCTGTTCGACAAGATCTTCAGCCAGTACGGCCTGACCTTCACCTATGTGGACACCAGCGACACCGCTGCCGTGCAGGCGGCCGTCACACCCGCCACCAGGGCGCTGTTCGTCGAGACCCTCACCAATCCGCTCCTCAAATTCGCCGATCTGCGGGCGCTCTCCGCTATCTGCCGCGAACACGATCTGCTGCTGATCGCCGACAACACCTTCCTGACCCCCTACCTGCTGCGCCCGCTGGACCTGGGTGCCGATATCGCCGTCTACAGCGCCACCAAGTACCTGTCCGGGCACAACGACACCGTCGCCGGCCTGGTGGTGGTCAAGGACCCGCAGCTGGCCGAACAGGTCTACTTCCACCAGAACTCCGTCGGCGCCGTGCTGGGGCCGCAGGATTCCTGGCTGACGATCCGCGGCATGAAGACCCTGGGGGTCCGCCTGGACCGCCAGCAGGAGAATGCCGGGCAAGATCGCCGACTGGCTGAGCAGCGCACCCGCGGATAACCAAGGTGTTTTATCCCGGCCTGGAAGATCATCCCGATCATGACCTGATGAAGCGCGACGCACGCGGTTTCGGCGCCATGATCGCCTTTGAGGTTGACAACCACGCCCTGGTCGAGCAGGTGCTGCTGAAGACGCAGCTGATCTCGTTTGCCGAGAGCCTGGGGGGGGTGGAGAGCCTGATCACCTTCCCCGAGGTGCAGACCCATGCCGACATCCCGCCGGAACTGCGGGCCCGGCTGGGCATCAACAACGTGCTGCTGCGCCTGTCGGTCGGGATCGAGGATGTCGACGACCTGATCGAAGACCTGCGCCAGGCGCTGGAAGCATAGAGAGGAATTACCATGAAATTTGCAACCAAACTGATCCACGGCGGCCCGACCGTCGACCAGCAGACCGGGGCGCTGGGCGTGCCGATCTACCAGATCTCCACCTATCGCCAGACCTCGGTCGACCATTTCGGCAAATACGACTACGCCCGCGGCGACAACCCGACCCGCGAGGCGCTGGAAGATACGATCGCCGTGCTGGAAGGGGGCACCCGCTGCCTGGCCTTCGCCTCCGGCATGGCGGCCATCTCCACCACCCTGATGATCTTCTCCCCCGGCGACCATCTGGTGGTCTGCGACGATGTCTACGGCGGCGCCTACCGGGTGCTCTCCACGATCTTCAGCCGCATGGGGATCACCTCCACCTTTGTGGATGCCACCGACCTGGCGGCCATTGAAGCGGCCATCCGGCCGGAGACCAAGGGGATCTACCTGGAAACCCCCTCCAACCCGCTGCTGAAGATCACCGACCTGCGCGGCGCGGTCGAGATCGCCCGGCGGCACGGCATCATCACCCTGGTGGACAACACCTTCATGACCCCCTACCTGCAGCGCCCGCTGGAACTGGGCTGCGATATCGTCCTGCACAGCGGCACCAAGTTCCTCAACGGCCACAGCGACGTGATCTGCGGTTTTGCCGTGGTCAAGGACACCGAACTGGGGCAGCGCATCCGCTATATCCAGAACGCCTTCGGCACCGGACTGGGGCCGCAGGACTCGTTCCTGACCCTGCGCGGCGTCAAGACCCTCAAGGTCAGGATGGATCAGAGCCAGCAGAACACGGTCAAAATCGTCGCCTGGCTGAAGGCGCACCCGCGGGTCACGGCGGTCCATTATCCCGGGCTGCCCGAGCATCCCGGCTATGCCATCCATGCCGCCCAGGCCGACGGTCCGGGTGCGGTCTTCTCCTTCGAACTGGACTCCTTCGAGACCACCAAGCGGCTGCTGGAAGGGTCGCAGCTGGCGGCCTTTGCCGTCAGCCTGGGAGGGGTGGAAAGCATCATCTCCTACCCGGCCCGCATGTCGCACGCCTCGGTTCCGGCAGAAGAGCGGGAGCGCAAAGGGATCACCGACACGCTGGTGCGCCTCTCGGTCGGCCTGGAAGACCCGGACGACCTGATCGCCGACCTCGAGCAGGCCATGGGCTAGACGGGTGAAGATCCGCATCAACGAACAAGCCGCCGTTGTCGAAGACGGCCTGACGCTCGGAGCCGTTGCGGAACGCCACAAAGCCGGGTGCCGACGTACTGATCCTGAACGGCTTTCCGGCCCCGGCGGACACGGTGCTGCACGACGGGGACGAACTGTTTCTGATCCGGCGCGGTGAAGTGCCGACAGAGGAAGAACTGGAAGCACTGATGGCGGCCCGGCACACCCCCGGCGTCCATGCCCGCCTCAAAGCTGGCATCGGTCGGCATTGCCGGAGTCGGCGGCCTCGGTTCGGCCGTGGCGGTGGCCCTGGCGCGGGTCGGTGTCGGCAGACTGGTGATCGCCGATTTTGATGTGGTGGAGCCCTCCAACCTCAATCGCCAGCAGTATTTCATCGACCAGATCGGCACGCTACAAAGTGGAGGCGCTGGCCGAAAACCTGCAGCGCATCAATCCGTATGTAACCGTTGAACCGCACCGCTGTCCTGCTCGACCCGGAGAATATTCCGGCAGTCTTCTGCCGACTGCTCGATCGTCGTTGAGGCCTTTGACCGGGCCGACATGAAGGCCATGCTGGTGAACACGGTACTCGAAGCGATGCCGCGGAGCACGCGTTGTTGCCGCATCGGGTCTGGCCGGATACGGCCCGAACAACAGCATCACGACCCGCAAAGTATCGCAGCCGCCTCTACCTGGTGGGTGATGGCGTCTCCGAAGCAGCACCGGGCAACGGCCTGATGGCGCCGCGGGTCGGCATTGCCGCCTGACACCAGGCCAATCAGGTGGTCAGGATTATTCTTGGGAGAAGAGGAATGAGCAGATTGCCGTTGCCATGAGCGGCGGGGTGGATTCCTCCGTCACCGCCGCACTGCTGAAACAGCAGGGGCACGAGGTCATCGGCATCACCATGCGCCTGTTTGCCCCGCACACAGCGGCAGTCGGCTCGGCCGCCCACGATGCCGCCGTTGTGGCCGGTCATCTGGGTATTCCCCACCATGTTGCGGATTTTGCCCCGGATTTCAGCAGACTGATCATCGATGACTTCATCGAAGAGTACCGGCTGCGGTCACACACCCAACCCCTGCGTGCGCTGCAACCGCTACATCAAATTCGGCCTGCTGCTGGACAAGGCCCGTGAACTGGGGGCCGAGCTGCTGGCCACCGGACATTACGTCAGAAAAACGGTCGATCCGGACGGCACCTGCCACCTGCGAATGGCCGCGCAACATCCGCAAGGACCAGTCCTATTTCCTCTACACCCTGACCCAGGCAGCAGTTGCAACAGGTGCTCTTTCCGCTGGGCGACGATTGAGAGCAAGGACGAGGTGCGCCGTCTGGCGCGGGAATTCGCGCTTGCCGGTGGCAGAAAAGAGTGACAGCCAGGAGGTCTGCTTCATTCCGAATGATGATTATGTGGCTTTTCTGGAGGGGAGCGGATCGTTGGCGCTGCCGACGGCGACATCATCCATCTGAACGGGCAGATTGTCGGACGCCATCACGGCACGCACCGCTACACGATCGGCCAGCGCAAGGGTCTGGGGATCGCCTGGAGCGAACCGCTGTATGTGACGGGCGATCGATGCCGAACGGCATGTCGTCATGGTAGGGGAACAGCAGCATGTCTTTGCAGACCGGCTTGCAGGCGGAAGCGGTCAGCTGGATTGTAGCCGCCGGAGGAAGGGGAGTTTGCCGCGACCTGCAAGATCCGCTACCGGCACCAGCCGGTCGGCTGCCGGGTACGTCCTGGTGCAGGGAGATCGCTGCGAGGTGCACTTTGACCAGCCGCAGAAAGCGGTCACCCCCGGACAGTCGCTGGTGTTCTACCGGGGAGATGAAGTGCTGGGAGGTGGGCGGATCAGCGCTGCGCTGAACAGTTTACCCAGGCCACTGACTTAAGGGTTCTTTATCTTGAATTCCAGATACTGTGCCGCTTTTTTCAGTTTTTCATTCGGTATCACTGTTTTCGCAAACGTACCGAGAGCTTCAAGCACCCGTTTTTCCGCATTCTTGTTGGCAAAGCCTTCCCCTTCGACAATCCTCCGCAGATAGCCGAGTAGAGATTTCTGTTCTTCTTCACTCTTCAAACGCTTCGGATCGGCAATAAACAGCAGATAGCGGGCCTTGTCACGAACCGGCCCTCCCAGATGCTTTTCAGCCAGAAGAGACTCGATAACCGTCGCAATGCTCCCCTGTTCGGCATAATTCAAGCTCTTGTTCTCAAGGTATGAAGCAAGATATTCCAGGCAGCCAGGCGGCTTGCGGGATCTCCGATTTTAAACAGCAACAGTTGCGCTGCCTGCAACTTCAGGACATCCTCCTGTTCCGGGTGAAGGAAACAGCGCAGCATCAAGGCCAGCTTTTCCCGGGCGGCCGGGGTCAGTGCAGCACCATCCGCCTTGGAGCGAATCTGTTCCAACAGTTCACGCTTGTTGGTATACTCGCCAAACCGGATCTGGACGATCAGGGCACGAACCTGCGGATCTTCCGTCACATCCCATAATTCATCAACCGCCCGCAGAATCCTGCTGCAGATGGAGCGGATCTTTTCCTCCTTGGCCGGTTCTTCCTGATTCCAGTAATCCGGATAGGTATCCAGAACCGTATCGGTCTCGTCCGGATTCTTCGTTTTTTCCAGTACGTTCTTGAAATAGGTCAGAATCTTGATCTGATAATTGCTGTCACCCTCCTTCAGCGGCCTCAGAAGATCATTCAGAAACGTGCTGTTCAACCCGGAAGCGCCGCTGCAGAGATAGCGATAGACCCCTTCGGCCTTGTCAATCTGCTTTTCAATGTATTTACGCCGCAGGATTTCACCCAGATTGGTCGACTGAACCTTTTTGAAGAAGACACTCAGCAGGTTGGAGGCGTGATGTTTGATGTTGTTATCAATTTCATCCGACACAACGATATCCAGACAGGCATCAAATATTTTCACCTGTTCGACGCTCATCGCAGGATGAATCGATATAATCCTCGACGATTGCCAGAATTTCGGCCATATGTTCGCGGTTACGGCTATTGAGAAGCGTGGTGAAGGTGTCGCGCAGACTGCCGACATCGACAATGCCGAACAGGAACTTGACAGCCGAATTTCTGCTGGACGTCCCTTTGCCATCAGCGGATTTCAGCAGTTTCAGAATACTTTCCGCCGGGTCTGCGACCCAGTCCGGCACCAGATCCTCCATGAAGCGTTCTGATTTTCTTCGCACGCTGGCATCCAGATCATAGATAAAATAGCGTGCGACATCGATCCGGAACTCACGGCTGGCAGAGGACGCGGCAATGACTTCGAGAGCCGCAGCCTTGTCCTTGGCGGAGAGCCGGGCGATTTCCTTCTTCGCCTTGGATGAATCATTGATTTTTATGTAGAAATTGACTATGTCTTTGACCGATACTTCCGCATCTATATCATTTTCCATGTCAGGTGCCTTTCGAATCAATTTTTCGGGAGTATAGCCGCAAGTGCTGTTATGCGCAATACTATCGCTCTCATACAAGAAAAAACTCGCCACACCTGCTCCGGAGGAAACATGATGCGCACCGCACTACTATTTCTCTTTCTCTCAGCTATCTCGGCCAACTCGGCTTCTGCAGTGGATACTATCACGTTCTACCGGGATGGCGCTCTGCTGCAACAGGAAGCCGGCGCACTGAAGGGGGTGATTGATGTCCCGCTCGCCGCCGGTCTGCTGGAACAGTCACTCTCGATCACTCCATTGCCCGGCACCACGATTCTCGGCGTTGAGACGCACAGAACGGAGTCGGACAACAAGGCCGGCAAAGAGATCGAAGCCATGACCGAGCAACGGCGACGGCTGGAGGATCGCCTCCAGGCGCTGGAAACCCGCGAAGCAATTTTCACTTCCGCTGCCAAAGCGCAAAGCGGCAAGGCGCCGCGCAAGACCAAGACGAATCCCGATCCGATGCAGGCCATCCGTCAGGGCACCGACTTTGCCATTGCCCAGCTGGAGGCTGTCTATACCGCGCGCCGCAAGACCACAGCAGAGATTCAGAAAATCGACGCCCACCTCTTGAGAGCCCGAAAGAGCAGCCGATCGACAGAGTATTCCGTACGGATAGCGGTGTCACCTCCCCGCGGCAAGGTGACACTCCGCTACGCCACGTCAGAACGTGGCTGGCAGCCGGAGTACAATCTGCACCTGACGGGTGATGGGACAGCCAGGCTGCAGCTTTCCGCACGGGTAACGGGAAGCGGGCGCGGACATCAGGTGCGGGTTTCCTCGGGATCGCTTACTGAAAGCGGCAGAGCCGAAACGCTGTCGACTCAGTCAGGCAGCGCACTATTGGCCAGCTACCGCGTACCAATGACGGACGAGCGGTACACGGAAGGCATCTTCAATCGTTTCTCCGGCATGCTGACAAACAGCAGCCCGTACTATCTTCCACGGGGAGAATCGGGGCTGTTCCGGAACGGGGTATACCTGGGGAAATTCACATTTGAAGGGATTTCATCGGGGAGGAGCACCGTTATTTCAATGGGGAAGCAGTTATAAAAGCCTGTCATCCCCGTGCAGCAGCTCTTTCACCTTGGCCATCAGCGCGTCGACCGTAAACGGTTTCTGCAGGAAATGCAGCCCGTCTTCCAGTTCACCGTCGGTAACGATGACATTGTTCGTGTAGCCTGACATATACAGCACCGTGCCTATTTCCGGATGATCTGTCGTGATCCGTTCGAAGAGCTGTTGACCGTTCATCCCCGGCATTACGACATCGGTAATCACCAGATCAATCTTTTCAGTGATCTCCTCCACCATCTCCAGCGCACGCTCGGGGTGATCGGCACAATACACGGTATAGCCAAGCCCTTCCAGCAGTTCACTCGTCATGACGCGAACCATATCATTATCCTCAACGAGCAGAATCACGGCGCTGCCGGAATAGTCAAGATCATGCCGTGCTCTCTCGACTCCGATAACCTGCGGCTGTTCGTCGCAGAAGGGGAGATAGACCTTGAAGGTAGTTCCGACGCCGACGGTGCTGGCAGCCATGATAGTGCCGGTATGCTGCTGGACAATGCCATACACATTTGCCAGGCCAAGACCGGTGCCATGACCGATCTCCTTGGTGGAGAAAAACGGTTCAAAGATCCGCGTCATGGTTTCAGCACTCATGCCGCAGCCGTTATCGGTGCAAGACAGCAGCACAAAACGCCCGGGCGTCATGCCGGGATTACGACGGGCGAATTCATCGTCGATGAAGACCTGCCCCGTTTCAATGACGATACTGCCGTTGACGGCAATGGCATCCTGAGCGTTCAACACCAGATTCAGGAGTACCTGCTCCAGCTTGGAGCCGTCGGCCCGAACCACGACCGGCTGACTGGCAAGCTGCAGGCTGATGCTGATGTTTTCCCGAAGCGTCCGGCGCACCATCGAATGAAATGACAGTATGACGTCGTTGAGATCGACCACCTGCATCTGCATGATCTGCTTGCGACCGAAACTGAGCAGTTGCTGCGTCAGTTCCCGGGCCTTGCCGGACGCTTTTATGATCCCGTCAACCTTCGCCTGCGCTTTCTGATTATCCGGCAACGAACGCTTGAGCATATCGGCATAAATCAGTATCGGCGTCAGCAGATTGTTGAAATCATGGGCAATGCCGCCGGAAAGATGCCCGATCGCTTCCATTTTCTGCGCTTGACTCAGCAGGTGTTCCAGCTCTAAACGTTCGGCTTCCCCCTTGCTCCGTTCGATGGCGATGCCGGCAAAGGCCGCGGCCTGCTGGATAAGAGAGATTTCATCCTCAGCCGGTATTGCCGGGGTCCGGTGGTAGATCGCAAAGGTGCCGAGCAACACGCCGCAGGATGAAAGAATCGGCTCCGACCAGCAGGAACGAAGCCCCGCTTCATGAGCGGGGGTGAAGCCTTTCCAGTAGGGATGGGTGTCGATATCTTCTACAATTACCCGCTTCAGCAGAAAGGCCGCCGTACCGCACGAACCGATCCCCTCGCCGATTTTTGTTCGGTGGGTCGCCGCGACGTAGAAATCGGGGAGACTGGGCGACGCCCCGTTCAACAACCGCGTGCCGTCATCGCTGACCAGCAGGATCGAGCAGAGCATCTCCGGGTTTTCCCTCTCGATCGACAGCGCAATGAACGAGAGCAGCTGCGAGAGTGGCACCCCGCTGGCGATCCGCTCCAGAATCCCGGATCGGACCTGTTCGCGATGCTCGGCCTTTTTCAGGGTCGTAATGTCCTTGGCAATATGCACTGCCTCGATAATGGAGCCATCCGGAGCAAAGACCGGATCAACCGAGAATTCAAACCATCTGTTTGCAATTTGTACCTGCAACGACGCACGTTTTTTTGATTCCAACATCTGGTCGAACGGACAGTTCTGATATGGCTTCGGACAGCCGTGAGCGGCTTCGCAACAGGTTAGCCCGACTACATCCTCCTTCGGCGTGCCGAATATCTTCTGCGTGGCAACGTTGGCATGGACGATTGTGCGGTTCATGTCCAGCAGCCATATGGCATCTTCAACGGCATCGAAGGTATGCTGCCACTTACTGGCGGAGTGCAGGAGCTGGTTCTCGGTCTCTTTACGTTCCGAAACATCACGGACAAGGCTTAAAACCAGAGAACGGCCGTCAACATCGGCCACGCGCGCATGCACCTCTACCGGCAAAACGCCTCCGGATTTACACAGGTACGCCGATTCAAAAATCGCTTCACCCTGCTGCATGAGCGTCCGGATATTTGACAGAATCCGGGCGGCGTATTCAGGAGGTTCTATGCCGTGGAGACCACGCTGCAGCAACTCTTCGCGACTATACCCGGACATGGTCTGGAGTGCGTTGTTGAAATAGATGAATTGTCCCTTGTCATCCAGCAGCAGAATCGCATCGGAGGCCAAATCGAGTAATTCGGCCTTGACCTGCAACTCCTGCTGCTGTGCGACCAGAGACAGGTTGGCAGCGGCCATCCTTTTCAGCTGCCGGAGAAACAGAATCGACAACACCGCCGCCAGCAGCGCAAGAAGACCGACAATGACGGCCTGTTTCATAAACGACGTACGCCACGAGGCGATCGCATCATCCTGGCTGATGTTTACCAGCACGACAATCGGGTAGTCGCTCAGCGTTAAATATGAAATGATCCGGGTGCCCGATTCACCCAGAAGCGTTTTGCCGGGAAACACCCGGTAGGTACCGGAGGCGGCATGTGGCAACTCTTCCCTGAACAGTTTCGAGGTGCGAAAATCCTGAGCGTAAATTGACTCCGAAAACGGTACGGCCAGCATAAGCTGACCATCCGTTCGTACCAGAAGAATCCTGGAATTGCCGCCAAGGTTCATACTGGAATAAAACGTTGTAAAATAATCGATATTAAGAGATGCGGCAATAATCCCGTCCAACCCGGCAGCAGACCTGATCGGACGCGAAATGGTGAATTGCCACTTTCCGGTAATCGGATTTTTTGAAGATTTTGAAATGTACAGGGAATCGGTGGGGTGATCACGATGATGGATGAAAAAATCCTGGCAGGATACATCGAGATCTTTATCGAAAGAGCCGGTGCCGGAATGGGCCAGCAGGGTCCCGTTCCTGTCCACCAGACACAAGCCGCTGATCTGCGGGGAGTTGTGGATATGTGCGGAGAGCATCTTGCCGGTGGCTGTGCCGGACAATCCCGCGACAGGTCCCTGCCCCTCGATATGTCCGAGAGCGTCAAGCAGTGCACTGTCGGCTTCGCTGATCGCCCTTTCGGCATGTTCCTCAAGCACACGGGCGTTGTTTGCTGAATGCTTTTCGGCGCCGGAGATGACAAGCCCGTATTCTCGAGCGCTGTTCCAGGAGAACAGTGCGACCAGAACCGCCATTACACCTACGACAGAAAAAACAAACCTGCGTCTGATATAATGATATTGGTCTGTCGGCATGTTAGATACCCACGTGATCCTGAAAAGTAACAATGCGTTCTCACATTAGCATATCCTCGTTCGAAAATACACCGTACTATTCATCGTCCCCACTCCTGACAGAACTGCACGAATTTATCCGGCGACAGGGGGCGGCTGAAGAAGTGCCCCTGGATGACGGTACAGTTCCTTTTCGCCAGATACTGCAGCTGTTCCTCCGTCTCAACCCCTTCCGCCACCAGTTCCATATCCAGCCCCTGCCCCATGGCGATAATCGTGTTCACCACGGCGGCATCGTTCCTGGTTGTCAACATCCGGCGGACAAACGAGATGTCGATTTTCAGCTCATTGATCGGCAAGCGCCCCAGATATTCGAGCGATGAATAGCCGGTGCCGAAATCATCCAGTGACAGTATGACGCCGATATCTGCCAGAGCGGTCATTTTTTCAAGTGTGCGGGCGCTGTCGACCATGATCATGCTTTCAGTCAGCTCCAGGCAGAGACGGTGCGGATCGAGTCCCGTGACGTCCAGCACCCGTTTGACGGTGGCATCGAGATCGCTGCGCATGAACTGCAACGCCGATATATTGACCGACATGCGCAGCCCCGGCAACCCGAGCTTCTGCCACTCAACGGCGCGCGAGCAGGCCTGCCACAACACCCATTCACCGACCGCCACGATCATGCCGCTCTCCTCCAGAATCGGTATAAACAGCGTCGGGAGCAACAGGGGCTTCGCCGGTTGGAGTCCAGCGCAGCAACGCTTCCACACCGACGACTGAACCGTGGGCATGATTGATCTGCGGCTGGTACTTCAGGCTGAACTCTCCGCGCTCAATCGCCTTATGAAGCTTCGCCTCCAGAGCAAAGCGCTCTTCCAGCTGGCTGTTCAACTCACGGGTATAAAAGCAGATGGCGTTCTTGCCCTCTTTCTTGGCCTGATACATGGCGGCTTCGCCGTTTTTCAGCAGGCTTTCCACACATTCGCCATCTTCCGGATAGACCACCACGCCGATGCTGGCAGTAGTAATAATCTCCGTGCCCCTGACGGTAAAGACATCGTTCATGGCGGTGCGAATCTGCTCGGCACGCCGCCGCGCTTCGCCGGCATCCGTTGACAGCGGCGGAATTATCGTAAATTCATCCCCCACAAAGCGCGACACGACGCAGCCGTGCCCGCAGGCGGCTTCCAGTCGGTGGGCAATTTCCGTGATCAGAATATCCCCAAAGTCATGGCCGAAGGTGTCATTGACATACTTGAGATTATCGATATCCAGCACCATCAGGGTCAGATACTCGCTTTCCGCGGTTGATCACCTCCAGTTGCAGTTCAAGATGTTTCTGAAAATAGTAGCGGTTCGGGAGACCGGTCAGGGCATCGAAATTGGCCTGGTAGTACAGCTGTTCTTCATGTCGTTTACGGTCGGAAATATCCTCCTTGATGGCAACATAATTGGTAATAACGCCTGACTCATCCTTGATCGGAGCGATACTGGTCAACTCCCAGTACTGCCGCCCGTCCTTGGTTTTGTTGCAGACTTCCCCCTGCCACTCTTTGCCGGAACTGATCGTGTTCCACAATTCGGCGTAATAACTGTCCAGGTGCCTGCCCGACTTAAGAATACGCGGGTTCTGCCCGAGCGCCTCTTCACGGCTGTATCCGGACACCTCCGTAAATTTGGGATTAACGTATTCTATGATCCCCTTAACATCGGTAATGACAACACTGTTGGCGCTCTGTTCGACGGCGGTGCTCAGCGTGCGCAGTTCCGTCGGTCCGCTGCCTGACCAGCAGTTCCAGATTTTCATGATAGTCCCGGTTTTCCCGCACCAACCGGGCCCGTTCGATGCAGCGGGCAACAATCAGCTCAAGCTCGACCAGATCGGCAACCGGCTTGGCCAGATAGTCCCAGGCGCCGCGCCGCAACGCCTCTATCGCATCCGACAGGACACCGGTACCGGACAGGACAATGATCGGGAGATTATCATCCAGCCGCTTGACCGCATCTACGACCTCCATCCCATCCACATTCGGCATGCGCAGATCGGTAACAACCACATCAGGACGAAGGGACGCGATCTTCTCGATACCTTCACGCCCATCACAGGCCTGAAGCACGTTAAACCCGCAGTCTTCAAAAAAAGCCGCAACACTGCTGCGGATCGATTCTTCGTCATCAATGGTTAACAGCACCAGATTGGTAGTGCGAGCTTCCATTAGGCGTTTCTCCCCGCTGCGGCGGTACGTTTGATTTTATCGACCAGTTTCGAAAGGTTATGGATCGGCTTCAGCAGTACGTCGTCGGCCGTCATGCCGATCAGGAGCAGTTCATCCGACAAACCGTACAACATGCCGGTATGAAGCAGGTAGCCGGCGGCCGGACAGATAGCGTGGGCCTTGATGATGAACTCCTCGCCATCCATGCCGGGCAGCCGCATGTCCGATATGCAGACCGTCGGACAGATCCGGGCGATTAATGCCAACGCGTCCTCGCCGCTGACTGCGCCATGCACACGAAACCCTTCATCCTCCAGATAGGCCGTCACGCAGTCACGAATCATTTCGTCATCGTCAACCAGCAGTATCGAAATATCGGCGCTATTCTTCACGCTATCCATCACGCCATCCTCTGCGCGGGAAGCTTGATGATGAAACAGCTCCCTTCGCCCGGTTGCGACCGGACTTCGATCGTACCGTGGTGCCCCTTGGTGACAATCGCATACGACACCGACAGCCCCAGGCCGGTACCAACACCGACCTCCTTGGTGGTAAAAAACGGCTCGAAAATTCGCAGTCGAGTGGCTTCGTCCATGCCGGGACCGTTATCCTCTATCTCGATCACCGCCATGCCTTCGGCCAGCCCTGTCCGCAGCGTAATGCGCGGCTCCCCTCCCGTCGCTGCCCCCACAATGGCCTGGGCCGCGTTTTTCAGAATATTCAGCAGGACCTGCTCCATCTCCTGGAGTGCTATAGCGGCGTAGAGTGGTTCAGCGGCATATTCCCGGATAATTTCAATGCTGCGGAACGCATATTTTTTCTTCATGTCGTAGTCGGTAGCCGCCAGTCCCACTACCCTCTCCAGTACGTCCGTCACATCCGCATTCACGACACCTGTCTCGCTGCGGCTGCTGAAGTGAAGCATCTGTGAAATGATTTCGGAGGCCCGCATCCCGGCCGAACGGATGTGGCCGATGAAATCCAAAAATCCCCCGCTGTTCCAGATAGGCCCGCACAAGGTCGAGACTGACCCCCACTTCGGCAGCCGCCTTGAGGTTGGCGTCGATAGTTCCGGAAACACGCCGCTCGATATTCTGGGCATGCTGCATGATCGCCCCTAAGGGATTATTGATCTCATGAGCCATACCGGCGGCCAGACCGCTGACCATGATCATCTTTTCGGTCTGAGCCATCATCTCTTCGATGCGAAGCCGTTCCGTTATGTCATGGGCAATGCCGATAACCGTCTGCACACCGTCATCGTCACGATGAGGTGCAACGCGGGATGTATGCCAGCGCCACTTGCCATCAATATGCCTGATCCGATAGATCGCCTCCTGCGCTGCATTGTCCCGGATCGCCGTCGCAATCGCCACCTCGTAGCGCGGGGCATCCTCCGGGTGGATGAACTCCCGAATATTATGCCCGAGAACATCGGTCTGCTCATGACCGAGCACGGTTTTCCAGGCCGGGGAAACAAAGGTGAAACATCCCTCAAGATCGAGTGAATAAATGATGTCGCAGGAGTTTTCAACCAGCGTCCGATAGCGTGATTCGCTTTTGTAAAAAGCTTCTGCTGCTTTTGGTGGCATGCTCTGCCTCCTTAATGCCGGAAGGTTACAACCGGAACTGCCCAACCAGCTGTTTCAACTCCTCCGCCTGACGGGAGACATTATTGGCGGCGATTGCAGTTTCGTGCAGGGCGTGGTCGTTCTGCTGGGCCAGGTCGTTGAGATTCATAACATTACTGCTGATTTCACGGGTGGTGGCGGTCTGTTCCTCGGCAGCGGTGGCGATCTGGCTGATCTGCTCGGTTACGTCGTTAATGATGTCGAGGATCTCCTGCAACGAACGGCCGGAATCAGCGGCATGGCTGGTACCCTGTTCGACCTGGGTCACGCTCTGTTCCATGGAGGTTACCGCATCTTTGGTCTCTTTCTGGATGGCCTTGATCATTTCGCCGATTTCCTTGGTGGCACGGGTGGTACGTTCGGCCAGGGCACGAACTTCGTCGGCGACGACGGCAAAGCCGCGCCCCTGCTCGCCGGCCCGGGCCGCTTCAATGGCGGCATTCAGAGCCAGCAGGTTGGTCTGGTCGGCGATGTCTTCGATCGTGCCGATGATGGCGCCGATCTGTTCGGAGCGAACCCCGAGGGCATCAACGGTGCTGGCGGCGTTCTGGACCCGTTCGGCAATGGTGTTCATAACGGCTATGGACTGACCGACGACAGCGGCGCCCATGGTGGCTTTCTGGGTGGCACCACCGGCGTTGTTGGCGGCATGGTGGCAGTTGCTGGCGATGTCGCCCGATGTGGCCGACATTTCCTCACCGGCGGTTGCCAGTGATGTGGATTGTGAGGTGAGCTGGGCGGTGCTTTCGGTCATCTGCTTTGTTGTCTGCTGAAGCTGCAGTGAAGATGAAGCCAGTTGCAGCGAACTGTCGGAAACCTGGCCAATGATGCCGTGCAGTTTGCCGATGAAGGTATTGAACCATTCGCTCAGTTCGCCGATCTCATTTTTACCGAGGATCGGCAGACGGCGGGTCAGGTCGCCTTCGCCCTGGGCAATATCCCTGATCGTATCAACCACGGCCTTGATCGGACCGGTAACGGTGCGGGACACAAGCCAGGCGAGCAATATGCTGAGCGCCAGGATTCCCAGCAGAGCGAAGCCGATGCCGATCTCGATCTGGCGGACATGGGCCGTGACGTCATCGACGTAGATGCCGGTGCCGACCACCCACCCCCATGGTTGATACAGTTCAACGTAAGAGATTTTAGGAACCGGTTCGCTATTGCCCGGTTTCGACCAGGCATAATCAACAAAGCCCTTCCCTTTCTCCTTGCAGACCTTGGCCATCTCCACAAACAGCGCCTTGCCGTTAGGATCCTTGTTATCGCTCAAATCTTTGCCGTTCAGTTCCGGCTTGAGCGGGTGCATGACCATTTTCGGGCCAAGATCATTGATCCAGAGATAGTTGGCACCATCGTATCGCATGGCTGCAATCCGCTCGGAAGCATGCTTCTGTGCCTCCTCCTTCGTGAGCGTCCCGGCCTCAACCTGTTTCTGGTAGGATGCCAACTGGCTGGTTGCTTCCTGCACCAGATAACTGACGGTCGCCTGCTTTTCTTCCATGATCAGTCCACGGATAAACGGCATCAGCACAAACATAGTCACCAGCGACAGTACCAGCCAGGTCAGCAGCGACAGGCTCATGATTTTCGCAAAAATACCCCAATCCTTGTACGCCTTGAATTTCATAATTCCCCCTCGTAATCACCATCACACTCAATTAGATACAGCTGTAGATTCGTACCGACATGAGAGCAGGGAGCGTGCCAGAGGGGTGACTATTAATTCATTTATCAAATACTGATAGTTAGGGACTGTCTTGCGGAGAGAGGCCTGCGACGAAAATTGACGAATACAAGCGCGTTACAGAGGTTATATTTGATTTATCATCAGGTTACGTGATGTGCCGCATGTTGCGGCAGCAACTTTTGTCGTACGGGTGATTTTTGCGCATCATCCCGACCGCGACAACCGTTTGTTAAGCGCCTGGCGGGTGATCCCCAGATAGGCGGCGGCCAGGCGCTGGTTATTGTCAGCCAGTCGTAGCGCTTCCGAAATCAGGATATCCTCCGCCCCCTTGAGTGTCGGGAATTTTTCGGCAAACGGACAGACCGGACAGTGACCGACAACTGTGGCAGGAGTCAGGGGAGACTGCAGATCACTGCCAATCACTGCCACGATCGATTCCAGCGGCAGAATGCGGCTCCCTGAGCGGGCTACGGCATCATGGATGATCGACTCCAGCTCACGGATATTGCCGGGAAAACGGTAGGCGGCCAGAAAGCGGTTCAGTTCTGCCGGAGCAACAGGAGTCGGTTTGCCGAGTTGAGCGGCCGCCTTCTCCAGAAAATGCGCCGTCAGCAGCGGGAGATCTTCGGGACGATCACGAAGTGGCGGTAGTTCCACGCGGTGGCTGCAGAGCCGGTAATAGAGATCGGGGCGGAATATGCCCTGCTCCATCTTGCGTTTAAGATCGGCGTGCGTGGCAGCCACAATCCGGGCGTCGCTCCTCTGTACCTTGTCGGCACCGAGCGGCAGGTATTCCCCCTCCTGGAGCAGACGCAGCAGCTTCACCTGCGATCCGGGCGACAGATCGCCGATCTCGTCCAGAAAGAGCGTGCCACCAGACGCCTGGCGGATCAACCCCTCACGAGCGCGGTCAGCACCGGTGTAGGCGCCGCGTTGATGGCCAAAGAGAGTGTCGCTTAACATTGTGTCATCTAGCCCAGCCAGATTGATCGCCACAAACGGGCCGCTGAGTCCGCTCAGAGTGTGGACCGCCCGGGCAATCAACTCCTTTCCTGTGCCGGTCTCTCCGGCAATCAGCACCGGTTGGCGAGACGGAGCGACCGATTCCAGATACAGGAAAATGGCACGCATCCGTGGGGATGTGGTGATGATGCTGCTGAACGCGGTCTCTTCACCCAGCGTCCCGTCCGAGAGGTGACGACGAAGACGCTCCAGCTCCTGTTTGGTTCCGGCACGCTCCAGGCAGCTTTCAAGGGTGATCTGCAACTCTTCAAGATTCGCGATCGGCTTCGAGAGATAGTCCCAGGCTCCCAAACGCATGGCCCGCACCGCTTCATCAACCGCCCCGACTCCGGAAACAACCACAATCGGCGTAAACTCCGCTTCTGCGGCAACAGCCTCCACCAGAGCAAAACCGTCCATAACCGGCATCCTCAAATCGGTCAGGACGATGTCCGGGCGCCGGCTGTAAAACAGTTCCAGCCCGATCCGGCCGTTTTCAGCCTCCAGCACCAGATAACCGATGTCGTCGAGATACGCCGTCAGTGACTCCCTGACGTACTGTTCATCTTCGACCACCAGGATGGTCGGCTGTTTTACAGTAAAGGTATTCATAGTTGTTGCAACTGTTTCCCTTGATTTATTGTACTGACGCCTGAATCACTGCAGCATGAACGTGTCGTATTCCAGCCTGGTCAGATCGCGATCCAGAACAAACAGACCACACATGATGGTTATGCAGAGTGACACGGCAAAACCATACCCGTAATAGAACGGCCCCATCGTGATGGATAAGAGGCTGAGCAGAAAGTTCAGGGCCGTAAACAGCATCGTCAGTGACAGCGCCCGTCTGCGACGATCCAGATAAAAATAGATGTTGAGAATACCCAGCAAGACGACCTGAAAACCGGCTCCGGCAACATCAATATAAAGCAGCGGCAAAAAGACCGTGGGAATGCCCAGCATCCCCAGCAGGGTCCGTCCCAGGATGAATACGGCAATAGTGGCAATGGCCTGAACCTTGATAATGTCGTAGATCCCCTCACGCGCCATGCGTACCATCTCATCTTTCATCTCCTTAATATATGAAAGCGAGCCCCCCTCACGTACGGCATCGTAATAACGATCGTAGTATTCGACAAAGTCAGTCTCCATGCGCACCAGGAACACGGCCATGCCGGGCAAAATAGCCAGATACGCCAGAAATACCGGCAAATCGTAAATTTCAGAGGCGTTCAGCGGGCCGATGACATTGGTGCCGGTATAGGGATGAAACCAGAATACGAACTTGTCTGCCCAGATGCCAAGATTATAAAATAAGCCGATAAACACCAGCGCCAGACGCATCCGCCCTTTGCGTAGAAAATCAAACTCTATCAAGTCGCGTGAAGGGTAGTTTCTGAATACAACTATCAGCATCCCCATCAGCAGAACAAACTGGCCTATCAGGAAAGCCAGCAGAAGTCCTTCAAGAGCCCACATCCGTAAAAACACCGCCAAAGCCAGGGCAGTGCCATAACCCGCGGCAAAATTCAGAAGGATGGCTTTGTATTCCTTGAGTCCTGAAAGCAGAATCGCCCCGATCCAGACGCATGAAAGCATGACAAAGGTGGTGGCAAACAGCAGCCTGAAATAGAGCGTCGTTTTCGGAAACAGGAAGTATGTCGTCGGAAATGCGACTACCGCGGCGATAATCGTGACCAGAAACAGCAACCCGTTCAGGTTGGGCATCAGCCGGTAATGTTCCTTTTCGAACATTCTGTCGGCACAATAGCGGGTAAAAGCCAGCTGGATCAGCCCGGTATAGATAAGCGACAGTGCTATAAGATAGGTGATACATACCTGAAACTGAGAAACCAGTACGGCAGGAATAACCACCGGCACAGAGATGATCCCGATAATTATTACTGCCAGAATGGACAGAACCCATGGACCGGAACTGATAATGCCGGCATAGGCATAGGTCTGCAGCAGGGAAAAATATGAGTCCCGCTTGAGAAGCTTGCGCAGTTCGAAGCCGATTCCGGCCATCAGTTCATCCCCTTCTGATAGAAGTGGCGATAGCTGTCAAACATACGTTCCTGGGCATAAAAACGCTCTACCCGGGTAATCGCCGACCGGCGTGCCCGCCTCCAGCGTTCGGAATCGGTCAGTAGGTACAGAAGCTCCGTTGCCATAGCCTGCGGGTTGTTGATGCCGACAACTCCACCGGCCGCTCCGATGGCTTCGTCGTCTTCTCCGAACCCCATAATCAGCTGCCTGCAGGCGCCAACGTCCGTGGAAACGACCGGAAGTCCTGCCGCAAAAGCCTCCAGAATAACAAGGGGCAGTCCCTCACTGACGGAACTGAGTACCAGTACTCCTGTTTTAGGAAAAATTTCCACCGGGTTCCGGAATCCCATAAAACTGACCTGCTTGTCCAGGGCAAGACTTTCCGTAAGCGACTTGCATTCGGCCGCGTACTCCGGATCTTCGTCCTCAGGGCCGATAATCCACCCCTGTACAGTGGGAATCTGATTCGCGATGATGCGGATGACGCGGATGAAAGTCTTGATGTCCTTGATCGGAACGACCCTGCCCAGCAGCGTCAGTACCATCGGCGGTTCCTCCGGCTGATCATTCCGTAACGGGGCATAGCGGGCGATATTGATACCGTTTGGCACCACCTGGGTGCGCTCAGGAAGTGCGCCATCGGCAATTTCGCGCTCTCTGGCGCCGTCGTACAGGGATATGATCGTGCCTGAAGCGGCATAACAGAAACGACCGAGCGTCTCAAAAAAACGGATCCAAAGATCACGGTAGTAACTGATCTCTGTAGGATCCTTCTGAAGTGCGTTGCGGTTATCCTGTATCCAGTCGTTCTGAATTAAATCAATGCGCCGCTCTTTCGTATAGATGCCGTGTTCAGACAGTATCAGCGGACGCCCGGTATTGTAATGCAGCAATGACCCGAGAAAACCGGCGTACCCCGTGGAAACCGTATGATAGACCCTGGCCGGTATCAGATTACTGGCGATTTCTGCCAACAGCCACGTAGGGGCGTGCATGTTTCTGACTGTCCAGAAATAGTCCACAAAGGAAGGATCGGTGCAGCGTTCCTCATACAGCTCTGAAATCAGCTTCCAGGATTGCTGAGAATAAAGAAACTGCCGGTAATCGATCCCTTTGGCCGGATCCATATAAAAATCCAGTTCCTTGATCGAATGATCAAGAGTATCCGGATCCGGCTTGAGAAACCAGGCATGCAGATTCCTGATCACCTTGAACGCCTCCTGATTGCCTTCATGGACAACAATCGGGGGTTTTGTCCTGGGATCCTGCAGATAGTAGGTTTCCAGATGGACCAGGTTTTCAGGAAGTTCATACTTCATGCCGCCATAATCCTCACGACTGCTGCCGATGAAGACAGCGCCGAAGCGGTATTCCGGGAAGCCGCGGATTATCTGGTTTACCCAACTGGACACACCACCGCTTACATAAGGAAATGTCCCCTCAAGAAGCAGCATGATATCGACCTGGTCTGATTTTGGAAAATTATCCATCCGATTATCCCATCCAGAACTTTGCCACCGGGCCAATCCCCGGTTTGTGCCGCAATAAGGGATCAGCTTCAAAAAATTGATTCAACGCTTTGAAATCCCTTTGACGATACGCCAACTCTGCAAGATAAGGAACGACCCTGTCACGGTGCGCACCATGCTCCAACCCCAGGCTTATGAATTTTTGTGCCTGCAGCAGGTCGTTTTTTTTCAGATATATCTTCCCAATCAGTATCAGCAGCGAAGGATCAACAACTCCTGAATCGTATACCATGGTGGCATACTGCAGTGACTGACCGATGAAAAATTCCGAAAGGTCATTGTTCAGTTCATTAAAGACCATTTCCCAGTAGGAAAATGCCAGTTTGCGGCATACATGCAATTTTTCATCCTGATCATCCGACTCCCGCAGTCTGTGCAGGGCTTCAGAGATCGCAGCACCAATAACCTTTTCGCGCTGGTCGGACAGATTGAATGCCAGCAACCTGATTTCGTCGTCACTGTCACTGGTTGCCATCTGCAGCAGGCGACTGGAGTTGAAGCCTCCTCCGGCGCTGACCGCCAGCAGCGCCTTCAGACGCATACTGCGGGGGAGTTCCGGAGTGCGAAGACGGGACCATGCGCCCCCCTCTCCCATGCCTGGCGCAGGACCGCCTGATTCAACCATAAATGGGGGCATAGAAACGGTGTAGTATTCAGTACGCTCTTTGAAATGCTGAAAGTAACGAAAATAGATCAGTATTACGAAGAGCCCCAGAACCCCGAACGCCGGGACAAAGAAGATAAAACTGAAAATCATGATCTGAGCGTACCGGCGGCGAATGCCGAAGCGCTCAGGTACCATTGCAGTCAGCATGAGTGAAAACGATACCGATGCGATGATATGACCGGCAAGGAAAAGCATCAACTGGATGAAAACATGGTAATCGGTGCCCAGTGACATCAGGGCGGATTGTTCCCCCAAAACTCCGTATATCAGCAGTTTTACGCCGATCATGTTTCGTCCACTAACAGATCAGCCAGCTGATTCAACGGGTCATCTGCCGCCACCATGAAAGAGTGGGATGATATGCCCTTTTCGCCGATTTTCATCCCGAAATCTCTGCGGAACATCTCGTTCAGACGTGCCATGTACCCTTCGATGGCTGCAGGTCCCGAGAAAGGCATCAGGGTAACAAACTGAACCCCCCAGCCGAGATCCCTGCGCCAGCCATGATCGAGGCCGCGCTGCTGCCGCTTAAGCGCAATACACAATTCGTGCAGACGTGCTGTCGGTTTTATGTTGACAACCACCAGTGCGCTGTTGACCTCAAGTTCGCGACGCAGTCGAACCATCTTGTACAATTCTGCGGCAAACATGGGCGGGCAGTCCGTAAACACGGCCAGCATCCTGCGCGCTTCATTGGCAGCCTCGGCATGATCGGTCGCATACGCAAGCAACACTCCCAGTATCTGGAGCGTTTCACGGTGCAGTGCCAGAAATGGCATTTCACTGACCAGCAGAACCCCTTTCATGACTCCAATACTGGTTTGCAGCGGCGCAGCAACCAGATAGGGGCTGTTCTCGTCTCTGGCGAGGTGTTTGATCGACTGGTAGGCGGTATTCCCTGTTTCAATGGCGGAGCGCAGCAGCAGGTCATCTGCCTTAAAAACAGCTCCACGGCCACACTCGGCCACCGGCGCTTCCTGTATGCGGCCGTCATCTTCCATCAGATAGATGGCGGCGCTCTCAAGGCTGCAGTAATGCACCAGAATGGAAATCAGTGCCGAGCCGGTCACCTTGTCAAGCAGACCACCATGCGAGGCCAATATGCCGCGCAGGTCGATCATGGCGTCCCGGAGGGTTACCGGTCTGCTGATCAGATTTTGCTCCAGCCGGTCATGAGACAGTCGCACCATGAAATAGGCCCGCGACAACTGCTCGAACCGTTCACTAGCGTGGCGGCTCAACAGGTCGGAGCGCCGCAAACGCGTGCTCCATACGGCGCTGAACTGGCCGCCGATCATAGTCATTAAAATACCGCCGAGCATGAAGATAACCGGGAATTCACCTGTCAGGAAGCCCATTCTGAACATCGCCAGATAGAGCAGGCAGATCATGGCAATTGAAACCATACCGGGGGCAATTCCATAACGAAGTGCTATCAGAAGCGGCGCAAAAAGAACCCACGGAAAATCCGCCTTGACAAAAAAGGGATCGGAGCGATTGAAGAAATAACCAAACGCAAGAACGATCGCTGTTATGACAAGCGTCTCCAGCCATTGTTCCATTCTCTCGGACAGATTTGTATCCACCCTGAAGCTCATTATTGCGGTTTCTTGGATGTGTCTTCAGGGAGCGCCCTGATTTCTCCCAATAGGCGGTCCAGCACCTGTTGGGCCACAGAGCTAACCGCATCACGACTCCATCCGCTTTTGCCGGCGGCGCCGCTCCAGACGACCTTTCCTTCCGGCAATTCCAAAAGCTGAAGCGTGAATGCTGCCACCGGCTCGCCGTCAAGGCCCACTTTGTAGCGCCACTCATTGACAGTACCTGCCAGTACATAATGCACTTTTTTCTGCTTTGCCAGTTCCAGCGCCTCACGTTGCCGTTTTGCTCCCCGATCCAGGCCCAAATCTTCCGGTTTTGGCTCAACCGAAATCCGCTCCAGATGCTGAACACCACGGGCATAAAGGAGCGCAGCAACAATCGATTCGCACCGCTCAGCAGCGTACGGCGTTTCCGTGTTGTTGATAAATGGAATTAAGCCCCAGCTCTCCTGAAAAGATACCCCTGTCCCCCTCTGATTCAAGGTTACACAACCGGCAAAGCAGAAAGTTACTGCAATTAAAAGTGGCATTATCAGACGTTTCATAGTTCCTCCTCAATATTTATAAGCATCTATTCACAACACTTCTGTATTACGAAACATATTTCATTTATCAAGGTGTTGCTGATTTTTTAACCGTATTCGTATCTTCGTTCCCTGCACTATCAATTGCCCTGATGACAAAATCATAAGATATTCCTTGTTGCAAACCCGAAATTGTAGACTGGTATGGAAAATAGGACTGCATTGCTGAATCTGGATTGGCAGCACTCCATACTGTTGAATAGCCATCTCCCACCAAGGAGGTCAGCACAATCCTTGTAGCGGCTGACATATTATTAAAATCGAAAGGACTTGTTTTATAATACAGGACATAGCGGACCTTGTTCATATCAACTGCAACATCCCATGATACCGTCACACTTCCGCCGACACCCACGGCAATCTTCTGGATGCCTATTCGTGGATTAGGCGGTCCGACGGGAGAATTATAGTTTGAATTGTAGACACTTGACCATTGTGGAGGAGTTGTATCAGTCCGCAATCTGTTGTTTTTTACGAAGGAGTTCACAAAATCGACGGAAGCAGAGGTGATGTATGGTAGGAAGCCAACAGCAAGAGCTTCATTCACGTCTGTCATAAGTATATCAAAGCCTAATCCAGACGGCCCGATAAGCAGTGTCTGAATACCAATTCCAGGCTTTGGAGCATCAAAACCATTTGCATATCCGAGAGAAAGCACCTTGAAACCGTCTGGACGGTTAGCCTCGGCCATAATCTTTGGAGCCACGTTATACTTATTATCGGGGAAATGCGAAGAAACGACTGTATCGGAGTTATTGCCCAAATAATAGCTCTCAAAGAATCCTATATCAATTATGCCTCTCGCGGAAACTTGGTAATGAGGTTGGCGAGGATCAAAAAAGAAAAGTCCTCGATTCTGCAGAATAACCTTATTTGGATAGTCGTTCCTTACACGCTGTATGAAGTCTGTAAATCCTTTAGCAGTCCATTCAGAACTTGAATAATCCGCATCACTACAGAGAGTATAAGAATTCGGAGCAGCTGTATCAATGGTATCCAGAAAAACTCCATCACATCCCAGATTCTTTCCAACTCCAGGCTTCAACATTTCCTTTAATCCAGGTGGTGTATGATTGCTTGCATCCATAATCGAATTATTCAGCAGATCATACCACTTTGGATCGCCGGCATTTACAAAACGCACATTAAAGTTACTGTCAATGTCAGGTGTTTTGTTTGAGCTACCTTTGCACCTAACAGCATTATCATTCAGATAATATGATGCAAAACCGCCATGGGTCGGTGTTCCAAGCGGATCAATGCCAACCAGCGATGTGCCGCTGGCATATGCACCACGTGGATCAATCGAAGGACCACTGCCGTCTCCGACGAACCTTGGGTCTGCAAGCATTTGTGCATCTGAAAGTCCAAAGGTACGGTCGTCTTCGCCGATAGAAATATAGCAGAGCACCACCGGATTATCGCTATTATCTAACGGGTCGACACCCTGCTTGATCCGCATGATCTGTGATCGGGAAACATTCCCGCTATACGGATGTACAATCACCAGAGGATACGTTTTCAGTATGCTGATATCTGCTTCGCTTAGCGCACCATAAGTAATGGCATAAGAAGCTGCATTCGCGGCCATCTTGCGTACATCAAGACCTTCGTTTGGATCTGGGCCTGTAAAAAGAACCTCCGGAGGTGAGTTGGAAGAATCAGAAGAACTGCCGGTGCCATTCATTGTTTGCTTGCTGCAGCCAAGGAACATTAAAATTATTGTCAGACAGATTAAATATTTGGCTTTATTATTCCGTGTGATTAAATCCATTACACTGATCCTCTATTCAAAATAATAGCGATACAGCAGGTCGACTTGGGTAGTCAGAGCGCTGATGCCAAAAGAGCCGCTATCTTGTGAAAAAGATAATTCCAGCTTGTCCAGACCGAATACCGGTCCGGCCACCCCAAGTTCATAGTGAAACCCCGTACCCGTTGTACTGATCCAGCTTGCATCAGCAGAAGCAAATGGTTGCCATTGTCGTATGTAATTTGTACGCCCACCCTGCCCGATACTTATGCCGATGCCGGTCTGGGTAAAAGTTGCAGGTACGTAGTAGGACGCATCGGCAATACTACCTGGTATCAGTGAGAGCGCCTTACCGGTCGGTGTGCCGGTTTTATCATAATAATGGTACCCGCCAAATGCTCGCAGATTCGTGTCGGGACAACTACTTAACAAGCGGTGGGTCAACTCGCCTTCATAAGCAATCCCTCGTCCCAACTCACTGCGTTCCTGATCACGCAAATACTGCGCGGAAATACGCAAAGACAGCGAATCACGTGGCGTCAGCGCACCGAGAATGCCGATTTTCGCTTCATCCCTCATTCCGCCAATCTTCATGTATGCGCTTTCGGTTCCAGCTGCTCCCGTTGCAAGCGAAAAATCCATGGTCAAGCGGTCATTCACTTTGTAGTCACTCTGAACTGATGCTGAGACATAACGGGAAAGGGCGTCGGTTACACCTGCTGTGAACTCGGCGGTACCCCGTTCATGACGTATTATGATTCCCAGCTTAGCCGTCTGGATGCTGCTGATATAATCTCCCAACAGGCCGGGTTTCAGATGCCGGATATCGGTATTTCCCGCCTCGACGCGCAAAGAATAACGAGGCGTCACCGCAAACGTGTGAGATAAAAGTTGCTCGACAAACCCCACACCGTCCTCATCGATCAGGCTCAAACGATAACGAAAGCCGCCAGGGCGGCTGCCATAGAGCAACCGAACCTGCTGATCGAGCAGATTGTTGCGGTCATTGATCTGGAAGCGTTCAAAAGCTTCTGTCTCTGCATCAGGAAACCATCCAACACGCGACGCGCCCTCAATGGCGTCTCTGTAGGGAAGCCGTTGCATTTCATGTTGCAGGAGTCCCATGATTCGGGAGCGGTCGTTTTCCTCCATGGCCAGAGACAACTCTGCCCAGAGTGGCCGTTTGGTTAAACGGGCAAACTCTCTGAAATACCATATCCGGCCGAAATCGTTTCTGCCGCTTGACAGTGCCCAGGCAAGAATCAATTCGCTGCTGGCCGCGTCCTGGGGAGAACGCATGATCACCAGCATCTGCCGGTCAAGTTCATCGCCCGGCTCTACTTGCATTGCCAGACTGGCATAAGTGTGCAACAAAGTGCGCCGTTCGGCTTCGGATACAGATTGCTTGGTTTCCATTCGTTTACGCACAACAGTAAACGCCCGCAAACGCTCGGAAAAAGCTCGCTCCAGTCGACCAGACTGTTCCAACGCATCGGCATAGCCTGCCAACCAGGAAGGGTCATTACACATGGTACTGTAGCGCGCTTGATAGTATGTCAGCGCCGTGCCATATTCTCCGAGATATGAGTATGCCGCTGCATAAGCGTCAAACAATTCAGGCGCCGCTTGCCCACGCTCTTTCCAGCCTTCAAGCGTTTTCTTCAATTCATCCCGTTGTCCCAAATCCAGCAGTAGCCAGATAAACCCTTCAGCCAGTGAATAATCACCCGGTGCAAGCGCAAGTGCGCGTCGATAGCTACGTACACTGGCAGCAAGATCTCCGGCACCACGATATACCTGCGCAACAAGCTGCCAATAATATGCTGCGTCCTCCATTGCTTTCAAGGAAGCAGACTGTTGAGCCTTCTGTATAAGGCCTACGAGCTCCTTGTAACGTTTCTGAGCCGTTCCAAGTTCGAGTAGAGAGATCAGATATTCTTCCTTGCCCAGACGACTCCAGGCTTCGAGGGCAATACCATACGCTTGACCAGGATTTTTCTCGCGAGTTATCAGGATCAGACGCTGATAATCCACATCACGGCCGACACCAGAATCCACCAGCAGTCGGGCAGCTTTTTCCGTAGTAAGTAAATCCTGTAGTGCCCAGGCTAGGTCCTCAAAAGTTTCCCAGTATTCCCGTTCCGCAGACGGGATCTGCTGTTTACCAAGAGCTAAGATGCTGTATGCAGCCGGGACATCACCTGAACCATAAGCCAGTGATGAGGCTCTGAGCAGCTCTGGCGCTGTCAAACCATAACTCGCAGTTTTATCGAGCAGAGCGGTAATAGCGTCAGTATTTCTACCAACCGCTTCGTACAAACGTGCAAGCTGCTCCAGTACATACTTTCGATCTGAACCCTCCCGCTGCTTTTCCAATGCCGCAATTGCGTCTTCAGGGATACCAGCTCTCTCGCAAACAGCAACATATTCCCTCAGCAATGCAGGGTTATGTGCAATACCGCGTGTTTCCAGCAAGAACTTAAGCCGGGTTCCATCTCCCAGCGCCCGTGCCAATCTGAATGATTGATCAACTGCAGCCTGCTGGTGAAGCTCTTTGGCAAGGTAGAACCAATGTTCAAGCGCCTTAGGCGCATTTCCGGACCACTCGCCGCTCTGCGCGGCTTTGCGGCGCCAGACGGGGTCATCGGGTCGGGCCGCAACGGCTTTTTCTGCCAGAAGAAATGCTTCAGCAGGGTTGCTGTTGGCAAGAAACACATCATAACTGAGCCCGTAAAGTTCCGCATCAAAGGGTATTTTGGGGGCCATCGGGGACGGCGGTTCTTCAGCACGGCACGAGACAGCAGCCGCCAAAGGCGGTGCTGTCAGCAGAATCACCGTTAACCAGCGCAGAGCACGTTTCATGGAGATCCCGCCTGCGTTTTGACTGTTTCCATACCCAGAGCGCGCCTGACAAGGCGCTGAGCCCGAGCCGTCTCCCCGGCGGCCAGGCCGACTCTGGTCAAAAAAATCAAAGTGGCGCGGTCGGAATAGAGTCCGCCTATGTTCCGCTCACCCGCCTCAAACGCCTCCTTGGGCAGGTTACCCGCCTGCAGCGTACGCACTGCGCGGAAAAACAGTTCCCTGCGTTTACCCTGTGTGTCAGACTGTTTCATCCACTTGAAACAGATTGCAGCTGCGTTACGATAATCACCAGCCATCTGAGCCTTTGCCGCTTCATCGTCCGGCGGTGTATTCTCCAAGGCTTCCTTGGCCGCAGCCTTTCGGCTATAAATCTGCCATGCTTCCATATCTTTCGCTTTGCGTGCATCGGCAGCATAGTCGCGCAAACGCCAGGCCGGCGGATTCGCGCCTCCCTGTTCAATAGCAGCCAACGCAACAAGAGGCTTCAGACGCCGCCACTCTGCACCCCCCGGACTGGACTGGGCAAACATGTTTTTTAATGCCATATATCGCAACTCAATCAACACATGCCTTTGAGCCTCAGTAATCCCCGCGGGGACACCGGAAAGCACTTCCAGAGCCCTGCGGGGGTTCCCGGAACGCACCAGCGAACCTGCCACCCTGAACCGCAACGTTGTATCATCCGGGCGCACGCGCAGCAGCGCCTCCCGATAACGAATCGTAGTTGCATCGTCGCCGCCGTTGATGACACCCAAAATTCCCTGCTCCGGATAGAGAAGAACCAGCAGCAACATAAAGGCACAGAAAATTCCGATAACATTCAAGGGGGCAGCAAACCGCTCCCTTCTTGCTATGTCAGGATTATCGGCAGTCGACTGCGAGCGCATGTCTTCCTTCAGATAGCTCCACTACCTGCTCATTGTTATCTCCGCTTGTTACAACGTTGATGCCTTTAGAAAAGCGGCACCCCCTGGCATTGCCAATACGGACAGTAAATGGTGTGTAACCGTGCAGTTCAAGTTTCACACCATTCTTGCCCCGCTCAAAAGAGTCCAGAAAACCCCCGGCTGACACGAGATATGGTACGCCAGGGGGTGATTGTGCAAGCCGCACCCGTGCCTCACCACCCGGCAGGAGATGCAGGTAACGGCTATCGCCATGGTCGTTGAATCCAGCCACGTTGCTGCTGTTTTGCAGATCAGGGTAGCCAAGAGTGCGGGAGATGCGCATCTGGCGCAGTTGACCATTATTGCGGATCAACCAGCCGGAACCGTCCCAGGCAACGACGGTACGATTGAAATCAAGTACCTTCTCTATGTATTCTGACGTAAAAACTGCAAACAGTCTTTGTCCAAGAGCCCAGTCATGCACTTGTTTGAGGGCGTTGAGTGATGCCTCCTTGGTTGCGGAATAGAAATGATAGTAAATATTGACCGGTTTTAGGCGCATTGGGAGCTCTGTTAAACGAAAAGTCTCCAACACACGCCGGTAACCGTAGAACGGGCCGGTCCAGAGGTTAGTATAGATATTTTCATTCTGATTGGGGGCAAAGACTTGAAAATAATCCCCTCTTGATATGCCTAATGGAGCCACATTACTGATGCTGCGGTTCGATTCGGTGATCAGTGTATCACCACCATTTATATTAAGGGCACCAGCTTCGTAGGCCATCCTGACAGCATCTTCTCCCGGGACACAGTTCCCTGTCCATTGAAAGATGTGCGCTTTCTTGGCAGGAGGCATGATCCGCTCATTAATATACCTCAGAGAACCTGCAATCTCAGCATCCAGACTGAATGTGTATCCGGGTATTTTTACTGTGTGCCAAGCTTCTGCAGCAACTCCGGCCTCGGTCTGGTCAGGTTTCCATCTGAAGGGATGAGAGAACGAATGGCTTGCACCCTCGACATTAGGGAGTGACATTATCCCACGAGCAATTTTTTCCAGTTGGTCAGATTTTTCCGGGTGAATTCCGTTAGAGGAAAATGAACTAGTAATGAGCGAAATAGACGTCGGAATATGATAATGTTCCAAGATGTTTTTGCGCAGCTCTTCTGCTGCAAGCTTGCCGCCAGGCCACTCAGCACCGCTTTCAAACCCGTCTCCGTCAACGTGGGAAAGTAGGAGCCGTATGCCGTTCTCCGTTGTTGTATCCGGCACCGGCATTTCCGGCAATCGCAATGCCTCCTTTAAAAATCCGAACGGATTCAGAACCCACGCTGTCTGATCACCAAAAATTTGCGTAATTACATACGGCGAGAGAGCATACCCGCCCCATGGTGTTATCGCCACGGCATCGCAGACGTTACTGTTTCCTGCCCCCACTCGTAACAGCGTTTTTCCTTCTTTTACCCGCAAAGGGATAAATGTATCCATCTGAGGCAGCGGCTGCTGTTCAAAACCAACGAGGGAATCTTTCAACAACAATTTCACAGGAGGCGCTATTCGTGCCCCGGAAACCAGTTCCAGTCCCAACGCCTTGGTAAATTCTCTATCAAGGCTTACTCCGAATCGTTCAAGAAACAATATTGGCAAACCTTCGGATATCTGTTGTAGTGTCCAATCCTTCAAACCGTGCTGTTCCCCGGATTGGCTGGAATACGGCCATACGATTGCACCGGCATAACGTCCCGCCAGGATTCCTCCAGGAAGTGGCTCTCTCAAATCATGCAATTTTACGGTGTAACCC
This sequence comes from uncultured delta proteobacterium, assembly GCA_963760075.1. GTDB lineage: Bacteria > Desulfobacterota > Desulfuromonadia > Geobacterales > Pseudopelobacteraceae > JACRCG01. The sequence continues at coordinate 47,828 of CAVXBQ010000015.1, read as the reverse complement.
AGGTAATTCAGCGGCATAACAACATAACGCTGGAGATTGGTAAAGAATGCATCCCCTTTCCCCTCGGCTCCGTCATATAGCCCGAGCACAGTTCGTGGCATGACTTCCACCGTTCCAACCCCCAGGCTGGCCAGATCCTTGTCCGTTACCCACGGAATAAAGCCGAGTGCCTTGATTTTTTCCGCAGTCTGCCGTGCAAGATCGCGCTTTCCAGGAGGGACATAATCTATGGCGATCACCGGCACGCCTGCGTTTTTGACTTCGCTCAGCCTGGCCGTCAACCACTCCCTGTCGTTCGGCGTCACTTCGCCGTATACACCCGTGGCCGGACTAAATTGTTGATACAGGGATTCCGCGGCGACAGCAAAAACAACATCCTTAACCTTCGGAAATATCTCAAACCCGCGATTGAGAATCAGGCGCGCTTCGGGATGACGTGCTTTGAGCGCACGGACTGTTTCTGCCAGACCGGATTCCATAGCTGCCAGCTTGCTTTTCTCGGGTGACAGCTGATACGAATCGAGCGTGTCTAGAAAAAAACCCCTATATCCTTCCTTCCACAACGGCTCAACAACATTATCCAGAAAAAACTCACGCCACTCGATATTTGAAACATCTATGACTTTTGAATTCCACTCCCTGTTCTCTCCTACAAACCACTTCTTATCCATCTGTTTGGTGTAGCTGCGGTCAGGATCTGCCTCGCCAACACTGACATAGGCAAACAGACTGCTCGGTCCTGAACCGTATGCTTCCGGTGTCAGTCCGCTGTCCGGATCAACTACGACAACATCGAATGCCTTCAATTCATCAATCGGGGGATTTGAAGCATAATACAGAGCCACGCTGAATAGCTGCTGAGAAGAAGCGCCACATGCCGTTCCGCACATCACCGAAACCGTAATCACTATTAACAGGCGGAGCCATCCCTGAATTGTCATACCATCCTCTACTCTTCTGCATATTCAAAACAAATCAGCAAACGTGACAAATTAGACAGTATACGTCTATAACGTAATGTAAGCAATTTGTAAAACACTGGTTCAGCTACGTATAATTACGTAGCTGAACGTTGCCCTACCCCTGATACAGAGGATGGAGTTGTTTCCTGCCAGTCCCGGTAAAACAGGATTACGTACATATTACAAAATCATTTCTGCAACAAGGCACAGAACATAACGTTTAACGTGCTAACGCTTTCGCCACCGCACGGCTCAGCTCACTCCGGTTGTACGGTTTTTGAATAAAACCGCGGGCGCCCAATTCTACCAGCTCATCCGCGGTCCCTTCGCGGTGAAATCCGGAACAGAACAGGACCTTCACCCCGGGCGCCTGTTCACGCAAACGCAAAAACGTCTCTTTGCCCCCCATCTTCGGCATAATCATATCAAGCATAACCAGCGAGATATCAGTCCCGTGGGCTGCAAACAGCTTCAACGCATCCGCCCCGTTTTCGGCCAGAAAAACCGTATACCCCAGGCTTTCCAGCAAATCGCGACCAACGTCACGCAGAATTTCTTCATCGTCAACCAGCAACACGCCGCCTTTGCCGAGTGTCGCCTCACCATTACAGACCGGCGGGACTACAGCCCCTTCTACGAGCGGGAGGTAGATTTTGAACACCGAGCCGCCCCCCGGTTCGCTCCATACGCACACTTCGCCGTTATGACTCCGGACAGTGCCGTACACGGCAGCCAAACCGAGACCTGTACCCTTGCCGACCGCCTTGGTGGTAAAAAACGGCTCAAAGATATGCGACATGACCTCTTTTGTCATGCCAACCCCGGTGTCTGATACCGTTATTTCAAGATAGCGGCCAGGTAGAAGAGATACGCCCAGAGAGCGGCAGGCCGCCTCATCCAGGACTTTCCCCGCCGTTTCATACGTCAGTATGCCCCCCTGCGGCATGGCGTCACGGGCATTGACCCCCAGATTGAGCAGTGCATTCTGCAGTTGGGTCTGATCGCCCATTACAACCGGACTCCCGTCATCCAACCTCGCTGAAAGCAGTATCTGCTTGTCAATCGTGCGCTCCAGGAGGCTCATAACGGCGGTAATGGTGTCATGGATGTGAACCGGGCCGGAAACCGGCGTACCTTTGCGGGAGAACGTCAGCAGTTTGCGGGTCAGGTCCGCTGAACGGGTCGCGGCTGCGATAATAGCGTCCACCATCTTACCATTTTTACTATCGTTTAACAGGCGCAGCTTCAGCAGCTCGGCAGCGGACATGATCCCGGCCAGCATATTGTTGAAATCGTGAGCGACGCCCCCCGCCAACTGGCCGACAACGTCCATCTTCTGCGATTGAACCAGCTGATTCTGGAGCCGTTTCTGTTCCGTTATCTCCATGACAGCACACAGAATAGCCTGTTTACCGGCGATTTCCAGCAGTACACCGGAGAAGAGCGCCGGAAACGCCCCTCCCTCCTTGCGGCGCATTTCAACCTCGAAGTTGTGAACGTATCCATGGTGCGCGCAGCTGCTGCAAAAAGCGGTTCCGGTCGGATTCATGCAGCCAGACCCCCAGCTCAACGGTGGTTTTGCCGATCGCTTCGTCCCGGGAATAGCCGAACATATCGATAAACGCTTCATTCACTTCGCTGAAGGTCCCCTCCGGAAGAGACGTGAGGGCAACCGTTATCGGTGAGTGGTCAAAAACGGCCTTGAATTTCTGCGAACTTTCTTCAGCGACCTCCAGCTGGACCCGCAACATCTCTTCGGTGGCCTGGAGTTCATCCTGGCTCCTCATATACTCATCGACCTGCGCGCGCAGCATTTCTTCGGTTGCCAGCAACTCTTCCTGCGATTCCTGATACTGCTCTATTTTAAGGCGCAGCATTTCTTCAAGGCGCCTGCGGGTGCGGATATTAAGAGTCAGAACCAGCATGCCGGCTGTACAGAGCAGAGTAAACAGCCCCCCCAGCCAGACTGCAGTCCGGTTGACGGGAACGGTTGAAAGCGGTGTATTGATTAACACTGCCTCGGCGGGCAGCCTGGCGGGATTTATGTTGAATTTTTTCAGCACACGATAATCAAACATGGCGTGAGAAAGATTAGCAGTTATGACCGGCAGCGTTTCAGGAGACTCCCCCCCGATAATACGCACAGCCAATTCAGCCGCCTTCTGGCCCTGTACCTGCCCCTCCATCATCCTGCCACCGACGACCCCACTGCCCAATTGTGCCGCGTACACTGAATAGACCGGGACCGGACTGGCACTGCTGACCATACGGGCCGCCTCGGAATGGGTGAAGGTTCGTCCACCTTTTTCAACCGTGTACGAAAGCATCAGCACCAGATGACCGGGGGCGATCTTCTTCAGTTTTTTCACCGTCTCTTCAAGCGGCATTTCCTCCATAAACTGCAGTTTGATTCCAGGATAGCGGAGCGCCGTTTTTTCCAATTCACGACGGATAGCCAGGCCGGTATCAGTGTAATCATGGATGATAGTTACGTCGCGGGTGGCCGGGTGCAACCGGAGCGCCAAGTCCAGTGTACCGGCAAAGTCATGGTATTCAGCCACCCCGGTGATGCGGGACTGTCCGGCGATCATGGCTGGTTCGTAGTCATTAATGCCGCAGAAGACCAGAGGGGTGCCGGGAGAAATGCGTTGCCGGTACTTGAGCGCAAACTCCAGTGCGGCATTGTCCATGGCGATGATTATATCGAGAGGCATGTTCCCGTACTTCGCTTCCAGCAGGTCGGCCATGCGGGGAAAGTGTGTTTTTGAAGGGAATTTTTTTGTGTCGAGATGCTCGATATACAGCTCAACCCGCGGAAAAGCGTTGGCAAGAGTGCCGCGCGCCCCTGCCATCTCATCTTCCCACCAATCGTAGCCAAGGTTGTAAGAATTGAGAACAAGAATACGCGGGACGGAAACGGCGGCATGGAGAGGCGTGACTGCGAAAGATAATAGAGCCCAAACCATAACAATGGCGGTCACGATACCTGCCGGAAACACATGATGTAGCGAAGATTTCATTACAACCCTATGCCTGTGAATGAAGTGATGCCGCAGATTACAAAAACCATGAAGCAGATCGAGGTGGCGCAGATATGGCGCAACAGATTTCTGTAATGCATACGCACACATAATCACCTCCCGACCCGCTACGGGTAACAAATAGCGAGTACGGCGTACGTTACCACACTACCCAAGTCGGTGAAAACAACTTAAACCATACTACAAAAGAACGGCCATCCGGATTACATCCGGATGGCCGTTCCAACTCTGCAGCAAACAAATGCCTTGGCTGCTTATTTCAAAAGAACCTCAATTTTGGCAGTTTTTTTGGTATCTTCCAGGTATTTCTGAACAGCTTCGTTAACTTTCTGTCCTTTAAGAAAATCTTCAATCTTTGCTTTTACGTCCTTGAAATCAATTGTCACAGCCGGTTTTTTATCCGTCAGCTTGATGATGTGATAACCAAACTGGGTCTCGACAACATCACTGATTTCACCAGGTTTGAGTGCAAAGGCAGCTTTCTCAAATGCAGGCACCATCTGCCCTTTGCCAAAGTAACCCAAGATCTCCGCCTCTGCTGACTGCTGGGACAGGTTGAATTTGCTTTGGCCAGTGTTGCAAAATCAGCCCCGCCGGCCAGCTCTTTCCGCAGCTTTTCGGCCTTCTCACGAGCCTTTTTCTTATCCTCCGCAGTTGCCTTGCTATCAACACCGATCAGGATATGGCTGGCTTTGACGGTCTCGTCGCGTTTGAACTTGTCCGGATTCTTGTCATAAAAGGCTCGGATTTCCGCTTCAGAGACAGTAACTTTCGGGACGAATGTCGTTTCAATAAAATGTGAGATCAACAGGTCGCGGCGGGTATATTCACGCAGTTCCTTCTCATCCATCTCAAGGTCCTTGATGGCCTTTTTAAACTCCTGCTCATCCTTGAAGCGAGCCTTGCCCTGAGCCAGTTTGGCATCAATCTCTTTATCCAGATCTTTGAACTCCAGCTTCGCAGCCGCCTGATAAAGCAGCTCCGCCGAGATCAACTGTTCAACTGCCTGTTTGTCGAGGGCGGCCTGCTGTTCAGCCGGCACCGTCTGTCCCGCGCAACATAACTTTTTCTGCACGGCGCAGTTCAATTGCATCGATGGAGACCCCGTTGACACGTGCAACAGGCCCCTGAAGCGGAACCGCGGCGGGCGAGGCAGCGGCACTCACTTTTTTTGCTTCCGGCTCGGCCGCAGAAACAAAATTCCCGCATGATACAAGCGCAACAGCAAGAAATCCTTTTAACAACCATCGTGATGAATGAGCATTTTGCATCGTACCGGATACTCCTTTAAATAAAATTTTGAACACTCTAGCACACTCGGCCTGATCATGAAAAGCCAAACATATTTTTGACTTTTGTTTTGCTTTCAGATACATTCACGCACGGTTTGTGAGTCAAATCGGCGTTACGTTGTACTGCCGGACCGATAGTCAGTTCATCAGGAGGAAACGTGGAAATGAAAAAGGTTCTTGTAGTTGATGACAGCCTCTCAGTTGCCCGCCAGCTTGAAAAAATAATCAGCGAATCTGGTGACTTCACCTGTGTCGGGCACGCCAAAAACGGCGCCGAAGCGATCAAGATGAATCACACCGAAAATCCGGAAATTATCTGCATGGACATGAACATGCCCGGCATGGACGGCCTGACGGCTCTGCGCACACTCTCGGTTATGGACAAAGAGGTCAAGGTTGTCATGGTGACATCCCTCGGCGGGGTGGGTGACAAGTTTACCGAGGCGCTTAAGCTTGGCGCAAAAAATGTCATTTCGAAGCCGTTTGAAGCCGACAACGTCCTGCGGATTCTGCGGGAACTCTGATTCATCCAATTCGTGATTTAGTAAGTTAGAGCTGATTTTCTGAAAGAAAATAAAATCGTTAACACTCTCATCCTGTTTATCAGGGCTAGATCAAGGGGCTAAATATGGCTGTTAAATTTTTCGGACAATTTCTGGTGGAACAGGGCATCGTCACCAGTGAAGCGCTGCTGAACGCTATCAATCTTCAGGACAAGAACAACCTGAAACTTGGCGAAATGGCCGTAGCAATGGGGCTGATTACCCAGGCAGGACATTCAGCGGGCCCACAACGCCCAGATGTCCAAGGACATGAAACTGGGTGACCTGCTGGTCGAGATGGGCTTTTTGACGCTCGCCCAGCTGAATGACGTTCATTACCCGCCAGAAGAACACCCATCTGTACATCGGCGAAGCACTGGTACAGGTCGGGGCGCTGACAAGTGAAGAGCTCCAGAAGCAACTGGATGCCTTCAAGGCCGATCAGGCCAAGTATGTATCGAACGGCATCGAGCTTCCGATCACCTCCGCCAACAACAACATCTGGGAAATGACGGCTGATCTCACCTACAAGATGATCACCCGTGTGCTTGACCTGCAGTTCCGGCCCGGCAAATGTGTGCTGGCGACTGCGATCCCCCCCAACTTCATGCTGGCGGCGATGGATCTGTCGCGGTGACGTCGAGGCTCGCTACCTGATTTCCGTTTCAGAGGGTCTGCAGAAATCCATCGCCAAGGCGATTTTGAGTGAAGACTCCGTCGATAACGAACCGACTGAGGTACTGGAAGACACGGTCATGGAGTTTGTCAATGTCGTCTGCGGCAACGTGGCGGCCAAAGCCTCCCAGATGGGAGTCATCATGAATATCAACCCGCCGGTCACGATCCATCCGCCGGCAAACGGTCTGCCGATACCCGACGGCCACACGGCGCTCAGCTTCCCGATTCACATCGAAGATGGTGACACGATGGAGATGATTCTGCTGATAAAGAACTGACACCCGGCATCCTTCACATCTGACGAAAAAAGGCATCCTCACGACTATGGATGCCTTTTCTTTGTGTTATCATGTATCGCGGCATCACCGCCACACCTCACCCGTATACTCCCCATCCATATCCCGCACAAACAGTGGCGGCTCCACAACCGGAGCGCTGCGCCTTCCCTTGGCCAGTTCGGCCATGAACATGGTTGCCGGTGACGCTGCATTGCTGTGGATCATCCGCACGCGCAACACGGACAATTTCATTTGGATGGCCAGCGCCATGAATTCGGGCAGACGGGACGGCAGCTGGATGAAGCAGATCCTCCCCGACGGTTTTACCAGATATTTGGCTGCAGCAATAAAATCGGCAAGCCCTGCCGTTGTTTCATGGCGGGCAGCATCACGACCGGCCCGGGGACTGACTTTACCGCTTCCCGGTGTCCGGAAGGGGGGATTGGATACGACCAGATCAAAGGTTGAATGTGGATAACTTTTGCGCAGATTGATGACGTCTTCACCATGCACCGACACCCTTCCGGCAAGATCATTATGCTGAATATTCCGTTCGACAAGCGCGGCCATTTCCGGGTTGTTTTCGACCGCCACAACCGAAGCTGCCGGATTGATCCGCGCCAGCAGCAGCGAAATGATTCCGCAACCGGCACCAAGATCGATGATCCTCCCTTCGGACTTCAATTCCGCGCAGAAACGCGCCAGCAGGATGGCATCCAGCGAATAGCGGTACCCCATGCCGGGGCTGAAACAGCTGCAGATCGAACAGTGTAAGATCATCTTGTGTCAACACCGCTGCATCACTCTAACGCACCGTTTTTTTTCTGCATATCAGCCACTCACGGATCAGCATCCCCGCAAACAGGGCAAAAGAAGCCAGAGTCAGATACTTGCCGATCTTGAAGGGGAGCGGATCAAAGCGGAACTCGACCGTATGGGTTCCCGGAGGGAGATACACGCCGCGCAGAATATGATTGACCAGAACGATATCAGTCGGCTTACCGTCCACTGTGGCCTTCCACCCCTTGTAGTACTTCTCCCCCAGGACAAGAAGCGCATTACGGGGTGTGGCACGCCTCGACAACGATATGTTCGCCTTCATACACCGGCACCGTGACACTCTGCGGCAGTGGTTGCACAGTATCATTGGGATCTGCCATGGCAAGCGGGGGTTTGGATTCTACTAATGCCAGGGATAATGGAGAAAACTTCGGATTCTGCAAGATCGCAAGGCGTTGGGAAGGGTCAGCCATCAGCGCCACCGACGGAACAATCCAGGCCTTGGGAAGCACAGCACGGTTTTCCAGGACAACGGAAGAGCCGTCCGGAGATGAAAAAACCTGCGTAAATTTGCCGCCCAGCTGAATTTTCTGCTTCTGGTACTCCTCACTGGTCACGATCAGGTATTTTACATTGAGCATGTCCAGCATCGGACCGCCGATGTTGAAGGAATCAAGGATCTGCTGCCAGCGCATCTGCTGAACGGCATTGGAAGTAAACATCACCGGGATATTTTGACTGACATAACGCATCGGGTCTTCACCATTCATGGGAAGCACCCGGTATTGATTTGATGTGCGACCTAAAAACTCCATAACAGGAGTTTTAACCGTCCCGCCCTTTTCGGGCGCACTGACCGTAAACATGAATTTGTTGTCAATTCTCCAGACATCCGCTACGTAAAGCACGCATATCACGATCAAAAAGATCTGCACGGTCATACGCCCTTTAGAAAAGAGCCAGTAACCGGCAGCAAAACAGGCCGCAAGTCCGGCGGCGAAACCCGTTTCCACGACCAGATTGAACCAGCGCTGAACGACCAGTTGTGGCCCCCGTTCATAACGAGTTGGCTGGCTGATCATTTCATTCAGTGCATTGAGCCAGAACTCCTTTCCGATCATCTCCGCACCCAGCAGAGCAAGCAGCACCACCGGCAGGGCAATGATGCCAAAAACATAGCGCCGGAAAGCTGCCGTTTTTCTGACCATCTCGTCCTGCAGCAGTTCAATGCCGAGTGCGGATAGCACCCCAAGTCCCATTACCGGGACAAACATCATCATCTTCGGCACCCTGAAGCGATTTATGCCGGGAAAAAAGTCATAGAGCAAATTGTAAAACGGAGTATATTTCCCCATGGAAAAAAGCACTCCGCCAGCCACGGCGAGAACGGCCAGCCACGTATATTTGTCGCGCCGGAAAATGAGCGGCAACGGCACCAGCAGCCAGGGAAGAAGTCCCATGTAACTGACCGTCTGGGTAAAGACCATCCGGCCCCAGTAGTATGAAATTATATTCTTGGGATTTTCTCCCCCTTCCTGGCGCGAAAGTCCGAACAGGCCTGGGATGATGAGGGAAGCTGTCTCTTCGGGAGGAAGCGACCAGTTCATGGCCTCTTCCCGGTCAAGGCCACCCTTTCCTTGATTAGCGCCGCTTTGCACCCCCCGGTTGGTGTCTTTGGCCCAGTTTGCCAGAGGCAGCAGCGCTACCGAGACAGTCGACAGGAAAAAAAATAGCACAACCAGATTCATTCCCATCAGTTTCGAAAGAGGGAAAACAGCACGTTCCTCGGAAGACCTGAGAATGAACACGGTGCGGATCAGACCGTAGAGGCCAATGGTAAGGCAGGTATAATACGCAATCTGCCAATGACTGTTGAAGAACTGAAATGCCAGGACAAACCCGGTTGCAAGAAAAAAGATGACCCGCCGCGTTATGAACCCCTTCTCGATGAAGTACAGAGCCCAGGTTGCATAGGAAATGGTGGCGATCTTCATGACATGGCCGGCGTTGATAAGAGACGCATTTTCCGGAGCAAGCGCAAAAATCAACCCGCCAAGAAAAGCGGCGGTACGTCCCAGGCCAATGGCACGGCAGAACAGGAACAGGCCGGTGGCGCCAAAAAACAGATGTATAACGATGTGCCAGGCAACACACGCCGGAGCAGGCAGCAGCTTAAGAATCAACTTGCTCCAGAACAGGAAATGGGCCGGTGCATACCCCCCTTCGGACGTGAACCCGGAATTTATGAAAATATTCCAGCCGGCTTTTACCTTGCTGAAATCCCATATATCGGCAAAACTGGCCGCCTTCTGGGCAAGCACCCCCCAATAGAATTCGTTGGTGATGTCCGGGGCGCGGATGATCTTGTCGGTGAACAGAATTTTCGAGTAGAAAAGCAGCATCAGTAGGAATAAGCCGGCAAGGCACAGTATGTCCCTCTGTCGTTCAGTCATTGGTTTTCCTTTTCATCTGTCGATCAAAAAAGCAATCACGCGGGTCTGGCACTTTCCGGCTACCTAACGACGCCGCAGGCAATCCTCTGCAGGAACCTTCAAATCCCGTTTAATGGTAAAACCCTTCGAGCCGGGTAGCTATTTCTTTCCAGGCAAAATTTTTCACAATATGGCCCTGCGCCTGCTCAGCCGACAATGACGCGTCTTCCCTGTTACTAAAGACGGCTGCCACCTTGTCAACCATACATGATTCGTCAGCCGGATTGCACAGCAGGTCACTGTCAGCAATATACTCCCGCGCCTGTCCGATCCCGTCCGCAACCACCGGAATGCCTGCGAGGATGATCTCGGTCAGCTTGGCCGGGCACTTGGCCCGGTTGACCAGCGTATCATCCAGGGGATAGATCGCCACGTCGGCAGCAGCCAGGTAGTCTGGTATCTCGTGCGGCTCCACCCAACCGGCCATGATCGGCGCCTCGGCAAAACCGTTCTCGTGTGCGTTTGAGAGCAATAATTCTTCCTCGCCGCGTCTCCCCTTCCCCACCACCAGAAAGCGGACCTCCGGCACTCGCCGAAAAATACCGGCAAGTACCCGGTACAAGCGCTCCTGGGTAAATTCAAAAAAGCGAGTATACAATAACACCACCGGGGTGTCAGGCAATATCCCAAGATTTTTCCGAATCCCGGCGCCATTGCCCGGCACTGCTTCCTGAACGCCGTTGGGCAGATAGAGGATATGCTCCGACAGCACCCCAACCTCCCGTGTCAGCCGTTCCAGCTCGCGGCTGGCCACGGTCATGCCGGCGGCATGACGCGACAGCCACTGCTCCTGAAAGGCAAACAGACGCTTTTCAGCCGGAGAGTAAGAGTGCAGTTCGTTCATGCCCCCCTCACCTTCCCAGTCGTCCGTGTCCACAAACAACCGCGGCATCCGGATACCCAGCCTCCGCAACATAATGAACAGCATCGCCGCCAATCCGCCGTATCCCTTGGGCTTGAAGAGATGTACCACATCCGGCCTCTCGTCCAGAGTCGCCCGGAACATGCGCCAGGCCATGGGCAGCGCCCCCAGCACCTTGCCAACGGTGGGGAGTGTGATGTTTGTCAGCCGCACGCCGCGCACGGTTTCCGTTTTACCGGAATCCTCCGGATTGGTGTAGGGGGGCGCAATAATGGTGACTGTATGCCCCAGCTTCTGCAACTCCGCAGCCAGCGGCAACATACGGGCGATGACCGTCCCTTTGGGACGGATACCGAATGGCGCCAGAAAGACGATCCTCATGACGCGCACACCTCTTCGTACAGGTGACGGTAGGCGACTGACCGGGTTGAAATGTCAAAACGATCACGCATCAACCGATACCCCTCGCTGCCAAGAGTGTTGCGCAATTCCGGCGATGCCAGCAGTTCGTCGAGCCGCTCCGCCAGTATGGCGACATCTCCCGGAGGGATCAGGTAGCCGCTCTCCCCATCTGCCACCACCTCTCGCATCCCCTCCAGATCATGGGCAATGACCGGGACGCCGCACGACTGGGCCTCGACAAGCGCCATGCCGAACGACTCGGTCCAGGAGGTATGGACCACCACGGCGGCTTCGGCAAACGCTGAGAAGACATCGTTCGTCGGGCCGGGAAAAAACACCCGGTCGGCAACGCCCTGTTCGGCGGCATACCGTTTCAGGGCGCGCACATATCCATAAGCCGAGAGGCCGGTGGTGCCGTAGAGCCACAGTTCGGCATCCCGGTTCCGCAGCCGTGCAAATGCCTTGAGCAGGATATCCTGCCCCTTGTTTTTATTGAGGCTGGCGGCCATGACAACTCGTAGCGTGCCCGCATTACGGTGGCTGACGACCGCCCGACCCGAAAATTCCATAGCATTGACAATGGTTCGTTTCACCCTGGCAGGGACAGCGGCAAAATGGGCCGCACACGTTGCCGAGCAGAACACCGTCGCATCGGCCTTAGCCAGCGCCGTATGAAGCAGCCAGCCAATGCGCGGCAACTCGTGGACGTGAAAAACCACCTTGAAACTCAGCATTTTGGCGATGAGGACCGACCAAGCCAGCTTGACACTATGAATGTGAATGACATCATAGCCGCTCCCACGTCTCAGCAGGAACAGATTCAGGAAAAATCTCTTGCAGCGCCAGACAAGGGGCGTTCGTGGTCCCAGTGTCGCCACCCGGATCCCGGCATTCTTCAATTCTTCAGAATACACCCCGTCATAGGCAAACAACACGGTCGGCTCGACACCGACATCGGCCGCACGCCTGACGAAACAGGCCGCAACCGCCGGCACGCCGCTCCGCCTGGAGTCATGAAGAATATAGAGAACCTTCATATAACGTCCTTGGCTACCACTCAGGGAATAGTGTAGCGGCTCTTCATCAGGGCAAGCATAAAGTAGAGTCCCGCATAAAGCCTGATCTTGAGGCGTCTTGATCTCATCGCCTGCCGGAAGAAGCGTCTGCTCCCGGCAAAGTCACCCAGATATTTTCTGGCAACGCCGGTCTTGTAGGCGAGGAGCTTTTCGGCCTCGGCGCGATCCGCATGAGTCAAATATCCCATATACCTTCGAGCAACGGCGGTCTCACGGGAAATGTATTGTTGGGAAAACCCGGAGATATTTGCGTGATCAACCCAATAGGCGCCGAGGGGCCGTGGAATATATAAAAACTTTTCCGTTACTCTCGAGATCCTTAGCCACAAGTCATAGTCCTCAATGGCGATCAGCCCGCGCTCTTCTGCAAAACAGCCACTCTCTTCCAGTATTGTTTTCTTCACGCAGATACTTGATGTCACAAGGGAGCAACCCTTGGTCATCAGGTCCACAAAGATCGGTGACGTCAGCTTTCGGCTATGTTTCCCGATTGTTCTCTTTCCTTCGGCTGTCTGTACATTAAAATCATGATAGATCAGGTCTGCTTCTCCCATCGAAGCCTTAACAGTTGCCAGCTTGTCCGGATACCACCAATCGTCGGCATCCAGGAAACAGACCCAGTTCCCCTTTGCCTCACTGATCCCTCTGTTTCTCGGCCGTGCCGGGCCGCCAAAATTCTCGTTCCACAAATACCGTACGGTCAGCGTCCCGACAAATGCCTCAACCATCTCAGCCGTTCCATCGGTAGAGCCGTCGTCGCAGACAATCACTTCAAAATCCCGAAAGCTCTGTGCAGCCAGTGATTCCAGCGCACGGCGCAATTTATCGACTCGGTTGTAGGTCGGAATTATGACGGAGAAAAGAGGTGTGTTCAAGAAGCAAGCCCCATGGAGCAAAAGGCGTCAGTCAATCTCTTTTGCCACGAATGATCGCGCAGACATCTCTCATGACCGGCCTTGCGGATTTTCTCCCGCTCTTCGTCGTGGGAAAGGTAGTACCTGATCTTTTCCGCAAGATCGGCCGGTCCGTCGTAACAGACGATTTCTGTGCCGATCTGGAAGAACTCCTCCAACTCTTCAAGATATTCAACCATGTAGAACCCGCCCGACATCGGCACTTCGAAGTCGCGGAGACGAACCTGAACGATCCGCTCTCCCGACACATGGCTTTCTCCACAGGAGGAAAAGCCCAAATTGATCTTTGAACGGCTGAAAAGTTTAACCATCTCTTCGTCGTCAAGCGGGGCACCCACAACTTCCGCCGGAAGAACCACCTGCTGATCCATCCCCACAACACCGCGCAGATTCTTCATCAAAACCTGCCTCCCCTCAGCGGTAAAGAACTTTCTGACTGCACGACTAATACGTTTTACCAGAGTATGGGAATCGACAGAACCGCCAGGCACAAGCCCTTTCCAGCCATACCCCCACACCCGTACATCAATCCCCTGATCAAGCAGATAACGGATATACCCCGGCCTCTCACCGTACGCCTGGCCGATAAATGAGACATCAAACTCCGACGGTACATCATACGGGTGATAAATGTTCGGGTTTGACGCCTCCTGACAGTACAGAGGACGCGCACCCATGGCTTCATAATCCTTCAGTCGGAACTTCTCTGGCACAAGGCACCAGTCATAATGCGGTGAAATTTCCCGCACCTTGTGAAGCTGGTGTGCGCCGTTGCAGTACCAGTTTGCCGTGACTATTCCCATCCGCCGGATTTCATCAATAGCGGACGGTTCCACACAGGCGTCGTAAAAATAGCTGAAAAAGAGGTCTATCGGGTTCTCGGCATGCGCCGCCCGCACCTGACGAAGTAACTCCTCGCTCACCCCAGGTCTGTTCTTCTGGATAAATGAACGTTGCCAGGGGTCATCCATATCCACATGTTCGAAGGTTTCCTTAAGGTCGTAATCGAACTCAACAACATCATGGCCGAGATCGATCAGAGGCAGATAGAGGTTGTTCCGCCAGAGGTTTGACTGGAATAGGGTATTCAGAGCGTTGTCAGCGGCGTAAAATATGCGCATTAGTCAACTCTTTCTGAAAAGGAAACAGCCGCAGCCATATTCCTGGGCATCTGCCATAGCAGACGTAGCTTTCCTTATCAGGCCGCCATCCTCGCGGTTGTCGGGAACAAGTGAAAAATCGATCAAATCAAGATTTTTAAAGTATGATCGGATCTGATCGAACGAGTAAATCCTGTGAGCATTGAACATGATCCTTGCCCGTCCGACCGGAACGACGAAAAGCAGGTTCCCACCCGGCGCCAGAACACGTTTCAGTTCTGCGATCGCCTTCAGGTCCCCCTCCGGATCAAGACGATCACCGTAGCGACCAAGACCAATATGCTCAACGACATGCATGCACGAAAGCGAGGCGACAGATTCGTCAGCAAACGGCAGAGCAAGGATATCCGCATGATCCGCAACAAGGTTGTCGAGCCGCAGATCAGCCGGGCGGTAATCATAGAAGTGTGTCGGTATAAATGCCGAAACAATGCTACAGAAATAGAGCGTCGAGGAGATGTCGACATGTTCGGCAGGTTTCGTCTCAGCCAGAATTCTGGCTGCCCATGCCGGGTGGTACACGTAGTGCCGATCGAATTCGGTACCCGTTGTATTGTCGCCAAGTCTCGGCGCTTGCAGGTAAAGAGAAAAACGGAACCCGGCACCTCTGTTGAGGATTGCGAACCTGGCGAGATCGCGGGTAAAAGAGACCAGCCCCATAAAATAGCGAAGGAGATTGTAGAACCAAACCAGCGGTCGTATGCGGCGGATGAATTGACGTATTGTACGGTTCATGCGTTGTCCTGTTCTGCGGATGCCGTCATCTCCGAGGAGCCTCCCGCCCCCCTGAATCGTCGAAAAAGCAGATACTGCGAAACGAGAAAATATGTACCAAACAGCCCGGTTACCAGAAGTGAAACAACAACGCTCTCCCGCTGGCCATGAAACAGCAATGCCCCTGCAAACGGAAGCGACAAGAATCCTGCCTTGGCGATATCCCTGATCCCAACCTTCACATGGATTATCCGATGCATCTGCCTGTACATGACCACCATTGTCGCAATGCCGGAGATTACCAGCGCTGACGGGATCAGCACGTCAAAACGGTTTCCGAACGTGGCGGAGATTACACCGGCAAGTGCAATTATCCCCCCAAAAAGGTAGGCCTTGACAAGGTAGTCAGTTTTCATCTCCGAATGGGCCGCTGTGGAGAGAATCCCGGTTATCATTCTGAAAAATTCGATCCAGGCCCCAAAAATTACATACAGGTAGGCTCCGGAAAATTTCCCATGCGCAAGGATACTTACCAGGAAAGGAGCCAGGCAGGAAACAAAGATTGATAACCCCAGAAACAGGGGGATCGTCATCTGGAATAACCGGTTGCATACAGCAGCGCGAATATCCGGATTTGTCGAGCTGATCTCGCGGTAAAAGACCGGCATGTACGTCTGGTGAACTATCGACTCAACGGCAGCGGAAATGTTTGCTGCTATGGAAAGTCCGAGCCCGATCTGGCCAAGGAATTCGAGACCAATCCGGTTTTCAACTATCATCCGGTACGACTGGGACTGGGTCCAGAGCAACAGCGTAGTGACACTCAAGGGGACAACAAATTTCATCACCTGACGGAAGTTATGTTTTGATATTTCTTCGCGAACCCTCCGCAGCTCTACGCGTTCCCCCAATAGGCGTCGCAGATGAATAAACGCCGCCAGCGTGACTACAATTTGAGCCGCAACCTGTCCGGCCAACCACCAAATGGCCGTGTGCGACCAGAGTACCAGCAGGGTCGACAATCCAAGGCCAATGACCGTCGTCGCAACGGTATATACGACAAAACTGATCCGATGTTCCATCAGGTTGAAGGTGGCAACGATGGTTTGATTCCAGGTGTTGACATAGAGATAGATTGCCACATAGAGCAGCAACTGCCCTACGTTGCCCCCCCCTACGGCTCCGTAACGGTTGAGCAGAAACACGATCGGCAGTGACAGAAGCGCCACTGCTGCAATATAGCCGTTATAGAGAAAAAACCGGTCCAGGAGGACTTTGTCGGCTATCCAGCGATTCAGCTTGCGGTGGATATACATGCCAACAGGATTCAACAGAGCAAACCCGAAAAACGCGGCCAGTGAGTTAATCAGGTAGAGGTTCCCCACTTCGCCAGTCGACAGGAAAGAGGTGAAAAGCCGGACGGCCAAAAGCCCGGTAATGATCTGGGCACCCCGCCCGACGGAGATGATGAACACACTGGATGAAAATCGCGGCGGCATCACTCAGAACCATCGTGAACGTTCGGCCACATACCGTCACACATATAAGTGTATCGAGACAACATCACTATCTGTCCGCCACATTCTTACAACATTTATCAAGGTATCCCTCGGAAACGATACGCGCCTGGCACCACTCCTGGATCAGTGGCTCCCTCATATAGCTGGTTGGCTCACGATATTTGATGATTTTTGCGGGATTACCAACGACAATGGCACCACGCGGCACATTTGCAGTAACAACACTGCCTGACCCGATTACCGCATAATCTTCAATAATGACGCCCGGTAAAATAACGGCACATGCCCCTATCCAGACATGAAAACCAATCTTCACCGGTCGATCGATTCTCTTGCACCACATCGGGTGGTCACCATAGTCATGAGTTGATGTATGAATGACGGTATTTAATGCGATCATGGTATTATCTCCAATCGCAATCGGAGCCGTACCGAATAGCACTACCCTGCCGCCGAAACTCACATTTTTGCCGATAGTCAGATTTTTTCCATCGCCATATACAATTGTACCTGAGGGAAATCGATATTTTTTTACAAAACATGAACATACTTTCCGTATCATCTCCGATAAAACCATTAACATCTCCCAATACATTGCATTATGAACTTATTCGTGCTCCAGCAACTCGGAATATCCTGACAGAACGTCCCTATATTTTTCAACGAACTCTCGTTTAAGCTTGTTCTTGAATACAACAACATTGTCTGAAAACAGATCGGTCCTCAGGACATCACTCACAACATCCTCAAACATAAGTTCCATCAGTTCTTTTGTATTGTTTTCATCAAATACATGAAAATGTATGAATGGGAATTCCAGTGGATATTTGTCATGAAATTTTTTCTGCCAGCCGTCCTTTTCCACGGCGGATTGACGATAATCCTCCACATGGCTCGTATCTGAAGCGTCTGCATGATTTTCAAAATCTTCGAGCAAATGTTCGACGGCGGTCGGTACTCTGAACCTGTCATATGTGTACCGATAGTGGGGAATTGCGTGAAACTGGTAACCGTTCTTCCGGGTGATCAGGTAAAAATTGAGGAGGAGCCAGATTGGGTTGGGCGAATGTTCCAGCAGGTTGGAAGAAATTGCACAATCGTACCTGTCATGAAGTTCATTTTTCCGGTGAGCGTTGTGCATGTCCAGAATGATCGTTTTTCTATCCCGGCTGATCCTGTGCCCCTGGAACAGAAAAAGTATTTCCTGACGGGCGAATCGTTTGATAAATGGAAACGTATGCCGCGCAATACCTGATACTCCGTCTTTGTACACCCTGCCGAAACCGCCATCAGGGATATTTATATCCTCGACAAGGCACTGTCGATAATTGATTAACTGGTCAACTGTGCCGCCAGCCCTGGCTATACGTCCCTGGATGAATCGATGTACGCGGCTATCGATATCGGTGCCAAGCAACAGTGGTTGGGCACGGTTAGCGGCCTTGATTTCTTTATTCACAGCAAACCCTGCAATTCCCGGACAAAACCATCCGCCCGATGAAATGTCGTATGGCGTTCGAAGACTTCCCGTTGCGCTTTCAAAACTGCTCCTTGGCATGATTCAGGTGCAGCGAGCAACGACCTGAACATATCTGAATATTCCCGTGGGGATGAGGCCACAAAAAAGGCATCAGCGCTGAAATATTCACTGAGTAACTTCGGATTGTCCACCAACTGTGGTGTTCCGCATGCTGCCAGCATATAGGTACGCTCGTTTAACTCGCTGGCCCATGCCATTTGTTCCTCCAAATGCAGGTTTATGCCAACCTTTGCCCGCGAATAGACATAGCGATCACGGGCGGCATTGAATGAAAAATTACCTATTCTGGACCAACCAGGGCCATCGATAACACCAGGATATTCTGATAGCACCTCGCTCAACCATGAGATGTATCTCGGCAATTTATCCCGGTTGCTCGATGCCAGAAAAACATAATTAATATCACGTCTGACAACCGGAACGGGGTAATAGACAAGAGGATTTACCCCAAATTCAATACTCAGCACCTGATAGCCGGCATCAAAAAACGGAGCATATTCTCTTCGAGCAGTAACGTATGCCTGTGAGCGGAAACTGAAATAAAAGTCAACCCCGTGCTCACCAGCCCATATCAGACGATCGTTTAACGGAGAATTCCCATATTCTTCTAAAGATGCCGTAAGGCCGACAAGAAGCTTGTTCGCACTCCGGTAACGCCCTAATCCATCCCAGTCAATGAGAGCAAGAAACGGCTTATAATCACCAACCAGCACAACCGATGGTTTGAACTCTGCCAGAAGTTGTTCTGTTACGCCTTCATTTCCGAAGTAACGCACCGGCACCCCGAGGAATGTCAGGGATTGTACGAGATTGGATATTGCCGAATGTCCACCCGGAGAAGCAACAGCACTTGGAAGATGTATAAGAATACGTAGTCCGTCGTGAGAGGCATACTTATTTCTATAGAGGCTTTTCGCTACTTCTACCAGCTCATGTCCTTGACGGACGAGCGGGTCGGTAGAATTGGCAAAGGCTTCAGCCGTTTCGATCCGGGCATAATGTGCAGCACACTCCTCGGCCCAGGGAATGACCTGATCGCGCAGGCTCCAGGTTTCCTGGTGGATTGAGCGTTCAAATTTTCTGAAACGCCATGAAGCAAGTATTTTTCGCCCTATGTCAGTTATTTTTGCCACTGTGCATCCTATGAATGTGCATTAAGAACCACCGGAGATATGCACTCTTCCGGGCGGAACTCCGAGCGTTTGTAACGTCAGCGCCAGCTGGTCCCGCCGCTTGAGAGATGTGACGACCAAAGGAGTACTCTCCTGGCGCACACCCTCCGCCAAAGAAACCACAGGCCTGCCGAAAAACTCTTTGCAGCCATACTCATCATCCATGACCGCCACCAGCTCGAGCCCGGTTTCCTGCAGCGACAAATAGGCCACTTCCGCCACTTCATCCACCCCGCAGAACACCACTTCTCGCACGCCGGATTCCTCCAGGCGGCGGAACAGATCCAGGTAATCCTGTCGCGCCACGGTGTAGAGACTGGTGAAGTAACTGAGATGCTGATAGGCGAGGCGGCTTTTTTCGGCCATGCCTTGCGGCGTGAGAAGATAGGCGTAGCGGTTGCTGGGGAAGTTTTTGACTCGTACGAACCCTTTGGAAACCAGGTTTTTTAGATAGGAGTTGACCAGGCCGACGGCAATGCCGAGACGACGGGAGAGTTCGCGCTGTGAAAGCGGTTCTTCTCCGCTGATCTCGGAGAGAAGCTGGAGGGAGCGGGATGAGTCGAGCGGTTTTTCGACCGTGTTGTTCATAATTTGAACAATATTACAGATGGAAAAGGAAACGCAAGCAGATTGTTCATATCATGAACAATTTTGCCAACCGGCGATACCGTATATACAACGCGCCATTTTCACCTTCGTCCGCAGACCGGACAGCCCTGCATGGAAAACGGTTTTTCCAGGCGACACTCCGCCAGAAGGGTGTCATTGCCGAATATCTCCAGCGGCGGGCCGTCTGCCTTCACCTCGCCTTCATGCAGCACAATAACCCGCTCGCAGAGTTCCAGGATCATATCCAGGTCATGACTGGTGAAGATTCTGGTGTGCTTGAAATCGCGCAGCAGTTTCATCAGCTGCCGGCGGGCAAACGGATCGAGGCCGCTGGTCGGCTCGTCCATGACCAGGATATCCGGTGACATGGAGAGAACCGTGGCGATGGCCACGCGTTTCTTCTCGCCTCCGGAGAGATGATAGGGGGGTTTGTCGCGCAGGTGGCCGGCACCGACCAGTTCAAGCACCTCCGTTACCCGCTGTTCCACATCAGCAGGCGTATAGCCCAGATTGAGCGGACCGAAGGCGACATCGTCAAAGACCGTCGGCATGAACAGCTGATCGTCCGGGTCCTGAAATACCATGCCGACCGTTCGTCTGATATCGGGCAGGGTACCCTTGGAAAGCCGGGTGTGCCCGATATGAACGGAGCCACCGGTAGGCTCAAGGCTGCCGTTGAAGTGCTGCAGCAGGGTGGATTTGCCGGCGCCGTTTGCCCCGATGATACCGACCGACTCGCCGTGAGTGATAATGAAGGAAACGTCTTTGAGAGCAGCCGTGCCGTCGGAATAGACGTGGCGCAGGTTTTTAACCTCGACAATATGGTGGCTCATGGGAGCAACCCCGTGATGAGCGAGCCCAGAAGCTGTGAGACGTTCTGCAGGCGCAGAAAGATGAACAGTGTGGACCATGCCAGTACAAAGCGGATTTCAGGCGCGCCAAAACGGGATTGGCGGCCGGCGTGGAATTCTCCGGTAAAGCCGCGGGCCAGCATGGCCATATGGATGCGTTCGGCACGTTGCCAGGTTCGCAGCAGCAAATGTCCCATCAGAGAGCCGAAGCTGTCGTATTCCCTGCCCTTTTTTCCCGCAGGAGCGGAGCTCCCGTGCCCGCGAAGCTCTGCCCGACTCTTCGGTGAGCACGAAGATATACCGGTAGAGAAACAGCAGTTGCACGGCAAAGACCTTTGGCATTCCGAGGCGCTCCAGCGCCTGACAGACAGCGGTAAAGCCGGTCACCGCCACCAGCATGAATGCCGCCCCGACGGTAAGGATGGAACGGGCCAGGATGGAGGCGAACGATATCCAGCCGCCGGAGATGCCCAGCGGACCGAGTTGAAGGAGTATCGTCCCGGTCGAAAACCGGGTTGAATATTCCGACGGCCAGGACGAACGGGCAGAGCAGGACGATTTTTCTGAGAATGAAAAGCGGCGGGAGGCCGGCCAGAGAGATCATGACGACGGGAAAGATGAAGAACGGGAACAGGGCGGTCAGTTCATACCTGTTGCAGGAGACAACACAGAGATGATGAAAACCAGCGTCACCAGGACCTTGGCCCGGGCATCCAGTCGATGAATTGCCGAATTGCCGTTTGCCAGCAGGTCCAGACTCTTGAGATCGAGGACCGCTGTATATATTGATGCCATGGTATGTCCTGCCTACGCCGTGTGGTTTTTACGTTTCAGAATCGCGCCGATCAGAAATGCCAGTACCAACGTTATCGTTCCGCCCACAACCCCTGAAATGCTGGTACCAACAGGATTCCTCGGTTTTTCAGGCTTCTGCACACATTGAGCTGCTTGATGCGCTTGAGTCACTTCCCGCTGTAATACGTCTTTCTTCGCTTCCCCCGGTTTCCTGAATGAATAGTCCGGCAGGAAGGCGGTTTTTTCCTGCAGGGATGCCAGTGTGGCGTACAGACCGTGCTCCGGCGCCTTCAGCTCCTCTCTGCCCTGTTACTTTGGTGACCGACCATTCCAGGCCGTCAGGATTTTTTGAAGCAAACCATGAAACAATTCCGCCTGTCACCATGGCCACAGCAAAAAATGCCAGAGCGACATGTCGCACCGGTTGATTGCCGATCTGCCGAGCCTCCAGTGCGCTTTGCATTATTTCAGGGCGGGCTTTATAGACAAACGAAACAACTGAAGCGGTAACCAGGCCCTCGACTATGCCGATGGCCAGATGGATCGGCTGCATCATGGCGACAAAGGTCGAGAAGGGGAGCGTGGAAATCCCGGAGGATATGGTTTCCAGAACCACACTGAAAGCCCCCATCTGCAATCCGGCGATGGCGGCGACAATGGAGGCGGCCGATATCTTTGTCGTGGTCGGCTGAGTGCCGATTATCCTTTTGTAAATGAGAGGGATAGGCGATGAAGGCGGGAAAAAAACCGAGGTTGAAGATGTTACATCCCAGCGCCAGCAGTCCTCCATCGGCAAAAAACAGCGCCTGCACCATCAGCACCGATGCAATGGTAAGAAAGGCCGCGTACGGCCCGAGCAGAATCGTCAAAATAAGACCGCCGCCAAGATGGCCGCTGGAACCGGTTACCGGGATCGTGAAGTTGATCATCTGGGCCGCAAAAATGAAAGCGCCCAGAACCCCCATAAGGGGAATCTTGCTGTCATCAATCTCGGTGCGGACTTTGCGGGAGCAGTAGGCGATCGTCCCGGCCGACGCAGCCCACATCGTTCCACCAACCGCAGGTGACAACAGTGCGTCCGCCATGTGCATGGCTGAAACCCTCCCGGAGATTCAAGACCTAAATTTTATTTTCGTAACACGATTTTGATACAATAACGGAAAAACGAAGTCAATCACTTTAATGTAAAATTCGTGCTACCGATATCTGATGTTCTGCGCACATATATTTCAGAGGTGAGTCTGAATCGTGACATTTTAAATAAAATCGGCTACGATGCGTGCAATTGGATTTGGCATGGGGGGCATGGCGTGGGACAGACGGTCAGATTTGGTATTTCGCTGGATGAAAAACTGCTGCAGAGTTTCGATCAGCTGATTGAACAAAAGAGCTATATGAACCGTTCCGAAGCGATCCGCGACCTGATCCGGGCGTCACTGGTCGAGGAGCGGTGCGGGGCGGAGGAGCAGGAGGCGGTCGGCACGGTGACACTGGTCTATAATCATCATGTACGGGATCTTGCCGATAAACTGACCGACCACCAGCATGCTCATCATGATCAGATCGTTTCCGCCCTGCATGTTCATCTTGATGCCCACAACTGTCTCGAAGTGCTGGTCATTCGCGGCACGGTGCTGGTGGTAAAACAGATTGCGAACGAACTGATCAGCGTCAAAGGGGTCAAGCATGGCAAGCTGGTCTTGACCACCACCGGAGAGGATCTCTAGTGTAATGGCTGAGGGAGAAAGCAAGAGATGAAGATTGCTGCCACCATAGCCCTGTTCTGTGCCGGCGGCGGGCTTACCCGCTACTACCTGTCGGGGTGGGTCTACAGCCTGCTGGGGCGGGCTTTTCCATACGGCACCTTTGCCGTCAATATCATCGGTGCCTACCTGATCGGGTTGATAATGGAGCTTGGTCTGCGCAGCACCCTGATTCCGGATACCCTGCGTCTGGGATTGACGGTCGGATTTCTTGGCGGCTTGACGACCTTTTCCACGTTCAGCTATGAGACGTTTACACTACTGGAAGATGGCCGGTTCATGGTTGCATTTGTCAACGTTCTGGCAAGTGTTGCAGTCTGCCTTCTGTTTACCTGGCTCGGGATTATTACCGTTCGAACGCTGGCATGAGGATACTGTTATGACAAAACTGATTGGTGAACAGGTGTTGATGCGGATTTTCATCGGAGAAGGCGACCGCTACGAGCATAAGCCGCTCTATGAGGCGCTGGTGGAATTGCTGCGAAGCGAGGGCTTTGCCGGGGCAACCGTGCTGCGGGGGGTATGCGGCTACGGTGCCAACCGGGTCTACCACACCCAGAAGCTGCTGGATCTTTCTGCCGATCTGCCGCTCGTGGTAGAGGTGGTTGACACGCAGGAAAAGATCAACGCCATTATGCCGCGCATTGATGCCATGATGGGTGGCGGCATGATCACGCTGGAGAAGGCAACTGTTATCCGCTACAGCGCGTCCAAAACGAAGTCATCGTAATCGCGAACAACCACCTATCTTATTCATTGAATTGAGGTCGATACACTGATGCTAAGTGATGCCAGAATTTATGTCGCAGGTCACCGAGGCATGGTCGGTTCCGCTATCGTGAGAGCACTCCATGAAGCGGGATACACCAACCTCTTGCTCCGGTCACGAGCCGAACTCGACCTCTGCAACCAGCTTTCGGTAGAATTGTTTTTTCGTGAGTTTCAGCCGGAATACGTCTTTCTTGCGGCGGCACGAGTGGGCGGCATCATTGCCAACAGCAGCTATAAGGGTGAGTTCATTCACGACAACCTGACGATACAGAACAACATCATTCACAGCTCCTGGATGAATGGTGTCACGCGGCTCCTGTTCCTCGGGAGCACCTGCATCTATCCCAAATTTGCTCCCCAGCCGATGAAAGAGGAGTACCTGCTGACCGGCCCGCTTGAGCCGACCAATGATGCCTACGCCATTGCGAAAATCGCCGGAATCTGCCAATGCCGCTCGTATAACCAGCAGTACGGCACCAGATATCTGTCCGCGATGCCGAACAACCTGTACGGCCCCAACGACAACTTCGACCTCGAAAAATCACACGTTCTGCCGGCCATGATCCGCAAGTTTCATGAAGCAAAACAGCGTGGCGATGCGTCCGTGACGATCTGGGGGAGCGGCACGCCGCTGCGCGAATTTCTCCAGGTCGATGATCTGGCCGCAGCCTGCGTATTCCTGATGAACCTTGACGACACTCGCTATGATGCGCTGCTGAATGATCCGGTCGCACCGGGCCTGATCAATATCGGCTCCGGCCAGGAAATAAGCATACATGATCTGGCGCTGCTGGTGCGGGATGTGGTCGGGTTTACCGGCGCCCTGGTTTTTGACACGGGACAAACCGGACGGTACGCCTCGCAAATTGGCCGATTCTTCGCGGATTAATGCTCTGGGATGGCGGCATACGATTGAACTGCGCGAGGGCATCGCAGGGGCATACCGGTGGTTTACTGAACGGCAGAATTAAAGCAACACGGACTGTTATTACTTCAAATAACCAAACTTCTTCATCCGGTATCGGAACGCATCAATGCCGAGATTCAGTTTTTTTGCCGCTTTTGATTGATTCCATTCTGTTATTTCAAGTGCCTGCCTGATGAGTTCTTTTTCGACCTCTTCAATGTCTATCCCCTCAGGAGGCAGCTGGAACGACGAACTCAGGGCAGAGCACTGAGACGGCGCCTTTGCAACGACCTCCAGCGGCAGGTGTTCAAGGAGCAGGGTTTCGTCATTTCCCAGTATAATTGCCCGTTCGATGACGTTTTTCAGTTCACGAACATTACCCGGCCAGCTGTAATCTGTCATCATCCGCTCTGCCATTCCGGCAATGCCTTGGACCTTCTTGTTGAAATCCTTGTTGTACAAGTTGATAAAATGTGTGGCCAGGGGAATGATGTCTTCTTTCCGCTCGCGCAGCGACGGCAGGAAGATCGGGATTACCTGCAACCGGTAGTACAGGTCATTGCGAAATGTTTTCTCTTCAATCGATTTCTGCAGTTCTTTGTTCGTCGCAGATATTATTCTGACATCCACTGTAAAAACGCGGCTGCCGCCGATTCTCCGAAATGAGCGATCTTCGAGGAAGCGCAGCAGTTTAGCCTGCATCCCCATCTCCATATCTCCAATTTCATCCAGAAAAACCGTGCCGCCATCGGCTAATTCAAACAACCCTTTTTTTGTAACCTTGGCATCGGTGAACGCCCCTTTTTCATGCCCAAACAGTTCGCTTTCCAGCAGAGTGGCTGGAACGGCAGCGCAGTTGATTGCGATAAAAGGCTTCTCGGCACGATTAGAACTGTAGTGTATCCATTTTGCCACCAATTCCTTACCGGTGCCCGACTCACCCTGTACCAGAACGGTGGAGGCCTCACTGCGAGCAACTTTATCAAGCACCTCCATCAGGTATTTGATTTGAGGGCTTTCGCCAACAATATTTGGCGGACCGTTCTTCTTGGTTTCGGTGCGCAAGCGGACAACTTCCTGCTTAAGATCCGAAGTCTCAAGTGCCTTTTTGACTACGATCGATAACTCATCAAGGTTGAACGGTTTACTGATATAGTCGTACGCACCTCGTCGCATGGCGTTGACGGCGTTTTCAAGACCGCTGTTGGCGGTAACCATGATGACAATGATGTCTTCGTCATGATCTTTTATTTTTTCGAGTACGTCTATGCCGCTGATACCCGGCAATTGAATATCAAGCAGAACCAGGTCCGGTTGTTCCTCACGCACAAGTCGCAATGCGTCTTCTCCGCTTCCGGCCGTTACAACCTCATACCCCTGTTTTTTAAGATTCTGTTCAAGCGACCAGCGAATAAGATGTTCATCATCAACCACCAGTATTTTGTTTCGTTTCATGCTGTTACCTCACTCACGTCAGTAAATCCAGAACGACACGCCGGCAGTTCAACCGTAAAGACCGTACCCGAGACATCATCACTGGTTACGCGGATATCGCCCTTGTGCAGCTTCACGAGCTTATTGCAGATCGGCAGACCCAAACCGGTACCCTGTGCCTTGGTTGTGTAGAAGGGGGTAAATATTTTTTCAAGTATCTGGGGAGGAATGCCTGACCCGGTATCGGAAATATCTACCCGAACATACTCGATATCATCCCGGATGGTCAGTGACGACGTAATGCCCAGCACACCGCCTGCCGGCATCGCTTGATAGGCATTCAGCACGATATTCAGAAAAACCTGCTGCATCTGTTTGTCGTCGGCATACACCGGCGGCAGGTCAGGCTGCAGCTCCATACGCCTTTCAATATTGACGCCGCCACGATGCTGTGAAGCAAACTTGAGGGTTGTTGTCAGTATGGTATTGATATCCACACAGGTAAGTTCCGGAAGAGAAGGTTTCCCGAAAAAGAGCAGGTCATTGACGGTCTTGTCAAGCCGCTTGACCTGTTCGACGACCTCACCCAGAATTGCTCCCCGGGGGTCATCTGCCACCATATCGTCTTTTATGATCGTAACGGCAGCTGATATTCCGGCGAGCGGATTTTTTATTTCATGGGCTATGCCGGCCGCCATTTCACCGATGGAAGCCAAACGGTCGGCCCGTTCAAGCTGCTGGAAGTGAAGCTGTTCCAGTTCTTTTTGTGCAACATCAAGACGATCAACCATGGAATTAAAGCTTTCGATCAGTCGGCCGATCTCGTCTTTTCCCTCATACGCTATCCGAACAGCAAAATCCCCTTTTTCGACTTTCAGCATGGTATCAACCATGTTATCAAGCGGATTTTTGACAAATCTCACGAGCAGAAACGATATCGTGAGCGCCAGAAACACGGTAATTGCAATGGACGAAATGACAAAGATCCGTGAGGCATCGAGCATCTGCATCTTGGTGCGATTCAGCGAATAGTTGATATTGAGAATCCCGATAACCCTGGCCTTGCTGCCATGACAGGCATGACAGGCGGCCTCGTTATAGATCGGCTTGACCATTGACAGCACTTCACCATACGGCGGCACACTGAATATGCTGTAGTTCTTCGGACTTTGATAGATTTTGTAATCGTTCGGGTTGACCGTCCTGCCAACTTCACTTGGAATCGACGAGCGAAGGATAACTCCGTGCGGATGAAAAATCCGGACACCGACCAGCTGGTTATGCTGACCGACCATCGACAGAATCGAGCCGACATCCTGAACATTGCCAAGATGCATGGTGTTGTAAATACTGCTTTCGACGGTATGCAGCAGCAGCTCGGTACTTTCCCGGGCGGTATCGATAAGCATGTCGTGCTGATGACGGACGTTGAAGGTGGTATAAATAAATATCCCCGCAACAAGCAGAGAAATGGTGGTTGCAATTACGCGTGTAGTGAGGCTACGGAACATAGCAGGTAACCTTCGCTGCTGCGGGATAATGTGTATGAAAATTATTTTTCACGAGGACCGAAAAATGAAAGAATCGCTTCATCGAGATTTACGACTTTGCTGCCGGCATCAGGCTGTGCCGCTTGTTTCGCCTGAAGAGCCGGATCATTCTTTGCCGACTGTTGCGGCAATTCAAACAGCAGTGAAACGTCTGTTTTTGATGCAGAACCGGAGGAGGAAGTGGATGAAAAAATATCTGCAATCGGATCCTTTTCCGGGGCCAGGGTGGGGATTTCATAGTTTTCAATCAGTTGGGCTTTAAACGAGAATGCTTTTTCGTCAAATTCGCCCGCCTTCAATCGACGCATCATCTCCTTATGCTGCTCTTTCATCAGCTCTTCTACGACTACTTCCAGATTATCCATTTTCAGGATATCGGAATAGCTGGTTTTTTTTGAACTGATGATCACTCCGCCCCGGTAGAGCAACGTAATAATGTGCGGATTGGCCACGCCACTATCCTCGGTCTGGACGTGAAACACCTCACCTTTGTACTTCAGATTGTGATTAAACCCGAGAACCATTACGCACCCTTGTCAGACAGCACGTCATTTCACGCTACCATATCACTTCAAATAATTGTTATCCAGATATTAATAATATTCCGTAGATACGACTTAAATCCACCATCGCAGAGAATACTCATTGTCAGTCACGAGCGCCCAGAAGAAGCTTGATTTTTGCGACAGCCTCCATGGCATCCTTTGCGTAGAGGTCGGCACCGATACGATCGGCGTATTCCTGGGTAACCACCGCTCCCCCGACCATAGTAAAGGTGGTGATTCCGGCGGCTTTGAGTTTTTTCAGCACATTGTCCATCTCTGACATGGTCGTCGTCATCAGTGCCGAAAGCCCGACCGCATCGACTGCCAACTCTTTTGCCTTGGCGATAATAGTAGCGGCTGAAACATTTTTACCGATATCAAAAACCTCGAAACCGTGGTTTTCAAGCAGGGTACAGACAATGTTCTTGCCGATGTCGTGAATATCGCCTTCAACCGTCGCCATCAGGATTTTTCCGAGACTCTTGAACTTTTCGCCATGCATCTCGATTTTCAACCGGGCAAAACCGGCCTGCATGGTATCGGCCGACTGCATTACCTGCGGCAGAAAAAATATGTTGCGGTCAAAACGACGACCGACCTCCTCCAGACCGGGCAGAAACCCTTTGTTGCTGATTTCCAGTGGAGCGAACCCTTCTGCCAGCGCCTGCTCCACCAGTGCAACGATGCCATCACGATCCCCGCCAATAACGGCCTGCGAGAGACGTTCAAGAATCGGTGCGTCAGTTCCGGCTGGGGGCATCTGCTGAACAGGCACCGCGTGCTGATCACGGTAGGCTTCGATGTAGGCGGCAGCCTGGTGATCCCGGTTGAGCAGCACCATCGCCGACCGCCAGGCATCCATCATCGGCTTATCCTTGGGGTTGATGATGGCAGCATCCAGCCCCGCCTCCATCGCCATAGCAAAGAAAGTGGATGAAATCAGGGGACGCTGCGGCAGGCCAAAGGATATGTTACTGACCCCCAGCACCGTTGAAAGTCCCAACTTCTGCTTGACCAGACGGATGGCACCGCAGAGACTCGACGGCCCGTTTCTGTTCGGCACTCACCGTCAGAGTCAGACAATCGATAATGATATCGTTATCGGGAATACCGTAACGACGGGCGGCGTTGCGGATGCGGCGGGCAACAGCCAGTCGCCCCTCTGCGGTTTCAGGGATCCCCTTCTTATCAAGAGCCAGTCCGATTATGGCCGCACCGTATTTTTTGGCCAGCGGCAACACCCGCTTGAGACTTTTGGCTTCGCCGGAGACCGAGTTAATCAGCACCTTGCCGTCAGCTGCCTTCAATCCGGCTTCCAGTGCCGCCGGATTTGAGGAATCCAGCACCAGCGGAACCGTGACAGCACCGGAGACGCAGAATACGGCTCGCTGCATGGCTGACGGCTCATCGATACCGGGCGCACCGACATTGATATCCAGCAGTGCTGCGCCGGCCTGAGCCTGTTCCAGCGCCTCACGACGGATGTAGGCCACCTTCCCTTCCTGCAACTCCTGCGAATAGAGTTTTTTACCGGTCGGATTGATCCGTTCACCGATAATTGCGGTGTTGGTGCCGGCACCAACGGTTGCCCACCCCGAACGACTGGAGAGGAGCGTTGCCCCACTCCGTTCGCCATTTGGAAGCCAGGCACACTGTTTCGATGCCAGCGCCTGTTTCATGGCACGGATATGGGCCGGCGTTGTACCGCAGCAGCCGCCGATAACCCGGACACCCAATGCTATCATTCGTTCATGATAGGCTACCATCTCGTCCGGAGTACCGGGGAATACCGTCCGATCGCCGACCAACTGCGGAAGTCCGGCATTAGCCTGCGAGATCAGCGGTAAACCGGTCACCTGACGCATGCGACAGAGGATGTCGTAAATACCATCAACACCCAAACCACAATTCGAACCGACTATGTCGGCACCGGCTGCGGTGAGCGTGATGGCAGCGGATTCGGGAGGGGTACCCAGAACAGAGCGGCCGTTGTCGTCAAAGGTCAGCATGGCGATGACCGGAATCGTGGCGGAGACCTCTCGTATCGCAATAACGGCAGCACGACACTCTTTGATATCAAGGAACGTTTCGAGAGTGATCAGATCGGCACCGGCCGTGACAAGCGCCTCGGCCTGCTCACGGAAGGCCGCCTTCATCTGATCGAACGAGACCTCGCCCAGAGGCTCGACAAATTGACCGGTCGGCCCCATCGAGGCTCCGACGTAGGCATGAGCACCCGCTTCACTGCGGGCAATCTCGACTGCGCGGGCATTGATTTCGGCCAGACGATCTTCGAGCCCGTAATGGGCCAGTTTGTATCGTGTCCCACCGAAGGTGTTGGTAACAATTATGTCGGCGCCGGCCTTGATATAGTCGCGGTGAACCGAGGCGACAACGTCCGGCATGGTGAGATTGAGCTCCTCCGGTGACTGTCCCGGTTGCAGTCCGCGCTCCTGGAGCATCGTACCCATGGCACCGTCAAGGATAAGTACCCGCTCCTTGATTGCTTCGCGAAAAGATTTCATTGCCCTTCCCCCTTACGTTTTGTTGTCGATCCGGTTGAATTTTTTCCAGGAGCAGGTGAAGGGGACTGTTCCAGAGAATAGTCGGGCACCAACGGGTCTGAAAGATCGAGATGACTCAGGATGACCTTCGGATTGCCATCCACGTTAATTTTAACCCTTTGCAGCGCGGGAAAATTGACGCACACCGTATCAACGACAGCATAGACCGCCAGCATCTCCGCTGAGCTGCCAGAAAGCATCGCCTCGGAAAAGGTACGATTGAATTCGATTGTTGCCTGATCACCGTCAATATGCACGGCATTGACAGCGGTCCCCTCCGGCACCGTTGCGTCAAATTCTCCAACGGGACCGTTCAACAGCTCGTCAAGGACACTTTTCAGGCACGCGTTGTCATCTTCACACGCACCGATCTCCCGTGCTTCCCGCGCCAGTCGCGTCCCATCCACAGCAAAAAAGAGTGTCACGGAGCGGCTTCCTTCGGCGAGGTGCTGAGGCGGAGTGACCGGAACCTCATGACTGGAACGATATTTTTGCCAGATCATGACCGTGAAAAACAGAATAAAAACCAGAAACGGTATCAGGAGACTGATTGTGATTTTTTTTCGCTGGTGAACTGCCATCAGACGATCCCCTCTTCTTCATCGAGACTTACCTGGAACACGTCTCCCAGCTTGCCCCCCAGAAAGCGATTGCCAACCCGGACAAAACCGGCCGGTATATCGCTGACGTAATAGCTATGGTTTCCTTTTTCAGCCGGAGGACGGAGCATTTTTTTGTCCGCCAGAATGGCGGCCACCGTCCGGGCTGTCTCCTCGGCTGAGTCTACCAATGTGACGCCTGGCCCCATAACATCGGCTATCATCGGTTTAAGTAACGGATAATGCGTGCATCCGAGAACCAGCGTATCGACTGCGGCCTCTTTCAGTTCCTGGAGATACATGTGGGCCGTCAGTCGCGCAACCTGGTTGTCTGTCCACCCCTCCTCTGCTAACGGCACAAACAGGGGGCAGGCGCGGGTCAGAACCTCGGCATCAGGATTCAGGCGCTTGATCGCACGGGTATAGGCGCTGCTGCGAATGGTTCCTGCGGTACCGATGACACCGATGCGCCCGGAGCGGGTCACCTCTACCGCACGCCGGGCCCCCGGTTCTATGACGCCGACCACAGGAATCGACAGCTGACGTTTGAGAGTTGGCAGCGCCACTGCCGAGGCGGTATTGCATGCCACAACGAGCAGCTTGATATCCCGCTTCATCAGGAATGAGGCAATCTCTCCGGCATAGCGAGTTACCGTTTCGGGAGACTTGGTACCGTACGGAACACGGGCAGTATCACCAAAATAGAGCGTATCCTCTTGGGGAAGCGCCTGCATTATCTCACGCAGGACAGTCAACCCCCCCACTCCGGAATCAAATATGCCGATCGATTTCCACGTCACAGAGACGTCACCTCGCGTACAGAATATCTTCAAGAATTGCCAACTATATACTCTTTGCCGTCATTCAGGCAAGCCATTTACTGCGCTTTCATCCTGAAAATCATACCGCACCATAGGGACGTAGCTGATTAGCTGACAGGTGCATAATGGTATGATCAAGCGCGCCATGATGATGATTGATGAACTGCCGGGAGGAAAAAGATGGAGTGCGGAGTGGTCGTGAAGGGCGTTGGGACAGCAGTTCGCTATTTCAGAATTCTTCCCAGGCACTCCAGCAGCCGATTATTCTCGTCGCCGGTACGGACCGCAATGCGGAAAAAACGATCGGACAGCCCCATAAAACTGGCACAATCACGTATCAGGATCCGGTAGGGGAGCAGACGTTCTTTAAGTTCTCGAGACGTCATCCCCCCCTTGATCTCCACCAACAGGTAGTTCGTACTCGAAGGATACAGCGTGAGTTGTGAAAACTGAGACAGACGTTCGAAGAGTGTGCGCCGTTCCTGCCGGACAAACTCCAGACTCTCCTGATTATGCTCAATATCCTGGAGAGCCGCCGTTCCGGAGGCCAATGCCAGGGAATTGACACTCCAGGGGCCGCCCATCGAATCCAGCCGCTCGGCAAGAGTGGCGTTGCAGATGGCATAGCCAAGACGCAGGCCGGGGATGCCGAAAAATTTCGTCATCGAGCGCAGGACGATGGCATTGTCGCTATGAACGATCATGCGTTTGGCCGAAGCCTCCTCGCAAAAATCCATAAACGCTTCATCCAGAATCATGAACGTGCCGGCTGCAAGGCAGAGGCTGTATATTTTTTCTATCACCCGCTCCGGATAGAGCGTTCCGTTGGGATTACCGGGGTTGCAGATAAAAAGCGCATCGACGCCACCGCCCAGAGCCCGCTCCAGCTTGTCCGTATCTATGGAAAAATTGCTTTCCGGCGACAGGATAAAATGCCGCGTCTCCCAACGGTGCTGACCAAGCGCCCGGACGTATTCACTGAACGAGGGGGAGACGATCAGCGCTTTGTTGCCGGGCAGCATGGCGGGAAGATTATAAATCAGCTCGGTTGAGCCGTTTGCAAGCGCGAAGTGAGCCGGAGCAAGCGCGTGGAATGTTGCCAGGGCCTGTTTCAACTCGGTATGGCTGGTATCAGGATAATGAACCAGGGTGTCAAGTGAGCAGATCAAGGCCTTGCGCGCCATTGGTGACATGCCGAGCGGATTTATACTGGCGGAAAAGTCCAGTATCTGATCGGGAGTTACGCCAAGTGTTCGGGCAACGGTGAATATGTTACCCCCATGATCATATGAATGGGACACGGAATCCTCTCAGGCAGTAGGCGATTATCATACAGGCGACTGCCATCAACAACGTTGAGATATACATGAGCTTGATCATACTGTGGTACGCACGTTCGTCGATCGGCTGCATCTGATCGCCGATATACTCTTTCCATGACGAAATGCCGTTATAACTGGCAGCGCCCCCCAGTCGCACGCCCAAGGCACCGGCAGCGGCCGCTTCCGGATGTCCGCTGTTGGGCGAAGGGTGTTTCAGGCGATCCCGGAGCGTTATCCGCGCGGCGCCTGAGGCGGAACAGCCGGCCAGCGGAGCCGCCATTGCGAGGAGCAGCGCAGAGAGGCGAGCCGGAATATAGTTCAGCAGGTCATCCATCCGTGCCGATGCCCACCCCAGCCGGAGATAGCGCCGGTTCCTGTAGCCGACCATCGAATCCAGGGTGCTGACCGCCTTGTAGGCCATTGCGGCAACCGGCCCTCCGATTGTCAGCCAGAACAGCGGCGCAATAATGCCATCGGAGGTGTTTTCGGCAACCGTCTCCACCACCGCACGCCAGATCTCCGGCTCCTCGAGCTGCTCGGTATCCCGTCCCACAATATAGGAGAGATAGCGCCTGGCCGTCGGGAGGTCGCCAGCCGACAGCGCAGAGGCAACACGGGCAGACTCTTTGTGCAGGGAACGGGCGGCGAGGCAGGTTGAAGAGACGAGAATGGCGGCAATCCAGCCGGCCACCGGCAGCAGGCTGGTGAGCGTCTGCAGCAGAATCCAGGTTGTCCCGGCAGAGCAGATAACCACCCCCAGCAGCAGCAGAATTCCAGCCAAACGCTCATTAAGCCATTCTCGGCGCAATCCCTGTTCCAGCATGTGGATCAAACGTCCGATAGCGACCACCGGATGCGGCAGCCAGTGCGGATCTCCGATTATGAGGTCGAGCAGCAGCGCCAGAAAGATGATCAGCGAATCAGGGGGTGTCACTGCTCAGTCCGCAGATTGCCAGAAGACGCGGCAGATCGAGATGCTTTTCAAACTGTTCCGCCAGTTGATCAAAGGGGTCGTTCTGCGGTTGTTTCTGCACTCCGCGTCTAAGCGGCATCCCCTTTTCAAGCCGAATGCTGTTCAGGTAGATCTCGCGGAAACGGCTGTTCTCAAAAATACCGTGCAGATAGGTGCCGAAGATCCGGCCGTCGAGGGAGACCGCTCCGTCTTCCACTGAAACCGACGCATCCCCGCGCCGGAAGATGCGCGAGAATGGCCGCGTTCCCTTGTCGAGAGTTGTCACTCCCATGTGGATTTCATAGCCGGTCATGACCCCGTTGCATTCGGGAGCGATTGTCAATCCGGCTTCATCGAGATACGTCAGTGCCTGATGCGTCTCTTTTTCCATCAGAAGAACCGTTGTAGATGGGAGAAGATCAAGCCCCTGCGCCTCTTTGATAGTCGATTCGACGCAGTGTGGATCGAGTACCGCCGTCCCCAACATCTGGAAACCACCGCATATCCCGACAATATGACCTTTAAACTCGCGTATGGCATCGTAAAGTCCGCGTTCCATCAGAAAATACAGATCCGCTATGGTTGATTTGCTGCCGGGGATAATCAGGAGGTCAAGCCCCTGCAACTGGTCCGACACCTCGACATAACTGAGATGAACATCAGGTTCGTTTTGCAACGGATCGAAATCGGTAAAGTTGGAGATCCTCGGAAGCTTAAGGACCCCGATGTGGATTTTCTTGACCCCGGCCATGATGCTGACAATTTTGGAACGCTGGCCAAGTGAGACACTGTCTTCAGCCGGCAGGCTTATGTCGGAAAACCAGGGGAGGACTCCCAGCACCGGCATGCCGGTGCGTTGCTCGATAAAATCGATGCCAGGTTTCAGGATATCGATATCACCGCGGAATTTGTTAATGATGATCCCTTTGACGTACGAGCGCTCCAGCGGCTCCAGCAGCTCTATTGTGCCGACTATCTGGGCGAAAACACCGCCCCGGTCGATATCCGCCACCAAAATCACGGGGCATCGTGCCATTGTGGCGATCCTGAGGTTGGCAATATCATTCTTTTTCAGGTTGATTTCCGAGATGCTGCCCGCTCCCTCAATGACGATGAACTCATAGGCCTGACGCAGACGGTCAAAACTCTCCCAGATTTTTTTAAAAGCGGTCGGTTTGTAGGCGTCATACTCCGAAATGGACATATTGCCGACCGGCCTTCCCTGCACGACGATCTGACTGCCGGTATCGGAATTCGGCTTGAGCAGAACCGGGTTCATATCGGTGTGGGGGTTGATGTCACAGGCCTGAGCCTGAACCGCCTGGGCACGACCAATTTCCCCCCCTTCCGGGGTAACATAGGAATTAAGAGACATGTTCTGGGATTTGAAGGGGGCAACGGCCATTCTGCGCTTGACCAGACAGCGACAGAAACCGGAGGTGATGATTGATTTTCCGACATCGGAAGCGGTGCCGCAAAACATAACCGCTCCCGGCTGCAGAAGCGGCGCCTGCTCGGTAACAATTTCCGTCACGGCAGCTGCCGGGCCGTATTTGGCAGCATAGCCGCGCGGTGTCACAATGCGACCCTCGGCATCAATAAAACTGCTGGCGTTGCCGACCAGGACGATACTGGTCATGTCAATCTCATGGTCAAGCAACTCCCCGAGGGTTGTTACAACAACTGATTGCCCGTCACGGCAGGCGTTGCGAACTATTCCGACCGGGGTGTCTGCCGGACGATGCGCCATGATGATGCTCTGCGCTTCCTCTATCTGTGTCCTGCGACTTTTGCTGCGCGGGTTGTAGATGGCGATAACAAAATCTGCCCGGGCAGCCGCTTCCAATCTGGTTTTGATCAGACCAAACGGGGTCATCAGATCTGAAAGCGAGATTACCGCAAAATCGTGCATCAGAGGGGCACCAAGCAGCGCGGCAGCAGCCTGAACAGCGGAAATGCCAGGAATTACCTGGACATCAAGGTGTGACAAGTCCGGATTCGCCCTGGCGTCCATCTCCACCAATTCCAGCACCAAACCGGCCATGCCGTAAATTCCGGAATCTCCACCTGAAACCAGTGCAACAGATGCTCCGTCACGCGCCAGCCGGATCGCTTCGCGGCAGCGCTGTACCTCCTGCATCATACCGGTTGATAGAACCTGTTTCCCCTCAAGCAACGGACGCACCAGTTCAACATAACTATCATATCCGATGATGATATCAGAATCCGCAATGGCCTGTTTAGCCGCTTCAGTCAGATGAGAAACGGCACCGGGACCGGTGCCGACGATGTACAGTGAAGCCATGAGGTGCCTCGCAGAGGGAATAGGTACGGGTCAACAGTTGATCAGGAATTTTATCATCGCTTCGTGGAGAAGCACGCTACACGTGTTCTGAATCTGGAATCAAACGCTGTATGACGTGTACAACTGCTTGACACGAGCCAGATAATCGCGCGTTTCGCGGGGCAGGTGGTCGGAACGCTTGTCAACATTGCCCGGCCCCCAGTTGTAAGCCGCCAGAGCGGCATCTACGTTGCCGTTGTAACGCTGAAGCATGTCCTTCAGAAAACGGGTGCCTCCCATGACATTCTGCTCCGGGTCAAATGAGTCGTTCACCCCAAGAGAACGTGCAGTGGCGGGCATAAGCTGCATCAGGCCGCGTGCCCCGGCGTGTGAGACCGCTTGCGGATTGAAATCACTCTCGGCCTTGATGACCGCTTTTATCAGTCCGGCATCAACACCATACTTCCGGGACGCCTTGGATATAATGGGATCCAGCCAGGCGGTGCCGGCGGATGATTGCGCTGTCTGCGCTGTTGAGGCAGCGACAGGCACATCATCCGCTAACTCCTGAAGCTGCGACGGAGCAGTCGCAGGAACGGGCAGCGCCTGATCTCCCCCGGCGGGGAGATTGGTCCGATACGCCTGTATAAGTGCGTTTGCTGAAGAAAATTGTGACGTACCCGGGGGAGCGGCGCTGTCTGATGGAGAATTGCCAGCCAACGCGAGAGAACTCTGCAGCATCTGCAAGGTGAGCGATTCCGCCAACTCACGGGCTTTACTGCCGGCGCTCGAAGTGGAGGATTCTCCGCTGCCGAGAGCTTTGTCGAGTTTTTCGGCAAAACCCTTCTCCTGCTGGATACCGTTACTGTCAAGCTTTTGGCGAAGCGGAGCAAGCGCTCCCAGCAATGAAAGTTTTTCTACAGAAATTGACATGGTGGTTTAATCCTCGCTGAAAGCCAGGTTCTTTTTCTTAAGTTTTTCGATCAGAGTCGTACGCTTCAGATTAAGGAGAAGAGCCGCCTCTTTTTTGTTTCCCCCCGAACGGGCAAGGGCCTGCATTATAAGATTATTCTCAAACTCTTCCACGGCAGAATTGAGGCACATCCCCCCCTCGGGGAGCTGATTATCTGCCGACAGGAAAGACACCTCGACCGGCGCCGAATACGATGTTTTCCCCGAAAGATATTTCTCCGGCAGATCGTCCGGGACGATCAGACCGCTTCCTTTCAGAATAACGAGCCGCTCAACCAGATTTTCAAGCTCCCTGACATTTCCCGGCCATTCATAGTTACAGAGAATGCCAAGCGTGTCGCGTGAAAAGCCTTTTACCGCATGGCGCTTATCAGCATTAAAACGGGTCAGAAACGTATGAATCAAAAGCGGGATATCATCCCGGCGTTCACGTAGTGGAGGAATGGTGATCGGAATAACCGACAGCCGGTAATACAGGTCTTCACGGAAATCGCGGCTGACCACCAGCTCTTCAAGATTCTTATTGGTTGCAGCAACTATGCGGACATCGACTTTTTGCGATTTTGATGCGCCGACCGGCTCGAATTCCCTGTTTTGGAGAACCCGCAACAGTTTTACCTGCAAATTTGCCTTCATATCGCCAATCTCATCGAGAAACAGCGTGCCCTTGTCAGCCATCTCGAAGCGTCCGACCCGGTTGGCATAGGCTCCGGTAAAAGAGCCTTTGACATGGCCGAACAGTTCACTTTCCAACAGGTCATCCGGAATAGCGGCACAGTTGACCGGTACAAAGTTTTTAGCGTGCCTGTCACTCAGCTGATGAATTGCTCTCGCTGCAAGTTCCTTGCCGGTGCCGGATTCACCTTGTATCAGCACGGTTGCATTTGAGGCAGCAACCTTGGAAATCATGTCAAAAAGCGCACGCATCGGCTGACTCGTGCCGATCATGGTTGCCGAGAGAAACTGATTTTGGCCGGAGTCGCCGATCGAACGGTCAAACGTCTTCATGGACTGGTACTCGCGAGCCCGCATAACGAGGCTTTCCAGTTCATCAAGATTAAGCGGTTTCGGGAGCGTAAAAACGGAATCACTGCCTGATTTTTTAAACTCCGCGGTCCCTGTTTCGCCATAACCGATCAACACCAGCAATGGATTAAGCTCTGCACTGCGCTCGCTGAAATCGGGAGCTATCGACTGCAGATATGTTAACTCCGCGATGACAATATCAACATGATGTTTCTTAAGTGTGTCAAAAAAAGAGGTGCAACCTTCTGAAGTGACGATGTTATACCCCTGATATGTCAAAAAAGCCGACACCAGATCGCGTGTTTTCACATCATTATCTGCGATTAAAATAGTGCCGTTGTCACGCATAACAGGCCGACTCCCCTCTCTAAAATATGTGCTATCCGTGACATAGTACATACATTGCAGCAATTGTCAATAAAATGACTTGCATATGGATTTGGTATCAGCAACTGCAGGTCCTGTAATCGCACCTGATTCCAAACATTATTTATTAGCATGTAGCTTGATATAGATTGATTTGCGTGGTAAATTGCCAAACACGCTTGAAGTAGTCGGATATAACGTGGTTCTTAAACTTTCATTCTATTCGGGGAGATATATTGATGCAGAATGCACTGGTGCCGGTAAAGGCTGATGACGCTCATGATGAACTTATCCAGCTGGTAAGCTTCAACCTTGATCAGGAAGAGTACGGAGTTGATGTGCTCAAGGTTCGTGAAATCATCCGGATGCCGATTGTCACCCGCGTTCCGAACACCCCGCACTATGTCGAAGGGGTTATTAATCTGCGCGGCAAGGTTGTTCCGATTATCTGCATGAGGAAAAAATTCGGTCTGATTGAATCTGAGAATGATAAGCAGACCAGAATCATGGTTATGGACGTGGAAGGCGAATTGATGGGATTTATTGTTGATGCCGTCTCCGAAGTGATACGAATTTCCGGCAGCGAAATCCAGCCGTCCCCTGCGATGGTAGCCGGCGGCATTGATCAGGAGTGCATTGCCGGCGTCATTAACCAGGCCGAGCGACTGCTTGTGTTACTTAATCTGGAGAAGATGTTTTCCCGTGATGAAAAGAATTTGTTCACTGGAATGTAATAAAATTTCATCTCCATTACCTTTATCAGGAGCCTTGCACCATGCCACCAATTGATTGCGAAGACCAGGAACTGCTGGACGGTTTTCTTGCCGAGACAACCGAGTTGCTTGAAAAGCTTGACGATGATCTCATTACTCTTGAGAAAGCCTCCGATGATACCGATCTGATGAACCGGATTTTCCGGTCGATTCATACCATCAAAGGTGCGTCAAGCTTTCTGGGTTTTGATCTGCTGGTCAAGGTTGCCCATAAAACGGAAGATGTTCTGAACCGGCTCCGTAAGGGTGAGTTGATCGTTACTCCCGAGATCATGGATGTCATCCTGGAAGCAACCGACCTTGTCAAACTTCTGGTAAGTGACATAAAGGCCGGTGATATTCAGGAACGGGAAACGGAAGGAACCATCAACAAATTATTGCCGTTCCTTTTGGACACAGCCGGTGCTTCACAATCGGCTGCAGCGCCCCACAGCCGCACGTACAGTCGCCAGCGGCGCTGAACCTCCGGCATCTCCGGCAACACCGCTGCGGAAACACCGGATTCGACACCGCACCTGCCGCACCGGAAACTGCGGCTGATTCGGCACCTGCTCCACCTCCCACTGCTGCTCCGGTACCAGTACCAAAACCGGCTTCTGAGACCGCTGCCCAAAAAAGCAGCAGCACCGCCCAAACCGGTCGAGGGAAAGGGTGATGACCTCTCCGACAATTCAACCGTCAGGGTCGATGTAAAGCGTCTGGACGATCTGATGAACCAGGTCGGTGAACTGGTGCTGGAACGTAACCGCATGATCCAGATCAATCAGGATCTGCAGCAGAGCGATGTGAACCGCGCCGATTTTAACGAAGAGTTCGGCAAGCTCACCAAGCGGATGAGTTTTGTCACCTCCGAATTGCAGATGCAGGTTCTCAAGATGCGGATGATACCGGTGGAGAAGGTCTTTAAAAAATTCCCCCGTATCGTCCGCAGCATGTCCCGTGATCTGGGCAAAGAGGTTGAACTGCAGATTTTCGGTGAAGAGACCGAACTGGATCGATCGGTTGTTGACGAAATCGGTGATCCGTTGATCCACCTGATCCGCAACGCCATGGATCATGGGCTGGAAACCCCTGACGAACGTCTGGCTGCCGGAAAGTCGCGCGGCGGCACCCTGGTACTGGCAGCCGTACACGAAGGCAATCAGATCATCATCAGCATCAAGGATGACGGACGCGGTATTGATACCGAACGGGTCGGGCGCAAAGCGATTGAAAAAGGGCTGATTACTGAAGAGCAGTTGGCCGCCATGAGCCAGCGAGAAGTGTTTGACCTGATCTTCCTGCCCGGATTTTCCACCAAGGAAAAAGCCACCGACCTTTCCGGCCGCGGCGTCGGCATGGACGTGGTCAAGACCAACATCAAAAAGCTGAACGGCCTGATAGAAATCAAGAGCACCAAAGGGCTCGGATCCGAATTCATCCTGCGGCTGCCGCTGACTCTGGCCATCATCCAGTCGCTGCTGGTTGAAGTCGAAGGAGAGATCTACTCCATTCCGCTCTCGTCGGTTCTGGAAACCCTCCGGGTTGATCAGCGCCAGTTCCACCTGATCGGTGGTCAGGAAGTGCTGAAACTGCGTGACATGGTGCTGCCGCTGATCCGGCTGCAGAAAGTATTCAATGTCCAACCGCGCAGCGAAGCGGATGATTTCTGCTATGTTGTCGTGGTCGGTGCCGCCGAAAAGAGGATGGGGCTGGTCGTGACCCGTCTGGTTGGACAACAGGAGGTGGCTATCAAGTCGCTCGGCAACTATCTGGCAAATATCCCCGGAATTGCCGGTTCCACCATTCTGGGTGACGGTCGTGTGGCCCTGATCATTGATCCGGTAGCAATGTCAGAGGTCTGCGAATAGCACGGTATCAACGGCTGCCAAGAGTCTATAGGTAGTAGAGTCAATATGTACATGACGCCCAAGGAGTAAAACGTGGCCATCAGGATAAAGATTTTGAACAACTCCGCGATTTTATTTACAACATTTGCGGAATGTATTTTCACACCACCAAAAAGTATTTTCTGGAAAGCCGCCTGACGCGCCGCATGGAAGCCACCGGCATCAAAACCTATCAGGATTACTACCTGCTGCTCAAATCTCCGCGCGGTTCCGAAGAATTGAAGTTTCTGATGGATGAAATCACCACCAACGAGACCTATTTTTTCCGCAATGTCCCCCAGTTGGCGGCACTTGAGAACAAACTGCTGCCGGAAATTGTTGAAGTCAAAAACAAGATGGGATTCCGCAAACTGCGGATCTGGAGTGCCGCCTCGTCCTCCGGGGAAGAGGCCTACACCATGGCGATGATTCTCCTGGAAAAACGGGCCACCCTGCTGAAAGACTGGATCATCGAAATTGTCGGCACCGACATCAACGAAACAGTTATCGCCCAGGCCAAGGAAGGGGTTTACAACGCCTATTCGGTCCGAAACATCCCGGAAGTGTACAAACGAAAATATATCCGTGAGGATAACGGCAAATTCATCCTGTCACCTGATGTCAAAAAATTTGTCACCTTCAACAAGCTCAACCTGTATGAAGACTCCAAAATGATTTTCATGAAAAGTTTTGACTTCATCTTTTGCGCCAATGTGCTGATCTATTTTGATACCGCTTCAAAATCAAAAGTTGTCCAGCATTTTTACAATAACCTGCAACCCTACGGTTACTTCTTTGTCGGCCAGTCGGAATCCCTGCACGGGGTCAACGACAAGTTCAAGACGGTTCACTTTCCCGGTGGTTTCGGCTACAAAAAATAGCCTGAGAGGTTTTATTATATGGATAAGAATCTGATGATGGAGCGGGCCGAAATATTGGTGGGTGCCGTTGATGATCTTCCAACCATCCCGATTGTTGCAACCAAGGTGCTGCAACTGCTTGACGACCCGGATGTCAGTGTTGAAGAGATCGCTGATCTGATGCTGTCCGATCAGGTCATGACTGCACGGGTCATGAAGATGATCAACTCGCCGGTCTACAAGCCAACACAGGAAATCACCTCCCTGAAACGTGCTCTGGTATACCTTGGATTGCGTCATATTCGCGAAGTGGCCCTGACAACATCCGTTATCAACGCGTTTGATGGGACATCGGGAGCACTGGAGCTGAATGCGTTCTGGGAACATTCCTTCGGGGTCGGCATGGTATCCAAAATCATTGCCCAAAAGGTCGGCTATCAGGACCTCGAAAAAGCCTATATTGCCGGAATTATCCATGATCTCGGCGAAGTGTTTTTGAGTAACTTCCTGCGTGACCCGTTTCTGGAGGTGCTGGAGTATATCAAAGCCCACCCGATAAAACTTGTCGATGCCGAAGCAGAGACTGCTCGGTACAACCCACTGTGAAATCGGCCTCTGTATGGCGCGCAAATGGAATTTCCCCGATGCCTACTGTGACGTGATTGCGCTATCACCACAACCCGGGAGAAGCCACGGTTGATCCGATTCTGTGTGCCATCGTCAACCTGGCCGATCTGTTCTGCACCGTTCGCGACTTGAACTATGGCGGCCGGGAATGGGTCAGCTTCAATTTGAGTGAAGAAGAAGCCTGGACGATCCTTAAAAATGAGTCTCCCGGGCTGGCCCAGATGGATGTAGAGCGTTTCTGTTATGAACTGGATGATGCCATTCCTGATGTCAAAGAGCTGGTCATCCTCGATTTTCACCCATCCTGACTGCAACAGGATAGTGCGTCGAATGTTCCTGATGCATTATCTGCCACCAGCAGCCGAGACAAAACACGCAGAATATCTGATCGTTGATGACTCATCCTTTATGCGGATGGCCATCCGCAGCATCCTGTCAAAAGATCCGTCCTTTGACATCGTCGGGACAGCTGCCGACGGCATGGAAGGTGTCGAAAAGGCCATTGCCCTCAAACCGGATCTTATCACGATGGATGTCGAAATGCCGCGTATGGACGGCATTGCCGCCTTGAAACAGATCATGGCCAAGGCGCCCACCAAGGTCATCATGGTTTCGACCCTGACCAACGAAGGTGCCAAGTCAACCTTTGAAGCACTTGATGCCGGTGCAATCGACTACATTCCCAAAA
This sequence comes from uncultured delta proteobacterium, assembly GCA_963760075.1. Taxonomy (GTDB): domain Bacteria; phylum Desulfobacterota; class Desulfuromonadia; order Geobacterales; family Pseudopelobacteraceae; genus JACRCG01. Next base: position 3,456 of record CAVXBQ010000015.1, on the reverse strand, counting down.
ATGTTACCGACTCGTCAGATGCCCAGAATATTTTCCGGCAAGAACTGATGCGCAAGATCAAGGAAGCGATTGCATCGCGCATTCGCCGTGTCGCCAAGCGCAGCTTCGACAACGGTGCGTCCCGCAACGCCACACGTTCTCGGCGCCATCCGCGACCGACGTCATCAAAGTTCCTCGGGAAAAAAATTCAGTACGTCGGCATCGGCGCTTCAACCGGTGGGCCGGTCGCACTGCAGGAAGTCCTCTCACGCATCCCGGTCAATTTTCCGTATGGCATCATGGTCGGCATCCATATGCCGAAAGCGTTTACCGGACCGTATGCGGACCGGCTCAATGCCAAATGTTCCATGACCATCCGCGAAGCGGTTGACGGTGACATTCTCAAGCCGGGTCTGGCACTGATTGCACCGGGAGGGATGCACACAACGCTGGTCCGGCAGGGAAGTAACATTGTCGTCGAGACTCAGCCGACCAGCGCATATCCGCAATATGTCTACATCCCCTCGGTTGACCTGATGATGTCAAGCATGGCCGAGGCTACCGGTGGAGCGATGCTGGGAGTAATTCTGACCGGGATGGGTAATGATGGCTTCAAGGGGATGCAGCTGCTCAAACAGAAGGGTGGCGTTACGATTGCACAGGACGAAGCGACCTCAACCATTTACGGCATGCCGAAAGCCTGTGTTGACGGTGGTGTAGCCGATGAAGTGCTGCCGCTGGGGCAGATCGGCTTTGAGATATCGAAGTTCATGTGATCAGGCGTGAAGATATCGTATAAACGCAGAAGGGCGGCCGGATCAGGTCGCCCTTCTGCGTTTACGTTTAGCGGTCGGCGTACACAACCAGCCCCGACCCCGAAACTTCAACCCGGCAGTTTGAAAATCCGCGCCGTTTGAGGCGAAACATGATGAGCGGTGCGACCAGAGGGTGAACGCCCGGCAGAATCAGCGGGAAATGAGTGTATGACATGCCAAGGAGAGCGTTACACGTCGCTTTGAAGTTGGCTGAATATTGTTTTTCTCGCCCGTTTTCGTGTATCGGTGCCGCATCTCATACCTAGCTGTGCTCGCTGGTTTCGTGGAACTCCAGCATCTTTCCAGCTCTCCATGGTATTGTCCAGGCGCCACTGGCTGCCGGCCATGTAGGTCAGCTTGCCTTCGCCATCGATATAGACGTGCATGGCCTCTTTCTTCTCGAACTCCTCGATCTGCTTCTTTTCGCCGGTCACCCAGCGGGCGGTGACATAACTGACCGGTTCAAAGGCCACCTTGACGCTGTATTCGTGTTCAAGGCGGTGCATGACCACCTCGAACTGCAGCAGGCCGACCGCGCCGATGACCCAGTCCGCGCCCATCACCGGTTTGAACACCTGGGTGGCACCCTCTTCGGCCAGCTGCACCAGCCCTTTTTCCAGAGCCTTTGATTTCATCGGATTCAGCAGGCGCACCTTGCGGAAGTGCTCCGGGGCAAAGCTGGGGATGCCGGTGAATTTCAGATCTTCGCCCATGGTAAAGGTGTCGCCGATCTTGATCGTGCCGTGGTTGTGGATGCCGATGATATCGCCCGGCCAGGCCTCTTCCACGTTGGTGCGGTCCTGGGCCATGAAGATGGTGGCATTGGCAATCTGGACATCGCGTCCCAGACGGACATGGCGGACCTTCATGCCGCGGGTGAACTTGCCGGAACAGATCCGGAAGAAGGCGATCCGGTCGCGATGGGCCGGGTCCATGTTTGCCTGGATCTTGAAGGTAAAGCCGCTGAAAGGCTCCTCATACGGAGATACGGCCCGGGTGGCGGTTTCACGCGGCAGCGGGTGCGGAGCATACTGGACAAAGGCGTCCAGCAGCTGCTGAACACCAAAGGTATTGATGGCACTGCCGAAGAAGACCGGAGTCTGGCGGCCGGCCAGATACGCCGCCATGTCGAAGGGATGGGCGGCCCCCTCCAGCAGTTCCACGTCATTTCGCAGTTCATCAACCTGGCTTCCCAGCAGTTCATCCAGGCGCGGGTCGTCCAGGCCGGTGACCGTAATGATTTCACCGGTACCGTTGTCCGCCTCGGCATCGAAAAAAGTCAGCTCTTTGGTGTACAGATGATAGGTGCCGCGAAACCGCTTGCCCATCCCGATCGGCCAGGTAATCGGAGCCGTCTGCATATGGAGGTTCTTTTCGATATCATCCAGCAGGTCGAACGGTTCCTGCCCTTCACGGTCAAGCTTGTTCATGAAGGTCATGATCGGGGTATGACGCAGCCGGCAGACCTCCAGCAGCTTCCTGGTCTGGCTCTCAACACCTTTGACGGAGTCGATCACCATCAGCACCGAGTCTACGGCGGTCAATACCCGGTAGGTATCTTCTGAAAAGTCGTTGTGCCCGGGGGTATCCAGCAGGTTGATTTCGCACTCATCGTAGGTAAACTTCATGACCGATGAGGTAACTGAAATGCCGCGCTGTTTTTCCAGCTCCATCCAGTCGGAGGTGGCATGACGGGCGCTCTTTCGGGCTCGAACTTCGCCGGCCTGCTGAATGGCGCCGCCGAAAAGCAGCAGTTTCTCGGTGATGGTGGTCTTGCCGGCATCGGGGTGGCTGATAATGGCAAAAGTACGGCGTTTCTCGACTTCTTTCTGGTTGAACAGTTCCACGGGGTGCAACTCCTTTTAGTACGATGGAAATTATTTCAGCAGCATTTTTGCAGAAATGATTTCGTGATCGTTCATATCCTGTTTACCGGGGCAGGCAATCGAAAGGCGGGACAAGCCCGCCTGAAGGTATTGTAAATCCTGTAAATATAAATTGCTACCGGAATACCAGTCGGTCAAGGCACCATCTGCCGCCACCGGCAATCATCAGATAGAGAGCCATGCCCAGCAGGGCGATGTTGTACTCGATGCCATGTCCGCGACCGGCGGCACAGCTCATGTTGAGAAAAAAACCGTGGGCCCAGTGGATTTTATAGATGGCCACCAGCATGACTGCCGAGATGCCGGCAGCCGAAAGACGGGTCAGAAAACCGGTCAGAATGCCAAAACCGCCGCCAAATTCAGCGATGATCGCCAACAGGGTAAAGATAGGGGGAATCCCCAATTTTTCTTCAAAGGTTTTAAACGTACCGGTCAAGCCCTGGCCGCCGAAGAGCCCCAACAGTTTCTGAGAACCGTGAGCCATGAAGATCAGCCCGAGCGGAATCCGCAGCATCAACGGGGCAATCAGATCCGTCGCGTCAAAACTTCCTTTAGCCATCTGTTATCTCCCCGACTCCTCATAAAGCGGTCTGTTTTTCAGGAACTCGTCAATACGTTCCAGCAATGAATGTATCGTAATCGTCTGGCAAAGACATGAAAGCAATCTGGATCCGACGAGGGGCTGAAGATGGGAGGTAACCTGAACAATCAGCTTGTTCTAGAGCAAACGAGTTCGATACAGATTGTGTGCATAAATTGGTGGGCGGCATGGGATT
>CAVXBQ010000014.1:0-32537 GCA_963760075.1 uncultured delta proteobacterium | reverse complement strand
TCATTAGTGTCCGGAATAATTTCAGAATAAATTCAGCTGTTTAGGTTTTGCAGTGGTCCTGTTTTTGTAATCGTAAAATGTAAGTAGCTGGTTTAGTTCTGTTCTTTCAAAAACTGATACGCTCAAAATCTGTAGAATTGTGTAGAGACTGGCCTCGATTTTCAGCCTTTTCTTGATAATGGCAACCATCAGGTAGACGCTGACTGCAATCCATATCTGGGTCTTCACGGCATTCTCTGATGTGCCGTAAAAGGTCTTGATCCGCAGGTTCTGCTTGATCCATTTGAAGAAGAGCTCTACCTGCCAGCGCTGTTTGTAAAGATCGGCAATCGTCTTTGCCGGCAGATCGAAGTTGTTGGTCAGAAAGACCAGAACCTTGTCGGTTTCAGGATCACGGTATTTGACTCTACGCAGCTTGTCCGGATACTTCTTTGCTGTTGCCGGAACCGTCAGCTTGATCGTCTGGTCACAGATCAGTCCGGTATTTTTATCAACCGGATGCGAATAGATACGCTCAAAGCTGAAGTTTGACTTTGCCCTGGTGACAAAGAAAGCCAGACTTCTGGTAATCCGGTAAAGTCTTTCAAAGTCGACGTAACCGCGATCCATGACATAGATGGAACCGGCTTCGATTGGCAGTTCATCCAGAACATTGACGTCATGGAGTTTGCCATCTGATATGTGGATGAATGTCGGTATGTTTCCCTTGAGATCAATAAGCGTATGCAACTTGACAGCGGCCTTGGTTGTACGGAAGTGAGCCCAAGGGAATACTGACAGACACAGATCAATCGTCGTTGAATCCAGGGCATAGACCGTCTGTTCGATATCGATGACCAGTTGATCTTTCTGATACAGCTTTCTGGCAATTCCGATCAGATGGTGGGCAAAGTCGGCATAGATGCGCCAGTCCCGAACTTCATTGGCGTCAGCCAGAGTGCTTTTGGAAACCTTGCTGCGAATCCCCATCCGATACAGTTTGCTGTTTTGGGAGCGAAGGCAGGTGACGGTATCCCGCAGACTTTCACGATAGGTCAGTTGAGCAAATGCCATAACTCGGAACTGTTCCAGGCAGTTGAAATGCTTAACGCTGAAATTGCCTTGATAGCGTTCAACACAGCGATGGAACGTTTTCAGAGGCATGACGTCCATAACCTGAGTGAAGATCATCTGACCTGAATTCATAACCGCTCCCCGAAGTTTTTGGGGAAGAATGCCAGATTTTCAGGCGCTGAAATCGACGACATGAACAATTTAGATATTTTTCAAAGAACTTAAAGGGTTACGGAAGACAAAATGCAATTATTCCGGACACCAATGACCCAATTTATATCCTCCCTGCTACTCTGAGATCCTGGAAATATATTCGAGCAGTGAGGAGGATGACCCATGAAAAAGATATTGTTTCTGCTGGTGCTTTTGGTCCCCTTTGCCATGTCAACCACCATTCATGCCGTGGTGTACCCCTTTCCGGAGAACGAACCGACATATCAAATAGATGAACCCGTCATGAAGCTCGGGACAAAACTGTATCTGTTCCATAGCGGAACGGAGGACGTAAAAAGCAGAATACACGTGAATGACTCGCTCACCGTCTACCGGGTACATCCAGCCGCCTCCTCCGTGGAAACCAGGGAGGTTGGTACGGTACGGGTTCTCTCGATAGTGGGGGATTACTATTTTAACGGCGAGGTGGTCAGAGGTGAGATTAAAGCGGGTGATCTGGCAAAAAAGGGGACGGTTGCCTGCCTCGTAACATCATTCTGGAAGAGCGGCCATCAATAGCAGCTCCTTTGCATGAGGAGCAATTCACGGAAGTAGTCGAGATCCAGACTGAGTTTTGGAGATAAACATGAAGACATATCTGTTCAACCCTGAAACCGGGGACTATCTCGGTGAAGATTTCGTCGATGAAGCAGCGGTGAAGAGTGGCACCTTCGAGATCCCCCCCAACGTGACAACGGTTGCACCACCGGATGGGGGGCGAGGGCACAAAATGATTTTCGACGTGGCTGCACAGTGTTGGGAAGTTCATTCACGGTGGTAAAGATGCAGTTGCAAGGAGGTGGTATCTGTGAGTTCAGTTCTAATCTGCGATGATGACCCGACGGTCAGGACCAGCATAATACATCAACTCAAAGAAATTGGCTTTGACAAAGTCATCGAATGCTGCGACGGCACTTCTGCGGTGTCGCTGGCCCGAGATTGTCTTCCCGATATAGCTATTCTTGATACGGCGATTTCCCCAAACGGCGACTTGAACGCTGCTTGGGAGATCAGACAAAAACAGAAGATTCCTGTGATCCTGCTTATGTCGTTTTGCGAATCGGATACGTTGAGCAGAGCCAGGAATATAGGCATTACCACAATCCTGACCAAGCCTTTCAGGGAACAGGATCTGCTGCCTGCAATAAAAATCGCCTTTGCCCATGCTAAAGAGGTTGAGCTTCTCAAAGAACAGGTGGAATACCTGGAAAAGACCATCGAGAGACAGAATGTTATCTGCAAGGCCAAAAAAGTCCTCGTGCGGACAGAGGGACTTTCCGAGTCTGAGGCGTTCCGAAAGTTACAAAAACTGGCAATGGACAGGCAAAAAAGCATGCTGCAGATCGCCGAAGCGATACTCAATGCCGAACAGGTGTAACAATCTACCTAGATGCACCCGTCTTCTGGATAACATTTTGATAACTTCTTGACATACTTTACCCCCATTTTGACACCCAATTTATCTCCTCCCTGCTACCCTGAAATTGTGGAAGTACTACGAGCAAGCGGGAGCGCACAACATGAAAGCCTATCTGTTCAATACCGAAAACGGCCTGTACGAGGGTGAAACTTTCGAAAATGCTGATACGATTAAGTATGTTGACGGCATCACACCTATTCCTCCTCCCGACTATGAACACGGCCAGGTGCCGGTGTTCGACCGTCAGAAAGAAGAATGGGCCGTGATACCGGTCACCATCGCCAAGCAGTTGCTTAATATCAGCACGTCAGAACCAACGGAGAGAAAATTATGAACATCTATGAATGGCTGCAAACAATCCTCTTTTTCGTCGTATTACTGGCCCTGGTCAAGCCGCTGGGCATCTTTATGGCCAAGGTCTTTCAGGGGGAGCGTACCTTTCTGTCGCCCGTCCTGGCCCCCTGCGAAAAGTTGATCTACCGCATCAGCGGGGTGAAACCGGAAGATGAGATGGGGTGGAAACGCTACGCCGGTTCCATGCTCCTCTTCAACCTGGTGCTCTTCGTCGGCCTCTTTGCCATGCTGATGACCCAGCACCTGCTGCCGCTGAATCCGCAAAAAGTCCCGGCATTCACCTGGCAACTGGCGCTCAACACGGCGGTCAGTTTCACGACCAACACCAACTGGCAGGCCTATGTCGGAGAGCAGGCCGCCAGCTATTTTACCCAGATGGTTGGTTTGGCGGTGCATAACTTTGTCTCCGCCGCTACCGGTATGGTGATCGCTATTGCGGTGATCCGTGGCTTCGTCCGCCGTAAAACCTCAATGCTGGGCAACTTCTGGGTCGATACGACCCGCTGTACCCTCTACATCCTGCTGCCGATCTCCATCATTCTCTCGCTTGTCCTGGTTTCCCAGGGAGTGATCCAGAACTTCAGCGCCTACAAGACCGTGCCGCTGGTTCAGTCCACCAACTATGACAAGCCCAAGATGGACGATAAGGGGGTTGCGCTCAAGGATGCCAAGGGCAACCCGGTGACCGAGAACATTATCGTCAAGGAAGTCCAGATCCCGATGGGACCGGTGGCCTCCCAGGAGGTAATCAAGGAGCTGGGCACCAATGGCGGCGGTTTCTTCAACGCCAACTCGGCCCACCCCTTTGAAAATCCGACACCGCTCTCAAACTTTATCGAAATCCTGCTGATCCTGCTTATTCCCGGCGCCTTGACCTATACCTTCGGGGTCATGGTGGGCAACACCCGCCAGGGGTGGATGTTGCTGGGCGTGATGCTCTTCATCCTGATCGGGGCCTTTGGGGTCCTGCAATGGGCCGAGGGTCACGGCAATCCGCTGGTGGCCAAGCTGGGCGTACAGAGTATCAACATGGAAGGGAAGGAAGTCCGTAACGGCCTGGCCGGGAGTAACCTCTTTGCCGTTGCCACTACCGGCACCTCCTGCGGTGCGGTCAATACCATGCACGACTCCCTCACCCCGATCGGCGGCATGATGCCCTTGAGTCTGATCCTGCTGGGCGAGATCATTTTTGGCGGGGTCGGTTCCGGCCTCTACACCATGCTGGCCTTTGCCATCATCGCGGTTTTTGTGTCCGGGTTGATGATCGGCCGCACGCCTGAATATCTGGGCAAGAAGATTGAGGTCCGGGAAATGTGGATGTCTATTGTGACCATCCTGATCGCAGGAGTTACGGTACTGATCCTGTCGGGCATTGCCATGATCACGCCGCAGGCAGTGGCCTCCATGTCCAATCCTGGCGCTCACGGACTCTCCGAGGTGCTCTATGCCATTGCTTCTATGTCTAACAACAACGGCAGCGCCTTTGCCGGCCTGAACGCCAACGTCGATTTCTATAACCTGTATGGCTCAATTGCCATGATTCTCGGCCGCTACGTCCCGGCTGTTGCCGTGCTGGCCATGGCGGGTTCGCTGGCCGAGAAGAAGTACGTTCCGCCCAGCCTCGGCACCCTGCCGACCGATAAGGTTCCCTTTGCCATCTGGTTGACGCTGGTCATCCTTATTGTTGGAGCGCTGACCTTTTTCCCGGCCCTGTCACTCGGGCCGATTGTTGAACAGCTGACCATGCTGGGAGGTAACTAAGTCATGTCGAAACATATACAACAACCACAATCGGTATTCGATGCAGCGCTGTTAAAAGGAGCCCTGTTCGACTCCCTCAAAAAACTCGATCCACGAACCCTGTGGCGCAACCCGGTCATGTTCTGCGTCGAGATCGCCAGCGTCATCACCCTGGTAACCTTTGTAATGTCGCTGACAGGTGCCAACAAGGAACCGGCCTGGTTCACCTGCGCGGTCACGGTCTGGCTCTGGTTGACCGTTATATTCTCAACCTTTGCCGAAGCTCTGGCAGAGGGACGCGGCAAGGCCCGCGCAGCTTCACTGCGCAAGAGCCGTACCGACGTAACCGCTAAAGTTGTTACCAAAGCGGAGTTCAAAAGCGCATTCACCACAGTCGGAGCCAGTCAGCTCCGCAAGGGAGATCTGATTCTGGTTGAAGCTGGCGATATGATCGCCGGTGACGGCGATGTCGTGGCTGGTGCAGCCCTGGTCAACGAATCGGCGGTGACCGGAGAGTCGGCTCCGGTAATCCGCGAATCAGGCGGCGATCGCAGCGCGGTCACCGGTGGCACCACGGTTATTTCCAGCAGTATTATCGTCAGAATTACCGCCAATCCGGGCGAAACATTCCTCGACAAAATGATCGGTCTGATCGAGGGGGCAAAGCGGCGCAAAACCCCTAACGAGATCGCCCTGGAGGTGCTGCTGATTGCCCTTACCGTGGTATTCCTGCTGGTCTGCGCCAACATCAGCCCGCTTTCGATCTATAGTGTCAAGGCGGCCGGTCATGGTACGCCGGTATCGCTGACCATCCTGGTGGCGCTGTTCGTCTGTCTGGCGCCGACCACCATCGCGGCACTGTTGCCCGCTATCGGTATCGCCGGCATGGACCGCCTCTTTCAGAAGAACGTTATCGCCCTCTCCGGACGGGCAATTGAAGCGGCGGGAGACGTCAACGTGCTGCTTTTGGACAAGACCGGCACCATCACCCACGGCAATCGTGAGGCGGTGGCCTTTGTCCCGGTGGGCGGCCACAACGAACGTGAGCTGGCCGAAGCGGCCCTGATGGCGTCGCTTGCCGACGAGACCCCGGAAGGGCGTAGCGTTGTCGTATTGGCGAAGCAGAAATACGGCCTGAGCAGGGAGACGCCGACCGATGCCGAGGTTGTGGATTTCAGCGCCGATACTCGCCTTTCCGGCATCAATGTGGCCGGTAATCAGTACCGCAAGGGTGCCTCGGATTCGACCATTGCTTTTGTGAAGAAACTGGGCTGTACAGCCATCCCCAGCTGATCTGGATGATGTGGTCGACAAGATCGCGCGGGGCGGTGCCACACCGCTGGTGGTCTGCAAAGATTGCGAAATTTTGGGGGTGATCAACCTCAAGGACATCGTCAAGGCCGGTATTCAGGAGCGCTTCCTGCAACTGCGCAGCATGGGGATCAAAACGGTGATGATCACCGGCGACAACCCGCTGACCGCTGCGGCCATTGCTGCCGAAGCCCAGGTGGACGACTTCCTGGCCCAGGCCAAGCCGGAGGAAAAGCTGCGGCTGATCCGCGAGTACCAGGAGGCAGGTTACATGGTGGCCATGACCGGCGACGGCACCAACGACGCCCCGGCTCTGGCCCAGGCCGATGTGGCCGTGGCCATGAACACCGGCACCCAGCCGGCACGTGAAGCGGCCAACATCATCGACCTGGACAGCAACCCGACCAAGCTGCTGGACATCGTCGAGGTAGGCAAGCAGATCCTGATGACCCGTGGCAATCTGACCACCTTCAGTATCTCGAACGACGTGGCCAAGTATTTTGCCATCATTCCGGCGATGTTGCTCTCGATCTATCCGCAACTGGGAATGCTGAACATCATGCACCTGGCCACTCCGATGAGCGCGATCCTCTCGGCGGTCATCTTCAACGCCATCATCATCCCGATGCTGGTGCCGCTGGCCCTGAAAGGAACCAAGTTCCGTCCGATGCCGGCCGAGAAGCTGCTGATCCACAACCTGCTGATCTACGGGGTAGGCGGCATCATCGCGCCGTTTGTGGGGATCAAGGTGATAGATATGGTCATCGGGATGATGGTGTAGCAGCGCCCCTCACCCCGTCCCTCTCCCTGAGGACCCACAGGGCCTAAAGGAGAGGGTGGCCGTCTAGGTCGGGTGAGGGGGAAGAGGTACGTTATTCAAAAAAGGAGACAAACAATGAAAGACATAAAACCGGCAATTCTGCTCTTCATAATCTTTACCGTCATCTGCGGCGGCATCTACCCGGCAGTGGTCACCGGCGTGGCCCATGCCCTCTTTCCCGCTCAGGCCAAGGGGAGCTTCATAACCGACAAGAGCGGCAAGGAGATCGGTTCCGCCCTGATCGGCCAACCCTTCTCCGATCCGAAATACTTCTGGCCGCGCCCCTCGGCTGCCGGTGATTTCGGCTACAACACCATGGCCTCCGGCGGTTCCAACTCCGGACCCACCAACCCCGACTACCTGAAGACCGTTGGTGATCGTGTCAAAGCACTCCGTGATGCGGGCGTCACCGGTATTATTCCGGCTGAACTGGTACAGGCCTCGGCCAGCGGCCTCGACCCGCACATCACGCCGGAGTCGGCCGGGCTCCAGGTGGAACGTGTCGCCAAGGCGCGCGGAGTATCTGCAGACGTGGTGGCGAAGGCCGTTGCACAAGCTACCGAAGAGCGCCAGTTGGGCTTTTTGGGAGAGCCAACGGGTGAATGTGCTTGAATTGAACGTGAAACTGGATGCTTTAAAATAATCGGCAGCACCAGGATGGAAAATGTTTAGTAAGTTCAAACGGGAAGAACATTAAAATCTAACAAAAGGAGAAGATGATGAAACGAGTAAAACTGTTTGCAGCAGCAGTGGCATTGGTGGCAGCGGCATGTGGTTCGGCGATGGCAACCCCTTCAACACAAATATGGATACCATCAACGGATGCAAAAGACTTCAAGAACATCCACATCGACCTTGACAACTACGCACGCTTCTCATCAAAGAACGACGATGGCACGAATGTGAATATGTACAACGTTGGCCTGAGCGCCGGCGTCCTCCCGCTTGAAAACCTGAAACTGGAAGTTGGTGTGGATTTTCTCAAGCAGAGCAACGGTCTCGACGACCATCCTTTCTACTTCAATGCCAAGCTGGCCACTCCTGAAGATGCATTCGGCATCAAAGGTCTGCCCGCCTTTGCCGTCGGCAGCTACAATCTCGGCACTGTAGGCGCTACCGAGCAAAATATCGTTTACGGCCTTGTCGGCAGAACTTTTCCAGTTGTTGGCCGTCTCTCTGTCGGCGGATACAACGGTTCTGAAAAAACCCTGGGTAAAAATACCAACAACGGAGTCCTCGCTTCCTGGGACCGCAACATGCCTGAAATTTCCGACAAGCTCTGGTTTGCAGTTGACTACATGAGCGGCAAAAACGCCAACGGCGAAGTCAGCGTTGGCGGTTCATGGGCCTTCTCCAAGCAGATCTCGCTCCTCGTCGGTGTCGTTTTCTTCAACCCCTTTCAGAGTACCGTTGGAGGCGCGTTGCCCGGTGGCAAGCCTGCTTTGACCACCCAGATCGACATCAGCCTTCCCTAGCTATTCTCCTGTTATCCGGGGGCGGCGTGTGGTGCCCCCCGTCCCCGGATAACAGGAAGTCATCTATTGGTGATATCTTCCACGGAATGTGGTATGAGCAAAGGCGTAACTGTGACGGCTATGAATCGGTATTAAGCAGACAGGAGAACACTCTATGCGACTATTACTGGTTGTTTCTGCATTCCTGTTTACCACCCCCGTTGCCTGGGCGCTCTCTATCCCTCCGCATGTTCCTCCGGCAGAGCCTGAAGAATTCACCTCTGTGGAATCTTTCAAGTTCCGTGATGCCCAAGGGACAAGCCTCTCTCCGTCTATTCCGAAGTCATGGAAACTCATCAGCGTTTCCAATGGTGAAAAATCAAATTCCAGCAATTTGTGGTTTCAGGATTCGGATGGTTCCGTTTACCTGCTGCAAGGGTTCACGTCGCAGAATAAATTTATTTATCCACGAAAATGCATATAAAATTCCGGCAAAATGACCGTCTCAAGGAGAGATGATGACCACTAACGGTGACGACATACGCCCCTCCCCGGAGGCGATGCTGAAGCTGGCCCAGGCCGAAGAGGTCACGGCCGAGCTGGGCAAGCTGAAGATCTTCCTCGGCTACGCGGCCGGGGTCGGCAAGACCTACGCCATGCTGGAGGCGGCCCGGCAGCGCAAGAAGGACGGGCGCGACGTGGTGGTTGGCTACGTCGAATCCCATGGCCGCGCCGAGACCGACTCTCTGCTGGAGGGGCTGGAGGTTCTGCCGCGCAAGGATATTCACTATCATGGAGGTTGCGCTCCCGGAGATGGACATCGATGCCATCCTGGCCCGCAAACCGCAGATCGTGCTGGTGGACGAACTGGCCCACAGTAATGCCCCCGGATCGCGGCACGAGAAACGCTGGCAGGATGTGGAAGAGATCCTGGAGGCCGGGATCGATGTCTATACCACGGTCAACATCCAGCACTTCGAGAGCCTGAACGATGTGGTGGCCCAGATCACCGGCATCATCGTGCGCGAGACCGTACCGGACCGCCTGCTGGACCTGGCCTTCGAGATCAAGCTGATCGATATCCCCCCTGAAGACCTGCTGCAGCGCCTGCACGAAGGGAAAATCTACATCGCCGATCAGGCCGCCAAGGCGATCGAGAAGTTCTTCCGTCCCGGCAACCTGATGGCCCTGCGGGAACTGTCCCTGCGCCGCACCGCCGCCCGGGTGGACGACCAGATGCGGGCCTACATGGAGACCCAGTCCATCGCCGGGCCGTGGCCGACGGCGGAACGGCTGCTGGTCTGCGTCAGCGGCAGCCCCTACAGTGAAAAGCTGATCCGCGCCACCTGCCGTCTGGCTGAAGAGCTGAAGGGGCAATGGTTCACGGTCTACATCGAAACACCGACAGACAGTCGTCATGTTCGGGAGAACCGGGAGCATATCTGGCGCGACCTGCGTCTGGCCGAGAGCCTGGGAGGCCAGGTTGCGTCCGTCACCGCCACCGATATAACCGATGCGGTTATGGAATACGCCACACGGCACAACATCACCAAGATCGTGATGGGCAAACCAACCAAGCGCCGCTGGCGCAAAATCCTGCAAACACCGATCGTGGACCGCATCATCCGCAGAAGCGGGGCCATAGATGTCGTCATCGTCAGTTTCGAACCGGATAAGTCCGCCGGGGCCGCTACCGTACACAGGCAGCCGCACCCCGTTTGAACTGCGCGGGTATGCGGCCAGCCTTGCTCTTGTGTTAGCCGCCACGGTACTGTGCGAACTGCTGCGCCCCTTCCTGGCGCCGACCAACATGGTCATGTTCTACCTGCTGGCCGTGGTGGTCGCCGCGGTGCGACTCAGCCGCAAAGCGGCCATCGCCACCTCCTTCCTCGGCGTACTGGCCTTCGATTTTTTCTTTATTCCCCCGCGCATGACGTTTGCCGTGGCCGACACCCAGTATCTGATGACCTTTCTGGGACTGTTCGTGGTGGGGGTCGTGATCAGCACCCTGGTGGCCCGTTCAAAGGAGCGGGCCGAGGTGATGCGGGCCCGCGAGGTGCATACCGCCAGCCTCTACTACCTGAGCCGCGACCTGGCCGCTTCCGTTGATATCGACGCCGTGCTGAAGGCGGTGGTCAGTAACGTGGAAGAGGCATTGAGCGCCAAGGTGGTGATCCTTCTGCCGGAAGGGGAACGGCTCGACATCCTGGCTTCCAGTGAGGGGCTTGGTGCTGGACATCAAGGAGCAGGCCGTGGCCGACTGGGCCTTCCGCAACAACCACCCGGCCGGGCGCGCCACGGATACGCTCGTATCCGCCGATCTGATCTATCTTCCCCTGCAGACCCCGGCCAGTGTGCTGGGGGTCATGGGGGTCAAACTGGAGAATGAGTATGCCTATCACGCACAGGAGAACCGCCGTCTGCTGGATGCCTTTGCTACCCAGGCCGCCATGGCCATGGAGCGGATCCAGTTCTCGCGCCAGGCCGAACAGGCCCAGATCCTCCAGGCGCGGGAAAACCTGGAACGGGCCCTGCTGAACTCCATCTCCCACGACCTGCGCTCCCCTCTGTCTACGGTCACCGGAGTCCTCTCCAGCCTGAAGGAGGAGGGGGCTCATCTTGAGTGACCGGGCACGACGGGAACTGCTGGAGACCGCCTGCAGCGAGGCCGAGCGGCTGAACCGTTTTGTCGGCAACCTGCTGGACATGACCCGCATCGAGGCCGGTGCGGTCAGGCTGAACCTTGAACCGTGCGATGTGCAGGATCTGGTCGGATGTGCCCTGGCTGCCCTCGAAACGCGTTTGGTGACACCAGGGAGGTGTCGTTCAAGATGCTGCCGGTCATGCCGCTGGTGCCGATGGATCTGGTGCTGATGACCCAGGTGCTGGTCAACCTGCTGGAAAACAGCCTGAAATATTCGCCGGCCGGAAGCCTGATCGAGGTGGTTGCCTCAACCGAGGCGGCAGTGGCTGGTGCTGGAAGTGGCCGACCGGGGCCCCGGCGTGCCGGAACATGATCTGAAGCGGGTCTTCGACAAGTTCTACCGGATCCCGATCCCCGAAGGGCGCAGGTGGCACCGGTCTGGGGCTTGTCGATCTGCAAGGGGATCGTCGAAGCGCATGGCGGCAGGATCAGTGCTGAAAACCGTACTGGCGGGGGCTTAAGAATCGTGATACGGTTGCCGTTAGCGAAAACCGGGGAATAACACTATGACGGCTGAACGAACAACGGACAATCTCCCCCGCATCCTGGTCATCGATGATGAGCTGGCGATCCGGCGCTTTCTGCATACGGTATTGTCCAGTGAGGAGTTTTTGCTGCACGAGGCTGAAAACGGCCATGCCGGGCTGGCATGCGGCCGCCGCGTTCCGGCCGGACGTCATCCTGCTCGATCTGGGATTGCCGGATCTGGACGGCATCGAGGTGATCAAACGGATTCGCGAATGGTCCCAGGTGCCGATCATCGTGCTCTCGGTGCGTGACCGCGAGAACGACAAGGTGGCCGCGCTGGATGCCGGGGCCGATGACTATCTCACCAAACCGTTCGGTGTCGGCGAACTGCTGGCCCGCATCCGGGCCGCGCTGCGCCGCTCGCTGCAGGAGATCCCCGAACCGGTCTTCACCAGCAATGACCTGCAGGTGGATCTGGGCAGCAGGCGGGTGACGGTCAATGGTGCGGATATCTCGCTGACGCCGACCGAATACGATATCCTGCGCCTGCTGGTCACCCATGCCGGCAAGGTCCTGACCCACGGCCAGATCCTGAAACAGGTCTGGGGAATAGCCTACCTGGAACAGCCGCACGTGCTGCGGGTCAACATCAGCAATCTGCGCCGCAAGCTGGAAAGCGACCCCTCCCGCCCGCAGCATATCATCACCGAGCCGGGGGTCGGCTATCGCCTCCGGTGACCATTTTGTGCTGGACGTTCAATAGGCAGCAAGCGCTTTATCTGGTTAAAAATTAGGCTTTGCACCTCTACCGGTACCTCCCCCAGCCCACTCTGCAGCGTTACACAGCCAATAATTATGAAATAATGACGGTTGGCACGCCCTGTGCTAGTTAGAGCGTAACGTTGCTCACCTGCAGCCCGGTGAGGTTGACTCACACGAATTCCGGCAATGGCGCCATTCCCCACTTGAGGGGGTGGCGCCGTTTTTTTTGTCGGGAGCAGTACTCAGCCAGAACAGGAGGTATGTATGAAAATTGCATTTACCACATCAACCGGCGAAATCATCGATCAGCACTTCGGTCAGTGCCAGAGTTTCCATATCTGGGAGATCGGTCCGGACGAGGCTTCGTTCCTGGAGGCGGTCAGCGTGGGTGAACATGGCGGTGATGAGGAGGATCGTATCGCCGCCCGGGCGCAGCTTGTTGTCCGACTGCGCCATTGTCTACACCATGCAGATCGGCGGGCCTGCGGCGGCAAAGCTGGTAGCGCAAAAGATCCATCCGATGAAGACCAACTGCGAGGTCAGCCTGAAAGAAACCGTGGAGCGCCTGCAGGAAGTTCTGCGCGGCAATCCGCCCCCCTGGCTGCGCAAAGCCATGAACAAGGGACAGCACCATCATTTCTGGAAGATTAACTGATGTCACATCAAATCACCTCATCTATCAGGAAGTCTGCTTCACAAGAGGAGTTACTGTAGTCTGACAAACATTTACACACATAAGGAGGAGAAAAATCATGGCTTACATTACAGGATTAACACGCGACAAACACGAATGGACACCGCAGTTTGTGAAAAACATCGACGAGGAGACCTGCATCGGCTGCGGTCGCTGCTACAAGGTCTGTGCCCACGATGTGCTGGAGTTTGAAGAACTGGACGGTGACGATTCCGCCAAGATGTTCATGAAGGTAGGCAATCCCGGCAACTGTATCGGCTGCCAGGCGTGCGAACGGACCTGCTCGAAGAAGTGCTTCAGTTTTGAACCGGTCGTGATGTAATTACCCTTCCGGGGCTTACGCAGAGGAGGTGCAGCATGCTGATCGCAGTCGCATCAAAAGATGGCAAGGAGATCAACCAGCACTTCGGTCATGCCGAGCGTTTTCTGATTTATGATGTTGAAAACGGCGATGCAACGCTGGTTGACGAACGGATAGTGGAACGGTACTGCAGCTTCGATCCGGACCACCCCCTGCGGGGACATCTGCTCAAGGGCATCGCCGATGCTCTTGACGGATGCCGGGCGGTTGTGACCGCACAGATGGGAGAGCATCCGAAGAGTGAGCTGGAAAAGCTCGGCGTCGAGCCGTTCGTGACCAGCGGTCCGATCAAGTACACTCTGGTGGAACTGGCAAAGATTCTGTAGGGTGACACCTTACCACCCCTAGCCCTTTATGCCCCAGAGGGTACTCCTAATTTAGGAGGGGGATTTTAAGCTCCCCTCCTTGATAAGGAGGGGTTGGGGGTGGTTACTTTTCTATCGATTCACAACGAGGTGATGACCCGTCATGCACAACGGCTCCTTTAACAACTGCAATCTGCCGCCCTGGGTCATCGCCTCGCGTCATTTCAACGACAATCCCCAACCGCTCGAAATCCAGGGGGTCAAGGAGGGGAACCGCTTCCTGTTCGACAAGCTTGCAACACTTGACAGTCAGGAAGAGCGGGCTCTGACCTTTAATGACTACATGTCGGTGAAGTTTCAGCTGCACCAGTGGCAGGATCAGACCGACACCGCCCGGAAAAGTCATCAAGAACAGCTATCTCCGCTATCTGCGCGGCTGGATGATGGATTCCAACTCCATCGAAGGAGCGGTTCTCAAACGCTGGGTTGAAAGCCGCATGGGGATCACCCCCTCTTTTCATCGTGCCCGTATCAAAGGCATTCACAGCGAGGAGTATTTCGAGTACTCGGTGGATGTCATGAAGGGGAGCGCCCGCACCAACGCGATTCAATCGCAGCTTGATATCCTCTACGAATATTGCCAGTTCGAACTATCCCGGAAATACCCACACTCCCCCGTAATTCCCCTCTATCGCGGTACCTACGACGCCAGCGAGCATGACGTCATCGAACAGATCGACAAGCGCACCCAGATTGTCCGGCTGAACAACCTGGTGTCGTTCACCTCCGACGAGGAGCGTGCCTGGGAATTCGGTTCAACGGTCTGGGAGGTTCAGGTGCCGCTCTGCAAGATCTTCTTCTACAACGATCTCCTCCCCGGCAGCATCATGAAGGGTGAGGGGGAGTATCTCGTCATCGGCGGGGAATACCGGGTCCGGCAGGTTATGTGTACGGTGGGGTGAGGGGTGGGAGACGTTGTCCGCTGTGGCTGTATTGCCATTGTTGCACAGGATAAAAGCGGGCAGATGACGGCCCGGCACGATCCCGACTCTTATAATTCGATTCTGAATTCGGCTCCGCGACCTGTATTGCAGACGGTAAGACTGCCTCCCATGTTGTGTTCTATGATCACTTTGGACATGTAGAGGCCGATTCCCGTGCCTATGCCCGCATCTTTGGTCGTGAAATAAGGGTCAAATATCCTGTGAAGAATGTCTTCCGGGACCCCGCCGGCGTTGTCGCCAATCGTCACGACGGAACGCCCTTCTTCACCGCGTACGCGGATGCGGATGCCCGGCTCACGGACATTTCGCTCCAATAATGCATCCCGGGCGTTGGTGATGACGTTGAGCAGCACCTGGGCATACTCGTTGCGGTAGCCGCTTGCGGTAATCTTGTCTTCTGTTGCCAGGTCGACTTCGATGTCACTGTTTTTCAGGCTGGCGCCGACTAACACGAGGGCGCTTTCCACCGCCTTGTTGACGCTGAAATTACTTCTATGCTTGTCGCTGCGGAAAAAATTGTTGAAATCGTCAATGGTGTTCGACATGAACAAAACAGTCTTCATGACATTGTCGACCGCTTTGCGGGCCTCTTCCCTGTCCGGTTCCCCGTTCTCAACGCAACACTCCAGGGATTGTACGATCAGACTGATGTTGTTGAGCGGCTGTCGCCATTGATGGGCGATGTTGTTGATCATCTCCCCCATGACGGCGAGGCGGCTCTGTTGGATGAGCGCCTGATCCTTCTGCCGCAGATCGTTGACTGCGGAGATGATGCGCTCCTCAAGGCAGCTGTTCAACTCTTCAAGTTGGCGCTGCTTGGCTGCCAAAGCCTCCTGGGCCTTTTTGCGTTCGGTGATGTCGCGCGTGATGGCGAGCAGGGAAACGATATCGCCCTGTTCGTTGTAAAACGGCACCGCATGGGTATCAAGCCAGAGGCGTTGCCCGGTAAGTCCCTCCATTTCGAATTCAAGATTCCCCTCCCTGCCGGAAAAAACGTCCTCCGTCAATGTTATGAAGGCATCGCGGCACGTACTGTCCACCAGGGAATACAATGATTGCCCCCTGACCTGGTCAAGTGAATCAGCCCCGATCATGGCCAACCCGGCTTTGTTCATCATCAGCAGGGCACCGTCCGGGTCCAGCAATTTAACGCATTCCGGCTCTGTATCAAAAATTGCCCGGAGAAATCGTTCACTTTCGCTCAGGGCCTCTGTCAGGCGTTTGCGCTGGACGAGCCGCCACATCCCCTGCATGAGGAGGGACAGTTGGCGGACATCCGACTCGTCGTAGGCGTCTCCCTTGTTTCCCACCCCGGCAACGACGACGATCCGCTCGCCATCGAAGATCGGCGCATTCATGTGGCGCCGCAACTGCACATGGCCGGGCGGACACCCCTTTTTGAGTGGATTGGGCGCCGCGTAGTCGTTGATGATGACCGGCCGGCGTTGCCGGATCGCTTCCCCCCACAGGCCCGTTGCATCGACCTGGTAGACAATGGGTTTTTCATTAATTGCGCACTCCGCCATGGCCTCCTTCGACCAGGAAAACATGGACAGGATGGTTTCATCCTCGTTCGTGAACGCCAGGTAGCCGATGGAGCTGCCGGTTAGGCGAACCGCTTCTTCCAGGGCAAAATCGGTGATTTCGTGCAGCGGCGCATCCGCCATCTCGTTCAGCCGTCCGAGGGCTTCGAGCCGGGCTTCGTTCAGGAGTGCGGTTTGAAAGGACTTGGCAAGCTTTTCCTCCGATTCACGGAGCGCTGCCTGCTGGCTGTCCATGGCGGTGATCATGTGGGTAAAGGCCGCTGTCAGAGTGCCGGTTTCGCCGTCGGAATCGACTTCCGCCTGCCGCTGTAATCCGCCGGAAGACGGCACTGATTCCGCATGACTGGTGATGGTCACAAGCACCCGAGCAAAGCGTTTCATCAAAAGCCAGGTGATCATCAGGACGGTGATTGCCGTCACTGCGGCAACGAGGAGGAAAGAGCGGGTAGAAATGGGTGCGAATTGCTGGGTGGCAATGGCTTTGCCGTAGGACTTTTCCAGGAAGAAGATGGTGCACCAGGTGAGAAGAAAGACCGCAATTACGAGCAGGAGGGAGAGCGAAAGTGCCATCTTAGTCTTCAGGCTGGGGGTATTCATACGCACCATCCGTTACGAAACTAATTAGCTACCATGTACCGGTGGAACTATAACAGATACGCCAGAAGAGTAAATAAATATTTATAAGAGTATATTGATTGAGTGATGTCCTGTTTGAAACAGAGTCAGGCCTGTGGTGGTGACGATCACAATGTTCATGGTTACTGCCGCACCGGCAGCGTGACCGTAAACGTCGTGTTTAGGCCGCTTCTGCTTCTGACTTTGATTTCTCCCCCCAAGCTCTCCACCAGTTTTTTTGTCACAAACAGCCCGAGCCCTGTGCCTTCACCCGGTTTTTTCGTGGTGAAATAGCGGTCGAAAATACGGTTGATCGCTTCGGCCGGGATGCCTGGGCCATTATCGGTAATGACGAAGCATACGTTGTCGCATCCTGAGGGTATGGTTTCGACCAGAAGCTTGCCGCCGGTTTCTTCCATGGCCTGCAGGGCGTTCATGATGATGTTGAGCAGGATCTGCTTCAACATGTTGGCGTCCAGACGGAGCACCGGCAGCGTGTGGTCGAACTGTTTGATGACAATAACGCCGCGGCGCGCGGCTTCGAAGTTGAGAAAATTGAGAATGAAATCGACCGTGAGGTTGAGATCCACCTCGCCGATGGTTTCATCGTGGCTGCTGAAGTTCAGCAACCCTTTGGTCAGGTGAGACAGGCGCTGTGCTTCAGAGCTGATGCGGGCGATCATTTCCTGCACAATTTCCGGGACACCGGATTCACGCATGATCATCTGCGAGGCCGAGATAATGACGGAGAGAGGAGCATTCAGTTCGTGCACGACACCCGCAGAGATTTTACCCAGTTCGGCCATTTTTTCGTTATAGGCCAACTGGCGCAGCAGATCTGTGGGGATGATAGCGTCATTGCTATACCTGGCAGCTGAATTTTTCATACATGCTCCAGAAGAGAAAGAAGCCGCCCACAACGGGCGGCTTCTTGTGGTGTGAAACTGCGTTATGTGTAGATTACATGTTGTAGCCTGATTCCGAATGCTGAGTCTGGTCGAGACCCATGATTTCGTCTTCCTTCTCAACACGCAGACCCGATGGTCTTGTCGAGGACGAAGGCGATGATCAGGGTGACGATGAAGGCGTAGGCGCCGGCGGCCACAACCGCGATCAGCTGGATCATGAGCTGTTTGACATTGCCGGCCAGCAGGCCGGTGGCGCCGACCGTGGCAAATACACCGGTCATGATGGCGCCGAAGGTTCCGCCGATGCCATGTACGCCGAAGGCATCCAGCGAGTCGTCATATTTCAGCTTGGCCTTCAGCAGGATGCCGCCGTAGCAGACGAGACCGGCCATCAGACCCATCAGCAGGGCTGCGCCCGGCTGTACAAAACCGGCGGCAGGGGTGATGACAACCAGACCGGCCACAACACCGGAACCGAAGCCGAGAGCGCTCGGCTTGCCGGAGTGGATCCATTCGGCGATCATCCAGGAAAGGCCGGCTGCGGCCGGAGCGATGGTGGTGGTGGCAAAGGCCAGACCGGCCAAGCCGCCGGCTGCGTCAGAGGTGTTGACACCGACGATGGCGGAACCGGCATTGAAACCGAACCAGCCGAACCAGAGCAGACCGACGCCCAGCAGGGTCAGCGGCAGGTTGTGGGGAGCCATACGCTCAGTGGGGAAACCGTGACGCTTGCCGAGGAAGATCAGGAAGGCCAGGGCCGAAATACCGGATGAGAGATGAACGACCGTACCGCCGGCGAAATCGAGTGCACCTTTTTTGAACAGCCAGCCATCGGTCATCCAGACCCAGTGGGCCAGCGGATCATAGACCAGGGTGGTCCAGAGCAGGACGAAGATGCAGTAGGCGGAAAACTTGACGCGTTCGGCCATGGCGCCGGAGATAAGGGCCACGGTGATCATGGCGAACATGCACTGATACATGGCGAAGACCAGCTCGGGGATGGCGCCCGGCTCCTTGGTGTAGTTCTGGAACAGGGCCCAGTCAACGGTGCCGCTGGCGGCATCCTTCATGATGATCAGGCCGTTCAGCATGACCTTGCTGAAGTCGCCGATCAGACCCATGTGGCCCACATCAGGCGCCAAAGGAGAGCGAGTAGCCGATCACAGCCCACTGCACGCCGACGATACCCATGGCGACGAAGGAGTGCATCATGGTGGAGAGAACGTTCTTCTGGCGGACCATGCCGCCGTAGAACAGCGCCAGACCGGGGATCATCAGCAGAACCAGCGCCGATGAGACCAGCATCCAGGCGGTGTCGCCGGTATTGAGGACCGGTTTGACATCCGGCGGTGTCGCAGGTGCGGCGGCAGGAGCAGCAGCGTCGGCCGGCTTGGCGGCCTCGGTTGCTGCAGGAGCAGCAGCATGCTGCCGGTGCGGTCACGGCAGGTGCCGCAGGTTTTGTTTCGTCGGCCATGACCACAAGCGGCGTCAGAAACGCGAATACCATGAGGATTACGGATGCGAACAGAAATTGACGGGTGATGCGCAAGCTGCTGGGTGCTTTGCATAAGGCATCAATGCGCTTACGAGTAGAGATACAACTATGTACCATGACAGAACCTCCATTTTTTGTGTCCACCGGAGTGGAATAGTGTTTAAACCGCGTCGTCGCCCTTTTCTCCGGTGCGGATCCTCAGGGCTTCGTCCAGCGGAAGAACAAATATCTTGCCATCACCAATTCTGCCTGTTCTGGCCGCAGCAAGGATGGTCTCGACAACCTTGGGAACAAGATCATCTGAAATTGCAATCTCAAGCTTGATCTTCGGGATGAAGTCGACAACGTATTCGGCACCGCGATACAGCTCGGTATGCCCCTTTTGACGACCGAAACCCTTGACCTCAGACACGGTTATTCCCTCGATGCCGATGGCGTTGAGAGCATCTTTCACTTCGTCCAGCTTGAATGGTTTTATTATTGCCTCGACAAGCTTCATTGCTTACCTCCATGTTCCTAAAACGGATTGATGTTTGTGTACCTGTTGTCTTTGACATAGCACAGGTCGTGCCATACTGGTTTGTTGATATAAATCAAATAGATATACCGATATTAGCTCCATATCTGCGTTTTAGACATGCTCATCTTTCCGGCAGTGCGCTGAAAAACAGGGCAGTCCAGATGAATGGCTGCCCTTTATAGATAATTTCTGAGGCAACGCCTCTTGATCGATGGTGACAGGCTCTTTATCAGGAAAAGGGAGTTCTTCTCTGATTGAAGTCCGGGTACGCCTCCACTCCCACTTCGTAACGGTCGAGTCCTTCCAGTTCGACTTCAGCAGCTACCCGGAGCGGGATGATCCGGTTCAAGACCGTGAAGAAGATGTACATCACCGCGAAGACGAAGGTGAAATTGACGACAACGCCGATGATCTCGGCGCCGAGCTGGGATGTACCGCCATAAAAGAGCCCTTTAACCGGGCCTGTGACGTTGTTCAAGCCGTCGCCATAGGTACCGTCGGCAAACAGTCCCAGTGCGATCATGCCCCAGGCGCCGCAGACGCCGTGAACCGATATTGCACCCACGGGATCGTCTACCTTAAGCTTGCGCTCTACGAAGAAGACACTCAGGCAGCAGATCACCCCGGCCATAAGTCCGATGATGACCGCTCCGACGGGGCTCACGAAGGCGCAGGGCGCCGTGATGGCAACCAGTCCCGCCAGCAGACCGTTGGCGCACATCGAGAGATCAGGCTTGCCGTACATGGTCCACATGTAGAGCATCGCCGAGAACGAGGCGGCCGCGGAGGCGAGCATGGTATTGACCGCGATCACGCCGATTCTCAAGTCCGTGCCGGCCAGGGTGGAGCCGGCATTGAAGCCGAACCAGCCGAAGCAGAGCACCAGGCAGCCGACAATGGCCATAGGGATATGGTGGCCGGGTAAGGCGTTGGGCGTGCCGTCCTTTTTGTATTTCCCGATCCGCGGTCCAAGCACCTTGGCCCCTGCCAGTGCCGAAATGCCGCCAACCATATGGACGACCGACGAACCGGCGAAATCGAGGACCCCATGGCCGAGGCCGAAATTTCTGCCGAGCTGCGACAGCCACCCGCCGCCCCAGACCCAGTTTGCATAGAGCGGGTAGGTGAACATCGAAATGAAAAAGCTGAAGATGACGAATGATTTGAACGTCCAGCGCTCCGCCATGGCGCCGGTCGGGATGGTGGCTGCCGTATCCATGAAGACCACCTGGAACAGGAAGAGGGTGACGATAGAGGCATCATAGCCGACGCCGGAGAGGAAGAAACCGGTGGTGCCGAAGAGGCCGAAATCCTTGCCGAAGAGGTGCACGATGAATTCACCGTTCAAAAGACCGGTTCCTCCGGCCAGCGGCACGGCGCCGACGCCACCCATCTGCAGGGCATACCCGCATATCCAGTAGCCGAGCACTCCGAAGACAAAGACCATCAGGTTCATCGCCATGGTGTGGGCGGCATTTTTGGCGCGGGTGAAACCGGTCTCCACCATGGCGAAACCGGCCTGCATGAAGAAGACGAGAAAGCCGCAGAGCAGGGTCCAGATGAAATTGATGGCAACCCTGTTGTGTCCGACCACATCGGACAGTTTCAGGGCCAACGGTTCGGTGGCGGCCGAATTTTGCAGATCCTCCGCCGTCGGCGCATTGGCCGTGGCTCCGATGACATCGGAAGCACCACCGGTGGCAGCCCCGGAGGGATCTGGTTTGAGAACTCCGGCAGGAGCCGTTGCGGTCGCCGGTGCCGGGGAAGTTGCCGCCGGTTTCTGCGGGTGGTGCGCCGTGTCTTCCGCGAAGGCGGCGGTGGTACAGCCGAGCAGCACCACCATACAGAGGGCTCTGAACGTGTTGCTGAGAATGCCTTTCATCGTGCTTTCTCCTTGGTTGAAATGATACCATACAAATAAAAAGGCGCTCGTCATCCTGGGGGATGAAGCGGCGCCTTTGCCTGCTGCAATATTTAAATACTTATAAATTCCCTCCCCCCCGCGTGGGGGAGGGTTAGGGAGAGGGAAATCTAGCCATGTCCGGCCTGGATGACCGCTCCTCCTACGACGATGATGGCAAGGCCGACCCAGGTCGAGGGGGGAACCGCTTCCTTGAACACGAACCGTCCGGTCAGCACGCTCACCACGGCAAAGACGGCCACGTAGACCCCCAGCAGCCGGGAAAAATCCCATTTGACCGTGTTGACCACAACGCCATAAAAACCCAGAATGACAAAACCTGCGACGATGACCCAGGCCATGCCGCCCCGCAGCCCTTTTCTGATGACGGCATCGCCCCCCACCTCCAGAATGGCCGCTGCTATAAAGATGATCCACGCCAACAGTGTCATACGTTTTCCTTTCTCAATCAGTGCGCCGTTCCGCGTTTGATGATCAGCCAGATCAACGTGCCGAGGACCAGCAGCGCGGCAGCCACCGCCAGTACGATCCAGCGGGTCTTGTTCCCTCCCGCCGTCATCGATGACGGCGACTTGAGCCGGTCGCAGCGCCCGGTCAGTTGTACGGTCGCATTCGGATTATCCAGTTCCGTTTTCAGCGCGGCAACTTTTTGGTAGCGCTTGCCCGGGTCGCGCTCCATGGCATGCAGGATGATCTCCTCGACCTGCGGCGAAACATTCGGGTTCCGTTTCCGGGGGGCAACCGGGTCGCCGGTGACACGGGCATTCATGACCACGAAGAGATTTTCACCCTCGAAGGGTGTCTCGCCGACCACCATCTCGTAGAGCATGGCGCCCAGGCTGTAGATGTCGGTCCGTTCGTCGCCGCGTTTGCCCTTGACCTGTTCGGGGGCCATGTAGTCGGGGGTGCCCACCGCCGGAGAGAAGCCGGCGAAGGTGATCCGCCGTCCCTCCTCGGATTTGGCGATGCCGAAATCCATGATCCGGAGCGAGCCGTCGTAACAGATCATGATGTTCTGCGGCTTGAGGTCGCGATGGATGACGCTGTGCTCATGCATGTGCGCCAGCGCTTCGCACATGCGGCTGGCAAGCTTCAAGGCATCCTTTTCCGGCATCGGCCGCATGCTGTTCAACAGGTGGGCGAGGGTATAGCCGCGCAGATACTCGGTCACGATGTAGGGGCGGCTGCGGTGTTCCCCCTCATCCTCGGGGATGAACTTCAGGATATAGGGGTGGTTCAGCCGGAGCCCGATCTCTTCCTCGCGCTGGAAGCGCGAATAGAAGCCGGGATCGCTCTCGAACTCCATGAACGGCACCTTCACCGCCACGGTCTCCTTGGTCTTCAGGTCGGTGGCCTTGAAGATGGTGGCCATGCCGCTGCGACTGATGGTCTCGGTAATGAAGAAACGATCGTCGAGGGTCTGTCCCGGCTGGAGGTCGTATCCGGTCGGGGGGGCTGCCGGCTTGTGATAGATCGGGACGCCGCGATAGTAGGAGATCTCCTCCACGTCGTTCATCTGCAGGACCTGGATCGAGAGGTTGTCGTCGGTGCCGCGCTGTTCGGCCAGGGCCACGAGCTGGCGGCAGGCCTGGGCCGGGGAGAGCCGCGAGACGATGTCGGCGATCTCGCTGTCAGCGACGTGCGCATAGAGGCCGTCGGAACAGAGCACGATCCGGTCTCCCTTGAAGACGGTCGTATTTTCCAGATCAACCCGGATCACCGGATCCTGGCCGACGCTGCGGGTCAGGATGGAACGGTGCTCGCTGGTCTTGGCGTCCTGTTCGGAGATCAGGCCGAACTTCTGCTGCATGCCGACGTAGGAATGATCCGTGGAGAGCTGTTTGATCTCTCCCTTATGGACGAGATAGACGCGGGAATCACCGACGTTACCGACGACGACTTCGTTGTTGCGCAACACGGCGATGGAGAGGGTGGTCGCCATGCGGTGTTTGCCATGATTCTCCATCCCCTTGTCGTAGACCGCAATATTGGCCGCATTGAACATCTGTGTGAGCAACTGCTGCGGGGTCTGCCCCTCCGGCGCTTCGCGGAATGTTGCCAGTGCGGTTTCTACCGCCAGGCGGCTGGCAACCTCGCCATAGTCCATGCCGCCGACACCGTCGGCAAGGACGGCGACCGCACCGAGGCTCCGCTTTTCCTCCACGGATTGGGGCTGCCAAAAGCCGACGAAATCCTCGTTATTATCGCGGACAGGGCCGGGGGATGATAGTTCAGCGTAGGTCAGTTCCATAGTCAGACTCTCTAACACCATTGTTATTGAATTGGAAGCGTCGTGTGAAAAACGGGGCGGTCACCCGCGAGGGAACCGCCCCGGCTTACTTCCATTGAACCTTGCTACGATCTTTTTCTAGGCCGAAACCGGCTTGCTGCTGAGCAGCACTTCCTTGCCCTTGGCCTTGCTGGTCTTGAGGAAGTAGACTGCCCCGTAGATCCCCCACAGCGCGACGACGCCGAGGGCGATGTACGGCTCCTTCCAGCTCATGCCGGCGACCGTGAACGGTCCGACCAGGTAGAACAGCATGATGACCAGGTTGGCCAGCAGACCGAACACCGGAATGACCACATGCTTGAAGCCGTTGAAGGTATGGTGCTCCTTGAAGGCCACCATGGCGATTACGCAGGTGATCATGTAGAGCAGGAAGGTGCCGAAGTTGCTGACCAGCGTCACGATAACCAGCGTGTTGGGGAGCTTGGCGTACAGTCTCCGGTGCGAAGATGCCGACGCTGTACCAGAAGTTGTGCTTGTCCAGTGCTGCCGGGCGTTGTGCCGCCCATGATACATGAACACGGTGACGATGCCGATGATGGCGGAGATGACGGCCAGTGCCCAGATCGCCTTGTGGGGAGACATGGTCTTGCCGTGCAGCAGGCCGAAGTGTGACGACACCTCTTCGTCGCGCCCCATGGCGTAGGTGACGCGGGCGCCGGTGGAGAGGCAGGAGAGCGTCGTGCCGATCAGCGCCAGGAACACGGTGAAGGCCTGGACCAGCATGAAGGCCTTGCCTGCGGCGGCGCTGCCGAACAGCCAGGTGCCGACGATGACCATCATGTCGCCGAGCGGAGCGCCGGAAGCGCCTGCCATCGGCATGGTGTAGCCGTTATGCAGCATGTAGTTGGCGGCGAAATACTCGATCAGGTAGCAGACCGCGCCCTGGATCACCAGCGACAGCAGCACCGCCCGTGGCACGTCCTTCTTGGGGTTCTTCGCTTCATCCGCCATGGCGGTAACCGTCTCGAACCCGACCAGGATCAGGATCGCGATGGCGGCCTGGATGAAGATGAAGTTGAAACCGTGCGGGGCGACAACCGAGCTTGCCGTCGCATGGTAGTTGAACGTCTCAACGCCCTTGTCGTCCTTGGTGATGGCGCCGTCGTTTATAGTCAACCGTGAAGGGGGCGGCCAGCTTCGGATCGGTTACCGGTTTGCCGTCCTTGTCGGCGCCGATCGGGTCGCCGGTTTTCTCGTCCTTCATGTCCTGCATCTGGTAGACCGGTTTGCCATCCTTGTCCAGACTCGGTTTGCCGTCGACCAGTACCGGCTGTGGAACACCCTTGTCGTCCTTCACCACTTCCTGGGCGACCTGATAGGTCACCGCGGTGCCGTTGGAGAGGTGGTAGCCGGTGGAACCCTGCGGATGCTGAGAGCGATAGCCGATAGCCATCACGGAGAACACCAGCAGCGCCGAGATCTGGACGATGTTGATCACCACGTTGACGGCGGTGGTGCCGGTCACGCCGCGGAAGGCGATGTAGGCCACGCCGAGGGCGAAGATGATGCAGAAGAGCCACATGAAGAGCGGGCTGTTATAGGTGCCGCTGAAGGTGTCCGGCCAGAACTGGTTCAGCAGGAAGCCGGCCAGGAGGGCGGTCACGCCGACCATGACGCCGGGATAGACCCAGTAATAGAGGTGGCTGGCCCAGCCGGTGATGAACTTGGCGACCCGGGCGAACTTGAAGGCGTGCGTCTTGGAGAGGAAAGCCTGCTCCGCGTACAGGTACGAGGAGCCGGGGCCCGGATAGAGCTTCGACAGTTCCGCGTAACTGTATGCGGTGGCGAGGCAGAGCAGAAGTGCGAAGAGGATGCCGAACCACATGGCACTGCCGGCCATGGGAGCGCCGTAAAGGGATTGCATCTGGAAGGTGAGCCACAGGAAGGCGCCCGGAGCGATCAGGGCCATTGCGTTCATTGTGAGACCAGTAAGGCCAAGTGTGCCTCTGGTGGGAGCTTGTTCGTTTGCCATTGTGATGTTCCTTTCTTATGAGGACTTGAAAGGGGGCATCGTTGACCCGTTATGGTTTGTTTTGATTGTTATCCCCGGGGAAGATTTCGGAGGCAACATTGCCCGAGAAAGTTAGGAAGTCTTGGGGGAAAGCGGTGCTTCTGGTTTCCGTATAGTTTCAATTCCTGGCCCCGATACACGGGATAGTTTGTTTTCGAATTTGTTTTCTTTCAGAAAACCTCTTCTAACTCACTAAAAAGTCGGGGACGGGAGGCATCCCACGCCGCCCCCGCATAACAGGAGGACAGCTAGGGAAGGCTGATGTCGATCTGGGTTGTCAGAGTCGGCTTGCCGCCGGGCAATACGCCGTTGACTGTGCTCTGGAACGGGTTGAAGAAAACGACACCGACGAGGAGCGAGATCTGCTTGGAGAAGGCCCAGGAACCGCCGACGCTGACTTCGCCGTTGGCATTTTTGCCGCTCATGTAGTCGACTGCCAGCCAAAGCTTGTCGGAAATTTCAGGCATGTTGCGGTCCCAGGAAGCCATCATGCCGTTATTGGAGCCTTTGCCCAATGTTTTTTCAGAACCGTTGTAGCCACCGGCAGAAAGACGGCCGATTACCGGAAATGTTCTTGCGACGAGTCCGTAGACAATATTCTGTTCGGTAACGCCTACAGTTCCGAGATTGTATGTACCGACGGCAAACGCAGGCAGCCCTTTAACGCCGAAGGCGTCCTCAGGAGTGGCCAGCTTGGCGTTGAAGTAGAATGGATGATCGTCAAACGCTTTGATGTCCTGTTTAAGGAAATCGACGCCAACTTCCAGTTTGAGGTTTTCCAGAGGGAGGACACCGGCGCTCAGGCCGACGTTGTACATATTGGTGCCTGCGTCGGGTTGCGAGGAGAAACGTGCGTAGTTGTCAAGGTCGATGTGGACGTTCTTGAAGTCTTTTGCATCCGTTGATGGTATCCAGATTTGTGTTGAAGGGGTCGCCATCGCCGAACCACATGCCACTGCCACCAATGCGACTGCTGCTGCTAACAGTTTTACTCGTTTCATCATCTTCTCCTTTTCATCGTTGATTTTGAACGGTGATGACATGAAAGCATCATTGGTCTCATCGCTTCACGTTCTGTTGAAGTGTGACCATATTTAGCAGAGAGTGTGCCAATTATTAATGAAATGTATTTACGGGTAGTTAGGCCGGAAACAGTGTTTTTTATCGGTACTAAACTGTGCTGGGCAGCACGTGCTTGTTTAATATTTAGGCAGGCCTGCTGTAGAATTACATTGCAGACGTTTGGAATCCTATTGAGATTAATTGACGTGGATGGCGATTTTCGGGTAGGCTTAATTGTTCTTTAGATACCGACGGGGAGGTGGCGTATGGACAGCGTCGCAAAAATCAGTGAAATACCGAATTTCGGGAAAAAGGTTGTGTCGGTCTCCGGCAGGGAAATTCTGCTGGTCAATGTCAAAGGGAATATTTACGCCGTTGAGAACGAGTGTCCTCATCAGGGGAGCCCCATGAATGCTGCAGTCGTCAAGGATGGGTACATCTCCTGTCCGCGCCACGGGTACCGTTTCAACTTAACGGACGGTCGGTGTGCCGAGCATCCGGAATGCACTCTCGCAACGTTTCCGGTGCAACTGAAGGGTGATGATATCCTGGTTGATTTATGAATCGGCAGAAGAAGTTTGTCGCTGAAGTTAGGTGAAGGAGGTACTCACCGTTGCTTTTTACCAGCACCTTTTCCGGAGTTGCCACCATTTGAATGACCAAGATCTTCTTCGATTATTCTAATTAATTCTTTAGTATCCTTTTTCTTGGGATCGAGTCTGTTCGCCTCAGCGAGTGCCTCCCGAGCTTTCTTTGTTTCCGAAACAGCAAGATACGTACGGGCAAGCGCCTGGTATGCCAACGCTGTTGGTTTTATTTCAACCGACTTCAAAAAAGCCTGTATAGCTCCCCGATGATCCTTGAGATATTCCTTAACGACCCCAAGCCGGTAGTAGGTAGTGCTGTCGTCCGCGTGACGGATACTCTCATCTTGCAGAAATTCTACAAGGCTGTCATATTTTTTTTGTTGCACCAGAATGCCGACAAGTCTTTTTCTTTCCTGCGGATCATTTATGTTGATGGCAAGGATATCCCTGCACTGTTTCTCAGCGCTTGGCAGATCTTTTGTTTTGATTTCGAGTTTTACAAGATCACGTCTTGGTTCAAGATTCTTTGGATCAAGCTTGATAGATTTCAAGAGAGATTGTTTTGCCTCGTCATTCTTACCCAATCGCTGATAGAGTTTCGCTAATTTAAAGTAGATGACCGGATTGTCGTGTGCGTTCACGAGGATTTGTTGATATTCGGCAATAGCTTTTTGTAGCTCACCTTTTAGCGCATAAATTTCAGCAAGTCTGCGATGGGCATCCCCATTGTTTTTATCTAAAGCTGCACAGCGTTCATACTCACTTACGGCCCTGCCCATATCACCTTTCCGTTCCAGAATAACGCCAGCACTGTAATGAACGTCTGCGTCATCTGGTGAAATGGAAAGGGATTTAAGATAACTTCCGAGAGCATCATCATCGTTTCCGACTGCAAGGTATGCGTCACCAAGTTTCTGAAATATTTCAGGCGTTGCCTTCTTTTCAGCCGCATTAGTATAGCTTCTGATAGCCGCCGGAAATTCATGGTGCAGAAAATGCGCATCGCCTTGATCAATCAAGGGATCAGTTGCGGCCATGGATAGATCACCTGCCAGCTTTAATTCCGCCCTGGCAGCTGCAACATCTCCGGATGAACTCAATGCATCAGCCAATTCACGATGTAGTGATGTATCATCCGGTTTTAATGCGATGACCTGCTTGAGTAACTGAATTCCTTCTTTATATCGTCGTTGCCGTATAACTGTTTTGGCCAATAACGTTTTAAGTGCTGGATCATTGGGAGACGGAACCAGTGCTTGACGTGTGAATCTTTCTGCTTCTTTCCAATTCTTTAAACCACACTGCGCCCGGGCCATCCCGGCAAAAGTGTTTGCATTATACGGTAGGCCAAGAAGGTTTGATTTCTCATAATGATAGAGGGCGAGCGGATATGCTTGTGTTTCTACGAGTAGTCCTGCCAATGCCACGTGATAACGGGGATTCTTTCCACCATTTTCAAGGGCTGTGGTCAAAGAAACCATTGCGCCTGGTTTGTTGTTCTGCGCCAATTGAATAAGTCCGATGCGACCGTAAGCATAGGAAAAACTCTGGTCTATATTTATAACTTTTTCGTACTCCTGCATCGCTCTATCTGTTTGATTGCCCAGTTCATACTTCAACCCCGACAAAAATATCTCTGCTGCACCGCCCGGACAAAGCCCTGTTACTTTACGTTCCAGATCAGTAGGCAATGAGTCAGGATTCTTCGCCTGCTGGTTGAATACAAGCTCATTTGCTTCCTTACAACGTTCTTCCTTGGCTTTTCCCCAGGTAAAGCCGCTACAAAACAGCATAACTAGCAGAGTGATTGGAAACAAATATCTCATAACGTCCAGCCTTTATTAATCTATATGGTTATTTACGCCGAAATCTTTCTATATATTTTAGCAGAAACTGAAGGAGTGATTTTTCACGCGGGATTACGGTTGCATAATCTATGTCGCCAAGTTGGCTTCCCGTCGGAGCCGACAGAGATGCGCTCTTTTGAATTCCCAGCAGTTGGCTTGGATAGACACTGTTGTATCCGACGATCAGGAAACTGACCATACAGGCAACAGCCGCATACGGTCCAATGGAAGAGCCAAACAACTCCATTGCCATGATCGACGCTGAAATGGGCGTATTCGCTGCGCCTGCCAGCATCGCAACCATGCCGATGGCTGAGAAGAGTGCAATATTCTGCGGCTGGAACAGTGTGGCGAACAGATTGCCGGCGGCCGTCCCTATGTAGAAGACCGGCGTGAGAACTCCGCCGCTTCCACCGCAGCCAAGGGTAATCGATGTGGTGACACTTTTCCAGAGGAAAGATCCCGCCGACAGATGCTCGCCGCGCAGCCCCGCCTCTATCGACTCAAGACCCAGTCCCAGATAGTCTTTCGAGACATACATGCCGATAAGCACGAGAACACCTCCACCGATAAGCGCTTTATCGACCCAACACCACGAAAAGCGATTCATGAGATGCTCTCCGATGTGAAGCAACTTAACAAAGTTCAGGGCAATCACGCCGCACCAGATCCCGAGCAGGAGCATCTCGAAAAACATGATACCATTTATTTGGGAGATATTCAGCTGCGGATAGTGCGGATAGGTAACTCCGAGCATAGTGGCTACATGATAGCCGACGATGCCGGCGACAAAGGAAGGAAACAGCACTTCATACATCATCTGCCCGAGAACCAGCACTTCAAGCCCGAACAGCGCCCCGGCAATCGGGGTGCCAAATACGGTTGAAAAGCCGGCGCTGATGCCGCAGATGACCAGTTTACGCCGGTCGATATCAGGCAGCCGTAAAAAATCTGCACAGACCGAAGCAAGCCCCGCTCCTATCTGTGCGCAGGGCCCCTCCTTGCCGGCGGAACCTCCGCTTGCCAACGTGACAATTGTCGCCACTAGTTTGACTGGAACCACCTTGAAGGGGATCTTGCCCATTCTCTGGTGGACGGCTTCAATCACCTTTTCGGTCCCGTGGCCGGCAGCATCCGGTGCGAGGTACCGCACCAGGGCACTGCTGGCCAACAGGGCTACGGGCAGGATAAACTGATACGGGAGCTGCTTACCAGTAAAATCGCTGCCCGCAGACAGTAACTTCAAAAATAGCGCTGTGCCACCACCTGCAAGAATACCGACGACCGTTGCATACACAGACCACTTGATGATGCTGGCGAATATAGTGAGCTGTTCTGATAAATGATGTTTCATAGGGACAACAATTACTTCGTTACCACGAATTCATCTCTCCTATTTTTAGCCCAGGCTGCTTCATCACTCCCTTGAACTGCAGGCTTTTCTTTGCCAAAGCTTACTACTGAAAGCCTCTCTGGCTGAACTCCCAAAGTAGTCAGGTATTTAGCAGCTGCTTTTGCACGCCGCTCACCAAGCGCCAGGTTGTATTCAGCTGAACCTCGTTCATCGCAGTTTCCTTCAATGCGTAATTTTACATTCTTTTGGTCTTTCATCAGAGCTTCTGCGCTGCGGGAAAGGGTATCTCGTGATGTTTTACTTAAATCAGAGCTGTCAAAGTTAAAGTAGATTTTCTCAAATGCGGGCTGGTTTACTGCTATTTTTACTGTTTGTTGTGACGTCACAGCCGGTGTAGCCTTTGCAACAATAGCAGGTTTTGCGGTCATACCAGGCATTGCTTTAGAGCCCGTTGAAGGAGCAGTGCAGATTTGACCGGTGCCGTGTTACCTGCCATCGGTTCATCCTTTTTTACTACCTCCTTGTTAGCACACCCTCCAGCACTGATCATCATACCAAGACTTCCGATTACAACGATACCCTTTAGACACGTATTCATTTTAAAACCCCTTTCAATGTGTCGATTGACACAAGATGATTCAGCTGGTAATAATTTATAACACAAACTATTATGATGTCAAATTAAAAGAAGGGTTATTCATATGCTGTCATCTATTGCAGTGGATTCAACCGTAGAGGAGATTGATAACTCCTGCTCGGATCTGCGGGAGGATTTGATCGGCGATATCTTCGACTGTCTTTATGGTTTGTCTAATATCACTGATGAATTGTCACATGAGATTGAAAAGATAACGGGGCTCAGCAGGAACCAGGTGCTGGCCATAAAGTCGATTTCACGGTCACCAGCAGTCCGCGTTTCTGAACTGGCAAGGAATATGTATCTCAAACCGGTCACCATGGTGCGGGTTCTTGACCGTCTGGAAGAGCAGGGCCTCATCGTTAGGGTTAGATCGACAGTGGATCGTCGCGCTGTCGAAATCGAACTTACTGACAAGGCTAAGGACATCGAGCTTGTTCTGCACGCAATTACACACGACAGCATGATGAATTGCCTGCAACAGCGGATAATAGCGACTCGTTCACTTATTGCTGACTTACACAGACTCTCTTCTCTACTTAATGCCGCCTAACTGTGCTACCATTAGTTTCAGTGACGCTGATCATTCGGAAGGAAGGTCATAATTCATGCAAATATGGTTCGTTGATTTTCATGGACTCTGTCACTACTCTTATTAGATCAACATCCGCTGTACTAGCCCGACGTGTGTCTGCTTGCTGAAATAGCTCTTGCCATTCACTCCGATAGGTAGCGGGAATTTATTCTGTACTCGGATAAACCGAGCATGATTTTTCAACTAAGGAGATGGACTATGAAATTAATAATTGAGAAGTGTGTACTTGTACGTTTCGCTATCTTTATCGCTCTTGTCGGCTTGTTGCTTGTGAGCGGTTGCGCACGGTATGCCCGTAATTCGGACACGCTCTATGAGCCAGCAACAACTGTTAGTGGCGGTAGCGGGAAGGTCTATATCGTTATTCCGGAAAGTCAGGTGACGCAGTCTCCGGACATGAAGAGGGTGATTGGAGCCGTTTCAGATGGCGAAAACAAGAAGATTGACGATATTTTCAGCTCTCGTTCCCCGGCAGAAATTATTCAGGC
>CAVXBQ010000013.1:0-581955 GCA_963760075.1 uncultured delta proteobacterium | reverse complement strand
ATTCTCTATTCCTTTGTAAGTCTGAAAGAACTCCCGGATGCTACGTTCCCCGGAATCCTGAGAGAACTGGTCGGCCTTGATTTCCCACTCATTATTACTGCGCAGGTCACTATTCCCGATCAAGCGAAAGTGCTCAAAGGCTACAAGAGCCGATTGCGCAAGATGCAGGCTGTGCAGCGGGACTCTAATGGTGGATTTCGGACAAACGTGGAAGCGCAGGTCGCCGAGTCCCAACTGGTCAGGGTGCAGCAGGACATCATTTCGAGTTCGGTCAAGACGGCCAAGCTGAGCCTGGTCATCGGAACGCGCACTTCCCGCCCAGCGATAACAACTGGGGACCTGACAATTTGGAGCGAACCATCGACAACCAGCGCCAACAGCTTCTCTACGCCATTTCCCGCATGAACGGCGCGAAGGCGGTGGCTGAGTCGTTGGCGAAGAAGCGCCTGTTTTTTAGCTCACTTCCTGCAATGGCGGAGCCCGACAAGAGAGACCAGGACCTGCTCACCTCGAATGCGGCAGGATCCTTAGGGCCGGTAGAGACACCTTGGCGCGGCACACCCCGGTCGCCACTGTTCCTGCTTGAAACTCCCTACCGTCAGCTCATTCCTTTCTCGCCCTTCGATCCCGGCTTGAGCGACGCGAACATGCTGGTGATGGCCAAGACAGGCGGCGGAAAGACCGTCATGGTGCAGCAGTTTCTTCTGATGGCCGCCCGGAGTAACCCGCTGATTTCGATTCTTGAGCGTGGCGACTCTTATCGTCCACTGGTTGAGTTGATGGGCGGACGGATGATCACCATGTCGCTCGATAGCGAACAAACGATTAACCCGTGGGATTTACCGGAAGGAGAGAAAGAGCCGAGCAAGGATCAAGCAAAACTTTGATCGCTGCGGAAGTTGCGGAAGATGAAATCGAAGGCAATATTTTTCGAACGCAATTTGTTTTCCCGCGAAACCTTGAAGCTGTTCAACCCCGGATTTTCATATTGTATAAAGGCATTTTCGAGCTCCGAAAGAATCACTTCCGAGCGCTCCTGCGTGAGGGCCGATGCCACCAGCCGGATATTCACGCTAAAGCCTGACTTTGCGGATTTTCCTTCAATTTTTTTCACGACTTCCTGCTCTTCGGGCGTGAGTTGAATTGTGTCTTTGTTTTGCTTCAGCATATCTTTTTGCGCATTTTCGTTTTTTTTGAAAGCGATGTTCGAAAACGCCCTGCCCGCCTCGCGGGCGATTGAATCTCTTTTCACGTCTTCGAGTTGTCTCCCCTGTTGCATTTTGTGCGCAATCTGCTTTCCTTTGTCCCGCCAGCCGCCCCTGGCGGGTTTCACCAGCATCTGGATGGCCGCACCTTCTTTTTTCTCGTCGAACTTTCCAGAACATTGGTGATGTTGTTGAGCGGATCAGATTCGAACGTTTGATAGGTCCGGACGGGAAAATGATGTTTATCCTTGAGTGTGAGACTCGACGCAGCCGTGAAACTGCCCGGGGAAAAAATATTATAGTCCTTCACCCGTTCGATCGAGGCCTTCGGGATAAAAACTGTGAATCTGCCGCTCAACAATGTTGATGAATTTTTTCGGCGCGCCGACATAGAAAGATATTTCGTCGTTATCGGAGGGATTGGCCATTTCAAGCGCCACAACCGCGTCGCCGTAGATGATCCGATGCCAGATACCCGCTTTTTCTTTGATATTCCCAAGGCTCGCGAAAAGATGTTCCATCACCGAGATAAGCTCTTTTTCCGATTTGGGTTGTTGCTGCTCCCCGCCCTGCGCTTCCCGTTTCATGGCCGGCTCACTTTCACCACATCAAGATCCATATTGAGCGATCGGGTGATAAGTCCCCGAAAACTCATGAAACTTTTGAAGACCAAAAGAACGCCCGACGCAAAGCAAACAACCGCTGCCAGCCCTGCAAGAGGATAAAGGATTAAGTTTAGACTATAAGTGTCCATTTGTTTTTGTTTTTGAAAATTCTATAATTCTTTCAGCAGCCCTTTCTGGATCAATTGCGTTCGAAGCTCATCTTCCATCAGCCGGTCGTGGATTTCGTCGAGAGTATAATTGTCCGCCTGGCCAGACGAATCTTTTCCTTTGTCCATATGCTGGGCCACCTGAATGGCATGCTCCGGTCCTTTTTGAACTGCGATTTCGACCAGTTTTTCCACTTTTTTCTCGAATTCCTGAATTTGGCCGACTGATTGGGCATCGCTTGCAACACTCGCGGCGGGCGGCGCTTGCTGCGCGCCGATAGTCTGCCGGGCCGTTTCTATTTTTTCGGAAACTTTTTCTTCTTGCGCTTCCGCTCCCGTCTCCGCCGCCTCGGGCGTCGGGATCACTTCTTTCTTTTCGATTTCGCCGGAAATATTTTTCTCTCCCTCCATCCACTTCTTCGTGAATTTTTTTCGCCAGATCCAGATCTTTTTGTTCGATAGGTTCCTGATAATTATTTGCCATAAATTTGATAGAGCCGAAAATCCAAATTTTTGCAGAAAATTTTGTTTGAGAATATGATTTTTGTCGAAAAAATGCGTTTGGATTCGCTTACGGAGCGTTTTTTCGCTACAAAAATCATATTCGAGTTAATTTTCAAAAAAATTTTGATTCTTTGGCGATTTAGTGCGATTCATACACCCGCTTTCGCCGCTTCTTCTTCTTTTGATCTTCTCCCAAGTCTCCTGGTGTCTTTTTCATTTCCTGCCGTGAAGTCTTCGACGATTTTTTTCACGAACCCGTCATAATCCTCAATCTTCACGCGCAGATACCCTTCAACTTTTTCCGGATCCGCTTCCTCGGTGTCGAGCATTTTGGCCAGTTCTTCGCGATCCGCCGTCCCGAGTTTCTCAAAAGTTTCGAGATATATTTTCTTGAGAAGCACCTCCGTCATTTTGACGAGAATTTCTTCCTGTTTCTCTTGGGGAAGATTTTGAAGTCCCAACTCTTCGATGATCGACTGCTGCAAAATTGTGTCTTGTGGCATAAAATATTTTTTATTGATTAATTTATCCTCTGCCTAAGGCTCTGTTTATTTTTTGAAGACTGCCGGGATCCTCCGAAACGCCTCTCAAAAAGCCTGCCAGGTGGTTTCACCCGGCCTGGGTTTGGGCAATTGCGAAGAATATGGCTTTCAGGATTTCCCGCTTCTTGTTGATGTCGACAACGCTGTCGTTGTGAAGCACATCCTGGGAAACAAGCTTGCCCATACTCTTGAATTCGCCGTACCATTTTTCGGCCGAATCATCCCACAGAGAAACATTGGTCCCGATTCCCGCATCGTGAATGACATTTTTCAGGAGGCCCCTCGTTGCCATCCCCTGGCGCAAGCCGGCTTCGTAGCCGACTCTTTCATCGAGGCCTGCCATCCGCTCGCGCTTCACTTGCCAGTCCTGTTCGGATCGCACCGCCCGGGCGTAGCTTCTGTCAGCCAGGTCTTTTTTATAATCAGCTTCTATTTCTTCCATTCCGGCAACTTTTGTTCCGCTTCTGACTGATCGATGTTCCGCCGCGCTTGCTTTTGGCTTCATATCCTCAACCGCCAATTTCCCGCCCACCGGCGAAGCAGGCCTGTTTGAAACAATTTCTTCGGCCGGAGCGACTTGGGAAACTTTGGGAGCAAGTGCCTCGTCGAAAGCGGTGCTGTTATATGTCAGCCTTAATTTTCCGGTTTCCGGATCGCTATATACCCTGATTTCATCACCCGGCTGCACTTTGTGGCTGGCAATTTCATTCAGTTCTTTATAGCTTATTCCGTGCCTGTCCGCGAGTCCCCTCGCCAGCTTGTGTGCTTCCTGTCCGACTTTGACTTTGAAGCGCGGATCAGCCGGGTCAAGCCCGAATTCTTTCGGATTGGCCTTGATTATGGCCTGGGCCGATCTTTCAATCCCTCCGCCTTGGCCGACTTTGTGATAGCCCAGCTCTTTGAAGGATGGCTTCTCAACCTCCGGAACGGTGGCTGACGACGGCTTTTGCAATTCTTCGGGAACATGTCCTTCCCCTTCTGTCCCATGGCCAACCGGTCCGTATTTCCCCTCTGTATGCGCTTCGACAACTTCATGGCCTTCAGACTCTGTGCCATATTTTTCTGGACCATATTTTTCATCAAATTCATTGACATGATTATCTCCTTCCGTTCCATATCTTTCCGGTCCATACTTCTGGTCGAATTCGTTGATGTGCCCCTCTCCTTCCGTTCCATATTTTCCTGATCCGTATTTTTGATCAAATTCATTTACATGCCCTTCGGTTTCTGTCCCATAACCAGCTAATCCATATTTTCCCTCGAAAGCAGCTCCTCCACTAGTCCCTCCGCCTAGCCCGACATAGCCACCAACTTTTTTAAGCACGCTACCAAACGAAATTCCACTCGCCCGAAGAGATTCGCCCACAACAGAGCTTATAGTGAAAGACCATGTGGCCAGATTGACCGCCTTTTTTGTATTTTCGAGACTCTTTTCCTCATAACTTTTTCGCGCATCCGATATTTTTCCGCTATTTACGACCGCCGCTATTCCAGCGTCCAAATTATTTTCATAATCCTGGAGAAATTTCATCTTTTCCGTGAGACGCGCTTCTGATGTTTTGTCTATTTCCTCCATCATCTTTTTGTCCAGCATCACTTTTCGCCCTATTCCAGCTGAAACAGCTCCAAATCCCCGGAATCCCCAGCGCCAACCCGCTCCCAATGCAGCCGCTCCGAATGTGCCCGCTCCAAGAAGAATTCCTCCTCCTGCAATAGCCAATCCGCCTGCTGCTCCGATACCCAATTTTTGCCACTTATTCATCTCACTCCATCTCTTTCCGATTTTATGAAGTCCCGCGAGAATATTTTCCGGAAAACCGGCGACCTCGGCTCTTTTTTCCATTTCCAGATTCTGCGTCTTTCGAAAAACTTCAAACTCATCAAACTGTTTGAGGAAATTTTCCAGCTGTGATTTATCATCTTTATACAGGTGAATTCCTTTGGATATCAAACTTCGATAAAGCGCGTCACCATCTTTTTTCAAAATCATCACTTCCGGATCGTTATCCAGGTCTTTTGTCTTGATTCCCAGAGTCTTTGCCAGCGACGCAAAACGACTTGTCTTTTTCGCCCTCATTTCGGCGATTTGCGCCTGTTTTGCCCAAAAATCATTGATTGTCTGATCTAATTTTTCTTGCGCCTTGTCTCTTGAAATCGCTTCGGGTGAATCATCTTTTGATTTTATGGAAACAGCTTCCGGTTCTGGAGTGTTTTCCGGAGTTTTTTGCCAATCCCGCGAAAAAGCCATCTGCTCATCGCCTGATTTATAGGTATACGGCTGTTTATCGGAAGCAACGGAAACATTTTCCGGTTCGGCTTTGGCCGCCTCGGCTTTTGCGATTTTTTCTTCAAGCTCCCGAACCTGATTTTCCTTTTCTTCAATCTGCTTATCGATATCAGCCTGGGATAAATCCGGTACGACTTCATTCAAATTCCTCCCCGCCGCCCTTTGCGCATGCAGCTCACCTCGCATTTGTTCTTTTATTGGATTATTCCCTCTTTCCATAATGATATAAAAGGATTATTTTTTAGCACTTAATTTATCGAGCCATTTCATCACCCATTCAACTGCACCCGGAAGCCTTTCTTTGGTGAATATACCCTCCGAAACAGATTCTTCCAGAACAAGCTCGCCTACTATTTTTTCCAGCTCTAATCGTTCAACCTTATGTGCATGTTTTCTGACGGCTTTCAACAGGCAGTGAAGTTCTTTCATCTGCCTGTCCGTGAAAGGCTTTTCTTTTGCTTTTTGCTCTTTTCCGGAACATCTTCGATTTTTTCGGCAACTTCCGATTTTTCTTCCGGAAGTCCGACCGGGAGTTTGAGCTCGAGATATTCTTCCAAAGATTCGCTTTTTCGGGAGCAAGAGGCCCGTTCGCCCCCCATCGCTCTCTTTTTTTTGCCAATATCTTTCTGTCGGCTATATAGCTTTCCCGGAAGAAGCCGCCCATTTGTCGCCTATATCAGCCCCTATGTTTTTTCTTTTTTCTTTCGCTTTTTGGAGGTCTTTGGGATATCTTTCGAGCGAGTCGGCAATGAATTCTTTTTTCGCTCCGCTGAAATTTGTCTCTATTTTCCCCTCAATTCCGGCTGAATCAACACTGTCATTTTCAGCCGCAACTGGCTCTACTATTTCTTTTTCTGCCAATTCCGTGAGCCGAACCAGGCCTCTTTTTTTGACTCTATCCAAATGAATGGCCACTTCGACCGCCTTTCCCGTTCCCGCAACTTCATCGCTTCTGAATTTATCCCTCACGATATGTTCCATTATTTTCGCAACCAAACCGGCGTATTCCTCTTCTTTTTCTTGGTCTGTCGGACTCTCGAAGAGCGATAATTCCGGGATTGGACTGAATTTTCGTTTTTATTTCTTCAAGGTTATATTCTTTCATATCCCGCAGTTTGGCAATTTCGGCCAGAAATTCTTCATCCTCTGGATTGACAAGCTTTGTTTTTTTCAAGCGGAAGCATTGAGCCGGCGCATATCCGCTCCTTCAGCGGGACTCCATTCTTTTCCTTCCAAATTTGCTTTTTTGATCAAATCAAGCCCTCTTTTCGGTCATTTTATAGGTTGAAGCAATCGCCCAAGCCAAAAAGTTCTTTCAAAGAAATACTTCGGCTCTTTTGTCTCTCTTTCCTTTTCCTGCGCCCCATTCGCCCGGTCCAAAACCTCCGCGGCAGATCCCAGAACTTCATCCGGATATTTTTCAAGTTCTGCTTCGGACACACCGAGATCAGCACCCTTTGAAGCATATAGGTCTGATGTGAAGATCAAAGGAATTAGTTTGCCCTGCCTGTTCATCCTTAATCGATCTTTGCAGTTCTTCGACAGTCGGCGCTCCATCGAATGGCGCTTCCATGCCTCTTCGCGGTTTGTTCCTTTTATTGTTTTTTGCCATATGACAACCCAGCCAATGTTAATATGGTCGGAAATAAAAAATTTTCTTTTTTCTTTCATTCCAATTATACCACAAAAACAAACTTGAAAGAACATCCGAGCGCGATGTGGATAACTTCTTGCCCCGCACTAATTTTATCACAAAACTTGCAGAGGCACCGAAGAAAGGAAAAGCCGTATCGTGTTGTACTCCTTAATGACCAAAAGACATATTTGAAATTGGCACGGGATTCCCGTTTATTGTATAATACGGGCGTATGCAACCGAAAAACAAACTCACTTTGAAGCCTCCCTTCAAATCTTTTCGCGATAGGTCTTTTCTCACCCGCAAATATTTTTATCTCATCCTGGCGACCGCCATCATCGCGATCGGTCTTTTTGTGCGGACCTATCATTTGAGTTCTTTCCGCCCGGAATCTACCCGGACGAAGCGGTGAATGGCACGGATGCCATCAACGCCATCGAAACCGGCCATTACCGCCTTTTCTACATCAATAATTACGGCCGCGAAGGACTTTTTATGAATCTCATCGCTCTCGGCTTCAAACTTTTCGGCGTGAGCGTCCTCACTCTCAAAATGTGGTCCGTTTTTTTTGGAACCCTCACGATTTTCGGAATGATTCTTCTCGCCCGTGAATTTTGGAATTCCTGGCGGGCGGGACTCATCGCCGGATTTTTGTATGCCACCTCCTATTGGGCCATCAATTTCAGCCGCATTTCCTTTCGGGCCAATATGCTGCCCTTCGTGCTTGTTTTTTCTTTTTATTTCCTTTTTCGGGCACTGCGAACGGAAAAATATTAGATTATATTCTTGCCGGAGCTTTTTCGGGCTCGGAATGCACACTTACATTGCCTTTCGCGTCGCGCCGGCTATTCTTATCGCCTTTCTCTTCATTCTGATTATTTCCAAAAAGACAATTTTTTCGAAAACATATTGGAAACCGCTCACCGTCTACCTTATCTTCGATGCTCATCGTCGCGCTTCCGATGCTTCTTGGCTTTTATATTCCACCCCGAATATTTTGAAACCCGCTCTGAATCCGTTTCAATTCTTTCTCCCAAAGTCAACCAGGGACATCTTGGACACGCTGCTCTGGGTGAGCGTCACGAAAACTCTGGGAATGTTCAACTTTCAGGGCGACATGAACTGGCGGCACAATTTCCCCGGCCAGCCAGAACTTCAATTTTTCGTCGGAATATTTTTTCTCATCGGAATATTCTATCTATTCGGCCATTTTTTTTATCTTCTTTATCATCGTTTTAAGTATGGAAAACATAACGACGAACTGGTCATTGCGACTCTCATTCTAGCCTGGTTTTTTGTAATGCTCCTGCCGGAAATGCTCACTTACGAGGGTCTTGCCTCATTCACTGCGGGCCATCGGCTCTCTTCCGGCCGCCATTCTCATTGCCGTTTTCGCGATTGAAAAAACTTTCGTGCTGCAGAACCGACTGAGCAATCGAAGGGCATGAAGATATTCTCCAGTTATTACGACTGCCCAAATTGCTCTGATTCCTGGCATTGCTCTCGGCGTGGCTCTCAAAAGATATTTTGTGGACTGGGCCCAGGCGCCTCAAATTCACGCCGCCTTTTCTCAAAATTTCAAGAATATGGCGCTTTATCTCAATAATCTGCCGCCCAATGTTCAAAAATATGTAGTCGCCAACGCCGGAGGACAGATTATGGAAGATGGTCTGCCTGTTTCGGCAGAAGTCGTGAAAGTTCTGACTCATTATCGCACACCAGGAATCGTCTATCTCAGTCCC
Source organism: uncultured delta proteobacterium (assembly GCA_963760075.1). Lineage (GTDB taxonomy): Bacteria > Desulfobacterota > Desulfuromonadia > Geobacterales > Pseudopelobacteraceae > JACRCG01. The sequence goes on along the minus strand of CAVXBQ010000013.1, from coordinate 573,267 downwards.
GATTTTGACGCGAACTATTGTGAAGTCGCCAGCAAAGGTCGTTTTGATGTATTATGACGGAGTAGCCATAGCCAAAATAAAAGCGCTTTATCCAGGGGCGTATGTCCAAAAAATTGATCCCCAACCGGGAAACGGAACTGATTATTTTGTAATAAATATAAATTAATATAACCTATGTACAAATCCCGAAATTAATATAGACTCAGTTGTCACTGATTGGACTTAAAAAATACAATAAAATTTAAAACGATTTATAATTCATCGTCCGAAATTCTGGCAATTATGCTCATCTCGTTTCCGATTGAGCGTCGATCACTGCTCGGGAGATGCCGCTATCATGGACGAAGTGGCGCATATTCCCTCCGGATATTCGTATATCAACTTTCACGACTATCGCCTCAATCCCGAACATCCGCCGCTTCTCAAGGACCTGGCCGGAATTCCTCTGCAATTTTTGAAAGTCACTTTCCCGACCGATGAAAACTTTCTGGACAACCGATGCCAACGGCCAATGGGACGCCGGATGGACATTTTTGTATCTGCCCGGAAACAACACCGAAGCGATCCTTTTTTGGTCCCGCCTTCCGATCATTCTCATCGCTCTGGCTCTCGGGTTCATGATTTTCAAATGGGCCAAAGAATTGTTCGGCACCAAAGCCGGCCTTGCTCGCTCTCACGCTCTATGCCTTCGATCCCAATATTTTGGGACATGATCACTATGTGACGACTGACCTCGGCATCGCCGCTTTTTGTGTTTTTGCTTTTTATTCTTTTCATCAAATATCTCAAAAATCCGAACTTGGAAAACGATTGTTCTGGCCGGAATATTTTTGGGACTGGCCGCAGCTCGCCAAATTTTCCGCCGTTTTGCTTTTTCCGATTTTTGGGCATAGCCTTGATTCTCTATGCCCTTTTCCAGAAAAGAAAAACTCAATTTTTCTTTTTTGGGATCGGGAAAAATAAAAAGATTTTGGCTGCAAAAATTGTGTTTGTATATCGCGACTTTTATTGTCATTCTGGTTATTCACGGACTTCTGATCGGCCTTGTCTATGAGCTCAATATTTTCAAGATGCCGACGGAAAAAATCCACCAGCTGATTGACACCCAGCTTTCTCCCAATGGAATTCAGAAAATTGCCGCGCCATATCTTCACAAAATGGCAGACAATACCGTGCTTCGCCCCTATGCCCAATATCTCATCGGATTCTTCATGGTCTTCGGCCGCGTCGAAGGCGGAAATACGACCTATTTCTTCGGCCAAGTGACCAATCAGAGCTTCCGAGCCTATTTCCCAATGGTATTTCTCATCAAAGAATCACTTCCACTCTTGATTTTGCTGCTATTCTCGATTGCCGTTGGACTCACAATGCTGCTGAAAAAAAATCTGCCATGTATTTCCGAAAAAAATTTGGACCAACATCAAAAATTATTTCGACGATCACATCGCCGAATTTTCGATGCTTTCTTTCATCGCTTTGTATTGGTATGTGAGCATCACCGGAAATCTCAATATCGGCTTCCGCCATCTCTTTCCGATCTTGCCGTTCATGTATATTTTGATCGCCAAAGAAGTGACTGTTTTTGGAAATAGAATCTGCAAAAAATTATGCGAAAATATTTCTGGGCAATCGTTCTTGCTGCTCATTGCCTGGCTCGTCGCTGAAACCGCCTTTGCCTATCCCAATTATCTCGCCTATTTCAATGAAACTGTCGGCGGACCGAAAAACGGCTACAAATATGTGACGGATTCGAATGTGGATTGGGGACAGGATCTCAAACGGCTCACAAAATTGGGTTGATGACAACAATATTCGAAAAAATCCGCGTCGACTATTTCGGCGGCGGAGATGTGGTACATTATCTCGGAGACAAGGCCATCATCTGGCACTCCGATTTGGGACAAGAGCCGGGCTGGTACGCAATTTCAGCGACCTTCCTGCAAAATTCCCTCTATTACAAAATCACCGAAGGAAAACCCGACTATGAATGGCTGCGCGAACGAACACCCAACGCCGAAATCGGCGGATCGATATTGATATATACAAAGTTGACCGACTTACGAGATTAGCTTATCTTCGTCTTGTAATATACTTTTCCTTTCACTCTCAAATCCAAATAATCCAAATTTTTCCTTGTTTCTTCGTTCAAATCTTTCTCGAAAAGCGTTTGGATGATTTTTTTCGCTTCATCGATTGAATATTCCGAACTGATCTTGAGAATCCATCCTTCGCCGGTCATCACGCTTATTTCCTGCGAGGCTATCCCGGGAGTATGATAGCTCGCCAGCCGGATTCAAGTTTCAGATCGTCCCGGATCATCGCGTTCACTGCTTCGATATACCCGATATAATCCGGATTTATTTTTGTTTTTCCAATCTCCACCGGTATGGCGCTGTCATCGACCACCACCAAAAAATTGCCCGCCCGCAAATCTTCCTCCGTTCCCGATCGCTCCTCCATAACGCAAGACCGCTTCTGTCCGCAAAATAGCATACTCCTCCGCTGCACCAGACCAATTCCGCTTTTCGTTCAATCACTTTCACGAGATTGTGTCGGGAAATTTTTTTTCGATTGACGCAACTTCCAGGCGATTGAAATTGTTTTTCACCGCGCTGCTGATATTTGTTTTACTCACCAGAAAAAAATTTTTTCGCGGCAGATAGTTGAAATATTTTCCTTCGAGCGATTTTTCCACGACTTTTGATATTTCCGCGCTTGAAATATCCTGATTGCCTTCAATAGTTATTTTGTTAATATCCAAAAAGGTCGAGAAAAAAAGCAAATAAGCGCAAATTCCCAAAAAAACCAACAAGCAGCAGCCAAAAAAGAAAACGAGAAAAATTCCCTTCCTTTTGAGTCGTTTCTTTTCTTGGATGCTCCGGGATATGCTTCCGTACGCTTTCTCTGCCAGGATTTTTGAATGATTTTGTTTTTCTTTTTTTTGGAAAAAAGGGACATAAATATCTCCTCGAAGGTCAGGGAATTTACGTGCGATCCTGAAGTTGCATCTCCTGCAGTGGAACGCTAAATCTATATAATTTCTTTCACAATCTTTGCGATCATCCAGGCATAGACATTGTGCCGGCCGTATTTTTTGATCTCAACAGATTCTTGTTTGCCTCTGAAAAGAAAAATCAAATGTTTGCCCCTGAACAGTCGTTTTGAGATTGGATACGCGCGCTTCGCACCTTCCGAAAAACCATAGCTGATCGTTTCCGCTTTTGAAAATTCAGCCAGATTTTTCACTCGTTCGTCGTCAAAATTCAAAATTAATTTTCCCTTTCGGCGGCAATTTTTCCGCGAGCAATTTCATTTCTTCGAAGATTTCATCCAAATTCGATTCCGCGTCCGAATAATTGCCTTCAATATTCGTCACAACCACCCAGGAGGGACGCACCATTTCAAGCAGATATTCCATATCGCCTTTTTTCTCCACTCCCAATTCCAAAACCAATTTTGAGGGAAATTTCCGCGAAAATAGAGCTTTTATTTTGGCCTGGATCAAAATTTTCCACCATTTCCAAAAAGAAGATTCTCCTGATTCGAGATAGAAAATCGCCAGCGGCAATCCGATTTCCGTGTTGTAGCTCCGCGGATTTCCCCGCACTTCTTCTTTCTCCGTATTTTTCCCGCAAAAATTTCAAAATATATTCTTTGACCGTCGGTTTTGTTCGTCGTTCCCGCCACAGCAATGATAAAAGGCTTGTGCCGCCAAAGAACAAACTTGGTGAGAAGTTTTAGATAATATTGGACAATTTTTTTGAAATATTTTCATTGCATTTTCAATTTGAATTTCAAATTTGACATGAATTTTAAATGAAAAATTTTAAATTTATCATTTAGTCATTGATTTCAAATTTCAAATTTATAATTTCAAATTTTCAAAAAATTTCTCCATCCTATCAAATGCCAAATTGATATCTTCTTCCGACCTTCCAAAACACATCCGAATATGATTTTCTCCGACTCGGACCGAAGGCCGCGCCGGGAACGGTCGCCACTTTGGCTTTCTCCAACAATTCTATCGCAAATTGCTTCGAATCCGCCACCTGGAGCGATTTTTTGCAAAATATCTTCTTTGATCCGCGGAAAAACGAAATAGGCGCTGTCCGGTTTTTGATATTCAAATATATTTTTCAGTTTATCGAGCCGCCGGCAGATCAAATCCCGCCTTTTTTTGTATATCGCGTGATATTTCGCCAGTTCCTCGTCCGCCATCTCAAGCGCCGCCAGCGCCGCGTATTGCGAAACCACCGGCGCGCAGGTGACCAGCGCGTCGTGGACTCCCAGAATCTTCTTCGCCAGATCCTGATGCGTCGCCAGATACGCAATCCGCCAGCCGGTCATCGCATAGGCCTTGGAAAAAGAAAAAATATAGATCAAACGATCGCGAATCCCGCGCATTTCAGCCAGAGAATAAAACTTTTCGCTCGGCATCGAAAATAAAATCTTTGTATACCTCATCGCTCAAGATATAGAAATCATGCTTGATCGCCAGTTGCGCCACCGCGTGAAGCTGATTGCGCGTGAAAATCGTCCCGGTCGGATTGTTCGGATTGCAAAAAAGAAGCGCTTTCGTTTTTGGAGTGATTCTTTTTTCGAGCTCCGCGATATCGAACGCCCAGTGATTTTCTTCATCGAGCGGCACAAAAACCGGCACGCCGCCCGCCACCTTGATCGCCGGCTGATAGGAAGTATAAGTCGGATCGGGAATCAAAACTTCGTCGCCCGGCGAAAGAATCGCCAGCATCGTCGCCGTGATCGCTTCAATCGATCCGGCCGTCACAATAATTTCTTCTTCAAAGTCATAAAATTTGTTTTCTTTTTCCAGATTCTGCGCAATCACTTCGCGAAATTCCAAAAGTCCCGGCGCGAGCGAATATTTGGCCACTTTTCCCTTCTCAATCGCCTCAATCGCCGCCCGCTTGATCGGCTCCGGCGTATCAAAAGACGGCACGCCTTGCGCGAGCGAAACAACTCCGGGAATGCGTGACGCCCGGAGTTCCATTTCTTTTATGGGAGATAGATTGATCTTTCAGACATTATTATTTGTCCTGAATTTTCCTCGAGATATTTTTTATCGCTTCTATTATTCTTACCGGATCCTTTATGCTAAACTCTTGCTAAGCATCTTCTGATTTTTTCATATTCAATTGTTTTTCTTGCTGTCAAGTTCTCGGATTCTTAGTTTTTCTTATAGTTTCGTCAATTCCCGAATATTATCTATCTGGTTTTTTCGCAATTCTTGCGTAGCTTCCTCGTATTCAGGCATGGAAATCTTCTTGTATCAATGGATATGCATTTTTCTTTCAATAGCCATATTATTTATTTATTTTTATAATTTCCATATTTCCCGGCATACATTTGCGCAAAACTTCCGGAATCACGACCGACCCGTCGGCTTGCTGACCGTTTTCGATGATGGCGATCAGCGCGCGCGAAGTGGCAATCGCCGTGCCATTGAGCATATGCAGATATTCTTTTTTGCCGTCTTTTCGTTTCACTTTGATATTGAGTCGTCGCGCTTGATAGTCTGTCGTGTCCGAAGTCGAAGTCACTTCTCCCCAATCGTTGCGGCTGGTCATCCAGGCTTCAAGATCATATTTGCGATATGCCGGTCCGCCCAGATCCCCCGTGCAAATATCAACCACTCGGAATGGAACGCCAAGTCCTTTGAAAATTTTCACTTCCAGATCTTTGAAATAAGTATGCATTTCTTCGGATTTTTCCGGCAGAGTATAGGCAAACATTTCCACTTTCGAAAATTGATGGACGCGATAGAGTCCCGCGCTGTGCCGGCCGTAGACTCCGGCTTCCGTTCGGAAACAATGGGAAAAAGCCACATATTTCAGTGGCAATTTTTCTTCTTCAATTATTTCGTCCATATGATATCCGCCCATCGTGATTTCGGCCGTTCCAACCAGATTCAAATCCGTATTTTCGACACTGATATATTTGCGTTTCCTCTCCGCGCGGATTAAATCCGATTCCAAGCAAGATATCTGTCTTTGGCAAGATCAGGAGTCGTGAACAGGCGTGAATTTTTCTTGAAGACAAATATCCAGAGCATAATTTATCAAAGCCTGCTCCAAAAGCACCGCTTCGTTTTTGAGAAAATAGAATTTTGCTCCAGCCACTTTTGCTCCCCGTTCAAAATCAATCAAATCAAGATTTTTCATCAATTCCTCGTGTCCTTTCGGCTCGAAATCAAATTTCGGCGGTTCGCCATATCTTTCAATTTCTTTGTTTTCCGTATCATCTTTCCCAATCGGCGAATCCGGATGAGATCATATTGGGAATTTGAATAATCAGCTTTTTCCATTCTTTTTCGATCTCTTCAAACTCCGGCTCAAGTTCGTCCAGATTCTTCTTTGATCTTCTTTCCCTTTCAATAATTATTTTCTCTTTATCTCGCTGCATTTTTCATTTCATCATTCAGCTTATTCTTTTTTTCCTTCAAGTTCCTCGATTTTTCGATAATCAACTTTCTCCTCTTTTCATCCAATTCCAAAAGCCGGTCAATATCGCACTTGATATTGCGCAGTTCGCAATTTTTCTTCACCGCGTCTTTGTTTTCCCGGATGTATTTGATGTCCAGCATAAAATTATTTATTCTGTTTATTCCTTTCGAACATCGCTTCGCTAATATTTTAACTCTCTCAGCATTTCAGCTCAGCCGATATATTTGCTGTTTAATTCTTAGATTCTCTGCAAGTTGTCTAATTGATCAAGATCCAACTTGACAATTCAGTTATTTTGTCCTGTTTTAGCAAATTTATCCAAAGCCTCCATTTTCTGCCTCTGGTGCTTTTTCTAGTTATTCATATTATTTAAAATAATTATTTCTCTTTCATCGGCGGGAAAATGACTGTTTCCCGCACTGATTTGTTCATCAAAAACGCAAATAATCTTTCGCGAAAATCCGAAGCCAAAAGCCGGCGGCATGCCATATTCAAGTGCTTCGACAAAATCTTCATCGAGCATCTGAGCTTCCGTGATCACCCGCCGCGCGCAATTTCATCTGCTCTTCAAATCGAGCGCGCTGGTCAATCGGATCATTGAGCTCCGCAAAACCATTTCCCAGCTCCGCGCCGCCGGCCAAAACTTGCATGCGCAAAACTTTTCGCGGATCTCTTGGGTCTTTTTTGGCCAGCGGTGAAACTTCAATCGGATGTCCGACCAAAAAACAAGGCTGGATCAATTTCGGCCGGACGGTTTTTTTGTATATCGTGTCAATCATCCGCCCTTTGCCATAATTTTTTTCGTATTTGATGCCCAATTCATCCGCTTTTTTTTGCAGATCCTCGAGCGGAAACTTCCTTGTCCAGATCAATTCCCGTTTCTTGTTTGAAAAGTGTAAAATAATCTTTCGTTTCCCATTTGTTCTCCCCAATTGATTTTGTTCCCTTCGTATTCCGTTTCCATATTTCCAGCAAACTTTTTTCACAATTTCTTTGTACATTTCTTCAACAAGATTCATTCCCTTCTCGAGATCCGAATAGGCTGCATAAAATTCCAGCATGATCATATTCCTGAAGATGTTCGCGGTCAATTCCTTCATTGCGAAAAACCCGTCCGATCTCGAAAACTTTTTCATATCCGCCAACCAAAAGCCTTTTGAGAGGCAACTCCAGTGAAATACGCATAAAATAGTCGCGATCAAGCGCGTTGTGATGCGTCACGAAAGGTTCCGCTTCGGCTCCGCCGGGAATATTTTCAAGAACCGGAGTCTGCACTTCCAAAAATCCATTTTTTGCCAAAAAATTCCGGGCTGTTTGCCAAAAAATATTTTTCTTGCGAAAAAGCTCGCGCGTTTCCGGATTCATCATGAGATCCAAATAGCGCCGCCGCAAAAGCTCTTCCGTGTCTTTCACGCCGAAATATTCCGTCGGCACGGGAGCCAGGCTCTTGCTCAATATTTTCCAATCCGACACTTCGAGAGTGATTTCTTCCGTTTTGGTTTTAAACAATTTTCCCTTGACTTCAACAAAATCTCCGAGTTCAATCGAATCGATAAATAATTTGAATTTTTCCGGATCAATATTTTTCTTGCTCAAAAAAAGCTGGATCTTTCCCGATTCGTCTTCGATGTGCGCAAAAGCCGACCCGCCCATCGGACGCAGAGACTTCACTCTTCCGACCAAAATTATTTCTTTCCCCTGCAAGTTCATCGAACTTATCCAGTGCCTCCTTGTTTGTCATTGTCCGGCCGGTTTTTTCGGGATAGGGATCAAGATCCGGCTTTTCGCAGGTTTTCAAGTTTTTTCAGTTTTATTTCTTTTATTTCGTCGAGCATAAGCATATTGTATAAGAAATATCCTACTTTGTCATCCCGACTTAGCCAGGTATCGAGATCTCTTAATTAGCAAATTCAACATTATTGACGGATTCTGCATCTCCGACTTTGCGGCATCGGGATCTAGGATGACAAGATACTAATTATATTATATCTTTTTCCCGCAAAAAAACAACCCCGACCGACAAGGTCGGAGTTGCTCTGCAAAATACAAGATTTACTTCACTTCCACATCATATATTCTTTCTCTCCCGCCGGCGTGTTCACTTTCACTTTGTCCCCCGCGCTTTTGCCCATCAAAGCCTGCCCGATCGGCGATTCGTTGGAAATCTTTCCGCCCAAGGGATCGGCTTCGTTTGATCCGACAATGCAAAAAGCCTGCTCATCGCCATTGAACTTCACTTTGACCTTGTGAGCCCATCTGGACGACATTGCTTTCCTCGTTGAAGCTCGACAACTTGGGAAGTGCGAATATCATTTTCAAGTTCCATTATCCGCCGCTCATTGTCCGACTGCTGGCGCTTGGCTTCCGAATATTCCGCGTTCTCGCTCAAGTCGCCCTGCTCTTTGGCTTCTTTGATGATCTCGGCGATCTTCTGGCGCATTTCGGTCTTTCGCATCGCGAGTTCTTCTTCCAAGTTTTTTGAGTCCTTCCGGGGTGAGAAATTTTGTCATTTGTTTTTTTGATAAGGGATATAACGATTAGAATGATAGTCGAAAAGAGAAAGTGTTGTCAATCAATCATTTTCCCCGATCCCCGAAATACCACTGATAGACATCATGCGTCACCGGTTCGGCGGTCGAGAAGCCTTCTCCGCCGCCTTCGACGAGCACCGCCATGGCGATCGTCGGATTGTCATAGGGCGCAAAGGAAACAAACCAGCCGTGCTCCCGTTCGTTGCCGCTTCCGAATTGGGCTGTTCCTGTTTTTCCCGCCACTTCGACCGGCAAGATCTTTCAAGGGCTGGGCCGTTCCGGAAGTCACCGTCTGCCGCATTCCTTCCCGCACGACTTGCAAATTGGCTGGTGAAATAAAATTTTTGTTCAGAACAACGGGCGCGATTTTTTCCACCGACCCGTCGACTTTTTTGATCGAATCGACAAAATGCGGCTGATAGACCGTTCCGCCGTTCGCAATCGCCGCGATATAGTTCGCGAGCTGAAGCGGCGTCGCCGTCACGAATCCCTGTCCGATGGCGCAGTGATAATCGTCTCCCAAATACCAACGCTCGCCGATTTTGTCCTGCTTCCACTGCTGGTTCGGAATGAGTCCCGACGCTTCTCCCGGAATATCAATTCCGAGTGTGCGTCCCAGACCGAATTTGTCGGCGTACTGCTGAATTTTGTCGATTCCAAGCGCCGGTATATCGCCCCAGCCGCCGCCGACCGCATAGAAAAAAATGTCCACGCTTTCCGCAATCGCTTTTCGAACATCCGTGAGTCCGTGCGTTTTCCAGTCCGGAAAACTATAGCTGCCGATATTGATCGCCGCCGGACAATCAAGCGTCGTGCTCGGCGTGATCGTCCCTTCCTGAAGCGCCGCCGCCGCAACAAGCGGTTTGAAAGTCGAACCGGGCGGATACTCTCCGGAAATCGAACGGTTGAACATCGGCTTGTCCGGATCGGACATCAATTTTTGATAGTCGTCCGCTGAAATTCCTTTGGCGAAAAGATTGTTGTCATAGCTTGGAAGATTGACCATCGCCAAAATTTCGCCGTTTCGCGGATCGATCGCCACCGCCGCCGCCGTTTTCGTTCCGGTCTCGTCAAGTTTCGCCTGCAAGCGTGTCCTGCAGTTTTTTCTGAAGATCCGCGTCAATCCCCAAAATCAAATCGCTTCCCGGCACCGGCGGAGTGACGCCGAAATCTTTTTTGATATTTCCGGCCGAATCCACCTCGACTTCCTGTTTCCCGTTCACTCCCCGCAGATTTTTTTCATATCCGTATTCCACGCCGGTTTTTCCGATATAGTCCGTCATCAGATAGTCCGGATGCGCCGCGAGATCGTCTTTTGAAATTTTTCCGCTGTATCCGATGAAGGAAGAAAAATATGGGCCGTCTTCGTACAAAAAACAGGAAGAGTCATACGGTGCCACTGATGTCCTTTCGACGCAGATCAACACCATCAAGACAAAGCTTGAAGAAGCCGAAGCCAAGGCAAACAGTTACAGACGAGACAATGATGGCGTACTTGCCCAGAGTGAAGCTGCAATACTTGCTGATGTGGCTCAGGCGCAGCAAAGAATTGTTGAAGTAGAGATTAAACGTCGTCAATTCGAAAGTATGCTGAGTCAGGCAAAAAAGAACGATCCGCTGAAGTCAAAGCTGGCCGTACTTAAGAAAAAACAACAGGAGTTAGGTCTTGTCTATACGGATATTCATCCTGAAGTAGTTGAGATAAACAGCGAAATTGCTGCAATTAGTCAACAGCTTCAATCGGGATCTGTGCGAACCGATAACGTGAACGAATATTCATTGGAGGTGGAAAAAATCTCAATGGAGCTGAATTCGCTGCGTGACATTGAAAATAGCCAGCGACGTTTTATCGCCTCAAGACAGTCTCTACTCAGAAGTATACCTGCGGCAAGGTCTGGGCTTGACGAACTGGAACGGGAAAAAAACAGTCAGAAATTACTCTATGAGCAACTCGTTGCCAGACATGGGCAGTCGGAGGTATCAAGGCAGATGGAGATGCAGGGTAAGGTCTCTCCCTTCCGAATAGAAGATCCGGCTATTCTTCCCACCAGTCCGTTCAGTCCGAATCGAGTAAAAATTATCCTGTTCGGTATTGTTGGAGGCTTGGCGGCAAGCTTTGGCTTTCTTGTGCTGCTTGATCATCTGGATAAATCAGTGCGGAATATTGAGTCACTCAAGACTCTGGGCGTTCAGGTTCTTGCCGTGATTCCAACTATCGAAAACCCGATCGAATTACAGGCTTCACGTAAACGGGACTACTGGTTTTATGGCATTGCTGCAGTTTGTTTCATGCTTATTCTGGCAACTATTCCTCTTGAGTTAATGCGACCTCTAACCATCGATGTTTTCAATCTGAAGAATCTGACACTGAAATAAACAGATGAAGACAATTATACGGTTCGAAAGGATACGTTATGAGCAGAATTGAAGAAGCACTTGAAAAAGCTGCACGGCTGAGGGATGAACCGATCCCCGCTCTCTCGGCGCAAAAAACAATTACCGAGGTTCATGTACCACCGCCAATAGTTTCGCCGGGGATCACCATAACGAATCGATTGCTTGTAACTGCGATTGATCCGCATACCCAGGCAGCGGAAGAATACAACAAGCTGAAATCTGTCATTGTCAAGCTGACCCAAAAGGGCTCTTTTCTCAATATGCTTATGGTGACCAGTTCCGTTGGCGGTGAAGGTAAAAGCATCACATCCCTCAATCTCGCCTTGAGTCTGGCCCAGGAATTTGACCACACGGTCTTGCTGGTGGATGCAGATATCAGAAAACCGGCTATTCACAGCTATCTTGGGATAGAAAAATCGGCAGGCCTGACGGATTGCCTTTTGGATGGTGTTGATATCAAGGATGCCCTCATACGAACCGGTTTAGGTAAACTATCTTTTCTGTCGGCTGGTCGGGATGTGTCAAATCCAACGGAAGTATTTACCTCCAGACGGATGAGGGATTTTTTTCTCGAAATTAAAAACCGCTATCACGACCGCTACATCATTATCGACACCCCGCCAGTCCTCCCTATTGCTGAGACCCGTTCGCTGAGTGCCATTGTCGATGGCATCATTCTGGTCGCCAAGGAAGGTCATGTTACGCTGAAGAATATTGAGGAAACGATGGAATGCATCAAGGGAACCCCGTTGTTGGGTGTCGTTTACAACGAAGCTTCAGCGGAATTTCGCTATGACCGCGACCAATATTACCGGGAAAGGTATGCCTGAAATGGTCCTGTTGCCGGTAGGAGCAATACAAAAAGGGGATAACCCATGTACAAGGCATTTTTTAACCTGACGAAGAAGCCGTTTGATCTTCTGCCTGATCCGGACTTCCTGTTTATGAGCAGTTCGCATAAAAAGGCACTTTCATATCTGGACTACGGCATTAAGGAGCGGGTCGGATTTATTCTTCTCACTGGTGAGGTAGGTTCCGGTAAAACCACGATCATTCGAGATCTAATCAAGAAAAATCACACCAATGTCATCCTCTCCAAAATTTTCAACACGCGGGTCGATTCGGAACAACTGATTGCCATGATAAATGACGATTTCGGCCTGTCAGTCCAGAATAAAGACAAGATCACTCTTCTGAGGGATTTGAATGCTTTCCTGATTGAACAGTTTGTAAAGGGAAATCATCCCGTTTTGATCATAGATGAAGCACAAAACCTCGACCATGATCTGCTTGAAGAGATCAGAATGCTCTCGAATCTGGAAACCGACAATGCAAAACTCTTGCAGATTATTCTTGTGGGGCAGCCGGAACTTCGTAAAACACTGGCATCGGCAAGTCTGGTGCAATTGCGACAGCGCATCAGCATCAATTGCAATATCCAACCGCTAAGTCAATCCGAAATTGAACTGTATATCCTGCATCGCCTGGAAAAAGCGGGCGACCGTGATGCCGCCATTTTTTCTCCGGAAACCATCGACATGATTTTTACATATAGCAGGGGAATTCCAAGGCTGATCAACATTATCTGCGATTTCATTCTGCTGGCGGCCTTCAGCGAAGAGATCAGAACAATCGATGCCTCTCTGGTGAAGGATATCATTGGGGACCTCGACTTTGAGTATCATTACTGGGGGGGGGTTGAGTCATGCAATGGTCACGTTACAAAAAAAAATAATGATGAGGCTGCAGCTCTCGCCAGTCGATCCGAGCCGGTATTCTCTACAATGATCAAGAACATACATGACAGACTCGATAATCTGGAAAAAAAATCTGAATCAGGTATTCAGAAGATGATTCAGGATATGTCAGCAAAGATTTCCGAACTTGAAAATTCTGTAAAGTCACATCAGGAGAAAACCGGTCCGCTTATTCAAAAAATGTTCAAAAACGATTCAATCGTGGAAGATAAAAAAACTGGCGTGTTCCCACGTGAAGAAAACACCTCATCCATAATGGGAACTATGTTCGGACGCATGTTCAGGTTTTGAATTTGTGTGTGAGGACAGATTACTTCGGTAACGCACGTAACCGTTTGTTAGAACTACAGTGAGGAATCCCATGTCGAATGTACTAAGGGAAACGGTGCTTTTCACTATGCTTTCAATTGCAACTTTTGCGCATGGCGCTGAATTTGAAATTCATCCTTCATTCGCTGTCAGCGAAGGGTTCACTGATAACGTTTTTGAAACACGCACGAACCGTTCCTCGGATTACATCACCCAGACGCTTCCAGGGCTTGCCATGAGTTACAAGGCGCCTGCACTGACCTTAAATATTAATTATGTGTTTGACTATCAGCATTACGCCAGGAACACCATTCCAGACGACATAGCACATTCACTTAGTGAGACTGGGCACCTGACGGCAGTGAAAAATCTCCTTTTCCTGGATGTTAACGATGAATATCAGCGAGTATCGCTGGATGTGACCAGGGATGTGACCAAGGAAAGTCTTTTTGTCGATCAGTCCGACCGTAATGTAGTCACGGCATCTCCATACCTCATGTTCAATCCAGTGGAAAGAATAAAGGTTAAAGCCGGCTACCGGTTTATTGACGTCCGCTATTTCGGTATACCCGTCGGTACATCCGTCGGTACATTCGAGGTCGACAAAACCGACCACGTCGCTTTTATGAATATGTCTTACGAATTATCTAAACGTTGGAGTCTGACCACAGACTATACCTTCGCCAGGGAGACTTCAGTTATCGGTAATTTCAGCCAGCACCAGGTGCTTGGAGGATTCCGTTACGAGTACAGTGACAAATCGTTCGTCTTTGCCCAGGTGGGAAACACTTGGATCAGTTATGACAATGGCCAGGGCCTCAACAAGAGTATATGGAATGCGGGGTTCACTCATGCATTCGATACGGTCACCGGCACCGTGACCACAGGAGTGAGGTACGATGAAGATCCTCTGAGCAATATTATACAGGAGAGTTTTGTGGCCGGCAGCCTGGAAAAGCGCTTTAACAGAGGCTCCCTGAGTTTTTCTCCCAGGTATTCCGAATTTGTTCTGGCCAACATTGATACTCTGCAAACAAAGGTATTTGGTGCAACTGTTCAAGGGAAGTATGAGTTTACCGCAGATCTGGACGGCAGCCTTGGTTTTACGGCTGAAAGATACGACCAGCCGCTTCTTGGAAGTTACACCAGGCGCTTTCAGGTCGATTCCAGACTTGGCTACCGTCTGGCCAAACAATTAACGGCTTCGCTCTCATACATTTACACGGATTATTACTCGCCTGGAATTTTCGAGGACAACAGGAATGTGAGCCGCGCGATAATCGAGATCAAAAAAACATTCTGAGGAAATTTATGATTAACGCTATCACCATAGACGTTGAAGATTACTTCCAGGTGACCGCTTTTGAACGAAACATCAAACCGGCGGAGTGGGATACGTTTCCTCTCCGAGTCGAGGGTAACACCATGCGTATCCTCGACATGCTGGATGAATTTGCATTGCGGGGAACATTCTTCGTGTTGGGGTGGATTGCCGAGCGAATCCCCTCTCTGGTGACAGCTATTCACCAACGCGGGCATGAAATCGCCTGCCATGGGTACGGCCATCAGCTTATATACCGTCTTTCCCCGCAAGAATTCCGTGAGGATATATCAAAAGCAAAAAAGATTATTGAAGATATCTGCGGAGAGCGGGTGTGCGGGTACCGTGCCCCAAGCTATTCAATCACTAAAAAATCGCTCTGGGCGCTTGATATTCTTGTCGAGGAAGGTTTTACCTACGATTCCAGCATATTCCCCATCACTCACGATATTTATGGCATCCCGGGCGGAAAAAGATTCCCCCACGTAATATCTACTCATTCCGGAACTATACAAGAATTCCCGATCTCAACACTGTGCCTTAAAATGGGTGGTTGGCACACTCAATTGCCAATTGCCGGAGGCGGCTATCTGAGGCTCATTCCCTCTGAATTGGTTTGGCGGGCAATTAAGTCAATCAATACCAGAGAAAAACAGCCGGTAATTGTCTATTTTCATCCGTGGGAGATTGATCCGGATCAACCGCGTATTCGGGCCAGCCTGAAATCCCGATTTAGACATTATCTGAATATTGAGCGCATGGAGCTGAAAATACGTCACTTATTGGAAAACCTCCATTTTTCTACGGTAAGGGAGTGTTTAGATATCAATAATCAATCCTGTTTGATGTAGTAAGCAGAGTTGTCAGGCAACAGTACGTAGTTATGTAATCTCATTGGAAATGAGGTGCACGTCATGGAGTTAGCGGCAGAAAGCACTTTGAAAAGGCCATACACGGTAATACAGCCGCGAAAGGGTTTGTTCCAGCTTGATCTGGCGAGTGTGTGGCGCCATCGTGAAATGCTGTATTTCCTGGTTTGGCGGGACGTGATTGTCCGCTACAAGCAAACGGCTATTGGAGCGGCCTGGGTCATCGTACAGCCTACGATCACAATGATAATTTTTACACTTATCTTCGGCACTATGGCCAAAATTCCCTCTGACGGCATACCATATCCGGTTTTTGCCTTCAGCGCTTTGCTCCCCTGGTCATACTTTTCACAAGCATTGGTCAGGAGTTCCAGCAGTGTTGTCAATAGCTCCAACCTGGTTACAAAAATATATTTCCCCCGGTTATTGATTCCTCTTGCCGCTTCGGTTGCACCAGTCGTTGATTTGATCTTCTCGTTCATTGTGTTGCTGGCTCTGATGGCCTGGTTCAAAATTGCACCTACGTGGGGTCTGCTGGCACTGCCGATATTTCTGGGGCTTGCAATAATGACAGCTCTGGCGGTGGGACTTTGGGCCTCGGCCCTTAACGTGAAATACCGGGATGTGGGCAGTATTATCCCGTTTTTAATACAGATCTGGATGTACGCATCACCTGTCGCTTACCCGGTAAGTATGGTCCCGGAAAAATGGAGACTGCTCTATAGCCTAAATCCGATGGTCGCGGTAATTGAGGGTTTTCGTTGGGCCTTTCTTGGCAAGGAGAGTCCGAATCTGATGATGATGGCGGTGAGTGCCGCGGTTGTAGTGCTGCTGCTGTTTGGCGGAATCGTTTATTTTAAGAGGATGGAACAGACCTTTGCCGATGATATTTAACGGCGTGGTTTTATATGATTAGCGGTCACAGGAGCAGTGTATGGGAAATGTTGCGATTCGAGCTGAAAAGCTTTCCAAGCAGTATAACATCGCCAAATTGAAAAAACGCCACGACACACTCAAAGAGCAGCTCGCCGATAAACTCAGGTCGGTACTGCATCAGAACGGGAGATCCGGCAAGGGTTCTGAAACATTCATGGCTTTGAATGAGGTCTCCTTCGAGATCGGGCAGGGCGAAGTCGTCGGCATCATCGGTCAGAACGGGGCCGGAAAAAGCACCTTGTTGAAGATCCTCTCCCGTATCACCGAGCCGACGCGCGGCCGGGCCGAGGTCTACGGCAGAGTAGGCTCTCTGCTGGAGGTGGGCACAGGTTTTCACGCCGAGCTGACCGGGCGGGAAAACATATACCTCAATGGCGCCATTATCGGTATGAAGAAGGAGCAGATAAACCGCCACTTTGATGAAATAGTTGAATTTGCCGAAATCGGCAAGTTTCTGGATGTACCAGTGAAACGGTATTCAAGCGGTATGTATGTACGCTTGGGGTTCGCCGTGGCTGCCCATCTTGAGCCGGAGATTTTGCTAGTGGACGAAGTTCTATCGGTAGGTGATGCCTCGTTCCAGAAAAAGTGCCTGGACAAGATAATAAATGCAGCCAAGGGCGGCCAGACAGTGCTCTTTATAAGCCATAATATGACTGCTGTAAACAGCCTGTGTAATCGGGTGATTTGGGTGAACAACGGGGAAATTGTCGAAGACGGACAATCGGCAGACGTTGTGACGAAGTATCTGACTAAATCTGTTAAGGACGAGGATTTGTCTGAAGAGGTTTGGGACAGCTTCGATGAAGCACCCGGTAATGATATGGTGCGACTTCGCCGGGTTTGCGTGAAGCATCTGGACGGGAGACTGTTCGACCCCCTGTCCGACCCGCTGACGATGCAGACACCGTTTAATGTGGAAATTGAATACTGGAATCTTGTGCCTGATGTGCAGTTACACATAACTCTGCACTTGTATAATGCGGAAAGAATTATTGCGTTTACCACAGGTGACTCGAGTACCAGTTCCATGCCGGCTGGTCTGATGAAAAGTGTATGCCATTTTCCTGGTGACCTGTTGAACAGCGGTTCTCACCGGTTTGTCTTGTTGGTTGTAAAGGACACCAGCTGTGTGATTTATAGCCATGAAAGCCAACTGTCATTTGACATACTGGACGTAAAAGAACGGCACGGCAGCTGGTATGGCAAGGAGCCAGGTGTTGTGCAGCCTGTGCTGCAATGGACAACGGAATACCTTGGCATGAGCCCTGAGACCGACAGCTTGATTTCAAAGCGCCGTTGCAGTTCGAAGGATGACTTATGGACAAGCTGACCAGAACTCGATCACGAATAATGGGCGGCATGTTCGGGCTCGGAGAGATGCCGGTCCCAACGTACTCGGCACCACCTTTTTTAAAGGGAAATACGATCCAGTTGGCGAATGCGCGTTCAGGCATGGCTCTACTTATTGAACTATTGTCACCTGCCCATGTCTGGGTTCCTTCGTATTTATGTGGAACCGCATTACAAGCGGTAGGAGAGCGTATGGCGTCCGTCAGGTTTTATGAAATAGACGGTAATTTGACCCTGAGTTCGTTGGAGTGGCTCGATAACGTCCATCCGAATGATATGGTGGTTGTGGTGGACTATTTCGGCTTTCCTTGCGATCCCCAACTTGTAACGCGTGTCAGGGAGCGTGGCGCCTGGGTTCTTGAAGATGCGTGCCAGGCGTTATTGTCAGGGGAGGCGGGCCGTTTTTCTGATTTTGTCATATTCAGTCCACGGAAATTTTTAGGCATTCCTGACGGCGGAATCCTGCGTTTCAACCATGAAATAGCGCATGAAAATATCAGGATGGAACCTCCTCCTCACGCGTGGTGGCTGAAGGCTTTCTCTGCTTCCGTCAAACGTCAGTCATTCGATCTTCATGGGGGATCCAGGAACTGGTTCAGATTATTTCAAGAAGCTGAACATGAGTGCCCCATTGGACATTACGCGATGAGTGAATTTTCAAGAATGCTGCTGGAGTACGGTTTTGATTACGTGACGATTGCAAAAAAACGGGTTGAAAATTACCGTGCGCTCCTTGAAGAATTGAAAGATATGTCTCTTTTCCAATCACTTCCTCCCCAGACTGTTCCTTCCGGATTTCCTATCCGTGTAAAAAATCGTGACCAGGTCCGGCAGGTTCTGTTTGATCACGAAATATATCCGCCTGTGCATTGGTCGATCCGCGGAATAGTCTCTGAAGTATTTAAAGATAGTCACGATTTGTCTGATGAGATCATGACGCTACCGTGCGACCAAAGGTACGACCGACATGATATGAAACGGATGGCCAGCATTGTTCTGGGGGAGTTATCGAAATGACAGGATATATGCATTCGAACTATTCAGAATCGCAATCTGAATTCGGCGCTCCGATGGAACTTCCGCGATGCGGGGGATGGGTCTTAAAGCGCAGGATTGCAGCGTCAGACAGTTTCGACGCAATGGGCTGCTACCCTCTTTTCTTCTGCAGGGACTGGGCTCAGTTGGGCTCTGACCTGGAAAATCTCAAGAAAGATGCAGCAGCAAATCTGGTAAGTCTGTCTCTGGTTTCCGACCCGTTTGGCGAGTACGACGAACCATATCTCCGGCATTGCTTCAAGGACGTGGTCATTCCGTTCAAAGAACATTTCATCGTTGATCTCCAGCGGCCGCTGAATGAATTTGTAAGCGCCCATCATCGCTACTATGCCAGAAAAGGGCTTAAAAGCATGCTGATAGAGGAAAGCCCGGAGCCGGCACAGTTTGTTGATGAATGGGTTGATCTTTATGCCAATTTAATAGACCGGCACAATCTCTATGGAATTAAAGCGTTCTCAAGAGAAGCTTTTGTCAAGCAGCTGTCTATTCCGGGTACAGTTATGCTTCGCGTGCTGCACCAGGGTATCCCCGTTGCAGCACAGATATGGTTTGTGCAGGGAGAGGTTGGCTACAGCCACCTGACCTCAATGAATGAGGCGGGCTATGCCCTGCGGGCCTCCTATGCTCTGTACGGTTTTGCTCTGGAGCACTTTGCCGGAAAAGTCCGGTGGCTTGATCTCGGAGCGGGAGCCGGTACTAAAAACGGCGGCACGGATGGCTTGAGCGAATTCAAACGCGGTTGGTCTTCCGGGACCCGAACGGCTTATTTCTGCGGCCGCATCTTCAACCACGAAAGATACGAGGAGCATGTAAAAGCCAAAAGCATCACATCCACCGATTATTTCCCGGCCTATCGAAAGGGCGAGTTCTAGTCATAACAGTGCGTTTGCAGCCAAAGGAAGGTGTACCCCATGGAGAACGTCATTATTTTTGGAAACGGTCAAGCGGCGGAAATGAACCATTTTTATCTGACCCACAGTTCCCCATATACCGTCACGGCTTTTACCGTAGATCGGGCATACATCAAGGAGGACAGCCTTTTTGGACTACCGGTGGTCCCATTCGAGGACGTTGAATCAATGTATTCTCCACATGATTACAAGATGTCGATTCTGATGAGCTACAGAAAACTTAACAGGGTTCGGGCGGAAAAGTATGATCAGGCCAAAGCAAAAGGCTATGAGCTGCTCAGTTACGTCAGCCCGAAGGCCGTAACGTGGCCGGGAATGGTCATCGGTGAAAATTGCTACATAGGAGAGAACAGTGTCATTTGTCCCTTTGCCGAAATCGGGAATAACGTCTTAATAGGGGCCGGCAGCTTGATCGGGCACCATTCCGTCATCAAGGATCACTGTTTTATTGCCCCTCATGCGGTTGTTCTCGGTTCGACCACCATAGAGCCGTATTGCTTGATCGGGGCGAATTCAACCATTAGAGATGGAGGCATCACCGTCGCCAGAGAATGCATTATTGGCGCCGGCGTAACTATAACTGCAGATACCCAGGAAAGAGGCGTCTATATCAACAAAGCGGCTGAACTTCTGCCGAAACCCAGCAATGAACTAAGCTCATGGTTGACGTGGTCGATGAAACCGCATAGCTCTGCAGGAAGTATCAGGGCGTGAGCGAGGGTACTATGAGCCTTCAGATACGGGACATGATTAAAGAGGATATTGACCGGGTTGGGGAAATTCTTTTTGAAGGATTCACAACGGTTGCATCCAAATACGGATATGCCCCGGCTATGCAGAGCGTACAGGAAGGAAAGTCCTGGGCTTGGGCGATGTTTCACTACGCTTCAAGCGAGGGCATAGTCGCGGAAGTAGAAAACCGCGTGGTCGGTGTTATTTTCCTGAACAGGAGAGGAGATGCCGGCGGAGCCGGACCCGAGGCGATTGATCTGGAGTTCCAGGGGAGAACCGTTGCAGCGAAGTTGATGGATGCAATGATTGAGAGAGCGGAAGGCTTGTCCAGTCTGCGATGTATCCAGGAGGCGTTCAACCCCACGTCTTTTTCTTTCCAATATGCATTCAATTTTATGCCGGTAGCAGACCTGTTAGATCTTTTTATGAATGGAAAAGCAAGACAGAGCCTGGAACTGCAGAGCAATGTACATGAACTGTCGTCGCAAGAGCTGGATGAGGTCTGCACCTATGACATGCCAAGAAGCCTTTTTGATCGTCGCTCGGACCTTGCTTACTGTGTGAGATGGGGCAAGGTCTTCGTCTATCGGGACCAGACGAAGATCCGCGGTTACCTGGCCTGTCTTCCCGGCTCTGGAACGGTACAATTCGGCCCTTTACTTGCCGAGGGAGAAGAGGAAGCCGAAAGCCTGTTTCAACATGCATTAGCACTATTCAAGGACAGGCCGTGCAGAACGCGTGTTATGGCCAGAGATTTCCGCTTTGCCAGAACGCTGATGAAACTGGGCTTCAGATTGTACTGCATGAGCTTTCTCATGGTGCGGGGTACGTGGCGCCCCAGCCGGTATATTGAGGCATTCGGGAGATTTCCGGAAGGGGTCTAGAACGATTATCGAGGCAGGACAAATCATATCAAAAGGAGGTGCATCCTGATGAGTATTTTAAAAAACATAGAAAATTTTCTGCTGGCTGAA
Source organism: uncultured delta proteobacterium (assembly GCA_963760075.1). GTDB lineage: Bacteria > Desulfobacterota > Desulfuromonadia > Geobacterales > Pseudopelobacteraceae > JACRCG01. Next base: position 551,660 of record CAVXBQ010000013.1, on the reverse strand, counting down.
ATTGCTGTCGGCCTTGGCAAAAAAACACTGGACCCTGGCGAGGACCTTCTCGAACAGGGGCTTATTGATTCACTGGGACTCATGAAGTTGATAACGTTCATGGAAGGTGCCTTCGGCATAAAGATCATGGACGAAGAGATAATCCCCGATAATTTTCAAAGCCTTAACAGCATGGTCTCTCTCGTCGAACTGCGATTACAAAATTAGTACAAGTAGTACATGGGGTAATCTATGGACTTTTCATTAACAGAAGATCAGATAACCTTCAAAAAGTCAGCCATTGAATTTGCGGAGAAGGCACTCAATAACGGTGCGAAGGAACGGGAAAAAAACCGTGAATTCAATCAGGAGGGGTGGGAAAAATGTGCTGAATTCGGGGTTCAGGGGCTCTCCGTACCGGAGGAGTATGGCGGGCTTGGAATGGACATCATGACATGTGTTGCCACGATGGAGGGACTTGGGTACGGCTGCCGGGACAGCGGCCTTCTGTTTGCAATAAACTCGCATATCTGGACGTGCGAATCTCCGATTCTGAAATTCGGCTCTGATTACCAGAAAGAATACATATTTGCCGGGGCTGTGCAATGGATCGCTCAAGGGCGGACATGCGATGACGGAGCCGGATTCCGGTTCTGATGCATTCAGTATGAAGTGCAAAGCTGAAAAAAAAGGTGATCGCTATATTATCAACGGCACAAAGATGTTTATTACCAATGCGCCGATAGCAGACCTTCTTCTGGTGTTTGCAGTCACGGATGCTAAAAAAGGTTTTGCAGGCATCTCGGCCTTTATCGTTGAAAAAGGCTTCCCGGGGTTTTCGGTCGGAAAGCCCCTTGATATGATGGGATTAAAGACCAGCCCGATCGGAGAGGTTATTCTCCAGGATTGCGAAGTCCCGGAAGAAAACAGGCTTGGGAAAGAAGGTGCTGGCGCTGCCATCTTCAATTCGGAAATGGAATGGGAGAGGAGCTGCCTGTTTGCTACCCATGTCGGGGCCATGGCCAAAGGATCTCGAAGATTGTATCCGCCATGTGAATGAACGCCAGCAGTTCGGAAAACCTATCGGCAAATACCAGGCGATCTCCCACAAAATTGCCGAAATGCACGTCAGGCTCGAGCTGTCAAGGCTGGTCCTTTACAAGGTCGCATGGTTGAAGTCGCAGGGCAAAAGAGCGCCGGTTGAATCTGCCATTGCCAAGTTGTTTGTCAGTGAAAGTTATGTGGAGAATTGCATGGAGGCGCTGCAGATACACGGTGCATACGGCTATTCAGCAGAAATGGATTTTGAAAAAAACCTGCGGGACTCCATAGCAGGGAAAATTTATTCGGGAACATCTGAAATCCAGAAAAATATCATAGCAAGCCTTCTCGGACTCTGAAACACACCCGGAGAAACGGTATGCGTGACCATTTACTGCAGCATTTATTAAGGTACAGTGCTGAACAACACCCGGAAAAGATTGCTCTGGTCTTCAAAGAACGATCAGTGACGTATTCAGATCTGGACCGGCAGAGCAACGGACTGGCTTTGAAGCTTTCGGCAGGCGGGAATTGGAAAAGGTGACCGCGTCGGTATACTGCTGACAAAATCAATCGAGCAGATTGTTTCTCTTTTCGGAATACTGAAATCAGGAGCGGTCTACGTACCGATCGACCCTGCCGCTCCTGCCGGCAGGATTGCCTATATGATCAGGCATTGCGGTATTGATTGCCTAATCTCGACCTCCAGGGCATCTGAACACACTGTTTTCAGATTCAGAGGATCGAATTGCCATCTCTACCGCACTGGTAATAGGAAAAGATGGCGATGAATTACCGCATGAGAATATCGCCGCAAAATACCTGTTATTGGATATCGAAGCATGTGGAGACTCATCTGGATTTCAGTCCATGGATATGTCTGATACCTGTCCCGCCTATATTCTTCATACCTCAGGTTCTACCGGAAAGCCCAAAGGCGTTGCCATATCGCATCTGAATGCGCTCTCGTTTGTAGAAATGGCTGCTGATTTTTTTACTGTCACTGCTGCGGACAGGTTCTGCAATCACGCCCCACTACATTTTGATCTCTCTGTGTTTGATATATTTGTTGCGGTTAAACGCGGGGCAACAATTGTACTGTTGCCTGAGATGCTTTCAACATTCCCTGTGAAGTTGGCTGAATATATAGAGAATGAACAGATCACTGTCTGGAACTCCGTGTCTTCGGTTTTAACAATGCTTGCAGACAAGGGAATGCTGGAATGGCGGAACTTTGACTCTCTGCGGCTTGTTCACTTTTCCGGAGATATCATGCCTGTGAAGTATCTCAGGCTGTTGAAAAAACATATGAAGAAAGCCTCGTTCTACAATATTTACGGCCAGACAGAAGCAAATTCATCTCTTTGTTATCCGATTCAGGAAATTCCCGATAACGACTCCTGGAGAATACCTGTCGGTACGCCATTCCCCAATTTTGAAGTTTTTGCCTTGAACGAGGATCGGCAGATTGCCACTCACCCGGGTGAGGAAGGGGAACTGTATGTCAGCAGTTCTACCGTGGCTCTCGGATACTGGGGTGATCGCAATATGACCCACGAAAAGTTCGTGCCCGATCCGCGCTATCCGTTTTTGGAGAAGATTGTCTATAAAACCGGCGATTTGGTGCGTATTGACGAATGCGGAAATTATATGTTCAGCGGCCGTATAGACCACATGGTCAAAAGCAGAGGATACCGGATCGAACTTGAAGAAATAGAGACAGTACTCTCTGGTCACCCGGAAATTGCTGCTGCAGTGGTTATCCCGATTCCGGATGAAATTGTCGGCAATAGAATTTCCGCCATTATAACCGCGGTGACAGGGTGTTCCATTACAAAAGAGAACTTTGTCAGGTATTGCGCATCGCGACTGCCCAAATATATGATCCCTGAAATGATTGAGTTCAGGGATTCCCTGCCGATGACGTCATCGGGAAAAATTGATCGAAAAAAACTGAGCGAGGTGATTGTCAACGCAAAATAATCTTATTTTTATTAATTTAGGAATATATCAGCGGATATTCAGACAGGTTTTGATGTGCAGTGATCATTCACTCTCTTAATAATGCTACTAATTACAGGAGAAAAGCATGAAAAAGCTAATCAAGAATAACTGGTGTGAAAAAACAGGAGAGAAATACGCTTTTACTAGAATTCTCGATCATTCTATCCATCCTGAAGGGTTGGATATTTATCGGATACGGTTTTCAGATGCAGGAAGTTTTGCACCGGAACAGAGCGTAGGCCATATCATCAGCGTCCTTCAGGGAATTGGAAGTCTGTACATAGCCGGTGACGATAGAAGCCCTTTTCGCTTGACGGCAGGTGTCCACCTCTATCTCCCGAACGACAAAGAGTGTGCTTTGAATATGCAGCCAGGAACTGAGCTCCTGTGCGTATCCGGGGCATCTGCCTCACAGGCGCGAGGAAAGGATTTTCTGCTGCGTGATGAAACTTTTATTGCCGCCTGTGCGTCAGGATCCCAATCGCTGCGCTGGGCATTCACCCCCCAGTACTTAAGCCGCCGGATCTTTTTGCACCACGACCCGGTCCTGCTGTCAAAATCAGGAAATCCCGTTTCCTGGTACAGAACTACGATGTTTGATGTTGCCGGTCTTCCCGTTAATGACGACGGAGAGCCGGTGTTCAAGATGTCGTATAACTCCCGAACCGAGTGTAACGTCTGCTATGACGTCAAAGGGGCCGCCCGCGTCCGTATGGCCCAGCATCCGTACAAAAAATCAAAGCAGCCCTGGGGTCCGTGGTTACATCTTGACGGAGATTCAACCTATCACTTGAATGAGGCCGCCGGCAGCACCGAAGAAGAGTGCCATATTGACGAAGTAACCCGAACACCGCACTTTTCCCGCAACAAGCATGAGGTTCACATCGTTGACGGGCATGTGACGCTCTGCTGTCTCTTTGACCCTGCTCCCACGGGCGTTGAGAACCATTGCACCGGCGAATACAGCGACTACGAGCCGCTATCGCAGGTAGTGGGAACAAGCCTGTATGAAACTCATCAACGAGAGATCGCACGATTCGATGAGATGGTGGATACGCTCTCGCTTGCCAAAGCGACGGATGTGCTGGATACTTTTCATGGGACCCCGGTCTGGAACCTGTATGTACAAGGACTGGAAGCCCAGAGAAACATAGAATCAGAGATTGTAAAGAGCCTTGCCGCTGACGGTAAAGGCCGCGAGCGGGTCCTTGCGGACTGGACTCAAACGTGACTGTTTTATGATCGGTGGCACCTGCCCCTCTTTCTAATAAATAAGAGCGGGCAGGTTTCACCGTGAACTAAATAAGGGATAAAAGGTGTGCGGAACGTGGACAGTGATGGATGTACCAAAACTACTGTGGTGATTCCGAATGATTGCCAGGCATTTATAGTCGGGCCCAATCATTTCCAAAACACGCTCTTTGCCACCTACATCGAGACCCACAGCCTGTGCAGAAGCAGTGTGGTTGACAATATTGTACCGTGTACCGCCAACTCCGGGGGGGCCAGCATGTGGACAACGGCAGTTCTCTACGACTGCTTTGAGTTGAACAGAGTTGCTCTGGAGGACCTGGTACTCGCGGAGCTGGAACGGCTGCCGCCGGAATGGTCACTGATACTTTTTAACCTGGATCGTCATGTGGGAATCGAAAAGAAGGCACTGGAATGCGGGGTTCACGGGTTTTTCTATCAGGATGACTCTATCGAAACCCTTCTCAAGGGCCTTGCAGCCGTTTTTGGCGGCGAATTATGGGTCTCGCGCAAGAATATATCGGACGTTATCCTCGCAAGCGAATTCAGGTTCCGTCGCATGCAGACCGGCAATCATATCTACCCTCACAGCCTGACCAGACGTGAGGTTGAAGTTCTCGGTCTTCTGACTTTGGGCGCCTCAAATTGCGTTATTGCCGAAAAACTTTTCATCAGCCCTCATACCGTCAGAACTCATCTTAATCACACCTTCCGCAAGATCAACGTGACGAGCAGACTGGAGGCTTCCATCTGGGCCTCAAAAAACCTCTTCCATAACAGGCACGACTAAATCTGCCATCCTCATACGCCAAACCTCGTATCCCTCTCTCGCAAATCGCTCAAAAAATACGCCGAAGCATGTATTGTAAGCCTTGCTTAATAAGCTGATACTTACATCAAATCATACGATCTGACGGTTCTATCGCTTGGCCTTGCCAGGAGTTGGAGTGTCAGCGGCATCATCAGAGAGGGCGGGCATCTCCTGCTTCAGAGCCTGCAAGGAGGTCTGTGATGAAAACCTATTTACGGAAAGTGCTGAAGCGGTACCTCTTCTTGCTTGTTTCTTGTGCTCTCGTTCTTGGAAATGGCTTTGCGGAGGTATCTTCAGCCGAAGCTGCTGTCAATGGAAGACTCCGGCAGGTCGGCAACCAGCAGATTCTCAATCTCTGGGGCTCCAACTATGAGATGGGTTATGCCCATGGCTATTTAATGGCCGATAAAATCCGCGACCTGATTGATACGTATGTGGTCGGAGTGATCGCCAAAGGCGACGTTTCGGACTACACGTATCATCTTTCTCTGATTCCGCTTTACCAAACCTTTCACCCTGAATATCTGGACGAGATTAATGGCATGGTGGCAGGAATGATTGACAGCGGCAAGAGTCTGTACGTCTCGCGTCTGGGGAGAAACATCGATGATAGAGACATAAAGGCGTTCAACCTGTTCATCCAATATTCTTTTGGCTGCTCTTCTTTTGGAGTGTGGGGATCCTCAACCGCTAACGGGGAGACTATATTAGCAAGAAACTATGATTTTTATTACGATCCTCAGGGTAATATTCTTAACAACCAAATCCTGATTACCTATGAACCAACCGGTAAGCCCAAATTTGTCTCATTTGCCTGGCCTGGCTGGTATGGTATTGCTACCGGAATAAATGAATATGGCATTACTGCGATGGTAAACGCGGGGAATGCCGGATACTCGAGCAGCACCGATAAATTCTATCCTTCAGTAGAAGTCTACCGTGAAATTATCGAGAATACCACGACGAATAGTTACCCAACTCAACCACTCTATATCGTAAATTCATCTCCAGAATACATACCGATGATTATCCAAATCGGAGCCCCTTACCAAAATTCAGGTGATCCTGTTTATTACATCGAAGATTCTTCCGACCAGAATGTAGTCCGTGGAGCGGCATATACCGAACCTGTCTATGATCATATTATTGCCACCAATCATTATCTGGAAATCAGTCCGCCACCATTGTCGGGAGAATCCATAGACCGCTATAACACGCTGAGGAACGGGTTGATTAACCTCTATGGTACCGGCGACCGCAAAGTGGATTCGCAGGAAGCATGGTCTCTTCTGGGTACTGTTTCGGATATTGTGGCTCCGACATTAACGAGTATTGTCGTTCGGCCGGACAAGATGGAGTTTGATGTGGCATTTGCTGCAATGGTCAATGGTGCTTTCAAATCCGCGGCGCATATCACGCCGCAAACATATACCTGGGCAATCCTGTTTCCATCTGAAACACTTCCAGACATGATCATCCAGAGTATTGTTCCTGTCCCGGCGTCCCCGGCACCAGGCCAAACGGTGAACGTTACGGTAACAGTTAAAAATCAGGGCAATTCTGATTCCGGCAATTTCACGATGGACTTTTACAGAAATTTGTCCGCGGCACCAGCTCCGAAGCAAACCGGAGATGATTACTGCCTCAAAAGTGGTCTGGCAGCAGGTGCAACAGATAGCTGTACGTTCACGGTGACGTACTCTGCAGCGGGCAGCTATAACATGTGGGCCCAGGTTGATGCAGGCCTGCAGGTGACGGAGCTGGATGAGACTAATAACGTGTTTGGCCCACGGGCCATCGTGGTCGCCGGCTCCAACTCTCCTGTTGTCTCCATAACCGCTCCGGCTGCCAACTCAACGGTCAAAGGAACGGTTTATGTCGCAGCAACCGCCACAAGCAGCGTGAGAGTAAGAAGGGTCGAGTTCTATATCAATGGTCTGCTGAAACGTACCGACACCGTATCTCCCTATACCTACAGCTGGGATACAACATCGATTGCCAACGGTCCCTACTCCATCACCGCCAAGGCCTATGACGCATCAGGCAACGTGGGGCAGTCCTCAGCCGTTGCAGTTACCGTGAACAATGGCGTAGCCGACACAACTGCACCCACCACTTTCATCACGTCTCCCGCCGCGAATGCGATTGTCAGCGGTACCGTCAACATCGCGGCTTCAGCCGCCGACAACATCGGTGTAAGCAAGGTTGAATTCTACGTTAATGGTTCGCTGAAGGGCACAGATAGCACCGCTCCCTATTCCTACAACTGGAATACAACATCGGTAGCCAACGGCTCCTACTCCATAACCGCCAGGGCCTATGATGCCGCCGGCAATGTCGGGCAGTCCTCAGCTGTTGCAGTTAGCGTGAACAATACTGTAGCCGACACGACAGCACCCACCACTTCCATCACGTCTCCTGCCGCGAATGCGATTGTCAGCGGTACCGTCAACATCGCTGCTTCAGCCGCCGACAACGTCGGTGTAAGCAGGGTTGAATTCTATGTAAATGGTTCGCTGAAAGGCACCGATACCACCGCCCCCTATTCCTACAGCTGGAGCACGACATCGGTAGCCAACGGCTCCTACTCCATAACCGCCAGGGCCTATGATGCCGCCGGCAATGTGGGGCAGTCTGCAGCGGTAACTGTCACCGTGAAAAACACCGTAGCCGACACGACAGCACCCACCACTTCCATCACGTCTCCTGCCGCGAATGCGACTGTCAGCGGTACCGTCAACATCGCTGCTTCAGCCGCCGACAACGTCGGTGTAAGCAGGGTTGAATTCTATGTAAATGGTTCGCTGAAAGGCACCGATACCACCGCCCCCTATTCCTACAGCTGGAGCACGACATCGATCGCCAACGGTTCCTACCCGATAACCACCAGGGCCTATGATGCCGCCGGCAATGTGGGGCAGTCTGCAGCGGTAACTGTCACCGTGAAAAACACCGTAGCCGATACCATCGCCCCTACGGTTGCCATTACCTCACCGCTTCCTAATTCAACGTTGAGCGGAACAGCCTGCGCCGCCGTATCTGCAAGCGATAATGTCGGCGTAACCAGGGTAGAATACTACGTGAACGGGTGGCTGGATAATACCGTTACGTCAGCCCCGTTCGGCTACTGCGTGGCTACAACAGTCGAATATAACGGCAGCTACACCATCATTGCCAAAGCATACGACGCAGCAGGTAACGTGGGGCAGTCTGCAGCGGTAAGTTACCAAATAAAAAACTGATGGATATTCACTAGCTGCCGGTTGACAAACGCTGCTCTTCCTCAGGGGAGGGCAGCGTTTGCAATGGTACTCTCGGAATGGTACTCGGGGCGCACGTTCTCTCAACCGTTTCTGGTGCGGCCGGACGGGACAGGTTCATAACACTTGCAACTATTTTAACATTCAGTTTTCTGCGTTGCCAATCCAGCCTTAGAGGCCGTTCAACTCCTGTGGCGCCATTTTATTGAACTCTATGAAATGGCGCTATTGCTGTTTAATAACCTGTTTTTAAAGCACTAATACAGCGGAATGGCATTGGCATAATTCATGATAACCAGTTTGAATGTTACTGTAATCTAGCAGCTTTGAGTGAATCTATCCGGCATCGGAACACAAACGGTGAGACGAGCCGATTCAGCGCCCCTTTGTGGTTGCGTACTATAACGTTTTCAAGGGGAGTTGTTTCACTGAGGAGAGCATATGGACACCCAAAAGAGGACAATCGAAGTAATAATCCCCTGTTATAACGAGGAACCCAATATCCTCTCTCTGGTTAACGAAATTGATGTACATATCGATAATGACAAATACGACTATGTATTTGTTTTTGTTGACGACGGAAGCACTGACAATACCTGTGTAGAGATAAAAAACTTATCTGAATTACGGGAAAATATTTGCCTTATCAAGCTTTCCAGGAATTTTGGAAAGGAGGCAGCCATCGCAGCAGGACTAAAGCAATGCACTTCAGACGCAGCAATCATAATAGATGCCGATCTACAGCATCCACCAAATCTTATTCCGGATATGATTTGTGAGTGGGAAAAAGGCGCGCATATTGTTGATGCAGTAAAAACCAGCAGGCGTAAGGAAAATATTTTCAGAAGAATGGTGAGCGCCATCTTCAACAAAATATTCAGCAGACTGACCGGTATAAATTTTGCCGGGGCATCGGATTTCAAGCTTCTGGATAAAAAAGCAATCGGTATTTTAAACACCATCGAAGAAAAAACCAGATTTTTCAGAGGGCTCACCAATTGGATTGGCTTAAACCATGTAACGGTAGAATTTAAAGTAGAGGAGAGAAACGCAGGAACGACAAAATGGAACACACTCGGCCTGTTTCGGCTGTCTATAGACGCGGTAACCTCTCATTCACAAAAACCCTTACAGATTGTTTCAGTGCTGGGAATATTCACCCTCATGTTTTCATTTCTGCTTGGTGTACAAACTTTATACAACAAGCTGGCCGGTAACGCGTTCAGCGGATTTACTACCGTCATATTAGCTCTGCTTTTCTTGTCGAGCATCATCATGATCGGCATAGGCCTGCTGGGTACCTATCTGGCAAAGATCTACGATGAAGTCAAGGGGAGGCCTATCTGCATCATAGAGGCGTATGAGAATTACAAGAAAACCGCCGGAAATAATCTGACGAAGATCAGTGAACGGCAACTGGACGTTACAAAAAGGTTTATAAGCATAAAATGAATATCGACCCAAAAACATATGTTATTTTAGGGATAATTTCGACTGCCATGGCTCAGATTTTATTGAAGGTCGCCAGCGCACATGGAGTGATGCAGCTGAAATGGGCCATCAGCCTGTCATTAAGCCTGCTTGCCTATGCAGTATCATTTTTAACGTACTATATGGCGCTTAAGTTTTTTGATATCAGTAAAGTACAGCCAATCATGATGGCAAGTATACTTTCCATCATAGCATTATACGGATTTGCCGTCGGTGAAGATTTCAATCGGTTACGGCTGGCAGGTGTTCTGCTGTCAATCCTGTCAATCGTCTTAATCACTAAATCGTAGACATATATGCATCAGAACACTAAAAATAGTATAAGTCCTACCGTGCTGTTCCTTCTCTTCTTCTCGCCGGTGCTTGCTTACTTGGCGATAACGATTAATGGTGGCAATACGTTGCTGTTTGAGGATGGATTGCTCCAGTCATTTCCCTTTAGAGTGTTTTTACGCAGTTCATTCGAAAACGGCTTCAGCCCGCAATGGGTGCCGTTTTCGGCCTGCGGTTTTTCCCTGTTGGCCGAAGGGCAAAATGGCATATGCTTTCCCAGTACACAAATCATTTACCGGCTCTTTTCGGCTGAGACCGGCTGGCTGGTGGAAATTATATCCGCAAGATTAACCGCATTTACACTGTGCGCCCTCTTTCTCCGGCAGTTGGCTATTGGCAGGATCGGTTCCCTGTTCGGGGCTTCCGTGTATGCCTTTTGTACCGCCACCTTCGGCCTGGAAGGCGTACCCGCATTAATCTGGTGCCATGCGCTGCTTCCAGGCATATTTATGTCGTCTCTCCGCTTCATGGAGAAGCGCCCCTTCTCATTACTGTATTTGACGATGTTTTTATCTGTTGTCTTTCTGACCGGCCATCCTGTGATGGTGATTTATATTGGAATAACGGTATCTCTATTCTTCGTATTTCATTGGATGAATGCAGAGACGGGAACTGAAAAAGTTCGTGGTATCGGACTCCGTTTTTTACTGCTGCTCGGAAGTATTTTCGTCGCGACGGTAATAGCTTCCCCCCAACTTCTGCCAATGCTGGAGGAGTTCCGCTTCTCGGCCAGGACAGTGGGCGCCGGCATATCCCTTGATGCTCTGCAAAACACGTTACATCTTGAGCCTGTCTGGGGGGCCTTATCCTTGTTTCCAACGCCTCTTCAGTGGGGGGAATGGGGCGGGATGTCAAGCACCATCCGTTTCCCGCTGTATGCCCTGTTCTTGGGTTTCATCGGAATGCTGTATGGACCGAAGGGGCGTTCCCGAGGCTACTTTGTCTTTCTAGGTCTGTTTTCAATTCTCATGGCCCTTGGGCCGTATGTGGGACTATGGAAATTCGTGCATTCATTGCCGATTCTTAAATACTTCAGATTTCCCTACCGATGGTTATTCTTCCTGCCCATCTGCGTTTCATATCTGTCTGCACGGGGAGTTGACCTTCTTCTTGATCGGCAGCAGGGGCTCCCTCCCATCGTCTTTGGACGAATACCAAAATACATTCTGATGACGATGTTAGCGGCAGTCGGAATTATTTTATTCCGTTACCACAGCATGCTATTGCAGCAGACCCGGAAGGTCATGGAGCTTTCGCCGTTGCTCGCTGGGTTATTGTGGCTCAGTACATTTGGAATGATACTGGCGGCATTTCTCTCGCTTGAAAAGAATACAACCAGACGAGGCGTGTTAGCGGGGGTAGCCCTGACAATCATATCCCTGCTTTCTGCAACTGCCTTTAATATCCGGTCTCCCATGGCAATCCGTAACCTCGAGACGATCGGATGGCAAGGGAATATGCCTTTAAACACGCCTCAGGCATACAGAACCTCAAGCGCCTTGTCACCGTATGATGTCGTGATGAAGAACACGATGAGTCGCCATTACCCGTACACACCGAATCTTACCGTTTTGAATGGTACATTGACTACCGGACACTATTTTTCGTTTTTTCCCTACTGGGCGGCCAATGTATCGACATGGTGCCGGGAGGCTCTAAATGGTGATCACAAGAAACAGATATATCTCGATGTAAGCTCGGCAAAATGGTTCTTCCTGCAGGAAGACGGTTCGTCTTCAAAAATGAGTACATTTCCTGCTGAATCTTTCAAAGGCATGAATGCACATATGAACCCGGGAGCAATTCCCAGGGCGAGTGTGGTCTTTTCTAATCGTCTTTTCTCTGATGAGGCATCCCTTCTCTCTTTCATGGAATCGACTGATTTTGATCCCCGAAGGGAGTTGGCCATTCTCAGCAAGGACGCAAAAGTTTGGGACCTTCCCTTAGACACAAAAATATCTGCCGCAACCGCCATTCCACCTGAAGCCACGATCATGGTCGACAGACCGGATCATCTCGAAATTACGCTCAAATCGGCTGCACCCAAAGGAGCGTATCTGGTTCTTAGTGACACATATTACCCGGGATGGAAGGCCTCGGTAGATGGCGCTGAAAAAGATGTTCTACGGGCCAACTATGCATTCCGGGGCGTACAACTTCCTGCAGGAGCTCAGCATATTGTTTTTTCCTATGACCCATTGGTTCCGGACGCAGCCCTGCCTTTGCCGACGCTTCTCTTGGCAGTGACGGGAGTGGGAATCTGTTTTCGTCATTACCTGAACAGACGAAGTTGACTCTGTTTTGTCATAATTATTAACCGGTTTCTATCCGGAAACTCTGGATAAGAAACTGTTGGTCTCTGATTCGACAGGAGAAATAATTTAGTTCCGGCAGAGAAAGCAGCGCCCCACTTCATCTGTCTGCCCCGTCTGACTCATCACTCTATGCCCCCCACCCATCTGTGAGCTGTTATCTATGTAAAATCCTTCGACTAATTTGTTGTATGAATTTACACTTTCAATCAATCTCTGTTTGCATAGTGTCATATACTCTCGCAAAATCGGCCTGTTACTGTCTGGGTACACATCTTGCTCGTTATGTTTAGATAGTTTGATGTGAAGACGTGGCCAAAATCCTGACTTGTAGAAGGAGGGATATATGAGAAAAAACTTGTATATCAAAACGTATATGATTTTTTTTATTACTCTCTTTCTTACATCTCTTGCCAACGCCAGGATTCTTGTAGTCGCGCCTCACCCCGATGATGAGACCTTGATGTTTTCCGGGGTTATTTACAGCGCTTTAAGTCGGGGGGAACCGGTAAAGGTTGTCTTGATGACAAACGGTGATTTGTACGGTGTTTCCATCGGCAATACAAGGCAGGATGAGACTGTGTCTGCCATGGTCAACAGCCTTGGTATGCAGGAAAGTAATATTATATTTCTAGGTTATCCCGATGCCGGACTGACACCTATTTATACCAGTTATACGTTAGGCAGCGATATCTATACGGCGGCAAATGGGCAGAGCACCACCTATGGACACAGGGGGTTGGGGGGTACTGATTATCATTATTATACCTTCGGCGTTCATGCAGCCTATAACAAGCCAAACATATTGGATGACTTAAAGAGCATCATAAACGATTTTCTGCCTGATAATATATTTGTGGCAAGCCAATACGACCAGCATCTTGATCACTCAGCTTCGTATTCGTATGTCCGTGATGCTCTCACTGATGTTTCGAATAATATCGCAAATTATAGACCTATTATTCATAAGACCATCATCCATGGCGGTGATGACACTTCCTGGCCCACCATGAGTCCGACCTCAGTCTTTACTGCCCCTCCCATTCTGGACAGCACTTCATTGAACTGGAATTACCGGGAAAGTGTACATCTTCCTTTCGCCATGCAAAATGACATATTAACCAATAATTTTAAATACAACACGATATTGAAATATAGTTCTCAATTGAATGTCTATTCTGATCCACTAAATAATTTTCTTACAAACTTTGTTCATAAAGATGAATTTTTCTGGGCTGATAATATCTTCAGCTCAAATACCCCTCCCATCGCCAACGCCGGACAGGACCAGACGGTTACTGAATTATCCACGGTTCTGCTGGACGGGAGCGCGAGCACCGACTCTAACGGCACCTCGTTGACCTATCAATGGACACAAATCCAGGGGACATCAGTAACCCTTTCCAACCAGACGTCTGCCACTCCATCTTTCACCTCCCCGTCCGGCCTTGCCGATGCACAAGTGCTTGTTTTCCAGCTGACCGTATTTGATGGACAGGCTTACAGTTTTCCGGAAACGGTGGCGGTGACGGTCCTCTCAACCAGTAAATACGTAAATGTAGCCCCCCTAGCTACGGCAACTGCATCATCACAAAACAGCACCACCGGGCAGCTTGCCACAAAGGCAATCGACGGAGTAATTGGGGGCTGCCCCGATAATTGCAGTGCAGAATGGGCATCGGTTGGTCAACTTGCCGGCGCCTGGCTTAACCTGACCTGGCCTCAATCCTATGTCATCAACAAGATCGTACTTTTTGATATGCCGAACCTGAATGAGCAGATACTGGATGGAACACTGACATTCAGCGACGGCACCTCCATCGCCATAGGCCCTCTCACGAACAGTGGAAGCGGTGACATTTTTACGTTCCCTGCAAAAAGAGCCAACTCGGTCAAACTGACCGTAAATCAGGCCAACGGCAGCAACATAGGCCTTGCAGAGATTCAGGTCTTCGGGAACCTTTCCCCGACACTTGCGGTAACAACGACTTCCCCCCCTTCCGGTTCCACCGGCACCTCATACAGCCAATTGATCTCCGGAACGGGGGGACAGCCACCATACACCTGGTCCATCACATCGGGAACCCTGCCGACCGGCCTGACCCTCGCAGCATCCACAGGGTCTATATCCGGCACTCCTACAGCAACTGGCACCAATACTTTTACGGTACAGGTGCTGGACGCCAGCCTGAGCACGGCGACCAAGTCTCTATCCATCACAATCTCAAACAAACCCGCTATCAGCACTACTTCGCTTTCTGCAGGCGGCCTGGCAACCGCCTACAGCCAGACAGTGGCGGCAACAGGTGGACAGACTCCATATACTTGGGCCATTTCCTCAGGATCTCTGCCGACCGGCCTTGCTCTCAATCCGTCCTCCGGAACGATCTCCGGCATACCTACAACCACCGGTGCGAGCACCTTTACGGTCCAGGTGCAGGACGCGAACCTGACCGCCGCCACCAAATCACTGACCATTTCAATCTATACGCCGCTGGCGGTCAGCACGGCATTGCTGGCAAACGGCGTCACTGGGACGGTCTACAGCCAGACCCTTGCGGCAACGGGAGGAAAGACTCCGTACACCTGGTCAGTTACCTCGGGGTCTCTCCCGTCCGGCCTGACCCTCAAAACATCCTCCGGAACCATTTCCGGTACGCCGACAACTGCCGGGACAAGCACCTTCACCGTTCAGGTGAAGGACGCCAACCAGACCACCGCTACCAAGTCGCTGACCATAGCTATTTACGCTCCTCTGGCGGTCAGTACTGCATCACTGCCAATCGGCTCCACCGGGACGGCCTACAGTCAGACTCTTACGGCGACAGGCGGGCTGACTCCCTACACCTGGTCCATCACCTCGGGAGCCCTCCCTGCCGGGCTCACTCTCGCGGCGTCATCCGGCGTCATCTCAGGTACACCGACGGCAACAGGAACCAGCACCTTCACAATACAGGCACTGGACGCGAACCTGACCGCCGCTACTAAATCGCTGACCATCGTTATTTACGTTCCGTTGGTGGTCAACACAACATCCCTGACTTTTGGCATGACCGGCGTGGCCTACAGTCAGGCCCTGTCGGCGACAGGCGGACTGGCCCCCTACACCTGGTCCATCAGTTCGGGGACTCTGCCGGCAGGGCTCACCCTCAATACCTCCTCCGGAGCAATTTCCGGTACGCCGACAACTGCCGGAACAAGCACCTTCACCGTTCAGGTAAAGGACGCCACCCTGACCACCGCTACCAAGTCGCTGACCATAGCTATTTACGCTCCTCTGGCGGTCAGTACTGCATCACTGCCAATCGGCTCCACCGGGACGGCCTACAGTCAGACTCTTACGGCGACAGGCGGGCTGACTCCCTACACCTGGTCCATCACCTCGGGAGCCCTCCCTGCCGGGCTCACTCTCGCGGCGTCATCCGGCGTCATCTCAGGTACACCGACGGCAACAGGAACCAGCACCTTCACAATACAGGCACTGGACGCGAACCTGACCGCCGCTACTAAATCGCTGACCATCGTTATTTACGTTCCGTTGGTGGTCAACACAACATCCCTGACTTTTGGCATGACCGGCGTGGCCTACAGTCAGGCCCTGTCGGCGACAGGCGGACTGGCCCCCTACACCTGGTCCATCAGTTCGGGGACTCTGCCGGCAGGGCTCACCCTCAATACCTCCTCCGGAGCAATTTCCGGTACGCCGACAACTGCCGGAACAAGCACCTTCACCGTTCAGGTAAAGGACGCCACCCTGACCACCGCTACCAAGTCGCTGACCATAGCTATTTACGCTCCTCTGGCGGTCAGTACTGCATCACTGCCAATCGGCTCCACCGGGACGGCCTACAGTCAGACTCTTACGGCGACAGGCGGGCTGACTCCCTACACCTGGTCCATCACCTCGGGAGCCCTCCCTGCCGGGCTCACTCTCGCGGCGTCATCCGGCGTCATCTCAGGTACACCGACGGCAACAGGAACCAGCACCTTCACAATACAGGCACTGGACGCGAACCTGACCGCCGCTACTAAATCGCTGACCATCGTTATTTACGTTCCGTTGGTGGTCAACACAACATCCCTGACTTTTGGCATGACCGGCGTGGCCTACAGTCAGGCCCTGTCGGCGACAGGCGGACTGGCCCCCTACACCTGGTCCATCAGTTCGGGGACTCTGCCGGCAGGGCTCACCCTCAATACCTCCTCCGGAGCAATTTCCGGTACGCCGACGACTGCCGGAACAAGTACCTTCACCGTTCAGGTAAAGGACGCCAACCTGACCGCCGCCAGCAAATCGCTAACCGTCACCATCACTGCAAATCAGCCGCCGGTGGCAAGTAACGACAGTTACAGCACCACCCAGAACACTGCTCTCACGTTAGCCGCCCCGGGAGTGCTGGGCAACGACACCGATCCCGAAGGGGCAACCCTGACGGCACAGCTGGTAACCGGGCCGTCCCACGGCACTATCACCCTTAACTCCGATGGCTCGTTCACCTATACGCCGCTGGCGGGCTATGTGGGGAGCGACAGCTTCACCTACCGGGCGAGTGACGGCACAACAAACAGTAACACCGCAACCGTAACCATTTCGATCACCTCGACCGGTAACGTGCTCTTTGCGGATGACTTTACGCGCAGCGCCAATCCGCCGGCACCGTTATCTCCCTGGACCGGCGTCACAGGAACGTGGGCAGTAACGTCCGGCGTTTTAAATGGCTCAGGGACGGCATCTTCGTACAGCCAGAACTACTATGCGCCGACCCCCCTGTGGGATAATTATGCGGTGGAAGCAAGCTTTCAGTATGCATCTTCGGCCTTTGGCGGGGGCCTTGGCTGTCGGGTAAATCCGGCAACCGGCGCACAGTATGCGGCCTGGATTTACCCGGACAATTCTGCGGCAGGTCACAATCTGTTGGTGCTGGGGAAAATGTGGGACTGGACCACATATAGCGGTACACCCATGGCCCAGGCCAACCTCACCAGCGTCGGGACAGGGTGGCATACTCTTAAAATGGTCTGTAACGGCAATCGAATACAGGTTTATTACGACGGAACAGCAAAGATTGATGTCACGGACAACAACTATGATTCACGGGCACCGTATCTAAATGGCGGGATCGGAATGGCTATGTGGACAGCCGGTGTTGTAAATACCATGTCAGTCGATAACGTGGTTGTGAGCACCTTGACTACTAACCAATCTCCTGTAGCGGTAAATGATACGTATAGCACCACCCTGAACACCGCCCTCACGTTAGCCGCCCCGGGAGTGCTGGGCAACGACACCGATCCCGAAGGGGCGACCCTGACGGCACAGCTGGTAACCGGGCCGTCCCACGGCACCCTCACCCTCAATAGCAACGGCTCGTTCACCTATACCCCGACGACGAATTATACGGGGAGCGACAGCTTCACCTACAAGGCGAGTGACGGGACGCTGACCTCCGGGAATGCCACGGTGACCATATCGATTCTCACTGCAAATCAGCCGCCGGTGGCAAGTAACGACAGTTACAGCACCAACCAGAACACCGCTCTCACGGTAGCCGCCCCGGGAGTGCTGGGCAACGACACCGATCCCGAAGGTGCGACCCTGTCGGCACAGCTGGTAACCGGACCGTCCCACGGCACCCTCACCCTCACCCTCAATAGCAACGGCTCGTTCACCTATACCCCGACGGCGAACTACACCGGGAGCGACAGCTTCACCTACAAGGCGAGTGACGGGACGCTGACCTCCGGGAATGCCACGGTGACCATATCGATTCTCACTGCAAATCAGCCGCCGGTGGCAAGTAACGACAGTTACAGTACCACCCTGAATACGGTTCTTAATAAGCTGCCCCGGGAGTGCTGGGCAACGACACCGATCCCGAAGGTGCGACCCTGTCGGCACAGCTGGTAACCGGACCGTCCCACGGCACCCTCACCCTTAACTCCGATGGTTCGTTCACCTATACGCCGCTGGCGGGCTATGTGGGGAGCGACAGCTTCACCTACCGGGCGAGTGACGGCACAACAAACAGTAACACCGCAACCGTAACCATTTCGATCACCTCGACCGATAACGTGCTCTTTGCGGATGACTTTACGCGCAGCGCCAATCCGCCGGCACCGTTATCTCCCTGGACCGGCGTCACAGGAACATGGGCAGTAACGTCCGGCGTTTTAAATGGCTCAGGGACGGCATCTTCGTACAGCCAGAACTACTATGCGCCGACCCCCCTGTGGGATAATTATGCGGTGGAAGCAAGCTTTCAGTATGCATCTTCGGCCTTTGGCGGGGGCCTTGGCTGTCGGGTAAATCCGGCAACCGGCGCACAGTATGCGGCCTGGATTTACCCGGACAATTCTGCGGCAGGTCACAATCTGTTGGTGCTGGGGAAAATGTGGGACTGGACCACATATAGCGGTACACCCATGGCCCAGGCCAACCTCACCAGCGTCGGGACAGGGTGGCATACTCTTAAAATGGTCTGTAACGGCAATCGAATACAGGTTTATTACGATGGGACAGCAAAGATTGATGTTACGGACAACAACTATGATTCACGGGCACCGTATTTGAGCGGCGGGATCGGAATGGCTATGTGGACAGCCGGTGTTGTAAATACCATGTCAGTCGATAACGTGGTTGTGAGCACCTTGACTACTAACCAATCTCCTGTAGCGGTAAATGATACGTATAGCACCACCCTGAACACCGCCCTCACGGTAGCCGCCCCGGGAGTGCTGGGCAACGACACCGATCCCGAAGGTGCGACCCTGTCGGCACAGCTGGTAACCGGACCGTCCCACGGCACTATCACCCTTAACTCAAACGGTTCGTTCACCTATACGCCGCTGGCGGGCTATGTGGGGAGCGACAGCTTCACCTACCGGGCGAGTGACGGCACAACAAACAGTAACACCGCAACCGTAACCATTTCGATCACCTCGACCGGTAACGTGCTCTTTGCGGATGACTTTACGCGCAGCGCCAATCCGCCGGCACCGTTATCTCCCTGGACCGGCGTCACAGGAACGTGGGCAGTAACGTCCGGCGTTTTAAATGGCTCAGGGACGGCATCTTCGTACAGCCAGAACTACTATGCGCCGACCCCCCTGTGGGATAATTATGCGGTGGAAGCAAGCTTTCAGTATGCATCTTCGGCCTTTGGCGGGGGCCTTGGCTGTCGGGTAAATCCGGCAACCGGCGCACAGTATGCGGCCTGGATTTACCCGGACAATTCTGCGGCAGGTCACAATCTGTTGGTGCTGGGGAAAATGTGGGACTGGACCACATATAGCGGTACACCCATGGCCCAGGCCAACCTCACCAGCGTCGGGACAGGGTGGCATACTCTTAAAATGGTCTGTAACGGCAATCGAATACAGGTTTATTACGACGGAACAGCAAAGATTGATGTCACGGACAACAACTATGATTCACGGGCACCGTATCTAAATGGCGGGATCGGAATGGCTATGTGGACAGCCGGTGTTGTAAATACCATGTCAGTCGATAACGTGGTTGTGAGCACCCTGACCCCGTAGCAGACACCTATAGTTGATACTTTTGGGGGTGCTTCTATGAAGACACGCATACTAATAGTCATCATGCTGCTCCATCTTGTGCTGTCAGCGACAACTGCATTCGCGGCGCCGCACTCGATTACTCTTTGGCATGGAAACAAGGCAGCGGCCGTGAGTCTCACTTTTGACGACGCTCTTACGTCACAATACGTATTCGTTTTCCCTGCCATTAATCAGCGGGGCTTCAAGGGAACGTTTTTTATCCTAACCGGCAATGCGGATTACTTCAATTCCTGGGATTCGTGGATACAGGTTGCAAATGCGGGCCACGAGATCGCCAGCCATACCCTAACACATCCATATCTGACCGCCCTTCCATTAAGCGAGGCCGAGTATGAGATAGCCACATCGCAGACATTGATCAATGCAAAAATTCCTGGCCAGAAAACCCTGACCTTTGCGTATCCCTACGGTGATCTCAACACTGCAGTGGCAGCACTTGCTCAGAAATATTATATAGGGGCACGCGGGGTTAATGAAACCCTGAATGATGCATCAACAGATCTCTACAATGCGGGCGCCTATGATGTGGCAAGTCAAACTGTGTTGCAGATGGAGGATTTGACTGTTCAGGCGGTGAGTCAGAAGAAGTGGCTAATCCCCTGCTTTCATGGCTTCGACCCCGGAGATTATGGCGGATGGAGCACCGAACAGTTTCTTGCCTACATGGACTACCTGAAAGGCAGGACGGATCTTTGGGTCGCACCATTCGGTACGGTAATCAAGTATGTGAGGGAGCGGGGTGCGGCAACAGTGAGTGTGGCCGCACAAACTGGTGATACGATTACGTTGAATTTGACCGATACGCTGGACAATGCTGTTTTTGATTGCCCCCTGACAGTGAGAAGCGAGGTGCCGACAAGCTGGAGCGGCGTGAAGGTGCAGCAAGGCGCGATATTCAGCAACCTGCTGCCAGTCACAGAGGGGAGCACACTGGTGGTCTATTATGACGCGATTCCGGATAAAGGCATCATTACTCTTACGAATGGCGCCATCAACCTTGCCCCGCTCGCCACTAACGATAGTTACAGCACAAACAGGAATATGGTCCTGAATCAGGTTGCTCCCGGTGTGTTAAGCAACGACAGCGACCCGGAAGGGGCTACCCTAACTGCACAGCGCGTAACCGGGCCGTCCCACGGCACCCTCACCCTCAATAGCAACGGCTCGTTCACCTATACCCCGACGACGAATTATACGGGGAGCGACAGCTTCACCTACAAGGCGAGTGACGGGACGCTGACCTCCAATACTGCAACGGTGACCATTACGATCGTAGTCCCGGTAAATCAGCCGCCGGTGGCAAGTAACGACAGTTACAGTACCACCCTGAATACGGTTCTTAATAAAGCTGCCCCGGGAGTGCTGGGCAACGACACCGATCCCGAAGGTGCGACCCTGTCGGCACAGCTGGTAACCGGGCCGTCCCACGGCACCCTCACCCTCAGTAGCAACGGCTCGTTCACCTATACCCCGACGACGAATTATACGGGGAGCGACAGCTTCACCTACAAGGCGAGTGACGGGACGCTGACCTCCGGGAATGCAACGGTGACCATATCGATTCTCACTGCAAATCAGCCGCCGGTGGCAAGTAACGACAGTTACAGTACCACCCTGAATACGGTTCTTAATAAAGCTGCCCCGGGAGTGCTGGGCAACGACACCGATCCCGAAGGTGCGACCCTGTCGGCACAGCTGGTAACCGGGCCGTCCCACGGCACCCTCACCCTCAATAGCAACGGCTCGTTCACCTATACCCCGACGACGAACTACATCGGGAGCGACAGCTTCACCTACAAGGCGAGTGACGGGACGCTGACCTCCGGGAATGCCACGGTGACCATATCGATTCTCACTGCAAATCAGCCGCCGGTGGCAAGTAACGACAGTTACAGCACCACCCAGAACACCGCCCTCACGGTAGCCGCCCCGGGAGTGCTGGGCAACGACACCGATCCCGAAGGTGCGACCCTGACGGCACAGCTGGTAACCGGACCGTCCCACGGCACCCTCACCCTTAACTCAAACGGTTCGTTCACCTATACGCCGCTGGCGGGCTATGTGGGGAGCGACAGCTTCACCTACCGGGCGAGTGACGGCACAACAAACAGTAACACCGCAACCGTAACCATTTCGATCACCTCGACCGGTAACGTGCTCTTTGCGGATGACTTTACGCGCAGCGCCAATCCGCCGGCACCGTTATCTCCCTGGACCAGCGTCACAGGAACGTGGGCAGTAACGTCCGGCGTTTTAAATGGCTCAGGGACGGCATCTTCGTACAGCCAGAACTACTATGCGCCGACCCCCCTGTGGGATAATTATGCGGTGGAAGCAAGCTTTCAGTATGCATCTTCGGCCTTTGGCGGGGGCCTTGGCTGTCGGGTAAATCCGGCAACCGGCGCACAGTATGCGGCCTGGATTTACCCGGACAATTCTGCGGCAGGTCACAATCTGTTGGTGCTGGGGAAAATGTGGGACTGGACCACATATAGCGGTACACCCATGGCCCAGGCCAACCTCACCAGCGTCGGGACAGGGTGGCATACTCTTAAAATGGTCTGTAACGGCAATCGAATACAGGTTTATTACGACGGAACAGCAAAGATTGATGTCACGGACAACAACTATGATTCACGGGCACCGTATCTAAATGGCGGGATCGGAATGGCTATGTGGACAGCCGGTGTTGTAAATACCATGTCAGTCGATAACGTGGTTGTGAGCACCTTGACTACTAACCAATCTCCTGTAGCGGTAAATGATACGTATAGCACCACCCTGAACACCGCCCTCACGGTAGCCGCCCCGGGAGTGCTGGGCAACGACACCGATCCCGAAGGTGCGACCCTGTCGGCACAGCTGGTAACCGGACCGTCCCACGGCACTATCACCCTTAACTCCGATGGCTCGTTCACCTATACGCCGCTGGCGGGCTATGTGGGGAGCGACAGCTTCACCTACCGGGCGAGTGACGGCACAACAAACAGTAACACCGCAACCGTAACCATTTCGATCACCTCGACCGGTAACGTGCTCTTTGCGGATGACTTTACGCGCAGCGCCAATCCGCCGGCACCGTTATCTCCCTGGACCAGCGTCACAGGAACGTGGGCAGTAACGTCCGGCGTTTTAAATGGCTCAGGGACGGCATCTTCGTACAGCCAGAACTACTATGCGCCGACCCCCCTGTGGGATAATTATGCGGTGGAAGCAAGCTTTCAGTATGCATCTTCGGCCTTTGGCGGGGGCCTTGGCTGTCGGGTAAATCCGGCAACCGGCGCACAGTATGCGGCCTGGATTTACCCGGACAATTCTGCGGCAGGTCACAATCTGTTGGTGCTGGGGAAAATGTGGGACTGGACCACATATAGCGGTACACCCATGGCCCAGGCCAACCTCACCAGCGTCGGGACAGGGTGGCATACTCTTAAAATGGTCTGTAACGGCAATCGAATACAGGTTTATTACGATGGGGCAGCAAAGATTGATGTCACGGACAACAACTATGATTCACGGGCACCGTATCTAAATGGCGGGACCGGAATGGCTATGTGGACAGACAGTGCTGTAAATACCATGTCAGTCGATAACGTGGTTGTGAGCACCCTGACCCCGTAGCATGTTGCCACCATTTTTTCAGTATCCGGATGGATGACAAAAAGTGCATCCTGGATAATTCCTCCATTAATTATCCCACCTGTCACTCAAACGACGACAGGTGGGATAATTGCTTTTACTTAACACTTGTAAAACTTTTAACATTTGACCTTACTTTCCCGCAAATCCGCCCTCTGAAGACAACCCGCCCTTGTAGGCCATTATTTTATTACCGTGCCTGAATGGGCAACAGCTATATAACACCACGTTTTTTAACATAAATATGGATGGTTCTTTTGGCATAATTCATGATGAACAGTGTAATGGCAGATTCTTTCTTCAACAGTAAAACGTGTACTGGGGCATCTGCAAGATGCTTCAGTTTGCAGTGATCGGGGGCATGCAATGAAAGATACGACTGATGATCTGGCAATCTTTGGAGGATCGTCCGCGTTTGAAGAGCCTCTCCATGTTGGCCGCCCCAATTTAGGTGACCGGCCGCGGTTACTTGAGCGCATCAATGAAATGCTGGACCGGAAATGGCTTAGCAACAACGGGCCTTACGTACAGGAATTCGAGCAGAGAGTTGCCGACTTGATGGGTGTCAAACACTGCATTGCGCTATGCAACGGCACTATTGCACTTGAGATTGCTATCCGGGCTCTCGAATTGAAAGGCGAAGTTATACTCCCCTCGTTTACTTTTGTCGCTACCGCGCATGCTCTGCAATGGCAGGAGATAACCCCGGTCTTCTGCGACATTGATCCCAAAACTCACACTATTGATCCCAACTGTATAGAAAAGATGATCACTCCCCGAACAACAGGGATCATCGGTGTAAATCTCTGGGGGAGACCATGCAGAATCGAAGCCCTGGAAAAAATTGCCGCTGACCATCATTTGAAACTGCTCTTTGACTCCGCCCATGGGTTTGGCTGTTCCTTCAAAGGCAAAATGCTCGGCGGTTTCGGAAACGCGGAGATATTCAGTTTTCATCCGACGAAATTTTTTAACACCTCTGAAGGCGGAGCAATTGTTACCAATGATGATGCCTTGGCAAAGAAAATACGCTTGATGAAAAATTTTGGTTTTTCCGGAAATGACAACGTTGTCTATATTGGAACAAATGGGAAAATGACCGAATTCTCTGCACTTACTGGTCTGACAAATCTTGAAAGCCTGGATACGTTTATTTCCGTAAATCACGATAATTATAAGTCATATCGATGTGAACTCAACAACATACCGGGAATCAGCATGATCAGTTATGACCAGCAGGAGAAATGCAATTATCAATACATCGTCCTTGAAATCGATGAATCCATAACACGCGTTTCCAGAGATCAGCTCGTGGATATTCTGCGTGCCGAGAATGTTCTGGCCAGGCGTTACTTCTATCCCGGATGTCACAGAATGGAACCGTATCGTTCCTTTTTCCCCCATGCCGGTCTGGTGCTTCCGGAGACAGAGGCGCTCGCCCAGCGAGTGATTTCTCTCCCAACCGGCACCGCAGTCGGTTTAGCCGAAATACAGCAAATCTGCCAGATCATACGGTTATCGGTCTTTAATGGCTTTGAGATACATGACCGTTTGTCAGATAATAGCTCAGAAAAACAAGAATATCCTGTGTTCGAGACTCTGCCTGCTGTTTTGGCTGCCTGACCTGTTTCAGCAGCTTCAATGGTTCCAGCAACAAACATGGTAAAATTAGAGAGTAGACATGAAAGTAAGCATAGCAATAGTGGCATACAATCATGAACAATATATTGCAAAGGCGTTAGACAGCGTTCTTATGCAAAAGACCAGTTTTGACTACGAAATAGTAATCGGGGAAGATTGCTCCACTGATGGAACTCGGGCAATCGTGATCGACTATCAGCACAGATATCCGGATAAATTTCGACTTTTATTGAATGAAAAAAATCTGGGAATGCATAAAAACGCAGATCAGACGATAAACGCGTGTAAAGGCGAATATGTTGCGCTGCTTGATGGCGATGACCATTGGACGGCCCCATACAAATTGCAGAAACAAGTCGATTTTTTTGAAAGTCACCCGGAATGCTCGATCTGTTTTCATGATGCACTGATTGTCCATGAAGACGGGAGCAAGGAGCCTTCACATTACCGCCCCAGTCAAAAGGAATTCTCTACTCTCGAAGATTTACTGCTAGACAATTATATCCCAACATGCGCGGTAATGCTGCGTCGACGGCTTATTGGAAAAGTACCAGCTTGGGTAAAAACACTCAAAATGGGAGATTGGGTGATTTACATACTGAATGCCCTCCATGGAAAAGTCGGTTACATAAATGAAACCATGGCAGTGTATGTCGTTCATCGTGACGGAGTATGGTCTTTAAAAGATTGGCGCTATCACGCTACGGCAATAATCGAACTGTTTGAAGCTTTGAACAGGCACCTGGGGGCTGAATACAGAGGAATCATACATCGAATTCTACGCTGGAGATACTTTTCAATATCCGAACAGTTTGAAAATGCCGGAGAAGTTGTTTGCGCCAGAAATTATGCTATCAAGTCACTTGCAAAACATGTTGCAATATTGAGCGAACCTCTCCGGCCTGGCCGCAACAAGGATTTAAATTGTGCTGATAAAATTCCTGATTTTATGAATTCGGTAACGGGTGCAAAGTTGTTAAGAATCATTGTCAGATTGGCCATTGAACCGCTCTTAAAGACATATCCCATACTGCACAAGTCACTGAGAACTGCTGCACGGTTGATGAATATAAGCCTTTAGTATGTGTTGCGTTGGGAAGTTACAAATTGTTTGCTGTGGTTTCGTGCGGAAAACTATTTTGGCGGAGGTACTATCTTTTCTGTCGAGGGTAGGGAGGTAAGCGTGAATGCACCGCTAGTAAGCATAATTATACCTACATACAACAATGCACCCGTTGTGTGCCAGGCGATCGAATGTTCATTGAATCAAACCTATGAGAACGTGGAGGTAATAGTTGTAGACGATGGGTCGACTGATGGCACGGAAGAGTTGTTGAAAAATAAATATCAAGACAGAATCATATACGTACGTCAGAAAAACAAGGGTACTGGAAGCGCCAGAAATACCGGAATCAGGAACTCATCCGGAAAGTACCTGCAGTTTCTGGATGCCGATGATCTCTTAGACCACGACAAGATACGAATCCAGACAAGGCAAATGGCAAACATTGCTGAAAAAACGGTAAGCTACTGTGATTATTGCTGTTGCGATATTGATGACATGACGGTGTTATATGAACATGTCAGCCCTGTAATGCAGAATGAAAAACCATTTAATGACATTATGCTTAAGTGGGAAACGGGGCTGGCCATTCCCGTACACTGCTTCATCTTTGACGCGGCCTTATTCAAGGAAAACGGTATTGCCTTTGATGAAAGCCTGCAGTCTAACGAGGATTGGGAATGCTGGATGAATGTGTTTGCACTGGAGCCGAAGGCGTTTTTTGTTGACAGGGTACTTGCCTATTATCGTGTCAGGAAAGATTCAAGATGTAGAAACAGGGTGAAGATGAGAAAAAGTTATCTCACGGCAATAGATAAACAGATTAATATAAACAGGTTAAACGCAGAGGTGCTTGAAAGTCTGTACATTAGAAAAGAACAGATAAAATATCTTTATCGAGACGTAAATTTATTAAGTAGATTAATGAAAATATGCCCCCCGGTTGTTAAAAATATATACAGCATGATTGTGCCTTGGCGAATACGGATGAGATTCCAGCGATTATTTGTCGAGCCCTGATAAACAGGAGACGTCACTAAGATAGTGAAGAAATTATCTGCCTGAAAAACGCGGATAAGATCATATGAGGTCCTAAAATGAATCCACGGGTCAGCGTTGTAGTGACTACATACAACCAAGCTGAATACATCGAGCAAACTCTTGAGAGCGTTTTTGCCCAGACGTATGATTCATACGAGGTCATTGTCGTTGATGACGGATCTACAGATGACACCCCGTCACGGATTGCTCCGTTTTGTAACCGTATTGACTATGTTCGACAAGATAATCAGGGCGTTGCCGGATCTCGAAATAGCGGCATCAGTAGGGCTCGCGGAGAGTTTATCGCATTCCTTGATGGCGACGATCTTTGGGAACCGGAGAAGCTTTCGGTTCAGGTCTCCGAAGCAAAACGCCATCCGGAATCGGGTCTTATTGCCGTTGATGGGGTACAGTTCGACCTCAATGGAACTATTGAATCGACTCTTTTTTATGAGCCAGGCTGCAAAGATCTTGCGGATGAATCGGTGACAAGCGGCCGTTACTACCACCAGCTTCTGCATAACCAGTTCATATACACCACCTCCCAGGTCATGGTTCCCGCAAAGGTATTCGAGACGGTCGGAATGTCTGACGGCAGGTTCAAGCGGGCAAGTGATTATGACCTCTATATCAGGATTGCCGCCAAATTCGATTTCACCATCATAAAAAAACGGCTGACCCGGTGGCGATACCTCCCTACAAGCGCATCAGGCCCGATGATGCTGAGGTTTTTGAACTATTTTCTGGAGGATATTTCAATACTGAGGCACCACCTTCCGAAGAGCTGCAGGAATGATCGGGCGCTGATTCGCGGGATTCTCGAACGGAAGCTGGCTGACGGAGTGGATCGGCTGTACCGTTACGGGATCGAAAAGGACAGAGCCTTTGCAACACGGGCCTTACTGAAGCTTCTCGCGGGCAACCCGACATCTCCCATCCCCGGCATTTTTCTCGCGGGGCTCTGGTGCCCCGGCGCGGTAAGAGAGAAACTTGCGCCTGCGGTGCGGAGGATACTTTCCGGGGAAGAACGAATGTAAGGCGACTCCCGCTATGCTGTGACACCCACTTGAAAAAGGGGATGACAATATGTCCGTTAAAAAGGTTTTGTTCATAAATCATGATGCATCTCGATCTGGAGGGCGTTGCCTATGCCCACTTCGCTCAACCAGGACGTCATGCAGTATGCCTCAAATGCAATAATATAAATTTTTGTAAGCGGTCTGATTCAGGGTACTGCCTGAAATAAGGGAGTACGATATGGAGCACGCAGCAGAAACCGGTTTTCAGATTAGCCAAAATTCCTTCAGATGGGATACCCTACCCAGTCTTCGCGTTCACTGCGTTGCTTCCCTGGTCGTACTTCTCTCAAGCACTGTCAAGGACATCCAACAGCGTTGTTGGCAGTTCCAATCTTGTAACAAAAATATATTTCCCCCGGTTATGGATTCCCATCGCTGCTTCTGTAGCTCCTGTAGTCGATTTGATCTTTTCTTTCCTGGTACTGCTGGTTCTGATGGCCTGGTACAAAATTGTTCCCACGTGGGTCTGCTCACACTGCGGTTATTTATGGGTCTTGCAGTAATGACAGCTCTGGCTGTGGGACTCTGGCCTTCTGCACTTAATGCCCGGTATCGGGATGTAGGCAGCATTATTCCCTTTTGGGCCCAGATATGGATGTACGCATCACCCGTTGCATACCCGGTAAGCATGGTGTCTGAAAAATAGCGACTGATCTACAGCTTGAATCCGATGGTAGGAGGGATTGAAGGTCTCCGGTGGGCTCTTCTTGGAAACGAAAGACCGGATTTCTCTATCATGATAGTAAGCGCAACTGTTGTAGCATTTTTGCTGTTCTGGGGGATTGTGTACTTCAAAAAAACGGGACAGTCCTTTGTCGACGTGATTTGACCAGGAGTATTGTATGAGCGAGATTGCGATTCGAGTAGAAAACCTGTCAAAAAAATATGCCATCCCTGCGACGCAACGTCACGACACTCTCGGTGATCAACTCAGCTACAGCCTGAAGTCGGTGTTTCGCCGGAATGGTAGTACGGAGATGAGAAAAAAGACCTTCTGGGCTTTAAATGACGTCTCCTTTGAAATCAGGGAGGGTGAGATCGTCGGTATCATCGGCAATAACGGGGCAGGAAAAAGCACCCTGTTGAAGATCCTCTCCCGGATCACTCATCCGACGCTGGGACGGGCGGAAATTTATGGCAGAGTAGGATCTCTCCTGGAAGTAGGCACCGGTTTTCACCCGGAACTGACCGGGCGGGAAAATATTTATCTCAACGGTGCAATCATTGGAATGACAAAAGATGAAATTAATCGACAATTTGATGTGATCGTAGATTTTTCCGAAGTCGAAAAATTCATAGACATGCCTGTAAAACGCTACTCCAGCGGCATGTATGTAAAGCTGGCCTTTGCCGTTTCGGCACATTTAAAGCCCGATATTCTCATGATTGACGAGGTGCTTTCCGTTGGTGACCTGCAATTCCAGCGGAAATGCATGGCGTATGTCGAGGAATTACGGAAAAGCAATTCAACCATACTTTTCGTTTCACACAATATGTTTGCGGTTAAGGCGATATGTAACAGGGTCATTTTATTAGCAGAAGGTACGATCGGTTTTGACGGAGCAGCCGAGGAGGCCATACAACGTTACGAAGGTAAAAACAAAACAAGTGCATTGCCATGGGCACAAAATGCAATAGGGACCGATCCGTCACAATGGGACGTGTATATAGAAAATGTAGAAACGTTTGACGTGACCGGGACACAACGGAATCTTTTTGATTATGGGGAAAGGATTCGCATACGTCTGAATTACAGTATCCGCAGGACTGTTACAAATCCAAATTTTCTTGTCTCGTTTATCCGTTCAGACGAGGTGGCATGCTGCAACTACAATACCGCCATGGATGGATTCGCTGTTCCCTCGCTGGATGCCGACGGAACTATCGAGTTGTTGACTCCGCCGCTTAGCCTGGTTTCTGAATCATACAAAATCTACGTGCTGGTGAGAGACTCGAAATTTGAACATCTCTATTGCGCACAAGTTGGAAATACTTTTCATGTCCGGCACGATCTACTGAATACCCATTTCGGCGTATTTCACGAAGAAGGGGAATGGTTCCTGCCGAACGTCGAACATGAAGCATACACGTTAAGAGGAGTGTCACCGTCATGATTAAAGTAGCAGTTGTGGGTTACGGTTATTGGGGCCCGAATCTTGTTCGCAATATTCAGGATTCTAAAGATGCGTGCGTGGTGTCATGTTGTGACGAAAGCGAGGATCGCCTTGCCCAACTCAGGTCAAAATACCCCTCTATTGAAACAACTACCGACTATGACGATCTTCTGAACGACCCGGAGGTGGACGCGATCGTAATTTCCACTCCGGTTGCCACCCACTACGACTTCGCCCGCAGGGCCATGGAACATGGCAAACACGTACTCCTGGAAAAGCCGGCCACTGCGTCGGTGGCGGAAGCCGAAACACTTCTGGACCTCGCCGAAAAGCATAAGATCACGTACATGCTCGACCATACCTTTATCTACACCGGTGCGGTGCGCAAAATGAAGGAGTATTGTAGAACATGGTGACCTGGGTGACCTCTATTACTTCGATTCGGTACGCATAAATCTCGGCCTGTTCCAGCGTGACGTCAACGTCCTCTGGGATCTGGCTCCCCATGACATCGCCATCATGGAACATCTGGTCACGGAAAGACCCGCCAGTGTTTGTGCCACCGGGGCATGCCACGTCGGCAACGGTCACGAGAACGTGGCATATCTGACAGTTTACTTTCCCAGCGGAATGATCGCTCACTTCCACAACAACTGGCTCTCGCCGGTCAAGATTCGCACCATGCTGGTCGGCGGCAGCAAAAAGACGATTCATTATGATGACATGGAGGTGAGCGAGAAGGTGAAGGTCTACGACCGGGGGGTGGATGTCACCACGCCGGAAGGGGTCCACGATGTCCGCGTCTCTTATCGTATGGGCGACATGTGGGCGCCCAGGCTGGATCAGACCGAAGCGCTCAGCCGCATGATCGGTGAATTCGTTGAATGCGTACAAACGGGACGCTGTCCCCTGACCGACGGAGTCAGCGGTTTGAACGTCGTGAAGATACTGGAAGCTTCGGAGATGTCAATAAAGCATCGGGGAAAGGAGATTAAATTATGAATGACAGTCCCAAGCAGAGCATCAAGAACGTAAAGCTGGGCGAAAATACCAGGATATGCGGAATTCGTCAACCTCTACGGATGCGAAATCGGTGATAATTCGAGGATCGGCGCTTTTGTTGAGGTTCAGAAAAATGCCAGCATCGGCCGGAACGTCAAGGTATCGAGCCATACGTTCATCTGTGAAGGTGTAACCATAGAGGACGACGTGTTCGTTGGACATAACGTTTCATTCATCAACGACAAGTATCCGCGAGCAACTGCCAACGGGCAGCCGCAGACCGAGGCTGACTGGGTGTGTGTCCCGACCCTGGTGAAGAAGGGGGCTTCAGTCGGCACAAGTTCAACGATACTGTGCGGTGTCACGATTGGTGAAAATGCCATTGTCGGTGCAGGAAGTGTCGTTACAAAGGATGTCCCGGCGAATGCCGTTGTTGCAGGGATCCCTGCCCGCTTTGTGCGCGAGATCGTCAGTGAAACCGCAAGCAAGGATGAGGGGTCAAAACCGGTTCCGTTTTTGGACTTGAAGGCACAGTATCGATCAATAAAGTCGGAGATTCAGCCGGCAGTCAACAAGGTTCTGGAGAGCTGCGCGTTTACCCTGGGTGAAGAAGTCTCTGCCTTTGAGCGTGAGTTTGCCTGCCTATCAAAATGCCGGTTTCGGGATTGCGGTCAATACCGGTACCAGCGCTCTTCACCTTGCACTGCTTACGGCCGGCATCGGTCCCGGGGATGAGGTGATCACGGTTTCCTTTACTTTTGTTGCAACCGTTGCGGCGATTGTTTACACCGGGGCCACGCCTGTCTTTGTCGATATTGATCCAAATTCATTGACTATGGACGTGAGTGAAATCGAGAATGCCATTACGCCTCGTACAAAGGCCATTCTACCTGTGCACCTTACATGGCCAGCCTGCCGATATGGATCCAATTATGGAGATTGCCCGGCGACATGGACTCATTGTTATCGAGGACGCCTGCCAGGCGCATGGGGCCGAATACAAGGGACGCCGGGTTGGAAGTATCGGCGATATGGGCTGCTTCAGTTTTTATCCCGGCAAGAACCTTGGTGCATATGGCGAGGGTGGCATGGTGGTTACGAATGACGAGAAGTATGCAAAGAGCATCCGCCTGTTGCGCGACTGGGGTGCGGAGAGCAAATACTGCCACAGTCTGAAGGGCTATAACTATCGTATGGAGGGGATGCAGGGAGCAATTCTGCGCGTCAAGCTGCGGCATTTGGAAACGTGGACCGAAGCACGTCGCAGGCATGCAAATCGATATGATGAACTCCTGATGGATTCCGGTGTCATTAAACCCTTTGAAATGCCTTTCAATCGGCATGTCTATCATATCTATGCCGTTCGTGTGCCGGAGCGTGATGAATTTCAAAAGGCATTAACGGCGCGCGGCATTCAAACCGGAATACATTACCCGATCCCGGTTCATCTGCAGCCGGCATATGCAGATCTTGGTTACAAGGCCGGAGATTTTCCACATACCGAAGCGGCAGCTGCGGAAGTCCTTTCTTTGCCGATGTTTGCCGAATTGACCTCCGATCAGCAGGATGCCGTGTCGCATGCTGTGCATGAAGTATTCAAAACCGTATCTCAGCGCTCCGCGGAACGCTTTTCATTCCCGGTTAATGATGATGATCAGCAATATACCGTAGATTTGGAAGGTGTTGAATGAACGGAGTGCCGCTGCTTTCGCACCGCTTGTAATTTTTCTGTTCATATGTCTTGAGAGCGAATCGTTGGTGACTATATGAAAATACTCGGCAACAAATTTCTGATTACCGGCGGCGCCGGTTTGATGGGGTCTCACATAGCCGACAGGCTTTTGGCTGGAGGGGCCTCGAGGATAATCCTGCTGGATAATTTTGTGCGCGGCAGCATGCATAACATCGATGAACAACTGAAAGACCCCAGGGTTCAGTTGGTGAAGGGTGATATCCGTAACCTGGAACTCCTCATGGAGCTGGCTAAGGGAATGGACGGTATCTTTCATATGGCAGCTATACGGATTACGGCCTGTGCCGACAATCCCCGCGAAGCCATGGAAGTCATGTTGATGGGAACGCATAACGTACTCCAGACCGCAGTCGAGCAGAAAGTAGGCAGATTGCTCTATGCATCGTCGGCCTCAATTTACGGGCTTGCGGATTCATTCCCCACCAATGAGAAGCACCACCCGTACAATAATAGAACCTATTACGGGGCTGCGAAGGTGGCAGGGGAGGGGATGGTTCGTTCATTTGCAGAGATGTACGGTCTCCAGTATGTCGCCATGCGTTATTTCAACGCCTATGGGCCTCGAATGGACATTGACGGCAAATACACGGAAGTCCTCGTTCGGTGGCTTGATCGAATTGAAGCCGGCCAGACTCCAATGATTTTTGGCGATGGCTCTCAAACCATGGATATGGTCTATATTGACGATGTTATCGATGCCAATATCCTGGCGATGGAATCAGAGATTACAGACGAAGTTTTCAATGTAGCAAGCGGGACAGAGACCAGTCTTCTGGGACTACTCCAAACAGTGCTGAGAGTCACGGAGTCAAGCCTTCAACCGGAATTCATGCCGGAACGCACAGTTAATCCGGTTCCGCGGCGGCTGGCTGACACGAGAAAGGCGAAGGAACTTCTCGGCTTCGAAGCGAAAGTGAACGTTGAGGAAGGTTTGAGACGTTTTATCGACTGGCGCAAGAAGATACTATATCAGAACAGGCTTGCAGCGTAGCAGCTACGGTTTTTAGATCACGAGGAGGTATTATGAATATTCGGGTCATACCATCCGACATCAATGGCATTGTTATCATCGAGCCTGACTTCTTTCAGGACCATCGAGGTTTTTTTTTCGAGAGCTACAGCAAGAAGCGCTTCTCTGAACATGGCCTGGACCATGAATTCGTACAGGACAACCATTCCCGGTCGCCGAAGGGAGTCTTGCGGGGCCTCCATTACCAGAACATGGCCGGGCCCCAGTTCAGGTTGATCCGCTGTACTGTTGGGGAAATATGGGATGTTGCCGTGGATCTGCGCGCGGGATCGCCGACCTTCGGCAAATGGTTCGGTATTTCGCTCAATGCGGAAAACAAGAGACAAGTCCTCCTGGCGCCGGAGTTCGCCCACGGTTTTGTCGTTCTCTCGGACCATGCCGAGGTTCAATACAAGTGCACAGGGCACCACAATCCAGACGCTGAGGCGTCTCTTGCCTGGGATGATCCCGATGTGCGGATTCCCTGGCCGATCACGGATCCCATACTATCGGACCGTGACAGATACTCCGGCATGACATTAAAAGATTACCGGAAAAATCCGGCGTTTGTATTTGGCCCCACAGAAACCTGACCTGGGATACGAGGATGTGGAAACGAGCGTCTGATAAAAGCACAGTGGCGCACGTGCATGAAAAAATAATTCATAAAAATGAGGGGGAAATTACCCGTGATACCGATTACCCGTTTGAGTGTTGGTGAAGCCGAGGCAACTGCTGCTGCAGAGGCTGTTCGTTCCGGCTGGCTTTCCACCGGCAAGCGTGTGGAGCAGTTTGAAACGATGGTCGCGGATTACGTTGGTGCGAAGCATGCTATTGCAACGACCAGTTGCACTACCGCCCTGCACCTTGCACTCATTGCCGCAGGAGTTAATTTGGGCGATGAAGTCATATGCCCCTCGTTCAGCTTTATCGCTACCGCCAATGCAATTCTTTATGCAGGGGCAACTCCGGTTTTTGTCGACATTGATCCGATTACATACAATATCTCACCCGCTCTGGTTGAGGCCGCAATCACTGAACGGACCACTGCCATCATGCCTGTAAGCCAGATTGGTCTTGCAGCTGATATCCCAGCCATTTTATCGATTGCACGCCGGCATGGGCTGAAAGTCATTGAGGATGCTGCGCCTTCCCTCGGAGCAAAAATCGGCGACGATTATATTGGAAGCCTCAGTGACTTTACATGCTTCAGCTTCGATCCGCGAAAGATACTTACCACGGGTGAAGGCGGCATGATCATCACCAATGATGATCATGCCGCAGAACGCCTGCGGTCGATGCGTGCACACTCGGCGTCGGTATCGGCAACCATTCGCCATACCTCCACTAATGCAATACTCGAAAGCTATCCGGAGCTTGGATTCAACTACAAAATGACCGATATTCAGGCAGCAATCGGAATCGTTCAAATGCAGAGGATAGACGAAATAATCACGGAACGGCGCCGACTCGCAGATCGCTATAAGTCACTTCTGAAAGACGAAACGAGGATACAACTGCCATATGAGCCGCAGGGCTATCGTCACGTATATCAGTCCTATTGCGTACGATTGCTCTCCGGGAAACCTCAAATAGCTGTAATGGATGCCCTGGCAAAACAAGACGTTGCTGCAAGACGGATTTTGGCAATACATATGGAGCCGGTCTATCTGAAGAACCCGGCAAGATTTTCACTCCTTGAGACAGAATATGCATCTTCGAAAACGTTACTTTTGCCATTGTTTGTAGGACTGACGGATGCGGAGCAGGATGAAGTCGTGAAAGCGTTGAAAAACTCACTTGATTGAACTTCATTCCTGACATCTGAGGTACCTGGTGTGAAACTGTCTGTTGCAACCAACGGGAAGTGGAGGAAGACGATGACAAAAAAACTGGTTATTTTGGGCACTAACGGGAATTGCATCGACATGCTTGATGCTCTTAACGCCATAAATATGCAGGCAGGTCACACTGAGTATGAGTGCGCAGGCTTTCTTGATGATAACCCGGCACTTCACGGGAACACTTTATGTGGAATCAAGATATTGGGGCCCTTAACCATGGCCAGTGAACTCGGAGATTGTTGGTTTGTTAACGGCATTGGCAGCCCTAGCAACTTCATGCACAAAGATGCAATCATTGCCAAGACCTGCGTGCCGCTTGATAGGTTTGTAACTCTTGTTCATCCTTCCGTAAGGGTTTCAAGCACAGCTACTATCGGCCAGGGAACAGTGGTTTTCGAGAATGTAGCCATTACGTCAAATGTTAAAATCGGCAATCATGTCATCATACTGCCCAACAGCGTAATCAGCCATGATGTAGTAATAGATGACTATACGTGTATTACGGGCGGTGTTTGTATTTCAGGCGGAACAAAGGTTGGAAGACAGTGTTACATGGGTACAAATTGTTCCATCATAGGGGGCATAAGAATCGGCGATTTTTGCCAGATAGGTATGGGTAGCGTGGTTCTTGGCAATGTCGCCGATAATTCTGTTGTTGTCGGGAATCCAGCAAGATTTCTGAGATATGTACGTGATGACTTCTCTCAAATGCATGCTGATGCGTAACTCGTCACCATGAGACATAAGGCAAATTATGGACCCGACACAGTGCGACAAAGTGAATGTCGGGGAGTTATATATTTTGTTGGAAAAGCTTACATAAAAGCAGTTTGTTGAAATCTCTGGTTTGGTAAATAACGCCATTTATCAATATGTTATAACAACGGCATCGGAATTGCTGTATTTACGCTAGTGAGTCAATAATGGATTTGCTACACCGATCGTGAGGGCCATCTGCACACCTATCAGGGCAGCGGGTTTTACTCAAACACGCTGGGAGCCATGCCGACTGTGATATGGAACAATTCTAACGACTTTCGGGGTGTTCAGTTCGCACGCCGGTGATTCCTGGCAGACCCTGTTTGATGGAGGTGTCTTATGCCAATACTAAAGTTTCTGAATGCCGGGTGTGAAAGGCTTAAAAAAGAAATGGATTCGTTCGTTGATATATTTTTCAAAGCGCCGGAGAAACGGTTCAAGGTTTGCGAAACATGCAAGTATTCTGAAGGATGCAAAGCAAAGAGAATCTTAGAAAAAGACGGTGCGGATAACACGGATACGAACGTGTAGGATTCAGGGGAATAAAAACCAGACTCCAATACCTTTACGCCAACGGGAGACAAAATCTTCTATGCTTGGGCCAAAGACGCCAGCGGAAAGGTATCCTATCCGCTTTGAAACTGTTCCTATAACATTCGCAAAAAAACTTACATTTCAAATTATTAACAGCATTACAGACAGTTGCTCAAACTATTCGACGTGTCCCTGTAAAATCCTGACAATTCGCATCTTCAGTCATATCTGCAATAGCTCATAATTCCCTTCTTTAGCAAGCATCTGCAAAATATATAATTGGCATATTTCGTGATTCATAAAATGTGATTTGCCGGTTTTGTAGAATATTTTAATTCTGCATTGCAAATCGTTTTTCCTGTGATTCACGCGTTGTTGATTTACTGATTTAACGCTGGAGAAACGAACTGACTGATTATCAAAGAAAATATGCATGAGGATTGCGATTAATGAGTCCTAAGGTCTCTTTCATAGTTCCCTGCTATAATCTTGCACATCTGTTGTCGGAGTGCGTAGCATCCGTTCTGTGCCAATCTTTTACAGATTTTGAAGTTCTTATCATGGATGACTGCTCTCCCGACAACACCCCGGAAGTGGCGAGGTCTTTTGCTGATTCCCGCGTGATATACGTTAGAAACAAACAGAATCTGCGGCACCTGGCAAATTACAACAAGGGCATCAGACTGTCGCACGGAGAGTACATTTGGCTTATCTCTGCGGACGATCGACTGCGCAGTATCCACGCACTTCAGCAGTATGTGACCCTGATGGATGAACATCCTGAGGTTGGTTTTGCCTTCAGTTCGGCAATGGGGCTCAGGAACGGCGTGGAGACTGATCTTGTCAAGTGGGCCTATAATGGCCCGCACGACACCGTATTCAAGGGTCATGAATTCCTTGAGCGTCTACTGCACGGCAATTGTGTGACATCACCATCTGGAATGGTGCGTAGAGTGTGCTACGGGAATGGAGGGTTTCCTCTTGATCTGCCGTATGCGGGCGACTGGTATCTGTGGTGCCTATTCTCGCTACAGCGTGATGTTGCCTACTTCTCCGAACCTATGGTCAACTATCGCGAACACGATTCCAGTATGACCAACTTTCTGAAGAGTCACGATTGCAGAATTATGGTCAACGATGAACTGATGGTGCTGTGGCGTATTCATGGAATGTTGAGAGAACGTGGCCTCAGTCGCCTCATTAAGACATGCGAGAAGGAACTGGTCCTCAGGTATGCCGGGGAGGTTATCAAGGAAGAGAGAGAGGAAAATGGGTATGCTCTTTCGCTGACCTGTCTCGTCAATGGCTTACCCGGCGACAACGGAGGGCAGGGGAGGACAGGGAACTTCTGTGCACGCATTCTGACATCTCTGGGAGACTACCACAGCAACGGTAACTCCTCGCTTGCAGTAAAATATTACGAAGCGGCAATGCGACACCATCCCGTGATTTTCCAAATTTACGCCAAGTATCTTCTTGAACGATTCTGGCGACATGGGCGGCGTCTGAGAGATATTGGCTTTGGCGTCAACAAGGTATTTAAAGGCGTCATGAGGAGGGCTGGATGCAGTGCATTTAAGAATGCTGATGCACTCTGCACCGTAAAAACAGAGATAAAGGCACCTGACTGATGAGGCTGGCAGAAAATAAATGGGGTGATTCAATGCCGAAAAAAGTTTTGTTTATCAGCCACGATGCGCTGCGAACCGGAGCCCCGCTGTTTTTATTGAATCTCCTGAAATGGTTCGGTACCAACAGTGAACTTGCATTCCGAATATTGCTGAAGAATGGAGGCGATCTCGAATCGGAGTTCCAGGCCCTGGCACCCATCAGCGTGTATAACAGGGATACATCTATTGGAAATAAATTTTACACAAGCGCCCGGCCAATCGCTTACTTCCGTGCGCTTGCAAATAGCTTTCACCGCAAAAAATTGAAAAACGATTTGATGAAAGAGAATTTCGATCTTGTGTATTCCAACACCATTACGAACGGCGAGGTGCTGGAGTTTCTATCAGGCCTCAAGTGTCCTGTGATCACGCATGTGCATGAACTCGACTATTGGATTCAAAAGGCCGGACCGGGGAATCTGGACCAGGTTAGACGATGTACACAGCTGTTTATTGTCGTATCAGAGGCTGTAAAACGGAATCTAGTATGCAACCACAACATTCCTGAAGAGTTGATAGAGGTTGCTTACGGTTTTATACCCACGTCAGAACAACACAATTCTGCACCGGAAGGCAATCTGCGAAAAACTCTCAACATTCCTGACAATGCTTGCGTGGTAGGAAGCTCAGGATATGAAACATGGCGAAAAGGAAAAGACCTGTTTACACAACTCGCCCTAAATACCGTCAGTAAATATCGTGACAGACCTGTCCATTTTGTATGGATTGGTGGCCGCACGGATGACGAAAATTTTAGTCAAATACGGTACGACATGGCTCAGTCCGGTATCGCTGATAAAATACACTTTATAAGCCATGTGCCAAATCCACTGGATTATTTCAGAGAGTTCGACATATTTGCCATGACTTCACGCGAGGACCCTTTCCCGCTGGTAAATCTTGAAGTGGCCGCATTGGGAAAGCCGATAGTCTGCTTTGACAACGCGGGTGGAACTCCCGAGTTTGTTGGGAATGATGCAGGCTTTGTTGTGCCGTATCTCGACATCAGTGCGATGGCCGACAAAATAATCGTTCTGGCACAAGATGATGAGTTAAGAAAACAAATGGGGCATGCAGGTTTCGTGAAGGTCATGAAACATCATGATGTTTCTGTTGGAGGCGCCAAGATACTTAAAGCTATCGAACGCCTTATCTAAGACGTGCCATGAAAGATCATACTACCAAAGGAAGCGTCACAATGGGAAATACTACCGGCTTATCTTCGAAACAGGTTTCCGCTCGAATGATCGCATTATACCTGCCGCAGTTCCATCCCATCCCGGAGAATGACGAATGGTGGGGTAAAGGTTTTACAGAGTGGACCAACGTCGCCAAGGCAAAACCGATGTTCAGGGGGCATTATCAACCGCACATCCCCGCAGACCTCGGCTTTTACGACCTCCGAGTACCAGAGACAAGAGCCGCTCAAGCAGAAATGGCGAGAGAATACAGTATCGAGGCCTTCTGTTACTATCATTACTGGTTCGCAGGAAAGAGAATACTCGAAAGACCTTTCAATGAGGTGCTGCAATCAGGACAACCTGATTTTCCTTTTTGCCTCTGCT
Source organism: uncultured delta proteobacterium (assembly GCA_963760075.1). Taxonomy (GTDB): domain Bacteria; phylum Desulfobacterota; class Desulfuromonadia; order Geobacterales; family Pseudopelobacteraceae; genus JACRCG01. Next base: position 510,884 of record CAVXBQ010000013.1, on the reverse strand, counting down.
GGGCAAACCACTCATGGACGGGGGTATGGGCTGGGTGCCCGGGAAAGACATTGATAACGCAGACGTATCCTGGCTATGACGACCACAGAGCGCACTTTCATACTCTACTTCGGGCCTTTTCAGACAGTCGTTATGTAACGGTGGATGGTAAGCCTCTCTTTCTGATATACGATCCAATGAGTGTACCCGATATACATAAGCTGACAGACTTCTGGAGGGAATTGGCGCTCAAATCCGGACTGAAGGGTTTGCATTTGGTGGGGATGTCTTGGGAAGCGGGATGGAATCCATCGGATCACGGGTTCGATGCTTCGACACCAAGAGACCTGCGTCCCCGGGTGAGAGACGAATTATTCTCTAAGTATCCGACTTTGCAGTGGTTGAATAATAAATGTCAAGACATGATCGGAAAGCCAACGGTCTACCATTACAAAAATGTATTGTCCTCATGGATTCATGATGTTGCCAGTAATTTTGATGATTATCCCTGCTTAACTCCAAACTGGGATAATACGCCTAGAGGCGGATCTGCCGGCTTAGTCCTCCACGGTTCTACGCCAGAGTTATTCAGAATACCATTAAAACACGCAATAAAATCAGTGCAAAATAAACCTATGGAACATAGGGTCGTTTTTCTCAAGTCCTGGAACGAGTGGGCAGAGGGAAATCATCTTGAGCCGGACCTGAAGTTTGGAAAGGCTTATTTGGAAATTATACGCGATGAGGTGTTGGGGTGTCCGGCAGAACGACTGTGACGGGGAGAATAATGACAAGCCATGGATATCAGCGTAATTATTTGTACCTATAATAGAGCAGAGTATCTGCGCAAGGTTCTTATAGATCTCGCCGGTCAGGACGTTATTGGTCGTATCTGTTTCGAGGTCATCATTGTCGACAACAATTCAACAGACAATACAAGGCAGGTTGGTGAAGAATTTATCGCAAAGTATCCTGAAGTGTTCCGCTATGTCTTTGAAGCGAGGCAGGGGAAGACATTTGCCTTAAATACCGGGATTAGAGAGTCGAAAGGAAGCATCGTCGCATTTACAGATGATGACGTTGTCATTGATAATAACTGGGTATTTTCTGTAAAACAGGCATTTGCTGCCAATCAGGCTTGCAAGGCATTTGGTGGGAGGGTGCTTCCATTATGGCCGGATACAGTGCCACAATGGATTGCCAGGGAAGGCGATTTCGAAAATACCAAGGGAACGATAGTCGAACATGATTTGGGCGATTGTGTGAAAAAATACTCTCAGGCCGGAGTGGACCCGCCTATTGGAGCTAATATGTTTTTTGCGAGAGAAGTTCTCGACAAGTACGGAGGATTCAATGAAAGTTTGAATCTGGATATAAACACAATACCAATGCTTGAAGATACCGAGTTTTGCAACAGATTGTTGAAATGCAAAGAAGAAATGACCTACATACCGGATTCAGTCGTGTACCATCCAGTCTATCCGGAGAGATTGACAAAAAACTATTTTAGAAAACATGCTTTTAAAACAGGAAGGGCGCACTATGTCGTAAGCGATGTTAAAAGAAACGGACAATACGTAATACTTAACCTGCAAAAAAACAGACGTAGATTGTTAAATATACCATTTTATATGTTTAAATGTATCATTACTAACTTGATTAAATACTTTGTCGCCACTTTAAAGAGAAATCCTCAAGAGATATTACATCTTGAAAAATTACTTCTATACTATATGGGCTTAATATATGAGTTGTATGATAAAAGAAAAATGGAAACGAGCACTGCTACTGATTTAACCAGATACTGAATAATGCGGCCCTGGAAATATTAAGCATGGATATCAGTGTTATTATCTGCACATACTCACGAGGAGAACATCTCCGTAAGGTTCTTTTTGACCTCACCTGTCAGGAGTCTATCTGTCACGTCAGTTATGAGGTTCTCGTTGTCGACAATAATTCAAGGGACAACACAAAGCACGTTTGTGAAGAATTTATTTCTAAGTATCCTGAAGTATTTCGTTATGTTTTTGAAGAGAGGCAGGGAAAGACCTTTGCCCTAAATACAGGGATTAGGGAATCAAGAGGAAATATTGTCGCATTCACCGATGATGACGTTGTCATTGACAAGAGATGGCTGTATTCAATTAATCAAGCCTTTGAAGTCAATCCGGAGTGCAAGGCATTTGGCGGAAGAGTGTTGCCATTATGGCCGGATACTGTGCCACCATGGATTGCGAGAGAAGGAGCTTTCAGGAACACAAGTGGGGTGGTTGTAGAACATGATTTCGGAGATACGGTGAAAAGCTATTCTCAATCGGGAATGTTTCCAATCGGAGCGAACATGTTTTTTTCGAGAGAGATTTTCGAGAAATACGGCTGGTTTGACGAGAGATTGAACCAAGGCATAAAAAAACTGCCAATGCTGGAAGATATGGACTTCTGCAACAGGTTATTGAAGTGTAAAGAAAATTTTAAATATATACCTGACTCGGTTGTGTATCACCCCATATGTCATGAGAGACTAACAAAAAATTATATAAGAAAACATGCATTCAAATCAGGTAGGGCACAATATATAATGAACGATAACGTTAATAACAGACAAATAGTCATGCTTGATCTACGAACAAATAGAAGAAGATTATTCAATATTCCATTCTATATAATTAAGGAAACAATTAGTGGCCTAGCTAAATACACATTGGCAACTATAAAAAGAGATAAACAGGAGATAGTATATTACGAAAAAGAGCTTATATATCATATTGGCATTATATATGAGACATTGACTCGAATTAAAGTTGGAACAATGGCACATTAATTTATAATCAGGCACATGAAATCTGAATTGATCAAAATATCGATAGATATATTGAATGAAGTCCAGCAGGCCACTCACACTCACTCACCGACCATTTGAGTCTTCCCGAGAGAAGCCGTGCAGTACCGGTGGTCTTGTCACTATATGTAACAATGTAAACTTTTTTACTACCCATCTCTTCCCCGTAGAAACCGTCTTTACAACACCCGCCCTAATATTTACGTACTTCTATTTACACTACTTTTACGTGGCCTAAGCTGTAACATGCATAAATTAAACAACAATTGGTCTGGCATTGAAAGTGCTAATCATTAATTGATTTTGTAGTCGTTTGCGTCTGTTGATTGCAACCCAAATGAAATTTATCAACGGGTGGTTGGCACCACCCGTACTGTTTAGCGTTGAAACCAGATAGGATCTCATTATGGTCATGCGAATAGGAAAAACTCTCCCGCCTGCAGCTGCGCCCTTGTACTTCAAAGATATTCTAACAGGGGTTGCTGGCCTTCTGGAAGGGAGAGGTCGCGTTACAAGACTCGAGGATGATCTCAAGGAGCATTTTCATACCAGGTACTGCTTTGCTGTGTCGTCCGGAAAGGCTGCACTCGTATTGATACTTCAGGCATTGCAGGCGATCTCTCCGGAAAAAGATGAGGTTTTAATTCCTGCTTATACTTGTTATTCGGTTCCATCTGCGATTGTAAGGGCAGGTCTAAAGGTCAGATTATGCGATTTGACAGCCGGCTCGCTTGATTTCGACTACGTTAGTCTTGAGAGGCTGATGAACAATGACCGCCTTCTGGCCGTTGTTCCAACCCATTTATTCGGCGTGCCGGCCGATGTGGGACGGGTAAAGCGACTGGTTACTCGACCGGGTGTATTTATTGTTGAGGATGCTGCCCAGTCTTTGGGATGTGAATGGAACGGCGCGAAGCTTGGTACGCTTGGAGATGTCGGATTGTTCAGTATGGGCAGGGGGAAGGCGTTATCAACTGTGGAGGGCGGCGTAATTGTCACAGACAATGAACAAATTGGCTATGCCATCGAGAAGGTGTTGCATACGGTTCCCGGATACGGAGTCTGTGGCTGCCTGAAACTTGTAATTTATGCAGCGGTTTTGTCCATATTTGTTAACCCGTGGTTGTTCTGGATTCCAAAAGCGCTCCCTTTTCTGAAGCTGGGAGAAACTGTTTTCAATCCCTCCTTTCCGATCAGGAGGATGTCATCATTCCAGGCAGGGGTTGCACGGGGTTGGAGAAAAAAAATAAGAGCGTTAAAGGAAGCCAGACGTAACAATATTATAAAAGTATCCGGACACGGCATAGACCTGCCAGGATCTCCGTGGAACGTATTACCCGACATGATCAGGTATCCTGTCCTGCTGGCCGATGCTACAGCCAAGAAAAGGGTTCTTCTGAAAAGTGAGCAGGTGGGAATGGGCGTATCCGACGGATATCCGGATTCAATTGACGGGATTGCTGCGATCAAAAATATGTTTAAGGAAGAGCAATACCCAAAGGCAAAGGATATTGCCGAAAGATTGATATCTATACCTGTTCATCCTTTTGTCAGGGAGCATGACATCGAGAACATCACGCAATTACTAGGTTAGAAGATCTGATGGGGGAATGAAAGGCAAGAGTATGAGGCGGGATAACAAAACTCAAAGGCGCCTGTATGAGGGGACTAAAATGGGAAATCCCTTGCGACTGCTTATTCTGGACAATTGTTTTACTTTTGGCGGCGCCGTCCAGAGCCTCACGTACCTGCTCCGCTCTCTCGATAGAAGGCGGTTCGAGCCGATTCTGGTTAGCGGGCAACCCAGGGAAACTCTTGCGGATCACTTCGATTGCACGTGGTACCACTATGTCCCCCGGCTTCCGTGGGTAAACGACCGGATTTACCGTAAAATAGTCGCCCTTTGGCCGTTCCGGTTCCGTCAGTTGCGGAAGGTACTCAATATGTTGCGGTTTGTGTTCTGGATCGTCTTTATTACCACGCCTGAGGCATTTAGATATTATCGGTTGGGGCGGAAGCACGGTGTTGGCCTGGTACATTTGAATAACCTATTGGGAAGCCAGTTAGCCGGTATTCTGGCCGCAAAAATTCTGCGCGTTCCTTGCGTTGCCCATCTGCGTGACTTTGAAGTGGTACATCCCGTCACTCGCTTTTACGCAAGCCTGATTGACCACCACATCGCAATCTCAGAGGCAATCAGGGACAATCTGAAACAACTAGGGGTGCCGGACTCGCGAATTACCGTTGTACATGATGCCCTTGATCTCAATGATTTTGAATCAGTGGGTGACATCGGATATCTGTATGAGGAATTTGGGCTTGTCTTAGGGCAGCCTGTCTTTGGACTCTTCGGACGTCTGGTTGAGTGGAAGGGGATACGAGAGTTCATTCTTGCAGTGCACGAAGTGTTAAAAATCATCCCCGAGGCCAAGGCTTTCGTGGTGGGCGATCATAGTGATGGGGATGAGGGCTTTTTTCGGGATATGCAGTTACTTGCAGCTGATCAGGTGGGGGCAGGGAAGGTGATTTTTACGGGTTACCGTAAGGATGTGCCGGCACTTATGGGTATGATGAATGTGATTGTCCATGCATCCACACGCCCGGAGCCTTTCGGGATGGTCATCATTGAGGGAATGGCCATGAAGAAGCCGATTGTAGCAACTAGGGCGGGCGGAGTACTCGATATTGTTGTCGATGGTGAAACCGGGATGTTGGTCGATATGGGTGATGTAAAGGCCATGGGGCAGGCAATCTGCACGTTGTTGCAACAGCATGAGATGAGAAAGTCAATGGGGATAGCCGGTTGGACAAGGGTTTTGGACCAATTCAATAATTGCCGGTATGCCTGTCAGATGGAGACAATCTACCAATATCTCATGGAGGCTACATAATGTAGAACAGCTTGAATAATGGATGCCGATCACTTTAAACGAGCAATTAGCTACTATATTCGGGTGTTTTGGAGAATAACTCATATGGATGACTTGGTATTATTACTTCACTTTGGTGATATGGGCATACGCGGTAGTGAAGTTTGCCTGATCCAGTCAGCAACAGCCTTTGCTGAGAGGGGCTTCAAGGTTGTGATTTGCAGAAATCATCCGGTTATGGATGCATTTCTGAATCAAGCTGTGCCTAAGCCAACCCTGATTGACATGCAATTTCCGGAAATTATGATTTCAGGTTTGAAGTACACTACGTTACCAATTTTATCCTATATACAAACGCTGAAACAACTCTATAAGATAGTGAACCACTACAAACCCTCTCTAATTTACTGCAATTCCGGCCTTCCTTGTCAGATTGCGGTACCAATCGGCCGCATTTGTCATGTACCGGTGCTCTGTCATTTTCATCATCCCGCCATAAAACGCTACTATTACATCTGGCTGGTTACCCTTGCAAACAAGATGGTTTTTCCGAGCCAGTTCACCCGTAATCATACGCAATCAAAATGCGGAGTCAGCGGTGATGTCGTATACAACGGCATTGATCTGAACCGGTTTCAGCCGGTTGCGCGGCGTGACATGACGTTTCGATCCGCTTTGGGAATTGATGAAAATATCATAGTCATTGGCCAGGTAGCCCAACTCGTCGAGAATAAGCGACAGGATTTTCTGATTCGGGCATTCGCTTCTTTACTCAATCAAAGCGACCAACCTGTACACCTGTGTCTGGTTGGAAAGGGCCCCACGGAGGATTCCCTGCGTAAGTTAACAATATCTCTGGGTATTGAAGATCGTGTCTCCATCACTGGTTACGTTGATGACGTGTTGCCCTATTATCAGAATGTGTTTGATATTAATGTTTTGGTATCGAAAGAAGAAGGCCTGGGGATATCTGTAATTGAAGGTTCCGCATGCGGTTTGCCCGTAATAGTGACGAGATGCACAGGGTTGTGTGAAACCTTGGTGGAAGATGAAACCGGCCTCGCATTTGAAATGAATGACATGAGTGATCTCAAGGGAAAGTTACTATATTTGGTTAATAACCCGACAATCAGATATGAGATGGGCTCTGCAGGACGTGCTTATGCCGAACAGCATTTTTCTGCGGATGATTATAATCAGGGATTAATCGCAGTTGCCGAACGCATGCTTGGTGACTATTCCCTGTCCTCCGGCATGTCGGCTGGTTATCGTGCCGATAGTCTATAAAAGGGTGTAAAGATATTTATGTGCAGAATGGTTGAAAAGGCGGTGTAGCCGGATATGAAAACAGAATCGACAACCAACAATAGTCATCGGGAATCAGCAGCGCTTATGGCCGTTTTCGGTATCTGGTCATTCATTCTCTTATGCCGTCCGCAGGATTATCTTCCATTCCTTGAAAAACTGAGACCCAGTTTAACATTAGGACTGATAACGTTATTAATCTATTTTTTTAGCACGACAAAGAGTGAAAATATACTCAACAATAATCAATTTAGACTGTACAAATATTTAATCATTGTAATGATGATTGGAGTACCGTTTTCATACTACCGAAGCGCATCACTGAAAGATGTATTCAATTACGCCAGTATTACTACAATGTTCATTTTACTGTTTTACCAGCTTGTAAATACGATAGAAAAACTTCGTAGTCTCTTGTTAGTATACTGTTCAGGTATAGCTATATACTCTATATTTATTCTGAAATATGGCGAAATATCTAATGATAGAATTAGTTTCGGAACCATGTTTGATCCTAACGATACTGTTTATATAATAATTAGCTTTATTACATTCAATTTATTATTCCTATCAAAAAACAACAAAAACTATGTAAAATGTATTTCAATAATAAACATCCTAATAAGCTTAATAGTTATATTTAAAACCGGGTCGCGTGGCGGGCTAGTTGCTACAATAATAGTCTTTGCTTATTTAACATTTGTAAAAACAAAAACTGTACAACTATCTTTTATAACAAAAGCCTCTCTGATTGTTATAGCTATCGTATCTCTGCAATGTATGAGTATTAATTCTGAACGTTATAAAACAATGCTGAATATGAAGGATGATTATAATGTCACAGGTGAAGAGGGTCGAATAGCAATTTGGAAAACGGGAATGAGATTGATGTTATCACATCCCTTTACCGGGGTTGGTATGAACCGGTTTAATGAAGGAATTGGGCGCTATCGCGAGGAGCGTGGCCTGGATTCGGCCAAATGGCAGGCACCACATAACAGCATTGTGCAGATAGGGGCGGAAACGGGAATAATCGGTTTAATTCTTTTTGTTAGTCTCAGTTTTAATGCATTCAGAATTTTCGGGGGAATTGCAAATAATAAATATAATGAGCAATTATCAAAGATTGGAGAAATGGCTAAAATCGGATTTTTAGGGAACTTCATTTGTGCAATGTTTCTGAGCCAGGCCTATTCGGCTTATTGGGCGTTTTATATTGTTTTGTCGGTCGTCTTGCAAGGGGGAAAAATGGGTTCGTACCAGAAGACAACAATCGTAGAGAAGGAAGTTTAGAATGCAAAAAACGAGAGTCTTGTTTGTTGTGCTGCAGCTTGACGCCGGTGGTTCGGAGCGTGTTGTCTTTGACCTTGCAAGAAGTCTTGACCCTGATAAGTTTGAGGTATTTATCGCTGCGTTCAAGGGTGGGGTGTTGACCGAGCAGTTAAAAAACATTTGTAAAAACGTATTTCTTGTCGAAAAAAAGCCGGGCCTCGATATTTCTGCAATGTTCAAGTTGGCTAATATTATAAAAGATAATTGTATAGATGTCGTCAATGCCCATCACTACATGCCATGTTTTTATAGTTTTTTAGGCACAAGAGTACTTAACGGCAAAAGGCTGGTTTACACCGAGCATTCAGTACCTGAAGTCGAGAATGTAGCAAACTGTGTTCACGGCAGGATATTCCACTGGATGTTATATAGAATCAATGCAGTTGTTGGGGTCTCCAGGTCCATTACCGGAAAATTCAGGGAAAGGTATCCTCGTCATGTTGATAAATTCCATGAGATTTTGAACGGCGTCGATATCGAAAAGTTCATAGGAAAAGGGTTGCGCGAAGAAGTCCGCAACCGTTGGGGCCTGGATAAGGAGCATTTTGTGGTCGGTACTGTTGCAAACTTCAGGAAGGTTAAAAACCACGCCTGTCTCGTCCGCGCGACCGGAAGGTTGAAGACTTCACACCCGCAACTGCGCCTGTTATTTGTGGGGACCGGATTCCCTGGTGATGCTGAAAACTCAGAAAATGAGGTGCGGGCGCTGGTTCAAGACTTGGGCTTGCAGGATAGAGTCGTTTTGGCAGGCTACCAGGAGAACATCCCGGTGATGCTGTCTGCCTTCGATGCCTTCTGTTTGTCATCTTTTTCCGAAGGGTTGCCTGTCAGTTTGCTTGAGGCGATGGCGGCCGTTGTCCCGGTTATTGGTAGTGAGGTAGTCGGGAATTACAGAGGTGGTATCCCACAGAAAAACAGGTTTATTGTTCCCTTCCGATGACGATGAGCGGCTTGCTTTCCTGTTAGAAGAACTGATGTCAGAGTCGAACAATTCGAGTGTGCTTGCAACTGATGGGTTCAACTATATAAAGAGAGAATATTCAAGTAAATCCTGGACACAGAAATATGAAACACTATTCATGGGATAAATGATGTCTGAATCCTTGGGCGGCAGCTGTCACCACAGTGTGCCGAGGGCGAGGTAAAAAATGGTTGTTCTGAAAGAGTTTGAGGGCGACAGCCACGATTGGGATTCCTTTTTGGCAACTGTTGCTGGGGCGGGGACTTTTTATCACAAGTCACACTGGCTAGACAATCTCAGCGTCACCCACAAACTCCATCTGATCAAGCTTGGATTGTATGATGGTCCCCTGTTGCTGGGTATTCTTCCACTCTTCGTAAAACATTTTGGAATGTTCCAGGTGGCCTCATCTCCATTTTATGTTGAAGATACCCCCTATCTTGGGTTCGTGTCGGAAGTCGTAGATATTAATGACATCATTGATGCCCTCTCTGCTTACATGAAAAGCCACAAGCTGAATTTTGTCAGGTTTGTACAAAAGGATAGTTACGGTAATCTGAGGAGCAAAAAATTATTAAAATATATTGAAAAGCACACTCACGTGTTGAAACTGGACATGCCGGTCGATGATTTATGGAAAAACCTGGAGGGTAGATGCAGGACAGCTGTAAGAAAAGCTGAAAAAAGCGGAATAGAAGTTATGTTTGTTTCGGATACCAAGAGCATCGTTGAATACTATAACATCCTGACGGATGTATATGCCCGGCAAGAATTGATTTATCCACACCCATTGGAGTTTTTTACGGGAATTTTTGAAAAGTATCAGGGGGAAAATCTTTACATGCTGATAGCCAGGATGGATGGAAAGGTTGTCGCCGGAGGAATCTTTGTTTTCGATTCTGAGAGGGCCTACTATCTGAACGGGGCTTCGATCAGAGAGTTTAACAACACCGGCGTAAACAACATGCTTCAATGGCACTCCATCATGCATGCCCACAAACTCGGGCTCAAATACTACGATTTTGTCGGTTCTGATCAGGAAAGATTCGGAAATTTTAAGCGCAGTTTTGGTGGGGTGTTGCATAACCATCTATGTGTTGAAATCACTGATGGTTATATCACAGATGTTGTAAGGAGGTCGTATCCTACCCTGAAAAATCTTGCAATGAAATATCTGAAGAAACGGGTCTAAGGAATGCGAGGGGATCATGAACAAGATCAGAGTTGGTTTCTATATTCTTGCTGAATTGTTGTTGAGAGCGGTAATACATCCTCGGGTAAAGGCCCGACTTTTGGGATTACTTGGGGCAAGCATCGGCAAGAATGTCCGTATACACGAGGCCAGGTTTATTCATCCTTTGGAAGGATTTAAAAATCTGGTGCTTGATGATGAGGCCTATATAGGCCCTCAAGCCGTTATTGATCTCTCCGGTAAGGTCACTATCGGGAAGCGGACTTCCATCTCGCCAGCGTGTGTCATTCTGACTCATGCGGACCCGGGTTCTTTTTTTGAGAACAAGCTCGCGCAGAAATATCCGAGGAAGGTAAAAGCGGTAACGGTCGGCGATGATTGTTGGCTTGGAGCTGGAGCAATTGTGCTCTGTGACGTCTCCATCGGTGACAGGTCCATAATCGGTGCCGGAGCTATCGTCAGTAAAGATGTTGGCAATAATGAGATGTATCTAAACGAGCGCAAGGGTGTTGTGAAAGCCCTTGACATCTGAACAGCAGAAATCGGCTTTATCTCATTGGCGGCGTGATAAAGAAAGGTGCCGACATCTGCTGCAGCAGTCTACGTTACTCTTACACAGGTGAGAAATGATCAACATGACTCAAAATCTCATAAAAAACTACCTGCTGAAGAACTCACTCAAAAGACAGAAACGGGGTGGTTTGCGTGATTTGTCCTTGTGGGGACTAATGATCAACAGGCGTGGCCAAATTGTAGTAGGCAATAAAGAGGTTACACAGTTCACAAAGCAGTTTGGTTCCCCGCTTCTTGTAGTGAACAGTAATCGTCTGCTTTTGGATGCTACTGCCATAAGTGGTGCGGTGGGTCAAATAGGACGTGATTCTAAAGTTCTTTATTCTTACAAGACGAACTGCATTCCCGGAATACTGGCAGAGGTACACCGGACGGGAATAGGTGCCGAAGTCGTATCTCCATACGAATTGTGGCTTGCGGAAAAACTGAATGTGCCTGGTGATCAAATTGTGTTCAACGGTGTTGACAAAACTGAGGATAGTCTGGTCAGAGCGATTGAAATGGACATATTGTCGATTAATATTGATAACCTTTCCGAAATTGAAAAAATCGCTGCGGTTGCCGAGAGGCTCAATCGTAAGGCTCGGGTAGGCATCCGACTAGGCTTTGTTCCGAAAGCCCAATTTGGGTTGGAAATAGAGTCGGGAGAGGCGATGGAAGCCTGTCGCCGCATAGCGCTTTTGTCTGATAGGCTGCAAATGAACTGTGTTCATTTCTGTGTCACCAGTAACGTCCGCAACTCTTCCGTTCACTCAGCCTTTGCTGAAAAAGCCATTGACTTCATTGCTTCAGTAAAGCAACAGACCGGAATAACTGTCAAATATCTTGATGTGGGTGGCGGGATGGGCGTCCCTACAACCAAGAACATGAATGGTGTAGAATACGGGATCTATCGGCTCTTTGACTGCCTTCCTTCCCCTCCGGATCCGCTCCAGTATGAAAATATCGATTCTTTTGTGAAAAATTTAGATACCGTGGTTAGGGATAGGTGCCACAAAGTAGGCCTGGAACCCCCTGGGCTGATACTGGAGCCGGGTCGCTTCGTTACCAGCAGATGTCAATTTCTATTAAGTACGGTATTGGCAATCAAGAGGAAACAAAGTGGCACTTCCTTTGCCATCACAGATGCCGGACGATTGTCGGTCACTTTCCCTTGTGAGTTCGAGTACCATGAAATCTTTACTGCGAATCAAGCGGGTCGGGAGATGACGCGGGTATACAACATCATGGGGCGGGTCTGTACATCCGCTGACTGGATGGCCAAAAACCGGCTCTTGCCTGAGCTGCAGGAAGGAGAAGTACTGGTTACTATGGATGCGGGAGCATATTTTTCATCCTATTCGACGAATTTCGCGTTTCCTCGGCCAGCCATCGTTATGGTTACGGATACCGGGTATGAACTTCTCCGTTCATCGGAATCCTTCGAACATCTGTCCCGGTTGGATACATGCCTGATGAGCCAAGCTGATGCTGCAACGTAATATGATTGATGGCACAGCAACCTAAGTTTGGGGTCACAAAGCCCATACGGGGAAGGTTTACTAATGACTGTTATTGTGACAAGTGCCAAAAACAGAATAGGTTATAACATCGTCAAAAGCCTGGGAGAAAAGGGCATAGAGGTAGTGACATCTGATTTTGCCGAGCCTTCCATGTCCTTTACTTCCAGATATTCGTACGATCATTTTTTGTATCCATCACCTTTCGAGCAAGGAGGCAATGGTTTCATCGAATGCATGATAGACAATATCAACAGGGTACAAGCAAAAGTTCTCATACCGGTGCTGGAGGAGACCTATCTCGTGTCAAAGTTCAAAGACACTCTTTCTAAGCATGTTTCACTGGTTGTGCCCAGCTATGAGAAGATCCTTCTCGCTCACAATAAAGATCAGTGGGAACCGGTTGCAAAGAGTCTCGATATAAAGGTTCCACGAACCTTCGACATAGAAGAAGCTCGTGAAAACCTCAGTTCTCTTCAAATGTTGCCGTTTCCTCTCATGATTAAGCCGAAACAGGGAGGGGGAGGGTGGGGTATCAGCCAGATAGATTCATGGCAGCAGTTGGAAAAATTGCTGCAGGAAGAAACCAATGGCAGTTATTCCTGGGAACGCTTTTATTTGCAGGAGAAAATTGAAGGGGAAATTCATTGTGTGGCAATGCTGTTCAATAACGGCCAACTACGTGCGAAAGTCGCCTATAAGCAGTTGCGACAATATCCGGCTTCTTGTGGTCAGGCAACATTCAGAATAAGCATCAATAGTCCCGAGTCAGAAGCCAACTTGGAAAAATTATTGGAATTAATTAACTGGCATGGTATCTGCCAGGCAGATTTTGTGGTTGATAAGGCTACTGGAGTTTCGTATCTCATAGACATCAATCCTCGCTTTTGGGGTTCATTGGTTCAAGGAAAAGCCTCTGGAGTTGATTTTCCGTTTTTATATTATAAAATTGCCACAGAGGGTGATGTCAAGCCGGTAACAAGCTTCACGACCAACATTGTAACCCGGTGGATCGGTGGAGACCTCCGAACATTTTTCCCCTCCTTGAAATTGCACCGGGACAAAATAAAATTTATTAAGGAATTTTTGTGCCCCGGGAATAGCCAGATCGTTACCGACGATTTCAGTTTTGCCGATCCATTGCCTTTCTTTACTTGGAGCTTGGACATTCTTTTGAGGTCACTCAGGTCTAGTTCGGCTTCTTCAACCGTCAGGACCTCTTTAAAGGGGGTATGGGAATAAAATGGCAACAGGCACTCATAAACCCAGGATCGCTTATATATTGACACCAATTACGTTCGGTGGTTCTGAAAAAGTGAACTTGAACTTCTTAAAGCATGTGGATAGGGAACGATTTGATATAGAACCGATCCTCTTTTTACGGCCTTGGGAGCAAGAAAGCCTTTTTGAATCGGAATTAAAGCTCCACGGCTTTGACTATTTCTCCATACCAGTTGCCAGAACTGAAAAAGTGGAGACATTTCGGGTTGTCCGCTGTCTGATTAACCTGTTCACTTTGTTGAAGGACAATTCCTACGACATTGTTCACACTCATGGTTATCTTGCGGATTTACTGGGATTAGTAGCTTCAAGGTTAGTGGATGTGCACATTATATCAACGTGTCACGGCTTTATTCGTGAAGGTCGCAAATTATCCTTCTATATAGCGCTGGATTGCCTAGCGCTCAGATTTTTTACCCGTGTGATTACCGTTTCTGAAACCATTAAGCAAGAACTCGAAACAAAGAAAGTTAAAGCCGCCAACATCTCCGTCATTGAAAACGTGGTACATACCTTTTCTGCCCCTAAAAGCGGAGTAGAGATGATGAACAGAGTAAGACAACAGGCGGGACTTGAAAATGAACTCATGATCGGTTACGTGGGGCGGCTCAGTAAAGAAAAAGGGGTCAACTTTCTTTTAGAGGCACTTGTACATGTCTTGAGTTCACATCATAACGTCAAGCTGGTGCTGATTGGTGATGGTCCGGAAAAGGGCCATCTTAACTCCATAGTTGACAACTGTGGTCTACGGGAAAAAGTCTATTTTGCCGAATTTCAGAGTAATGTGGAAGAGTGGCTCTCTTGTATGTGCATAATGGTTCTCCCTTCTCTGACCGAGGGAACTCCCATGGCTCTCCTCGAAGCAATGTCCCAGGGTATTCCGTGCATTGCTTCTGCTGTTGGGGGGGTCCCGCGAATCATAGAATCCGGGGTAGATGGGCTTCTTGTTTCTCCGGGGAATCCGAAAGAGATTGCCGAGGCAGTTTGTCTGCTTCTGGGGGACCAACCGCTGAGGGAAAAGATAGCTTCCGGTGCCAAGGCGAAGGTAGCCAAACTTGGCGATGTGGTTACTTGGACCAAGAGAATTGAAGAGCAATACATGGAGATAATCGACAGAAAGAAGCCAGCCAGTAAAGGGATAAGCTTCTAAAGTCATTGGAATATAGTTTCAGCTACCGGGGGTGTAATTGGTCAGACGCGAACTTGGGGATGAACAGAATCAGGAAGTTTTTCAAAGCCCTGTTTGAGGAAGACAGAATCAGGCGCACCTATTACGGCGGCGTGTGTTTCGTAGGGGGTGACATGAACTTAGAACTGGAACAAAGGCAACAGATTGAAAGGGAATATCACAATAGGAAGTTTAGTAACGACTACACTCCGAAGTATTCAAGCATAGCAGACTCCTCATATGCATATTTTCAAAAAATGATTAGTCAGTTTGCCATAGGCAAAGTGCTGGATTTCGGATGTGGCGACGGATGGGCCAGCATAATGATGGCTCAAAAGGGTTATGATGTATTTGGCATTGATATTTCAATTGAGTTGATCAATAAAGCGCGTAAGTGGGCCGAGGAAATGGGCTTATCACAAAATACGCATTTTGAAGAAGTTGCCGGTGAGAGCCTAAAGTTTCCAGATAATTACTTTGACTCGGTTTTTGGGAGCGCCGTCTTACACCACACAGATTTTGAGCTGGCCCTAAACGGCATCCACAGAGTTCTCAAGCCTGGCGGTAGGGCAATATTTATAGAACCAATGAATCAAAATATTCTATTAAAAATATGGAGAGCCCTCACACCTTGGCGAAGAAGTCCCACTGAGAAGTCCTTAACTGTACGAGAAATAAATATGATTTTGAATAAATTTCCAGCGGCGCGATTTAAGTATTTTTATTTCACATCTATAATAACACTTGGATTGATCACTTTATTCCCTAATAATAATTGTTTCGTTAGATTTAATTGTATGTTGGAAAAACTCGACGACTTGTTAATCACCAATTTCCCAAAACTGGCTAGAAACAGTGCTGTAGTTGTATTTGAGTTAATAAAGGGCGAAATACCTACTAATATGGCTGTTTGATATTAAATATAATAAAATCCGGACAGATAAGTGTCTCGATGCTTGGTTACGGTTAGCTTTACTTAGGCTGTTTTGTGATTAGAATCACATCTTCTAGCTGTAATTGGTCTATGATGCAAATAACATGAAGCGGGCAAATGAGAATATTAGACCCCTTCGTGAGAAAGGATGGAAAAGCCCAGAGGGTCTCGATGAGACGGCCGGGACGCAGAAATGCCATCAAGGTATAAGGTGCCTCCTCCGCTATATTGTGTTTTGTTCAAATTAGGCACATTTATATTATGATGATATAATATTTCTGCACGTTCTGAACTCTAACAATAAGCATAATGCAAAGGAGTGAATAATATGAAAAAGCTATTAGTTGTCCTGATTCTTAGCTTCTTATCAATCAATGCATATGCCGCAACTCCGACCATCAGCAATGTCTCCGGCACAATTGCCACCGGTCAAACTTTAACGATTACCGGCTCGAATATGGTGCAAGAGAATAATGCCAATTGGCTAACGTCGCCGACACCGAATTTTAAGGGCGCCGCATATGGATTTGAGGGTAGCGCTCCGACGTCAGATGGGTATCTTACAGGTAGTGGATCACCAACATACGATACCAGTGTAAAATTGACGGGTAATCAGAGTATTAAGTATACTGTTAGTGGCTCGTCTTCATGGCCGGGAGGGAATTATTTATCAGCCAATAGTTATTTTAATGCTCCAACATCACCTTTTTATTTCAGAGCTTATTTCCGGTATAGCGGTAGCACAGGATGGCCTGATGCTGACATGAAAATGTTTCAAGTGCTCTCTTCTGGTAGTGCTATCGAAGGCTATTGGCAAGCTGCAATGAACGGAGGGAATAGCCCAACACAATTTTGGATGACCTCGACTCAAGGTGGCGGTACTGCTGGAGGGCTTTATGCTAACTTTCCAATAGCTCTGAACACTTGGTATGAGATGGAAGGCTACTACAGTCAGTCTAGTCATACAGTACAACTTTGGTTAAATGGGGCTTCCCAAGGATCACAGCCAATAGATTCGGCTACTCCAAGTTATTTTATATTAGGTATGCCTACTGTATGGAATACGTCAAGCAGCTTCAGTATGAACATGAACATGGACAACTTAACTATATCCTCTACGAGAGTGTATCCTTCTTCTCTTGTTGAGATATCTGGTGATAATGGTTCGACTTGGAGAGCACAGAACTTTGTCAATGTAGGAACCAGTGCAGCTTTAAGTGAAACATCTTCTACGATCGTAGCTAGTCTCCCTTCACTTTCAGCAGCTAATTACTTGTTGAGGGTGACAAATAATCAGCAGCAAACCAGCGCAACCTACACCTTGGGCGGCGGAACTGGAGGCGGTACAACCCCAACGCCAGTAAACGGGGCTTGCGGTTCAGCAAGTGGACAATCGTTTACCTCGCTCACTTCCGGAAGCGCTAACCTTTGTTCAGCCGGCACTATATCCTCATTTGCAGGCTCCGGCCCGTGGACATGGGGATGCAATGGCTCGGGTGGAGGGACCAGTACATCCAGTACAGCTTGTACTGCTTCTCTGACAAGTGCACCAGCTCCAGCATCCAGCACCAGCTCCAGCTCCAGCTCCAGCCGGTCTTCTATTCTCGGAAAGTTTCGAGAATAACAGCTATGCCTCGCGGGGATGGTATGACAATGCCGCTCAAGGGACCATAGTAAGCGGCGGTCAGTCTGGAAACTGTCTACAATGGGCGTGGGCAAATGGCGCGACTACCCCGACAAATGGTGGTTCCATGCGCATGGCGTTTACTCCTACGGATAGTCTGTACATTTCTTATTATGTCAAGTTTCAAACAGGATGGGTAGGGTCGCAAAAGACTTACCACCCTCATATGATGATGATTTTGTCCGACCTGGATAATAGCGCCAATGCTTACAGCCCATTAGCTAACAACTATCTGAATACTTACATTGAATTTCTGAGTGATGTTGGAAGTCCCTACACAATCCGGCCCCAAATGGCGTTACAAGACGAATTAAATACAAACACTTCTAATGGAACTCCTCCGAATAATTTAACAGCAAAGACTGAAAATAGAAGTGTAAACTATTGTAATACTCCAATTCCCTCTGGGGCTTCTTTTGGCACATGCTATGCGGATATAACATACTATAGTGCTAATACTTGGCTTGCTTCCTCTTCTTCTGTATCTACAAACGCATGGCACAAGGTAGAAGTGTATATGAAGATGAATACCATTAGTGGCAGTAAAGGTCAAAATGACGGCATAATGCAACAGTGGATAGATGGAGTCCAGGTATTGAATCAGAATAATGTTCTTTACAGGACAAACCAGCATCCTACATTAAAATGGGCGCAGTTTGTTCTAGGCCCGTATATGGGTGATGGTTCACCTATCGCCCAGTCAATGTGGCTAGATGAATTGACGGTAGGCACATCGTTGCCATCTGGTTCATCGATTGTTGCGCCGACTGGTTTAAAGATTAAATCAGTAACGCCTTAATTGGGCTATACAAGGTCCATATTCAACGCAAAGACTCCAGACCGCAATTTATTGAAAGGTCTGGAGTCTTTGTAATAATCCCGTTGATATCGTTATAACTTCTCTTGTCCTCCCATCCCCAAATCTAACAAAGTTAACAAATTTAACAATCCCCCGTACTTCCCCAATAGATGCAGCTTCTACGATAATGAATGATGTAGAATTCTTGTTGATTTAGCATCTAAATTGTTCAAGCATTTCTGCAACCTGATGTAATTAAAACTAAAAAACATGGCATTAATAGTGCTTTCAATTAACAACATATAGATGAATAAAACAACGGACATCTTACATATATGAACATACAAACCTCCATTTGCATATTAACATATAATAGATGCGATAGCGTCGTTGCTGTGATTGAAAGTGTGTATAACTTGCTGGATGAATCGACAGAGGTTATCGTTGTAGATAATAATTCGACCGATAACACGTGTTCAAGCATTACCAAACATTTTAAAAAAGTTCGATACTTTAAAACAGAAAACAATGTCGGTGCTTCCGGAAGAAATGTTGCGTTTAGAAATGCTCTCGGAAATGTCATCATTTGTCTTGATGACGATGTCTCCGGAATTACGGGAGAAATGATACTCAGCCTGCACAACAAATTCAATATGAATTCCCGGCTCGGGGCAGTCAATTTCAAGGTTCTGGATGCTTTTACCGGAGCTGTCTGCAACTGGGTACACCACTGCAAACAGGAAGATTATCACGCGAAGGAATTTTTGACCTATGAGATTACCGAGGGTGCGGTGGCATTCAGAAAACACGCTCTGGATAATGCCGGATACTACGACGATATGTATTTCATAAGTCATGAAGGACCTGATCTGGCATTCAGGATTATGCGCGAAGGGTATGACTGTATTTATTGGGGAGATATTGTCGTCAATCATCGCCATGAAAACTCAGGACGAGTGTCATGGTTGAACTATTATTACGACACCCGAAATCATATTTATCTGGCGGTCAAGAATTTCCCCTTAATAAAGGCCATACGCTATCTAGCGGTGGGCCTTTTGTCCATGCTGGTCTATTCGATCCGCGACGGGTATTTCAGATACTGGGTTAAAGCAGTTCGTGACGGCATAAAAAATATGTCACTTCTATTGAGGAAACGAAATGTTTTGCCTGAAAATGTGATGACCAGAATACGAGCCATTGACGAACACAAAGCTCCATTGCTCTACAAGATCAAGTCCAGATTGCTCCGAAAAAGTGCCAGACTGTAATCATGAAGTAAACTCTTCTGCTGCGTATGTTTACCGGGCCATAAGGACGTTACATGTGTGGAATTTACGGTATAGCCGCCCAGAATGTCGATCGCAATTTCCTTGAAAATGCCACCAATACCATGGCTCATCGCGGACCCGACGACGCCGGTTTTTATCTCGATGATCATATCGGACTTGGCCATCGGCGATTAAGTATTATTGACCTTGCAGGCAGCCATCAACCTATCTTCAACGAAGATCGCTCAAAATGCATCGTCTTCAATGGCGAGATATACAATTACTCCGGTCTGCGCAACCGTCTCCTCGGCCTTGGGCACAGCTTTGCCACTAATGGGGATACGGAAACGATTCTGCATGCGTACGAGGAGTGGGGCGAGGCGTGCGTTGAACATCTCAGCGGCATGTTTGCCTTTGCCATCTGGGATGCAGCCGAGCGGGTTCTCTTTCTCGCCCGCGACCGTCTCGGGATCAAGCCTCTCTTTTACGGCGAGTACAAGAATGGTTTCTGCTTTGCATCGGAAATGAAGGCGATGCTGTCGGATGAGCAGTTTCCTCGGGGAATTGATGATGCCTCGCTCGCCAGTTACTTCATGCTTTCATATATTCCCGGCGACGCCACTATTTATCCTGGAATTCGCAAGCTTCTGCCTGGGCACACCCTGACATGGCGCGACAGCAGCTACAGCATAAGAAAATATTGGGACCTTGAATTTGTTCCAGACAAGGGGAAAAGCGAAGATTACTTCATCCGGGGGGCAATGGATCTCCTCAGTGAAGCCGTAGACAGCCACATGGTAAGTGAGGTCCCCCTGGGGGCTTTTCTGAGCGGAGGGCTTGATTCGAGTGCTATCGTTGCAATGATGAGCAAGAGTTCCGAGTACCCTGTCAATACGTTCTGTATGGGTTTCGGTGGTGATGTTGGCGGCTATCTCGACGAGCGGCCGTACGCCCGGCAGGTTGCTGAACGATATGCCACGCGACATAAGGAATACGAGGTGATACCCAGCGCCGAAGGACTGGTAGAAACCATTGTCAGGGCTTTCGACGAACCTTGTGCCGATGATTCAGTGATCCCTTCGTATTTCGTCTGCAAAATTGCCCGCGAAAACGTAACGGTGGCACTGTCCGGTCTGGGGGGGGATGAGGCCTTCGCCGGATACGAAAGATATCTTGGTTTCGCACTGAGCGGCTGGCTTCGGCATGTTCCCCTCCGTGATCCTCAAAGGGATGCTTCGGCCTTTGGTTGAAAGGCTTCCCGAGAGAAGCGACGGGCACTACACGGTCAACCACATGAAGCGCTTTGTACGTTCCGCCGTCTTACCGCCGGATGATTGTTACCTCGGCTTTCTCCATAAAATAAAACCAAACATCCGCACCAGATTTTTCGCCAACCCTGATCACTTCGACCAATATTACGCATCCTGCCGGGAGCTTGTACTCGGACATTTCAATTCGGCAAGCGTTTCAGGAAACGCAGATTCTCTCAATAGGCCACTTTACTGTGATATCAAAACGTACCTGCCGGAGGACATCCTCTGCGTCACCGACCGGATGAGCATGCAGCATGGTCTTGAAGTGCGGGTCCCGTTCCTGGATCACAAATTCCTCGAATTTTGCGCCACCATACCGGCGGAAATGAAGCTAAGATTCATGCAAAAGAAACATTTGATGAAAAAAGCCGTTCGAGCTCTTCTCCCCAAGGAGGTTATCTCACACCGCAAACAGGGGTTTGTGGGGCCGATGACTCGCTGGTTAAAGAACGATCTGAGATCTTTCGTGCTTGAAACGCTGTCCGAAGGAAATCTGCGCAAGCACAATCTATTGAACAGAGGCACGGTCAGGACAATTCTTGATGAACATTTTTCAGGGCGAGAGATTCATGACACGTTGATATGGTCGATGGTCATATTTCAGACCTGGTACAACATCTATCTAGACCGACGATAGGAGGAAATAGTATGGAATCAGTATATTTTCTCTTTTTATTTCTGACAATATATCCTTATGTTATCTACCCGATTCTGGTGATTATCTGGTCCAAACAATCGGGGAAAATTTGGAATCAAGAGTATATAACCCCCGGGGTTTCACTGATAATATCTGTATTTAACGAGGAGGGAGTGATTCTGGAAAAGATCCAGAACGCCCTGGCTCTTGATTACCCCAAAGAGCTGCTTGAAATCATCGTTGTTTCAGACGGTTCTACAGACCGGACCAATCAAATTGTCACCTCGATTATCGATCCAAGACTCGTCCTTCGAGCATATACTGAAAGAAACGGCAAGACGGCGTGTCTGAATCAGGTTGTACCTGACGCAAAGGGTGACATTTTGGTATTCACCGATGCCAATTCCATGTTCCCATGTGACACCATCCTGAAGCTCGCGAGGAATTTTTCTGACAACCAGATCGGCCTGGTTACCGGATGGACAAAGTATCGGAAGGCTGGCGGCGAAGAGGAAACAACGGGGCTTTATGCACGATTGGAAAAGGTCATAAAGTGCGGCGAAAGTCTGGTTTCTTCATGCGTCGGTGCGGACGGGGCAGTCTTTGCCGTGAGAAAGACCCTGTATCGACCGCTGAAGGATTATGACATAAACGATTTTGTGATTCCTCTGAACGTCATTGGCCAAGGTAAAAGGGTTATTCTCGATCCAGAGGTGCATTGCATAGAAAAACCATCGGAAGGGGAAGTAAAGGAGTATCGCCGCCAGGTGCGCATAACCAACAGGTCTCTGGGCGCGATCCGGCGAAATATCGAGTTCTTAAACCCTCTACATTATGGACCGTTTGCTTTTTTCCTGCTTTCGCATAAAGTTATTCGATTCCTGGTTCCATTTTTCTTTCTGGGACTGTTCTGCTCCGGGTTGTTTCTGTCTGTCACGTCGGTTATCTATGCAAGTTTAGTTATAGCTCAGTTCTTTTTTATCGCCATCGGTATTTTTGGGCTATTTGATTATTTTGATGGGCGGATGGCACAGTTATGTTCATTTATCCTATTGACTCTTTCCGCCCAATTTATTGGCTGGATACGATGGGCCACCGGCAAATCCGATGTGATATGGAATCCGGAACGGTAACAAAATACTCATACGTTAATGACATTAATCACTTGCACCTTTGCTTGCTTTCAACTGCGCTGGGTATAATCAATATAATTAACATTCCGATAAATATTTGCCCGCCTCTCGCCCCCCTTGATACTTGCTGTTGAGATGATTCCTGGTTCTGTCGAGTTCCTTTTTTAACAGCAAAATTCAGACCCCATTACTGCAACATACTATGATCACAGCCACTTTTATAAATTATTGACTTGGCATGTTTTGTGGATTGTTTACTTTAAATTTTTTCATCTTGATATCGGCTTGCATCATGTAACGAATTCATGGGGTTATCATGGACAACCAGGGGTTCAGAACGGACTGAATCAACTGGAAAGCGAGTGCGCAGTTAAACAGACCGGTAATGGTCAGAAAAAATCTTGCATGAAAGGGGTATGGCATGAGAAGAGGAAATAATTGTAGCATGAAAAGGATGCACTCTCAGTTCTACCAGGCAATGTGTTGCATAGTGCTGTTTCTGGTGATTCTAGGTCTGTGCGGATGCGGTGGCGGAGGCGGTAATAGTGCCCCTAAGAATCCGGTAAATAAGGTCGAGTCAATTACTGTCCAATCGGCTGTTAACAAGTTGGCTGTTGGTAATACTCAACAGTTCACGGCAAAATGTACTTATACAGACAGTACGACTGACTCGTATCTGGGTACACCAGTGATCTGGAGTTCATCAAATACCTCTATTGCCACAATAACTCCGAATGGGATGGTGACTGCCGTTGCAGCCGGTCAAACGACGATTACTGCTACCGTGGGTGAACTCTCGGACATGATGACTTTGACAGTAGTACCTGCACCGCTTGCGTCAATTACGGTTCAATCTGCTGATAACAAGTTGGCCGTTGGTAATACTCAACAGTTCACGGCAAGATGTACTTATACGGACAATACGATTGTCTCGTATCTGGGTACACCAGTGATCTGGAGTTCATCAAATACCTCTGTTGCCACAATAACTCCGAATGGGATGGTGACTGCCGTTGCAGCAGGTCAAACGACGATTACTGCTACCATTGGTGAACTCTCGGGCACGATGGCTTTGACAGTACCAGCACCTTCAACTCCTGTGGCAGTTGCAGTCCAACCGGCCGATAACAAGTTGGCCGTTGGTAAAACACAGCAGTTCACGGCAATATATACTCATACAGACGGTACGACTTACTCGGATTCGACTATACCGGTGATCTGGAGTTCATCATCTCCCTCTGTTGCTACAATAACTCCAAATGGAATGGTGACTGCCGTTGCAGCAGGTCAAACGACGATTACTGCTACCGTGAATGGACTCCCTCCGGGCACTACGACTTTGACAGTACCTGCAACAACGCTTGCTTCAATAACTATAACCCCCTCAAATCAGACCATAGCCATAAATACAGTCCAACAGTTTACCGCAACCGGAGCGTATTTGGACGGCACCGTTCAAGACCTGACTTCAACAGCAACTTGGCGTTCTACCACTACTGCCGTAGCAACAATAGCTGCTGGCGGCAAAGCTAGCGCTATTGGAGCAGGCTCAACAACGATATCAGCCACATCAGGCAGCATATCGGGCACCGCGACACTCTCGGTCTCTCCGGCTTCGGTCACACTTCAGTCCATCGCCGTCACTCCAGTAAATCCGACTATTGTCGCTGGAACTTCTCAGCAATTCATCGCTACGGGGACATTTTCGAACAGCACGACTCAGGATCTGACCGCTCAAGTCACCTGGAGTTCGTCTGCCACGTCCATTGCCACAATTGCGCAGAATGGCAAGGCCAGCGCTGTTGGAGCCGGTTCAACAACAATAACAGCCACATCAGGCGGCAAATCGGGCACAACGACACTGACCGTTGCCCCACTTTCTGTTACGCTTCAATCAATCGCCGTCACACCGTCAAGTCCGACCATTTCCGCCGGGACAACCCAGCAGTTCAGCGCGACGGGAACATTATCGAACGGTTTAACCCAGGACCTGACCACTCAAGTAACCTGGAGTTCATCCGACACCTCAATTGCCAGTATCACTCAAAGTGGCAAGGCATCTACTATTGCAGCCGGTACGACAAAGATCAGCGCCACGTTAGCCGGCCTTTCCGGATCTCAGTATCTGACTGTGACGCCTGCAAATGTAACAGGAACCTGGGAGGGAACGTATAGCATATATGACTCCCCTGATCCAAAACAGATCGCAGGTAGTCCCTACACGTACAAATTTGTTCTTACTCAAAACGGGACCGGCGTAACCGGTACCTCTTCATTGCGCTATAACATGATTGGCCAGTTACCGGCGAATGGTCAGTTCATAGAAGCAACTGTTTCCGGCAATCAAATTTCATTTACATTTACATACCCCGACCCCTTATACTCATACCCAATGATAAATATCGGAACTGCCACAATCACTGATACTTCCATGATCGGAAATGTTATGGAAAATTACAAATATGGATATAACTGCAGTTATAGTTTCAGCTTACAAAAAAAACCTTAGATTAATTGCAGCCTTTCATAAGGAATATCCGAGCCGAGTACCTTCACGTGGTACTCGGCTTTTTTTGTTTTTAGTGCTCCAAATCACAACAATCTGCAGAAACTTGGGATATTAATATGATCACCATGATTGGATTATGCATAAGACACCAAAAAACATGTTCGTAATTCAGTGATACGCATCACATACAAATAGTCAGTTTCGTACGATAGTAAAAAAAAGAAGTGCTGTTTCCGAAGAGGTAAACCCAGGGTAACCTGGGGACACAAAGCTGCGGGTCCTGAGAAGTACATAGGTAGTCAGGATAGTCGGGTTGGCGAAGGAACAGGTTCCATTGTAGGTAATTTAACTACGGCGGACTGTCCCTTTTTTTTTGCTCAAAGTGTGTTGTCGAGAGCAATCAAAAAGGCAGTTACGCGCCAAACGTAAAAAAGGAGCCCGTTTTATGAAGAAATGTCACACCCTCATGGTCCTCATCTATGCATGTATTTTCAGCATCGTAACAGCCACAGCCGGTCAGGCAAGCAGTGTCACCTTACAGTGGACTCCTGAAACTGACCCCTCCGTGACCGGTTATAAAGTCTATTACAATGCCGATTCCGCAACTCTACCCTTCATCGGAACCGGGGCTGCTCAGGGGGCGTCACCAATTAATGTTGCTAACCTGACGAGCCCAACAGTGAGCGGCCTTGACCCCAGTCATGCCTATTATTTTGCTGTTACAGCCTACAATGCCTCTGGAACGGAGAGTCCCTATTCTGGTATCGTCAACGTTGCTGAAACTATCCCGCCGACCGTATCGATTACATCGCCACTTCCAAATGCCTCAATCAGTGGAACGGTTTCGGTTGCCGCCAGCGCCACTGATAATGTCGGGGTAACAAAAGTTGAGTTTTATCTGAACGGCACCCTTATGGGTTCCGATACATCGGCTCCGTATGTGTATTCGTTGAACGCTGCTTCACTTGCCCCCGGGACTTACACGTTAATGGCCAAGGCCTATGACGTGGCCGGGAATATTGGCACATCGGGCAATGTTTCGGTCACGGTTGCCAGTGACACAATCGCTCCTACAGTATCGCTGACTGCGCCCGTCAACAATGCAATCTTGAGCGGAACAACGACAATAACGGCAAACGCCAGCGACAACGTTGGGGTGACCAAAGTCGAATTCTACGGTAACGGTGTGCTCTTGTACGCAACCAATGTGGCCCCGTTCAGTTATAGCTGGAATACCACTTCAGTCGCTAACGGCAGCTACACCTTGTCTGCCAAAGCTTACGACAATGTCGGAAATGTCGGTCAAAGTGCAAATGCCATAATATCGGTTAACAACCAGATCGCTGATACTAAGGCACCCACGGTTTCGCTGAGTACTCCGG
Source organism: uncultured delta proteobacterium (assembly GCA_963760075.1). GTDB lineage: Bacteria > Desulfobacterota > Desulfuromonadia > Geobacterales > Pseudopelobacteraceae > JACRCG01. Next base: position 484,220 of record CAVXBQ010000013.1, on the reverse strand, counting down.
CTAACAACGCCGTCGTCAGCGGGGCCATAAGTATCACCGCGAATGCCACCGACAACGTTGGGGTCTCAAAGGTCGATTTCTACGTGAACGGCGCTCTCAAATCCACCGCAACCGCTGTTCCATACACCTACAGCTGGAACACCACGTCTGTGGCAAACGGCAGCTACACCTTGAGTGCCAAGGCATCCGATGCGGCCGGTAACATCGGGCAGTCTGCAACCGTGACGGTTTCGGTAAACAACCCTGTTGTTTCGGCGGGCTCCATCTGGGCTGCCACAACTGTTCCCGGAGTAGTTGATGCCGGGCCGGACAGCGCGGTGGAACTCGGTGTAAGATTTCGTTCCGACTCTGCAGGATACATCACAGGCGTTCGTTTCTATAAGGCCGGCACAAACACAGGCACCCACATCGGCAACCTGTGGGACAATAGTGGAAAGCTTCTCGCGTCGGCAACGTTCACTAGTGAGACCGCCTCCGGCTGGCAGACTGTGAATTTCGCGACCCCGGTGGCAATCTCTGCCAATACGGTCTACATGGCCTCCTATCATGCCAACACCGGGCACTACAGCTTCGATCAGAAATATTTCTCAGGAAAAGGAGTAGATACCCCGCCACTTCATGCCTTGGCAGACGGAACCTCGGGCTATAGCGGCGCCTATACGTACGGCTCAACCAGCAGTTTCCCCAGCAAGGGGTGGAACAGCACCAACTACTGGGTTGACGTGGCGTTTACTACCAGCCCTGTGGCCGATACCACCCCCCCCACCGTGGCCATATCCTCTCCCACGGCGAGCGCCACCGTCAGCGGCACGGTTTCGGTAAACGCTACTGCATCCGACAATGTGGGCGTCAGCAAGGTGGAGTTTTATGTCAATGGCGTGCTGCAAGCCACTGATGCCGCGTCTCCCTACAACTTCAGCTGGAATACTGCCTCGGTTGTTAACGGGGTTTATAACCTGACGGTCAAGGCCTATGATGCTGCCGGCAACAACAGCACAAGCAGCACTGTTGCAGTCACTGTTTCCAACTCGGCTACGACATCGGCAACGTACTCCATTTGGTCTGCCACTGCAGTTCCCTCAATTGTGGACGCCGGCCCTGACAACAGCGCAGTGGAACTGGGAGTAAAATTCCGCTCCGATCTGCAGGGTTATATTACCGGCATCCGTTTCTACAAAGCATCTACCAATACCGGCACCCATGTTGCCAACCTCTGGACCAGTACCGGAACTCGTCTTGCTACTGCTACCTTTGCTGCGGAAACCGCTTCCGGTTGGCAGCAGGTGAATTTTGCTACCCCTGTAGCTATCACAGCTAATACTGTCTATATCGCCTCGTATCACACCAACGTTGGGCACTACAGCGACGACCAGAGCTTCTTCACCACCAAGGGAGTGGATAACGCTCCGCTGCATGCCCTGGCCAACGGAGTGTCCGGCGCAAACAGCGTGTACGCTTATAGTACAAGCAGCGCGTTCCCAAATCAAAGCTATCTGAGTAGCAATTACTGGGTAGATGTGGTTTTTAAGCAGTGAAATAAATCCAGAAATAGAATTATTGACAAAAAAAGCTGTCTTCTCGATCGAGAAGACAGCTTTTTTTGTGTGAATGAACCGGGGTGTGATCCACTCAAAATGGCGGAAATCATCATATTCTTCCCGCAATAAAAATAACATGATGCGATTTATTTGCATTACCCTCACTTCCCTGTCAATTCAGCATTACTGCTGGATTAATTACGCCGATTATATCGAAATCTAACAGAGGATTTGTCCTTGTGTCTCCTGTAATATGCAGTAATTACATAACATATCACTTGGCGTGATAAGTGAAATACAGTTAACTGGATCGCACAAAACTTTGTCAAGGGAACAGCACTGCAGGTAATGGGAAGGAGCTTCTGTATGAAAATCATACTTCCTGTCGCGGGAAAAGGAACCAGATTGCAGCCGTTAACGCAGATTAAAGCGAAATCACTTGTTCATGTTGCCGGAAAAACTGTTCTTGAGCATATCATAAGTCGACTCCATGATGTATGTGCAACAGAATATATATTCATCACTGATAAAAATGGTGGACAGATTAGTGAGTTCATGGAAAGCAAGTTCCCGTCTCTTTCCTGTCGCTATATCGTTCAAACGGAACAGAAAGGTCCCGCACACGCGGTATCTCTTGCTATGCCCTTTATTGAAGAAGGCGATGACATCCTGATAGTCTTCAACGATACCATATTCGATGTGGACCTTAGCCAGATTAACAACCTCTGCGTTGATTGCGATGGGCTGATCTATTCCAAGGAAGTAGAGGATTATCAACGGTTTGGCGTCAATGTGGTTAAGGATGGGTTCATCACTGCAATGGTTGAAAAACCGGCTACACCTATTTCAAAACTGGCACAGGTTGGACTGTACTACCTGAAAGAAGGGTTCAGCATTCATGCAGTATCTCGAACAGAGCATAATAGAGGAGGAGTTGGTACACGGAGAGTATTATCTGCCCTCTGTTTTCATGCGGATGATCCAGGATGGCCGAGCATTCAAGGCGCCTGAAATAGATGCCTGGCTGGATTGCGGAAAGCCGGAAACCTTGCTTGAATCGAACAGCTACTTGCTTATTGGCCGCCATCATATCCATGGTTCGGCGATAGATTCGGTGCTTTTCGAGCCGGTTCATATAGAAAAGGGGGCTGTCGTGCGGGGATGCATACTTGGACCGAATGTCTCTGTTGCGGCCGGGAGTATCATTGAGACGAGCATTGTCCGTAATTCGATTATCAACGGCAAAACCCACATCAAAAATATGATTTTGCAAAACTCTATCCTCGGAGATTCGGTTCATTTAATCAGTTCAGCCCGCCGTATGAACATAGGTGATCATTCGTCGATTGAATTGCAGGGTGGATAGGTGTATGCGGATTACTCCAACCCAGCGGTTAAGGAATAAAAAGTTATGAGACAGCATATCAAGCCTCGTATTGGCCAGATTTTAACTGACGGCGGGTTTATGTCCAATCGTGAACTGGATCAGGCATTGGAAGAACAAAAACATACCAAAGAACTTTTGGGCCAGGTTCTGGTCAGGATGGGCATAGTAAAGGAGCGGGATTTTAAAGTTCCGCTTATAGTGCAACACCGTCTCGGCCATATAGATGATGCTGTGAAAATTGCCGCAGGCGAGCAAGAGCTTCTCGGTTCTCTTCTGTTGCATTCGGGGCATATAACCAGTGAACAGCTTGATCATGCCATTGATGAACAGAAAAACACCGGCAAAAAACTGGGTGAGGTTTTTGTCGACCTCGGCATGTTGCAGGAACGACAACTTACTGCCCTCCTCGACTTCCAGAAGAACCAGGGAGAAGTGACTCGTGGTCCTCTCAGACTGGGTGAGTTACTGGTTGCAACTGGTCACATCTCTAGAAAGCAACTGAATGATGCGATTCGCAAACAGACTACGTCACATAAAAAAATTGGTGAGGTGCTGGTCAATGAGGGATATGTCCGCCCAAGCCTTGTAACGTCAGGAATCTGCTTGCAGAGGATGCTTGTCGGCTCTGTGCTGGCGGGCATCATTTCCCTCGGTACAGGTGCCACAGGATTTGGCTCAAGCGCCGAGCTTCAGTGTGCTCGCTAACCACTTTGCCGGCAAGGTGTTGACTGCGTCACTCTACATGCCGGCTGACGGTGTAACCGGTTCAAGTGGCGTTTATGTCTACGGTAGTACCGGTACATTTCCAGTCAGCGGTGGACCCGTTCCAATTGATGGGTCGATGTAATATCGATAAATTAACAAAGTTATAATACATTGGCATTAATAATTAGTCGCGATACTCAGGACAAGATTATTTTGTATGGTATAATTACGATGGTTGAAGTTTTGAAAAACCAATCCATGTGTCAGTGGATAAGAGGATCTTCAATGTCGACCACAATGCCCGGCGTATTACTAACGGAACAGGAATACATTCTTCGAGCAAAAAAGGAATGGGAACAGACCTTTGATGCTGTTTCTGATCTGATCTTTATTGTCGATAACAACTACACAGTTGTTCGTGTCAATCGTGCCATGGCTGATCATTGCGGCCTTACTCCGATGGAATTGGTGGGACGTAAATGTTATGAAGTAATTCATGGCACAGACTCTGCTCCTGACAATTGCCCCCATGCCAGGTTGTTGGAGTGCGGTGAATCTCAAACTGCCGAAATTAATAACGTTAAACTCCCCGGAACATTCGAAGTTACCTCTTCCCCGATATTTAATGACGATGGTGAAATTACTTGCAGCGTCCATGTCGCCCGGGATGTTACTGAAAAAAAATGCCGTGAAGAGCTACTGGCGACGCAACAAAAACAACTCCTGGAGATAAACAGCTCCTTGGAGTCTCGCATTGAAAAAGCAATTACCGAACAGCGCAATAAAGATAATATCCTTATTCACCAGAGCCGTTTGATCGCTATGGGTGAGATGATCAGCAATATTGCTCATCATTGGCGTCAACCGATCAACAATATCGGTCTGATAGTCCAGAGCCTCCAACTTGGTTTTAAGGCACATGATCTTTCGGCCGAGGAATTGAATGAAGATGTTGCCGAAATAATGAAAGAACTCCAACAAATTTCTGATAATATTGACGACTTCCGAAATTTTTTCAGTCATGAGGAAGATGCAAGATCTTTCATTGTCAATGAACTTGTTTCCCGAGCATTCTCCTTTTTAGAGCCTTTATTGAAAAGTAAAGGAATCAGAGTTGAGCTCGATGAAGAGCCGGATGTAATGGCGGATGGCTATCCCAATGAATATATGCAGGCATTTCTCAATATCATGCTGAATGCCAAGGGCGCACTACGTAATCATCAAGACGGAAATCCTACTGTCTTCATCCGCATTTTTGTGGAAAACGGGCATTCGGTAGTAACCGTCCGCGATAACGGGGGCGGCATCAGTGAGGATGTTTTGTCCACGTTATTTGATCCCTGCTTCACGACCCAACGACAGAATTATGGAGCTGGTATCGGCCTGTACATTGCCAAGATGATTATTGAACAACAAATGCACGGTAGCCTGTCGGCACGCAATGTGGATGATGGAGCAGAATTCAGGATAGAAGTGTAGACGGTCTTTTGGGGGGTAACGCTTATCTGCCTTACGAATATGTACGATTATTAACAACCGCGTATGTAACAAATTGTGTAATCGACAAATAAATTACTAAAGAAAAACATCAACATTATTAGCTTATTACCTGCATATCACTCCGCAATTCCTTCTCCTCCATTACAAAATGCACTGCTGTTGCTACATGCAACGATCTTAACCATTCAATATTATTAAATAAATAAACAACGGTATTCGGCACGAGATATGAACCTGATGTGTATGAGTCAGTGGCATCGAACCCGAGCTTGCGAATCTGACCGAAGGAGTACTGCGGGCAATTACCATGTCTGGTTTCAGTCATCTTTTTACAAAGTCTGGCGTGATGCCTCATGCGTGATGTCAGGCCGTGGAGGAATACTGATATGATGCACAATATTTTAGGAGATAGTGATCATTATCACACACGCTTCCGTCTGCAGTCAGAGAAATATTTCTCTCTCTCCGGGGGTGAGTCCTATTCTGCACATCAGGGGAACATGCGAGCAATCGGCGCTGCGGTTGACAATCTGCTCAAATGCTCCGGGTTCAAGGGGATCGCCCGGCGAAACTGCACCGACTACCGGTTGGAGCGGAATGATGTCTATCTGCCAGACCTGCCAGCCGCCTTCGATGGCTATACGATCCTGCAACTTTCCGACCTGCACGCCGACGGACTTGTGGATAAAGGTGCCGGCATCATGCGCATTGTCAAAACTGTGCCTTGTGACCTCGCAGTGTTGACAGGCGACTTCAGCTTTGAGGCCTGTACTTACTACGAACCATGCCTTGATGCCCTTGTGCCGATCGTACGCTCAATTTCGTCGCAAGATGGAATTTTTGGTATCCTGGGTAATCATGACATTCTGGAAATGGTTCCGGCGTTGGAGCACATGGGGGTGCAGATGCTGCTGAATGATGCGGTTCAGCTGCAACGTGGCAGTGCGGACATTGTGCTGGCAGGAGTTGATGATCCGCATTTCTATAAATGCCACGATCTTCAGAAGGCACTGTTTGCGGTTGCCCCTGATCAGATAGTAATTCTGCTGTCGCATTCACCGGAGATTGCATCGGAAGCGTCGAAGTGCGGTGTTGACTTCTATCTGTGTGGGCACACACATGGCGGCCAGATCTGTCTTCCTGGAGGAATACCGGTATATGCCAATGCATCGTGTAAACGTAGTTATGTATCAGGTAGCTGGATTTGTGGTGCCATGCAGGGATACACCAACAGGGGAACCGGATTTTCGCTCGCTGCCGCCCGATTTTTCTGTCCACCGGAGATTACGTTGCATACGCTTCACAGCGGAAGTATGCCGTGTGAATTCTTCGACTCTGTAGAAGAAAATATCGGAACATGGATAAAATCAGTAGCGGGCAATGCCGTATTTGCCTAAAAGAGGCGGCTACGTTGACGTGGCAGCTTTGTATGCCGCGCCAAGCGACCTCAGTGCCACTTTTTTTCGAAACAGACCTTGGTTAAAAATGTCGTAATCAGGCCGAGATACGCGCCGGCGATTACGTCACTGAGATAGTGATAGTTTGTCGTGATCAGAGCAGAGGCCAGGACCAGCAGGAGACCAGCAGAGATTAATCTGTAACGTGGATAGAAATGCCAGAGGGCAGCGAAGAAGGCGGTAAAGACCATCATGTGGCCGGAAGGGAAACTGCTGAAGTCACCTCCTCCGTTGAACCAGTGGAAGTCGTCACTCACCTGATTTACAATCCAGATTCGAGTATTTGTCCTCCCGAATACATACTTAAAAGGCCATTTCAGGATAAAGGCAAGAGGGACAGCGGTGCCGGCGGTCTGGCAAAATAGCGATTGTTTGTTGATTATCCCCTGGCGCCTGAGTATGAAGTAACGTCCCCAGAGAAGACCGCTGCACATACAGACCAACAGGAAAAGAACATCCGGAATATTTGAGGTGCTGGTCTGCAGCAAGACGTTGGATCCCAGTATGTCCCTGGCATGCAGTGCAATCCACGCGTCGAGAAAACGCCAACTGGCCAGGACTGCCAGGAGAGCAAGAGGAAAATACCGTAGGAATATGTTATTGTTCATGTATTAACTACACTTTCAACCACTTATCCAGCATTGCAAGCAAATCATCAAGAATAAGCGGCTTAGGGATATGATCGTCCATCCCGGCTGCAATGCAAATGTCACGATCCTGAGCCATGGCATTCCCGGTGAGCGCAATAACCGGTATGTCGTGCCTACGCACTGATGAGGTTGGATCGCGAATAATTGCGGTCACTTGATAACCACTCATTTCCGGCATCATGCAATCCATCAATACCAACCCATAGTCATTGTTTTCAAGTGCCCGTAACGCCTCTTTGCCAGTACATGCTACATCTACCTGATAGCCATAGTGTTTCAGAAGCTTTGGTACTATTTTCTGCGCTTTTGGATCGTCCTCCGTTAACAAGATTCGGATTCTGTTGCCATTCGACTTGCTCTGGATAAGCGAAAATACGTGCTCGCCAGATGCGGTAACGTTTCCCTTGTCAACTTCTTCCGGTACTTGTTTTTCCAGAACAGCGGTGAACCAGAAGGTCGAGCCAACACCTTCAGTACTTTCCACGCCGATAGTTCCTCCCATTTGCTCTGCCAATTGCTTACAAATTGCCAACCCAAGCCCGGTTCCTCCAAATCTGCGTGTCGTGGAGCTGTCGGCCTGGGTAAAAGGAGAAAATATCTGCTCCAGCTTGTCAGCGGCAATACCGATACCGGTATCTCTTATCATAAAACAGAGTACGGCAGTGTGTTCATCTTCGAAATCTTTTCGTATCTGAAGTGTTACAGTACCTCTGTTGGTAAACTTTATGGCGTTGCTAACCAAATTTGAAAGTATCTGTCGAAGCCGGTAAGAATCACCTTTTAAAGCAGTTGGCACGTCGGCGTCATACGATGAAACAAGTAAAACGCCCTTTTCACGGGCGGTGAGAGACAGCAGGTTGACGGTGTCAGAAATCAACGGCCGGAGGTCAAAGTCGGACAGTTCAAGTTCCAACTTCTCGGCTTCGATTTTTGAAAGGTCAAGAATGTCGTTGAGCAGATGTACCAGTTCAACGCCGGAACTTATAGCGCTTTCGGCATATTCTTGCTGTTCCGGGGTAAGATCGGTATGCAGCAGCAGTTCGATCATGCCAATGAGCCCGTTCATCGGTGTGCGGATTTCGTGACTCATAGTGGCAAGGAAATGGCTCTTGGCAGTATTGGCTGAGTCGGCAGCAGTTTTTGCCTGAAGGAGTTCTTCTTCGACCTGCTTTAACTCGTTAATGTCGGTGCACGTGCCAAACCATTTGAGGATAGTGCCGTATTCATCCAGAACCGGTACGCCGCGAATCAGCCACCATTTATAGACACCATCTGCACGGCGCAGGCGACATTCGAGCGAATAGGTTTCACCGTTTTTTGTCGCGTTTTGCCAGGCTTCCCAGGCCCGCTGCTGGTCATCGGGATGGAAAGGCTTGTTCCAGCCATCGCCGTAACTTTCCTCCTGTGTTTGTCCCGTGTAATCCATCCACTGCTGGTTGAAATAAATATTCCCGCCATCCGGACGAGTGATCCAGACAATCTGCGGCATGGCCTCGGTCAGCATCCGAAATTCATATTCACTTGTTTTTATAGCATCTTCCGCCAGCATGCGCTCGGTTATATCAATGGTATAGCCAGCCAACAGGGTTTTCTCTCCGAGGACAATAGGAAACTTGATAGTGGTGTAGCTGTGGCCATTAAAAGTTTCTTCAAGAGTAAGCGTTTGTCCTTTGGAAACGACGATCCAGTCGTCAGCGGTAATCTTTGCTGCCAATTCTAATGGGAACAGCTCCGCCATGGTTTTGCCAGCCATTTCCGGACCCGGGATACCGATTATCTGCTGAAAATTATCACTGGCCAGCAGCACGCGGCTCTCCGTGGGAGTCACCTCCTTGATGTACGCGTAAATCGGCGAATGCTTCATAAACAGACTGAATAATTCATTTGTGTCACGCAATGACTCGTATGCAATTTTTAACTCTCCCGTTCGCTCCTCCACCCGCTGTTCCAGTGATTCGTTGATGCGCCTGATCTCAATGAACTTTTCTGACAGCGAATATGCCATCTCCCTGAAGTTGTTGATCAGATGACGTGCCTCTTTAATGCCGCTTTCAGGCCAGGTGAGCTCTTTGACATCGGCTGTCAGCCTGCCTGGCAACTCGTACGTTAACGCGCTGAGCTGTTCCAGTGTACCAACAATCTTGCGGCTCAACAATTCCGCCAGCGCCAACCCGCCGAACAAAATCAGCAATAACAGAGTCAGCTTGCCGGTATACCTGTCATAGAGTTTTTTCTGGAAGGGCGCCACCTGCTGTTCCAGAATCAGTTTCCATTCCGCCATGTCTCCTATGGCGGTTTCAGCGATATAGAACGATTTTTCCCATCGTTCTGAGGCGGGGGTATTGGGAGGGACCGTCGGCTTCCATTGACTTATCCCTTTATCAAGGCGACTAAGCGTCCCTTTCCCGCGCACAAACGGCGCCATTGCCTTTTGATCTGATCGATTGCTCGTAATGATGTCGCCGTTTTTATCGATCAGCGTATAGAGCATGGTCTCATGTACCGTGCTCCTGCTGAGGAGTTGTCGAATCTGCTCCAGATCCAGAACGCCGATAATGTAGCCGCCGTATTCACCATGAATGACTATCGGCGCCAGCATCGAGACCTTGGGAGTGGGAGTACCGATCCTGCACATGACCACTTCCGACAGCATCGGCTTGAGTGTCCGCCTGAGCGTGGGGATGTAGGGGCGATCAGCATAGTTTTTACCAATGGTACTCTGTCCAAGATCATCGACCAGGGGGTAGTAGGCGATGGTTGTCGCTTCTTTGTTCAGGAGCCCAACGCGCTGGAAATTGACATCAGACTTCTTGGCCTGCTCCAGATAGGTTTGCATCTGCTGCGGGGAACTTGAAGCAGCCATCTCTGCCAGATTGAAAATGGCACTCTTTCTGTTCGCCACCCAGGTATCCAATTGGTCACTCAATTGCTTGCTTTCCTCAATCAGAGATGTACGAACCTGGTGATCAATTTCGGCAAAATCGGATCTGCTGTCGAGCGCCAGCATGAAGAGCGTCGGAAACAATACGAAAAACGCCAGCACACTGTAAACAATTTTTCGATACGACATCTGTGATGAACGCGAACGGAGTGCATAACCGGTAAATATCAGCAGGGCGACAATGCAATTGGTGATCGCGTTAATCGCCTCCTTGGTCATAGAGATATAAGCACTGCCGGGAGGAATATGCATGACGATATGATAGAAAAAGTAAACCAGCGGCATTCCAATGAAGAACCAATACAGGATATCGGCCAGCACCATCCCTATCTTGCGGCGCTCCATCAGCCAGCCGACAATCGCCACCTCGGCGGTCATGATGATGATGGCGTAGGGGTGATGACAGATGAAGTAGGTATAGCCTGCGATAATGGCGGCCGCAAGAATGCCCCGGCCAATTCCGAAGAACAGCAGTGCCAGCATGGCGAAGATGCTGCCGAACAGGAAATCAATATTGAGGAAGATTGGGAACCCGAAATAGTTGCCCGCCAGGCCGGCCACAATGAGGGATAAGTAGAGGGGGACGGAGTATTTACCATGCTTGGCGGAGATAATGGATGATGATGTGGACATAAAAGACACCTGCGATGGCGCCGCTTCGCCATTCCAACTGGCAGTATAACATTACAAGTTTTAGCCCCTGCTAAGAATATTTCATAAGAATATCATGGTTTATAATACAAGCAACTCGCATACTGTGTTGTGAGGGACGGACCATCCAGGTGGACCGTTATGTGATGTCAACCATATCAGGCAATAATCGGCGTCGAAGGATTAAACAAACTGCCAGTCAAACATTCCTGAGTATAAATCTGTGCAATAAATAATAACAAGGTGAATAATAGTAACATTCCCCAGAAGTACCTATCAAATCTATTTGTTTACTCATTCCCCGTTCAGTAGTTACCTCGTATTTTAACATCTTTATTCCCCTGAAACAGCCGTAACATGCCGTAAACACAGGCTCTAAATAGTGGCACGCAATGTGGAATTACTAGATACGCTGGGGCTGCGCCAGGACAAGTAATTCTAAAGCAATATGAGGCCATAGCTATGGACATAACGACTCATTTATATAATGAAGACGGCAGTGCCTGGGATGCTTTTGTGAATTCCCATCAAGACAGCACAAATTATCACCAGCATGGATGGCGGAAAGTTGTCGAACAAAGTTTTGGCCACAGAACCATGTACCTGGCTGCTATCAACCGCAACAACGAAATTTGCGGTGTCTTGCCGTATGTCCAGATGAAAAGCAGACTTTTTGGCAACTTCCTGGTCTCGCTGCCGTTCTTCAATTACGGCGGACTGCTTGTTTCGGAGGATTCCGTTGCTGTCACGTTGCTGAATGCATCACGAAAGATGCTCTCCGGCATGGGGGTGAATCACGTTGAGCTTCGCCACCTTAAGATGTGCGACGAAATCGCGGCGACAAAGCAGCACAAGGTAACCATGATCCTGGGTTTAAAAAATGATGAGGATGAACAGTGGAACGTACTTGGTGCCAAGGTGCGCAACCAGGTTCGCAAGGCACAAAAAAACGGCTTGCAAACGGTTATAGGGCAGACGGAATTGCTGGATGGATTTTACGAAGTGTTCTGCCGAAATATGCGCGATCTGGGGACGCCGGTATACGGCAGAAACTTTTTCAGTAACGTGCTGGCTGAATTTCCCGATACCACGCGAATCCTCTCGGTTACAAAGGATGGCAGAACCATAGCGTCGGCTCTTATGACCTGGTACAAGGAAACTCTGGAAGTTCCGTGGGCCTCTTCAAACAGGTCATTTAGCGAGTTTTGCCCCAACAATCTCCTCTATTGGGAAGCAATCCGCTTCGCCATCGGCAGGAACATGCGCATGTTCGACTTTGGCCGCTCCACTCCAGGAGAAGGAACGTATAACTTCAAGAAACAGTGGGGAGCGATGCCGGTCCAGCTTTATTGGCAGTATCTGTTGCGTGATGGTGGGGTACTCCCGGAAGTCAATACGAAAAACCCGCGGTACCAACTTGCTATTCAAGCATGGCGGCGGCTGCCAATGATAGTAACAAATTTTTTGGGTCCGCATATCGTGCGTTGCATACCGTAGCAAAAGATGCCACTAAGTGGGAATAGTGGCATCTTTTGCTACTCTAGTGATGAATAGTGACCCCCCGTCTGGCACGCTTCGAGCGACTGTTCGCCGGAAACGGTACGCTAAAGCCCGAGCAGTTTCATGGTCTCGCGCATGAACGCGGGGAGATCGGCTGGTTGCCGGGACGTGACCAGATTGGTATCAACCACCACCTCCCGGTCCTCATAGAGCGCGCCAGCCTCTTTCAGTTCACCAGCCACCGAACTGTAGCAGGTGGCGCGTCGTCCCTTCAAAAGACCGGCGCTGATCAAGATCTGCGGACCGTGACAGATAGCGGCAACCGGTTTACTGTGGGCAAAAAAACTGCGGGCGATCTCCAGCGCCTTCTGCTCTTTTCTCACCGCGGCCGGTGCCTTCCCTCCAGGCAGGACCAAAATTACATAGTCGTCAGGATTGACTTCATCCAGAGTCTTGTCCACGGCCACTTCATAGCCGTGCTTGCCGGTAATGGCTCCGCGACTCAGGGAAGCCACTGTCACGCCAATGCCTGCCTCCATCATCCGGTAGTAGGGGACCAGTAACTCTGAGTCCTCAAAATTGTCCGCACTTATAATTAAGGCATTCATATTTCCTCCTGAGGAAAACGTAGTGTGTGTTCCTTGCGCTTGGCTATGCCAGATTGCGCAATACGATATCGTTGATCATCCAGTCGGGTTCTGGTCGATATAGGTGATGTTGCCATCGAACATCCCGCTCCCACCGTATTTTTCTGCAACCTTTCTGAAGTGGAACCCGTTGATGGCATAGTTTATAGCCAGCGGGAAGAGCCGCGGACGCCTCGATAGCGTCCAGAAAAAAAGTTTCCAGAAGTAGAGCCGCCCCGTGCCGATAACCCCCAGAAACAGGATCGATTTGAAGAACGCCGCCACATACCCCGGCTGGAGATGGTATTTTCCCAGATGCCGGGGATGGTACTCCTTGAGGAGCCTGATCACCCGCTGACAGTAGTTTTTTGGTGAATAGATGGTCGCGAGGATGGTCCGGTAACCGCCGATGAGCGCCTTGACCTCCATCCGGGGAACAAAATTGATGTGGCTGTCCATGTTGTTGCCGGAGTCGTCCCCCAGAAGCCTCCCCTCCTGTGACATGCGCTCGTGGAGCCTGGTCCCGCGGATTGCGGAAAGCAGACCGACCATGGCGGTGACGATGCCGCTTTCCTGGATGAAGTGTATCTGCCTGTCGAAGATCGAGGGCGGGTCGCTGTCGAAACCGACGATAAACCCGCCATGCACCTGCAGGCCGGCCCGCTGGATGCTCTTGACTGAAGCCAGCAGGTCGCGGTTCCTGTTCTGCACCTTGCCGCTCTCGGCGTGGCTCTCCTCGTTAGGGGTCTCGATGCCGATAAAAACCTCCTCGAACCCGGCCCTGACCATCAGTTCCATGAGTCGCGGGTCGTCGGCCAGGTCGATGGACGCCTCGGTGTAAAAGTAGAAGGGGTACTCTTTCTGCTCCATCCAGTCGATCATGGCGGGAAGAACCTCCCTCTTCAGTTTCCCCTTGTCGCCGATGAAGTTGTCGTCAACGAAAAAGATTGCCCCGCGCCACCCCCGGGTATACAGGCTGTCCAGTTCGGCGATCAACTGCTTCTGCGTCTTGCTCCTCGGTCTTCTCCCGAACAGCGCGGTGATGTCGCAGAACTCGCAGTCAAAGGGACACCCCCGGCAATACTGGATATTCATGGCGGCATAGTTCCTGACATCTATCAGTTCCCAGAGTGGGATGGGGGTGGTCCTCAGGTCCGCCCATTGGTCGTCGGCATAGAGATGCCGTGCCGCACCTCTGCGCAGATCCGCCAGGAAAGGGGGGAGGGTGAGCTCCGCTTCCCCCAGCACCAGGTGGTCCACTTCGGGAAAATCCTCATGGCAGGCGGTAAAGAGGGGGCCGCCGGCAACGGTCTTCACTCCCAGTCTGCCGGCAGCGGGCGATCACCTCCTGCGCCGATTCCCGCTGGATGGTCATGGCGCTGATAAAGACGTAATCCGCCCACGCCAGATCCTCGTCGGCGAGGGGACGGACGTTCATGTCGACGAGCCTCTTTTCCCACTCGCCGGGGAGCATGGCAGCCACCGTCAGCAGCCCCAGCGGGGGAAAGCTTGCCTTTCTGCCGATGAATTTCAAAGCGTGTCGAAAGCTCCAGAAGGTGTCCGGATAGTGGGGATAAACGAGAAGAATCTTCATCTGACTCCTCCTGCTGCGCGTTATACTCATTGTTCCTCAATCCTGACTATTTAAGCCGTCTCTCGACCGCTTTCCAGTCAACGTTGTTGAAAAACGCCTCGATATAATCAGCCCGTTTCAGGCCGTAATCGAGCATGAAGGCATGTTCAAAGACATCCATGACCAGTATCGGCACGCAGCCTGCCGGATGCCCCTCGTCATGCTCATTGATCCAGCAGTTAAAGAGTCTGCCGCTGACATTGTCCTGATACAGAACGGCCCAGCCAATCCCGCGCATGGCTCCGACAGCCTTGAAATCCTTTCAGCCATGACTCGATGCTGCCGAAATCCTCAATCTTCTTACGCGCAAGCCGGCTGCTGCTATCGACTGCCCCGTTCCCGCCCAGCGTCTCAAAATAGTATTCGTGAAGGCGCATGCCGTTGAATTCCCAGCCGAGCCGCCGCTTCAGTTCGGCAAACTCGGGAGTGGCGGTCTTTTCCTCTTTCAACATCTGTTCCAGCGTGTCTAGCACCTTGTTCGTATTGGTCACATACCCCTGATAGAGAGTGAAGTGGTTTTTCAGCAGCACCTCGCTGAAACCAGCCATTCCGATGAGTCCTGCATAGTCTTTTGCTGTGTATGCCATGATGTTTTCCCCTTTCTTTTGCCTGTGCAAATGTGAGTATAATTTCCAATCCACCGTGATAATCCGCCCTGAATCCTGTCAGAATTTCTTGGCCACTTCACGATGCATTGTCCGGGAGGCCGAGTTGAACAAAAAACGGCAGATGATCCGACGCCATTTGTACCACTCCATCGGTCGGTACCCTTACCGTTTCCACGCCAATATCGCCGGAAATGAATATATGATCGAAGCTGAGCAGGGGATGAGAGCTTGGCCAGGTCTTTTCAACCTGGCCGTTTATGTTCAACTTTTCGACATTGATGAGCCTTTTTTCTAACAATCTGAAGACTGTAGATTCGGGCTGGGTATTGAAATCACCACACAGAATTACTGGAGGACGACAGTCAGGCCTGTTCAACCATTCCGGCCCGACAAGAATCTTTGCCTGATTGAGGCGTGATGCGGAAGTGAGTCCGAGATGGGTATTTATTATCTGGATTCCAATGCCGAAAGCCGTGACTTCGACCCAGAGGGCGCCCCTTCTGGCAAGGCTATGCCATCTGCGGGGCCTGTGAAGACCGCCGGCTTTGACCATTTTCATCGGGTAACGACTCAGTATGGCATTTCCGCACCGCTCTCTCTCGATCCATACCGCCTGGAAATTCAAACTTTCTGCAATAATGTTTGCCTGATCATACAATGTCGGACGCGCCTGCCCGAAGTCGACCTCCTGCAAAGCCACGACATCCGGTTGGTGGACGGCAATCACATCGGATATACGTTCCGGCGATATCTTACGGTCTCCACCGATGCAGCGGTGAATGTTATAGGTGATGATGCGAAGAGAGTTCGACATTGGACCCCACTTTTTGCTGACTTTGTTAATCCTTTTTTGAGGCTGGCAGAAATAACTTCGTATCCTGTTTATCAGGGCCAGGTTCTCTAACGGTTTACCGGGGCCTCATCCTTGAGGAGTTCGTTCCGCATTCTCGGCAGGCTCGCCGGATAGTTCTCCTTTAGGAAGGCGACGAGCTTTTCCCGCACATTGCAGCGCAGATCCCAGGCGGTAGTGGCATCCGCGGCACTCATGAGGGCGCGAAGCTCCAGGACACGCTCACTGGCGTTGGTCACCTGCAGGCCCCACACATCCCGATCCCATTCCTGCGAGTCCTGCAGAAATTCCAGGAGCTTTTGCCGGATTTCCGGCACCGGAGCCGTGTAATCGACGTAGAGAAAGACTGTCCCCAAGATGTTGGTCGTGCTGCGGGTCCAGTTCTGAAAAGATTTTTCCAGAAAATAAGTGATGGGCACGATCAGCCTTCTCAGGTCCCAGATTTTCACCACTGCGTAGGTAAGTGTTATCTCCTCGATAGTCCCCCATTCCCCTTCCACTATCACCACGTCGTTGATCCGGATCGGCTGGGTGATGGCTATCTGGAGTCCGGCAAGCAGTGTGGAGAGGCTTCGTTGGGCGGCAAATCCGACAATGATCCCCATGATTCCTGCTGAAGCAAGTATGCTCACGCCGATGGCGCGTATCTTGGCAAACGTCATCAGCATGGTGGCCAGCGCGATGACGATGACGATAACCAGGATGACCTTGACGATGATGGTGAGCTGGGTATAAACGGCGCGGGCCTTGAAGTTCTCCTTGGCGTCGATGTCGTAACGGCTGATGATGATATCGCGGCCGGCAAGGGTGGCATTGATGACAAGCCAGGTGATGAGTCCGATGAGGCAGAGACTGAAAAAATGCTGTGTGATGGCAAGCAGCTCGCCGGCGAGCGAGAGTGATGGCGCGACAATCATAAGCACGAAGAGCGGCAACAGAAGGCGAGCGGGAGCGCGCATGCGCCCCACGAAAATCGTATTGAGCGGAATGTCGGCGCGGCTGGAAAGCCTCACCAACAAGGAAAAAAGAACCAAGTAGAGCAGCACTCCGACCAGCAGCGCGGCACCTGCCAACCCCCAGGTAAGTACGAACGCGTGCAGCTCCTCTTGTGATATCGCATAAATTCTGTTCATCAGTCACCTCTTCAGTGCTTGCCCGCTCTGGTTGCCTCCTGTCCATGAGTCTCTCCAGGGCCACAGGACTGAATTGTATCTACTGACGTTGCAGCGCCGAACATTGAATCACATTGAATCGTTTGATGATACAGAAGGGAAACGACAATGGCCTGCTGGGCAGGCCATTGAATGGCAAGTTAACGTCGTTTACTCTATTTGCCCCCGGATCTCCCCTTTAGGATTGCCGTCGGTGTGAACATTGACGTACATATAACCCGCTTTGATTTGCTTCACCAGATCATCGAGCGATTTTCCCATGAGGTCGCCCGACAGATCTTTGGCCGTAATAGTCCCCTCGGACAGGTCCCCGCTGAATTCACCTTCTTTTTTCGGCCCGGTAAAGAGGTTTGCTACGGGCGGGCCGCTCTTTCCCTTCATGCCACTGTGAATATGTGCAGCGGTGGGATTCTCGATGTTCTTCACAACCAGCTTGTAACTCAGCTCCTTGCCGTCGCTGCTCAGCATGAACGTAACATCCCCCGTGGCCTTTGTCATGACGCTCGGTACCTCGTCATGTCCCGTGAGTATGGCGTGGAAACTCCCTTCAGCGGCGAACCCGGCCGAAGCTGTCAAAATGGCGGTCAGAATCACAAACAATGCTAGCTTTACCTTATTCATTGGTCTTCCTCCATTTACGTACGTTGGTTGTTGACCTATTTATAACGAGAGCTCCTTTACCTCTTTCCGTGCATGGATGCTCCCGACAACCGCATTTACAAAACCACCAAGACGAGGTGGGGCCCGTGGTTCGACATTAGACTTGTCACCGCTCATTTGAACGTCCTGTAGAGCTCATTTTTGCAGAAAGCACGACAGTGCCAATGTCCTGTCCACGCAACTAGCGTGCCAGAGGAGAACTGCGGGTACTGCACGTGCATTGGTTTAATTACACGATGTGTGATGGAAAAGGAGGGTGGGGGACAGATAGTGGAAACCGTTGGCAGAATCCGGCGCTGTTTTCATAACTGTCACATGTGTCGGATCACATTGAGGCAACTTCCCGTTCGACGAAGACTTTAACGCGCCGAGAACGCTGATAGATATTCCTTACACTTGTGTCGAAGGAGTTTACATAATCTATCGTTTTATACGTAGCTCTCGGAATAGGTGTGTCTAATTAGAGGTGTTATAAGTTGGAACAAAAATCGCATGAATAGTTGCCAGTTGGCAATCGAGCAGAATACGTTGTTTCCGAATACATGGAGGAGAGCCATGAGAGCCATTCTTCTCGATATCTCAAACCTGATACGCAGGATACGCCCGTTAATACGATCAGTTGCTGCTCAAAAAAAGCAGAGAAATGGTTCTGACGTACTGACACTGACGTGTTTCTCAACTGGCCAGTTCTACGGCGTTGAGCGTTGTCTGGTATGGCAGCTGTGAGCAGTCACCCCGCCGCCAAAGAGCCGCATTTAGTTGACACCGACCCCATCCCCACGTCTCACGGTCGGCGCCGGGCTGCTGGAGACGTCCTTGTATCTACAACTAATAGTTTTCGAAAAACGATACGAATAACGCTCGCCGAGCGTACCGGAGGCGCCCGCGATGCAAGCGCGGTCGCTGAAGCCACCCTGGACACATGGTACCAGGTGGCTACCCGGCTCGAACCGGTGATCGGCGCGCGGGGGGTTGATGTCCTCTTCAGACGCTCGCTGCACCTGACGTGCAACGCCTTACCGTGGCTTGAAATTGTCGAGGATCACGGGGACAGCTCCGCACTGCTTGCAAGTCTCAAGGCGCGCCTCGCGAGCCGTGAGCCGGATGCCGCCGCAGAGGCGGGCTATACTCTGCTAGTGACCTTCATCGAACTTCTGGCAACCTTGATTGGAGAATCCTTGACCCAGCGTTTACTGGGACCGGTCTGGGAGCTATCGTTACCTAAGTCTGAACAGGAGAACGAATCATGAGCAACAAAGTAACCATACAGACGACTCGCGACCGGCGTGCCGGGACTCGATGCGATTCTGGGCGGCGGCCTGCCGGAATTTTCCTTCAACCTCATTGTAGGGCCTCCGGGTTCCGGCAAGACGACGCTGGCGCACCAGATCATGTTCGCCCTGGCGACTCGGGAGCGACCGGCGCTGTTTTTCACCGTGCTCGGCGAACCGCCGTTGAAGATGCTGCGCTATCAGCAGCAGTTCTCGTTTTTCGACCTCGACAAGATCAATGAGTCGATTCGCTTCGTCAATCTGAGCGATGACGTCGCGACGGGCAACTTCGAACAGGTGCTGGCGCGCATCACGCAGGAGGTCGAGGCCTTCTCTCCAGCGCTGGTCTTCGTCGATTCGTTCCGCTCGGTCATGCTGGAGGCGCAGACACCAATCCGAACGGCGCGATCAGCCTGCAACTGTTCATCCAGCAACTCGGGATACTGCTGAGCGGCTGGCAGGCCACCACCTTCCTGGTCGGCGAATATTTGTCCGAGAGCGACCCCCATCCGGTCTTCACGGTGGCCGACGGTCTGCTGTCGCTGGACCAAAGCGTCTACCGGAATTCGATGGTGCGCAAGATGCAGGTCCTGAAAATGCGCGGTCAGGCGACCCGCCCGGGGATGCATACATTCCGCATCACCGGCGCCGGGATCGAAGTCTTTCCGGCGGCGGTCATTCACGACGATACGCGGGGAAGCGCGGGTGAGCTCCGGGTCGTTGCGCAGCGACAAACGCGGCTGGCCATGGGCGTGCCGGGCCTCGACGAAATGCTGGGCGGCGGCCTGCCGTCGGGCTATTCGCTGCTGGTCGCCGGGCCGTCCGGATCGGGCAAGACCATCCTCGCCACGGCCTTTCTGGCCGAAGGCGTGCGTCGGGGCGAACCGGGCGTGATCGTCGCGTTTGAGCAGACGCCGAGTCAGTCCTGGATCCGCACACTCGACGATATGGTCCGCGCCGGGCAAATCGGCTTGATCAATACCCGCTCCCTGGATCTGTCGATCGACGAGATCGTCCAGCATCTGATCGACCTCATTCATCAGATGAAAGCCACCCGGGTGGTGATCGACTCGCTGTCCGGGTTCGAACTGGCGGTGGCGCCGACCTTCCGCGAGGACTTTCGCGAGTCGCTGTTTCGCATGGTCGCCGTGCTGTCCGGCCTCGGCGTGACGGTGCTGATGACGTCGGAACTCGAAGACCGCTATATCGATCTGCGGTTCAGCCCTTACGGGTCGGCATTTCTCACCGACGCGATCATCGTCCAGCGCTACATCGAGGTCGAGAGCCGCCTGAAGCGCGTCATGGCGGTCGTCAAAGTGCGCGCCAGCGCCCACAGCAACGAGATTCGGCAGTTCGAGATCACCGATGACGGCATCGTCATCGGTGATCCGGTGTTCGACTACGAAGGACTCCTCGGTGGGCGGCCGACGCGGTCGCCAGCATTCAATACGGTCAAACAAGGTGAACGGTGATGACCGAGAAGAGTCCGCACTCATCGGAAAAGCGTGACCGGGCGGTCGCTTGAGGCAAATGAAAACATACTGTCTCCTGACTCGGCGGTCGTGAATGCTCCCGCCAAGCGTGAGGCGGCGGACACCGCCGGTAAAGATGCGGCCGACCTGCGCAAAGAGGCGGCTGACCTGCGTAAAGAGGCCGCCGACCAGCGCAGAGATACCGCTGAACGGCGCAAAGATACCGCTGGCCAGCGCAAAGAAACCGCGGATCAGCGCGAAGACACCGCCGACCTGCGCGATGATACTGCCGACCTGCGCGAAGACACCGCCGACCTGCGCGAAGATACCGCAGACCTGCGCCAGGATACCGCCGACCTGCGCCAGGATACCGCTGATCTGCGCCAGGAAACCGCCGACCTACGCCAGGATACCGCCGATCTACGCCAAGAGGCGGCCGACCAACGCCAGGATACCGCCGATCTACGCCAAGAGGCGGCCGACCTGCGCGAAGAGACCGGGAGGGTTATGGCCGAGCATGGCGAGCGCGCCAAGGCCCAGCTGCGCGAAGCGAACGAGCAACCTCGTCGTCGCGACGGTTCACGCCCAGACGATGACTGAGGCCGCCGAGAAGGCCACCGCGCAGATGGCCTATATGGCCGAGCACGACTTTCTCACAGGTCTGCCGAACCGTGCACTGCTGACCGACCGCCTGGCGCAGTCGATCGCGCTCGCGCAGCGTCATGGCGAAGAAGGTCGCCCTGATGTATCTGGACCTTGACCACTTCAAGCACATCAACGATTCGCTCGGGCATGAGGTCGGCGACCAGCTGCTGCAGTCAGTTGCAAAACGCTTGCAAGCGTGCGTCCGCCTCTCCGATACCGTCAGTCGTCAGGGGGGCGACGAATTCGTGGTGCTGCTGGCCGAAGTCGAGGATGTGCAGGACGCTGTCCTCACCGCCGAAAAGTTGATCGAGGCCATGGCCAAGCCGCATCTCATCGATGGCCATCAGCTCCACGTCACCCTGAGCATCGGCATCAGCCTCTATCCCGACGACGGCAAGGACGTCGAAGCGGTGATCAGGAACGCCGACACCGCGATGTATCAAGCCAAGAAAAACGGGCGCAACAACTACCAGGTGTTCACTCCGGACATGAATGTCCGTGCGGTCGCACGGCAATCCATCGAGCAGGCGCTGCACCACGCGCTCGAGCAGCACGAGTTTGTATTGCATTACCAGCCGAAGGTGAATCTCGATACCGGCGCTATTACCGGTGCCGAGGCTCTTCTCCGCTGGCAGCGATCCGATCATCAGCTCGTCTGTCCGGCGCAGTTCGTGAGCATCGCCGAAGACTGCGGCCTCATTCTGCCGATCGGCAAGTGGGTGCTGCGCGAAGCCTGCCGTCAGACCCAAGCCTGGTTGCAAGCCGGTCTCGACCTTGGACAGATCGCGGTCAACGTCTCGGCTGTTGAGTTCCACGGCAAGGATTTTCTCGACGGCGTCCGTACCATCCTCAACGACACCGGCCTGGACCCGCACCACCTCGAATTCGAGCTGACCGAAAGCGGGCTGATGCAGGACACGGAACAGACGACGGAGATCTTGCACGCGCTCAAAGACCTCGGCGTGCAGATTGCCATCGATGACTTTGGCACCGGCTATTCCAGTCTGAGCTATCTGTGGCGTTTTCCGATAGACGAACTCAAGATCGATCAGTCGTTTGTGCAGGCCATCGACGGCGATACCGGCGATGCGGCGGCCATCGTCAGTGCCGTCATTGCGATGGGCGCGAGCCTCAAACAGCGGGTCGTGGCCGAGGGCATCGAAACACGACAACAGCTCGCCTTCCTGCAATCCCATCACTGCGCCGAGGGACAAGGCTATTACTTTGGCCGGCCCGTGCCTGCAGAGAAATTTGCTGCATTGCTCGTAACGTATCAGCATTAGCCGGCTATTGAATGTTACCGCACGATGTTTAAAGGGATAGACTCATTAAGCGGTTCTGTTGATTTTGCGAGAGGTTACACATACGGGGATTGCACCGGCATCGGGCTGCTCCTCTTCGTCCGTGCCGACGACGCTCAACAGCTCGGGTCATAAGGCTCTGCTGACGCTGCAGGGATCAGGAGGAGGGAACGGTAGAAAGGTATCAGTCCCTGTTGCGGGTTCGGGTTACCCCGGTCAGTAGCGCAACGCCGATAAGTATGACGACTGCGATCATCACGTAGACGGTATTCACTTTCGCGACAACAAGGGCCCACGCAATGCCGCCGATGACAAAAGCAAAACCGATGAGATAAATTATTAAGGACATGTTGTTGCCTCCCGGCTGGATTCGGCATCGTATTGGAATTACGCGTTGTATCCGCGTTTACGGGGATTGACAGGAATTCGCCGGCTTGCTCATTATTATTTAATCTTCGTAACAGTATCAGATAAAATAGTCCTGATCTCGCCCCAGACCTGTTCCGTTCCTGATTTGAGATCTTCCCATTCATCATCGCTGGCGGTCGATATCTTTTGCAGCTTTGTTGCGGCCTCATCCCTTTTTTGTTGCAAGAGCGCGATTTTTTTTTGATATTCTGACTCCGCCTCGTACGCGCCGCTTTTTGCCTTGTCCTTGAGCTGGTCGATGTGTACATCCCATTTCATTATTTGTGCTGAGAGTCTTTCGACATATTCTGTTCGCTTGTCCATGATGGAACCTCGTTGATGATATTATTCTGTTTTGCCAGCAAGGACTGCTCGACCGGATGCGTGGTCTCTGCTTCGCCTCGTAATAATCCTCGATTACAACTGTTCGATAACTTTTTTTAGCTTCAACTGAATCTCCCCGGCAATGCTCTGCAACTCTTTGTTTTCTATTGATTGCATTGAGGCAAGGGGGTCCACGGCAGCTACTTCAATTTTTCCATCATTCAATTCCCGAATGATGACGTTGCATGGCAGCATCAAGCCTATTTTGGGTTCTGCCTGTAATGCCCTGTAGGCAAAGGGGGGATTACAGGCGCCAAGTATGGTGTATTCAGGGAAATCAACATCTAATTTCCTTTTAAATGTTTCCTTGATGTCAATCTCGGTTAGAATTCCAAAACCTTCTCTTTTCAATTCTTCAATTACTCTCGAAATGGCTTTTGTGAAGCTTATGTCTACGGTTTTACTAAAAAAGTACGACATGGAGCGCCTCCTTAGTTTTTATTCCAGCCACTGAATGCAGGAAACCGGGCAGATGTCGATGGCCTCCTGCTGGATGATGTTTTCGTACGCCCCTCCCGGGTCATACACTTCCGCCTTCCCATGGTCGGTGAAACGAAATACTTCAGGTACATTTGTCACACAGAGCCCGCAACCGATGCAGGCATCCTGGCTGACCCATGGTTTACTCATGTGCTCTTCCTCCTGTCTATGGTTCGCAAACATCTCAGCTTCACTTTCCGCAACCGTAAGGCGTTGCTGATGACTTGGACAGAACCCAGGCTCATCGCGGCGCTGGCTATGTTCTTCACGTCTTAGCCATCGGATACTGAAATAAGGTGTCAGCGGCGGCTACGTTCGCGCAGCCATGCACTGATACGGGTTTTGAGCATGCCGAAAATCCCGCTGACAACCATTATTTCTCCGAGCGTATGATGCCAGCCGCCCAACTGAGCGAACAGCAGCATCGAGCCGCCGACCACAAGAGCCCCCGAAGCGATAGCGCCGGCGAGTCTCTCGAGATTGCGGACAAGGTGATCTCCCAATGCCTCCAAAGCCGGAGCCTGCACTTGACCCAGATTGCCTTCGGCGATACGTTTGAGGGCGCGGCGCGTATCGCCGGGCGCATCAGATGTCAGGCGCTCCATTTCGCGCGCAAACTTCGTTGTTTTCTCCTTTATCCGCGCCAGTGAAAAATGCTGCGAGGTCAGACGTGAAATCTCTTCTCGAAAAGATTCCATATAGTTATGGTCCGGGGCGAGTTGGCGTATCATTGATTCCAGGATGACGAAAGCACGCGTCAGAAGGAAAAACTCGCCGGGATTGTGTACCCCGTTCCGGCTTCCGGCACGCAGCAGCGAATTGAACGCATCCCCGATTGAAACATCCGCCAACTCGCCCTTGTGGATTTCATAAAGCGCGGCCTTTATGTCCACTAACAGCGCTGCATGATTGACCTTTTCGTTTCCCGGAGCCATTTCCAGGTACGCCTCGGTGGCAGCCCGCGCATCGCGTTTGACTACCGCTTCCAGTAGGAGTGTCAATGATTCGCGCATCGGTTCATCAAGCTCGCCCGTCATCCCGAAATCGAGAAGGGAGAGCCGCCCGTCCGGCAGAACGAAGACATTGCCGGGATGCGGGTCCGCATGAAACAGCCCCCCTTCAAAGATCGTCTGCAACATCAGCCTTACCAGGGTGTTGATCGACTGCTGCATAGATTCCGGGTGCAGCTTGGCATAATAATCAACCCGTTCACCGTCCGAGTACTCCATCGTGAGCACAAAGCCACTCGAATATTCCGCCACTACATCAGGAATCCAGAGGCCGGAGACATCTGCCAGCGCCGTGCGAAAGAGCGCTATGGAACGCGCTTCGCGACGGAAATCGGTTTCCCGGTTCAGGCTGTTGGCAAATTCAAGCACCACAACGGAGAGGTCGAGAGCGCGTAGAGTTGGAAAGAGCGCTTCTCCCAACATTACCAGAGAATTCAATGCCGCGATGTCATTCGAGATTATTCTTTTTAGGCCGGGTCGCTGCACCTTTACGGCCACATGACGACCGTCCTGCATTGTCGCTTCGTGCACTTGGGCTATGGTGGCGGCCGCCAGCGGCGTCTCGTTGAACGCTGAGAACAACGTAGTCATCGGGGCGCCCAGTTCAAATTCTATCCTTGCGCGCACCGTGTTCATGCTCATCGCCGGCAATTGGTCGTGAAGCAGCTCCAGCTCATCGATATAGGCATCAGGCAGCAGGTCGCGCCGCATCGCAAGCACTTGTCCGAATTTGAGAAATGTAAGCCCCAGCTCCTCGAAAGTTTCGCGTACCTCTTTTGGCGGCGGCCAATGTCTCTTGCCGCGCAGGGCGCCCAGAAACTTGTGCCGGGCGAGCACGCGCAGGATTTGCATGAGTCGCGGCGCTGCTCGAAGCTTGCTACGTCTTTCCGTTCTGATCATTGCGGACATTCGCTCCTCCCGACTGGATCATCGGTACGTGATGGTGAGTATTCACCTGCACGGCGCCAAAGTGATTGGCCTGAATGCATTGTTATTTCTGTTCTCTTTATGCATTATCCATTTTTTTATCCATACTATTCTCAGTAGTTTCTCCGGCGGGCTTCTCCTGCTTGTCCGGCTCGCCGCGTTCATCCAGTGCGGCAAGCACCAGTTCTGGATTCATCGACTGCTGCAGTGTTGCCGCCTCGGGATCATGACGGTTTTTGACATTCGGCAAATCACGCCTCAGCTCTTCCAGCAGGTCGATAAGTTTGGCAGTCTTCTGCTCTGTCAGTAGATTACTTTCAGGTCCAGATGTGCCCGCTGTTCCTCGAGCTTGGCGAGCCGGTTCTGTTTTGACAGAACCGCGAGTGCGGTCAGCAACGCGCCCAGACCGACAATCCCTTGCAGCCATGAAAACGGCGCCGGGATCGAATTCGGCCATGCCTGACTGGCGCAACACGACATTGGCGAGTATCCAGAACGCAACAAAGAGCAGAATAATGCCAAGAAAAACCGGCTGCCCGATAAAACGGCTGATGCGCTCGAGGATCCGTTGCGAACGGCTGATCTTTCTGCTCTTCGCGCGTGTAGAAATCCAGAACAGCCTCGATATTCTGGCTGATCTGGTCGCGTTCCGAGTCGGCCGGCATGTCACGGGAATCCGGCGGCGTCACTTGATTCATATGACGTCTCCCTTGGCAATCAAGATCCCGAGCGAACGTCCGGGGAGGCGGTAGCTGTTGGCGGTAATGGTTTGCATCGCATCCCAGTGCACGATGTCTTCGGGTGAGGCTTGTGATGTGTCGATCCAGCGATGCCACGCGCCGCCCGGCAGCTTTTTCGGAGATGGGAGACTGAAGGTGAGCGGTTTCCAGTATGCATTGACCATGTAATGGAAGACGACCCGCCTGGTCGCGCTCCAGGCCGTCAGTGCGATGCTGTGCGATTCATGACTCAAGTCCGGCGTATGCAGCCGCACGCCATGCCACTCAAGCCGCGCCTGACCGAGAAGCTGGTTCAGGGTCAGTTCCTCCACGGCGGTGTTGCCGTGCATGAGTCGTGCGGCAATCAAAAGCTTGGTGAAACGGTGGATGTCTGCGTGACGCGCGAGCAACCCCCAGTCAAACCAGCTGATCTCGTTGTCCTGACAGTAGGCGTTGTTGTTCCCCCGCTGGGTCCGCCGCGCCTCGTCCCCCATCAGGATCATCGGCGTGCCGAGGGCAAGAAGGGTTACTGCCAGGAAGTTTTTCACCTGACGGTTGCGCAGTTCCTCGATAGCCGGATCGTCGGTGGGCCCCTCGAAGCCGCAGTTCCAGCTTACGTTGGACTCGGCCCCGTCCCGGTTCTTCTCGCCGTTTGCCTCGTTGTGCTTCACGGTTATAGGAGACCAGATCGTTCAGGGTGAAACCGTCATGGCAGGTGATGAAGTTTATGCTCTGCTCCGGCTCACGCTCCTGGTGGCCGTAGATGTCGGGACTGGCCAAAAGACGCGCGACGAAGCGGTAGATAACCCCGTTGTCACCCTTGAGGAAAC
This sequence comes from uncultured delta proteobacterium, assembly GCA_963760075.1. Lineage (GTDB taxonomy): Bacteria > Desulfobacterota > Desulfuromonadia > Geobacterales > Pseudopelobacteraceae > JACRCG01. The sequence continues at coordinate 456,895 of CAVXBQ010000013.1, read as the reverse complement.
TGCGCACGTCGTCGCGGAACTCTCCGTTCCACTCTTTCCAGCTGTCACCGATGAAACTGCCGACCTGGTACAGCCCTCCCACGTCCCATGCTTCGGCGATGAGCTTTATTCCCGCCAGTGCCGGATCCGATTCTATGTCCCAGATGATGGGCGGATTTTTGAGCGGATGCCCCTGACCGTCCCGTGACAGTATGGATGCCAGGTCGAAGCGGAAGCCATCAACATGCATCTCCCTGACCCAGTAGTTGAGGCTGTCGATGATGAGCCTGCGGACCACGTGATGATTGGCATTCAAGCGTGTTGCCGCAGCCGGAGTGGTCGATATGGGTTCCGTCCGAATCCAGGCTGTAATACACGTCGTTGGCAAATCCGCGGTAGCAGAACGTCGGGCCCTTATGGTCACCTTCGGAGGTGTGATTGTAGACCACATCGAGGATCACCTCGATGCCTGCACGGTGCAGTGCCTTGACCATGTCGCGGAATTCGTTCAGGGGGCCGAGCGGGTCCTTGCGTGAGCTGTACGCCGCATGGGGAGCGAAAAACGAGATCGGGCTGTAGCCCCAATAGTTGCACAGGCCGGAAGGGGCGTCATGCGGGTCGAACTGGAAGACCGGCAGCAGTTCGACGGCGGTGATTCCCAGGTCCTGCAGATAGGGGATCTTTTCGATCAGACCGGCATAGGTGCCGCGCTTTTCTGTCAGAAACCCCGGAGGAAGGATGCTTGGTGAACCCCGCCACATGCATCTCGTAGATGATGGTCTGCGAGTACGAACGCTTGAGCGGCATATCCCCCTCCCAGTCATAACCGCGGGGGTCGGCCACCACGCTCTTCATGGACGAGGGCCACGTTGTCGCCCGGCACGCATGCGGCCTTGCGCTCATATCCGGCAGGTACCGCCACCGCGCGGCCATAGGGATCGATCAGGAGCTTGCCCGGGTCAAAGCGCAGCCCGTGCCGAGGTGCAAAGGGGCCGGCCACCCGATAGCCGTACAGCTGGCCGGCTTCGATATCCGGAACGAAGGTATGCCAGTAGTGATAGGTGCGGTTTCGTTTGGGATCAAGCGGTATGATACGGGAAGCTGTCGCGTCGTCAGCATGGTCGAAGAGGAGCAGCTCGATGCCGGTGCAGTCCCTCGCAAAAACGCTGAAATTCACCCCACCGTGGCAGACGGTTGCGCCGAGAGGGGATGTGTTCCCGTGGTGTGCAGTTCGGCATGTTCAATGCCCGCTCTTTCAGAAACTGTAGTCATCGGAGTCCTTTTGCGTTACTGAATAATCCTGGCGATGTAATTATCACACGATCACCTGCCCGGTAAATCTTGCCATAGACTCAGGCATTGAAAAAGACACTACGCTACTATAAAGGTGGCGTGCTGCAGGACTTCAGTTTTCCGTTTTTGAAGAGAAAAACCGGTTGTAATTGCTCACAGGTTTTGCCATCGATCTGTGTTGTCTTGGAAAGGGTGCAGGTATTTAACATGCCCGTTTCGTAGAAGCTGACTTGGCCATACTGGCTGCACGTGATCCCATCATAATTGAAATCTTCGTTTATGATGCAGTTCCAGAGCATTCCGGTTTCGTACAAGTTGATAGTTTCATACTGTTTGCAGGTAACGCCATTGATCTCAAAATTATCTTTGAGAGTGCATGTTTTTAACCGGCCATTTGGGTAATAGGTGTTTTCAGAACCGGGAGTGCAGATCGATTTATCAATAGCCAAACATGTGCCGACATCGGTTATGAACAGTATGCTTAACATAATAATGGTGTACTTCATACCAACCTCCCTTTGTAAACTCACTGTCGATCCTGCGAAAAGATCAGCACGCTGTAGGGACCTATGGAAAGCGCGGCGTTGCAGGGAAAGCCGTCGCATTCTCCCGGCTCGGCGATGACGTCGGTGCTCGGATGATCCTGGAAATCGTCGCTATACCCTTGCCAGTCGCTGTTGAGCCGGAGCTTCCAGGTCCCTGCGGCCGGGAAGCCGATGACATAGCCATCCTGCGGTTCGTGGAAAAAGTTGGCTACGACGACAACGTCGTCCGCCGGTCCCCCCTTGTCCCACCGGTGGAAGGCGATGACCTTGCGCTCGTCGTGCAGGTGATAGACCTGGGTGAACTGCCCGCAGAGGCCGCTCGTGAATCCGCTGCGGTTGAGTCGCAGCCGGATGAGGTCGCGGTACAGCCGAACGATGCCGTGGAACTCGTCGTTTTGGTCCCAGTCGACGGGGACCGTGTCGCGGAACCAGCCTCCTTCGAGGAATTCCTGACCCTGGAAAATCATCGGAATGCCGGGAGCTGTAAAAACCATAGCGGCGGCCAAGGTCGAGCGTTTCCGTGCGTACCACCCCTTGGGGTCGTCAGGGCTGATCTCTTGTGGCACGCGCTCCTTCCCGTTCGCCACCTCGTCGTGTGATTCGCTGTAGATGACCCGGTCGAAGGCGTCGTCGTTGTAGCGAAAACAGAGCGCGTCGCGGATCGCGGCGAGCGAACGCTGCTCGTCCTCGGGGGTAATCACCGCCTGGCGGATGGGGTGGACGAAGTTGGGATCCCACTGTGAGCCGAATCCGGCTCCCCCGGAGTCAACATCCCTGGTGAGAAACTTGTTGTTCTGCAGATCCTCGGCGATCGTTATGCGCCCGGGGTATTTCTCGGCAATCCGGCTGTTGAGCCATTGGAGCAGGCTCCAGCCCTCAGGCAGATCTTGCGCCTCTGAACCATCAACGGTGCGAATGAACTGGGTGCAGTCGAAACGGATGCCGTCAACGTGATATTCCTCGAGCCACATCATGACGTTGTCGAGGAGGTATTGACGGACCTCGCCGCGTCCAAAATCGGGGCGGGTTTCTCCCCACGGTGTGATGGCCCGGTCGTCATTGTAGAAGTAGATGCCACCGCGATCGTTCTCGCTCCAGCCGTCGAACTGCCACAGGTCCAGGTCGCTGGGGCCGAGGTGGTTATAGACGACGTCGAGGATTACCGCGATCCCCTCCTGATGGGCGCGCTTGACGAACCGTTTAAATGCCAGAGGCCCTCCGTAGTCGAGTTCAACGGAAAAAATATGGGCGGGGTTGTACCCCCACGACCGCTCCCCCGAAAACTCGCCCACAGGCATGACCTGGATCGCATTGATGCCAAGTTTTTTAAAATGCCCCAAACGGGCCGTCACCGTGGCAAATTGGCCCGGATGGTTGACGTCATCCTGGTCGTTGAACGTGCCGACGTGCAATTCATAGATGACGAGTTCGTTCCACGGTGCGAGATGGAACGTGTCTCCCTCCCAGTCGAAGCTCCGATCGTGGACGATGGCGTTGCCGATAGAACTGGTCACCTCACGGGCATACGGGTCGATGCGCTTGTAATCGCCGTTCGCTGTGGTCAGATGAAACTTGTACTGATCGCCGACATGAGCCTCTGGTGCATCGACATACCAGTAGCCGTTCTCCTCGGCTTGCATCGGATGTTTGTCGCGGTCCCATTCGTTGAACGATCCGATGACGGATACCCGCTCTGCATGGGGCGCCCACACCCGGAACCGGACTCCCTTCGAGTGGGGGATCGCTCCCATTCCCTCGATCTTTGTTTTATCGCTCATGAAGAAACCCTCCTCGTGTCATCTCGTTGCAGCGTCGAAAAACTTTTTCTCTTTAGAGGATTTCTTTTCAATAAAGTTAATCAATTCCGCGTTAAACTTTTCTCTCTCCTCATAAAACAGGGCATGCCCACTGTTCTCAAAGCGAATTAGCTTTGCTCCCCGTATCCCGCCGGCCGCCGGTTCTGCCCCAGCCAGTATCGCTTCAGACCCAGCCGCCTTTGCTACCTCACCGGTAGGCATGATTTCACTCGGCACTGGTCATTATTTCGGAAAGTTTGAACGGACACACCCGGTCATGCACACCATGAAAAAGGATGGTAGGGACCTTTACGGATGGTATGTCTTCACGCAGATCTGAATCCCGGAGAGTGGCAAGACAAGCGGCCGTAGCATGAGGTGACGCTTCCATTCCCAGGGATCGGAACCAGTCCAAAAGCTGAGGGGTGATTGCATTGCTGTCTTTGAAAAAAATAGTTCCAAAATCAGCATTAAGTTTGGCTCTATCGGAATGACATAATTTAATAAGGCTATCCACGGCTCCCGGTTCCATGCCGAAAGGAAAACCGGGTCTTGTCGTAAAGCTTGGTGCAGCTGCCCCGCAGAGCACCAGATTGGCTATTCTGTCTCCTTTGTGACGTGCCATATAGCGAAGGGCTATTGCGCCCCCGATGGAAAAACCTACAAGAGTGACATTACGCAGATCCAGGGAGCGAATACAGCTTGAAGGTCATCTGCAAAAACATCATAGGTATATTCTCCCCATGGTTTTGAAGATTTTCCGAAACCGCGCATGCTGATCCCTATACAGCGGTAGCCATGCTGAGGGAGCCGAGTAAACTGGTACTCAAACATTTCATGACCTAATGGCCACCCGGGAATAAAGACGATTACTTTGCCCTGACCCCAATCGCGAATGTGAAGAAAAACATTATCATTGATTTCAACGTATTCGCTGCTGTTTGTGTTCATGGGTATTCCTCCTCTCATCCCATCTTTTAATGCTCTGTTTTGAGTCTACCTCACGAAGCCCCACTGTCAATCCGGGGCAGTAATGCACTATCAGGGTACTCTTCCGCATGATGTCTGCTTTGGATGAAAGGGATTATCTGAAATGTTCTAATGAAATAAATTGACTTTGGTGCGGTATGTTTATAAAAGCACTAACGGCAATAGTGTCGGCTTCATTCAGCGGTACAAACTCGCTCAAAAGGAGATTCAGCCCAATGAAACTCTCATCCAGATTGCTCTTACTGACGGTTGCTTCCATACTCGGTTTGCTGATTTCCGTGTTCTCCTCCTTCATGGTGTTACAGAAGTTGAAGGTAAACGGTCCGATATACCAGGAAGTCGTCAGGGGAAAAGATCTCGCCGCCGATATTTTGCCGCCTCCCGAATACATCATTGAATCCCATCTCGCGCTTATTACTCTTCAGGACGAGAAAGATCCCGGCAAGAGACAAGAGCTGGTCAAAAATTTCGAGAAATTGCGCAAGGACTTTGAAGATCGTCATGAATTCTGGAAAAAAGAACTGCCTGATGATGATATAAAAAAGACGCTCATGCAGGATTCCTACACCCCTGCAATGGCGTATTACAAGGCTGCTGCAGACTCCTTCATTCCTGCGGTGATGCGGGGCGATTCCGCAGCCGCAGATGAAATCATGACTAAGACCCTTAAACCTACGTATGATGTCCATCGCAAGCAGATCGATAAACTCGTGGATATGGTGAATAAAAAATGCGATCTGGTGGAAAAAGGTGCGGCAAACTCGCTGCAGAACTTTACCATCGCCATCATCGTCATCAATCTGGTTATTCTGGGGTTAATGGCGGGAATCGGCTTTATCATCAACAAAACCGTACTTGGCCAGTTGGGAGGAGACCCGGCCGAAGTCAACGGCATTGCGCACAAGGTGGCTGCCGGCGACTTGACGTGCGCGGTCGCTTTAAAGAGTGGTTACGAAAACAGTCTTATGGCATCAATGAACACAATGGTTGCAAGCTTGCGTGACCTGGTGTCGCAAACTGTGGACATTTCTTCCGGTATCGCATCGGCATCTACCGAGCTGCAGGCCACTGCCGGACATATCGCAACCGGCGCGGAACAGGTAGCCTCACAGACCAATACTCTTGCAACCGCCAGTGAGGAGATGTCCGCCACCAGCACCGATATCGCCCACAACTGTGCCATGGCGGCTGAAGCCTCGAAACAGACTGCGGAATCGGCCACTGCCGGCGCCAAGGTGGTCGACGAGAGTATCAAGGGGATGAACACCATTGCCGATCGGGTCCGGCAGACCTCCACCACTATCATTGCCCTCGGAACACGCTCCGAACAGATCGGCGAGATCATCGGCACCATTGAGGACATTGCCGACCAGACCAACCTGCTGGCGCTGAATGCGGCTATTGAGGCGGCGCGGGCCGGCGAACAGGGGCGCGGATTCGCGGTCGTGGCCGACGAGGTACGGGCTTTGGCGGAGAGAACTACAAGAGCAACCCGTGAGATCGGAGAAATGATCAAGGCGATCCAGAACGAGACGCAGGCGGCGGTCAAGGCGATGGAAGAGGGGGTCCAGGAGGTGGGGAAGGGGGCCGAATTATCGCAGAAATCGGGCCGGGCGCTTGAAGAGATTCTGGAGCGGATCGACGTGGTCACCCTGCAGGTCAACCAGATCGCCACCGCCTCCGAGCAGCAGACCGCCACCACCGGCGAGGTGACCAGCCACATCCAGGAGATCACCGATGTCGTCCACCAGACGGCGCGCGGGGCAGAAGAAACAGCCGGAGCGGCCGCCCAACTGGCCACCCAGGCTCGGGACCTGCAAAACATTGTCAGCCGCTTCCGGCTGTCATAAGGAACACCCTGATGGGCAGCTTACCAGGGGACGGGTAAGGGGACGAGTGAATTGTCGCGGAATCGACTCACCGATAGCCGACACATTATCAACCTCCTCGGTGTCCCCATTTTTGGCCCACACAGGGTTTATGTCGGATCGTAGATATCGGAGCGAATATTATGGCATTGTCAACTGACGGTCCAACAGAACATGCATCGGTTACACCTGAAGTAACGAGTGAAGGTAATGTGGACGTTCCTGTTCAACCGGGGTCAGCCGCTGAACTCGGGGACTCTCCGAATATCGAAGATCCTGGATTTGAAGGTAAGCCTGACCGGGTGGAATATGAGCGGACGGAAGAGGTCCCAAGCCTTCTCGGAGGGGGTGCGGATTCAGGCAAAGAAGAACTCGATAGTGCGCCGGATCAAGATGAGGATGATGAAAACCTATCCCCATCCCCGGCTGATGGCGTGGCCGCTGGAAACGACGCCGATAACGCGGTTCCTGCCACGGACTCCTTTCAAAACCTGCCGGAAAACCAGCCGACACCTGCTATAATTGCCGAACCAGGAAACAGTCCGACGGAAGACCCTGCTGTCCGGGTTGAAATAGAAAGTATTTTGGCATCCCTGCAGGACTCATTGGCACACACCCACTATATTTCATCAAGGATCGATGCAGTCTCTAACGATACAGAGCGTCTTATAAAAGAGGTTAACGGCATATCATTCAAATATGAGCAGCTGACGGCGGAAATGGAATCAATCTCTTCCGGTGCTAACAGCAAAAACATGTTCTCTAAAGCATTCCTGGCCATTTCGTCGGTCGTTTTAGCCTCGCTGGTTATTTTTCAGATATATATGTTTTTCTCTCTGATCAACATTCAGCGGTTACAGAATGCTGCGGGTTCATCGGTTCTGGAAAACATAAGCAGCCTCAACAAAAAAATGGCTGACTACGATAAGAATCTCACAAAGGCTTTGGAAAAACCGGCTCAACAGGAACATGCTCTGCCAAATCCGGCTGCAGCAGAAAAGACAGACAATGACGCACATGGAAATAAAGAAGCCGGTTCCGCAAATGCCACGCCGGTACTCGAAAGATTGAACAAGCTGAGAAATGGCCTTCCCGAGAAAAAACTGATCAGAAAAGAAACTGGTGACTGGTTCGTTTACAACAAGAAAATCCAGGAATGTATATCAGACGTCGAAATTATTGAGGTCTTGAACCAGGCATACAGAAAGATAGGCAGGCAGCTTACGCCGACCATTCCGATGCCGGCCTTTAATGCACTATGCATTTTGAAGCCGAACGGGAAAGGCGGGACCGACGTTGTTATGACAAAGGAATTTTTGCCGTAGAGTGAGATAAACTAATACATCGCTGATGTACATACGTTGTCGATTTGGTCAAAAGGGTCATTATGAAATTTTTCAGAAAAGTGGTAATCGTGGCAGGCATAGTGTTGGTGTTTACGTTAGCCGATAATTCTTTTACCAGCGCTCAAGGGGATGATCCTGATTCCAGGGGCGTTGATGGTGCTGCGGCCGTTCCCGTAATACAACCTGCAGAGATGACAACTGCGGATACGACAGAAAAGAGTATGAAAAAAGCAGTAAGAAAACGTAAAAAACATGCGGCGAAAAAAAATGATGGAAGCGTTGCCGAAACGAGCCCCGGGAAAAAGCTGTCCGTCACTCAGGTTATGGATATTCTTAAAACGACGCGTGACCTGTCCGGCAAGAACCTGAGCGGTCTCCAGCTTATCGGAGTTAATATGACCAAATGCAACTTGAAAGGGGTCGATCTGAGCCATGCCAATCTGGAACGTGCCGACTTGGGCGAATCCGATCTCGAACGAGCCGATCTCGCCGGTACGAACTTGAAAATGTCAAATCTGCACTTGAGCGGAATGACCGGGACGAATCTCGAAGGCGCCATTCTTGATGGGGCTGTCTGGAAAGACGGGATGGTTTGTGCCACTGGTTCTATCGGCCAGTGCCGGGAGTATCCGTCACGCTAAGCTCTTTTGCATTGAACAGATGTCAGCGCTAAACCAGGCAACCAATATCTGACCAACAGTGGCAGCAAGGATGGGGCTTCTACCATTTCTGGAAATGGTCGGTAACAGAGAAGAGCCAGCAAGTACACAACTTGCTGGCTCTTTCTTTAAAGATGCTTTGTTCTCAGTATGCTTCAAAAATACCGTATACCCCTGTTGACATCAACAGTTCCTCCAGTACGCATACATACTCATGGCGTGGTTACTATTTACCCGTATAATCTTCACTGAGATACCCGACCCGGATCGAACCCCACTGTCTGTCGCCGATAATTATGGGGGTGGACATATCATTCATCACCTCGCCGGTGTCGCGCATGTAGGTTTGCAGCAGGAACGGCTCCTGGTTGGTGGCGGCGCGAATGCCGGTTTTGTCGTTGAAAATACGCTTGGTCCTGTTACCGTTGGTGTCCTTCTTCACATCGCCGGTCAACGGCTGGGTATAGCGCTTGTTGTGCGAAGGGCAGTACCCGGAACGGTCAACACAGATCGAGTAGAAGATTTTGCTGTCCTTGGAAACGATCTCCTCCTGGATAGGTGATATGATCTCGTCAAACAAGCGGTCAAAGGAAGTACTGAATTTCTGTGGCGTGGTGTTCGGGATCGGTTTGTAGTCGGTGCTGAACAGGGCGTCACGGTTTATGCGACCGTCGGCAATGGCCCGTTCGAGGGCAGTGACGGACCGGTCTCGCAATTCAACGGCGATACTCTTCATGGTATCGTGGTAGTTTCCTACCTTGAATTTGCCCACCGTGTTGTAGATCTTTTCCGCTGTCAGGGAGAGTTCTCCGAAGGTGGTGAGCGAGGTTTCCATCTGGACCTGTATCACGCCGGTTGTCTCGGAAACCTGGTGAATCTTGCTGGAGATGTCGGCGGTAGTGGCGCTCTGCTCCTCCGTGGCGATGGCGATGGAGTTGATCATGTCGGCCGATTCGGAAGCCAGGTTCAAAATGGTGGTGATCTGGTCGCTGGCCCGGCCGGAGTTTGTCACTCCATGCTCGACGCGTCCCTTTTCCGCTTCGATGGATTTCATGGCCTCGCGGATATCCTTCTGGATCGCCTTGATAATGGTTCCTATCTGCTGGGTTGATGCAGACGTCTTGCCGGACAGGTTCTTAACCTCGTCGGCTACGACCGCGAATCCGCGGCCCGCTTCACCGGCTCGGGCCGCCTCGATGGCCGCATTGAGGGCAAGCAGATTGGTCTGGTCGGCCACATCTTCGATCAGGCCGATGATTTCACCGATCTGCCCGGAGGAGTGTTCAAGGCGGTTCATGACCGCCAGCGTCTCTTCCACTCCGGCCCGGATCTGCTCGATACTTTCCACTGTTTCCCCGACGACACTTTGCCCGTTTTTAGCGGAGTCGTCCACCTGCTGGGAAAGGGTCGAGGCCTTGGCCGTAGTTCCTGCCACATCATTCAGCGTGGCGGTCATCTCTTCGGAGGCCACAGCAACCGATTCGGCCAGTTCCCTTGACTCGAAGATTGCGGCTGCCAGGCGCTCGATGCTCATCATGGTACGGCAGGAGGTGATGGCCACATGCCCGGCCTGGCCGTATAGCTCCAGCATGATTTCCCTGAGCTTTGTGACAAGACTGTTTACCCCCTCGGTTAAAACGCCGATTTCGTCGGTCGACTTAACGGGTAGTTGCAAGGTCAAATCGCCACCACTTTCCGACAGGGTATGAATGCTTTTCGACACGCTGACGATGTTGCTGATGATCGTCAGTCGGAAGAACAGGTACATCCCACCAACAATCAGGACAAAACAGACCGCACCGACTGCAAGCAGGAGTATAATGAGGCGTTTTGCACCGTCGTAGCCCTCCTCTGTTGAGGAAACAAGCTTGATCGCGCCATTGAATTTGGCACTAGGGTGGCAGCCTTTGCAACGTTCTGCGTTCGGCAGCGGGATGATGCTGGTAAGCGTGTGGATTCCGTTTGTCTCTCCGCTGGTATAAAGCGGCTGGCCGCTCTTGAAGGTCTCGAGCACGGCCGGTTCGGCGGTCGACGAGCCACCCTTCTGTTTCCCGTCCTCGCCAAAGAGGGCCAGATCGACTACAACCTTGTCCTGCCTGAGTTGATCTATGTAGAGTATGACCGCTTCGCGATCCCCCTTCAGCATGAACTCTTCGATTGTCTTCCTGATGATTTTGGCGTTGTCTTGTGAGGAAAGCTTCTGCTGGCGCAACGACGAATCGATGCTCAACCAGATAGAAGTGGCTCCCAGGACACTGAATCCGAGGAACAATGTTATCCCGATAATACAGAACACCTTTAGCGATAAACTCATTTTCATGCAAATCCCTCTTTAAACACTTAATTAAAATGTATACGTTCTATATAATAATACCGGTGAAATTGACAAGTGATAATAAAGATTGTGCCGCTATATTGGTAGTAAACCACGTAATGACGAGAGTGGAGCCTGTTCGTGACGGTTGTCAGAGCGAAAAGCTGCTTACCATCTTTTGCAATTCAGTGGCGGAAGCGGCCAGTTCCGAGGCAGCGGATCTGGTCTGGTCGGCGCCGGTCGCCGCTTCGCTGATAACGGTGGCGATGTGATGGATGTTTTGACGCATGGCCGCGGTGGTTGAGGACTGTTCGGTGGCTGCGGTCGCTACTTGGGAGACGTTTTCGTGGAGGATGCCGATTCGGTGGGTGATCGAACCGATGGCCTCGCATGAGCGCCTGACACCTTCTCCTCCCTTACGGACGTTGCCGGAGCTTTGCTCCATCGAGCCGACTACGTTCTTAACGTCACGCTGGAGCGCATTGATAATGGTCTGGATCTCGCGGGTGGCGGTGGTGGTTCGTTCGGCCAGGCTGCGTACCTCGTCCGCTACTACGGCGAATCCTCGCCCCTGATCCCCGGCGCGGGCCGCTTCGATGGCTGCATTAAGTGCCAGCAGGTTGGTCTGGTCGGCAATATCTCCGATGGTGGCTAAAATATCGCCGATACGGGTCGAATTGGAGCCGAGCGACTTGACCGCCTCGGTGGTCTCATTCATGACCTGTTCGATTCCACCCATGATGACGGACATGCCGGAGATGACCTGCTCCCCCTCGTCGGACGCCTGTTCCACGTCCGAGGCCAGTTCGGACATTTTCATGCAATTATCGGAAATAGAGGAGCTGACTGATGCCAGATCGTCGATCGCATTGCTGACAGATCTGGTTTGTTTAGCGGCATTTTCGGTACCGACAGCGATCACCCCCGATGTCTGGCCGAGATGATCGGACGACGAGGTGACATGGTTGGATGCGGTCTGGATGCCCGAGATGATCGTGCGCATGGACTGCTGCACCTCGCCGATGGCCCGCAGCACGTCGCTGATTTCGTTGTTGCGCCTGACATCGATGTCGCGTCGCAGGTTGCCGCCGGCCATCTCCTTGAGGTACGCGAGAACTCTGGCAATTGAATTGGTGATGCCCCACATGTTGATGGCGCCGAAAATCTGGCCGGCGACGACGAACAGAATAATCGTACAAATCGTGATCGGCAGAGATTGTGTTCTGGCGACGATGCCGGCGGCGATGATGCAGATGCTGTAACAGAAACAAAGAAGAAATATGCGGAAGCGGATGGTAAATTTGAGGTACCAGTTCCAGACTGCATTCATGGTGCATCTCCTCATGTGTTTAATCGTTGTTCCGATTTTTAAAACGCCATTGTATCCTTAAACCGCCCAACCATATATTATGACGTTCCAAAATACAATAAATACTCGATAAAGTAGTTGGTTGGCATCAGAAAATATTGATGCAAAGAAAACCGTGATGTGAAGAAACGGATCAGGCACGACCATGAGTTGATCGGCATGGCGACTTTGTCTGTAAAATATTGCTGGTCTGAGCGATCAAAGGTTTACTATTCATAAAAATAAAGCTTTCCTTTCATTCGTGGATACCTTACTGAATAGGATTCAGTATTACGTTGCCGCTGCATGGAATCGTCAGCTGCAGCTTCGAGCACAAAGGGGAGGGCGTGAATGAGATGCCTGATCGTAGAAGATTGTGATTTTGTACGGGAAATGATGGAACTTTTTCTGACAGACTACGCCGACACCGACAGTACCTCTAACGGAGAAGAAGCGGTAGCGCTGTTTTCACGGGCGCTGGCGGACGGGCGTCCCTATCAGCTGGTTTGTCTTGATATTCTGATGCCCGGAATGAACGGTCAGGAAGCGCTGAAAAAAATGCGTCAGGCCGAGGCGACCGAGGGAGATGCGGCGCAGAAGGCGGTCATCATTATGACCACCGCCATAAACTCGCGTGAGGAGATGGAAGAGGCGCTCTGGCAGGGAGAGTGCACCGATTATCTGGTCAAGCCGATCATTTTTGCCGAACTAGTGGCCTTGATGCGCAAATACAATCTGATTTCGTAGCGGGAGCTGACATGGACTTCACACATCTGTACAGTACCAGGCCCCGGAAGAGCGTAGACGAGGATTTTGCAGATATCATCGCCACGTTCCAGGACCTGCTCGAATCCGGCAGGACCGGCATCAAGCTGATCAACTACTACCACGGCCTGCCGCTCTGTTACCCCGCCTCGATCGAAGGTGTGGAACACGGAATGATTGACCTGGACATCCATCCCCAACAGGCAGTTGCCATAGAGCGCGACAAGTACACATTCATCAAGTGTGATGCCTTCCCCCATACAATCGGCGCTCACGTGCAATACATTAATGTCCACAAGCGTACCGCGGTGCTGATGCGGTTCTTTTTTGCCGAGATCATGGCTGAACAGCGCAATGCCATCCGCCTGAGGCTTAACCCGGCAACGGATGCCGCCTTTGAATCTCCGGGCGGGACGGTCCATGGCAAGCTCTACGACCTGTCGGCCGGCGGTGCTTCCGTTCTCGTCGAACAGGCTGTAGATATTCCTGACGATACAGAGCTCACACTGCAGTTCATGGTGCCCAATATCATCCAGAATACTCATACCATTGTCGCCACCCCGGCGCGCTATGTCGACACGCTGGAACGGCCCGGATCGTCTCTGATGCGCTTTACCATTACACCTGACAAAAACGTCGAACAGCACATCTCTCACTATGTGTTTCAACGCCAGGTCGAAATCATCCGCGACCTGAAAGAGGCGTCCATCTAAAGGAGGTTGGTTTTTTAGCGGGCTTCGGGTGGCGGGGTAGTTTTATAGATATTCGATCTTCCTTGTTAATGATGCCCGTGTCCGCAACTGTCGCCATGCCGTCTGGTATGGCTCAACTCCTTGAACAGCGGGCCGCCGCTGCAGGTGGAGCAGTCGAGCTGGATCGTGGTATGGGTGATATGAAAGTTGTGCTGCAGTTCGTGTTCGATCGTGTGCAGTAGTTCACTGCGTAGCCCGTCGTAGGCCGGTTCGATCTCAACATGGGCCGACAGGGCGATGATATGAGAGCAGACCGCCCAGATATTGAAATGGTGGACATCCAGGACGCCATCAATGCCGCGAATGTGCGTTGCCACCTGATCGACGGACAAGCCGCGCGGTACCCCCTCCATCAGGATATGGACCGCTTCCCGCAGCACCCGGCCGGCTCCGGTCAGAATCAGCAGGCCGATGGCGATTGAAATGATCGGATCTGCCTGGTACCAGCCGGTGTAGCGCATCAGCAGTGCTCCGGCAATTACCCCCACCGAGGCAGCCGCATCCCCCAATACATGCAGAAACGCGCTTTTTACGTTCAGGTCGTCGTGGGAGTGTCCGTGCAGCCCCTTGGCCGCCAGCAGATTGGCAACCAGGCCAAGTACGGCGATGACCAGCATCGGTGTCGTCTGCACCTCTTCCGGCGCCATCAGCCGCTTGCTCCCCTCATAGAGGATGCCGATCGCCATCAGAAAGACGGTCAGGCCATTGACCAGTGATGCCAGAACCTCGGCCCGGTGCCAGCCATAGGAGTGGCGATCGCTGGGAGGCTGGGCGGCCAGCTTGATGGCTCCCAGTGAAAGTACCAGGGCAAACAGATCCAGAAAGACATGCCCTGCGTCCGACAGGAGTGCCAGAGAATTGGACCAGATTCCGCCGATGATTTCAGCCACCAGTGTTATGGCGGTCAGAACGATGGCGAAGATCAGGCGCCTGGATATTGTGGTGTCAATGGATGTCATGGCGTGTCTCTCCGGCTGCCGCTGCAGCCGCATGAACAGTTCATTCCTCTGGCCTTGTCAAACGCCTCCCGCCCTTCCCGTACTGTCAGCCAGGAGATCAGGATGGCCCCAATGGCATCCAGGCTGCCGATGCCGGTCAATTCATAGCCGATGCTGGAGATCAAGAGAACAGCCGAAAGATAGACGCATGCCCTGGAACAGGCTGCATCGGCCAGAATGGCAGGTGAATTGAGCGCTTTTCCAACTGTGGTCTTCTGGCGGATCAAATACCACATGAAGGATATTGAAAGCAGCGAGATGACGATACCCCACACGGTCGTCTCCGGTTTGTGCTGCCGGTAAATGTTCATACCGGCTGTCAGCACCAGGCCGATCGACAGGATGTAGAACGCAGATCCGGTAATTCTGAGGGCCCGCTGTTCGAATTCGTCTCGCGCCTCTCCCCCGTTTGCGGAAATCCTGCGCAGCATGTGCCAGACGCCGACTGCCGAAATGACTTCAATAAACGAGTCCGCGCCGAAGCCGAACAGAGCCAGGGTTTCATCGGCGGCTCCCAGCCAGACTGAGACACCACCTTCAACAAGGTTGTAGATGATTGTGAACAGCACCAGGTAGTTGGCGCGGGTGTAGAGTTTTTCTTTCATATCGGGGCATGCCCTTTTAGAAGATTGCGTTGGATAGAATGGCCGACTCAGGCAATTGCCGCAGCAACTACTCAACAGAATACCGCTAAAAGTTGATTCCACAAAACATTTTCAGATAATGACTTCAGGCAGCGGCAGTGACGCGGCCGCCACCATGCTATGAATTGCTCCGGGGCGTAACAAACCACCTCCGCTGAAACCAGAATGCCACATTGACCAGTCCGATCATCACCGGCACCTCCACCAGCGGACCGATAACCGCGGCAAAGGCTGCGCCGGAATTGAGGCCGAAGACCGCAACCGCCACGGCAATGGCCAGCTCGAAGTTGTTGCTGGCGGCGGTGAAGGCCAGGGTGGTGGTCTTGCTGTAGTCGGCGCCCAGCTTTTTGCCCATCCAGAACGAGACCAGGAACATGACCATGAAGTAGATCAGCAGCGGGATGGCGATGCGCACCACATCCAGCGGCAGCTGCACGATCAGGTTCCCCTTCAGGCTGAACATGACCACGATGGTGAAGAGCAGGGCGATCAGGGTCAGCGGGCTGATCTTCGGCACGAACTCGCGGTGATAGCGCTCCTTGCCCATGATCTTGACGCCGATCAGGCGGGTCAGGGCACCGGCGATGCAGGGGATGCCCAGGTAGATGAAGACGCTCTCGGCGATCTGGCGGATGCTGACATCCACCACCATCCCCTTCAGCCCGACCAGCGGCGGCAGCACGGTGATGAAGAACCAGGCGTAGACGCTGTAGAACAGCACCTGGAAGATGCTGTTGAAGGCCACCAGTCCGGCGGCGTACTCGGTGTTCCCCTTGGCCAGTTCGTTCCAGACGATCACCATGGCGATGCAGCGCGCCAGGCCGATCATGATCAGCCCCACCATGATACTCCGGCTTGTCCGGCAGCAGCAGCGCCGCCAGCACGAACATCAGCACCGGGCCGATCAGCCAGTTCTGCACCAGCGAGATGCCCAGGATCTTCTTGTTCTGGAAGACCTCCGGCATATCCTCGTACTTCACCTTGGCAAAGGGGGGGTACATCATCAGGATCAGGCCGATGGCGATGGGGATGTTGGTGGTGCCGACCTGGAAGGAGTTGATGAAGGCTTCCGTGCCGGGGACGAAATAGCCCAGACCGACCCCCAGCGCCATGGCGGCAAAGATCCAGAGGGTCAGCCAGCGGTCGAGGAAGGAAAGCTTGCGGGAAAGATGTTCACTCATGGTGTGCCTCCGAAATAGTCAATGATCCAGTTTTTGATCTCGTCCCGCACCCGGCGGAATTCCGGCAGAACCTCTTCTTCGCTGCCGTTGAGCCGTGACGGATCGTCAAAACCATGGTGGATGCGCTGCACTCCGCCGAAAAAGAGCGGGCATTTTTCGTTGGCATCACCGCAGAGGGTAACCACATGATCAAAGGTCTGCCCGGCGAATTCATCCATTGTCTTTGGAATGCTGGTGTGAGGTGTCGATGCCCAGTTCGGTCAGCACCCGGATCGCCAGCGGGTTGACCCGCGTGGCTTCGGTTCCGGCGGAAAAGGCCTGGCAGCGGTCGCCCAGAAAGTGGTTGGCCAGTGCTTCGGCCATCTGGGAGCGGCAGGAGTTGTGGGTGCAGAGGAAAAGGATTCGTTTTTTCATGGATGAGATTATATCCGCTTTTACGGATATATCAAGTGGAAATCCTGTGACTGCTGGAGTGCTTTCCTTGTCTTTCCGCGCTGTCCTTGCCATGTGAGAAATGTGCGTTACACTTCATTTCAGCACATCGATCAAGGAGATGCGTATGACTGAATTTTTGGAAACAACCATCGATAAATTTACGTTCCGAGTTGATCCGACCTGTCTTTATTCCGGTGAAGGGGTCTGGGTTCGGTTGGAAGACGGACGGGTGAGGTTGGGACTTTCGGATTTTTTACAGCAGCGTAGCGGGGATATTGCCTTCGCAGAGGTTAAACCGGCAGGAACGATCCTGGCGCTTGACGATGAGTTTGCCTCGATTGAAACGGTCAAGGCGAATGTCATGCTGGCTTCTCCGGTTTCCGGAAAAGTGCTGCGCGTGAACCCCGCTTTGGAAATCACTCCCGAGCTGATAAATCAGGATCCTTTTGGGGAGGGGTGGGTGTGCGAGGTGGAACTGAGCGATTGGGATGCCGACCGCCGGCGTCTGCTGGATGCCGACGCCTACTTCGAGAAGATGAAACATCGACGCAGAGGAGGTCCAGCGAACATGAGCTCGCTCTTCGCACAAAGTTGCGATCGTGCCGTGCAGTGGCATCGGCAAGCCGTATGGGACGGTCAGCAGGGTGGCTGCCTATCAGGTGACCGAAGATGACCGTCCGGAGCAGACGCGGCTTGTTCCACTGGCCCTGCTGGTGATGGGGGATGAAGAATACGGAAGGATCGTGGCGGAAAGTCCGGCGATCACGATTGACGGCTGTCCACAGGCATGTGCCACGAAGATGGTGCAGCAGAGCGGCGGCCGGATTGTTCGGGAGTGCCAGGTGGTGGAAGCGTTTCGCCGTCACCGGGATTTAAAGCCGCAGGGGATTGCAGAGCTTAACGAAGATGGTGAAAAGCTGGCCGATGCGCTGGCAAAGGAGATTGATGCGGTGATCGACGCATTGACCAACGCCTGAGAACGGAGGCAGCCATGCCTGAACTGCCGCGCAAGAAGGTCGGCATCATCGCCTGTTCCGGTGAGGAACTTCCCGAAGGGACCATTACGCGTCTGGCGGTACTGCGGGTGCTGCATCAGTTGCGCCCCGAAGACACGGTAACGATTTGCCTGCCGCTCTTTCTGGCCGGAGGCGAAGGTGACCGGGCTTTTGCCCGAACCCATCCGACCATTGCGGTGGACGGCTGCGAGAAACGCTGCGCCTTCCGCGGAACGGAAAAATACTCCAATCGCCCCGCTGCCGGTATTGTGGTGACGGATCTGATTGCACAGCATGGTCTGGATCAACCGCACGGTTGCCGGAAACTGGATGCCGCCGGGATGCAGGCGGTCGAGCTTGCGGCACAACAGCTAGCCGATATGGTCGATGAACTGCTGGAGAAAGGCAGGGTGTGAACGCATGAGCCAGACCGCAACCTATCATACAGAAGTGACCTGGAAGGGTGGGCATTGGGGGCACATTGTCATGGGCAACGGTCCTGAAATGGATTTTTCGGCCCCGCCCGATGCGCAGGGACATGCCGGTGTGCTGACCCCCGAAGACGCCTTTGTCGCCGCCGCCAACAGTTGCATCATGATGATGTTCATCTGGTCGACGGAACGCTTCAAACTCAAGCTGATCTCCTATGATTGCAGGGCTGAAGGAACCAAGCTGATTGAGTTGGATCGAACCGAACTGTTCACCCATCTCCGTTTTTGGCCGGTAATCCGCATTGCAGCCGGAGATGAAGACGTTGCAGTGGTTCGTGCCCGCACTGAACGGGCCCTGCAGTCTGCCCGCAAGTACAGCCTGGTAGCCAATTCGGTTAAATCGAAAATTGTTATTGAACCGCAGATTGAGATCGTGTCCTGAATTCGGCCGGACTGCGACGCGGGATGAGAGTGTATGACTGCGCCGCGCCGCTTTAAACGCAGAATAGCGGGATATGATACAACACAGGAAGGCGGGTCTAGTATTGATCCGCCTTTTTTTATTGACTGCAGGATGGTTGCAGAATATATGACTATATAGTCATATATTAACGGAGGTGCTATGAGTTCCGCCACCCACTATCTTGCCGATGTACTAAAATCCATGGCCCAGCCGACTAGACTCAAGATTATCGACTTTCTGCGCGATGGCGAGCGGTGCGTCTGCGAGATATTTCCGGCCATCGACGAAGAGCAGTCCAACACCTCCCGCCACCTGGCCTACATGCAGACCCACGGCATCCTCTCCCGCCGCAAGGAGGGGGTCAAGATCTATTACGCCGTCAAGCACCCCGAGGTGCTGGAGATAATCGACCGCGCAACTGCCATCGTCAGACGCGAGATCGAAGTGCGCAGCGGCTTGATTTACGGTTCGGAACGAGGCTGACATGCTCAAGTCCTTTGCCGATTGGCTGGTCTTCTCAATAATTGGACTCATTCCCGGCTCCCGCGCCGGTGAAGCACTTGACTTCTTCATCTATGACACTCTGAAGATTTTCCTGTTGCTGACGACAATAATCTACATCGTGGCGATCATTCGCACTTCCTTTCCACCAGAAAAAACCAAGCGGATGCTCTCTCACAAACGGGAATATATCGGTAACGTCCTGGCGGCGCTACTTGGCATTGTTACACCCTTTTGCTCGTGTTCAGCTGTACCGCTTTTCATCGGTTTTGTGGAGTCGGGAGTACCGCTGGGCGTGACCTTCTCCTTTCTGATTTCCTCCCCAATGGTCAACGAGGTAGCGCTGATCATGCTCTGGGGGCTGTTCGGCTGGAAGATTGCCCTTATTTATATCGGCACCGGCCTGCTGGTGGCCATTGTTGCCGGTATCGTTATCGGCAAGCTGAAGATGGAAAAGTACGTTCAGGACTACGTGTGGGAAATGCAGGTCGGCAACGCCGAGATCGTGCAATTAACCTTCCGAGAAAAACTTGGCTATGCCCGCGAGTACACCCTTGGTCTACTGAAAAAGATCTGGCCTTACGTAGTCGTAGGGGTCGGGTTGGGAGCCTTTATTCACGGCTATGTACCGGCAGATTTTCTGACGAAATGGGCGGGGCGCGACAACCCCTTCGCGGTGCCGATAGCGGTGGCGCTGGGTGTGCCGCTCTACTCCAACGCCGCCGGGATAATCCCCATCGTCCACGCCCTGACGGAGAAAGGGATGGCCATCGGCACCGTGCTGGCGTTTATGATGGCGGTCACGGCGCTGTCGCTGCCGGAGGCTATTATTCTGAAGAACGTGTTGAAGAACCGGCTTTTAGCGGTATTCTTTGGGACAGTGGCGGTGGCTATAGTATGTGTCGGATACCTGTTCAATGCACTGCTTTAGGGAACAGCGTGCATTTGGTGTCAACATAGTCGTTAGAATAAAGATTGCCATCGCACTGAATTCTTGTGGTCGATGAACAAAGGTAGTTCAATTCAAACAGTTGGTTCAGAGTCAGCAATTGGCAGGACGTTACACCAGACGTAACCCGGCTCAAAAGGAGGTTTAAATGGACACACGGAAATGGATGACTGGGGTACTGATAGTTGTTTTTGCGACATTATTTGCCGTTCCGGTCCTGGCTGGCCCATGGCAGGGCTGGCGCGGCAGTGGTGGCTGGGGAGCAGGGAGTGTCTATCAGCGGATGTACAATACGGCAACGGTGGCGGCAGTCTCCGGTGAGGTGGTGAGTATCGACAAACTCACACCAATGAAGGGCATGAACTATGGCATTCACTTGCTCGTTAAAACCGGAGACGGAGACGTTTCAGTCCATCTTGGGCCGGCGTGGTACGTGGAACGTCTCGATACGAAGATCAACAAGGGAGATAGGGTCGATGTTAAGGGATCGCGGATAACAATCAACGGAAAGCCGGCTCATCATCGCGGCAGAAGTAAAAAAAGGTGAAGCTGTTCTGAAACTGCGGGACGACAACGGAATTCCCGCCTGGGCTGGATGGAGGCGGTAACGGACTTAAATACGTGGCCCCGTCGTGAGCCGGGTGCGGGGCCGTCGTCCGTGAGCTGGACAACGAATAAATCGCGAAAGGAGAAGGAGCCATGTCAGGAAAAAAAGGATTCATACTGTGTGTCTGCCAGGGGACCTGCCCCAGTTTTACCAAGATGGATATTTTTGGTGTTCTGTCAGACATACGTCGGGAGAAACTCTTTGATTACGTCTGTCTGCATCCGCAACTCTGCGTCGGAGATGGCGAGGCATTTATGAAGGTGCTGCTCTCCGGCGGTGAAACTGAAAAACTTTATATTGCCGCCTGCGACCCGCATATGCAGATCAAGATGTTCCGTGATGCCTTTGATGCGGTCGGCTTTAACAAGGAGAACTACTTTGCACTGGACATACGCAACAAGACCACCGAAGAGGCGGTTGCCGCAATAAAGGAGCTGGCGGAGCGGAACCCATAGGAGGATCGACCATGAGTGAATGGCGAGGAATACCCCGTGAAGAAATTCCCTGGTTTCCGACTATCGATGCCGAGAAATGTATCGGTTGCCGGGAATGTATCACCATCTGCAAAAATGGCGTGCTTGCTTTTGATGAGACCAGCCAGAAATCGACCGTGGTGCATCCGTACAACTGCGTGGTCGAATGCCGTACCTGCGCACGCCTCTGCCCGGCCGATGCGATCAGCTTTCCAGATGCGAACGAGTTCAATGCTTTTATCAACAAGAAGCTTACCAATAAGGAGAAACCGTAATGAAGATCGAAGTATTAGGGACCGGCTGTTCCAAATGCAAAACGCTCTATGAAAACGTGAAAAAAGCGGTGGAAGAAAGCGGCAAGGACGCTGAAGTCGTCAAGGTTGAAGATATTCCTTCAATAATGAAGTATGGCGTCATGAGCACCCCGGCGCTGGTGATTGACGGCCAGGTAAAGTTTTCCGGCAAGGTTGCCTCCGTCGCCGAGATTATGGGGATGCTGCCATGAGGCTGCTTACTGCGTTTATGCTTCTATTTCTTGCAACCACCGCTCGTGCCGAACTTCCCGTCAGCCACTGCGGCGGTCGTAAAGCAGTCACTCTCTTCCGGCAAACCGACGATCATCGACCTTGGTGCCCGCACCTGTATCCCCTGCAAAAAAATGGCGCCGATCCTGGAATCGCTGTCCGGTGAATATCGGGGCAAGGCAAGCGTCCTCTTCATCGACGTGCATGAAGATCAGGCTGCCGCACAGAAGTTCCGCGTGCAGATGATCCCCACTCAGATTTTCTTCAATGCCCAAGGGAAGGAAGTGAAGCGTCATATCGGCTTCATGGACAAGGCGGACATAGTCAAGGAGTTGAAAGCGACCGGGCTCAGGTGACCTTCCCGGATAACATCGAGCAGATCATTACGCTCTATCCGCTGGTTGCTTTCGGGGCGGTATTCCTGGCCGGGGTTCTCTCTTCAGCCTCCCCCTGTGTGCTGGCGACCATTCCGCTGGTGGTCGGTTTCGTCGGTGGTTACAGTGATGGTGACCGGTCAAAGGCGTTCCGTTATTCCTTGGTCTTCATCCTCGGACTGTCGCTGACGTTCACCGCTTTTGGCGCGGCAGCAGGTCTGCTGGGCACCATGTTCGGCACCCTGGGTGGGCCGTGGTATCTGCTCGCCGGAGCAATCGCGCTGGTCATGGGTGGTCAATTGATGGGGCTGTATGAAATCCACCTGCCTATCAAGAGAGACTTTAAACCCAAACGGGGAGGGATAGTCGGAGCTTTTCTGCTCGGGTTGTTCTTCGGCGGAGTCTCCTCACCCTGTGCTACGCCGGTGTTGGTGGTGCTTCTGACGCTGGTAGCCGGAAAGGGGCAGGTACTGTATGGCATCGCGTTGCTCTTCTGCTACGCCATCGGCCATTGTCTGCTGATGCTCTGTGCCGGGACTTTTACCGGCTTTGTGGAGGGCTTCGTCAAGGCACGAGGTGTGGTCAACTTCTCACTCTGGGCCAAACGTGTCAGCGGGTTGGTTGTGGCGCTGGTAGGGGGCTGGTTTGTGTGGCAGGGATTGTAAGCCGGGTGGCTGAACTGCTCATGCAGCTTCAGTTGCACAATAAAATTAATTGCAGTTTGCATACGTCATAATAACGGGCCGGTCAGATGATGACCGGCCTTTTTTGAGCTCAGGAACAGCCTGACGGCTTGTTCTTCATGAAGGCCGCCAGCGTACTGCGGTCAGATGTTGCTTCTGGAAGATTACCGGCATGCTGTTTGAGGGTCAGGAGCAGTTCCCGGCAGATGTCGCAACTCTCCCTGCTGAGCGTGTAATGCATCCAGACCCCCTCGCGGCGGGTGTCAACCCAGCAGCTTCGCTTCAGGTAGGCCAGGTGGCGCGACACGGTGGACTGGGGGAGTCCCAGCACCGCCATCAGGTCGCAGACGCACAGTTCCCCTTCAGCGTGCAGCAGAAGGACGATACGCAGGCGGATCGGGTCGGAGAGGGCTTTAAGGGTTTGGGCGAGATGTTTCATGGTGTGTGGGTTATAGGATGGTTCAGAGGAGGCGTCAAGCTTTGAACTATCATCCCTCTTTCAAAACTGCACGGCAACTACGCGGTTTCTGCCGGTCTCTTTTGCCCGGTAGAGGCATTCGTCCGCCTTATTGAGAATGGCATCCATCGTTATCTCTTCAATCCGGCTGGTGTTCTCGATGGTAATTGCACCGATACTTACCGTTACCGCAATCGCCACATTCTGTACCATTACCGGTGAGTCGGCGATGAGATTCCTGGCCCGTTCAGCAACGAGCAGGCATCCGTCCGGGGCTGTCTCGGGCAGGATAATCATGAACTCCTCACCGCCGTAGCGTGCCACCCAGTCGTTTTCATAACGGACGGAGCGGTTGATCCGGGTGACAAACTCCTTCAGCACCTGATCCCCCGCCTGATGCCCATAGCGATCGTTCACCGCCTTGAAATGGTCGATATCACACATGATGATCGAAAGCGGGTGGCCATACCGCCAGCTGCGCTGAATCTCCTTCGATAACTGCCGGTCGAGATAGCCGCGGTTGTAGGCACCGGTAAGCTGGTCATGCAGGGCAAGCTGTTTCAGGGATGCTTCAAGATCCAGGATGCGCCGGGCCGCTTTCAAGCGTGCTGACAGTTCGACTTCATGGACAGGCTTGACGAGATACTCGTCCGCCCCCGCTTCAAGCCCGGCAATCAGCTGGTCCTTTTTATCATGTGACGTCAGCAGCAGGATAAACGAATAATGTTCAGAGGGGACGGCACGCATGGCGCGGCAGAATTCAAGACCGTCCATTTCAGGCATAACCCAGTCGGTTATAATGATGGGAAAGTGCTCCAGTTGACACAGTGCGAGAGCATCACGTCCATTACCCGCAAGCACAACACCGTAGCCGAACCGCTCTAGAGCGTCTTTAAGGATGGTCTGAGAAAAGAGTTCGTCTTCAATGACAAGAATTTTCATGCCGGATGGGCTCATAATTACCTCTCACGGGAGCCTGTAATCTCTCACCCTGTCAATTATTCTGGCACAGACTTCTTCCTGAGTCAGACCGGCGGATCTGATCGTGATGTCGGCGTACTTCGTGTAAAGGGCGAAGCGCTCATGAAACAGTTCGGCAAAGTCCTGGCCCGGCCGTATGGCGAGACCTCTCGTACTGAAGTCATGAATCCTGGATTCCAGTGTGGGCACGTCTACGTCAAGAAAGATGACAAGGCCGTCTGATTTGAGGTGAGCCATGGCTCTGTCACTGTAAACGGCGCTGCCGCCCGTGGCAATGACGCTGTTTTTAACGGAAAGACCTCGCAGAACCTCTTCCTCGATGTTACAGAGGGCGTCAAATCCGTCGGTGTCAATAATATCCTGCAAAGTCCGTCCTTGTAAGGTCTGAATGAGCACGTCAGTATCCACGAAGTCGCGTAACGCTCGCTTCGCAAGGATAACGCCGACGGTGCTCTTGCCAGCGCCCGGCATGCCGATTAATACAAGATTTGAAGGTGGTTGTGTCATGTCTCTCGCAAGGCGCCATGTATTACGCTGCTGACCCTGCTTAATTCTATTAGAAGCTGGTAAAAAATACCATAAGCTTTTCCGGTTCTGTGCCGGTAATGGTTTCAATGGCGTGTGGCGGTGCGCTTGTTTGACAATCTGATTTTGGGTGTTATATGTATCCACTCGGATACTGCTGCACTAATGCCTCTGTCGTTGTCTTTCCGTACCATCTCCACAGGAAAGGGCGACGCATCCACGCGTTGCCCTTTCGCATTTTCCTGCGCCACGTTATCCGTCCCGTGAACCGCGCTTCCCTGGTACATAACTGCAAATACATATTGACATATTCAGCTTTTTATATATATATGAATTATACAAAAGTGTGGAGGACGTATGTCTCGTTTACTCATTACATGTGCGGTTCTGTTCTGTTCGGTCGCCGCTGCCGGGGCTGAGACGCTGCAGCTGTCGCTCAAGGACGCCATAAGCAGGGGCCTTGAAAATAACAACCGGATCAAGGCGGCCCGGTATACTTCGCAGGCAGCAAGTCAGGGGGTAGAGAGTGCCACTTCCCGCTATCTGCCTGCCCTTGCGTTCGAAGAAACCCTGGTGGCGTCAAATTCACCGATTAACACGTTTATGATGAAGCTCGATGAGGGGCGCTTTACCCAGAACGATTTCCGATCAGCAACCTCAATAATCCCTCTGCTACAGCATGACTTTAAAACAGCCCTGACTCTTCAGCAGCCGCTGTTTGTTCCGTCGCTCGCCCCGCTGAAAGAGCTGGCAGTCAAGGATGCGCAGAAATCCGAGCTTGATCTGGAAGCCGCCCGTCAGGGCATCGCCTTCCAGGTATTTCATACCTATCTTGAAGTTCAAAAGGCCGCTGCACAGCTGAAGGCAGCCGATAAGGCGGTTGCCGATGCCCGGGAAAACATGCGGCTGGCAACGGTCAGAACAGCGTCCGGCGTCGGTCTCAGGTCGGATGAACTGCGCTCCCGCACCCATCTGTCCATGATGGAGCAGCAGCAGATCACCGCCAGGAATAATCTGACGCTGGCACGGATGAAACTGGCCCTGTTGATCGATCTGCCTGAAGATGCTTCCTTTGAGGTGTCCGGATCACTGGAGGGTATTACGGTTCCGGACATGAGCGGATGAGGTGGTCACCGATGCGCTTGAGACCCGGGTTGAAATCAAGCAGTCCCAGACCGATCTGGAAAAGTCCGATGCTGCGCTCCGGCTTGCCCGAAGCGAATATCTGCCGACGGTGGGCGCGTTTGCCTCGTATCAGCTGAATGCCAAGGATGCCCCGTTCACGTCCGATAATGATGCCTGGACTGCAGGTGTTTCTCTCAAATGGAATATTTTTGACGGTTTCCGCACCAACAGCGAACGGAAGCGGGCACTCTCCGGTCAGTCGGCTGCCCGTGAGATGCTGGAATCGACAACCAAGGATGTCAGGTATCAGCTCAGGGAAAGTTATATCCGGCGTGATGAAGCGGCCAAACAGCTCGAAGTGGCGCGGAATGCGGTGCAGGATGCCGAGGAAACGGTCAGGCTGCTCTCCAGGCGGTATGAAAATTCGCTGGCAACAATGGTTGAACTGCTTGATGCCCAGACTGCGCTTAACCAGGCCCGGGCAAATCTGGTGGAAACCGAGGCCGGATGCGCTCTGGCAGGTGGACGGGTCTATTACATGACAGGAACATTTGTGAAGGAGATGCTTAAATGAGGAACTACTGTACTGCATTGCAGCGATACTGCTGACGGTTGCGCTTGCTGCTGCCGGATGCTCAAAGAAACATGAAGCGGGAAAAGCTGAAAATGCACCGGTGGCGGTCGTCAAGGGAGTATCCCTGGAAACCGTCAAGAGCGTTGCCGTGCCGGAACTGCTGGATGTGGTCGGGAGCGTGCGTGCGCGCACCAGTGCGGTCGTTTCGACCCGCATTCCGGGGAGCATCAGCGTGCTTCGCGTCCGTGAAGGTGACCGGGTGCAGAAGGGGCAGCTGCTGGCACAGCTGGATGCCCAGGAAAATCAGGCCACTGCCGCCGTGGCAACCGCCGGCATCGACGAGGCCCGCCGCGGAGCTGGACGAAGCGCTGTCACGAAAAAAACTGGCCGACACGACCTTTGACCGCTACCAGAACCTCTTCAACGAACAGGCGATCAGCCGTCAGGAATTCGATGTCAAGCAGACCGAAAAAGATATGGCCGCTCAGGGTGTAGCACGTGCCGAAGTCACGGCTGAAACAGGCTCAGGAGGGTGCCAAGGCCTCCACCACCATGTCGGACTATACCCGAATCAGTCGCCCCGATCTCGGGAATAATCGCCAGCAAACAGGCCGATCTGGGCGCAACGGTTTTTCCGGGGCAGCCGCTGATGACCATAGAAGATGAAGGGAGCTATCAACTGGAACTGGCACTGCCGGAAAACGTCGCGACCAGGGTCAAGCCGGGCTCGCCGCTGCAGGTGACGCTGGATGCCGTGGGCAGTACCTTTGCCGCCAGAATTGCCGAGATCGTGCCGACCGCCGATCCGGCCAGCCGCACCTTTGTCGCCAAGATCGCCCTGAATCAGAAAGGGCTGAAATCCGGTATGTTCGGGCGGGGCTCAATTGCTCTCGGGACGACGGTCAACGGCATCACCGTGCCGAAAAAAGCCGTTGTCGAACGTGGTGCACTGACCTCGGTCTGGGCGGTGGACAAGGATAACATCGCCCGGATGCGGATCGTCAAGGTCGGCAGGCAGACCGGTGAACGGGTGGAGATTCTTTCCGGCCTGTCGGATGGTGATCGTGTGGTTGTTACCGGTGTCGAGAAGGTCACCGAAGGGGCAAAGGTGGAGTAACGCATGGAACACCTCGGTTTTGCCGGAAAAATTGCCCGCGCCTTCATCAATTCCAAGCTGACCCCGCTGATTGTCGGCGCCTCGCTGCTGCTCGGCCTCTTTGCCGTCAAGATGACCCCGCGCGAAGAAGAACCGCAGATCGTCGTGCCGATGGTGGATATCTATCTGCCGATGCCCGGCTCGTCTCCGCAGGAGGTGCAGGAGCGGGTGGTCAAGCCGTTCGAGGCCAAGCTGTGGGAGATCAAGGGGGTCGAATACCTCTACTCCATGAGCCGTCCCGGCATGGGGATCATCACGGTCCGCTTTCTGGTCGGGCAGCCGATGGAAGAGTCGCTGGTCAAGCTCTACAACAAGGTCATGAGCAACCGCACCCTGCTTCCGCCCGGTGCGTGCGAGCCGCTGGTGGTGCCGAAATCCATCGATGATGTGCCGATTCTGGCGCTGACGCTCTGGTCGGAGCGCTATGATCACGGCACCCTGCGGACGCTGGCCCGTGAAGTGGCCGATGAACTGAAAAAGAGCGAGAACACCGCTGAAACAACCATCACCGGCGGACTCTCCCGGCAGCTGCGGGTGACGCTGGATGCGCCGCGTCTGGCCGGTTACGGCCTGTCGCCGCTGCAGGTGGCCGGCTGCCCTGCAGAAAGGGAATGCATCCCTTCCCTCCGGGCAGCTTTTCCAGCGGCAACAGGGAGATGCTGGTGGATACCGGCGGCTTCCTGGACAGTGCCGAAGCGGTCAAGCGGCTGGTGGTCGGCGTTCATGACGGCAAACCGGTCTATCTGTCCGACGTGGCCACGGTGGAGGATGCGTCTCAGTGAACCGGAGGATTATGTCTTCATGGGGCTGGGACCGGCGGCGCATGCAGGGGCGAAAACGTCCGGTCAATCCGCGAAGGCCGATTACCCTGCCGTCACGATTTCCGTTGCCAAGCGCAAAGGGGCCAACGCCACCTGGGTGGCCGAGGATCTGGTCAAAAAGGTCGAATCGCTGAAGGGGAAGATCATCCCCTCCGACGTACAGGTGACGGTTACCCGCAACTACGGCGAAACCGCCCGGGAAAAGAACAACGAACTGCTCTTCCACATGTTCCTGGCGGCCATCTCGGTCACCATCCTGATCGCGCTGTTCATGGGGTGGCGCGCCGGTGCGGTGGCGGCCATTGCCATTCCGGTCACCCTGGCGCTGACCATGCTGATCTTCTACCTGATCGGCTATACGCTGAACCGCATCACGCTCTTTGCCCTGATCTTCTCCATCGGGATTCTGGTGGATGATGCCATCGTCGTCGTGGAAAACATCCACCGCTACTTCACCACCACGGTCATGAAGCCGCTGGATGCGGCGATCCAGGCGGTGGACGAGATCGGCAACCCGACGGTGCTGGCCACCTTTGCCGTTATCGCCTCCATTCTGCCGATGGGCTTTGTCGGCGGCCTGATGGGGCCCTACATGCGGCCGATCCCGGTCGGCGCCAGCATGGCCATGCTCTTTTCCATGCTGATCGCCTTTATCGTCACCCCGTATTTTGCCTTCCGCTTCATGAAGGGGGAATCGCACCACGGCACCAGCGAGGCGC
Source organism: uncultured delta proteobacterium (assembly GCA_963760075.1). Lineage (GTDB taxonomy): Bacteria > Desulfobacterota > Desulfuromonadia > Geobacterales > Pseudopelobacteraceae > JACRCG01. The sequence continues at coordinate 427,624 of CAVXBQ010000013.1, read as the reverse complement.
CGGAAGATTCGAAGCTGACGGCATTCTACCGCCGCTGGATGGGGCGCCTGATCCACGAAAAGAAGCTGCGCTACGGCTTTCTGGCGAGTGTCGTGGTCCTGCTGCTGCTCTCCTGTTCCCTGATCTACTTCAAGGCGGTGACGGTCAAGATGCTGCCGTTCGACAACAAGAACGAACTGCAGGTGATCATCGACGCCCCGGACGGTACGCCGCTGGAGCAGACCGCCCGCATGACCCGCGAGATGGGTGATGCGCTGCGGACAGTACCGGAAGTGACCGATTTCCAGACGTACATCGGCACCAGCGCCCCGTTCAACTTCAACGGCCTGGTGCGGCACTACTACCTGCGCAAAGGGGCCAATCTGGCCGATATCCAGGTCAACCTGCTCCCCAAGGATGAACGCAAGGATCAGTCACACGCCATTGCCAAGCGGATCAGGCCGCTGGTCAAGACAATTGCCGACAGGTACGGCGCCCGGGTCAAGGTCGCCGAGATTCCCCCCGGTCCGCCGGTGCTGGCGACGCTGGTTGCCGAGGTGTACGGGCCGGATGATGCCTCGCGGGCCGGCGTCGCTGCAAAAGTCAAGGCGATCCTGGCCAAAACCGTCGGTGTTGTTGATGTTGACTGGTACCGCGAGGATGATCAGGCCAAGCTGACCTTTGCCGTTGATCAGGAAAAAGCGGCGCTCTCCGGTATTGCCGTGGATGACGTTGCCAAAACCCTGCGCATAGCACTGGAAGGGAAGAATGCCGGACTGCTGCACCTGCCGAAGGAAAAAGAGCCGGTCAGCATCAACCTGCGCCTCCCGGTCGGTCAGCGGAGTTCCGCCGCCGCGCTCTCCTCCGTCTATGTTCCCGGACCGAAGGGGAATGTGCCGCTTTCTGCAGCTGGTGCGCGTCACGACCGGGAACGAAGAGAAAACCCTCTATCGCAAGAACCTGAAAAACGTGGTGTACGTGACCGCCGATGTGGCGGGGCAGATCGAAGCGCCGGTCTACGCGATTCTGAAGATGCAGAAGGAGATCGACGCCATTCCGACGCCGGACGGGCAGAAGATCGAGGTGCTGGCATCGCGTCAGCCCTGGAGCGAAGAGCATATCGGCATGAAGTGGGACGGCGAGTGGCACATCACCTACGAGGTGTTCCGTGACCTGGGGATCGCCTTCGGCGCGGTCATGGTGCTGATCTACATCCTGGTGGTGGCCTGGTTCAAGGACTTCACCACGCCGCTGGTGATCATGGCCCCGATTCCGCTGACGCTGATCGGCATCCTGCCGGGGCATGCCGCTGTTCGGGGCATTTTTCACCGCGACATCGATGATCGGATTTATTGCCCTGGCCGGTATCATTGTGCGAAACTCAATCATCCTGATCGACTTCGCCGAGATGAAGCGGCGCGAGGGGATGCCGCTGGACGAGGCGATCATCGAGGCCGGCGCGGTCCGGTTCCGCCCGATGCTGCTGACCGGCGCGGCGGTTGTGGTGGGGAGTTTCGTGATCGTCTTCGATCCGATTTTCCAGGGATTGGCCATCGCCATGATGTGCGGTGAAATCGCCTCGACGACCCTGTCGCGCGTGACGATACCGATACTGTATTATCTGGTTCAAAGTTGGAAAGAACGGCATCATGTAGGCTGAAGTAACAGAGGAGGCATAATGTTCTGGAACAAAAGCAAAAAAACATCACAGGAGGAAGCAACATTGAGTAAACAATGTCAGGAAGAAGCCGAGCAGCTGTACCGCTCGGGAAAATATCATTGTGCGGAAGCGGTAATGGAAACCATACGGCGGCATTTTGCTGCCGACCTGCCCGAATCGATCATCGGCACCGTGTCCGGTTTCGGCGGCGGATCAAGTTCGGGGTGCATCTGCGGTGCCGTTTCCGGCGGCACGGTTGCGCTCGGGCTGGTGCTGGGCGATAAGAAGGAAACCACTCATCTCACGAAAGACCTGCATGTCTGGTTCAAGGAGAAGTACGCCGTAACCTGCTGCAAGACCATCAGGGCCAACAACGACAAGGGAATCTGCCCGGTTATAACCGGCGAGGTAGCGGGGAAGATCGCGGAGATGCTGGCAGGAGATAGATCGAGAAAGGAAACGTTTATGCAGGATATGCTGCGTTAGATTGGAATCCTGTGTGCTGGATCGTCTGCAGAAATGCCTTCTGCGCAATCCTCGAGGGTCTACTGAATCGTCGAATAATTGTGACCTCGGAGACCGATGAAATGCTTGATCTGTTGTTAAGTGAATTTTGTCACATAAGTCATAAAGGAGATACACCCATGAAAGAAGAATATTACGTAGAACGCATCGTGCGCATCGTGGCCGGATCGTTTATTCTGATCTCGCTGCTGCTGGCCCATTTTCATTCACCCAACTGGCTCTGGTTCACCGGTTTTGTCGGTCTGAACCTGTTCCAGTCCGGGTTTACCCAGTTCTGCCCGATGTTCAACATCCTCGGGAAACTGGGCGTGCCGCGCTTCCCGAAGAATCGAGCCTGCTGTAAATGAACTATCGCATCACCGTTCTCTGTGAAAACTCGGTCGGGCCGCTCTCCGGCACGCTGGGAGAGCACGGCTTTTCCGCGCTGATCGAGCCGTCAGGCGGGGAGCCGCTGCTGTTCGATACCGGCCAGGGGTTGACCCTGCTGCACAACGCCCGGCGGATGAACAGGGATCTCTCAACTGTCACACGGGTGGTCCTCTCGCACGGTCACTACGACCACACCGGGGGGCTCAAACCGCTGCTGGACGAATACGGTCCAAAGCGGGTTTTCAGCCACCCCTCCGTATTCAAACCCCGCTACCGTGTCAAGGACACCGGGGAATCGTATCCGATCACGATCCCTGCCAGCCGCGAGGAGTTGGAAGCGGCCGGAGCCTCCTTTGATCTGTCGAGTGAATTCCGTGTCATAGCTCCCGGCATCTACCTGACCGGTGAGGTGCCGCGCGTGACCGATTTCGAGACCGGCGATCAGGGGCTCTACTGTGACTGCTGCCGGCCAGGAACGTGACACTACGCCGGATGATCAGTCTCTGGTGTTGGAGACGGAAAAAGGGCTCGTGCTCATTCTGGGATGCTGTCATGCCGGACTGGTGAATACCGTGGAGCATGTTGCCGCCATGACCGGCAGACGCGACATCTTTGCCGTGATCGGCGGTACGCACCTCGGGTTTTGCAGTCAGGAGCAGATTGCACAGACGGTGACCGCGCTGCGAACGCTGGGGGTAAAGAAACTGGCCGCCAGCCACTGCACCGGTTTTGCCGCCTCTGCGCGCCTGGCGCGGGAGTTTCCGAAGGAGTTTCAGGTCGCCATGGTTGGGTATACGCTGGAAGTGTAGGGCGATAGCGCCATGTACAGGAGTTGGATGAGATGAAAAAGGTTGTGCTGGTACTGTTGATGATACTGACGGTTGCGACCCAGGTCCGGGCGGCGGAGAAGGATGTTTCATCCCGCGATGCCAAGGCGCTGCTTGACAGGAATAAGGCGGTGTTCCTGCTTGATGTCCGTACCCCGCAGGAGTACAGCCAGGCCAGGTTGGCCGGCTCGGTGCTGATTCCGATTAGCGAGCTAGAACGCCGGATTAACGAGGTCCCCAGGAACAGGCCTGTTCTGGTGTACTGCGCCGTCGGAGCACGCTCAAAACCTGTGGCAAGCTTCCTTGCCCGGCAGGGGTACAAGGATGTCTACCACATGACCGACGGCATCGTCGGCTGGTATCGCAACGGCTTTCCGATCCAGCGGTGACAATGTAAGGAAGTAGAGTAATTAGTTGGGAGAAATATGCTTCAATGCAAATACGCGACTGCCATATGACAGTCGCGTATTGTTTTATTAGGTACACAGCGTTCCAACTTGTGACATTTTACGCTGAGACGGGTATATTGCTTCTGAATTGAGAATGACCAAAGGAGATTCCCGATGAACAATTATATCCTCTATCTGCTGATGCTCTGCGGCGGCATTGCCGTGGCCGTTCAGCCGTCCATCAATGCCCGTCTGGCCCGGAGCGTCGGCGTACTGGAAAGTTCCTGCATCTCGTTTGCCGTCGGTACAATTGCCCTGTTCATGGTGGTGCTGCTGGTCGGACGCGGGAGCATGCGGGGGATTGCCGGAGCATCGTGGTGGGAGCTGACCGGCGGATTATTGGGGGCTTTCTTTGTAACCATGACGATTTTCGTGGTGCCGCGGATCGGCACCGCCGCTACGATGGCTGCCATTATTGCGGGCCAGCTTGCCACCGGGGTGCTGATGGACCGCTTCGGCCTGTTCGGCGGGCGCCAGATCCCGCTTGATTCGAGCCGCATGATCGGTGTCGCCCTCCTGATGGCCGGGGGCTGGCTGGTCTTTCGCCGTGTTGCCAGCTGAGTTGGACGTCATGGAACCAGGCGGCTCAAAGTATGTTAGAAAAGTGGCGCTCTGACCCTATGTTATTCCTGATCTGAGGAGGACTCTTCCAGCCTTTTAAGAAAATCCGACACCGTGGTCACATCCTGCATCTCCCGGAATTCCCGATAGTCATCAATGCCGTCGGGGTCAAGCCCGCGATAGAAGCGGGGCCTGGCGGTTTTTAGTCCTGACAGGACTTTGCCGGTGGCATAATCAGTGTCACTCAGCTTGTCTGCCCTGTGCTTCAGGCCGAGTACCAGACTGAACCCCAGCTGGAACAATCTTTTCAGATGTTCGCCGGTAACGATTTCTACGCCCTTTGTTTCATCCCCTTCGCACAGGTACTCCAGGGCAATGTTCAAATAACCGTACACCCGCTCCACCACCGACTTCATCTGTTCCATATCGGCAAGATGGGCTTCATCGGCCACCAGCGCGGTATTAATCAGATAATTCAGCTCCATGCGAAACAGTTCCGAGTCCGCCCGGAGAATAACCCGCTCCAGGAACGTTGTGCCGGTCAAAAACGTCTCGGGGAGAGTGGTTGCTTCAACCGCCTGCAAGAGGACCTTGCTGCGACCGGGTGTAAACGTGGCCGGGTTGATGCGGGAGTAGATCTCAAGCGCCTCATCATGAGGAGGAAAACCGAGATCGGCAAGGCGTCCCGATTTCAGGTGATAGCATTCCTCCTCTGATTCGATGTCAATTTCACCGCTGACACTTTCCATGAGCGACACGTACAGGGGATTATCCAGGCGGCAGATCATTTCCAGGAACATGCCGATTATCGGGGTGTGCTTGGGGTTCTTGAATTTTATCAGGAACACATCGTCAAAGGTGTGGTCCCAATCGGTCTGACGTACTTCATCGGTATCGATTTCGCCGATGCCCCCCGCGACAATAAGCTCCCTCCCCAGAAACAGCGAGAGGAGGTTGAAATCCAGATGCGGGAGCAGTTCCAGGAAATGCTCCTCACTTCCCATCATGATATACGCCAGATATTCGACCGCCTTGTCTTCCGAAAACGACCACCCTTTCCAGAGTTCCATATCCAGGATGAAAACGCACTGCTCCGGACTTGCCAGCCCCAGCAATTCCATGGCGTCAGGACCGCCGGTCTCCTTGAAGAGCCAATACAACTCATGAGGCTGCATGGCCCGGGCCAGTTTTGTGCCGTCCGGGTCTCCCAGGATCAGGGCCATCTTCTCCGCGGGGAGTACCCGGTCAAGGTAGCTGCGCTTGTCGACAAAAGGGAGTGTGCGGAACTCTTCCTCGCCAACTCTGACGCCCGTTACCACTGCTTTGCCTGCATCTCTTCCGGTTACACTTTTTTTCAATATGAATTCTCCTCGTCAAACAGGAACAGAGTATGGGTCGGTTATCAATGCGAACCTGCTCTTATAACTATAAGGCGGCAGGCTACTTATTGATACCCCTTTTTGCCTTTGGTGTTTTGAAAATTATTTCCCCTCTCCCTGGGCGTGAGGGGGCGTTTATTGTGTCAACGTCGCCGTGTCCGGTACCGGCGATACAGCACCCATCCACCCCAGACAAGTGCCGTAAGCATCAACAGCACACCGCAGCCAAACGAGATCCGTGCGATGACATGGTCGTACTGCATCAAGCCCAGGCGGGTCAGGATTATTTCCCAGTCGTGGTACTCCTCCACTTCGCTCCCGGTAACGCCGCCGAGCAGCATCAACTGTCCGGCCCTGGCGTCGTCCATGTAGGGGGCAATGTCCATGAAGCTCTGGCCGAGCCACCAGAGGCCGACCGATGCGGCAAACCGGTCCGATCTGAGCAGAAAGGAGACCGTTACCGCAAACGGAACGAGCCACTGGCCGAGAGTGCCGCCCAGCACCTGGATAAAACGTCCGAATGGCGAGAATATGACATGGCCCGCTTCATGAAAAGGGAGGTTCACCAGATGCATGTATGACTCGGAAAAGGCTTCTCCGCTTACGGGGGTAACGATGAATTTTCCGCCCCAGACCAGGAGCACCACCCAGACGAACAGTCTCCCCGCCAGTTGTAATTGATTTTCCTTCCCGGGCAGATCCACAAAGCTCTCGGCCACGCGGCCATTTCCGATGCTTTCTTCATCGGCGGCAGTGCGTGCGTGCTCATCTGCATAGTCAGATTGCGCCGGATGTAATCTGGCGAAGATCACCCCGCAGCGCAGACATTGCGCGGCGTTATCGGGTTGTTCGAATGTGCATTTTGGGCAGATCATGTAATCTCGGCTCATGGTTCTGCCCACCCCTTTGACCGCTCCAGCGCCCTGCTCCAGCAGCGGCGCAGTTCGGCCGCCCGCCCTCGCTCCATGGCCGGGGTAAAGGTGCGTTCCGCCTGCCAGAGCTGCCCGATTTCCGCACGATCCCGCCAGTAGCCGACTGCCAGTCCGGCCAGATAGGCCGCACCCAGCGCCGTCGTCTCCCGCACCTGCGGCCGCACGACCGGGCAACCCAGCAGGTCGGCCTGAAACTGCATCAGCAGGTCGTTGGCGGTGGCGCCGCCATCCACCCGCAGCTCGGTCAGCGGGGTGCCGGCATCCGCCTCCATCGCTTCCAGCAGGTCGGCGGTCTGGAAGGCGATACTCTCCAGGGTGGCCCGGGCGATGTGCCCGGCGGTCGTGCCGCGGGTGATGCCGAGCAGGGCGCCGCGGGCATAGGGGTCCCAGTGGGGGGCTCCCAGGCCGGTAAAGGCCGGGACGAGGTAGACGCCGCCGTTGTCGGGAACCGAGGCGGCCAGCGCCTCCACCTCGGCGGAGGTGCGGATGATGCCGAGCCCGTCCCGCAGCCACTGCACCGCCGCCCCGGCCACGAAGACGCTCCCTTCCAGGGCATATTCGGTCTGGCCTCCCAATCGGCAGGCCACGGTGGTGAGCAGGTTCTGCTCGTGAGATCACCGGCTGTGTCACCGGTATGCATCAGCATGAAACAGCCGGTGCCGTAGGTGTTCTTGACCATCCCGGGCCGGTCGCAGAGCTGGCCGAACAGCGCCGCCTGCTGGTCGCCGGCGATGCCGGCGATCGGCACCCGCGCGGCCAGAAAGCGGGCCGCGGTATGGCCGTAGACCTGGCTGGAATCGACGACCTCGGGCAGGATTGACGGCGGGATGCGCAGCAGTTCCAGCAGCTGCGGGTCCCACGTCGCCGTCGTGGATATTGAACAGCAGCGTGCGGGAGGCGTTGCTGGCATCGGTCAGGTGGCGTTCGCCCCCGGTCAGGTTCCAGACGAGCCAGGAATCGATCGTGCCGAAGGCCAGCTCTCCCGCCTCGGCTCTTGCCCGGGCGCCGGGCACATGGTCGAGCAGCCAGGCGAGCTTGGTGCCGGAGAAATAGGGGTCCAGCACCAGCCCGGTCTTGGCGCGGAAGGTCGGCTCATGCCCCTGGCTCCTCAGCAGGTCGCACTCGCCCGCGGTGCGCCGGTCCTGCCAGACGATGGCATGGTGGATCGGCCTGCCGGTCGCGCGGTCCCAGACCACGGTGGTTTCCCGCTGGTTGGTGATGCCGATGGCGGCGATATCGGCGGCGGTCACGCCGGCCCGGGCAATCGCCTCCACCGCCACGCCGAGCTGCGAGGCCCAGATCTCCTCGGCGTCGTGCTCCACCAGGCCGGGCGCGGGGAAGAACTGGCGGAATTCCTTCTGGGCGAGGCCGCGGATCGTGCCGTCATGGTCGAACACCAGGGCGCGGGAACTGGTTGTTCCCTGGTCAAGGGCAAGGATGAAGCTCATTGTTCATGACCTCCGGCGGCTTATTTCCAGTGGTGCGAACAGCTATCAGACAATCAGAAATTCGTGGCGTGCACTACTTCACGGTCACACTGATAATCCCGCGAAAATCACCTTCCTTATAGCCAATAGCCCTGTCATCGGGATAGGTGTCAGCAATCTTCTTGCGGACCACATCGCTCATTGTGGCGGGGGTGCCGTGACATTTGAGGCAGGCCTGCTCCACCATGATGGTTTTGTAGAACCGGTTCTGAACGTTAGGGAAGGGAGTTACCCCGGTGGGGAGAGTTCCGCCGGCCTTACGTATTGAATCCAGAGATTCCAGCAGTTCTCTTTCGGCCTGATCAGGTGCGTTCCGGGGATTACGTACCTTCAGCGAAGTGCGTTTTATCACGACACCACGTTCCTGTCCTATGCGGGAGGAGATAAGCGGCGCATCCTTGGCACAGACATCAATAGCCCCTTCCGGACCATATTTCTGCATGGATTCAAGCAGTTTTTTACGCAGTTCCTGACCGAGTTGGCCAACAGCGCCGGCAGCAATTTTCTGTGGGTTGGCTTCATCAGCGTTAACCGGAACAGTCGTAAACAGAAGAATGCCGGCGATAAGGGCTGGGGAAATTTTGTTCATTGTGATCTCCTTGTTCATGGCCTCCGGTGGAGTAATGTCTATTCAAGAGTGAATCATTTCGTTGCCTGATGAAGTATGCGGCTTTCGCCGCCGCCGGCGTCTCTTCTTCCGCTGCGGCGCCCCGGTCTCTTCGGTGCGTTCGGACTGCGGCTCCTGCTCCTGCTGTTCTGCCTGGGCCAGCCACCATTCGAGCTGCTTGGCGACGTCCTTCTTGTCGCCGCGGGTGATCCGGCAGTATTCGATGATGTCGCTGAAATCCTGGCGGGCGATGAACGCCTGCGGCCGGCGACCGGGGATCTTCTTCAGGCGCGTCTGCTGGGCGATGATGTCGCGGAGCGCGATCCCGACGCGGTTCGTGATCATGACGAACGGGCAGATTTCTCCCATGAACTCCGCTGCCGCGGCGTCGACACTCTGCTGCCACGGCGTGCCCTTGGCGCGGAAGTTCTCCGCCTTCTCATCGATGTACTCGCCGAACAGAAGTGCCAGGAGGAGCGGCGGGGAGACCTTGTCCCCCTGCTGGACGCGGGAATCGACGCAGGTGAGCATCTCGCCGAAACGGATGTGGGGGAAACCTTCGCTTTCGGCGTCGAGCCAGGCAGAAAAAGCCGGGAAAAGCGCCGCGAAGAGACCGGTCTGGCGGAGGAGGTCGCAGCACTTCGCCCCTTCTCCCGAGAGCAGGATTTTGAGCATCTCCTCGTAGAGGCGCGGCGGCGCGGCCCTGACGATGGTGTCGGCGGCGGCGACCAGCGCCTTGCGGGTCTCTTCTGCCATCGTGAAGCCGAGCTGGGCGGCAAACCGCACCGCCCGCAGCATCCGCACCGGGTCTTCCTGGAAACGGACCTCCGGATCGCCGATGGTGCGGATGATGCCGGCGTTGAGGTCGGCGAGGCCGCCGGCGTAGTCGATGATCGAGAAATCGGCGATATCGTAGGCAAGCGCGTTGACGGTGAAGTCGCGGCGCAGGGCGTCCTCTTCGGGGGTGCCGTAGACGTTGTCCCGCAGGATCATGCCATCGTCATCCTTCAGCATGCGCGGGTGCCGCTGCCGGTTCTCCACCTTGCGCGTCTCTACCGTCTCGGGTTCCGGCTCATCCGACGCCTGGGAACGGAAGGTCGCCACCTCGATGAGCTCATCCTGGAAGTGAATGTGTGCGAGGCGGAAGCGCCGCCCGACAAGACGGCAGTTGCGGAACAGCCGCTTCACCTCGTTGGGGGTGGCGTTGGTCACGACGTCAAAATCCTTCGGCTCTCGTCCGAGCAGGAGGTCGCGCACACAGCCGCCGACGAGATACGCGACAAAGCCGTTGTCCTTCAGCCGGTAGAGAACGCGCAGGGCGTTCGGGCTCATGAGCTTGCGGGAGATCCCGTGCTCCTGCCGCGTGATGGTAACCTGGCCGCTCTTTTTCGGGCTTTTTTTCATGTTCATGCTGTTACAACACTCCCTGTCCGGATATCCCCGCAGATGTTACAGCGCCTGACCTTCGCCCGTTGGTCTCGATACATATCGTATTATAATTAGTTGTAAATCAGCGCCTCAGGCAAAAAGAAGGCTGAATACTATAAGGAACGTGAGCTGACACGCTGCAACCATCCAGCCGTTTCTGAGCATCGACTTCATATCCACAGACTCGGCAAAACCGAGGGAACTGACCATGTTCGCACCGGGGAAGACGAAATTGTTTACCCTTGTTGCGACCACCAGGGCCAGCGCCCAGGCAAGCATCGAGACACCGTACCGGGTGAGCAGCGGGTTGAACATCTCGTGGAGCAGCTTCAGGGTTGCCACCGTGGCGCCGCTGATCCCGAACGCGCCCAGAAATCCGCCTGCAACGACAATGGCCGGCTTGCCTCCGATCTCCATCATCGGCTTGATCAGTGCGGCCAGAGCCGCAAAGCCCCCCGCCTTCTCGACGAAGAAGATAAACGGGTCCAGCAGCAGAAAGAGCAGGAATAGCCCGACATTGCCCGCCATCCCTTTGATGATCTGCTTGAGAATCTCCTCGAACTTCAGTCCACCCACCAGCCCGGTGATGACCGACAGACCCAGCATGATCACGATGACGAACGAGGTGGGCGCCTTCACGGCGATGCCGTAGACGACGGCCGCCAGAAAGCATAACGTAAAAACGACGGTGGCCCGCCGGCTCTGGGGGCTTGGCTCGAACAGCTCCGTTTGCTCCGGTTGCTGATAGCGGTTGCTTTCCCTGGTGTTCCGCTGGATCCGCTGGATCATCTGCCATGTCACCGCCAGGGTAATCAGGGCGACCGGTCCGGAGACATAGAGCAGCATTTCGCCGTAGCCGAGCTTGGTCAGCCCCAGCAGCGTGATCACGGGAGGAGTGAACGGCCCCAGAATCAGTGCCTCTTCCCCGACCGCCTGGAAAATGACGCTGACCGTGCTCCGCGACAGACCGACCGCGGCGGCCACCGGCAGCACGATCGGAGCGATGATGGCATTACCCCCGGCCATGGTGCCGAGCAGGCCGACGATCACCAGGCAGGCCGCCATGATGCCCAGCATCGCCTTCTTTTCCGTGTCGACGCCGATGCCGTAGATGATCCGGTGCACGATGGTATGCGACACCTTCGTGGCGTTCAGTACCTCCCCCAGTCCGCGTCCCAGCATGATGATCAACCCGACCAGAGCCAGAAACGAAGACATGCTGTTCGCCAGAGCGGCGCCGAAGGAGACCAGGGTCTGGTGGCTCAAGAACGCGCCGATCACCACGCATATGGCCGTGGCCGCCAGGATGTCCACATTCCGGAATACCAGCACGATGTAGATCAGGAGCGGCGCCAGCCCCAGGAGGCCCCAGCCGATTGTATGGGTGATTTCGATAGGCATTACATTTTCACCCTGACAGGACAATGAGTATTGAGTGGGTAATCATTCGAAGTGCGGTTCGATTCCGATTCCATTACCTGCGTGCTGCAGGTCGAATCTGCCGCTGTCATCAAGGTACGGGCGAATGTGCCAGCTCCCCCTTGATGAAAAACGTGGTGTCCATATCCATGAAGTCGAAACAGCCCAGCCCGGCGGCAAAGTGGGCCGACGCGGTGATCGACAGAGCGCTCTCCATCATGGCTCCCAGCATCAGAGGTATCCCCTGTGAACTGGCCAGCCGGGCGATTTCGGCGCTTTCCAGAATGCCGCTTTTCATGAACTTGATGTTGATGGCGCTGACGGCATTGCTGTCGATGGCCCGCCGGGCATCGGCCAGCGAGCCGACGCTCTCGTCGGCACAGACCAGCGTGCCGCTCCCGGCCAGCGCCGCCGTGATCGCAGCCAATCCATCCCAGTCGTGCTTCGGCACCGGCTGCTCCAGCAGCACCGGCCGCGCCCCGCGCGTGTCGAGTCGGTCCAGGAACGCCAGCATCCGGTCGGCGCTGAATCCCATGTTTGCGTCCAGGATCAGCTCGCTGTCAGGCGCAATCTCCCGCACCGCCAGGATGCGGTTCAGGTCCAGCTCCTCATCCCTGCCGATCTTGATCTTGAAGGTTTTGAATCCCCGTTCCGCGTACTGCCGCGCCGCTGCCCGGGCTTCATCAAGAGAGCCGATCACGATGGTGATGTCGGTGTCAAACGACAGTAACGGTTCTTTTGCCGCAGCCGGTGCGAAGAGCCGGTAAAACGGGATCCCCTGCACGCGGGAGGAGAGATCCAGCAGGGCCATTTCCAGGGCTGCCAGACCGGAATGATTGCCCGCAAAGGCGGGATGCGAATTCCCGGCAGACCTCCTCGGGAGCGTCAATCCTGCGTCCGCGCAGGGCAGCGGCCGCGGCCTGCAGATTGGCCAGCGTTGCGGCCACGGTTTCGCCGGTGATGTGGGTCGCAACGGCCGCCTCACCGTAACCGCAGACGCCGTCACTGGTCCGGAGCCGGAGGAAGACGTTCGCCAGCTCGTCGTGCTGCCCGGTGGCAATCCGGAACGGGGTAACCAGCGGCGCCCGGATTATGGCAGCCACTGCGTCATCAATTACAAACGATACTTTTTCCATATCATGTCCCTTCAGTGCCAACAAGAGATTTGGCACTATCTAATAAAATGTGACTAGTCACGCATCGCCGGCGTTACAGTGACCGCGACCAATAATCCCTCGGGACTGAGCAGACGGGTAACGATCTGTCCCCACGGTTCCTTTTGCGCTCTAGTCAGCAATGTATATCCCCTTTTTTCCAGTTCAGAGGTGGCTTGATCAATGTCATCAACGTCGAATTCCAGCCATGCCTGAGGAACCGGGAGGTCAGACGGCCAGCTCTCTGACCCGAAACATGATTGTGCCGCCTGGGAAAGTGGCCAGAGAGCGAAATGTTTGACGCCTTTTAATTTATCTGTGTGTAGATAGTCTCCATCCTTCTCGAAGGATAAGCCGAGAGTATCCAGATAGAACGTATGAGATTCAGTTATGTCTTGAACAACCGGACCGAAGCCGGCAACAAATAAGACGTTGAAATTTCCCGATATTTTTCTGTTCATATGTTTCCTTTCTCGTTTGATGACTAATTATAACATCAAACATGGCTGGATGGAGAAGGCAGGGAGAGGAAATATATTCAGCCCTAACCCGCTATCCGGAATGCAAGGGCGTAGGATACCCATATCCAGAGGCCCTGGCAGATTCCGGCGCCGATGCTGACGCTCCAGTGCCGTTTTTCAAGCAGTGCAATTGCGGCGGGCAGGCTCAGGGCGATGAGGAATTCGCCGCCGATGATGTACCAGGGGGTGTTGCCCAGCATCGGGGTAGTGCGGTAGTACCACCAGCCGGCGCTTTTGGCCCACTGCTCATAGAGCGGAATGTTGACCGCGCCGAACAGGGCAATCAGGAGCGAGGCGGCCGCCAGCCCCCACCGTTTGCCCATCCACCAGCCAAAGTAGCCCAGTTGGGTCGTGACGATCATCCAGGCGAACGGCATGTACAGGGGGGAGCGCACCACAAACGGGCCGCCCGGCAGGTACACCAGGGTGGCGGTCGTATCCACCAGCCAGCGGTCCGCCAGCAGTTCCGTCCAGCCGGTCGCCAGTCCAAAGAGCAGGATCCGCCCCAGCAGGGATTCATGATGTCGCCAGACGTACCAGGTATAGGCTGATGTCATGATGACGCGATTATGGTGGCCGTGGGCCATCCCCAGCCGACGAGTGAACTGGTGAAGTTCCAGGCCAGCACGAAGAGCAGGGTGAGGATTACGAAACGGGTGGTGTTGGTGGGTGAGGGCATGAGTGTGGCCTGTGTTGGAGTAAATGGGGAAAACACCTTGCGAAGCGGCGGTTTTTACAGCGCTCTTTTCAGGCGCTGATCATTGTTCTTTAGGCCCAAATGTGTAACTAGCTTCTAGATTTAGATACGCTTTTTCCAAACTCCTTTGGTTGTATTGTGGATCTTCAAGTCCAAGTGAGTTAAAGAAATCGAGCCCTGTAAGCAGCACCAGACGAGATATTTGTTCAGCTTTGTAAGACATTGCAGAAACTGAATCATCGAAAGGTGATATTGTTCCGTGTACCAGATTAGACCTACATTCATAAATGCTGTCAACTTCGGACATCCAATATGCATAGTCCTCTTCTGTTGCGTTGCTGCACAGTATAGAAACGCGGCAAGTTACTATTTCGGTAACACCCCGCCGCACATTTCCATCTTTATCATATTCGATGCCTGTGCCAGTCATACGTTCTATTGCCGAAACATATTTTACAACTTGAGCCGCTGGTGATTTCTCTGAAACAGCATCACCGTACCATGCTAAAGCATCTTGGAAGCGCTGGCTCAAATGAAAAGTATTTTGTGGATTTACAATAGAGAGGAGAGTTCTTGCTGCTGTATTGAGAAAGTAACCACCTTTCTCTATGAGATATTGAAACCAATTGTCACCTAAAATATTACCATCATACCCAGATGAATAGGATATGTTAAGGGAGTTATCAGAAGAACGGTACAGATTTACTGTATGGGTTGAAGATCCTGGGTTGTAGGCGGTTCGCAGCTTATCTGTGAACCTTTGGCTTAACAGCAGTTTTAAAATACTCAGAGCAGCTTCAATAACCAATGATGCTTTATTTCTAGAAATGGTAATGTCACTTTCTCCAATTTTAACAACCGCCACCCAATCGAAGCTGTTAAAGAAGTTGTTTAATTTGTCAACAAAATCTTCGGCGAGTTTATCAGATTGTTCTGTAGTGGCAACGCTTTCAGCTGGCATGCCACTGCAAATAGCCAACTGGCATTGTTCCTGATGTTTTCTCATCAAAATTGTTCTTTGAGACTCTATCTCATCACCGTACAGCTCTTTGAATTTAGATTTATGCAAAAAATGGACAGGACCAACATCAAACTCAGCGGGATCATTTGAAAAGAAAATTGAGCATGGAATGTAATGAGTAATAGAATCAAATTCTCTGGAAATACATCTGTATGCGGTACTTAGCATCCTATCAACGTTTTTTTGATTAACGGGTTCAAGCTCTTTCAAAAACCTTCTGACAAACTCTGCACGTAAAGCTTTAGAATATTCTGGGAGGTGGGTGTTGACAGCTTTATCCTTCTGAGATGACAAGAATCTTTTGGCTAAAATATCAAAACGTTGATAAGCGTCATAGCCGCAGATCAACATGCCTATCCCTTTTGGATGTGGTAATGAACACAGGCCGTCCATCCTGTTTATTTTAATATGAGACATTATTTCTTTCAGGGACTTGCTTGAAAAGTATTGAATCTGAGCTAAAATATATAAAATATCATTCACGTTCTCTTTTGATTGCCCCATCGCTACTCCTAGAGTATGTATTTGTACTTTATGACCTCTTAATAGGTGCTTACGATGGTTTCAGGTCTCCATCTGTGACAATGTTATAAGTGGAGACCCGACATCATCATCTGCTCTCAAGCCCGTTGCCGCAGGGTTAGGAGAGGTGCTTCACGACATAGCTTTGGCCTGTTTCAATTAGCTCGCGAAGCTTATCGCGAGAGCATCGTCCATGGGTGAGTTGCTGCCCGTTCATAGTGATGTCTAGTGTAACGTCAGACCATGTGATCGGCAGAACTGCCTTTTCATCTGAGCTGAAATGAAAGGTCATATCGTGCGACCAACAATTTCTGAGGATTCTCCAAAACTGAAACCACGGCTGTGATTTGAGGGCTTGTAACTGGCCTGTCTGATGGCAGTACAACTTAGTAAGGGCGAATAGTTCCTTGATGGCAGAGCGGTGAGCTGAGTCATATAGCTCTTCGCAAGCAATACGCATTGCGGTTTCGTCATTGAGTAGAGCTAGCAAGTTTGGAAAGGGCTTAGTAAACCCATTAATTTCTGCGTGAATTTCTTCAAAAAACCTTGGCGTATCAGGATATGACCAAAGAACCAAAGACGCATAGGTGAGCTTTATGTGATTCAGCTTTGTTCGATACAGACCTAGCAAGTGATCCTTGTTCATACGTAAACTCCTAATTGGAAAACTAGGGACCATTCCCAATTTTCAGGTGACACAATACCGATTTACCCCTGAATCCCTCACGAGACCCACCCTATTTGCCCTTCGCATTCTTCACATACAGCGACTTGCCTCCGGTAGTGCTGGTCACGCGTTCTTCCATTATAAAATTATTAGGATACGCCTTGATCAGTTCACTGAGTTTCTTGAAATTATACAGGCGTGGATCAAAATCGGGACGGAGTTTGCTGATATTGGTGCCGACCGGACCGAGATTTGTCCAACCACTTTCATCGGATATGTCATCGATCACCTTTGCGATCATATCCAGCGGCACCTGGCTTTTTATAGGAGCCTTAACTGCCGGCGGTTTGCTTTCGGCTGTGACAGTGGTTGCGGAAAGGCTGCTGTGACTCTTTGGTGCCGGTCTTTCCGGACTTAATAGTCGGTTCGACGGCCAGAAGAGCCGGAGTGCGAAGAATCTCCGTGTAAATGAACTTGTCACAGGCGGAGACGAAGGGCGGTGGAGTTTTTCTTTCGCCAAAGCCGTACACCGTCAAGCCCTCCTCTCTCAGGCGGGACGCCAGACGGGTGAAGTCACTGTCACTCGATACCAGGCAGAAGCCATCGAAGCGCCGTGTGTAGAGCAGATCCATGGCATCGATAATCAGTGAGCTGTCGGTAGCGTTCTTCCCCTTGGTATAGGCAAATTGCTGAACCGGACTGATGGAGTATTCGAGCAGCACCTTTTTCCAACTGCCCAGTTGCGGGGCGGTCCAATCGCCGTAGATACGCTTTACACTGGCCACGCCGAATTTCGCAATTTCCTCAAACAGCCCTTCAACAATAGATGCCTGAGCGTTATCGGCATCGATCAGAACCGCAAGGTGCTTTTGAGCCTCTTCCGGCTCCAATCGTTGTGCATAGCGTGGGTTGGAAGATTTGTGGTCCATTATTCATCCTTTGAAAAGTGATTTGATATGAATACCTGAAGGGCGCAGGCAGCATACTTAACTTCTATTCCCTTTCCGTCTTCGGCAATCAATTTCAACCGGTGACAATTTGTCACCGTTTGACTGCCTTCCTTACCAAGACGCTCTTTCAGCTTGTTCCAGTACTTGCGCGCCGTTTGGAAATCAGTCTGCTGAAGAAGTGCCCGGATGATATCCACGACAGAGAAATACCACGTCCCCGTCTCTTCATCGTAAATCCTGCGGATGTCATAGCCTTCGAATGATGCTTTTATGATGTCCATATATGCCTCAGTGTAATTTGAGCAACGTCAGACGATCTCTTTACTCCCTAATTCGTTGCTCCGGTGTTGCCCCTGCTTCTTCACCAGCGCATTAATACGCCACACTACCATGAAATTTCGGAGTATCACGCCGAAATTTCATGGCAATGACCGACGATAAGGGGACAGTCCCCATATTTGTACTTCCAACCTCATGCCCCACCATCCCTCATAATCCGCAAAATTCGCTCCCCGGTGCTGCCCCCTCGAAGGTTGCGCTTGTCACGCTACTTCAACATCACCTCAGCTACCCACGGTTCATATCTCCGGCCATAATTGAGTTTTACCTGATAGCGTGGGGTGAACGGTTTCTTCTGCCCATCGTAGTAGAAGTATTGCACATCCGTCTTCAGTGTGGCCAAGACCCCCTGCCGGTCGAGCGGAACATGAATTTCGTTAGTGAGAATCATGTCCACATACCCCGAAAGAACCGGTTTTCGCTTGTTTGTTTTATCGGCCGGAATCAGCCGCAGCCGCACTTTTGTCGGGGTAATAATGAACTTTGTCCGATCAGGATATCGCTTGCGCAGGGTGACGGCATCATTACCAACATCGACTGTAAACAGACGTGATTCTGATTCCAATTCCCAAAGATATCGTTTGCGCTTGGCGTCAAGATTCTTTTTCCCCTCTTGTCCAGCAGCAGTCTCTGCTTCCAGTGCCTTGATCTTTTCTCCCTGTTCGGTCTGCCATGATTCCCAGGCTTTGCCATCGTATTCCAGCACCACATAGGTCTGGCGTGGCAGCATTTTATCGTAGCGGAGCGAGGCATCTTTAGTGTCAATCGGTGTACTGCAATCGAATCCGATCTCTTCAAGCTTTTTCCGGTCGAACCAAGGCGATGGTTCACTCCATCTGTCGTGGTCGGGATGAAGCGCAATGCTTCAGAGAAACGCCACTGTTTTCCTTGATATCCTTCTGGAGATGCAGCTCTCTTTCTGTCAGCGTCACCACGGCGTCAGGCTCTCCAGAGCGGTTGTAACTGACGCCGGCCAGAACAATCACATTAACCAGCACGTATCAGGGCCATTGCGGCCACCAATCCAAAACGTTTCATGGCGACACCTCCCGGATGAGAGAGCGCATCCTTCTGAGCAGGAACAACAGGCCGACGGCGATCCCTCCCATGAGCAAAAAGAAAAGATACTTGGGGAGCCACTCCCACCACCAGTCATAAAACTTGGTGTACAGGAAGATGACGAAAAAGGTGCTTCCCAGGTTAGTTACACCGTGCCAGGAACGCCTGATGCCAAGCCAGATGACAAGCCCTGCCAGGATGAAGCCGCCGATCTGGTAGCAGTTCTCGATCTGTTTGGGAGGGAACGGCAGGTAGCTTCCCATGCCCCAGTGAGAGAGAATCAGAATAGCGATAAAGATCGTCAGCAGTCCGAAGATTCGGTATGAGGGTAGGAACTCTGTATACCTGCGCTGGGGAATGAAGGCTGCCACGAAGATAATCACACCGGCCATGATGAAGTTTTCCGGGCGTTCGCCGAAGGAGAGCCAATACATGCCGCTCCAGGTGCCGATGGTTGCGGCAAGATATCCCATCAGGCAGATCAGACCGGCAACCAGCATGAGCCGAAGGCGGTAGGTATAGGCGATGATCAGGGCAAACGCGCCCCAAGCCAGGAAGGCGTTCTGGCTGGGTGTAATGGAAAAAATCTGGCCGAGCATACTCAGGTCGAGCACAAATGCGGCAAAGGCGACCAGGCTGATAAGCGAGGCAAAGTAGAGTGTCCTCTCCCGCCGGGCGGCAAACTCGACCCCGGACAGAATCAGCAGAGGTGCGGCTACCAGGATAGATGTTTGCAAAGCTGTGGAGAGCAGACCCCAATAGCGATAGAAAAAGAAAAACACCGCGGCTGAAAGCGCAAGCGCCCCCAGAAAGGAGACGATCCGCATCCCCATGGACATCTGACGGGCTGTGGCATTGGTATCGATATCAAAACGGTTTACCAGTTCGCTCAACAGATTGGCATGATAGTCGGACACGGCATCTTTCTGCTCATTTGACAAGCTCAGAATTCCTGCTTTTTCCAGGTATTCCAGCTCATCAACAAAAGAGTTAATCCGGTCGGTTCGCTGCTGAGCTTCAATTTTACTGCCAGGCAGGCTGGTGCCGCTTGTCAAAGAGTCTGAATCGTCCATTCAGCTTTTCCCTTCAGTATATGTAATCTGACCAATTCGTTATTGAGCGCCATAGTTTTGGGGACACCATACTTGATTCAAGTTCATTTTCTTCGCCCTTCACTCTTCCCGCCCCACCAACCCCTTCGCATCCTTCGCCTCCAGCTCCA
This sequence comes from uncultured delta proteobacterium, assembly GCA_963760075.1. Classification (GTDB taxonomy): domain Bacteria; phylum Desulfobacterota; class Desulfuromonadia; order Geobacterales; family Pseudopelobacteraceae; genus JACRCG01. Next base: position 407,850 of record CAVXBQ010000013.1, on the reverse strand, counting down.
ACACAGGCGGAGTGCTCTTTATGCGCTTCTCAACCTCGTTGATATACTCAGCAGGCGGAATCTGCTCCGGCATGGCACCAAAAGGCTGTCTCACGCTACGATGCAACGACGCGACGAAATACGAGAACCAAAAAAATCAAAAAAAACAGCAGGTAAGGTTTTAAAAGAAGTTACCCGTGAAATCTTAAAAAGTTTGCTTCTGCCCTTCGCTTTTTGCTTCCCGTTGTGTCGTCGCGGCGTTGCGTGAGACAGGTTCTATTGTTTCTCCGCCTGAGTCGCTGATTTCCGCATCAATCCACCCAAATCCACCCCCGGCAGCAACCTGGTCAACTGCCCCATCAACCCGTCACCGGCGCTTCCGCCCCCGGTCACCAGCACATCCGGGACGATCTTGATCTTGCCGTCCTGGATGGCGGCGGAAATCAGCTCCACGATCTTGATCTGCTTGATCGCCTCTTCACCGATGGCCTCCTGCTGCTTGTTGTAGGCCTGGGCGGTCGCTTCACCGATCGCCGCAATCTTGGAGGCCTCACCGTCGCCGATGGCTTTGAGCCGCTTACCTTCGCCGACACCCTCAAGCGCCTTTGATTCGGCGTTACCCTCGGCCAGGGTGATCATCTCGGTCTTCCTCTGGGTCGCCACCTTCACGGCGATTTCGGAACGGACCAGCTCGGGCTGCTGATCGGCGGTCGCCTTGGTCTTCTCCATCTCGGTGCGCTGCTCCTGGGACTTCTGCTCCATCTTGTACATCTCCTGCTGCTGCTCGGCGATGATCCTTTTCGTCTGGGTCTGCATCAGCTCCTCGGGCAGGCGGATCTGGCAGATCAGGACCGACACGCACTCCACGTGGTAGCTTTCCAGATCGGCGCGGGCACGGGTTTCGGCCTTGGTCTGTTCTTCCGAGCGGCTCTGCAGGAAGTTCATGGCCGAAGCGGTGGAGGCCTGGTTACGGAACGATGAATCGATCATCGGGTGGATGACATGCAGGATCAGGTTGTCGATCGAACCGACCTTGGCCACCATGTAGGGGGCCTGATCCGGGCGGACGCGGATGACGACCTTGACGGATACCTGGATCGGGAAACCGTCCTTGGAGATGACCGTCAACTGGTCGAAGCGGGTGTCCGCCTGATCGTCCCAGTCGATGGTGATGTTGGTCGTGTCGATCACGTACACCATGAAGGCCCGGCGGTTCAAGTAGTAGCGCCCCGGTCCGGCAACCTCTTCCTGGATGCCGCGGAACCCTTTCGGCACGACGTACTTCTCTTTGCCTTCTTCCTCGGACGCACCGATCTGGGTCGAACCGAGCCGTTTCTTCATCTCGGTCGTCGGGTCCTCGCCGACGTTCGACACCACGACGCCGACCTGGCCGCGCTCGATGACGGCCACATCGTCGACCTCCACGCTGAACATGAACGGGTTGACGTAATAGGTGCCCGGCCGCAGCACATCGAGCTGCGGGCCGCGCTGCCCCTGCTTGGTCAGGAAGGCGGAACCGTCCTGATAATCGTTATGGCCGGTGATCGGAGAGGCGACGTATTCCCGCTCCGGCAGCGGGATGCCGTCCAGTGCGGTTATCAGGCCGACCTTGTTGGCGTCGATGACGGCCGCCGGTGCGATCTGGATCTGGAACAGGTTCAGGTTGATGCGGTAGGTGCCGGGGAGCAGCACGTCGATCTGCGGCCCTTTCTGGCCGCCGTTTTTCAGGAACGCCTCGCCGTTCTCGTAATTGGAGTGTCCCGGCACGCTCTGCGCCAGCAGCCGTCCCATCGGGATCGGGGCGCCGTCCTGGGCGGTGGCCATGCCGACTTCACCCTTGGCGATCACGACCGCCGCGGCCTTGGTGATTTTGAACAGGTTCGGATGGATACGGTAGACACCCGGCGGCAGGATCTCGGTCTGCGGCCCTTTCTGCCCGCCGTTCTTGATGAAATCCTGGCCCGACTGGAACGAGTTGTGGCCGGGCACCACGGTGGCAAAGATGCGCCCGGCCGGGATAGCCGAACCGTCGGCGGATTCGACCAGGCCGATCTCACCTTCGCTGATCTTGGTGGCGGCCCCTTTGGTTACCTTGAACAGATAGGGGTTGATACGGTAGTTCCCGGGCGGGATGATCTCGATCTGCGGCCCCTTCTGTCCGCCGTTTTTGATGAAGGCATCGCCGTTCTGGAAGGAGGAATGCCCCTCCACCGCCTGGGCGAAGATCTTCCCTTCCGCGATCGCGACACCGTCAACCGACTCGACGATGCCGATTTCGAAATCCTTGATCTCGGTGACGCTCCCCTTGGTCAGCTTGAACAGGTAGGGGTTGATGCGGTATTTACCGGGAGGGAGCAGTTCGATCTGCGGTCCCTTCTGGCCGCCGTTCTTGATGAACGCCTCGCCGTCCTGAAAGGAGTTATGCCCGGCCACAACTGCGGCAAAGATCCGTCCGGCCGGGATGGACGAGCCGTCCACCGACTCGATCAGGCCTATTTCGTTTTCCAGAATTTCGGTGAACACGCTCTTGGAAGCCTTGTAGATGAACGGAATCAGGAAATGCAGGCCGGGTCCGAGGGTCCGTGCCTGGATGCCGACCTCGTTGCCCAGTGCCACAACCCGCCCCTGCGGCATCTTGCTGCCGAACCAGCGCCGCTCGATCAGGGCGATCTCATTGCCGCTGACGATCACCACCGAGTTCCAGACCAGAACGGCAATGACGGCAAGGGCGATAAAGTAATAATAATGACTTCCAATCCATGTAAACAGGTTTACGGCATCAAACATTGACTCCTCCTCGATGAGTGTTGTACTTGAAGGTCGAACAAGGCGGTTTCTTAGATACCACCAGTCATAAAATTACCTGAATTCCATCCAGCCCATTCATTGCGCCCCGCTATTCATGATCCGCCGAATCCGATCCCCGGTATCCGGGTGGGTGGAGAGATAATTGCGCGCCGGATGCTTTTTGTCGAAGGCCTCGCCGGTGCGGGCGTCAAGCTGCGCCTGCAGACGCGCCAGAATCTCGGCATAGCGGCGCGGCGGCACTTTGGCAGTCTTCATCCAGGCGATGGCCGCGTCATCCGCCTCGCGCTCGAAGGTGCGTGAAAACGAGGCATCCACCAACGCGGTGGGGAGGGTGGCTGCCAGCGAGGTGATCGACACCAGATCGCCGGTCAGGGTGGCCATGATCAGGCCGGTGGCCGAATTCTGGAATACGTGGCGCAGCGCATGGCGCTGGCGGACGTGACCCAGCTCGTGGGCCAGAATGGCGGCGATCTCGTCGTCGTGCTTCGCCAGATCAACCAGCTGGTCGGTGATGACCACGATTCCGGAGGGGAGCGCGAAGGCGTTGGCGCCGATGGCGCCGCCGTTGCGGAACTCAAGGCGACAGCCGGGCGGGGCATCGCTGGCGGCCGCCACTTGATTGAACAGGGCGGTCAGCTCCGAGCGCCGCTCCGCTCCGAGCTTCGAGGGTTTGGTGAACAGACGGTCGAGCACGGCCAGCGACTCGCGTCCCATGCTGCTTTCAACAGCCGGGGGGAGGGCGAAGGCCGCCTGACGGGCCAGGGCCGGTACGCCGAAACGCATGAACAGCACCACCACCAGTGCCGTCACCACCAGGGCGGCGGCCACCAGCGTCAGGCTCTTCTCCCAGCGGTGCAGCAGCACGGCACGGGTGCCGCCGCATCTCTGTTCCAGAGCTGCCACAAAGGCCGGGTCGGTCACTTCGCACATCCCGCCGTCCGGCAGGCGGATCGTGCGGCGGACCGAGCCGACTCCTGGCGCGATCCCTGATGGTACGCCGTCCAGGGGATAGGAGTGCTCGATCCCGTCGCCGCGAATGTGTCACCTGCCCTCGCCTCGATGGTGAGTAGAACCTCCCGGCGGGTCGCACGTCGCCGTCGAAATATGCAGACCGGAAGCCGATTTCATAGCTGCGGTTCCCCTCTGTACCGGTTCTTCCCTGTCACAGCGAAATATCCATCGACATGCCGAAGACATCGCCGATCTCTTCGCCGGTGGCGCTGACACCCTGGCCGCTGTCGGCCGCGGCCACGATACTGTCCAGGCCGCTATCGGCCAGCAGGGCCAGTTTGTCGAAGCGGTAGCGCGTCAGCCGGACCGCGGCCCACGGCATCAGCAGCCCGAAGCTGAACAGAATGGCCAGCGCGTTGGTGACGAACAGCAGCGCCATATCACGGGTGCGCAGCGTACTCTGGAAGCGGCTGCCGGCCAGAGCGGTGCCGTTCCAGCAGATGTTTGCCAGCGCTGTCTGGGCGTAGACGATGATGATGAAGTAGACCAGCAGGAAGGAGATCATCGGGACGAAGGCCATTCCATTCAGCGAGCCGTGCTTGAAAGCGGCGGCGGCGGTGGGCATGCCGCCTCCCGCAAGGGTGACCAGAACGGCGATCAGGGCCACTATCCCGACAACGACGAGTACGAGCTTGAGGGCAAGTTTGTAAAACTGTTCGACCGAAGCGGTGAAGGCAAAGGGGGTGGCGCCGTACGAGCTGTTTTCGATCATGAACTTGTGTTGCCGGTAGAGGGTGTAGGGGGTCAGAATCCCTAACGTCAGCATCGAAATGAGCGGCAGCGCGGCGTAGACCAGATAGGCCTGGCTGTAATCGGGGCGGAACGAGAAGCGGATGTTGCGGTGCGACGAGATTGCTGGCGTTGAACATGCGCGACCGGACCACCAGCCAGGGGAACGCGGCGAAGATAACGAGGCCGACCGCCATGCTGAGCAGCGGACTGACCCGCGAGCCGAGCGCGTACAGCAGGAAAGCGACGGCGGCGATCAGCCACCCCTTGAACAGCGCGATCGGGTCGGCCAGGTATTCGAACGGTTGATCGTGCAGGGTCGTGCTCCCGTAGAAAAAGCGGCGTTTGCGCACCTTGGCCCAGGCCGAGTAGATGCCGATGGTCACGAGTTTGAGCAGGGTGTTGACGATCCAGATGCCGAAATAGTCGCGGGCCGAGCCGGTGAAGCTGAAGGTGAGCAGTCGGGGCGGCGTTGCGGCGCGTGGAACCAGCGGGGGAGCGCCTGCTGGAATTGCAGGCGGCGGGGTCACCCCGGCTGCCGGTGACGGGCAAGCCACGAGCGTAGTGCTGTCAAGGGTAAACGGCTGTCGGCACTTGGGGCAATTGGCTCGGGTTGCCCCCTCGGGAATCGCGGATTTTGGAACATCCTTGCGGAAGCCGCACTCCGGACAGATGATGCGGACCTGCTCAGTCATACTCCCCCCTGTTTACCCCTCATACTCCGAACCGCCGAAGGCGAGCACCGGAAAGAAGATCATCGGCAGAAGGAGGAGCCCCACGCCGAACAGCTCGTCTCTCCTGAATTTTTTGGCCAGGGAGAGCAAGGCAAGCAGAAGAATTACCACGCCGACCAGCGGTACGAACAGCAGGAACATCCACCACCCCGGCTTGCCGGCAATTTCCATCAGGACGTACGTGTTGTAGAACGGTATCAGACTTTTCCAGCCGGCCTGTCCTGCCTTTTGGAAGACGATCCATTGGCCGACGATGATCATGATGCAGGCCGCCAGTATCGCCAGCGGTACGGAAATCGGAATGCCGGCCTTCTGCAGTGCCGCGGCGTCCTGTCGTTGCGGCATGGCGCTCTTTTGCATCTCCAGCGCCTTCTTCATCAGTTCGGGATCTTTTTTAAGTGCTGCTTCGATCATCATTTTTGTGGCCTCTTGCGCTCTGCGTTGCAGTTCGGCCTTGTCAGGCGGGGAAGCCGGTTCGGCAGGTTCCGGGGCCGCTGACGATTGTGCGGGCTCTTTTGCCACGGGCGCAGGGGCAGGGGCGGGCGCTGGCGTAGCGACCGGCGGTTTGGGTGCAGGTGGTGCGACGGCCGGTTTGGGCGCAGCCGGGGCAGAAGCCCGTACAGGTTTTGCAGACGGTCTGGCCGTACGTGCGTGAGTGTTACGGTGCAGATGACGGGAAGATGTACCGGTTTTGGGGAAGGTGCGGCGCAGGTCGATTTCGCTCGGATCAAATTCGGCGACGATATCCCGGTTGACCTTGACGAATACTTTTCCCCCCTTCTGCCACGCCGACTGGCCTTCGATGACGTCGCCATCTTTCAGGTACACCTCTCTGCCGAGGCAGATCCCTGCCAACATCAACCACATGAACAGAACAAGAACCGTATGTCGCACAAGTACATTCATCCCCGTCTCCTTTACCGCCGTCATGGAATTGTATCCTCACCACGTGCTCAGCCGCACCGTCATCCAGCTCCTAAACTTCCCACTGCACCCACTGTTGTTTAACCTGCCTAACGCTTTTGCGCACATTAATCAAGTACAATTATCAGGCTAATACAGCGTGAAATATGTGTTTATTTTCACGTCCTTGAATTAATGAAATATATCGGCATGTTAAACCTTAATCATTGTCGAATGTTTTGTTCCGGAGATGATTGCCGGCGACCAATTCAAGAGAAAAAAGTCAGTAATACGAACATGTAAAGGGCCGGACCGCATGCGGGGGATACACGGCACGTAACGAGTATCCCGCTTGCAACATGAGGCGGATATGGTAGGCTTTACAGTGATGCAACGACTATACGTATCGGGAGGTATGCCATGCTGGAGTTGCTTGAAAAAGCCGTCATGACGACAATCGGTGTTGCGGCCATCACCCAGAAGAAGGCTGAAGAGCTGGTGGCGGAGATGAAAGAACGCTACAAGCTGAGTGAAGAAGAGGGCAAGAGCCTGGTGGACAGGATCCAGGCCATGGCAAAAGAAAACAGGGAGAAGGTCAGGGAGATGGCCGAAGTTGAAGTTCAGAAGGTGGTCGACCGCCTGGGCCTGGTTTCCCGAGAGGATTTCGACCGGCTTGCCAAACGGGTCCAGGAACTGGAATCCCGCTGTAACAGCTAGCCCATGCTCAAGTTTTTCAAGATCAACCGCAACATCCGCAGCATCAGGCGCTATCTGAACATCGTTCGTGTGCTCAGCACGTACGGTTTTGACCAGGCGCTCGAGATGCTGGGGCTGGCCGATATGGTGGTGCGCAGCCGACGCTTGTTCCGGCGCACACTGCCCGATATCGCCCGGCTTACCGCCGCCGAGCGGATGCGTCTTGCCCTGGAGGAGCTTGGTCCGACCTTTGTCAAGCTGGGACAGATCCTCTCTACCCGGCCGGATGTCATTCCGCACGCCTTTGTGCGGGAGTTTGAAAAACTGCAGGACGATGTCCCGAGTTTCCCGTTTGAAGAGGTGCTGGCCCAGATATCAGCCGAACTGGGCGGCCCGGTCGAGCAGTTTTTTGCGGAAATCGATCCGGTGCCGCTGGCAGCCGCATCCATTGCCCAGGTGCACAGAGCCCGCCTGAACACCGGTGAGGATGTGGTCATCAAGGTGCGCCGCCCCGGCATCGTCGAGGTGGTGGAGTCCGACATCAGCGCCCTGATGTCGCTGGCCGGTCTGGCCGAACGTCATGTATCCGGCAGCGAACTCTACGATCCGGTCGGCGTTGTGCGTGAATTTGCCCGCACGATCCGCCGGGAGATGGATTTTTCCCGCGAAGGGCACACCATCGAAAAATTCCGCGACAATTTCGCCAAAACGCCCTGGATGTATTTCCCCCGCGTGTATTGGGAGCAGAGCTCCCGCGGCATCCTGACCATGGAGTACGTTGCGGGGATCAAGGTTTCCGACCGGGAAAAGCTCTTTGATCAGGGGCTGGACGGCACACTGATCGCCCGTCGCGGTGCGGATGCCTTCCTGGAGATGGTGCTCAACCACGGTTTCTTCCATGGCGATCTGCATCCCGGAAATGTCCTGATCCTGCCGGATAACGTCATCTGCCTGCTTGATTACGGCATCGTCGGGCGGCTGGATGAAGAGCTCAAGACCTTTCTGACCGACATCCTCTCGGCCATCGTCAACCGCGACATGGACGAGATCGTGTCGCTGCTGCTCTTTGCCGGCGATATCTCGGACAACCTGGATATCCGCGCCCTCAAGCGCGATCTGTCCAACTTCATTGACGGCTACTACGAAATCCCGCTCAAGGAGATTGAAGTCGGGCGCATGCTGATGGAGTTCATCGAAATCATCACCCTCTACAGCATCAGAATCCCGCCGGACCTGATGCTGCTGGCCAAGTCACTGGTGCTGATCGAGGGGATGGGGCGTACGCTTGATCCGGCCTTCGACATGGTGGAACACCTGCGCCCGTTCATCGTAAAGGCGCTTCGATCAGAAATTCTCTCCCCGGCGCGTCTCCCGTGACATCAACCAGATCCTCTCTCGTATCTGAACCTGGCGCGCAACATCCCCCGCGACCTGAAAGAGATCATCAACCGCATCAACCGCAACAAGTTCAAGATCGACCTGGAACATCGCGGCCTGGACAAGTTCACCGCCGACTTCGACCGCTCCATCAACCGCCTTTCAATCAGCATGATCCTGGCGGCCATGATCATCGGCTCCTCGATCATCATGCAGACCGATAAAGGTCCAAAGGTTATGGGTTTTCCGGTGCTGGCCTTTATGGGGTATACCGTGGCGGGGCTTGTCGGGCTCTGGCTGGTCTATGCGATCATCCGTTCCGGGAGGATGTGAAGGCTTTTCGAATGCAATCGGAGAATGTCAGGCCGCATCCTCGCGATCCTCTGTACCGGAATCGTCGCCGAAAGGTGCGATCACATAGCGACCACCACCAAGCTGTTTGGCCTCATACATGGCTTTGTCCGCCGCTGCCAGCATCCGCTCCGCATTGCCCGTGCCGTCACTCAACACGATTCCCACGGACACGCCGATCGTATAAAACGAGCCGTGCAGGTGCAGCTGCTTGGAAACCGAGTCGATGCACTTGATTGCCAGTGTGCGGGCGCGATTCTCCGCCGGTTCATCGAGATCGGCCGCCAGCAGTACGAATTCGTCGCCGCCAACGCGCGCCAGGGTGTCAGTTTCCCGTACTGCCGCCAGGAAACGCCGCGCGATTTCCTTCAACGCATCGTCCCCCGCCTCGTGGCCCAGCCTGTCGTTGATCGTCTTGAAACCGTCCAGGTCCAGGAACAGTAATGCAACCGTGTTGTTGTTACGCCGCGACCGTGCCAGTGCCTGTTTCATCCGGTCGTCCAGCAGATTGCGATTCGGCAATCCGGTCAGCGCGTCGTGGTGCGCCATATACTCCGCTTCGGCCTGGCTTTTCAGCAGCTTGACCAGCAGCCGGTTGAACGCGGCCGTCAGGTGCCCGACCTCATCCTCTCGCACCACCTGCAACGGGGCCAGGGGAGCCTCTCCATACGTCATCTTCTCGGCTTGATCGGCGGCGCGGCGCAGGGGGCGTAATATCCAGAAAAAAAACGTACCGGCCATCATGATAAAAATTGCGATGGTGATGAGGCTATGGTTAATGATGTACTCCTTTGTCCTTTGTACCGTGGCAAGCGCCTCTGCGCTCGGCAGGCGGGCCACGACAAACCAGCCGGTACTCGGCACAGAAGCCATGGCCGAGATTTCCTCGACTCCTTTGGCATTGATTGTCACGCCGCTGCCGCGGAACCCTTCCATGGCCCGGTCGTGCAGCGTATTGACACCGGCAGGTGGCGTCGGCTGGAGCACCATGGCGGGATCGCTGGCCGCAACGAATAGTTTGTCTTTCGGCGAAATCAGGAGAAAGCCCCCCGATGTTCCAATCCGCCCCTGCTGCAGGAGATTAAGGAAGCCGGGAGCGGCGAGTGCCGTGCTGCCGATCAGTACGGCGCGAACGTTTCCACTGCTGTCCTTTACCGGAGCCATCATCGGCAGGACCGGCAGATTTGTCCCGGGCGCCATTAACGGGCGACCGATCACCGCCGTACCACCCAGCACCATGGGGAAGTCTGTATTGTCCGGAACCGATACGCCGATCCTCCCCGGTATTGGCGGATAGTCGACCAGTACCGTGCCGCTGACATCAGCCACGATCAATCCGCGGGAAAACAGGGGCTGCAACTCGTGACGCTCCTTCAGCCAGCCGCGCAGAAGTGCGGGTTTCGCCAGCAGTTCCTGCGGGACCGTTGCCGCCAGGCGCTCCAGAAACAGGCGCCGTTCTTTGAGCTTGTAGTCGATGTCACTGGCGACATATTCGGCCAAAGACGATTGTTGTGCCGAGATAACCTGGACCAGGTTCTCGCGCAGAAACCGGGAAAGGAAGAAGTACCGTACTACTGAACCAAATATTACCATCAGCACCCCGAAGACGATGAGGCGGAGTACAAGACTGGTGGTGAATCGTTGCATGTTCATGCTGACATACTCCATACTGACAGATATATACTGTGGTACCGACTCCGCAGTTCCGAAAGCGGCGTTGAGATTGCCACGTTCAATCACGTAACCTGCCTAACGCATTTATGCATTTCAATCAAGTGTAATTTATTTTCCGGATCTAAAATATTTATTCACAATTCCTTCGTACTATCTTCTCAGCGATCATGAGTCATTGCGGCGGTCAGAGTAAGATTGACATTAAGGCTCCATTGCAGTACTGTACCAACTCAACAAGGCCCTGGGGGAGTTCTTTTGAACTGAGATCCGTCTGCTGCTGAAGACTATTTCGCACAGCGGGAACCCTTTGCACCTGAACCGGGTAATTCCGGCGTAGGAAAGCGGCTTGCGGGATGTAATCATTATCCAGCCGCCTGATGTTGTATGTCAGTGCGGTTTTTTTGTTTAGCACGGTCAGAGCGAGGAACAACAGCGTGAGCGATACCAGACCTTTTCGCCTTGTCGTCAATAAGGTTTCTGAGTTACCCGATATCTCCGGGGTCTATCTGATTACCGATCAGGGTGACAACCTTGTGGACAGGGTCTGCCAGGCACTTCGCGGCGGGGTCTCGGTGCTGCAGTACCGCGCCAAAGGGTAAGGAATATGGCGAACGTGTAGCGGAAGGGGGCGAGCTGAAACGGCTCTGCGCCCGCTTTGGAACAACGTTTATTGTCAACGATGACATTCGGCTGGCCAAAGAGCTGGATGCCGATGGCGTCCATCTGGGGCAGGATGACGGCGCTATAGCCGACGCCCGGGCGCTGCTCGGTACGGGCAAGGTTATCGGCAAATCGACTCATAATCTGGAAGAAGCGCTGCGCGCAGAGCGGGAAGGCGCCGACTATATCGGTTTCGGCGCAATGTACCCGACCGGGAGCAAGACCGTCACGCATCTCCCCGGAGTCGAAGGACTGGAGTCGCTCCGTGACAAGGTAACGATCCCGGTCGTGGCTATCGGCGGGATAACTCCCGGCAATGCCTGCCCGGTGATCGAGGCTGGTGCGGATGCTCTGGCCGTGATTTCGTCGGTGCTTTCGAGTCCGCGACCAGACATTGCGGCTGCGGAACTCTCCTTGCTGTTTAACCGTGTTCGCCCCTTTCCGCGCGGAGCCGTATTGAGCGTTGCCGGAAGCGATTCGGGGGGCGGAGCCGGTATCCAGGCTGATATCAAGACGATCTACCCTGCTTGGCAGTTACGCCGCCACCGTGCTGACCGCCCTGACCGCCCAGAATACCCGCGGAGTCTCCTCGATCCACGGGCTGCCGCCAAGCTTCATGTGTGATCAGCTTGATGCCGTGTTAACCGATATTCCCATTGATGTCATCAAGACCGGCATGCTGCACACTCCGGCCATGATTTCGGCTTTGGCGGAATACCTCGGAGAGCGGAAGGTCATCATTCCGATGGTGATCGATCCGGTCATGGTAGCCAAAGGGGGCGCAGCGCTGCTCGAATGTGAAGCGGTTCACGGTGTTTTGCGACCAACTGCTGCCGCTGGCCTATCTGCTGACCCCCAATGTTCCCGAGACGGAGCGTCTTTTGGGACGGGCGATAAAGAACGAGTCGGAGATGGAGCAGGCTGCCATGGAGCTGCACGCCCTGGGTGCGGCCAACGTCCTGATCAAGGGGGGGCATCTGACCGGTCGCCTCTCCACCGATATCCTCTTTGACGGCAGCAGATGTCACCATTTCAGTTCCGAACGGATCTTCACCAGCAACACCCACGGCACCGGCTGCAGCTATGCATCGGCTATTGCCGCCCTGCTTGCCCAGGGCGAACCGCTGCTGACGGCGGTTGAACGGGCAAAACAATTTATCACCTCGGCTATTCGTCATGCCCGGTCACTGGGGAAGGGGCATGGTCCGGTCAACCACTTTATGGCAGCACGTGAACTGCTGCACACTTACTAAAAGGATTATGCACATGACTCAGCTTGAATACGCCCGCCGTGGCGTCATCACCGAAAAAATGCAGGATAGCCGCAGCGGCGGAAGGTGTCACCCCCGAATTCATCCGTGACGGCATCGCCGCCGGCACCATCGTGATCTGCCACAACAACAAGCATGCCAATGGCACCCCGCTGGCGGTCGGAGCCGGACTGCGCACCAAAGTCAACGCCAACATCGGCTCTTCATCCGACGATACTGATATGGAAAAAGAGCTGGAGAAAGCCCGCATTGCGGTCAAATACGGTGCCGATGCCATCATGGACCTTTCCACCGGCGGCCCGGTGGATGAAATCAGGAAGGCGATCATTGCCGAAACCAGTGCCTGCATCGGCTCTGTGCCGCTCTATCAGGCCGCTCTGGATGCGGTGCGGGTCAAGAACAAAGCCATCGTCGATATGACGGTTGACGACATCTTTGCCGGGATCATCAAGCATGCCGAGGATGGGGTCGATTTTATCACCGTCCACTGCGGCGTAACGCGCGGCACCGTCGAACGGATGAAGAACGAAGGGCGCCTGATGGACGTCGTATCGCGCGGCGGGGCCTTCACGATCGAGTGGATGAGCTACAATAACAAGGAAAACCCGCTCTTTGAACATTTTGACAAGCTGCTGGAGATCACCAAAGAGTACGACATGACCCTTTCACTGGGGGATGGTTTCCGTCCCGGCTGTCTGGCCGACGCGACCGACCGGGCCCAGATCCATGAACTGATCCTGCTGGGCGAGTTGACCCAGCGTGCTCAGGAAGCCGGTGTGCAGGTCATGATCGAGGGGCCGGGCCATGTGCCGCTCAACCAGATTCAGACCAACATCCAGCTGCAGAAACGGCTCTGCCACGGCGCGCCGTTCTATGTCCTGGGGCCGCTGGTAACCGATATCGCGCCGGGCTACGACCATATCACCTGTGCCATCGGCGGCGCCATTGCTGCCGCTGCCGGAGCCGACTTCCTCTGCTATGTGACCCCGTCCGAACACCTCTGTCTGCCGAATGTGCAGGATGTGCGTGACGGCGTCATCGCGACCCGTATTGCCGCCCATGCCGCCGATATCGCCAAAGGGGTCAAAGGGGCGATGGATAAGGATATTGCCATGGCAAAATGCCGGAAAAAGCTGGACTGGGAAGGGCAGTTTGCCCTGGCGATGGACCCGGACAAGGCCCGCGAGTACCGGGCCAACTCGCCGGTGGCAGATCACGGCGCCTGTACGATGTGCGGGGAATTCTGTGCCTATAAACTGATGGATGATGCGATGAAGAGATAGCTGTGTCCTTCTCCCTGAGGACCCTCTGGGGCCTAAAGGAGAAGGTGACCGAAGGACGGATGAGGGGGACAGCACTCATGTTCCAACGTTTCCCCCTCACCCTAGCCCTCTCCCTCATGGAGAGGGAACAACAAATAAAAAAGACCTCCCGGAAGTTTGAATCCGGGAGGTCTTTTTGTCTGCGGCGTATGGCGGCAGGTCAGGAGAGCTGATGCACGAACAGCCCGCTGCGCAGCTTCGGCTCGAACCAGGTCGATTTGGGGGGCATGATCTGGTCCTGGTCGGCCAGTTCGATCAACTCGGCTATGGAGGTCGGGTGGAGGGCAAAGGCCACGGCGTATTCGCCTGAATCCACCAGCTTTACCAGTTCATCGTTGCCGCGGATGCCGCCGACGAAATGGATCCTCTGGTCGGTGCGCGGGTTGTGTATGCCGAGTAGCGGAGCCAGGAGCGAGTTCTGCAGGATTGACACATCCAGCCTGCCGACGGTGTCCTTCTCGTTGACGATTGCCGGACGGGCATGCAGGTGATACCAGCGGCCGTCCAGATACATGCCGAAGTGGTGGCGCTCTGCCGGAATGACCGGAGCAGGGGAGGGGAGCATGTCAAAGCTGCTCCCGACCTGGGTGATGAACTCGGCAACGGTGTGGCCGTTCAGGTCTTTGACCGCCCGGTTGTAGGGCATGATGTTGAGCTGATTTTCCGGGAAGACGACGGTCAGGAATGAATTGTACTCTTCGCTGCCGCTATGCCCGGGGTTTTTGTCGCGGCGCAGTTCCCGCACCCGCCCCGCGGCGGCGCTGCGATGGTGGCCGTCGGCGACGTACAGTTTCGGGATGGCGGCAAACAGGACGATCAAGCGGTCGATCAGCGCCTTGTCGGCGATGATCCAGGCGGTGTGACCGACCCCGTCATCCGATATGAAATCATATTCCGGCGGGCCGTTGGTTACCCCTTCGATGATTCCTTCCACTTCGGAGCAGGAGCGGGAGAGGTAGAAGACCGGCTCATCATTGGCATCCAGATAGTCGATATGCTTGACCCGGTCTTCTTCCTTGTCGGCCCGGGTATGCTCGTGCTTTTTGATGACGCCGGACTGGTAGTCGTCAACGCTGGCGCAGACCACCAGGCCGGTCTGGCTGATGGCGCCCATCCGCTGGCGATAGACGTAGAAACAGTCGTGGCGGTCCTGCGTCAAAATCCCGCGCCTGATAAACTCGCCAAGATTCTGTTTCCCCTGCAGGTACACGGATTCATCATGCGGATCGACTTCAGGTGGAAGATCGATTTCAGGGCGGGAAATATGCAGAAAACTGTTGGGGTTTCCGGCCGCCATGGCACACGCCTCCTCGACGTTCATCACGTCGTAGGGAAGGGCGGAAACCTTCTCAACCAGCTCTTTGGGTGGGCGCAGTGCCCGGAATGGTTTAATGATTGCCATGCATTATTCTCCGTAACGTATTAAAAATACCGTCGTGCTCCCACAAAACGTTTCTCAAAATAACTTTCATTGACCGCCGTCACACGGATTTCTTCTCCCCGGCGCGGGGCGTGGACGAACTTCCCCCCACCGACATAAATGCCGACGTGGTTGATACTATCCGCTGAAGCGCCGAAAAAAACGAGGTCGCCATCCCGCAGGTCGTCTTTCGCCACCGCCTCGCCTGCTTTGAACTGGTCGTGGGAGGTGCGCGGGATACTGAGCCCGCAAAGATTATAGACCGCCCGTACAAAGCCGCTGCAATCCATGCCTTCTACGACATTGTCACCACCCCAGCGATAGGGGATGCCGACGAAACGTTCGGCGGTACGGGCGGCGATGGCTCCCATATCCTTATTGTCTCTTTGCCGGCTTCGCTGCCGGTTTTGTCTGGTGGCTCGGCCGGAACAACCGGCTGGAGGGGTTCATGCGGTTTACGAATCTCCGGCTGCGGTGCTTTCTGCCATTCCCGGTCCTTTCGGGCGGCTAAAGACGACTTCGTTGGGCGGGGCGACGTAATAGCTGTCGATCAGATGTTCGGCCACCAGCATTTTGGCCGTGGCGCGCGCCTTCTCCCTGTTGGAAAAGTCTCCGAAGCGTACCGCGTACACGCCGTTGTCCTTGCGGAAATAAAACGCTTCGATTCCCTTGGCCTGGAGTTTTGCCGTAAACCGCTCGGCGTTTTTCACATCGGCAAATGCACCCATCTGGATGGCATAGCCAAGCCGGGTGATACCGGTGGATTTTGCGGCGTGGGCCGTCAGAGCGCAGATACAAAGCAACAGGAGTGTCAGTTGTGTGCGAAAAATCATAGGGTGCCATGGTAACTGGTTGGAAGTTAATTGCTGCTCTTTTTAAAGCACGTATCCTGTTTGCCAGGGGCGGGAAAAAGTGGACATGCAATTGGTTCACAATACTATCCGTTATCGGAGCCGTGGTAAAGCAGAAATTTACTCGCAAAGCGGCATAGGGCATTGACAGTAACTACTCTTTTGAGGTATTTTCACTAACTTCAAGGCGTGAAAGCTCCTGGAAGGAATAGCTCCCATTTTGGCTCGGTTCGAAGAGTACATCCTCGTAATCAACGGACAGGCCGATGTGGACGCGAAGAATATGATGTAAGCCGTTGTGGCTCAGGGGTAGAGCAGCTCACTCGTAATGAGCAGGTCGTCGGTTCGATTCCGACCAACGGCTCCACTAGCAAAGAAGGGGGGTACCGTTTGATACGGTGCCCCTTTTTATTTGCGCGTTGAAAAGATGGAGTGGTATCGTAAGTTAAACGTGGAGACAGCTCCACCTCGTCAACGTTAAAGAGGTCTGCATGATAATCAGTGACGCTCGTGCCCGGGTGTTAACATGACCCGCTCCCGGCACCATAAACATTCCGCCGGCAAATCACACGTGCGAGGTCTGCATGTCGTAGCGCTCTTTGAGGCGGCTAAGGGTCTGCTGGTCCTCGTAGCCGGTTTTGGACTGCTGGCGTTTATCCACAAAGACGTTCACGAAGCAGCGATGCAGCTGGTAGAACATGTGCACCTCAACCCGGCCAGCCATTATCCGCGAATATTTCTTGATCTGACGGAACGAATAAATGATACAAGGCTCTGGGGCATGGCCATAGCGGCGGCTATGTACTCTGTCGTGCGAATGATCGAAGCCGCCGGGCTCTGGCTGAGAAAAACATGGGCGGAGTGGTTCGCTGTGCTGACCGGCGGCATGTATATTCCGATCGAGATATTTGAAGTTGCCCGGAGTGTAACCTGGCCGAGAGTCACCGTGCTTGTCGTGAACCTTGCTGTGGTGTCCTACCTGCTGTTTATACTGATCACTAATAACGGTAAAGAGGTGTCATGAAGATCTGGATCGATGCCGATGCCTGCCCGCGGGTGATCAAGGAGATCGTTTTTCGTGCCTCCGAGCGACTTGATCTGCCGGTTCTGCTTGTGGCTAACAAGAGCCTTTCCAAGCACGATACACGACTGGTCGAATCGATTGTTGTTGACGACGGTTTCGATGTGGCCGATGATTATATTGCAGAACACGCGGCGCTTGAAGACCTCGTTATCACCGCTGACATCCCCTTGGCCGCCAGGGTCGTTGCCAACGGCGGCATAGCCCTTGATCCGAGGGGCGAACTTTATACTGAGGAAAATATCGGCGAGCGGCTTTCAATGAGGGATCTGATGATGGAACTACGCGCAGGCGGACTTGTTCATGGGGGTGCATCGCAATTCAATTTGACTGATCGACAGCGCTTTGCTTCGTCTCTTGATCGTATTCTGACTCACCGCCTGCGTCATAACCGGAAACAACGATAGCTTTGAAGTGAGGTTAGTTATGGCTGACCAGCCGGAAGAAGAAATACCTGAAACGGAATGCAGTTGCGGTGAAATGCATAAGGGACATATCTGCTGGCTTTCGCGTATGGGGTTGCTCCAAGAGGTATACCACCTGACCAATGAGCCGACAATATCGTGCTCCAAATGCGGCGCAAAAGCTAATTTACCGCACAATGTCTGTTTCCCCGTACCTCTTGAGAAGTAACGACTACGTTTTTATGTCGGTCTGGTCTGACACGTCAGGCGGCCCCTTTGCTACTCAACATCCCCGACGTTGCGCCTGACTCCCATCAGATACGCCACGACAAATTCCTCCAGATTGCCATCCAGCACGGCATCCGGGTTACCCGATTCGACCCCGGTGCGCAGGTCCTTGACCATCTTGTAGGGGTGCAGCACATAGGAGCGGATCTGGCTTCCCCAGCCGATCTCCTTCTTTTCGGCGGCGATTTCGGATGCCTTGGCGTTGCGCTCCTCAACTTCCCGTTCGTACAGTTTGGCCCGCAGGACTTTCATGGCGGTGGCGCGGTTTGATATCTGGCTCCGCTCAGACTGACAGGCGACGATGATGCCGGAGGGAATATGGGTGATGCGGACGGCCGAGTCGGTGGTATTGACATGCTGGCCGCCGGCGCCGCCGGAGCGGAAGGTATCCACCTTCAGATCGGCATCGCTGATTTTGATGTCGATATCATCCTCTTCGATTTCAGGGAAGGCGTACATCGAGGCAAAAGAGGTGTGGCGGCGGGCATTGCTGTCAAAGGGGGATATGCGGACCAGGCGGTGAATACCCGCTTCCGCCCGCAGGTAACCGTAGGCGTATTCACCGCTGACGTTGAAGGTTGCCGATTTGAGTCCGGCTTCATCGCCAGCCTGATATTCGGTGATGACCGTCTTCCATCCTTTTTTCTCGCAGTAGCGCAGGTACATGCGCAGGATCATCTCGGCCCAGTCCTGGGATTCGGTGCCGCCTGCTCCCGGATTTATGGTGATAAAGCAGGAGTTGCGGTCATGGGGGCCGGAGAGCATGCGCTGGAATTCGGCGGCCTCGACTTCCTGTATCAGGCGGGCGGTCATGCTCGGCCACCTCCGCCAGCGTCTCGGTATCCTGGGCCTCTTCTCCCAGTTCAATCATCACGCGGACATCTTCAGCCTGGCGCACAAGCCCGTCCCACTCTGGACAATCTTTTCCAGAGTCGTCCGTTTCTTGATGATTTCCTGGGATTTCTTTGTGTCATCCCAGAATCCGGGCACGGCCATAATCGATTCGATCTCCATGATCGATTCACGCTTGGCATCTACGTCAAAGAGACCCCCGAAGCTTGGCGATCCGCTCTTCACAATCCTTCACTTTTGCTATTTCTTCACGGTACATGGTCACTGCTCCTTAGGGATGTTTTTTCGTTTGAACCACGCCAACAGAGCGACTCCGGCGGTCAGCAGCACGCAGAGCCAGGCCGGGGCGTCTCCGATAGTGAGGTAGAGCGATCTGCCGCTGCCCGGCTGGACTTCGCCGGTGCGGTAACCTTCGACAAACAGGCCGGTCATGGTGCGGATGTAGCCGTTCTGGTCAACAATGGCGGTAACTCCGGTGTTTGCCGCGCGGATCAGCGGGGTACGGGTCTCGATCGCCCGGAAGGTCGATATGGCGAGGTGCTGATAGGGGGCCGATGAACGCCCAAACCAGGCGTCGTTGGTGATTGCCACCAGGACGCGGGCACCGGCCTGGACGTATTGCCGGGCCAGTTCCGGAAAAATGACTTCGTAACAGACCTGAACGCCGAGTTTTGTGCTTCCCATATCCAGAGGGATCGCCCGCTCGCCCGGGGAAAAATCACCGATGCCGACAACAAGCTTGTTGATGAAGGTCAGGATGTTGCCCAGAGGTACATATTCGCCAAGCGGCACCAGATGCAGTCTTGTCGGCCCGGCCAATTGTCTCACCGTTCGGAGAAAGCAGGAACGCGCTGTTTAGAAAGGTGCTTCTGCCGTTGCGGAGCTCATGGGCCGGGCTGCCGAACAGCAGATAGGCATTCATCTCCCGCGCCAGATTTCTGATCCGTTCTGCCTGGAGCGGTTCATCCTGAAAGAAAAACGGCACGGCGCTTTCAGGCCAGACGATCAGGTCTACTCCTCCTTTGGCTGCTTCCCTGGTGAGGCGCTCGTAGGTGTCCAGCGTCTGTTCCCGAAATGCCGGGCTCCATTTGACATCCTGGGGGATGTTCCCCTGGATCAGGGCCACCCGCAGCGGTTTCGAATGGGCGGTATCCGTAACATTCAAACGATTGAAGCCGTAGAAAAGTGTGCCTAAAAGGAGGATCAGAAGTACCGCCGCACTTTTTACCGGGTAGGGGACTCCGGCACCGGAAACCGCGCGCAGAGCGCGGTACAGGACGATATTTGCCAGCACGATCAGCAGGGTAATGCCGTAGACACCCGCCAGATCGGCAATCTGGATCAGCGGCAACGTGCGGAACTGTGAGTGTCCCAGCATGGCCCAGGCAAAGCCTGAAAACAGGAAGGAACGGATGAAATCGAAGGCGACCCAGGCAACCGGCAGGGTAAACGCAGCCTTGATGCCGACTCGTTCTCCGAGTCGGGCAATGCAGGTACTCAAGGCAGTAGAACAGCGCCAGCCAGAGAACCAGCAGCAGATAGACCGGTATGCTGACTGACCAGGGAAGATGGCCGTACTGGATAAAGACGATGTTGAGCCAGTAGAGGATGAACGCGTATGCGGTAATGCCGCAGGTCAGGCCGATGCGAAAGGCCACCCGGGGAGAACTCTCCTCCAGAGCGATCAGTAACGGGATCAGAGCGACCCAGGCCAGGAAGGAGAGACCGGGATTCGGGAAGGAGAGGGCGATCAGAATACCGCTGGCGATTGCCAGCAATCCCCGGCGGTCAAACAGATCTCTGATTACATGAAAAGGAAAGTTGAACGTTCACTCACGCCCCGTATCTTCTGCCGGAACAGCTGGTTAAACGGCTGATAACGACCTTTTTCACCCGTCGCAGATCGGCGTCGATAATTTTCAGGCATAGTCCGGCCCCTTCGATGGTGTCGCCGACAGCCGGAATTTTTCCGGTCAGATGGAAGACGAGCCCGCCGACGGAATCAAACTTGTCGCGTTCGATCTGAATATCGAAATGTTCTTCAAGCTCTTCAACAGGGAGACGCCCGTCGGCGGTTATGCTGCCGTCCGGGTTAACGTTGAGAAGGGGCTCCTCGCGATCATGTTCGTCCTGGATATCGCCAACGATCTCTTCCAGCAGGTCTTCTATCGTTATCAGGCCGGAGGTGCCGCCATACTCATCGATGACAATCGCCAGATGAACCCGTTTATGTTTGAACTCCTGCAGCAGTTGCTCCAGATTTTTTGATTCGGGAATAAAGTAGGGGGGGCGCATGATTTCGCGGACAGAGAGGTGGCTTTCATCAGTGCCCCACTGCTTGAGAAGATCTTTGGCGTAGAGCAGACCGATGATGTTGTCGATCGAATCTTCGTACACCGGAATTCGGGAATGGCCGCAGGAGATGATCGTGTCGAGCAGCTCGCGCACGGTGGCGTCGACCGTGACGCAGGCCATTTCGGTGCGGGGTATCATGACTTCACGTACGATTGTCGTACCGAGGGAAAAGATCGAGCGGATCATCTCGCACTCTTCCTCGTTAACCAGACCCTCTTCTTCCGATGCATCGATAAAGTCGTTGATATCCTGCTCGGTTGTCCGTTTGCGTCCGGTTACGAAACGGCTGACGCGTTCGATAAAACCGGACTTTCTACTATTACCTTCTTCCACTACTTTTTCCTCCTGGTCGAGCAGATTTCTGACGTATTTCGCGCTGCGGACGCTCCTGCGGACGCCCCGCAGGGACGGTGCCTGCCGGGATATCGGCCAGTTGCCGCACCTCGGCGTCCGAAAGGTAGCGGAACTGCCCCGCTCTGAGGGTGCCGAGCATAAGAGTGCCGTAGCGAATCCGCTTGAGGCGTACCACCGAAAGACTGACCGCTTCGCACATTCTGCGCACCTGGCGGTTGCGCCCCTCATGGATCGCGACCGATATCCAGTCGTTCTGCTCCCCGCTCTTCACCAGGTTCACGACTGCCGGTGCGGTCATGCCGTCTTCCAGCTCGACCCCCTCCGCCATCCGTTTCAGCTGTTGATCGATGACCTTGCCTCGTACCCGGACATGATACTCCTTCTCGATCTCATGACTCGGATGCATCAGGCGATTGGCCCACTCTCCGTCATTGGTCAAAAGCAGCAGTCCCTCGGTGTTGTAATCCAGACGTCCCACCGGATACACACGATCAGGCACATCTTTGAGCAGATCGGTAACCAGCGGGCGCCCCTGACTGTCCTTCAGGGCGGTGATATATCCGGGCGGTTTGTTGAGCAGGATGTAGAGGCGTTGTGCGCCGATCTTCAGGGGTTTTCCATCCACCGTAATGGTGTCTTTGGATGGATCGGCTTTGCTCCCCAGCTCGGTTACCACGACGCCGTTGACGGCGACCTGACCGTTAAGGATCAGCGCTTCTGATGCTCGTCGCGAAGTTATTCCGGCGGCCGATATTATCTTTTGCAGACGTTCGAGCATGTGTGTTCCTCAAAAAAATCAGGGGCGGTTAAACCGCCCTCTGAGTACCGTTCCTATTCAGCCAGCCGTGTCATAGCCCTGAATTTATTGTAGCGACCTTCCACGAGTTCGTCGCCGGAAAGCTTGTTCAGTTCGGTCAGGTTGCGGGCAATTGCCTCTTTCATATTCCTGGCCGTTGCCTCGTGGTCGCGGTGGGCACCGCCGACCGGTTCCTTGACGATCTCGTCGATGACGCCCAGTTTGATGATGTCCTGCGCCGTCGGCTTGAGCGCTTCGGCGGCCTGTGCGCCTTTCGTGCCGTCAGACCAGAGGATGGCGGCGCATCCTTCCGGTGAGATAACGGCATACACGGAATGCTCCAGCATCAGGATGCGGTCTCCGACAGCAATTGCCAACGCTCCTCCGGAACCGCCTTCGCCGGTGATGCAGACGATGACCGGGGTACGCAGACTCGCCATTTCGCGCAGATTGCGGGCAATCGCTTCGGCCTGGCCGCGCTCTTCGGCGCCGATGCCGGGATAGGCGCCGGGGGTGTCGACAAAGGTGATGACCGGCAGCTTGAACTGCTCTGCCATCTGCATCAGGCGGAGCGCCTTGCGGTACCCTTCCGGATTGGGCATGCCGAAATTGCGGTAGACCTTCTCCTTGGTGTCGCGCCCTTTCTGGTGCCCGATAACCATCACCGGCTGGCCGTCAAAGCGTGCCAGACCGCCGACGATGGCGTGATCGTCGCCAAAGTTCCGGTCGCCATGCAGTTCGATGAACTCGGTGAACATGAGGTTGATATAGTCCTGAGTGAAGGGGCGGTTGATGTGACGGGCCACCTGCGCGGTCTGCCAGCGGGAGAGGTTGGAGAAAATATCGGCCCGCATCTCCTCAACGCGACCTTCAAGAGTATTCACATCGGCGGCGATGTCCAGACCGCCATCCGCCAGCGCATTAAGCTCTTCGATTTTTTTTTCCAGTTCAACAATAGGCTTTTCAAATTCAAGATAAAACGGAGTTGCCATAATCTTCACCTCACATAGTTACTCAAAAGTGGCGGCATTATACCCTAACAGCCGCTCCACTTCCAGCCTTAAATCATCACTGGCCGCTACGTTCATTGCGGCTGTCAGCGGCATGATGGCGCGGCTCCGCCCCGGCATCATGAACTGGATGCAGGTCGGCACGCTTCCCGGGTGCCGTTCAATGACCTCCTTGAGGAGGGTGATGTGCTCCGGCGGGGTCTCCTCGGTACGCAGGACGAACGATACCTTTTTGGTCGTCTGGGCCCGGGCTTCGGACGAGCAGCTTGACATCGCCCGCCGGACCGCGGTCGCGCTGGAAGCGTTCTGCCGTTATTCTCCTCGCCCCCCTTCATGAGCAGGACCTTGCACCCTTTTTCCCCTTTTTCCAGTTTGCCGACCACCAGCAGCGGGTCATCGGATTTCGAGCAGCGCCGAGGTGGTCGCGTAGATATCCGAAAAGACCGTGATTTCGACCGAACCGGTCAGGTCTTCAATGGTGACGAAGGCCATCCGGTCACCTTTTTTGGTCGTGATCTCCTTGAAGGCGCAGACGATGCCGCAGAACCGCACCTCGCTCCCCTCGGCCATTTCCACCATGCTGGTGATGTCGGTGTTGGAGAGGCGCTTGATGTCGTCGATGTAGCGATCCAGAGGGTGGCCGGTAATCAGGAAGCCGAGCGCTTCCTTCTCGAACGCCAGTTTCTCCTTGTCATGCCATTCGGGGGTGTTGGGGAGTTTCATGCCGCCGTTGGTGTTCCCCTGTGCGACCTCTTCGGTGCCGAACAGTGAAACCTGGGCGCTGGCCTTTTCTTCCTGGATCTTCTGGCCATAATTTGACGCCGCTTCCATCCCTTCAATCTGGGCGGAACGCGTCGCACCGGTGGAATCGAAGGCGCCGCACTTGATCAGCGATTCGATCACCCGCTTGTTTACCCGCCGCAGGTCGACCCGCTCGCAGAAATCGTACAGACTTTTGAAAGGGCCTTCCGTGCGCGCTTCCAGAATGGCTTCGATGGCCCCCGAACCGACATTTTTTACCGCACCCAGGCCGAAGCGCATCGACGTGCCGACAACGGTGAAGGAGAGCCCGGACGTGTTGATGTCGGGGGGCAAAACCTCGATACCCTGTTCGCGGCAATCGCTGATGTTCTTGATGACCTTGTCGGTGCTGTCCATGTCGCAGGTCAGGAGCGCCGCCATGAATTCGACCGGATAGTGCGCTTTCAGATAGGCGGTCTGGTAGGCGATCAGGGCGTAGGCGGCCGAGTGGGATTTGTTGAAGCCGTACTCGGCGAACTTGGCCATCTGGTCGAAGATTGCTTCGGCCTTTTTCGTGTCGATCCCCAGTCCTTTGGCACCGGCCAGGAAGGTGTCCTTCTGGCGCTCCATCTCCTTGGCGTCTTTCTTACCCATGGCGCGGCGCAGCAGGTCGGCCTGTCCGAGCGAATAGCCGGCCAGCGAGCGGGAAATCTGCATGACCTGTTCCTGGTAGACGATGACCCCGTAGGTGTCCTTCAGGATCGCTTCCAGTTGGGGCAGGTCGTAGACCACCTTCTGGCGGCCGTGCTTGCGCTCGATGAAATCATCCACCATGCCGCAGCCAAGCGGGCCGGGACGATAGAGGGCGCAGGCGGCGATGACGTCCTCGAAGCAGGAGGGCTTCAGTTTGACCAGCATCTCCTTCATGCCGCTCGATTCAAGCTGGAATACCCCGGTGGTGTTCCCGGCGGTGATCAGGTCATAGCTGGCCTGGTCGTCGTCCCGCAGGAGAGTGATATCGAAATCCGGCACGTTTACCCGC
The DNA here is from genome assembly GCA_963760075.1 of uncultured delta proteobacterium. GTDB lineage: Bacteria > Desulfobacterota > Desulfuromonadia > Geobacterales > Pseudopelobacteraceae > JACRCG01. Next base: position 383,141 of record CAVXBQ010000013.1, on the reverse strand, counting down.
ACCAGCTTGACGGCGTTTTCGATCACGGTCAGGTTTTTGAGTCCCAGAAAGTCGAACTTGACCAGCCCGACCAGCTCGACGTATTTCATCGAGTACTGGGTGTTGATCGAACCGGTTTTCTGATCCTTGTAGAGCGGCAGAAACTCCTCCAGCCGGTCCGGGGCCACCACGACCGCAGCGGCGTGTGTCGAAGCGTGCCGGGTCAACCCCTCCAGGCAGAGGGCGGTCTCCAGCAGATCCTTGACCTGCGGGTCGGCAGCCGCACATTTCGTTCAACTGCGGTTCCTGCTGGAGCGCCTTCTTCAGGGTCATTTTCAGATCATCGGGAATCAGCTTGGCAATCCGGTCAACATCGCCATAGGTCATGTTCAGCGCCCGCCCGACATCCCGCACGACCGCCTTGGCCCCCATGGTGCCGAAGGTGATGATCTGACAGACGCGGTCGCGGCCGTACTTTTCGACCATGTACTGGATCACCTCGCCACGGCGGTCCTGGCAGAAGTCAACGTCGATATCAGGCATGGAGATACGTTCCGGATTGAGGAAACGTTCGAACAGCAGGTTGTACGGGAGCGGGTCGAGATCGGTGATCTTGATGGAATACGCCACCAGCGAACCGGCTGCCGAGCCCCTGCCCGGGCCGACCGGGATCCCCTTGTCCTTGGCCCAGCGGATAAAGTCGGAGACGATCAGGAAATAGGCCGGAAATTTCATGTCGCGGATACAGTCCAGCTCGATCTCCAGGCGGTCAAAGTACTCCTGCTGCTGCTCCAGCGTCATGTCGGGATATTTGGCCAGGATGGTTATCATCCGCTCTTTGAGCCCTTCGGTCGCCAGATCACGCAGCATGTCGTCGTGGTTCTGCCCTGCGGGCGGGATCGAAGTGCGGGAAGTAATAGGTCTTGCCGTCCACCGGCAGATCGAGATTGCAGCGCTCGGCTATTGTCAGGGTGTTGCTGACCGCCTCGGGAGCGTAGGAAAATGCCTGTAACCATCTCTTCCGGCGACTTGACGTAGAACTCGTCAACCGAGAACCTCATATGGGTCGGGTCTTCCATGGTCTTGCCGGTCTGGATGCAGAGCAGCACCTCGTGGGCCCGGGCGTCCTCACGGTTCAGGTAGTGGCAGTCGTTGGTCGCCACCAGCGGCAGCTTCAGCTCGGACGCCACCTCCATCAGGCGCTTGTTGACGACATCCTGTTCGGGGATGGTGTTTTCCTGCAGTTCGATGTAGTAGCGGTCCGGGAACAGTTCGCTGTACCAGCGGGCGGTGGCGATGGCATCTTCCATTCTGCCGCGGCCGCACTGCATCGCCACTTCCCCTTTGAGGCAGGCCGACATGGCGATCAACCCGTCGGAGCGCCCGGAAAGCAGTTCGCGGTCGATGCGGGGGCGGTAGTAGAACCCCTCCTTGTACCCGGCCGAGGTCAGGTAGGACAGATTCTTGTACCCCTCCATATTCTCGCAGAGCAGGATCAGATGGTAGGCCGCGTCGGAGATCCCTTTGGCATCCCTTGAAAAGCGCGATTCCGGTGCCAGGTAAAGCTCGCAGCCGATGATCGGCTTGACGCCGGCCTTCTTGCATTTGAGATAAAATTCCGCCGCCCCGAACATGTTGCCATGGTCGGTGATTGCGATTGCCGGTGCGTTATGCTCTTTGGCTTTTTCGATCAGGTCGTCAAAGCGGATGGCGCCGTCGAGGAGCGAATATTGGGTATGGAGGTGGAGATGAACGAAGGGGGAAGACGGTTTGTTGTTACTACTATCGGGTGTTTCCATGCGGTACTGCCTCCAGGCGAATCAATGAGGGTGAATTATGCCTCATGCCAAGATATAGGTCAAGGAAAGGGATGCGGGGCAATATTTTGTCACCGTCTCAGCCAAGCCTCCCAGTATTGTTACTCCCCGACATGTAAAGAACCCTGAGATCCGGTTGAAGCGTCTTCAGAACTCCATAAAGTGCCGGCCCGTTTATCCCCGGCATGATCACGTCACTCAAGAGCAGGTCAACCGGCATGTCCTCTTTTTTTAAGAGCATGATTGCCTGTTCCGAACCATCCGCCTCCAGCACATTGTAACCGGAATCCTCCAGCATTTCACGCGTCATCTCCCGTACTACCGGGTTGTCCTCTACGAGCAGGATCGTCTGGTTCCGCAGGTACATCCACTCTCCTTCCTCTTCGACTCGCACCTCGTCAAGAGGACGCTCATCCAGTCTGGGGAAATACAGCTTGAATGTCGTTCCGAACCCGGGTTCGCTAAAGACATTGATACTTCCGCCATGCTGGCTGACGATCCCGAAGACGGTGGCCAGTCCGAGCCCTGTGCCGTGTCCCACCCCTTTGGTGGTGTAAAAAGGCTCGAAGATGTGACTTGACGTTTCTGCATCCATACCGCAGCCGTTATCGCTGACAGTCAGCTCGACATAGGCGCCCGGTTCCAGGTTAATATTCCCGCCCGGCGGTTGGGAAAGGGTGAAATTGGCTGTTTCAAAAATCAGCTCACCGCCTTCCGGCATGGCATCCTGGGCGTTAATCGCCAGATTCATCAGGATCTGCTCCAACTGACCCTTGTCGGCCATTATGCTTCCCAGTGCGGGATCAAGTTTCAGGGTGATGGAAATGTCTCTCCGGATTGTTCGGCTAAGTATGGAATTAAATGCCTCGATAACCTGATTCGGGTCGAGCAGTTTCATCTCCAGAAGTTGTTTGCGGCCGAAAGCCAGCAGTTGTCGGGTCAGTTCACGGGCCTTGGTGGCTGCGTCGATGATGCCGTTCAGCCTCTTTGTAGTACGCGCGTCGGCTGCGGACCACTTGCAAAGCATGCCGGCATAGCCCAGAATGGGGGTCAGAAGGTTGTTGAAGTCATGAGCCACCCCGGCGGCAAGACGGCCTATGGATTCGATCTTTTGGGAGTGCAGCAGGCTTTGGGTCAGTTTGTCTTTCTCATCTTCGGACTGTTTAAGTTTGGTAATGTCGGTCATGACCCCAAGCAGACCACCCACCCGGCCGTCACGATGCAGGATTACCGACTTGTTGAACACTATGTCGTGTAGGGCTCCATCGGCATAGCACACCTGAGCCTCATAGTTCTGTGTACCCCTGCTTTCCATAAGATCGAGATCGGCCCGGTGGTATATCGCGGCCAGCTCCGCCGGAGCGACATCGAATACCGTCGAACCGATGATCTGTTCCTTGGGGAAACCAATGTAGCTGCAAAATGCCGTATTGCAGCCGAGATAGCGTCCCTGTTCATCCTTGTAGAACAACGGACTGGCAATGGACTCGACGACCTCATCAAGCAGGTCCATGTTCTTGTCCAGGGCGTCCTTGGACCTGTCCCGCTCGATGATTTCGCCCCGCAACTGTTGAATCTCCGCGGCCAATCCAGCCGAGCGTGTTTCCACCTCCTGCTCAAAATGTTCCTGGTGCCCGCGCAGTTGATTTTCGTTGATCCGACACCGGGCAACCAGGCGCTTCAAGGGGCGAAACAGCAGAAAGACCAATACGGGACAAAGTGCGGCAGACAGCAGGAACGCATCCAGCAGAAATTCAACTATTGGGGAAAAAACGGGCATATAGTGCAACAGGACAATGACCAGAAATTCGACGGTAAAGACGCAGAGCACCAGAACAAGAACCAATCGTGGCGGTGAAAATGCCAGTTGTTGTTCATGCCAGGTTAATAGTGGCATGTCATACTCAGCTTTTTGCTGCTCTTCCGAAGCCATGATTCACCTTTTAGAGGCCTGACTAACACATGCAGTTATTGGTAAATGCAATACGAATGCCGACTTTGTTTACCCCCACCGCCAGAGAGAAAGGATCAGGATGATGATCAGGACGATGGTAAGGTTCATGTACGCCATGAAGTAGAATACCTTCTCGTGAGGCTCCCTCTTCCGGGGAGAGACCGCGATGAGTCCCCCGACCTCCCTCATTGCGGACACCTTGTCCTGTCCGTGCGGGGCCAGTTTAAGGGCATCTGTCAGATCGGTACCGGCGTTGTGCCGCCCCATGTGTACACCGTGCTGCCAGAGCCGGCTCATGGTCGCGTCATACACCTTCCCTTCAAAAGCAAAATAGGCGGGCCGACCTTCTTTTCCGTCACATGAAGCCAGCTCCTCCGGAGATACATCACCTGATGTAGCGGGGGAGAGCGGTTTCTTTCGCTTTGCCTTGAGGCGCGGTCCGATGACGGTGACGACGATAACGACGGAAATGACCATTACCAGATAGAGGGAAACCTTTGCGAGAAGGAGGATGCCAAAGCGGGTGTGAATGAGGGTGTCGAGAGAGTTGACCCTGAAAAAAGTCAGGATGGTGCCGGTCACTCCCATGACGGCCATTGAGATGATGCCAACCCTCAACTCGCCTCTCGGCAGGCCGCTGGCCGCATAAGCCGGTTTGAGGACCAGATGCACATAGAGGATCGTTCCGAACCAGAAAACGGCAGTGAGGAAGTGGATATAGCCGACCGCCAGGCGGAATCCTTTGATGAACATGCTTGTTTTGGGACCTTCTGTTGTGGCGTGGAGCGTGGCGGAAAATGTCTTGCCTGACGCGGTCAGTTCGCCGCCCCCGGCCGGATCTAGATGACAGACCGAACAGGTCTGGCCGGTCTGCTTGGCATATTCCTCGGTTGCACAGGCACGCTGCGATGAACAGAGCATGAGTGCCATGAAAAGAAATGTTCCGACCGTGAACTGTGAAATGACGGTACGCATGTGGACCTTTCCTGATGCTGGGTTTCAGGAGTCACTGTATATCAGACGCCAGGAACTTGGCAAAGCTCAAAAAAACGGGCCCCGTCTTCTTGTGTGGAAAACGGGGCCTATGAGCATCTATGGCAGATGTAACCGCTATTTTCCGGCCTTCTTTGCGGCCGGCTTTTTAGCGGTTTTTGGCGGTGTCTTGGCAACGGATTTTCCGGACTTCCTGAGCGCCTCCAGCATCGCCTCTCCCATCCGGGTCGGACTGGTGGCGACGACCACGCCGCACTCCTGCAGGATGCGGATTTTGTCTTCCGCCTTCCCTTTGCCGCCGGTGATGATCGCCCCCGCATGTCCCATCCGTTTGCCGGGGGGGGCGGTGACACCGGCGATGAAGGCGGCAACCGGCTTGGTCATGTTCTTCTTGATCCATTCGGCAGCCGCCTCTTCGGCTCCGCCGCCGATTTCGCCGATCATGAACACCCCTTCGGTGTTCGGGTCCTGGTTGAAGAGGGACAGCACATCGATGAAATTCATGCCGATGATCGGGTCGCCGCCGATACCGACACCGGTGGACTGACCGAGCCCGAGGTCGGTCAGCTGCTTGACCGCTTCGTACGTCAGCGTGCCGCTGCGCGAGACGACCCCGATTGTGCCCTTTGTGTGGATATGCCCCGGCATGATGCCGACCTTACACTCGCCGGGGGTAATGATGCCGGGGCAGTTGGGGCCGATCAGGCGGGTTTTGCTCCCCTGCAGGACGGCTTTGACCGGCACCATGTCACGAATCGGGATCCCCTCGGTAATACAGACCGCCAGGTCGATACCGGCGTCAATCGCTTCCATGATGGCGTCGGCGGCCCCGGGTGGCGGTACGAAGATCATCGAGACGTTGGCCTCGGTGTATTTGACCGCCTCGGCAACGGTGTTGAACACCGGGATGCCTTCGATATGTATGCCCCCCTTGCCGGGGGTGACGCCCGCCACGATGCTGGTGCCGTATTCCCGGCACTGCTTGGTGTGGAACAGGCCGCTCCGCCCGGTGATTCCCTGGACGACAATTCTGGAATGTTTATCGATGAGTATGGACATGCCTACTGTACCCCCTGTCCCAGCATCTGTACGATCCTGGCGGCGCCATCTCCCAGGTTTTTGCCGATCTGCACGTTCAGACCGGATTCCCGGAGCAGTTTCTTCCCCTCCTCAACATGGCTGCCGTCCATGCGCACCACGATCGGCAGGGTGCAGCCGACCGCAGCTGGCCGCCTCGATGATCCCCTGGGCGATGACGTCGCAGCGCATGATGCCGCCGAAAATATTGACGAAGATCCCCCTCACGTCGCAGTCCTGCAGGATGATCCTGAACGCCTCGGCCACCTTCTCGCGGGTTGCCCCGCCCCCCACGTCCAGGAAGTTGGCCGGTTCGCCGCCGCACTCTTTAAGAACATCCAGAGTCGCCATGGCCAGGCCGGCGCCGTTGACCAGGCAGCCGATCGTGCCGGAGAGTTTGATGTAGGCCAGGTCATACTTGGCGGCATTGATTTCCAGCGGGTCGAGCTGCGAGTAATCCACCATGTCCGGATATTCGCGGTGGCGATAGACGGCGTTGTCGTCAAAGGTGATCTTGGCGTCCATGGCCATCAGCCACCCCGCCTTGGTCACCACCAGCGGGTTGATTTCAATCAGGGCGCAGTCCTTCTCCAGACAGGCACGGTACAGGTTCAGGATCAACTCGACGCAGTCCTCGCAGATCGTTCCGGTCAGTCCCAGCGCCAGAGCGATCTTGCGGGCCTGGTAGGGGCGCAGGCCGGTAAACGGATCGATGGTAAGGGTCAGAATCTTCTCCGGGCACCTGCTGGCGACCTCTTCGATGTCCATCCCCCCCTCGGCCGAGGCGATCAGGATGTAGCGGGAACTCTCACGGTCGAGTGTGATGGAAAGATAGAACTCACGGGCTATTTCAACCGCTTCCTCCACCAGAATACGGCGCACCTTCAACCCTTGCGGGCCGGTCTGCTTTGTCACCAGCGAGCGCCCGAACAGCTCCTTGCCGTACTCCTGCGCCTCCTCCGGATGGTGGATCAGTCTGACGCCGCCCGCCTTGCCGCGCCCGCCGGCATAGATCTGGGCCTTGACGACGCAGCGTCCCCCCATCATTTTGGCGGCACGTTCGACCTGATCGGAGGTGAGCGCCACGCGACCACGGGGAATCGGGATGCCGTAGCTGCTGAGTATTTCCTTGGCCTGATACTCATGAATGTTCATGGTGAGCGCTCCCGTGGATAGTTTTGTGGTGAGTATAGCAGGTACGGGTGATTGTGCAATAGCGCGGCGGCTTACATGCTGTGGCGTTGCCTTGTCGGCACCTTCGTTTTTTACATGTGTTTTTAGAGGGTATATATTATAAAGAACAGGCGCCGGAATCCGTGACGCTTTTCGAGTTGTCTTCCAATTAACACACCTAGTATCGCTGTATAAAGAGGTCCCGCTCATGGATGCAAACGACTACCAGGAAATCCGGCAACTGTTCGACGAATACCTTCGGATGTACTCATCCCGCGATGATCGTCTCACCACATATTTCAGTGATGATTTTTCCGGCTTTACCGGCGGGGGGGACTTTCTCGTCAAAGACAGGGACGAATGGGTCGCGATTACCCGTCATGACTTCGCCCAGGTCAAAGATCCGATCCGAATCGAACTCAAGGATCTGGCAATCCAGTCCCTGTCCGATACGATCGCTGTAACTACCGGCTTCTTCAACATTCACCTGCCAATCGAAGACCACATCCTGTCACGAGAGACCGCCCGCCTGGTACTGATCTTCCGCAAGGAATCCACCGGCTGGAAGATCTCGCACAGCAGTATTTCCATTCCTTACTATCTGGTTCGAGAGGGCGAAGTCTATCCCCTGAAGGAGTTGGTGGAACGCAATCAGCTTCTGGAAGAGCAGATCGCTGAACGGACTATGCAGCTTTCCGAAGCGAATGACAAACTTCAACAGACAAATGAAAAGCTGGCGAGAGAGATTGAAGAGCACAAGCAGACGGAATCAGCCAACGCACGATTATTGTTACAACAGCGTGCCATATTGAATAATCTGCCTATGATGGCATGGCTCAAGGACACGGGAAGCCGCCTTGAGATGGTAAACGCGCCGTATGCCAGAAATTGCGGTCACTCAATCGAGGAATGTATCGGCAAAACAGACTTTGATTTATTCCCCTTTGAAATGGCTAAAAGCTATATTGATGGCGACCATGAGGTGATTTCAGAGGGTCAGAAAAAGCAGGGGGAAACTCTGATTACTACGCCTGTTGGAAACAGATGGCACCTCTATTACAAGACCCCGCTCTTTGACGAACAGGGGGAAATCGTCGGAACAACGGGAATTGCCTTGGACATCTCGGATCGCAAGGAGCACGAAAAAGAAGAACTGAAAGTTCAAAAACTGGAATCGCTGGGTGTACTCGCCGGCGGCATTGCTCACGATTTCAACAATATTCTTACCGGGATCATAGGGAATATATCTCTTGCGAAGAAGTTCATCGAAAGTTCGCACAAGTCATACAAAGCTCTGGTTGGGGCTGAAAAAGCATCGGTGCGGGCCTCCGAGCTGGCTCATCAACTCCTTACCTTTGCCCGCGGTGGAAAACCCGTCAAGAAAGTTGTTTCACTTCAGTATCTTGTAAATGAATCAATGTCACTCGTGCTGCACGGTTCCAATGTTAAAGGTACCGTCGACATCCCCAATTCAATTCATGCTATAGAAGCGGATGAAGGGCAGATTAGTCAGGTATTCCACAACATCATTATCAACGCTACGCAAGCGATGCCTGGAGGAGGGGTGTTAACCGTCTCTGTCCGGAACGAGACGCTTGGAGGCAATAATAGTATGGCACTTCCTCCCGGCACATATACCCGCCTTACATTCACCGATGAGGGCTGCGGAATATCGGATGCTGATCTGAATAAAATCTTTGACCCCTACTTCACTACCAAAGTAAGCGGGAACGGGTTGGGACTTGCCTCAACCCACTCGATAATTATCAAGCATGGTGGACATATCAGTGTCAGTTCTGTCGTAGAGAAGGGGACCACCTTTACAATCCATCTGCCATCAATCGGAGAGACAATTTCAGAATATCAAACCGAATGTGTCACACAAACCTCCAATGATCATAATGGTTGTTCAATTCTTGTCATGGACGACGAGGAGATAATTCGGGAGCTTGCCATTGGAATGCTTGAAGAAATGGGGTATCAGGTTACGACCTGTTCCGACGGGACAGAAGCCGTACGGTACTATAAAGCTGCCCAGGAATCAGGAATGCCATTCTCGGCGGTGATCATGGATCTGACCATTCCAGGAGGCATGGGTGGCAAGGAAGCGGCTGAAGAAATTCTTGCTATTGATCCGGCTGCCTGCCTGATGGTTTCGAGTGGTTATTCAAATGATCCGATAATGTCTGATTACAGTGCCTATGGTTTTAATGGCGCTATTGCAAAACCATACACGCTCAGTGAGTTGGCGCACATGCTGAATTCGTCACTATCTCATTGTTAGCTAAAAGACATATACCGGGTCGGGGTTCAACGGCAGATATTTCTGAGTAGATGTATGGAGTCGAGATCTGACCGCTTTGGTTTTCCCCGACCTTCATATGAAAACGTGAATATGCCTTATTTGAGGTACTGTGAATTTCATATCGGGTGTAAACTGTAACTGTTGGCAACAGGCAAATGAACATATGCCCCGATAACGGTACGTTACGCATGAGTGAAAATTGGCACCAGTTCTGCAATATACAAATCATCAGTATCATACTTACACCAAGGAGATTCACAATGAAAAAAGTTCTTTCCGCAATCGTAGCCGCAATCGTAGCACTGTCCTTTTCCGCAGTAGTTTTCGCAGCTGACGCAGCTCCTGCTGCAGCACCTGCTGCTGATGCAAAGCCTGCTGTTGAGAAGAAAGAAGTAAAGAAAGTAAAGAAAGCCAAAAAAGCAAAGAAAGCCAAAAAAGCAGAAAAGAAAGAAGCAGCTCCTGCTGCTGAAGCCGCTCCTGCTGCAAAGTAATTCTTTCTTTCCAGAAACGACAAATAGCCACCTCTCACGAGGTGGCTATTTGTTTTTGTGCTCTGTGATTACGTTGCGCTGGAAAACAACAGGAGATCACCCGTTATGCAGACGCTCGCGCTGCAGTAGTTGCGGAAAGAGGTAGATCCAGAGCGCCACCACCGCCAGCGTACCGACACCACCCAGCAGTGCTGCCGGAACCACACCAAACCATGCCGCCGTCAGACCCGATTCAAATTCCCCGAATTCGTTGGAAGTGCCGATAAATACGGCGTTTACGGCGCTTACCCGGCCACGCATCTCATCCGGAGTTTCCAGCTGTACCAGTGCGCCCCGGATGACGACACTGATCATATCGGTCCACCCCAGTACCACCAGAGCAAGGCATGACAGGACGATGGACGTCGAAAGCGCAAAGACTACCGTCGCCAGGCCAAACCCGGCAACGGCGGCGAACATGATGTTGCCCACCCGGCGTTGCAGTGGTTTCCGGCCCAGATAGAGTGACGCTGCCAAGGCGCCGACAGCCGGGGCCGATCTCAGGACGCCGAGCCCCCATGGGCCGACCGCCAGAATGTCCCGTGCAAAAATCGGCAACAATGCAGTGGCACCGCCGAGCAGCACGGCAAACAGATCCAGCGAAATCGCCCCGAGCAACACCGGTTGACTCCGTATGTACGCGATGCCGGCGAACAGCGATGTGAGCGTGGCAGGCTCACGTGCTGCCGGAGCCCGCCGTTGCATACGGAGCCGGGCCAAGATGACAGCCGACAGTAAAAAGAGACATCCCCCCGTGAGATATACCGCCCCCGAGCCCGCTACGTGGAGGAAGCCTCCCAGCACCGGTCCAACGATGGTGGCGAATTGACGTACCGAGGCATTCCTGGCGATTGCCGTGGGGAGCGCTTCTTGTGTCACCAGTGCCGGCAGCAGGGTTTGGAAGGTCGTGAACTCGAAAGCGCGGGCGGCTCCCAGAAGGAAGACTATCAGCAGGATAGCGTTTCTATCAATGAGGTGCAAAATGCTGAACAGTCCCAGGCTGAGCAGCGCCAGCGCCTCAAACGCCTGGGAAACCGCCACGATGGTCCGCCGGTCGTAGCGGTCGGCGGCATGTCCAACGTAGAGTGCCAGCAGCAATGAAGGGACGAACTGTACGAGACCTACCAGGCCGAGAGCGAGCGGGCTGTGGGTCAGGTCGTACATCTGCCAGCCGATGGCGACGCCGGCCATCTGATAGGCCAGAGTTGCCGCTGCACGGGCGGTCAGATAGTATGTAAACTGTGTGGAGTCGAGACTCATCCGATTGTATCCGGCGGTAATGCCATGTCACGGAAGGGGGAACGTACCGAAATCATACATGGCATTTACTGTGAAAGTGCGTGAGCGTCCCGTAAGCCTTTGTGCATAATCTTTTCGGCGTACATCCTCTTATCCGCAATCTTAAGCGCATCGTGAATTGCATCCTCATTGAGCGCTGTGGCCGAACCAATGGAAAAGTTCACCTGGAAATGGGGGCTTGCCGCATTGAAACGCGCCTTGCATTTGTGAAGTCGCTCAATTACGGCCTGGAGAGCATCTTCTCCTGTTTCCGGCAATAGGATGGAAAACTCGTCGCCGCCGACCCTGGCCACCGTGTCCTCCCCCCGGAATGTCTCCTTGAGGATGGCAGCAACACTGATGATCAGGCGATCCCCCGCTTCGTGCCCTTTCGTATCATTCAACTGTTTGAGCCCGTCAACATCAATCACAATAACACTGACAGGAAGCCGCATGCTGTGTTGGAGGCTGATAAATTCACTGTCAAAGTAAGCGCGGTTGTACAATCCGGTCATGGCGTCGTGGGTACTCGCCTGTTCAAGTTGAAGTTCGACCGCTTTTCGTGCCGATATATCTTCCAGCATATGTATGAGGCTCAGCGTTCCGGATTCGTCACATACCACAAAGACCGTTACCAAACTCCAGAAGAGTATCCCGTCATTGCGCGTATATCTCTTTTCAATGTGATAATAGTTTCGCTTTCCCTCAATGACGTCCTGTCGTAGTCCCGCATCTATAGCTTGATCTTCTGGCAGGGTGAAATCGGAAAGGCTCATGTCTTTCAGCTCGTCAACCTGACAACCGAACATATATTCAACAGCCTGATTGGCATTGATTATCTTGCTGTCGCGGGAAACGATCATGATCCCCATCACGGCATGTTCGAAGACTGACCGGTAGAGGTGCTCCTGCTTCAACAAGCGTTGATATGCATTATTCATGGTCGTCACATCGGCTTGCAGCTGCGAAACCTCAGCAGACAGGGCTGAAACCTTCTTCACAACGCCCAGAAGTTCCTCACGGCATACCAGGTCGGACGGCAGTTCATCAGGCGGATGGCCCGATGATATATTTGATAGATAGCGGCTCAAGTCATGATGAAACGCCTTCATATTTTTCCCTCTGTCTCTCAATGGGTGCCGCTCTGTTGCAAAAAGCGCGACTAATAGTAGTATGTAACTGTCAGGATGTCGAGATTCAAGTGATGCTGTCCGCCCGTTGCGGAACAAAAATAGTGATACGTTTAACTATTATATTTTTATATATGAGCGTTCTCTGCCAGATGTAACGGTTGAAAAGTTATGGGAGAGTATTCATGCAAAAAGCATACGGCGTCTGTCTTGGCGCCAGTACGATAGGCATCGCGGAACGGAGAGGAACAGGGGTCGCATATTCGCGAATAACTCATGACGGCAGAGTCATGGGGGTTCTGAATGAGTTCTTTTCTGCCGCCCTGCCTGCCACAATCGGCTTTACCGGCAGAAAATTCAAAAAACTGATCACGATTCCAACCGTTTCGGAGCCGGAGACGGTTGAGCTTGCCTACCGCCATATTCAGTCATCATATCCGGGCGTTGACTGTATCGTCTCGGCGGGGGGAGAAACCTTTCTGGTCTATATGCTTGACAGCAGGGGGAATATCCGCGGGGTCCACACCGGTAACAAGTGCGCGTCCGGAACCGGCGAATTTTTCTTCCAACAGATCAAGCGGATGGAACTGGATATTGTAGAGGCCGTGGACCGTGCCGTCGGTTCCGAGTCATATCCGGTGGCGGGGAGATGTTCGGTGTTTTGCAAGAGCGATTGCACTCATGCACTTAACAAGGGAACGAACAAGGGTGAGGTCGCAGCGGGGCTCTGCCGGATGATGGCGGGCAAGATCATTGAGCTTCTGCAAAAGGCTCAAGCGAAGAAGGTGCTGATGGTCGGCGGTGTCAGCAGCAACCGGGTTGTCGTGGATTATATCCGGGAGTTATACCCCGATATCCGTGGTGCCTGCGGAAGCGCTCGGTTTTGAGGCCCTCGGGGCACTGCTCTGGGCGGAAGAGCATGGGAGCGTCGTTACCGACAAGGATGCGCTTGTCTCATCTGCATACCATTCCTTTCCGGCATTTCCCGCACTGAAAGAGGCTGGAGGCCGAGTTACCTTCAAATCGGCACCCCGTGGTGAATTCTACGATGGGGAATACATCTGCGGCCTTGATGTCGGCAGCACCACCACCAAGGCCGTGCTTGTACGGGTCGATACCTATGCCATTACGGCCAGCGTGTATCTGCGTACCAACGGTGACCCGATTGCCGCCAGTCGGGAGTGTTACCGCCACATTCTGGCTCAGGCTCCGGCAGGAGCGCGCCTCAGGATCATCGGTCTCGGGGTGACCGGAAGCGGCCGCCAGATCGCCGGACTCCATGCCTTGAGTGACGGGGTTATCAACGAAATTGTGGCACACGCAACCGCCGCCGTTCATTTTGATCCGGAGGTGGAGACGATTTTTGAAATCGGCGGCCAGGACGCCAAGTACACATCCATTACCAACAGGGTAGCCAGCGATTATGTCATGAACGAGGCATGTTCGGCCGGCACCGGCTCGTTTCTTGAGGAAGCCTGCAGCGAATCACTCGGCATTGAAACAAGAGACATTGCCGGTATCGCATTTGAGTCTACGTCGCCCCCCAACTTTAACGACCAGTGCGCCGCGTTCATCGGCAGTGACATCAAGACTGCGGTTCAGGAGGGAGTAGGGCGGGAAGATATCGTTGCCGGGCTGGTCTATTCGATCTGTCAGAATTATCTGAACCGGGTCAAGGGGAACAGGCCGGTAGGGCGGAAGATCTTCATGCAGGGCGGCGTTTGTTACAACAGCGCCGTTCCCGCTGCGATGGCGCACCTCTGTGGCCAGGAAATCATTGTGCCGCCGGAACCGGGATTGATGGGGGCCTTCGGAGCCGCTCTGGAAGTGTACCGGAAAATCGGGAAACATCTCCTGCAACGACATCACTTTGATTTGGCAGAACTGGCGGCACGTGAAGTCGAGTACAAAAAGCCGTTCATCTGCGCTGGTGGCGCCGAGAAGTGCGACCGGAAATGCTCGGTGGCCCGGATAACCGTAAAGGAAAAAACCTATCCTTTTGGCGGTGCATGCAACAAATATTATAATATCATCGGCAACAAGAGTATGTATGACACAAACTCACTTGATCTCGTCAAACTGCATGAGGAACTGGTCTACCGCACCTATGCTCCCGCATCAGAACATGGCGGGACAAAGGTCGGCATACCGGCCTCTCTGTTTTCCAACTCCTTCTATCCGCTCTATGCCCACTTCTTCACCAATCTCGGGGCAGAGGTTGTTCTTGGCGACGTCCTTGATCCCCGCGGCATGGAGGCTACCGGCGCCGCCTTCTGTTATCCGGTTGTGCTCAGTCATGCTCTGACCTCCGGTCTCTTGCAAAAGGAGCTGGACTATCTGTTTATTCCCCACGTAATCAGCTCGGCAATTGAAAGAGGCGATGAAACCAGCTGCACCTGCCCCTTTATTCAGGCGGAGCCGTATTACCTGAAGGCCGCTTTTCACGCACAGCTGGCCCCCAGGCTGATCACGGCGGTACTCCCCTTTGATGACCATAAAAAACTCCGCAAGACGTTTGCCGGCATCGGTAAACAGCTTGGCGTTTCCGCCCGTAAGACCGGTCGCGCCTTTGACGATGCCTGGGGGGTGCTGTTGGCCATGCGCGCCGAAATGAGGGAAATCGGCGCACGTTTCATAGCTGATCTCAAAGAAGATGAGACCGCCCTGGTGCTGTTTGGCCGTTCATATAATGCTTTTAATCGGCACGGCAACATGGGGATTCCGCACAAGTTTGCGACCCGTGGCACCAAGATCATTCCGCACGACTTTCTGCCGATCCATGATTGTTCCGGTGACAATATCGAGTGGATGTACTGGACATCGGGACAGGGAATCCTCAAGGGTGCCAGCTATATTCTGGACAAGCCAAACCTCTACGGGGTTTATATAACAAACTTCAGTTGCGGCCCCGATTCGTTCATTACCGGCTACTTCCGTAACATCATGGGGCAGAAGCCCTCTCTGACGCTGGAACTTGATGCCCATACGGCCGACGCCGGGGTCGATACCCGCATTGAAGCGTTTCTCGACGTGGTGAGAGGGTTTCGGGAGTTGAACCTCTCACCGCCGGTTGAAGAACCGTTCGTCTCAGCCCGGCTGTTCTCGAAAAAAAACGGCATGTATGTCCGAACCCGCACAGGCCAGGAATATCCGCTGACCCATCCGAAAGTCCGGGTGCTGATTCCTTCCATGGGGGACACCGCTGCCAAGGGGCTGGCGGCTTCGTTTCGTCATGCGGGAATCAATGCGGAGGCACTTCCGCCTCCCGGCCGGCAGGAACTGATGCGTGGCAAGGGAGAGGCCACCTGCAAGGAATGCCTGCCGTTGCTTTTGACCTCCGGTTCGCTGCTCCGCTATCTGGAAGAGCGCAAGAGCCATGACGAAGTGGTCGTGTATTTCATGCCCGGAGCCGAAGGTCCCTGCCGCTTCGGTCAGTACAACATCTTCATGGCCGACTACATCAAAAAGAACCGTCTCGATAACGTTGCCCTGTTGTCTCTCTCCTGCGAAAATGGCTATGGCGGCATGTCAACGGCATTTACCCGGCGGGTGTGGCGGGCCTTCAGCATCAGTGACGGACTCGATGAAGTGTACGCCGGGGTGTTGACGGTTGCCGGTAACCGCGACGAAGCGCTGGCGATCTACGAACATGGCAAGGCGCGGATTATCGAGAGCATCGCCTCTGGCAGCTTTTCCGATACGTTGAACGTGCTGGAAGAGGAGATGAACGCACTTGCCCGCTGCGGCAAGAGGTATCCGGTCGGCAATGCGGTGATGGTTAATCTGACCGGTGAAATCTATGTCCGTCGCGATGGATTTTCTCGGCAGTATCTTGTCGAACAGTTGGCAGATCGGGGGGTGCTGGCGCGAACCGCACCGCTCACGGAATGGATGTACTATACCGATTACACCGTGCTTAAAGGTATAGCCCACGACTCCTCTTTTGGAGTCCGTCTTGGCATTCGCCTGAAAAACCTGTTCTTGCGCAGGGATGAGGCCGACATTCGTAAACGCCTTCTTCTAAGCGGGTTTTACCACCCCTGTACAGTTGATGTCGAGGATCTGATGGATCGCGGGGCCGCCCTTATCGATCCGGCCTTAAGCGGCGAGACGATCCTGACGGTCAGTTCCGTGTTGACCGAGGTGGGTGATGATACCCACGGCGTCATCAGTATCGGACCGTTCGGCTGTATGCCCTGCCGGATTGCCGAATCAGTGCTCAATCATCGGTTGATCGATGAAAAGGAGAACTTTTCACGTCACAATGGAGCGTTCTGGGAAGAGCAGAAAAGAGAACTCCCGCTGCCGTTTCTTGCCATAGAAACTGACGGGAACTCGTTCCCTCAGGTCGTTGAAGCTCGTCTGGAGAGTCTTGTACTCTCGGCGCAGCGGTTGAAGTCCGAGCTGGATAAGGGTGCTCATGTCAGTCGTTGATTGAACGGTGCCAGGCCATGATAAACGAGCAAAGGGCGTCCCGTTATGGGGCGCCCATTTATTATGGTGCTGAATTGTTGGATGGTTGTTTTTTTGAGGCGAGATTGATTTCAGCATCCGACGCCCGCAGGTAGAGCGGCAGTAGTTGTGACGGATCCAGCAACTCGCCACGCTCGGAGGCATGTAACGCCAACAGGATGCCGTTGGCGGCATGGGGAGTATGGAGAGAGAAGGGGGCAAAGACGGCCCGGTCGCCCAATCGTTCAGTGATCTGATCGTGATAGCGGCGCGCGCCGTCACCGACGAAGATGACCTGCTGTCCGGTCACTGCGGCGATCTGATCGAGAAACGAAGCGGGGGGGAGAACGCAATCGCTGATGCGAGGAGAGGGGATGGGGGAGGAACAGTCATAGAGCGCGCCGTACAGTTCGCTTTTGCGGGCATCAAGCATCGGACAGACCAGCGTGTTCGTGAGGGGGAAATTCATGGACAGCAGGGCGAGCGAGGAAAACCCCGCACATGGCTTGCTGATCGCCAGTGCCAACCCCTGAATCGTTGCTACGCCGCCTCGTACGCCGGTAAATGAACCGGGGCCGATGGAAGAGGCGAATATGTCTATATCGGCAATGGCCAGACCTGCGGTGGTGAGGAGCCGCTCAATCTCGGGTACGAGGCGGGCGGAAAGTGTCCGGTCGGTGTTAACCAGTGATTCGGCAACGACCTGTTCGTCAACGGCAACCGCAATACTGGCGTATGATGTGGACGTATCTATGGCGAGAATGTTCATGAATCCTCTGCTCCGATTACACTTAATCCAACCGTTGGCGGTAGGCATTCAATAATCGGGCATCCTCGGCATACGTGACGGGGTAGATGAATGGAACCGGCCTGGGGCTCATGTCACTGCCGACGTTACGGAACGTAAACAGACAGGAGTTTGAAAGGGACTTGTCACTGTCCGAACGACTGCAGCGCTCAATGTCGGTCTGAACGGCAATTGTCGTTTTGCCCGTGTAGACCACTCTGGCGGTGAATTTCAGCTGGTCGCCCAGCAGCACCGGCTGGTTGAAGTTAATACGGTTCACCTTGCATGGCACCGGTCTGTCCGGAGCAACCATTTCTGCTGCCAGCGCCGCCAACTCATACGCCTTCCTGATCAGGTAGCCGCCAAAAATGGTGGTAGGGACATTTTCCTGTTCGGGATACGCCCTGCAGGTGGATTCAATCATCAGTCGGCCGGCATGTATTCCGTCAAAGCCGGGGTGTTCCTGCTCTTTGTGCAGTTTTTTGAGGAACAGGTATTCATCATGCGACGGCATTTCCTCCGCCTTCGCAAGTCCGTCCCGATAAGCCTGACGCCGCTGTTCCGCTTTCTGGTAGCGATGTATGTCGATTTCATCCGGGTACTGCAGAGGGGGGAGAGACAGGCTTTTAGCTTCGCCGCCGTCGGTTGAGCGTGCCACCATGGTGAAATAGCAGGTTGCCAGATGGCTGGAGCCCTCTCCCAGGCACTCGATCCGGATACCGACCTCCATTGACGATTTACCCACGTGGTTGATCTGGGCAGAAAATACCAGGTCATGCTTGGTGTCGGCGGGATTTCTCAGGACTATGCTATCCACGGCTGCCGTTACAGCCCTCGCTCCGGGATAAAACCTGTGGACATAGGCCAAAGCTGTGTTCTCGGCCACCTTGTCCAGTGTCTCCAGGATCTTGCCGAAGCGGATATTGCCGACGATATCGCTGTCGCGGGCAAGGAAGCGTCTGGCTAAAACCGGGTCTGTTGAAAACGGTAGAACGAAAAGATAACGCGTATCATGGGGTGTTATGACGCTCTGTTTCGGGTCTGATGTCATGTCGCCGCTCCTTTCGTGGCATGGATCTCACGTCACTTGCTGAAACGTCTACCCTTGGTGGCTGACGAAATACCTGATGATGTCGTTATAGAAGGCCAGAACCATCAGGCCCAGCAACAACACCATGCCGATCTGCTGGGCATATTCGCGGATTTTTAGCGGAACCGGCCGGCGGAAGATCAGCTCCATGAAATAGAACAGCAGATGCCCGCCATCCAGCACCGGCACCGGCAGCAGGTTGAGTACCCCGAGGTTGATCGAGAGCAGCGCCATGAACGCCAGAAAGCTGGCGCCGCCGGCCGATGCCTGCTCTCCGGCCATCTTGGCGATCATGATCGGTCCGCCGACGCTGTCCATCGGCACGATGCGCTGCGCCATTTTAACCAGTGACATGAACGTCAGGTCAATGACCTTCCAGGTCTGCTCGGTTCCTTTTACAGCAGCCTGAAATGGATTGAAGTACTCGGTAACGATTTCTCCTGCCGAAGCTACCCCAATGGCATAGCCATTGACCTTTTCGCCGAACAGATTTTTTGAAACCCGTGGTTCCGGGGTTATGGTGAAAGAGACGTTCTTGCTCTCACGCGTTACCGTGAGAGTGAGCGGCTGTCCTTTGCTGGCCGCAACCTCCTCGGCAATTTGTTCCCAGTGGTTGACCGGCTTGTTGTTGATGGCGGTGATGACATCCCCTTTTAGCATCCCGGCTTTTGCAGCAGGTTTGTCTTTGAGGGCTTCGCCGATTTTGGTGGTCACGGTAGGGACGCCTACCATGCAGAGCACGATGAAAATCAGCCAGGCAAAGAGCAGATTGAATACCGGTCCGGCCATGACAATAGCGATCCGCGCCAGCACCGGTTTGTGGGCAAACGAGCGCGCTTTCTCATCATCGGTCAGCTCCCGCAGAATCGGTTCTGATGTGGCGTCTGTCGGAGCATTCTCGTCTTCCGGACGGGGGTCGGAAACTCCCCCCTCAATAAATCCGCCTTCACCGAACATCTTTACGTAGCCGCCGAGGGGAAAGGCCGAAAGCAGATATTCCGTTTCACCGATTTTTTTGCCGATCAGTTTGGGGCCGAAGCCGAGAGAGAACTTTTCAACACTGACCCCCATCAATTTGGCCAGCAGGAAGTGCCCCAATTCATGAACAAAGATCAAGATACCTAGCACTATGACTGCATATACAACGGTCATATCAGTATACCATATCCCGGCAGATTTCCCGGGCCGATTCTCTGCCCCAGAGATCGGCCTTCAATACTTCTTCAATGGAGTGCAGATCATGTGCGGAGTGGGCATCCATGGTCCGCTCGATGGTCTCGGCAATCTGGGTGAAGCCGATGCGCCCCTCAAGAAATTCTGCTACGGCAATTTCGTTGGCGGCATTCATGACGGCCGGCATACTTTCTCCCATATGTGATAGCGCGATAGGCGAGTCCCAGGCAGCGGAACTTGTCGTGGTCGGGATTAAAGAACGTCAGACCGGAAAACGATGTCAAATCGAGCGGTTTTACGCCGGTAGTAATTCGTTCGGGATACGCCAGCGCATAGGCGATGGGGGCTTTCATGTCCGGTGTGCCGAGTTGGGCGATGACGCAGCCGTCGACATATTCGACCATGGAGTGAATGATGCTCTGGGGGTGAATGTTGACCTGGATTTTCTCCACGGGAGTATTGAACAGCCAGCGCGCCTCGATCACCTCCAGCCCCTTGTTCATCATGGTGGCTGAATCGATGGTAATCTTTTTCCCCATGTTCCAGTTGGGATGGTTGAGGGCATCCCGCACCGTGACCTTTGACAGGCTCGAAGCCGGAGTGTTCAGAAACGGGCCGCCTGATGCGGTCAGGATGATCTTGTGGATATCCTCGCTGCGGTGCCCTTCAATAGACTGGAAGATGGCGCTATGTTCGCTGTCAACCGGAAACAGCCTGACTCCGAACTCCGCAACCAGATCCATGAAGAGGTGCCCGGCCGTAACCAGGGTTTCCTTGTTGGCGAGGGCGATATCCTTGCGGGCACGGATGGCAGCGGCTGTCGGAATCAGGCCGGCTGCGCCGACAATTGCCGCAACCACCATGTCTGTTTCATCAGCTGTAGCAGCGGCGATCAACCCTTCCACTCCACCGAGAATTGTTACGTCAAGCCCGCTGCAAAGCTCTTTCAGGCGGGGAACATCTTCATGGGAGGCAACGACGGCGATCCGGGGTGAAAATTGCTTGATCTGGCGTACAAACAGCTCCAGATTTTTTCCCGGCAGTCATGGCCACAACCCGGAATCGATCGGGATGGGCGGTGACGATCTCAAGCGTACTGACGCCGATTGAGCCGGTTGAGCCGAGAATGGTGATGTTTTTCATAGATCAGCCTCTGAAAAAATAAGATTACGTAATAGTAGGTGATCGGGGCGGCGAACAGGATGCTGTCCAGGCGGTCGAGTACGCCGCCATGTCCTGGAATGATCGTGCCGGAATCCTTGACGCCGAAGCTGCGTTTCAGCAGTGATTCAAACAGATCACCGGCCTGACCGACCATGCCGATGACGAGAGCCGTCACGACAGCATCGCTGAATGTCAATTGCGGGAAGAAGGTGAACTTTGCCAGCAGGGTACCGCCGAGACTGCCGATCAGCCCGCCGATAGCGCCTTCAACGCTTTTTTTGGGGCTGACCAGCGGGTACAGCCGGTGTTTGCCAAAAGCGCTGCCGGTGTAATAGGCGGCCGAGTCATTGGTCATGACGATCAGCATGATGACAAACAGCCACTGCAACGCCGTAGGGGGTCTGGCGCAGCTGGACGAGATGCATCAGCAGGAATGGGATGTAGAGGAATGCCAGCAGTGCAAAGGCAACTTCGCGGGCTGCAGTGTCAATAGCGCGGATCCGGAACAGAAATAAGAGTGAAAAAACGACAAACAGCAGGCCGATGCCGGTGAGTATGAGCTTGTCATTGCCTGCAAAAGGGACAAAGACCAGTGCCGAGCCTGCAAGGGCGGCCAGCCAGAGCTCCAATTTTCGTTCCGGCAGCGCCATGCGATAGAATTCGGTAATGCCGATGGCGGAAAGCAGGGCCAGCAGACAGGCAAAGAGAAATGTACCACCCTTCAGGACGGTCAGGATGACGATCGGCAACAGGATGAACGCTGAGATCAGGCGTTTGATAAGTCGCCCCTTTCGGTTATCTGGTCGCTGGTCATGCCGAAACGCCGCTCACGCGACTGGAAGTCGGCCAGCGCTTTGTGCAGTTCATTAATGGTGAAATCGGGCCAGTTGGTTTCGGTGAAATAAAGCTCGGTATAGGCAAGCTGCCAGAGCAGAAAGTTGCTGATACGCATCTCGCCGCTGGTCCGGATCAGAAAATCCGGGTCGGGCAGTCCGCCGGTATCCAGATAACTGTCGAACAGTTCGGTGGTAATATCATCTGGTGACAATTTGCCGGCTACGACATCCTGTGCAATGTGTGCAGCTGCCCGGCATAATTCCTGGCGGCCGCCGTAGGAGAGGGCCAGTGTCAACACCATGCCGGTGTTTGCGGCGGTCTTGCGAATGGCCTCATCGAGGGTTTCGTTGACATCGTCCGGCAGATCACTGCGATTGCCGATAACGTTGTAGCGGATATTCTTGCGCATCATGCGCGCAGTTTCCTGGCGGATATACTTTTTGAGCAGCGTCATCAAGGCCCGTACTTCCAGCGCCGGCCGCGACCAGTTTTCAGAAGAGAAGGCAAACAGGGTCAGGTATTTGATCCCCAGCAGTGAGGCCTGCTCAACCACCATTTTGACCGTCTCGGCGCCGCGCTGATGCCCGACGATGCGCTTGAGCATGCGCTGCTGTGCCCAGCGGCCGTTGCCGTCCATGATAACCGCCAGGTGAACCGGAAGTTTGTGCGGGTCAAGCGGCGTCATCAGACTTCCATGACCTCTTTCTCCTTGTGGGCAACTGCCTCATCCATCTTCTGCTTCGAAACTTTTGGTGATATCCTGAACATCTTTTTCGTATTTTTTCAGCTCGTCTTCAGTAATGGCCTTGTCCTTTTCCAGCTTTTTCAGCTTGTCAATCGCATCACGGCGGATGTTTCTGATGGCGATCTTGTCATCTTCAGCCTTTTTCTTGAGCTCTTTTACGATCTCCTTGCGGCGCTCTTCGGTCAGCGGAGGAAGATTCAGGCGGATGGTCTTGCCGTCGTTGGATGGGGTCAGGCCGATGTTGGCGTTCATGATGGCCTTTTCGATGGTCGGGATGATCTTGGCTTCCCAGGGGGTGATGGTAATGGTGCGCGCCTCGGGAACAGCCAGGGTTGCAACCTGGCTCAGCGAAGAGGTGTTGCCGTAATAGTCAACCGTTACGGCATCCAGGATGCTGGTTGTGGCCCGTCCGGTACGGATCTTCTGAAATTCGTTTTTCAGGACGCCCAGGGTTTTTTCCATATGGATCTTCATGTCATCAAGTACGTTCTTTGGCATGGCTATTCTCCTTGTACGATGGTGCCGATCTCTTCACCGCAGATAACTTTTTTGATATTACCTTCCGTTGTCAGATCAAAAACGATGATTGGCAGATTGTTGTCCATGCAGAGCGAGATAGCAGTGGCATCCATAACCTGCAACCCTTTTTTGAGGACATCGATGTAGGACAGCTTCGATATTTTGACCGCATCGGGATCTTTTTTGGGATCGGCGGTATAGACGCCGTCAACCTTGGTCCCTTTGAGGATGACCTGGGCGTTGATCTCCATGGCCCGCAGGCTGGCGGCGGTGTCGGTGGTGAAGTAGGGGTTGCCGGTGCCGGCGCCGAAGATGACGACTCGTCCCTTTTTCAAGGTGACGCATGGCACGGCGGCGGATGTAGGGTTCAGCAACCTCCTGCATGGCGATGGCTGACTGGACGCGGGTGGAAACACCCTGCTTTTCGAGGGCATCCTGCATGGCCAGCGAGTTGATCACGGTGGCCAGCATCCCCATGTAATCGGCGCTGGCGCGATCCATCCCCTTGGACGAGGCGGCCAGGCCGCGGAAAATGTTGCCGCCGCCGATGACAAGCGCCAGTTGCACGCCCTGTCGACAACTTCCTTGATCTCGCTGGCGATGGTGTTGAGTGTCTGCGGGTCAATGCCGTAGCCCTGATCGCCGGCCAGTGATTCGCCGGAAAGCTTCAAAAGTACCCGGGTGTAGGATTGTCTGCCCATGTCATGCCTCCGGAATGTAGTAAGGTTCGTCTTTCAAAGCAGTACAGGAATGGTGCAATGAAGCGGGAAAAGAATAAAAAAAAGCCGGCCATTTCAGGCCGGCTTCGATGAAAGGATTAGAGGCCGGCTGCTGCCGCCACCTCGGCGGCAAAGTCCGATTCCTTCTTTTCCAAGCCCCTCGCCGAGGACATATTTTGTAAAGCGGGTGATGGTGATAGTTGTGCCGAGCGCTTTACCGGTTTCAGCGGCCAACTGCTGGATGGTCTTGTCGGTGTCTTTGACAAACTGCTGCTCAAGCAGGCAGATGTCGGCATAGAACTTGTTGATCTGACCGTCGATGATCTTTTCGATGATGTTCTCCGGTTTGCCGGTTTCACGTGGCCTTGGCACGGTAGATATCCTTCTCGCGCTCAAGCACGTCGGCATCGACTTCACTGCGCTGAACATACAGCGGTGAGGCAGCGGCGGCATGCATGGCGACATCTTTGACAAACGCTGGCAAAGGCAGGATCTTTTGCTGCAGCGGCGTTGTCGCAGGTCGCCTCGACCAGCACGCCGATTTTGCCGCCGGCGTGGATGTAGGAACCGATGCAGCCGGCACCCGGAACAACGATAGCTGCTGAAACGGCGGATCTGCATGTTTTCGCCGATGACGGAAATAGCTTCGTTCAGCATAGGTCTGGATAGTTTTGCTGCTGTCGCCGCAGTATGGCTGAGCAAACAGCGCTTCAACAGATGGCAGGGATTTGCCTGCAGGATTGGTTGGCCGATGTCTTGTTACAAAGCCCTGGAACTTCTCGTTCTTGGCGACGAAATCGGTTTCGCTGTTGATCTCAAGCAGGACGCCCTTTTGCAGTCGTGCGGACACGGCAGCGGCAACCATACCTTCGGTGGCAGCGCGGCCGGCCTTTTTGGCGGCGGCAGCCAGACCTTTGGTGCGCAGAAAATCAACCGCCTTCTCAAAATCGCCATCGGTCTCTTCAAGAGCCTTTTTGCAGTCGAGCATGCCGGCGCCGGTTGATTTTCTCAATTCAGATGATCTGTGCAGCTGTTACGGCCATTGCTATCCTCCTATCCTGTCACAACAGGAATTGTATGTAAATTGTGTAATTTATTCGCCTGCTGCTTCTGCTGCAGCTGCTTCTTCAGGTGCGTATTCATCTGCGCCTTCGGTGTCTTTCTGGCAGGGCTGCGTTGCGGGCCTGATTGCCTTCGAGGACGGCATCGGCCATTTTGGCGGAGAGCAGACGGATGGCGCGGATGGCATCATCGTTGCCGGGGATGACATAATCGATCGGGTCGGGGTCGCAGTTGGTGTCAACAACGGCCACAACCGGGATACCGAGTTTGTTGGCTTCCTGAACGGCGATCTCTTCGTTTTTGGGGTCAATGACGAACATCAGGCCGGGAAGTTTGTTCATCCCCTTGATGCCGCCCAGGATCTTCTGCAGTTTTTCGCGGTCGCTGGTAAACTGCAGCGCTTCCTTTTTGGTGTAGGCTCGATGGTGCCGTCTTCGAACATGGCATCGATCTTCTTGAGACGGTCGATGCTCTGCTTGACGGTGGCAAAGTTGGTCAGCATGCCGCCCAGCCAGCGCTGGTTGACATAGTGCATGCCGCAACGGGCTGCTTCTTCGGCAACCGAATCCTGGGCCTGCTTCTTGGTGCCGACGAACAGGACGGTGCTGCCGTCCTGAGCGGATTCCTTGACGAAGCTGTAGGCGGATTTGAAGTAGCGGACGGTTTTCTGCAGGTCGATGATGTAGATGCCGTTACGTGCCCCGAAGATGTAGGGTTTCATCTTGGGGTTCCAGCGTTTGGTCTGGTGACCGAAGTGGACACCGGCTTCCAACAGTTCCTTCATGCTGATACTTGACATATGTTTCTCCTTTGGTTTTTCCTCCGCCCCGCTGAATCCCCGTCATCTAATACATAGGGACACCGCCGGATCTATCCGAGGCGTGTGAATTGAATAGCGGGATTTTATAGCACGGGATTACAATAAAATCAAGGAAAAATACGAGGTTCACTAGAGCAGCGCTGCAATCGGACAGGCTTGAACACAGCCGCCGCACAGACGGTGCAGCGCTCAGGATATCGGATCACGGCGTTTTTGTGATACCCGACCGTTTCCAGCGTGATTATTCTCTCAGGGCAGGCGGCGACGCAGCGACCGCAACCGCTGCAGCTGCAACGCATTGATGGTCGGCATAACCGGTACCCCGTCTATAGTCCCAGATCCATCTGTTTCCATGTAAACTCGGGTTTTGTCTGCTTGCGGTTAAAGGGGTAATAGCGGGGGCATTTGGCGACGACGGCATTTCGCCGCCTGCTTGCAGGTGCGGCGGCAGGATGTGCAGAGTTTGTTTGAGCTGGCGTGCTTGATGTTATGTGCTGTTTTTTTAGTGATGGCATGGCGATCCATTTTGCAGGGGCGGGTTTCGGAAGCCCGCCCCTGCGAAACCTGGTTTATGCGACAAACGTGACCCAGCCGAACTCATCCTTCAGTTTGCCGGTCTGGATGCCGGTCAGGGTGTCATACAGACGTCTGGGTGATCTCGCCGACCTTGCCGCCGGTCAGCTGCAGGACTTCATCCTTGTAGCAGAGCTTTCCGACCGGGGTGATGACCGCGGCGGTGCCGCTGCCGAAGGCTTCGGTGACCTTGCCGGCGCGGATATCGGCCATCAGATCGTTCACGTCGATCTGCCGTTCCTCCACCGTATAGCCCAGGGTCGGGGCCAGCTTCAGTACCGAATCGCGGGTGACGCCGGACAGGATCGAGCCGTTCAGCGGGGCGGTAACGATATGTGTTGCCGTAGGCAAAGAACATGTTCATGGCGCCGACTTCCTCGATATAGCGCCGCTCACGGCCATCCAGCCAGAGCACCTGGTCATAGCCCTTTTTCTTGGCTTCCAGTCCGGCCTTGAGCGAGCTGGCGTAGTTGCCGCCGGTCTTGGCTTCGCCGGTGCCGCCCGGCACGGCCCGGACATAATGATCTTCCACCAGGATGTTGACCGGATTGAAGCCGGCTGCGTAGTAGGCGCCGACCGGTGAGAGAATGACGAAGAAATAATAGTGATTCGAAGGGTGAACCCCCAGAACCGGTTCCACGGCAATCATGGTCGGACGGATATAGAGCGAGGTGCCGGGCGCGGTCGGAATCCAGTCCTGCTCCAGCGAAACCAGCTGTTCGATGCCGTCGAGAAACAGCTCTTCCGGCACTGTCCGGCATGCAGATGCGATCGGCGGACTGGTTGAAACGGCGGGCATTCATCTCCGGACGGAACAGGGCGACGCGACCGTCAGCCCATTTATAGGCCTTGAGACCTTCGAATATTTCCTGGGCATAATGGAAAACCGTGCAGGACGGGTCAAGCACGAAGGGAGCATACGGCTCGATGCGGGCGTCACACCACCCCTGGCCGGCTTTCCATTCGACCATCAGCATGCGGTCGGTGAAATAGTTTGCCAAAGCCGAGCTGTGACTCGTCGGTGATTTTTGTCTTCATCTTTTCGGCCGGGAAGTGGAACAATCTTGATATCCATGGTAACAGCCTCCAGTGATCAATAATACGTTCAAATTATTATCATATATCAGCAAGTTACGGCAAGGCGAAAATCCTTGTTGACAAAACTGAACCAATCTGTTTTAGTGCCGCCACAATAGTTCGTAACTATTTAAAATAACTGAATTATTTTAGTTTTGCTAAATAAATTTATCGAGGAGAATGTACTGATACATGGAGAAAATACAAACGAGTTTCGTAAAGTCATGGCGGCCAATCGCGGCGAGATTGCCATCCGCATCTTTCGTGCCTGTACAGAACTGGGTATCGGCACGGTGGCCATCTATTCCGAAGAGGACAAACTCTCCCTGCATCGCTACAAGGCTGACGAGGCCTATCTGATCGGCAAGGGCAAAGTCGCCGATTGATGCCTATCTGGGGATTGACGAAATCATCGCCCTGGCGCTCAAGGCTGATGTTGATGCCATCCACCCCGGCTATGGTTTTCTGGCGGAAAATGCCGAATTTGCCGAAGAGTGCCGGGTCAACGGCATTGCCTTCATCGGTCCCACCGCCGAGATGATGCGCGCCCTGGGGGACAAGGTTGCCGGGCGCAAGGCGGCCATCGCCGCCGGTGTCAACGTGGTGCCCGGCACCGAGGATCCGATCGAGAAAGAAGAGGAGGCGCTCAAGTTTGCCAAGGAGCATGGCTATCCGATCATCATCAAGGCGTCGGCCGGTGGCGGCGGGCGCGGCATGCGCGTGGCCAACAACAAGAAAGAGCTGCTGGAGGGACTGGTGGCGGCCGGCAGCGAGGCCAAGGCCTCCTTCGGCAATGCCGAGGTCTTTCTGGAGCGCTACCTGGCGAACCCCAAGCATATCGAAGTGCAGGTGCTGGGCGACAACTACGGCAACCTGGTGCACTTCTTCGACCGTGACTGCTCGGTGCAGCGCCGTCATCAGAAGGTGGTCGAATTTGCCCCGTCGCTCTCCCTGACCCAGACCCAGCGTGAAGAACTCTGCACGGCGGCCCTCAAGATCGCCGGACAGGTCAAGTACCGCAACGCCGGCACGATCGAGTTCCTGGTGGATCAGGAAGGGAAACACTACTTCATCGAGATGAACCCGCGCATCCAGGTGGAGCACACCGTGACCGAGATGATCACCGGCCGCAACCTGGTGCAGAACCAGATCCTGGTGGCCTGCGGCCACAAGCTGTCCGATCCGGAGATCAACATCCCGTCGCAGAGCGCCATCGATATGCGCGGCTACGCCATTCAGTGCCGCATTACCACCGAAGACCCGGCCAACAACTTTGCCCCCGATTTCGGCACCCTGACCACCTACCGTTCGGCGGCCGGTTGCGGTGTCCGTCTCGATGCCGGCAATGCCTTTACCGGAGCCAAGATCACCCCGCATTACGATTCGCTGCTGGTCAAGGTCAGCTCCTGGGGGCTCACCTTCACGGATGCCGCCAATATCATGAACCGCGCCCTGCAGGAGTTCCGGGTGCGCGGGGTCAAGACCAACATCGGTTTTCTGGAAAATGTCGTCACCCATCCGGTCTTTCTCAAGGGGCAGTGCGACACCTCCTTCATCGAAAAACATCCGGAACTGCTCCATTTCCGGGAGAAGAAGGACCGTGCCAGCAAGGTGCTCAACTTCCTGGGTGAGGTCATCGTCAACGGCTCGCCCGGCGTGGCCAAGCCGCTCAAGTCGGCCGAACTGATCGAGGCCCGTGTGCCGGAGGTCGATACCACCAGGCCGCGTCCGGCCGGCAGCAAGGATCTGTTCATGCAGCTGGGGGCCGAAGGGCTCTCCAAGTGGATTCTGGAGCAGAAGAAGCTGCTGATCACCGATACGACCATGCGCGACGCCCACCAGTCCAACCTGGCCACCCGTGTCCGCAGCTATGATCTGCTCAAGATCGCCGAACCGACCTCCTACCTGGGTGCCGATCTCTTCTCGCTGGAGTGCTGGGGCGGGGCCACCTTTGACGTCTCCATGCGCTTTCTGCAGGGAAGATCCCTGGCAGCGGCTGCACAAGCTGTCCGAGCTGATCCCCAACATCCTGTTCCAGATGCTGCTGCGCGGCTCCAATGCCGTCGGCTACACCAACTATCCGGACAACGTGGTGCAGAAGTTCGTCGAAGAGGCTGCCAATTCCGGCGTCGATATCTTCCGCGTCTTCGACTCGCTCAACTGGACCACCGGCATGAAGGTGGCCATGGAGGCGGTGCGCAAGAGCGGGCAAGATCTGCGAGGCCGCCATCTGCTACACCGGCGACATCACCGATCCGAAGCGGGACAAGTATCCGCTGGAATACTACGTCAACATGGCGAAAGAGCTGGAGAAGATGGGCGCCCATATCCTGGCCATCAAGGATATGGCCGGTCTGCTCAAGCCGCTGGCCGCCTACAAGCTGGTCAAGGCGCTCAAGGAGAATATCGGCATTCCGGTTCATCTGCATACCCACGACACCTCCTCCAACGGCAGCGCCATGCTGCTCAAGGCCAGCGAGGCCGGGGTGGATATCGTCGATGCGGCGCTGTCGTCCCTCTCCGGCCTGACCGCCCAGCCGAACCTGAACGCCCTGGTGGCGACCCTGGAAGGGAGCGAGCGCGATCCGCTGGTCAATGCCGCCGGGCTGCAGAAGCTGGCCAACTACTGGGAGACGGTGCGCGATTACTATGCCCCGTTCGAGTCCGGCCTCAAGAGCGGCACCGCCGAGGTCTATCACCACGAGATTCCGGGCGGCCAGTACTCCAACTACAAGCCGCAGGTGGCCGGTCTCGGTCTGATCGAGCGCTGGGACGACTGCAAGGAGATGTACCACAAGGTCAACATGATGTTCGGCGACATCGTCAAGGTCACGCCGTCCTCCAAGGTTGTCGGCGACATGGCCATGTTCCTGGTCAAGAACAACCTGGAGCCGGAAGATGTCTTCACCTCCAAGGAGGAGCTGGCCTTCCCCGAATCGGTCGTCGGCATGTTCAAGGGGATGCTCGGTCAGCCGTACCAGGGGTGGCCGGAGGAGCTGCAGAAGATCATCCTCAAGGATCAGCAGCCGATCACCTGCCGTCCCGGCGAACTGCTGGAACCGGTTGATTTTGAAGAAGAGAAGCTCAAGCTGGAGGAAAAGCTGGGGCACCGGATTGACGACAAGGCGCTGATCTCCGCCATCCTCTATCCGAATGTCTATCCGGAATTCGACCGGCATCGCCAGGAGTATTCCGATACCTCGGTCATTCCCGACGCCGATCTTCTTCTATGGTCTGGAGCCGGGTCAGGAAACCTCGCTGGATATCGAACCGGGCAAGACCCTGATCATCAAGCTCAACGCCATCGGCAAGGTGCAGACGGACGGCACCCGGGCCGTCTACTTCGAGCTGAACGGCAACAACCGTTCGGTTGTTATCCGTGACCAGTCGGTGCAGAGTGATGAGGCGGTCCGGGAAAAGGCCGACAAGGGCAATCCCAGCCACATCGGCGCACCGATGCCGGGCAAGGTGCTCAAGGTCAACGTCAAGGCCGGTGATGCGATCAAGGCCGGTGATGTGCTGATGGTGACCGAGGCGATGAAGATGGAGACCAACATCAAGGCCAAGGCCGACGGCACGGTGGCTGATGTGAAGTTCAAAGAAGGTGATAAGGTCGAGAAGGAAGACCTGGTGATTGTTATAGCAGAATAGAACCCGCTTGAATCGTATTTCGCCAACGCCCCGCATCCGAAAGGATTCGGGGCGTTGTTGTGAAGACTCCCTTTT
Organism: uncultured delta proteobacterium; assembly: GCA_963760075.1. Taxonomy (GTDB): domain Bacteria; phylum Desulfobacterota; class Desulfuromonadia; order Geobacterales; family Pseudopelobacteraceae; genus JACRCG01. The sequence goes on along the minus strand of CAVXBQ010000013.1, from coordinate 352,161 downwards.
TCAATCAATTCGATGAGTATATATTCTTGTTGCCGATACAATGCAGATACGTATACTACTCCCCGATGACGGATCTTCATTTCCCTGCATAATGAGTGTCACTTTTATGAATAAAAACATGAGCGGCATCCCGCAGAACCATCCGGCCTGTGACCAACTCGATACAAGCCGGTACGATCAGCTGCGGCATGCAATCAACCAGCATGCAATTGTCAGTGCAACTGACGAGCACGGCACGATTGTCGAGGTTAATGACAAGTTCTGTTCGATCTCTGGATACAGCCGTGAAGAACTGACCGGCCGGAACCACAATATTGTCAAATCAGGTATTCATCCCGACTCCCTGTATCGGGACATGTGGACCACAATCACCGGCGGCAGCGTCTGGCAAGGGACAGTCTGTAACCGGAAAAAGGATGGCGGCTACTACTGGGTTGAAGCCACCATCGTGCCGATCCTGGATGAAGATGGGCGGCCATGGCGCTACATCTCGATCCGCACCGATATTACGGCTCTGAAAATGAGTGAGGCCAATCTGATCGCCGCACGGGACGAAGCCCAGGCCGCCAATCAGGCAAAATCACTGTTTCTTTCCAATATGAGTCATGAACTACGTACCCCGCTGAACGCTATCCTCGGCTTTGGCCAGCTTTTAGAGGCTGACCCGACACTGACTCCCGACCAGTTTGATTCGGTGCAGGAGATGACCCATGCCGGACGTCACCTGCTGGAACTGGTGAATGAGGTGCTGGACCTGGCCAGAATCGAATCCGGCAGGATGGCCCTCACACTTGGACCTATTGTGCTGGATGACCTGGTGGATGAATGCCTCTCCCTGACAACCCCGCTGGCCGCGAACCGCGGAATCCGTTTCACACTTCCGGCTGTTTCGGGTCGCATACTGCAGGCCGACCGAACCCGTTTGAAACAGGCCCTTCTCAATCTGCTCAGTAATGCCGTCAAGTACAATAGCCCCGGCGGGGAGGTGCGTCTGGAATATGAGGAGCCGGACGAGCGGTGCATACGCATCCATGTTCACGATAGCGGCGCCGGTATTGCGCCGGAACAGGTGCCGGAGCTGTTTCAGCCCTTTCACCGTCTGGGACAGGAGCTGGGCGAGGTGGAGGGGACCGGAATCGGACTTGTAATTACCAAACGACTGATCGAGGCGATGGGGGGGCGTGTGGGAGCTGACAGCACCCTCGGCGAGGGGAGTGATTTTTGGCTGGAACTGCCACTGGACAAGGGGAACATGCCGGAACAAGATGGGGGGGAGAAACCTGATACGGGGGGGAGTGAATAATGATTGTGCCGGCAGAAACCTCTCACAACAGCAGGATCTTGATCGTTGACGACGAACCGGTCAACCTGAAGTTGCTGGATAAAATGCTCCGGGCCGAAGGGTATGCAAACCTGGTTTCCATAGCCGATTCGCGCCAGGTACGTGAGGCCTATTGTGCCGAACCGACGGATCTGATCCTGCTGGATATCAATATGCCGCACCTGGACGGCTATGAGGTCATGGCGCAGCTGAAAGAGCTGGGCGATCCGCTGCTCCCCCCAATCCTGGTACTGACCGCCCAGGCCGGGAAAGAGTTTCTGATGCGGGCACTGAGTGAAGGCGCGCGTGATTTTCTCAGCAAACCCTTCAATCGGTATGAGCTTCTGGCCAGGGTCAGGAATCTGCTGGATGCCCATCTGGCCCTTCGACTCATGTTTGACCAGAAGGAGATCCTGGAGGAGATGGTGCGTAAACGTACCGCCGAGGTGATCCAGTCCCGTCTGGAAATTGTCCAGCGTCTTGGCCGTGCCGCAGAGCACCGCGATAACGAGACCGGTCGGCATATCCTTCGCACGAGTCATGGTGCGGCCCTGTTGGCACATCAACTCGGGTGGAGCGAGAAATGCTGTGATCTTTTATTGAATGCGTGCCCCATGCATGATCTGGGCAAGATCGGTATTTCGGATACCATCCTGTTGAAGCCGGCGCGGTTGACGGATGAGGAACGGGCGATCATGGAGACCCACACAACCATCGGTACCGACATTCTATCCGGTTCAAAAAACGAACTTCTTGAAACAGCCCGGATCATCGCCCTGACGCACCACGAAAAATGGGACGGCAGCGGGTATCCCGGCAAGCTGGCCGGCGAAGAAATCCCCATTGTGGGGCGTATTGTTGCTATTGTCGATGTCTTTGATGCCCTGACGTCCGAGCGTCCCTACAAAAAGGCCTGGCCCGTGGATGAGGCTGTCGAGGAGATGCGGAAACAGAGCGGGAGTCATTTTGACCCGGAGCTGGTGAAGCATTTTTTGACGGTCCTGCCGGGAGTGCTTACAATCGCGGAGCGTTTCTCCAAAACGTGACGTGCGAACGTTCGGAGCGTTCGTACCGGCGAGGAGAATTGAATGAGTGCGGCACGATCCCCGTCAGAGGCGTAAATATCACACTGTGGAGGCACATATGGAAAAACCCATCTGGAACCCTGCCGAACTGCTGAAGCTGTCGGGAGGCTACTGGAGCGCCTGCGCCCTGCATGCCGGGGTGAAGCTCGACCTGTTCAGTCATGCCGGTACGGTGCCCGAACTGGCACAGGCCACCGCCAGCGATGCGCGCGGTTTGGAAATGCTGCTGAACGCCCTGACGGCGCTGGGTCTGATGGTAAAGGAGGACGGCCGCTATGCGGCGACCACCTTTTCGGCGGAATACCTCGCACGCAGTTCTCCCGGCTACCTGGGGTATATCATCATGCATCATCATCACCTGATGGCCGGCTGGTCCCGCCTCGATGAGGCCGTCCGGAGCGGCGCACCTATTCGTGGCCGGGTCTCTCACGATAGTGATGACGTCGAGCGGGAAAGCTTCGAGATGGGGATGTTCAATCTGGCCATGCTGATTGCCCCGCGTATCGTCTCCGCCATCGATCTGCAGGGGAGGCGGCGTCTGCTCGATCTGGGGGGCGGACCCGGCACCTATGCGATCCATTTCTGTCAGGCCAACCCGCAGCTTACGGCGACGGTCTATGATCTCCCCACAACCCGCCCTTTTGCCGAACGTACGATAGCCTCTTTCGGTCTCACGCGACCGGATCACATTTCACGAAGGCGACTTCATCGGCGACGACGTACCGGTCGGATTCGATGTGGCGTGGTTGTCGCACATCCTGCACAGCGAGGGTCCAGAGGGGTGTGCGGTCACGCTGCGGCGGGCAGTAGCGGCGCTTGAGCCTGGCGGCATGCTCATGGTGCAGGAATTCATCCTCGACAACAACATGGAAGGTCCGCTGCATCCGGCACTGTTCTCGCTCAACATGCTTCTGGGCACCCCGGAGGGTCGCTCCTATTCGCAGCGGCAGCTGGAGGAGATGATGACCGCTGCCGGAGTCGGCTCGATCAGGAGGCTGGCGCTGAATCTGCCAAACGGTGCCGGCGTGCTGGCTCGGCATCGTGGAGCATCGGCCGTGACGCTGACTGGCACAAACAATGCGAACGCCCCGCCTCCGAAAGGAGGCGGGGCGTTTTTATTCAATCCTGCGACACCGTATTATCTGTATTCAGAGTCTGCCATCTTCCAGCGCAGATACATCGCTTCGACCTTGTCCCTGGCCCATGGTGTCCGTCGCAGGAATTTCAGGCTGGACGGAATGCTCGGGTCATGGGTAAAACAGCGGATATCAATAGTCTTCCCCATCTCCTCCCAGCCAAACTGTTCCACCAGCTCGGAAAGGATCGTATTCAGGGTCACACCCTGCAGCGGGTCAGTGCCGTTTTGACCTGTCATCTCACATCTCCCTTTTGCATCCACTCATATTTCGCACGTCTGACTGTACTGATGTATCTCAACCATTTTTGAACCGTCTGGAGAGTAAGCCGAATCGAGCTACAGTATCATAATGGAGGATTACGGTAAAAGTTGTTTTGTCGCACGCTATTGCTTTTGACTCGTTCGGTAGTCTGTCGTATAATCCGCAATCCGACCGGTTGCCACTGTCGCCTTCCGCTCCCAATATCCCTTCACGAGGAACATGAATGCAATTTTTTATCGATCCCTACTTCCCCGATACAATTGATGCCGTTGGCGATGCCGGTATGGCCGGTTTTGACGAAAAGAGGCCGCTCTACCTTTCCGGTTGCAAAAACTTTCTGGCCAGGTATCGTGAAGAGATCAAGCAGCTGCACGACAACGGCGCCAGCGGCACCGATGTCACCCATCTGCTCTGCGACATGATGGACGAATTGAACAATAAGCTGTTCCTTTCCATCGTCTATGATCTGGGAGGCGGGGACGCCATGCTGGAGCATATCTCTCTCGTGGCGGTGGGCGGGTACGGTCGCGGGGAGTTGAACCCCTTTTCCGATATCGACATCATGTTTCTGCATGACGGCGTCCTGCCGGTCTGCGACGGTTGAGGATATTGCCCAGAAACTGCTCTATTTTCTGTGGGACATGCGACTTGATGTCGGCTATTCGGTGCGCAGGATTGCCGACTGTGTCGAAATGGCAGCGGCCGACGGCACCGTCAAGACCGCGCTGATGGATGCCCGTTTCCTTTCCGGCAGTCGTCCGCTGTTCGCCGCTCTCACAAAGGTGATTTTCAGCCAGATCCTTCCAAAATCGAGCGATTCATTCATAAAGGAAAAGATGGCCGATATGAAGGCCCGCCGTGAAAAGTACGGCTCTACAGTCTATCTGCTGGAGCCGAACCTGAAAGAAGGTGAGGGGGGGCTGCGCGATCTGCAGACCGCCATCTGGGTCGCGCGGGTCAAGTACAAGTTTACCGATCTGCGTGAGCTGATCATCAAGGGGATCGCGAACGATGAAGAGTTGGAAACATATTACGCGGCGCTTGACTACCTCTGGCGCATCCGTAACGAACTGCACTACTTCAATGGTCGCAAAAACGACCAGCTGACCTTCGATGCCCAGGTGCATCTGGCCGGTTTTCTGGGGTATCAGGACAGCGACCGGGTGCTGGCGGTCGAAGATTTCATGAGGGATTACTACCGTCACGCCAACAAGGTGGAGCATTTTACCTCCAGCATGGTTTCGCGCTGTATCTGGCGCGACGAAGGGGCGTTGAAAATCCTGGGCTATTTTGTCCGGAGGCCGGTTGGTGACGGCTGTTTCGTGCTCAAGGGAGAACTGATCATCCCGGATGAATCCATTGTTGAAAAAAATCCGGTCGTCATGATGAAAATGTTCGAGCTGGCCCAGAAGCACGGAGTCGATTTCAATGTTCGGGTCAAGGGGGTCATCAGGAAAAACCTTGCCCTGATCAACGATAAATTCCGTCGCAACCGCGAGGTAAATCAGTCATTCCTGAACATCCTGCGCTCACCCAAGGGTGTCGCCGATACGCTGCGTCTGATGCACCATCTGGAGTTTCTGAACCGCTATATACCTGAGCTGGAGCATATTTACTGCAAGGTTCAGCACGACATGTACCATATCTATACGGTTGATATTCATACGCTGTTTGCCGTCGAACAGGCCGAAAAGATGCTGAGCGGCGAGTGTAAGGGGATTATGCCGCTCCCATGCAAAGTTGCTTCCGAGATCGGCAAGCCGGAACTGCTGATTTTGGCGGTGCTCTTTCATGACATCGGCAAGGGGGCGGGAGGGGGGCATGCCGAGAAGGGGGCCGCCATGATTCCGACCATTGCCCGCCGGATGGGGCTTTCCCGGGAGGAGAGCGAACGTCTGGAGTTTCTGGTGCGTCAGCATCTGCTCTTTGCCCATATTTCACAGCGGCGCGATCTGAATGATGAAAAAATGATCGCCCAGTTTGCCCGCCAGATGGAAACCAGCGAAAATCTCAAGATGCTCTATCTGCTGACAGTTGCAGATGTCCGGGCGGTTGGATCGGATGTCTGGACGACCTGGAAAGCCTCCCTTTTTCAGGAATTATTCGAGAAGGCCTTCAGCATTCTCGATCGTGGCGGATTCGAACTGGAGGCCAGCAGTGAGCGGGTCACCTCGATGATCAAAAAGGTCACCGATATTCTGGAAAACGATTTCCCTGCTGCCGAGATACGGCAACGAGCTGAAGGCCATGCCGGTGCGGCTGCTTCTTTCCAATCCGGCCCTGCTGATCGCGGAACAGGTTCGCCTGCTGCTGGGTCTGGAACAGTCCGATATCCTGCTGCGGCTGTTCCATCAGCCGGAGAGCGGCTATTCCGAATACACCATCTGCGCCCACGATATGCCGGGGCTCTTTTCCCGGATTACCGGTGTCATGGCTGCGAACGGCATCAATATTCTGGGAGCCCAGATCAATACCAGCAAAAACGGCAAGGTGCTGGACATCCTGCAGGTCAATTCGCCGCAGGGAAATCTGGTCACCGATGCGGCACGCTGGGACAAGATCGAGCAGGATATGCGTCAGGTCATTCATGGCGAGGTACAGGTGTCAGAACTTGTTGCCAAGCGAAAACGTCCGACCTTGCTGACGGCACGTCCGGCACCCCGTTTTGCGACCAAGGTCGATATCGACAATGAGGTTTCGGAAGAGTATACCGTCATCGATATCCTGACTCACGACAAGGTCGGACTGCTGTACCTGATTACCAGCACACTGGCTGAAATGGGGCTGTATATCGGTGTCTCCAAGATATCCACCAAGGTCGATCAGGTGGCCGACGTGTTCTATGTGCGGGATATTTTCGGGCAGAAAATCACCGCTCCAGAAAAACTGAGTGATATCTGCAGCAGGCTGATGACCGCGATTGATGAGTGGGTATAACAGAGGGAGTACGCGTGGAAGAGTGTATAAAAATTGTGTTGCAGTCCGGTAAAACGGCACTCGACCTGGCGCTCTACGTGCTGCTGCCGGTGCTGGTGGTCATGATGGCATTGATGAAGGTGGTGGAGGCCCGTGGCCTGCTGGCGCTGGTTGCGCGGGCGCTGCAGCCGGTGCTGCGGGTATTCGGTGTTCCCGGCGCCGGGGCTTTTGCCATCATGCAACTGCTGTTTGTCAGTTTTGCCGCGCCGCTGGCCACGTTGGCGATCATGGAGAAGGACGGCACCTCACGGCGGCGGATTGCCGCGACGCTGGCCATGGTCTTTACCATGTCCCAGGCCAATGTGGTCTTTCCCATGGTGGCGGTGGGGCTGAATCTGGGCGTGATCCTGCTGACCTCTCTTGTCGGGCGGACTGGTGGCGGCAGCCCTGACCTACTACCTGTTTGCCCGTTCGGCGGGTGATGAAGGCACTCCCGCCGAGCCGTTTGTTGTCTCGACGGATAACGCTCGCAGGAGCAGCACCCTCAACCTGATGATCGTCGGCGGCCAGGAGGCGGTACAGGTCATTCTCGGCGCCATTCCGATTCTGATTCTGGCCATCTTCCTGGTGAACATCCTCAAAGCAACCGGCGCCATTGCTGTGGTAGAGTCGGCACTGACACCGCTGTTCGCCCTGATCGGTTTTCCGGCTGTGGCGGTGCTGCCGCTGGCCACCAAGTATCTGGCCGGCGGAACCGCCATGATGGGGGTCACGCTCAATCTCCTGAAGGAAGGCGCCATCACGGTTCAGGAGCTGAACCGCATGGCCGGTTTTCTCACCAATCCCTGCGATCTGGTCGGGGTGGCGGTATTGATTTCAGCCGGGGCGCGTTCCGCCTCGGTTGTGAGACCGGCCATAGCGGGAGCCGTGGTCGGGATACTGTTTCGCGGCGTGCTGCACCTGATGATTTTCTAACTATACAATCTTGAACTGACTGACAATCCTTCGCAGGTCGTCGGCAAGGGCGGAAAGCCGGTTGGCGGCGGCGGTGGCAACCTGATGAATCTTCCATGACGGTAAATAGTCTCATCCACGTGAATCCCCTCGGTAGTGAACGAGCAAATGTCTAACAGGTCACCTCAGGGTGGCCTTTTATTTTAGTATGGTTGATCGCTCTTTATATGAAGTTGGCAGTGGAGGCATCTGCGCAGAATCAGTAGCGCCATTCCGTGCAGATGGTAATAGTTGCCGCACCGTGGGCATCTGCTTAGTGCGACCATAAAAGTAACCATGATCAGCATGGCAACCCACATGACAAACACGGTTCCCATGGCTCTGTTGGTGGGGGAGATGTAATGGGTAATCAATAAGGCCGGGATGTATATAAGCACCGTGCCGAAAAAATATTTACGGCGTCTCCTCGTTTTCTTCATGACGCTCATATACGCCACCGGGTCAACCGGGTTGTCATCCATGTGTTCCCTCCACCAGCCTATTGAAGATGCGTACCTGCCAGAAAACGCAGAAAATCAGTGTTGCGTGCTAATCTTTTTTTCTGAAAAGGAAATACCAGATCGAAAAAATAGCCTCTCCGAGAGCAATAAACAGCACATAGGGTATAATTATAGCGATACGGTCATCAATCAGCAACCTGTAGGGAGTGGGGAAGTATGAGGGGACAAGGCAGATGACAATAATGCTCACGCCGCAGACAAGCGTGGCGACTGAGGCTGCGATATGATATTTTACAAGGAAGTGTCCACTTGGCCGCCACATGACAAACCTCTCGATCATTCCTGCGCCCCAGGCACTGACCTGCTTCTCAGTCCGCGCCAGATGCAGCCTGCGGCTACGGTGCTTCAATTTTTACCTCGGTTTTGGCGGTGATTCCCTTGACCATGCCAATGATCAACATGATGGCCGGGATTAACTGTCCGACTACTATCATTGCGAAGAAGCCGAGAAATATCCAGACAAATATTCCATCGTTTCCTGCTGCGGCATTCGTAGCTGCACATGCAGTAGCGGGGGCTATTATTCCTATCAGGGCGGTTACCGTTTTCATGACGTACTCCTTTCAATTATTTTCTTTGTCTGACCTATTAAGAGCATCGAGTATGCCAAAAGGGTGTCCGTAGCACGGGCAATATGCAAAGGCTGTAATTGACATGATGTTACGCGCAGTGATGCCACGTGATGGTGTTGTTTTTGCCATCCGGGCCGGGCAGAGCGTATAGAAACATTATACGTAACCGGTTCCCTTCCATCCGGAGAATCAGCCAGGAGGGGTTTTTCAACAGACGTACTGACATAATCAGGTGTATAAGTTTTTTAAACACGACGGCTTACGAGGAATTCAGGCATGAAAATCCGCATTCCGCTCATTGCAAAGCTCACCTTTGCCACATCGCTGATCCTGCTTGTTTTCATGGGGGTGCTGGACAATATCAATCTGAAAAACTTCAGAAAGGTAATGATAGATTACGCTGTGTCAAATGCGGAAGAAGTTGCCGATGTCATCAATCAGAGCGCATATGACGCCATGATGAAGAACGATAAAACCAGTCTTTATCATATGGTTGGACGGGTTGCGGAAAGTAAGAGCATTGAACATATACGGTTGATTGACCAAACCGGAAAGGTGGTTTTCTCAAGCATAAACGAAGAAATCGGTTCTGTTATTGGCAAGCATGCCGACGAATGCATCATGTGCCACAATTCTGCAAGTCCCGGTATCTCGGCATCGTCAATGAACCGCAGCCGGATCGTAAGTACCAGGTCCGGGAAAGAAGTGCTTGGGTTTACCAAGGCGATTTATAATCAACCGGCCTGTGTCGCCGCATCCTGCCATTTTCATGGCAAAAATGACACGGTGCTGGGACTTCTGGATATATCGATTTCCCTGGAAATGCTCCGCCATAAATCTCATGAATATCGTCTGCAATTTGTGTTGTTGACATGTCTGCTGTTGCTGGTGATTGGTATTCTGGTAACCATTCTGACACATTATCTTGTCGATATACCGGTGCAGAGGCTTGTCTGGCACAGCGCTCTGGTTGCATCGGGGGATCTGGACTCACGGGTTACCGTTTCCAGCAGGGATGAGCTCGGGGAACTATCGGAATCGGTCAACCGTATGACTGAAAGCCTCGGCAGGGCCGACAAGGAGTTGAAGGGGTGGGCGATCAGTCTGGAAAGCAAGGTGGAAGAGCGGAGCCAAGAGATCATGCGTATGGAAGAACAGTTGCGTCGCTCGGAGAAACTGGCCTCTCTCGGTACTCTTGCGGCCGGGGTTGCCCACGAAATCAACAATCCGCTGACCGGTATCCTTCTGTATGCCTCAATCCTGAACAGCGACAAAAGGCTTGATCAGGCTCTTTTGCCTGATGTCGAAAGAGTTATTTCAGAGACGGAGCGCTGTGCCGGAATCGTGAAGGATCTGCTTGATTTCAGCCGGGAGTCGTTGCCGAAAAAAGAGGTTACAGCCATTGAGGCAATTCTTGATGAAGTAGTCACCTTTTTTCACAAACAGCCGGACTTCAGCGAAATCGCCATCAGAAAAATATACGACAATGATCCGCTGCAGATATCGGCAGATCCCAATCAGATCCGACAGGTGTTCGTGAACCTGATTATTAATGCAGGGCATGCGATGCCGCATGGTGGGGATCTGGAATTGTCCACATATCGGTCGGCGGACGGGAAGTATATCTGTGCCGCTCTTAAAGATAGCGGTGATGGGATCTCCGAAGAAAATCTTGCCAAGATATTTGATCCGTTCTTTACCACCAAATCCGAAGGCACCGGACTCGGGCTGTCAATTTCGTACGGGATTATCGAAAATAACGGCGGGAAGATTGAGGTAAAGAGCATGGTAGGGGAGGGGACCACATTTATTGTCATGCTTCCGGTTTCCGGGTGAGATGAAAGGCTCGCATCTCCTGAAATGAAAATACCTTGCAGATTGATGATGGCATCCTTAATTGGAAAGGTAATTACTACCCCAGTAATTAAATCTGTCCCGCATTATTTTGAGCAACATAAATAGAGAATTAGGGTCACGTCTGTAAATTTGCAGGTTCAGTCGGAAGGCACTCAAAAAGATAAACTTACAGACGCGACCCTCAAGAATAAAACCTATGATGGAGGAGCGCAGCTCGCAGAATATGCTAAGCAGCTTAATCTTTCGAAAGATGAGTTGGAAACCTCAGTTTGGAACCTAGGAAGGTTGGAGCTATTCGAGAAGTTTAACATGGAGACTTCCGGTTTATCGGCTTTTGCACGAGAACTTCTACGTGTTGTCTCGGACTGACTTGTTTGGACGGAAAATGCGGGACATATATATTTTATCACTTCAAAAGGCGGCCACTCAGCCGCCTTTTGTAGCTTCTGTGAAAGCTCTAAATGTCAAGGCTTGCATACATTCCTGGCGGCATCAATCCTTCAACCTATCCCCTGCCGACCGGTAGACGGCAAGATTTTCCCGCTTGCCGACGGCCACAACAATCACCACGATCTGCTTGTCGTCAACCTGGTAGACAAGCCGGTAACCTGCGTTTTTCAGCTTGATCTTGTAGCAGTCGGGCATACCGGAAAGCCTGGCCGACGCGACACGGGGCCGAACCAACCGCTCGGCCAGCTTTTTCTTGAACTGTTCGCGGATCGTACCGTCGAGCTTTTGCCACTCTTTGAGAGCCGACTCTTTGAATTCGAGGCTATAACTCATCGAGGGAAACCTTGACGGTCGGTTCGTTCGCCCTCTCCTTGACGAGGCGGGAAAGCTCGTAATCCTCGAATTTTTCCATCAGTGTTTCAAATGCCTCTGCCGGGATGAGGTAGGCGCTGGGCTTGTTGTGGTTGAGAATGGCGACCGGTGCACCTTCTGCCTCATTGATGATGCGTGAGGGGTTCTTTTTCAGGTCGCTGATGCTGACGGAAGCGCGCGCGAAAATTCGATCCATAAATGACCTCTTTGATAACCTTATTTAGGGTTTAAATATAGGTCATATTTCTCGCCGCGGCAAGAACTTATGTACTGGCCAGCCCGTCAATGCTCCCCTCGTGCCGAAATCCCCAGCTTTTTCATCATGCCCTGAAAATTAGGCCTCAGTATGCCGGTATCTTCAGCCGCTCTGGTGACATTCCAGTTGTTGCGTTCTAGAGCATTGCGTACAAAAAGGCTTTCAAGTGATTCCATGGCATGATCACGAATATCCCGCTTCATCTCCTTGAGTTCTTCTGCGTTCAGCGGAATACGATCAATCATGCATTGTGAAGCAGTATCCGTGCAGTCCCACAGTTCTAGATCCTCATTACGGATAACATCCCCCTCCGCCAGCACCACCGCTCGCTCGATCATGTTTTCAAGCTCCCGTACATTTCCCGGATACAGATAATGTTCAAGAAACGACAGTACATCAGGCGCAACTCCCTTGATTTCCTTGCATATTTCGGCCGTGTACTTTTTTAGAAAATGACGTATCAGGATCGGGATGTCGTCTGTGCGTTCGCGAAGTGGCGGGAGTTCGATCGGAATTATATTCAGGCGAAAATACAGGTCCTCGCGGAACGTCCCTTCATGTGCCATGGTTTTGAGATTCTTGTTTGTCGCGGCGACAAGATGGATATCTATCGGTACCAGCTGCGTGCCGCCAATGGGGGTGATTTTGCGTTCCTGCAGGGCGCGCAGGAGTTTTGCCTGCGTAGACAGGCTGATGTTCGAGACTTCATCCAGGAAAAGGGTGCCGCCGTCGGCCATCTTGAATAGCCCGGTCTTTGTCTGTACAGCGCCGGTAAAGGAGCCTTTGACATGTCCGAACAATTCGCTCTCAAGCAGAGTTTCTGCCAGTGATGAACAATCTACTGCGACAAAGGGATTATCCTTTCGGGGGCTGTTTTCATGAATTGCCCGGGCTGCCAGTTCCTTGCCGGTGCCGCTTTCGCCGGTGATAAGTACCGTGCTGTTGGTGGCGGCAACATGCATGATCCGGTGATACACTTTCTGCATCTCCTTGCTTTCACCAATAAACTGATGAAAACCATGATGCAGGCCGACCTCTTCTTTGAGAAACATCTCGTCCAGCGACACACTGCGCTGACTGAGGGCATTTTGCACTTTTTCCAGTAACAGAGCAGGGGCAAACGGTTTTGAAATATAATCCGATGCCCCGTTTTTCATGGCATCCACGGCCGTATCGACCGAGGCGTATCCGGTAATCAGGATCACCGGGATATCGGGCTGAAGTATGCGGACGCTTTTCAGTACCTCAATACCGCTCATGCCAGGCATTTTCAGATCAGTTATGATGAGTTCGAATTCGCGCTGTTGCATGATTTCGATGGCGTGAAAGCCGCTGGAGCAGGTTTCAACAATAAAGGATTCTGCCTCAAGAACGCGCTTCAAACCATCCCTGATCGCTGCCTCGTCATCAACAATAAGAAGTCTGCTGTGTCCCATGCGGTATCCTTTGCGTGTACGTGTTTATAAAAGATACCAATTATTTTACATATGTCAAACAGGTGCCTGCAGAGAATAAGCGTAGTTCGATATCCTGAAAAATATTTTCAGTAACTCGCTTGCAAGATTAAAAATTCGTGCTACAAGAAAGACGGTGTATACAGAATACACGATTGCTATCATGTCGAATATCCGGAACAGGGAGAGTTAACGCCATGCATGTATATAACAGAACCATGTGGATGTTTCTTCTCGGTGTGTTCGTCATTTCGATTACACCTGTTTTTGGCGCCGCCCCTGGAAATGAAAAATGCATGAACTGCCATGGCCGCAAGGAAATCATACGTCCGGGCGGCGAGAAGATGTACATCGATCCGGTCAAGTTTGCGGCCACAACGCATGCCATTGTGGGATGTACATCGTGCCATGAGCGGGTCTCCACAGGTCATCCAGGTGACGGCTATGCCCCTTCCAAAGCAACGTGCGGAGATTGCCACGGTCCCGTCTTTGCAGAGTATTCAAAAAGCCTCCATGGATCTAAAGCCGGATGCACCGGCTGTCATAACCCGCATGAAGTACGGTTGCCGATGTTTGTGTCGGGTGAAGACATCAACCAGTAAGTGCGCCAAGTGCCATGACAGCAGAAAAACCATCCAGAGCCATGCCAAATGGCTGCCTCAGGCTGATCTGCATATCGATTCGCTCCCGTGCATTACCTGCCATACCGGCTCAAAAGATTATGTCATTACCATGTCGATTGAAAGTCGCCGGCCGGGTTCCGGAGACGACTTCAAAAACGCCACGTATGAAGAGCTGGCCACGCTGACGCAAGGGGGAGAGATCAGCACGCTGATTGACCAGAACGGCGATAATCTCGTGTCGCTCGCAGAACTGAGGGAGTTCAACCATAAGCTCCGCGGTAAGAATATGCGGCTATGGGGCATGATGACGCCGGAGGTAGTCACCCATAGCTACCAGATCCTCAATAACCGGTGGGACTGCTCTTTCTGCCATGCTTCCGGACCAAAAGCCATGCAGAAAAGTTTTATCGCTTTTCCGGAAAAAAATGGCGGATATACCAGGGTCGCCGTGGAAAAGGGGGCAATCCTCGACATTCTGTACGGAACTCCCGATTTTTACATGCTCGGCACGACCAGAAGCACTCCTCTCAATATTATCGGCGGTTTGATCGTTGCCGCCGGATTATCGTTACCGGTAGGTCATGGCTTCTTCCGATTCCTGACCAGGAAGAACAGAAAGGAGGAAGATCATGAAGCATAAAGAGATGATATACCTGACCCCCATGCCGGTCAGGATCTGGCACTGGCTGAATGCTTTCGGAATCGTTACCTTATGTGTTACCGGGCTGCAGATACGTTTTCCCGATTACATAAATATTTTCGGTGCCTATAAGGCCGCCATTCGGTTGCATAATACGGCCGGCGTGGTTGTTTCCGTCTCGTACATGCTCTGGCTGATTTATTACCTGGTAGTGGCAAAAAGCCTGATAAAGCAGTATGTGCCGACACTGGAAGACCTGAAATCGGGTATCTTTCGTCAGGCCTATTTTTATTTTCTTACGTATTTTCTGGGAAAACCGAACCCGCACCACAGCTCTCCCGAACAGTAAGTTCAATCCCATGCAGAAGGCTACGTATCTGGTAATCATGTTGGTGCTTCTGCCCCTGGTAATTTTTAGCGGTGCGCTTCTCATGTATGTTGCCCCGTTGCGCGAGCTGCTTCTCCTGCTTGGGGGAATAAAAATGCTGGTAGGGACACATTTTCTGCTTGCCTGCTGTTTTACCGCTTTTCTCTTTGTGCATATCTATCTGGCAACTCTCGGACATACCCCGCTGGCTCATTTCAAGCCGATGTGGAACGGCTGGGAGGAAGAAACGGTCGAAGACGGTAATCTTGGCTCTGATAAATGAATCCAGTTCAGGAGAGTATCTTATGAAATGCCGACTTGTCTTCATCACCTTTGCGCTTTTTCTGCAATTTCAGAGTTCAGCGTTTGCCGTCACTATTCGTGATGTTGTCTTTACCACCAAAGATGCAGGTAGAGTGGTATTCAGCCATGGTGATCATATAAACAAGAAAGGAATGACCAAAAACTGTCGCGTCTGTCACGATGCTATTTTTGATTTAAAAAAGAAAAAGCATTATTCCATGGCTGAAATGGAGAGAGGTGCGTCGTGCGGCGCATGTCATGACGGGAAAAATACCTTTACCCTCGGAGAGTGCACTCGTTGCCATCAGACCAAGGAAATAAGTTTACCACGTCAAGGCAACAGGCCCCACCGGATTCAGTCATAAATCTCACCTTGCAAAATCATCTGATTGCGGCGTATGTCACCCATCTGTCTTTGCCGCCGGCCCCAATAAACGTTTCACCATGACAGATATGAAAAAGGGGAAATCATGCGGTGCCTGCCATAACGGCAAGAAAGCCTTTGGCCTTGATACATGCGTCACGTGCCATCCGGTTAAGGACATAACGTACAAGGTAAAAGAGACCGGCCCCACACATTTCAGTCATAAAAATCATCTTGCTGTTGCAGAATGCGGTACCTGTCATCCTACGCTGTATGCTCCGAATCAAAAAAACAGACGTGTCGGCATGGCCGCCATGGAAAAGGGCAAGTCATGCGGCGCGTGCCACAACTCAAAACAGGCTTTTTCAATAAAAGAGTGTTCGCAATGTCACCCGGCGGCGGAGGTGGTGTTTGAGGAGAAGAGTGCGGGTAATGTCGTTTTCAGCCATAAATATCACACTGCCCTGTACACATGCGTTGATTGCCATGCATCATTATACAAAACAACCCGTAGCATGGTGAAAGTGTCGATGCAGGAGATGGAAAAAGGGAAGTCCTGCGGTGGGTGCCACGACGGAAAAACCGCATTCAGTGTAAAGGAAAAATGCGAGTCATGCCATCACATGTAGTTGAAATCCTGTGATTGAATATATAACAGAATCTGTGGGGGGATGATATGTTTGCCACACTTGCGGGAAAGGCCCTGGTTCCGGTCGGGCTTGCCGTTACCGGATTCATGGTCGTCTGCTGTCTGATTCTGTACTCTGTTATCCGCGACGATCTCCACCGCGGCGAGATAGTTCATGCCACCAATCTTGCCGACACCATCCTGAAATCGACCCGCTATGCAATGCACAAATCCGACCGTGAAACGCTGGCCACCATCATACGGAACGTGGGCGAACAGCACGGCGTCGATCATGTCAGGATATTCAACAAGAAAGGTGTTGTGACTTTTTCTGCCACGCCTGGTGAGATAAACCGTCAGGTGGATAAGAATGCGGAAGGGTGCATCGTCTGTCACAAAGGAACCGTTCCTGTTACCACTCTGGGGACTATGCAGCAGGCCCGCACCTTCAAAAATCCGGATGGTATGGATGTCATGGCAATTACTGCGCCAATCTACAATGAACCGGCCTGCTCATCCGCGGCTTGTCATGTTCACCTTCCCGGCCAGAAAGTTCTGGGGACTTTGGATATCGGACTGTCACGGACGGAACTTGAAAGATCGCTTGCAATGCTGCGCATCCAGATGATCATCTTTACCGTGATGAGCCTCATCCTCACCATTGGCGGAGTAACAGCGCTGTTGAGAAGAAATGTTTTTCTCCCGATCGAAAGACTGCGGAAATATGTAGAATTACCTGCAAATAGGAATGATATCCCGGAACCCCCTCCACATTTGCCACATGATCTTGACATAATTGCGTCACATTACTACAACGTGAAAATGAGCGCGGCCGGTAAGAAGCAGAATTCTGAAGAATCAGAATAGCTGGTATGGTATCGGTGATTGCATGACAGACATGCGTGAACATCAACTGTCGGCTGATATCAATGAAACCCGGGATAGCGTTGATATGCTGCGGCAGGAGTTGATAAAGAAAATTAACCGGTTTAACCGCTTTTCCACCCGCGGCATTCTGGCGCTTGCGCTCTTTCTTGTAATCTGCATTCTCGCCTGGTTTGGATTTTCCTTCCTTCCCGCTCCTGATGTGGTCACCGCTCTTTTAGGCAAGCCTCCCTCGGCCCGAATTATCAGCATAGTTCTTCTGCTCTATACTTTTTCCGCGTTAATCCTAAGTCTTTCCCGTATGGCCGCAGGCATTGAGCATAGGAGCAGTTTCGGCCATGTCGGATTTCTGACCGCTTTTTTTCTCTTTTATTATTTTGGTAAAGTCGCTTGAGGAAAATTACTGGGCGGTTTTCGGCTCCGGCATAACAATTCTGGGTGTTGAAAGTTATCGAATCTGGACGTTATTGTGCTGAAGGTATTTCAAAAATCAGGGAAGATCTTGAGTATGTGACCAGAACCGGCAGACCTCCGCCAGAGGAGTGAGGCCGTAATCCGTTATACAAAAGAGAATTATATTGAACGACTTCCTTGACCTCTTCATATCCTACCTTACCGTGGAAAAGGGGCTATCCGGCAACACCAGGAGCGCCTACAGCCGGGATCTTGTGCCGCTATCTTGATTTTCTCGACAAGGCGGGGCGGCAGAAACCGTCCGATGTCAGTCCGGCAGATATCGCCGCTTTCATGGGCACTCTGCAGAAAATGGACATCGGCCCGCGCAGTCGTGCCCGCTGCCTCTCGGCCATCCGCATGTTTCACAAATTTCTGATGATTGAAAATTATGCCGACTGCAATCCGGCCACGATAATCGAAGCGCCGCGTACGCTGCATAAACTGCCGCAGTTTCTGGATGGCCGCGATGTTGATGCCCTGTTTGCCGCCTGTCAGGGGGAGCGGGGTGAGGATCTGCGCGACCGTGCCATGCTGGAGCTGCTGTACGCCACCGGTCTGCGGGTATCCGAGCTGGTTAATCTCAAGCTGCGTGAAGTCAATCTTGATTCCGGCTATCTGATGACGCTCGGAAAGGGGAACAAGGAGCGTCTGGTGCCGATTGGCGAATCGGCCCGCGCGCAGGTTGCTGTCTATCTTGGCTCGGTGCGGCAGAACGTTGATCCGCAGCGGCAGAATCCGTACCTTTTTCTTTCCCGTCTGGGGGGAGCGATGAGCCGTCAGGCTTTCTGGAATATCATCAAGAAACGGGCAGAGATGGCGGCCATCCGGAAAAACATTTCGCCGCACACCCTGCGCCACTCTTTTGCCACCCATCTGCTGGAGAACGGCGCGGATCTGCGCAGCGTGCAGATCATGCTGGGGCATGCCGATCTGTCCACCACCCAGATTTATACCCATGTGACCCGTGAACGGCTGAAGCGTCTGCACCAACAGATTCATCCTCGCGGGTGACCCCGCGTTCCGGTCACTTTGATCCGGTGCAGATTTATTGACACGTGTATGTAATCAGACTACAATCCATATCTTATTGTAACTGTTGAAATCCAATCATCACGTGGCGCATCTAATCTATGGCTGAACAATCCGGAAACAGGCAGGAACAGCATACGCTGACATATTTGAGTCAGTTCGGATCGAATCTGCTTGATTCACTGATCAAGAGATTTTCCAACCCCGAAACGGCCCGCCGCAACAGGTTTATTCTTCTTGTCTCTACCGCCCTGTTGCTGACGTTGACCATACTTCCCAACCAACACATCTCCACGCTTTCCTATAAAATCGGTGATATTGCCACATCCGATATCCGTGTCACACAGGACCTGCTTGTAGAAGACAAGGCATTGACGGAACAGCGACGCAAAGATGCCGCCAACAATGCTCCCGTTGTGTATAATCTGAGCGATCAGGTGGCGGGCGCGCTTGCAGACAAGCTGCAGCAGGCCCTCGCGATTGTTCACTCGGACCGGGATGCGAAACCGGAAAAAAGTCTTTCCCAGTGGCGCGCCAAGCTGATGCCGGTGCTGGATACTGATCTGAGTGAGGCTGAAATTCTTGCGCTGACCCGGATCAAGTCGGACAAGCTTTTTCTGGCAAGTGCGACCGAGCTGCTGAATGAACTGTATCAACGGAAAATTGTTCTTGACGGGAAAGTATTTCAGACCGATATCCGTCGCGGACTCGAAATAACTGATAATAATGGTCACCCGATCGGTGGCGGTGACATCTCCACGGCTGTTACCGAGATTGGCGAGGCGCGCCGGATCGTCAGCACCTGGAGCTTTAAAGGGGTAGGAGCTGCTGCCGACAATGCCCGCATTGCGGCGGTAATTGCCAGGATTCTGCTTCCCAACCTGTTCTACAACCGGGAGGCCTCCGAGGTGCGTTCCCGCAACGCCATGGAAACGGTGCGGCCGGTGCTCTTCAAGCTGCAGAAGGGGGAAATGGTCGTACGGGTCGGTGAACGGATAACCCCCGAACAGGCTCACAAACTTGAGGCGATTTTCGGTAATCAGCGCAGCGGCAGCCGCCTCTTTACAGCGATCGGCACCTTTGCGCTGATCCTCGTACTGTTTTATTTCCCCTACCGGTTTGCCTGCAAAAATATTCGAAAATTCAATCCGACCAATAAAGATGTCCTGATCATCTCTCTTCTGATCACCATCAGCTTCATCTGCTTCAAGACCGCTCTCCTGATCACCCATAACATCGGTTCGGTATTCCCCTCCATCGATGCCTCAAGTTATTTTTATCTGTTTCCGTTTGCCGCCGGAGCAATGATTGTCCGGATTTTCATCAACTCCGAGGTTGCGCTGGTCTATTGTGCCATTCTGGCCCCGTTGCTTGGCATCATGTTCGAGAACAACATGCTGGTCGTGATCTATTCGCTGCTGGGGAGTATTGTCGGCGCTCATGGTGTCCGGCATTGCAGCCAGTCGCGGTACGGTCTACACCGCCGGTATCAAGGTTTCGATCGTTAATCTGGCTCTGGCGCTGTCGTTTCAGACGTTAAATAATGCCATCTTTACAACGCAAACCCTGTACGTAGCCTTCTTTGCACTGCTCAGCGGATTTATCTGCGCCGGCTTCGTTTCAAGCTTTATTCCGCTTATCGAAACCCTCTTTCAGTATACGACCGATATCAAGCTGCTGGAACTTGCCAACCTCAACTCCCCGGTGCTTCGGGAACTGATGGTCAAGGCTCCCGGCACCTATCATCACAGTGTCGTCGTCGGCAACCTGGTGGAGGCCGCCGCTGAATCCATCGGTGCTAATCCGCTGCTGGCACGGGTTGCCGCCTATTACCACGATATCGGCAAGGCTTCAAAACCGCTCTATTTCATTGAAAATCAGGCCGGCGAAGAGAATCGTCATGACAAGCTTACGCCCAGCATGAGCGCGCTGATCCTGATTTCACATATCAAGGAAGGTGCCGAACTGGCCCGTGAACACAGGCTGGGCCAGCCGATAAT
The DNA here is from genome assembly GCA_963760075.1 of uncultured delta proteobacterium. Lineage (GTDB taxonomy): Bacteria > Desulfobacterota > Desulfuromonadia > Geobacterales > Pseudopelobacteraceae > JACRCG01. The sequence goes on along the minus strand of CAVXBQ010000013.1, from coordinate 331,669 downwards.
CGATATCCTGCGTCAGCATCACGGCACCGCACTGATCAAGTTTTTTTACGAGCGCGCCAAGCAGTCAGGCGGCAACAGCCGGGCAGGTTGTTGAAGAAAAGGATTTCCGCTATCCCGGTCCTAAACCGCAGACACGCGAGGCGGGCATCGTCATGCTGGCAGACTGTGTTGAAGCGGCCTCCCGCACCCTGGTGAATCCGACGCCTGATCGTATTCAGGGGCTGGTCCAGAAGCTGATCAATAATATATTTATCGACGGACAACTGGATGAATGCGAGCTGACTCTTAAAAATCTGCACGAAATCGCCAAGAGTTTTACCGGCATTCTGAACGGCATCTTTCATCACCGGATTGATTATCCCGAGCCTGTGTACAAAGGGGGAGACCGTTCCAAAAAGGCGGAAGCCCGTGAGTATGTCAAAATTGAACATGGAGTGGAGCCGCATGTTGATACTGTTGAACAATCGCCAGAGACGCCAGCGATTCAAGAGCCTGCAGCTCAAAAAGGTGGCGGTGAGAATCTTAAGCGCCTTGGGATGTCCTGAGGGGACCGAACTGTCTGTTTCAATTGTGGGTGACCGCTCGATCCGGATCATTAACCGTGAGTATCTTGCCAAAGATCGCCCGACTAACGTGATTTCGTTTTCACTGCAGGAAGGGGAGTGCGTGGGGGGTGAATCCGCATGCTCTCGGCGACGTCATAATTTCGGCTGATACAGCCGCTCGTGAGGCCGAAGAGGGCGGGATGACGTTCTTCGAGCGCCTGTCGTTTCTGTTGATGCACGGGATGTTACACCTGTGCGGCTATGATCATGAGCGGAGCGGCGAGGCTGAAGCACAAAAAATGGTGCAGAAGGAGCAACAGCTATTCAGAATTCTGAAGAAGGAAGGGTTGTTAAGCCCGACCGGTTTATAGACTCCGCAAACTGTGCCGTTGAAGGGATCCTGCATGCGGCCCGTGCTGAAAAGCACATGCGCATTCACTTCATTGCGGCCATCGTGGTGTTGCTGGTGGTGTTGTTTCTCAAAGTCACTCCGCTGGAGTTTGCGCTGCTTGCGCTGTCAATTCTGGCAGTGCTCTGCGCCGAGATGTTTAATACTGCTGTAGAAGCGGTCGTTGATCTCGTTTCTCCCGGCTACCATCCGTTAGCCAAAATTGCCAAAGATACGGCTGCCGGGGCCGTATTGATTACCGCCTGCGGTGCCGCCATCATGGGGTACCTGATTCTGGCAAAATATGTTATGCCACGCTACGGGGAGGTTCTTGCGATGTTTGGCACTGTGTCTGACATGGGGACGGTCGTTTCGATACTGATCGTCATTATTGTCGTTGTTATCGTAAAGAGCGCTACCGGTTCCGGCACGCCGCTTCGTGGCGGCATACCGAGCGGACATGCTGCCGTCGCGTTCTCGATCGCCACGGCGGTGTCGCTCAACACCCGCGACCCGCTCATATCTGTGCTCTCACTCGTTCTGGCACTGATGGTAAGTCACTCGCGGCTGCTGATGAAAATTCATACCATGCGTGAAATTATCGTCGGCGCATGTATCGGCTCCGGGATTACGCTGCTGGTGCTGAAGCTGTTCAAGATGTATGCATGACAATTGTGTAGGAGCGTCATTATGAGAACGCGAATCAAAGAAATTCTTGAGCGGGGTGCTGGGTCGGCACCCTGTTCTTTTTCCGGATGGGTGCGCTCGGTCCGGGCGTCAAAAGAGATCTGTTTTATTGTTCTCAATGACGGGTCATCCGTGAACGGTATTCAGGTAGTGGCCGAGTCCGGTCTGCCGAATTTCAGTGATATCTGCCGGATCGGCACCGGAGCTGCACTCACCGTGGCGGGTACTCTGGTTGAATCTCCGGCAGTCGGCCAAAAATGGGAACTATTGGCAAAAACGATTGAAATAATCGGCGATGCCGATGATAGTTATCCCCTTCAGAAAAAACGTCACACGTTCGAATACCTGCGCACCATCGCTCACCTGCGTCCCCGCACGAACACCTTCGGAGCGGTGTTTCGCCTGAGATCGAGACTTGCTCAGGCAGTTCATCATTTTTTTTCCGAGCATAACTTCCTGTACGTCCATACCCCCATCATTACGGCCAGCGACTGCGAAGGTGCCGGAGAACTGTTTCGCGTCACCACGCTTGATGCGGCAGACCCTCCCGTGCTGGATGGCATGCCGGATTTCAGTCAGGATTTCTTTGGTCAGAAAACCGGACTGACCGTCAGCGGCCAGCTTGAAGGGGAGCTGTTTGCCCTGGCTTTCGGCGATATTTACACGTTCGGTCCGACGTTCCGGGCAGAGAACTCCAATACCGCCCGGCATGCCTCCGAGTTCTGGATGATTGAACCGGAGATGGCGTTTGCCACGCTGGCCGATGATGCCGACCTGGCGGAAAAATTTGTCCGGTATCTCTGCCGTTTTGCGCTCGAAGAGTGTGCCGACGATATGGCTCTTCTTTGACAAGCATATTGAAAACGGCCTGATCGAGCGTATCAGGCAGGGTGGCCGAAGCTGATTTTGTCAGGATGGAATATTCGGACGCAATTGCAGCGTCTGCAACGCTCCGGAGCCTCGTTTGCCTATCCGGTGGAGTGGGGGCTGGATCTGCAGACCGAACACGAACGGTATATCACCGAACAGATTGTGGGAGGACCGGCTTTCATCCTCAACTACCCAAAAGATATCAAGGCCTTTTACATGCGGCAGAATGATGATGGCCGTACCGTGGCCGCGATGGATCTGCTGGTGCCGAAGGTGGGTGAAATTATCGGCGGCAGCCAGCGAGAGGAGCGGCTGGATCGTCTGGAGTTACGGATGACTGAAATGGGGATTGCCCAGGAGCCGCTCTGGTGGTATCTGGACAGTCGTCGCTGGGGGAGTTGCCCGCATGCCGGTTTCGGGCTTGGCTTCGAACGGCTGGTCATGTATCTCTCCGGCATGGAAAATATCCGCGACGTGATTCCTTTTTCCCGTACGCCACGACACTGCGAGTTCTGATTCATGGTACGTGCCCCATCGGTCCTACCAAAGGCCACACCCGCCTCGACGACGATCCGTCTGCTCCTGGCGGAAGAAAACGGTCGGTTACGCGGCGCAATCCAGCGGGGACATGACACTATCTCTCCCTGGAGCGTCTACAACGTTCCTGCCGACATCGTCAGATTCCTGGCGTCAAATTCGTATTACGAATCGTCCCCCCGTTATTTTGAAACATTTCTCACGGTTACCGAAGGGCGGTACCCCATCATCCACTGCGACGCAGAGGGGAGGGAGATCGAACTGACGTACCGGGACGGTGTCCCCCGCCGGGCCTGCCTCACCTTTGCCAGCAGCGGCGATGAGGTGTTGATAACCCGCACCCTGGACGGATCGGCACCGATCTCCGAAACCGCGCTGATCTATGGCCAGCTCCTGTTCGACCCGGATGGCGGCGGCATTTATCCGCTTGTCAATCGCGAGGCGTGGCGGGTCTGGGACAGCATCATCGACGAACTGGAGGAGGAGGACGACCGGAACACGTACACGTACTTCGGGGAAGACGGGCCGGACAATGTTCGTGCCCGTGGCGATGTTGACGAATGGTACGATCGCGATGAGGACGATGAATACGACGATCGTGATGAGCCGTCGGGTCTGAGGCGCATTCCGCATGGCATGGCGGTTTCCGCTGCACTGTTCAACGCCGCGGCCATCAGGCTTGATGTGGGAGCGCTGGCGGAATTCGACGAGACCTTCTTCTTCCTGCACAACGGCACCGTTGCCGATACCTCCCGACGGGCGAAGAGCTCCTACCAGTTGAATATACCGTCCGGAATCACTGAAAAGCCGGTCATCCTGGTGCCGAGCGGCATGGACGATGTGGGTCAGTTTCCTTTTTCCGGCAGCACATTCTGGTTCTTCGATCCCGCACAACGTTCGCGCCTGACAACGCCGCTCAAGGCCAAAAAACGGGTACGCGCAATAATGGAGGGCAGCTTCACCCTCGTGGATGTGCCGAAAAACGCCGCCCGCAACACGATCCTCCGTTCGATTCTGACGACACTCGACTTTGCCAAGCGTACCATCAAACGGGAGACGAAAAAAATCCTGACCGCGTTTGCCGAGCAGTGCGACCAGCAGGTGCTCTTGGTCAGGGTTGCATCAGACGGTTGGCACTTCGCGGAGGATGACCGCCGCCTGCAGGCACATCTGTTGCGGATCATGTTCGAAATGTTCGGGGCAGAGGCGTTCTCTTCGGGGCCTATGCCGGGTGAGGTCAAACTATCGGCGGAACACCTGCTTCGCGAGCTGCCCCAGCTGGCAGCCAGGCTCCAGAAGGGCGGCTTTCCCCTCCTTCTGGAGAATAAACCGATATCAGCCGCATCGTGGGAGTTCCACCTGGATGCCACCAGCAGCAGTATCGACTGGTTTGAACTCAGGCCGGAAATCCGCTGTGATGGCGAATTGCTGAACGATGATGAACTGCGCGGCCTGCTGGAAGGCAACACCATACTGCGGCGCGACGGCCGACTGATGCTGCTGGATGAGGTGAACGCACAGGTGCTGGCCATGTTCGCCGGAACCATACCGGCCGGGAAGCGGCGCCGCAAGGGGGAGCAGGAGCTGATCCGTGTGCCGCGCCTGCAGATCCTCGACTGGCTCCAGTTGAGAAGCCACGGTGTAACGGTTACACTCTCACCGGAGGACGCCCGGGTACTGGAGAGCCTGCTGAACTTCGAAACCATACCGAAACGCCCGATTCCTGCCGGGACTAACCGCCACCCTGCGTCATTATCAGGAGGATGCCTGGCACTGGCTGGCTTTCCTCTATGAGCACCGCTTCGGAGCCTGCCTGGCGGACGATATGGGTCTGGGCAAAACCATCCAGGGGATCTCCCTGCTGGCCGGCATTATGGGGGGCGAAATCGCTTCCGCAGCGCCCCCCGGTACACCGCATCTGATCGTCGTGCCCCCCTCGCTCCTGTTTAACTGGGAGGCCGAGATCGCCCGCTTCCTTCCCGCGGCCAGGGTGTTTCTGTACTCAGGCAGCGGCCGCTCCACCGAGGCATTCGCCGGTCACGACATCATCGTTACCAGCTACGGCATCATCCAGCGCGACATAGAATCACTGGAAAAACTGCGCTTCGACGTGATCATCTTCGACGAAACCCAGGTCGTCAAGAACCTTCAGGCCGCCACCAGCAACGCCGTCCGCCGGCTCAAGGGGGGCTTCTGTCTGGCCCTGACCGGCACCCCGGTAGAAAACCACATTGGCGAATACTACGCCATCATGGATCTCTGTCTGCCCGGACTTTTGGGGACGTCGCGAGGAGTTCAGCCGACAGACCGGGCAGGGGGGCAGTCCGGAATTGACCGGCTGATCCGGCGCACCAGACCCTTTGTCCTGCGTCGCAGCAAGCAGATGATCGTCGCCGAGTTGCCCCCCAAGATCGAGACCGATATCCATCTGGAACTTTCCACCAGGCAGAAGGCGTTCTACCAGCAGACCGTTGAGGAGGTGCGCAGTCAGGTGCGGGAGGCATACGCCAGTCATGCCGCCGGCCAGGCCCGCATCATCGCCCTGACCGCCATCCTCCGGCTGCGGCAGATCTGTCTGGCGCCGGTCCTCGCCGTTCCCGGTGCGTCCGATGTTTCGCCCAAGCTGGATTTCCTGGCCGAACAGCTCGCGGAACTGCGCGATGAAGGGCACAGCGCCCTGGTCTTCTCCCAGTTTACCAGCTACCTGGACATTATCGAGAAGGGGCTGCAGCGCCACGGTCTTACCTGTCTGCGGCTGGACGGCTCCACGCCGGTTCCGCAGCGCAAACATCTGGTGCAGGCCTTCCAGAACTCCACGGAACCTGCGGTCTTCCTGATCAGCCTCAAGGCGGGCGGCAAGGGGCTGAACCTGACCCGTGCCACCTATGTCTTTCATATGGACCCCTGGTGGAACCCGGCTGTGGAAAATCAGGCATCGGACCGCGCCCACCGTATCGGTCAGACCGCACAGGTCACCATCACCCGCCTGATCATGCGGCACACCATCGAGGAGAAGATGATGGCCTTGAAGGTCCAGAAGCTGAAGCTCTACCGGGCCATCCTGGAAGAGGGTGCAGGGGGCGCAGGCGCGGGGCTTTCTCGGGAAGATCTGGAATTTTTACTGGGGTGATCCATGTTTATTTTCTGTCTCGAAATACATCTTTCCCTGCAATCGAATTCCCTCAAAGAAAAGCGCGGGATCGTCAAGAGTATCCTCGGACGGGCCAGAAACCGCTTTAATGTTGCCTGCGCTGAGGTTGATCGGCAGGACAATGCCTCGGTGGCGGTGCTCGGTTTTGTTACCGTCAGCCCGGATAAACAGATTTCGCGGCAGGTGCTGGAACGGGTGGAGGATTGGATCTATGAGGGGTGGCCCGATGTGGAGATAACCGGGGCGGATATCTCCGAAATTTGATGAATCGCTCTCCGTTTTGCGACGATAAACCTTGAAACTGGTGCCCGCTTCAGTGTATAAATACCGCTTGTCCAAAGGGCATCTACAGCATCCCGGTGCTTGACTATAACCTGTTGAAGTTCCTCTGTAATTGTCGGCATTATCTGCCGCCGCACCATTAACCTGAAATTCCTGGAGCCTGTGTGAAAATCTGTTCGCTGGCGAGCGGCAGCAAGGGTAACTGTCTCTATCTGGAGACCGGTGATACCCGCGTCCTGATCGATGTCGGCCTGTCGCTGCGCGAGACCCTGCTGCGCATGGAAGAGGTGCGGTATCGATGCCGCCGGCATCCATGCCGTGCTGGTCACCCATGAGCATATCGACCATATCCGCAGTGCCGGTTCCTTTGCGCGCAAATTCAAGGTGCCGGTTTTTGCCAGCCACCTGGTTCACTCGCAAGGCCGAAAAATATTTCAAGAAGACGCAGGTGATCGAATTTGAGTCCGGTTCGGCTCTTACCTTCAGGGATGTCCGGATCGATCCGGTTCCCGATTACCCATGACGCTGCGATCCGGTCGGCTTTGTCATCGAATCCCGTGAGGGGCGCTGCTGGCTTCGGTTACCGACCTGGGGATCGTCACCCGCCTGGTGACCGAGAAGCTGCGCGGCTGCCGCTTTCTGAACCTGGAGTCGAACCACGATGTGGACATGCTGATGAACGGCCCCTATCCGTGGGAGCTGAAGCAGCGCATCAAGTCCCGTCACGGCCATCTCTCCAACGAGGAATCGCTGGAGCTGCTGCATGAACTGGCCCATGACGGGCTGGAAGCGCTGGTGATGGCCCACCTGTCCGAGGTGAACAACCATCCGGACCATGTGGTGCGCACGACCCGGGCTTTCTTGAGCGACCAGAACGTCTGTGCACCGCGCATCGTCATCGGTGATCAGTACCGTGCCAGTGCGGTGATGGAAATATAACGCTGCGTACAAATAAAACGAGGAGTTTTTTACATGATTGAACGCTATTCCCGCCCCGAAATGGCCCAGATCTGGACCGCCGAAAACCGCTTCCGCATCTGGCTGGAAATTGAGACCCTGGCCTGCGAGGCCCAGGCCGAGCTGGGTGTCATCCCCAAGGAGGTCGTGCCGGTTATCCGTGCCAAGGGCGATTTCGATATCGCCCGCATCGACGCCATCGAGGCCGAGGTCAAGCATGATGTGATCGCCTTTCTGACCTCGGTGGCCGAATATGTCGGTCCCGAGGCGCGCTTTATCCATCAGGGGATGACCTCCTCCGACGTGCTGGATACCTGCCTGTCGGTGCAGCTGATCCAGGCTGCCGATGAACTGCTGGCCGATCTGGACATGGTTCTGGAGTCGATCAAAGCTACGCGCCTATGGAGCATAAGGATACGGTCTGCATCGGTCGCTCCCACGGCATCCACGCCGAACCGGTCACCTTCGGCCTCAAGCTGGCCTCCTTTTATGCCGAGATGCAGCGCAACCGGATCCGCCTGGCCGCTGCCCGTGAAAATATCGCCACCGGCGCCATCTCCGGCGCGGTCGGCACCTTTGCCAATATCGATCCCTATGTGGAGGAGTACGTCTGCGCAAAGATGGGGCTCAAGCCGGAGCCGGTCTCGACCCAGGTCATCCCGCGCGACCGCCATGCCGAGTACTTCTGCGTCCTGGCGATGATCGCCTCGTCCATGGAGCGGATCGCCATCGAGGTCCGCCACCTGCAGCGCACCGAGGTGCTGGAGGCGGAAGAATTTTTCAGCAAGGGGCAGAAGGGGTCGTCGGCCATGCCGCACAAGCGCAACCCGATCCTGTCCGAAAACCTGACCGGCCAGGCCCGCTACATCCGCTCCCTCTGCATCCCGGCCCTGGAAAACGTGGCGCTGTGGCATGAGCGGGACATCTCCCACTCCTCGGTCGAACGCTACATCGCCCCGGATGCCACCGTGGCCCTGGACTTCTCCCTGCGCCGTCTCAACGGCCTGATCAAGAACCTGGTGGTCTATCCTGAAAACATGCTGAGAAACCTCAACCAGATGAAGGGGCTGGTCTTCTCCCAGAAGATCCTGCTCGACCTGACCCAGGCCGGGGTGTCGCGCGAAGATTCCTACCGTCTGGTGCAGCGCAACGCCATGAAGGTCTGGGAACAGGGTGCGGATTTCCAGACCGAACTGCTGGCCGACCAGGAAGTGGTCGGGGCGCTTGGCGAGGCCAAGATCCGCGAGTCCTTTGACCTGAACTACCATCTCAAGCATGTCGATACCATCTTCAAGCGGGTGTTCGGTGAATAGAATCCTGGATTTCATACAGGAGCTCTTTCAGCCCCAGGAAGGCGACGGTTTCCTGCTGTTCTGGGCCAAGGAGATCCTGGGGGCGCTGCTGATTCTGGCCCTCTTCTGGATGCTGTCGCAGCTGGTCGTCATGATGCTGAACAAGTGGGGGAAGCGGCTGACCTCCTTCACCGCAACCGATCTGGATGACCGGATCCTGCAGCGGATCATTCCGCATGTGTCGCGGCTGTTGATCATGCTGGGGGTCTATCTGGCGATCCGCTCGCTGCCGCTGCACGAAAAGCTGGTGCATGGTCGCTCTCCGGGGTCCTCTTTGTCATCCTGGTGGTGATCGTCTGTCAACCTGATCTACCATGCCCTGGACGAACTGCTGAAGTGGTATGTTGCCGGTCAGCAGGATGGCAGCCGGAGCCGTCATGTCGCGCCAGATGATGCCGATTGCCGAAAAACTGGTCATGCTGTTTCTGATGGGCACGGCCCTGATCGTCATCCTCAAGCATTTCAACTATGATATTTTTTCGCTGGTGACCGCCCTGGGCATCGGCTCGCTGGCCATCGGCATGGCGGCCAAGGATACCCTGGCCCACATGATCTCCGGTTTTACCCTGATGCTGGACCGTCCGTTCCGGATCGGTGACCGCATCCAGCTGGTCGGCGGACAGATCGGTGATGTGGCTGGATATCGGCCTGCGCAGCACCAAGATCAAGACCCTGGATAACCAGCTGCTGATCATCCCCAACTCCGACCTGTGCAATACCATGCTGACCAATCAGGCGTTTCCCGACCAGCCGGGCCAAGGGGCGCATCAACATCGGCGTGGCCTACGGCAGCGATGTGGATCAGGTCAAGGCAGCTGCTGGTGGCGACCGCCGGTGAAGTCGAGGATGTTCTGGCGTGATCCGGCCCCCGAAGCCTATTTTGTCAGCTTTGGCGATTCCGCCCTCAACATGGCGCTGTTTTTCTGGGTCGAAGAGTACGGCAACCTGTTTGCCGTCACCGACAAAATCAATTCGCTGATTATCCGGCGCTTTCGACGAACACGCATATCGAAATTCCGTTCCCGACCAGGACGGTGATTATGGAAAAAGGAACTGACTGACATGCCCAACAGAATAGAAATAGCCCTGAAAGACGGTGTCCGTGATGCCCGCGGCGAGCGGATCAAGCGTGAGATCGAACATTTCCTGCACCTGGCGGTTGACGAGGTCCGCACCATTGATGTCTATACCGTTGATGCCGACCTTTCGCAGAGCGAGCTGGAGCAGGCTGCAGCCGGTCCCTTCAGCGATCCGGTCATCCAGGACTGGAGCATTGACCGGCCGCTGGCCGCCGGTTTCGATTTTGCCGTGGAGGTCGGTTTTCGCCCCGGTGTGACCGACAATGTCGGGCGTACCGCCCGCGAAGCGGTTGCCTACCTGACCGGTCGTCCCTTTGCCGATGGTGAGGGGGTCTATTACGCGGTGCAGTACCTGCTCAAAGGGAAGCTCTCCGCTGCCGATGTGGAAAAAATTGCCACCGGGCTGCTCTGCAACACCCTGATCCAGCGCTACTGCATCCTGTCAGCCGCTGAGTTTGTTGCCAAGCGCGGCTTTCCGGCGATTGCGCCCAAGGTGACCGGCGAAACAAAGGCCGAGGTGCGGGAGATCGATCTGGAGGTCTCCGACGAGGAGCTGATGCGCATCAGCAAGGACGGGGTGCTGGCCCTGACCCTGGACGAGATGAAGATCATCCAGGCCCATTACCGCGATCCGAAGGTTCTGGCGGAGCGTCAGAAGTTCGGCCTGGGCGCGCAAGCCGACCGATGTGGAGCTGGAATGTCTGGCCCAGACCTGGTCGGAGCACTGCAAGCACAAGATCTTTGCCGGTACGGTGCAGTACGAGGATGAAAAGGGCAACAAACAGGAGATCAAATCCCTGTTCAAGTCCTTCATCCAGCGCACGACCAAGGATGTCCGCGAGACAGATGGGGGACAAGGATTTCTGTCTCTCCGTCTTCAAGGACAACGCCGGTGTCATCAAATTCAACGACACGCACTCGCTGGTCTTCAAGGTGGAAACCCACAACTCCCCCTCGGCCCTGGATCCGTACGGCGGGGCGCTGACCGGCATCGTCGGTGTCAACCGTGACCCGTTCGGCACCGGCCAGGGCTCCAAGCTGATCTTCAATACCGATGTGTTCTGCTTTGCCGACCCGTTCTACGACAAGCCGCTGCCGTCGCGCCTGCTGCATCCGCGCCGCATCTACGAAGGGGTTGTCGAAGGGGTCGAGCATGGCGGCAACAAGAGCGGCATCCCGACCGTCAACGGCTCGCTCGTCTTTGATGAGCGTTTTGCCGGCAAACCGCTGGTCTTCTGCGGCACCGCCGGTCTGATGCCGGCCGATCGTCAATGGCCAGCCGGGGCACGAAAAGTACATCAAGCCGGGCGACCTGATCGTCATGACCGGCGGCCGCATCGGCAAGGACGGCATCCACGGCGCAACCTTCTCCTCCGAGGAACTCAACGAGAACTCGCCGGTCACGGCGGTGCAGATCGGCGACCCGATCACCCAGAAGCGGATGTTCGACTTCCTGATCCGCGCCCGCGACAAGGGGCTCTACCGCTTCATCACCGACAACGGTGCCGGCGGTCTGTCATCCTCCATCGGCGAGATGGCCGGCGAGTGCGGCGGCTGCCGGATGGATCTGGCCAAGGCGCCGCTGAAATACCCCGGCCTCAATCCGTGGGAAATCCTGATTTCCGAAGCCCAGGAGCGCATGTCCCTGGCCGTGCCGCCGGAACAGATCGACGAGTTTCTGGCCATGGCCGTGCGCTTCGGCGTCGAGGCCACCGTGCTGGGTGAATTCACCGACAACGGTGTGTTCCATATGCTCTACGGCGAGCAGACCGTTGCCTGGCTGCCGATGGAGTTCATGCATGAGGGGCTGCCGCCGATGCAGCTGCCGGCCAAGTGGACCCCGCCGCAGCATGCGGAACCGGTGCTGGAGGAAAAAGAGGATTACACCGATGACCTGAAACAGCTGCTGTCGGCGCTGAACATCTGCTCCAAGGAGTCGGTGGTCCGGCGCTACGACCATGAGGTGCAGGGCGGCTCGGTGGTCAAGCCGTTCACCGGTGTTACCAACGACGGCCCCTCCGATGCGGCCGTGGTCCGGCCGATCCTGGATTCCTTCGAAGGGGTGGTGACGGCCCACGGCATCTGCCCGCGCTACTCGGACATCGATACCTACCACATGACCGCCAACGCCGTTGACGAGGCGCTGCGCAACTATGTGGCCGTCGGCGGTTCGCTGGATCTGGTGGCCGGTCTGGACAACTTCTGCTGGTGCGATCCGGTCCTGTCGGACAAGACCCCGGACGGCGCCTACAAGATGGCCCAGCTGGTGCGCTCCAACCAGGCGCTGTACGACGTCTGCATGGTCTACAACCTGCCGCTCATCTCCGGCAAGGACTCCATGAAGAACGACTTCTACGACGGCACCACCAAGATCTCCATCCCGCCGACGCTGCTCTTCTCGGTGATCGGCAAGATCGAGGACGCCCGGAAAGCGGTCACCATGGATGTCAAGCGTCCGGGCGACATCGTCTACCTGCTGGGCAAGACCGCCGATGAACTGGGTGGCTCGGAATATCTGGCGCTTTCCGGAGCCATCGGCAACAAGGTGCCGCAGGTGGATGCCGCCAGGGCCTACGAGCGCTATCAGGCCTATCATCAGGCGGTCAACCAGGGGACGGTGGCTTCCTGTCATGACCTGTCCGACGGCGGTCTGGCCGTGGCAGCGGCCGAATCGGCCTTTGCCGGCGGTTTCGGCATGACCATCGATCTCTCCCGCGTTCTCTGGAAGGGTGATGAGGCCGGCAGGAGCGATTGCGCGCTGCTCTTCTCCGAATCGGCTTCGCGCCATCTGGTGACGGTGCACCCGGAACAGCGTGACGCAGTTCGAGGCGATCATGAGCGGCAACTGCTTTGCGTCGATCGGTGTGGTGACCGAGGAAGCAGTGCTTGTCGATCACCGGCTTGAACGGCGCTGCTGTCGTCAGGGCCGATCTGGCCGAGCTGAAAGAGGCGTGGCAGCAGACGTTGCGGGAGCTGTAACGCTTGACCGTGACAGAAACCATCCACCATACCCTCAAAACCGTCTTCGGTTTTCACCAGTTCCGCGCTCCCCAGCAGGAGGTCATCGAACGGGTGGTGGCTGGCGAAGATGTCTTTCTGGTCATGCCGACCGGCGGCGGCAAGTCGCTCTGCTACCAGATACCGGCCCTGCATCGGGATGGGGTGGCGATTGTCGTCTCGCCGCTGATCGCGCTGATGAAGGATCAGGTCGATGCGCTGCTGGCCAATGGTGTGCGGGCGGCCTGCCTCAATTCATCGCTGTCCGCTGATGAAGCGCGGCCGTGTTTCGCGGCAGATGGATAGCGGCGAGCTGGATCTGCTCTATGTTGCGCCGGAACGGCTGATGCTGCCGGATTTTCTGGAGACGGCTGGCCACGCTGAAACTGGCTCTGTTTGCCATCGACGAGGCGCACTGCATCTCCCAGTGGGGGCATGATTTCCGCCCCGACTACGTGCAGCTCGGCAGGCTGCGGGAGCTCTTTCCCGGCTGTGCCGATTGTGGCCATGACCGCCACGGCCGACCCGGAGACCCGCAAGGATATCATCAGCCAGCTGGGGATTCGAGCAGGCCACGGTCTTTGTCGCCGGTTTTGATCGCCCGAACATCACCTACACGGTTATTCCCAAGCAGAAGCCCTTTGCCCAGCTGGCCGCATTCCTGAACGGCCGGCGTGATGAGGCCGGCATCGTCTATGCCCTCAGCCGCAAGCGGGTCGAACAGGTGGCCGAACGTCTGCAAGCTGGCCGGATTTTCCGCTGCCGCCTATCATGCCGGTCTGTCCGACGAAGAGCGGAGCCGGGTGCAGGATGCCTTCCGGCGCGACGATCTGCGGATCGTGGTGGCCACCGTGGCCTTCGGCATGGGGATCGACAAGCCCAATGTCCGTTTTGTGGTGCATTACGACATGCCCAAGAGTGTCGAGAGTTACTATCAGGAAACCGGCCGGGCCGGGCGGGACGGCCTGCCGTCCGAGGCGCTGATGCTGTTCGGCATGGGCGATGTCATGACCGCCCGCTCGCTGATCGAAAACAGCGACAATGCCGAGCGGGTGCGGATCGAGACTCCAGAAGCTGAATGCCATGGTGGCCTACGCCGAGGCGCTGACCTGCCGCCGCCGGGCACTGCTGGCCTATTTCGGCGATCAGCGCGAGCATGACTGCGACAACTGCGATATCTGCAACGATCCGCCGCAGCGTTTCGATGCCTCGGAAGCAGGCCCAAAAGGCGCTTTCCTGTGTCTATCGGGTCGGCGAACGTTTTGGAGTCAGGCATGTCATTGATGTGCTGCGCGGCGCCAAGAGACAGCGGATCACTGGATCTGCGCCATCAACGAGCTTTCCACCTACGGCATCGGCGCCGACCTGTCGGCTGCTGGAGTGGGAAAATATCTTCCGCCAGTTGATCCATCTCGGCTATCTGGTGCAGGATTTTACCCGCTTCGGTGTCCTGGGGCTCTCGCCGGCGGCGCGTCCGGTACTGAAGGGGGAGACGCGAGGTCATCCTTGGTCTGCCCCGGGCAGCCATCAAGCCTGAAGAAAAGGCGAAGCGACGACGTGGAGCCGGTGACGGCGCTTCATCAGGAGCTGTTCGACAGGTTGCGGGCGTCTGCGCAAACAGATTGCCGATGCCGCCGGTGTGCCGCCATTTGTGGTCTTTTCCGATGCCACGCTGCTGGAGATGGCGTCGAGCAAGCCGCGTGACGAGCGGGAACTGCTGTCGGTTACCGGGGTCGGCGAGCACAAGCTGCGCAAGTACGGTGGTGCGTTTTTGGCGGTCATAAACGGCCGGAGTGTCGATTTCGATTAGAACAGTATATACTGGTACTGGTGTAGTACGAATGTTAAGGAGAACAGGAATCAATGAAACAGACACGCGCAATCGTCATAACCGGCAACGGTACCAACTGCGAGATGGAGGCTGCCCATGCCTGCCGCCTCGGGGGCTTCGATGAGGCGGTTATCGCCCATATCGCCGAGATCCTCTCCGGCGAGATCCGACTGGACGACTTTCATTTTCTCAATCTGACCGGCGGGTTTCTCGACGGTGACGACCTGGGGAGCGCCAAGGCCCAGGCCAATCGCCTGAAGAATGCCACGGTGGCCGGCAGTGGTGAAAAGCTGGTTGAACAGTTCACCCGCTTTATTGCCGCCGGCAAGTTGATCCTCGGGGTCTGCAACGGTTTTCAGCTGATGGTCAAAATGGGGATGCTGCCCGGGTTTGACGGCGAGTATCTGCACCAGACGGTTACGCTGACGCATAACGACTGCGGCCGCTTTCAGGATCGCTGGACCTACCTGAAGGTTGATCCCGCCTCGCCCAGCATCTTTACCCGCGGGATCGACAAGGGAATCTACCTGCCGGTGCGCCACGGTGAAGGAAAATTCCTCTGCGATTCCGAGGCGACACTGGCACGGATTGAAGCCGGACATCTGGCTGTGTTACGATACAGCGATGCCGGATACGCCGAAGCGACCATGGAGTTTCCGGCCAATCCGAACGGCTCAATCAATGCCATTGCGGCTCTGTGCGATCCGACCGGGCGCCTGATGGGACTGATGCCGCACCCCGAGGCGTTTGTCCATTACACCCAGCATCCGCGCTGGACGCGGGAAAATCTGCCGGAAGAGGGTGACGGGCTGATCCTCTATAAAAATGCTGCCGAGTATGTGAGAAAGAATCTGATATGATTCACAATAAAGTGGAGCCGTTACCTATGAAGCTATCCCGTCCTCAAGAAGAATGCGGTGTTTTTGGTATTTACAATCACTCGGAGGCATCAAACCTGACCTATCTCGGCCTCTATGCCCTGCAGCATCGCGGTCAGGAAAGCTGCGGTATTGTCTCCTCAGACGGCGCTTCCCTGCACGCCCACAAGCGGATGGGACTGGTTGCCGATGTATTCAGCAATCCGGAGGTCTTCAAAAAACTGCCGGGTAAATCGGCCATCGGTCATGTTCGCTATTCGACCGCCGGAGCTTCGGTGGAAAAGAATGTTCAGCCGATCATGGTCGATTATTCACGTGGTTCGATTGCGGTTGCCCACAACGGCAACCTGGTCAATGCGCAGCTGCTGAAGGCCGAACTGGAAGCCTACGGCTCGATCTTTCAGACGACGATGGATACGGAAATAATCATCCATCTTATTGCGGCGTCCAAGACAAACTCGCTTGTAGACCGTATCGTGGATGCCTTGAAGCGTATCCAGGGTGCCTACTGCCTGCTCTTTCTGACCGAGAGCCGCATGATTGCGGTGCGCGACCCGAACGGCTTCCGTCCGTTATGCCTCGGCAAACTGGGTGATGCCTGGGTTGTCGCTTCCGAAAGCTGTGCGCTGGATCTGATCGAAGCCGATTTTGTCCGCGAGATCGAACCGGGTGAAATGGTTGTCTGCACCAAAGACGGCGGCATCAAGTCGCTGTTCCCCTTCAAGAAAATTGAACCGACCCCCTGTATTTTCGAATTTGTCTATTTTGCCCGTCCCGATTCGTACATCTTCGGCAGGAATGTCTATCTGGCCCGTAAAGAGCTGGGGCGTCAGCTGGCCCGTGAATACCCGGTGGATGCCGATGTCGTCATCGCCGTGCCGGACTCCGGTGTTCCGGCCGCCATGGGGTATGCCGAGGAATCAGGCATCCCGTTCGAACTGGGGTTGATCCGCAACCACTATGTCGGCAGGACGTTTATCGAGCCGGCCCAGTCCATCCGCCACTTCGGGGTCAAGATCAAGCTCAACCCGGTGCGGGAACTGCTCAAAGGGAAGACGGGTCGTCGTGATTGATGACTCGATCGTGCGCGGCACCACCTCGCGCAAGATCGTCAAGATGGTGCGCAACGCCGGGGCGCAGGAGGTGCACCTGCGCATTTCATCCCCACCCACCAGCTATCCCTGCTACTACGGCATCGATACGCCGAACCGCAAGGAGCTGATTTCGTCATCGCATACGATTGATGAAATCTGCCGCTACGTTACCGCCGATACGCTGGGGTATCTGTCCGAAGAGGGGCTGGTTTCCTCGATCGGTCATGGCAACACCCAGTATTGCAAAGCCTGTTTTGCCGGGACGTACCCGGTTGCATTTCCCAAACCTGTTGAAGATATGCAGAAGGGACTATTCGAAGAGGAGACAAACAACCAATGAGTGATCGCGAACAACTGAAGAAAATCATACTGGAACTGTCATACGAAAAACGTCTGGTGACCCTGGCTTCCGGTCGTCAGAGCGATTTTTACTTCGATGGCAAGCAGACCACGCTGCATGCGGAAGGCGGGTTTCTGGTCGGCAAGCTGTTCTATGAAGCCATCAAGGACGTTGAAGGGGTTCAGGCGGTTGGCGGCATTACGCTGGGTGCCGATCCGATCGCCACGGCGACCTCGATTGCCGCTCATCTGGCCGGCAAGAGCATGCACGCCTTCATCATCCGCAAGGAGCCCAAAGGGCACGGCACCGGCCAGTGGCTGGAAGGGCGCAAGAATCTTCCCGCCGGGACCAGGGTTGTCATTGTCGAAGATGTCGTCACCACCGGCGGTTCCTCCATGAAGGCGGTGCGCCGGGCAGAGGAAGAGGGGCTGAAGGTGCTCGGCATCGTGACGCTGGTTGATCGCGAAGAGGGTGGTCGCGAGAATATCGAGGCTGAAGGGTACTGGCTGAAGGCGCTCTTTACCAAGAGTCAGCTGGTCGGAGAGTAAGAATCCCTGAAAAGTCCCGCTGAGTGCAGCGGGACTTTTTTTACTAGTGCAGTTCGTCTTATATCTGTAGAATCTTACCTTGTTGTACCAGCGAACCCCATATGACAAAACAACGCCTCGACACACTGATGCTGGAACGCGGGCTGGCCCCCTCGATTGAGAAGGCCAAAGCCTTGATTATGGCCGGTCAGGTCGTGGTGGACGATCACACCGTTGACAAGTCCGGACAACAGGTAACGATAGATGCGGACATTCGTCTCAAGGGGGAGCAACTCCCCTATGTCAGCCGGGGTGGACTCAAGCTGCGCAAGGCGCTGGATGAGTTTTGTGTTGATGTGGCCGGGCTGGTAGCGGTCGATGTCGGTTCCTCCACCGGCGGCTTCACCGATTGTCTGCTGCAGGCGGGGGCGGTCAAGGTCTTTGCCGTTGATGTCGGCTATGGCCAGCTTGCCTGGAAGCTGCAGCAGGATCCACGCGTTGTCAGCATGGAGAGGACCAATATCCGCACAGTGACGCCGGATCAGCTTGATGATGTTCCGGTGCTGGCGGTCATTGACGCCTCGTTCATTCCATTGGCCAAGGTGCTTCCGGCTACTGCGGCTCTTTTGAAGCCGGGTGGCCGGATCATCGCCCTGATCAAGCCGCAGTTCGAGGTCGGTAAGGGCGAAGTGGGGAAGGGGGGGATTGTACGCGACCCCGCCGCCCATGAAAAAGTTATCGAAGATGTCCGTCGTACCGCGCTGGATCTGGGGCTGACGGTCTCAGGGGTATGCGAATCGCCCATTACCGGGGCTGATGGTAACCGCGAGTTTTTGATACTGCTGCAAGTACCGGAAATCTGATCGAAGGAGGGTCATGTGGAACAGTGTATTTTCTGCAAAATTATTCATGGCGACATACCGTCAAAGAAGGTGTTTGAAGATGAACGGCTCCTCGTAATCGAAGATGTTGCTCCTCGGGCGCCGTTGCACCTGCTGCTGCTGCCGAAAAAGCATTTCGTCAACTGCCTCGATATGGCCGCAGGGGACGATGCGCTGGTTGGCTATGCCTTCAGGAAAGCAGGGGAGATCGCCTTCGAGAAGGGGTATGCCGACTCCGGCTTTCGTATCGTGCAGAACAACGGGGCTGGGGCGGGACAGTCGGTGTTTCACATTCACTTTCATCTGCTGGCGGGGCGTGAATTCGCCTGGCCTCCAGGTTAGGCGCGAGGTCTATCATGAAGTCATTTTTCTTTCTGGGATTTACCTTGCTGCTGACGACGTCGGTTAATGCCGAAATCTATTCATGGATAGATGACAGTGGCACGTACAACTACACCGAAGATTATTCCAGAGTGCCGAAAAAGTATCAAAAAAAGGTGAAACGGCGCGAGGATGTATCGCAGGATGCGAAGCCGCAAGTGCAGCCGGATACGGTGACTACGCCCAAGCAAGCGAACAAAGCGGAAACGAAGCCAACAGCAGCCGTTCCGGGCGATGACAAGGAACTGTACGGTGGCAAGAGCGTTGCTGACTGGCGCAAGGAACTGGATGCGCGGGAAGCGGAACTGAAGCAAATCGAACAACGCATGGAAGAGTTGAAAAATCAGGTCTCTGGACCGAAGGGAATCTCTAGTGTTCAACTTGAGGCATTGAAAAAAGATTACGATGATAGTCGGGCAGCCTATGATCAAAAATACAAGAGTTACACCGAGCTGATTGAGACGGTTCGTAAAGCCGGACTCACGGTGGAAATCAAAAAGTAGAGCGTCCTTACCGAGTATAACAAGAAAGGCCCGGCGGATATCCCGTCGGGCCTTTCTTGTTACGATTATAATGTGATTAAAAAGACATCAGCCGCTTGGTCAATCCCGGAAACGCCATATCGATTGTCATAATTACCGTCAGAACGATCATTATTACAACGGTAAGCCAGGCGATGATGTTGAATACCGGGCCGTTGACATAGGTTCCCATCAGGTTTTTGTCGTTGATCAGCTTGATCATGAACATCAGCACAAATGGCAGAACCGCACCATTGACAACCTGCGAGATGAACATGATCGCCATCAGCGGTGCATTCGGAATCAGGATCAGGCCGGCACTGATAATGATAATAATCGTGAACAACCAGAAGAACTGCGGCGCCTGCTCGAAGTCCTTGTCAACGCCCGATTCCCATCCCATCCCTTCGCAGATGTAGTACGCTGTGGAAAGCGGCAGGATACAGGCGGCAAAGAGCGAAGCGTTGAACAGTCCGAATGCGAACAGTGCCGAGGCGTGTTGACCGACCAGCGGTTTCAATGCCAATGCCGCGTCGGCAGCGGTTTCGATCTTCAGTCCATGCAGGTGGATGGTTGCGGCGCAGGCAACCATCATGAAGAACGCCACCACGATGGCCATGATGCAGCCGAAGATGACATCTATCCGCGAAAAATTGTATTGATCGGCTGTGATCCCTTTTTCAACGACAGCCGACTGTTGATAGAACTGCATCCAGGGGGCAATGGTCGTGCCGACGATACCTATCAGGGTCATCAGGTAGGCGCTGTCGGTCTTGAATGTGGGGGTGACGGTTGCTTTCATGACGATAGTCCAGTTCGGACCTGCCATAAAGGCGGCGATCGGATAGGCGATATAGACCAGACACGCTACCAGAAAGACCTTTTCCACAACCTTGTACGATCCCTTGACGATCAGCAGCCAGACCAGCACTCGCGCAGATCGGAACTGAAATATATTTGCTGATGCCGAAGATCTCGAGGCTGGCGGCGATTCCGGCGAACTCGGAGATGGAGTTGCCCATATTGGTCAGCAGCAGAGCGATCATGACGTAGAAGGTGACCTTGACACCGAAGGATTCACGGATCAGGTCCGACAGGCCTTTGCCGGTGACGGCCCCCATGCGGGCGCACATCTCCTGGATCACAATCAGGGCAATTGTGGTGGGTATCATCATCCATAGTATGGAGTAGCCGTAGTTGGCCGCAGCCAGCGAATAGGTGGTGATGCCGCCGGCGTCGTTATCGACATTGGCTGTGATGATGCCCGGCCCGAGGATGGCCAGGAAGATCATGACATTCCGGGGGCTGAAGCTCTTGAGCGGCTTCAGGAATCTGAATTGTGATATATAAGCGAACATAAGATCCAGTTTCTAGCGTCGTTTGATTTTGATGATCTGCGGCAGGTAATGCGCCAGCACATCGTCAACCGTGACGATGCCGGCCATTTTTTCTTCGGAGTCGAGTACCGGGATGGCGATCAGGTCGTACTTGGCAAGTGTTTCCAGCATGTCCTCCGGTTCCGCATCGATATGCACATATTTTATGTTCTCTTCCATGATATCGGTGATATGCGTTTCCGGCGGATTCATGATCAAGCCTTTGAGGGAGACGACACCTTCTAGCTGGTCATCAGCAGAGACAATATACCCGTAGAAAATGGTTTCGATGTCGTTGGCGCACTCCTTCAGGATTTCCAAAGCCCGGCCGACAGTGATATCCGACGTGAGTCGCAAGTAATCCGGGTTCATCAGGCCGCCCGCTGAATCCTCTTCGTGTTCCAGCAGTTCCTGGATGTCCTCGGCATCCTCCTGATCCATCATGTCCAACAGTTCCTGCCCTCTCTGCTCCGGCAGGTCACTGAGCACGTCAGCAGCTTCGTCCGGTTCCATCTCCTCCAGGATGTCGGTCATCTGCTCATTGTCCAGTTGACTGATGACCAGGTTACGCATGTCCGATTCGAGCTCGTACAGGGTATCCCCGGTTGTTTCCACGTCGATCGAATCGAGCACTGTGCGGATGTTCTGGATGGGAATGTTTTCTATGATATCGGCCAGATCGGCAGGATGCATCTCGTTCATCTGGTTGCGGGCAATGTTAAGGGCCAGTTTCGATGAGTTGGCTTCCAGTGGTTGAACGTATTCCCAGCTGATCTCGCCGTGAGGTATGTCGCGCTTGATCGCCCGGGCAAAACGCTCTCCAAAACGCTCATAGCCAAGGCGTCTGAGCAGCCCGCGAAAGCCGATGTCGACCGAAAATATACAGAGCTTCTGATTCAGCTTGCCGAGCTTGATGTCATTTACCCGAACGACTTTGGCGCCGTCCACATCTACGATCTGCTTGTCAAGGAGGTCGCGTTTGACAAGGATATCCCCCTCTTCGGGCAGATAGGTGGTGAGGCTGTGAGGCTTGCTGCTGCTGGTTGAAATAACCACGTGAGTAAAGAGCGAAACTTCACTCCAGGGGAGGGTTTTAATCCCCTTGCGCGATTTGATCACGATATGGGAAACCTCCGGGAACACTTCACCCGGAACCATGATCAGATCACGCAGAATGCCGATCTGGTCGCCCGCACTGTTGATCACGGAGCGGCCAATGACCGAACTGAGGTAGATTTCGTTGATTTCTGTCGTCATAGTGCAAACCTTTGTAAAAAAATAAAAAAGACCTTTTCGGGAAGAAAAGGCCTTTACAAATAATGCAACAAAACCATTTCCCCCCTGGTTGGTTTTCGGCAGTGCACAACGTAGGATCGATTCCAGCTACATTAGGTTAAGCCTTAATCCGACAAAACCTGGTGACCACATTGGCGTCTTTCGACGTTTCTGGGTAGTAGCATCTGTTTGTGCAAACGCCTCATTCTAACGAGGAATATGTGATTGTTTTTTATAGTCTTACAGACGAGGATTGTCAACGGAATTTGGCGCTTTTTTGAAACGATACTGTATCGTAACCCGAATGCAATAAAGCGTGCGTGCGAGAAAAGAGCGTCTGCAGGCAATTGCATACGAAACGGTCTGCTTGGGTGTGAGGGGGCCGTTAACTTCCTGTATGTTGTGTATCAGGCGTATGTGGAAAAAGTGACGCTGTCGTTGCTTTGTGTGGTTGGTTGCGGAGCCTGCCGGGTATTCTGCGCAAGCAGATCGGCCAGCAGTGTCTGTTGGTTTGCCGCCTGTTTCATCATGGTCATTGTGAGCACCAGTTGCGTCTGTTCAGCCCTCATAAGCAGCGAAGATCCTGCAACCGAGTTCGTATCCATATGACACCTCTTCGCCTCTTAGACTACCGCAGGCTGTGCTTGTTAGCAAGGTGGAAATTTGTGTCATGATCTCCATTGCCGGAAAAATCTGATATACTTTCAAAAAAGATAATGCAGTGCTGGCGAGGGCACATATGCAGGTAGAATGGTGGTACTGGATTATTGCCGGTTTTTGTCTGATAGGTATCGAGCTGATTGTGCCGTCATTCACAATCATCTGGTTCGGGATGGGAGCGCTGGTGGTTGGTACGCTTAGTGGGTTATGGCCGGACTTTCCTGCTGCGGGTCAGATTGCGCTCTGGTTGTTGACTTCGATTTGTTTCACGGCTATGTGGGTAAAATATTTGAAGCCCAAGGGTAACCGGACAAACGGCGGGATGTCGAAAGAGGGGATTGTCGGCGAGAGCGGGGTTATTATTCGCGGTACGAAAGACAGTTATGGTCGAGGGGTCGTTAGATTTCGAATTTCGGTTCACGGAGCCGATGAGTGGAGCTGCTACTCCAGTGAGACACTGCATGTGGGGGATCGGGTCCGGGTAGCCGGTATTGAAGATAATATCTTGAAAGTTGAAATAATTTAGTAAGTCGCATGTTGCTCCCTGCGTTTTTGCAGGAGATACCCTCGGAAACGCACATTTCCTGTTTTCAGGTCCAGAGGGTGTCATGCGGCGTACAAGCAAAGCCCTGCTTTCCGGATGGAGGCGGGGCTTTTGTATGTCTTTTTCAGAACATAAAGCGTCGCATACTGATGCTCTGCAGCAGACCGATGCCAATCATTGAGGTGATCATGGAGGTGCCTCCGTAGGAAAAAAACGGCAGCGGTACGCCGACTACCGGGAACATGCCGATCACCATCCCCATGTTGATGACGATATGCCAGAAGAGCATGGCCGTAACTCCTACCGCCAGCAGGCCGCCAAAGCGATCGTTGCAGCGACGGGCGATGTTGAGCCCCCACAGCACCAGCGAGAGGTAGATGATTATCAGCAAGCAGGCAGCCGATAAAACCCCACTCTTCGGCAAAGACGGAGAAGGCGAAATCGGTATGCTGCTCGGGGAGAAAGCGGAGCTGCGACTGGGTCCCTTTGATAAAACCCTTGCCGGCAATGCCGCCTGAACCGACGGCTATTTTACTTTGAATGATGTGATAGCCGCTTCCGAGTCGCGACCGTTCAGGGTTCAAAAAATCGAGGACCCGGTTTTTCTGATACGGGCGCAACAGGAACGCCCAGCCGATCCAGGCCATTGGAATCGTAACGCAGACAAACGTCACAACGGTTGACCAGCGCAAGCCGACGTACATGACCATGGACAGAGCAATCAGCATGATCAGGGTCGCTGTTCCTAAATCCGGCTGTTTCATGATCAACGCTGCCGGGAGAGCGAGAAGACTTAAAGGAATGAGTACCTCTTTGACTGTCAGACCGCCAACCGCCTGAAAATTGTTGAAGAAGCGGGCGAACGTCACAATTATGACAAGCTTCATAAGTTCTGACGGCTGGATATTGAAAAACCCGAGGTTCAGCCAGCGGGTAGCTCCCATGGAACGTCTGCCGACAACAAGCACTGCAACCAGCAGAAATATCAAAAATCCGTAAAACCAGTAGGACAGATCTTCAAGGATATGGTAATCAAGGCTGCATACAGCCAGTGAAATAATCATCCCCACGAGCATCCAGTAAAATTGTTTGATATAGTATGCCGTCCCGATAACCTTGTAGGGGGTCGTTGCGCTGTAGATATTCAAAATGCCGAGCAGGCAGACTGTCAGCAACCAGTCCGACCAGAACCCAGTCAATGTTGGTTAAGAGGCGGCGATCAATCATGAACGGCATCTCCACTGAGATGGGGGTCTTTCAAGGCAGTCGGCACCCCGCTTTCATCAGTATTTTCATCTTCTTCATCTTCTTTTGACGAACCGGATGCTTCCTTGCGCGGCGGTTTTTTGCCGTCAAAATACGCTCTCAATATTCTGCTGACAATCGGAGCAGCGGCAGATCCGCCATGTTCGCCATGTTCAACGACGACGGCAACTGCTATTTCGGGTTTTTCAAATGGTGCAAACGCTACAAACAGAGCATGATCGCGAAATTGGTAGGGGGTGCCCATTTTGCTGTCGCGCAGCTTGACAACCTGTGATGTCCCGGTTTTTCCCGCGACTTTAACGTCGTACTGTCTGGCCATGGCACCGGTGCCGCCCGGTTCATTGACGACGGCCAGCAGACCCTGCTTGACAAGCCGGAACGACTCTTTGGAAAACGGAGCGGTGCCGATGATTTCTGCCTTGGTTTCTTGAAGAGTTTTTCCGTCGGCATCAACGATCCGTTTTACGAGATGGGGACGATATATGGTGCCTTCATTGGCAATGGTTGCCGTCATGGAAGCCAGCTGAATTGGGGTCAACAGGACAGCGCCCTGTCCGATTGCGACCGGGAGGGTTTCGCCGTGAAACCATCGTTTGCCGAAACGCTTCTGCTTCCATTCCGACGTCGGGATGAGTCCGCTCCGTTCATTCAGCAGCTCAACGCCGAGAGGAGCCCCCAGCTTGAAGGCTTGAGCAGCGGCCGCAATTTTATCCACTCCCAGTTTTTCACCCAGCTGGTAATAAAACACATCGCACGATTCCCGCAGAGACTTGCGCAGGTTCGTGGCTCCGTGCCCCTTTTTGTTCCAGCACTTGAAAGTTGAGGTTCCCAGTTCGTAGCTGCCGGTACAATTGATCGTTGTCGTTTCGTTGATGATGTTATTCTGCAGCCCCGCCAGAGCGGTAATCATTTTAAAGGTCGAGCCGGGGGGGTACTGACCGCTGAGCGCCTTGTTTTCAAGCGGATGGCGTTTGTCATCCAGATACCCTTTCCAGACATCTGCCGGCAATTTTCCGCTGAAAAGTGCAGGATCAAAGCCGGGATTGCTGACGAATGCCAGTATTTCACCATTGGTGACATCCATGACAACCGCTGCACCGGCTTGATCGCCAAAAGCGCGTTCGGCCTGCTTCTGGACCGCTGCATCGATAGTCAGAACCACACTGTTGCCGACTGTCGGGATAGCTCTCGGAGATAGTCCGCAATACTCTTCCCCGTGCATCAACTTCAAGTTGTCGTCCTCCGTCACCGCCATGCAGCTCTTTTTCCAGAGCACGTTCGATGCCGTTTTTCCCGATGTAATCGCCGGGGTTATAATCCTCAAAACCTGTCGAATCCAACTCTTTCTCTGAAACTTCACCGATATATCCGAGCAGATGAGCTGCAAGCTGGCCGCTGGTGTATTCCCGTACCGGCTTCATTTCGATCTCGATACCGGGCAATCGCAAACGGTTTTCTTCAACGATCTCGACGTGGTCACGGGAAATATTGGAAGCCAGAACGATCGGATAGTATTTGGCGCGCCCCGTGTTTTTATTCCCACCGTTCCGCCATTTCCGCCCGATCAAGCCCCAGCAGATTGGACAGCAGTGTGAGAAGCGCCTCCTTGTCCTTAACCTCCTGCGGAATGACCGCAAGACTGAACGAGGGGCGGTTGCTGACCAGCACTGTGCCGGTGCGATCCAATATTGCACCGCGGGAGGCGGCCACCGGCACGAACCGGAGCCGGTTGTTTTCCGACATGGCCTGATAATCGTCGGCGCTTAGTATCTGCAGATGCCATAACCGTATCACCAGGAACAGGAATACGATGCCGACCACAAACGAAAGCACAACTATCCGCTGTTTCGACTCAAGTAATTCCCGGACAAAGCGACGCTCCTTCATGGCGATTCCACTTGAGCGTCAAATCCGGGGAATGCTGCTACTATTGAGGCAATAAAGGCATTGACCAGCAAGCGTGGAATCAAGTCTGACAGCATGGAATAGGCGATTCCGGGGGAGGCGGTAAACATGACGATCAGGAGCAGATTCAGAGTGAATCCTGCAAGTGTGACACCGGTAACCGTCAGGACGAACAGGATGGCACTGTCGGCATACAAACGGTCTGAAACACTCTTTGATAATGAGAAATGAAATCAGAAAGGTGACGGCATTCAGGCCAAGGTACAAGCCGCTGCAGACGTCGTCGAGCAGGCCAAGCAGCCAGGCCAGGGGTGCCCCCGTCTCGAAAGACCCGCGCAGAGCAATAAAAACCATGATGACGAGCAACAGGTCCGGTTTAAATGACGGGCGGATAAAGACGGGAAGCAGTGACACCTGGATGACGATTGATGCGACTACAAGACAAGGTGAACAGCAGAGCAGCACGCCTACTCATACCCACCCCGCTGTACGACCAGAACTTCTTCAAGATGGGGGATGTTGACGGCGGGGCGAATCGATACGGTCTGGAAAATGCCGTATTCCCCGCGCTTGACCATGGTCACTTCGCCAATCGGAAGTCCTTTTGGAAATACTCCGCCGATTCCGGACGTAATAACCGTATCACCGACTTTAACATCTTCTTCACGGGTCGTGAATTCGAGAGTGCAGAGCATCTCGCCTTTGCCTTTAACGACCCCCCGGGCGCGGGAACGCTGAATTGTCGCAGCGATTCCGCTGGCATGGTCCGTCAGCAAGAGAACACGTGAGGTTGAGGCGGAAACCTTGACCGTCTGACCGACAACGCCATCGGCAGAAATCACTGCCATTCCTTCACGAATGCCGCTCGAACTGCCGCGATTTATTACCAATGTCCTGAACCATGAGGTGACGTCTTCACCAATGATGGTTGCAGCTACGGTCGGCGCTTTGATATCTCTTTTTCATATCCAGCAGCTGTTCAAGCCGCTGGTTTGCCAGAAGCGCTTCATTTCCTTCGAGCACCCGCAGATTGAGATCGCGGATGTCCTCACGCAACTGCATGTTTTCGCGATGGGTATCGACCAGCTGTATGTAGCCGTCCCATACGTCTTCAACAAATCTGCTTAACTGCGAAACCGGCTGGAGGAGCGGCGATAATACAGCTGAGAACCGAGCGCTCCATTATATTTGCCTCCCGGTTGTTGGGAACATTCAGCGAAAAAACCAGCAGGGCAGCCAGGATGCCGATGCCGGTTAAGAGTGGATACATATATTTTTTTAGAAAATCCATGTGATCGATCTCGCTCTACTCGTATTGAAGTCCGCACAATTCGGCTTCATCGTAGACCCGCTGGAGATATTCCTTGTAAGAAGAGTTGGGTGTCGCTTCAATAACCTCTTTCATCTGCTGACACGTGATAAAACCCCGTCGAAGCGCAATTTCTTCAAGACAGGCAATCTTCAGACCTTGTCTTGATTCGATGGTTTCAATGAAGATTGCTCGCCTCAAGCAAACTTTTATGCGTGCCGGTATCAAGCCAGGCGATGCCGCGCCCAAGGCGCTCGACCATCAATTCGCCTCGCCGCAGATAGTCGAGATTTATATCGGTGATTTCCAGCTCGCCACGTGCCGATGGTTTCATAGCTTTGGCCACTGCGACGATGCTCTTGTCGTACAGGTACAATCCGGGTACAGCGTAATGCGATTTTGGATGCTGTGGCTTTTCCTCGATACTGAGAACTTTACCGTCAGCCATCAAAGGCGACAACGCCGTAGCGTTCCGGGTCGTTGACCTGATAGCCAAACACCCGGGCGCCGGTCGTAAATTCGGATACGATTTTGTCCAGATTCATTTTTCCGTAGAATATGTTGTCACCCAGAATCAGGCAGACCGGTTGGTTATCGATAAACTCTTCGCCAACCAGAAACGCCTGGGCAATGCCTTTCGGCTCCGGTTGCACCTTGTATGAAATCGTTACTCCCCACCGGGAACCGTCACCCAGGAGCGCTTCGAAACGGGGCGTGTCATGCGGCGTTGAAATCAGCAGTATATCCTTTATTCCGGCCGTCATCAGTGTGGCCAGCGGATAATAGATCATCGGCTTGTCATATACCGGCTGCAGCTGCTTACTGGCGACCAGTGTCAGAGGGAAGAGACGACTGCCGGCCCCCCCCGCCAGAATTATTCCTTTTTTTATGCCGTGGGACATAACGAACACCTCATATGTAATTATAGTATCAGTCTAGGTAGCATGTTACCGGGAGCGGTGTCAAATCTGATTGAGAGGCTACACCAGGCTATTTTACTGCTGAGAGCAGATCATCGCAGACAACGGTGTGAGGTCCAACGTGCTGTTCATCGTCTGCGCCGTACCCGGTACGAACCAGAATGGTACGGCATCCGGCGGCCTGTCCCGCTTCAATATCGGCCAGTTTGTCACCGATCATGGTTGAACGTTCCAGGTCGATGTCGTAACGCAGGGCAGCTTCATGCAGCATTCCCGGCAACGGTTTGCGACAGTCGCACGGGAGCGCATAGCTGCCGCGACCGGCGGGGTGGTGCGGGCAGTAGAGCCAGGCATCAACGTGTGCTCCGGATTTTTCCAGTTCACGGGCTATATGGCGATGCAGGTTTTCAACATCATCTTCCGTGTAATAGCCACGTGCGACACCGGACTGATTGGTTACTACCACGACCATGATTCCGGCCTGGTTGAGCAATCGCATCGCTTCCGGTACGCCCGGAATAAATTCGAAATCCTCGGTCTGATACAGATACTCTTTTTCGATATTAATGGTGCCATCCCGGTCCAGAAATACAGCGCGTTTCATCAATTCCTCCGCAACAATTGTTTCGTAGAATTTAACCTGCTGATTTGAGTGAGCAATTCGTACAGAGAAGCATTGACAACATGGCACCTGAAACAACTATAACACCTCCAATCAACTGTAAGGGAGATATGTATACGTGATCAAGACCAATAATCTCAAAATTACCGGCATTACCCCAATAATTGCACCGTGCTGACCTGCGCCAGGTTTTCCCGTTGTCGGAAAAAGACCGGGCGTTTGTCAGCAGAAGCAGAGAACAGATAAAAGAGATCATCCAGCGCCGAGACAAACGCCTGATGGTTGTCGTCGGTCCCTGCTCGATTCACGATACCGAAGCCGCCATCGAATACGCCGGAAGATTGGCAGAGCTTTCGCGTAAGGTTGATGATCAGCTCCTGCTGATCATGCGGGTGTACTTTGAAAAACCACGCACCACCGTCGGCTGGAAGGGGCTGATCAACGATCCGGACATGGACGGCACCCATCTTATTTCCAAGGGGCTCGGCATCGCCCGCGGCCTGCTCAGCCGGATGACAGCGCTTGAGGTTCCGGTTGCCAACGAAATGCTTGATCCGATCACTCCGGAATATGTGGCCGATCTGATCAGCTGGGGTGCTATCGGTGCCCGTACAACTGAATCCCAGACCCACCGCGAAATGTCCAGCGGCCTCTCCTTTCCGGTCGGCTTCAAAAACGGCACCGACGGCAACCTGCAGATCGCCATCGATGCCATGAAGGCTGCACAACACTCCGCACAGTTTCCTCGGCATCAATCGAGAGGGGCGGACTTCCATCATTCAGACCAGCGGCAACCCTGATGTGCATATCGTGCTGCGGGGCGGATCGAAAAAAGTCAACTACCACCCCGAGGACATTGCCCATACCGAAGAGCAGCTCAATAAAAACGGCCTGCTGTCGACCATAATGGTTGACTGCAGCCACGGGAATTCCAACAAGGACTTACCAGAAACAGCCTGAAGTTCTGGAGTGTGTTGTCGATCAACTACTGGCCGGCAACAGTTCCATCTCCGGGGTCATGATCGAAAGCAACCTTGAAGCCGGCAACCAGAAAATTCCAGCTGATATCAGCCAGCTGAAGTACGGTGTTTCAATAACCGATGCCTGTATAGACTGGGCCACGACGGAAGAAATTCTGATCAGTGCCCACGGCAGGTTGAAACAACGGAAATAATCTTTGCAGGGGGCGGGCACGCTGTCCGCCCCCTATTCATTCCGCTTCGTACATCATCTTCATGCCGCCGGTCGCACGACCCAGTGGTCCGTTGAATGTCCCCTCAGCACCTTCGACCAGCAAATCCAGGTAATTGACCTTCTTTTTCGGTGGCAGCAGCAGTTCCGGTTCACCCGAAATGCCGGCAAGCCTCCCGGCCTCCTCAATTGCATCCTGCAGAGTCCCGAGACGATCCACCAGTTTATGTTCCTTGGCCTGTTCGCCGGACAGTATCCGGCCGTCTGCAATTTTGCGCACGTCTTCAAGCGGCAGTTTACGCCCTTCCGCAACCGCCCTGACAAACTGCTCATGGGTATTGTCGATCACCGACTGCAGCATGGCACGATCTTCAGCAGTAAACTGGCGCAGCGGCGAGCCGGAGTCCTTGTATTTGCCGGTTTTCAGCGTGTAAGACTTGATCCCGATTTTATCCATCAATGATTCTATGTTGGACAGTTTGAGAATGACCCCGATACTGGCGGTAATGGTACCGGGGTTTGCATAAATCATGGTTGCAGGCGCGGAGATGTAGTATCCGCCCGAAGCGGCAAGGCTGCCCATTGAGACTATTATTTTCTTTTTCGTGGCAAATTTCTTAACCTCGGCGTATATTTCCTGCGACGGGGCGACAATTCCGCCGGGTGAATCAACTCGCAGCACAACGGCCTTGACGGTGTCCTGTTTAAGGAAATATCTCAACTGCCTGATCGTTTCCTTGGAGTCAAGAATCATCCCCTTTACCTCGATCAGACCGACCCCCTCCTTACTCATTACGGCGGTGCTCCCGGTGCCGATAATTGTTGAGGCAATTTTTACGGAAAGGATAAATAGAATCATGACCGAAGCCAGTACTACAGCGGATATTATGACAGTTTTTTTTGACATGGACAGATACCTATGAAGAAATTCTCTTTAGTGAAAGAAACAGTTCTGCTACAGTCGGACGATGAGAGTTCTTGTAATTTCTGATACCCACGGCAACGTCAACCGTGCCTTTGTCGCCCATGCCCGTTCCGTGCCGGTTGATGCAATCGTACATCTTGGAGATGGGTGTGCTGATGCCGATATCCTGCGTGAGACACTGGATGTCCCGGTGATAAACGTTGCCGGAAACTGTGACCCCGGTTCGGATGCTCCGCGTGAACGTGTGTGGGAGTGTGAGGGGAAGCGGATTCTGTTGACCCACGGGGATGCGTATCAGGTCAAGTCCGGATTGTCAAGATTACGTCAGAGAGCGGAGGAAATCGGGGCTGACGCAGTTTTATTCGGTCATACTCACCAAGGTGTGCTTGAAAATCTGTCCGGTCTGCTACTGATAAATCCCGGGGCACTTGCAAATCATAGTCATCAGCGCAGTTATGCCGTATTGGACATCACACGGAAAGGCATAACCTCTCGACATTACGAATTATGATTAAGCATCGCCCTCTCTGCTGAACGCCTCCCGCCCTTTGTGTACCGCCTTCTCCAGTCTGCGTCGTCTCGGCCAGGTAACGATATAATCAACCGGCCCGGAAAGTATGTACAGCAGCAGTACGCTGAATGTCATTACCACCGGTTCAGCTGCGACTACAATTAACAGCACCACCGCAAGCAGTAGAAAACCGAACGGCTGGCGTTTGATAAACGCGGGATCTTTGAATGAATAGTATCTGAAGCTGGAAACCATCAGGAATGCCAGCAGATAGATCATGACCGATAATGGCAAGCTTTTTATAGGAACTCGGCCAGCCGAAATGGTAAAAGAGCAGCACCGTTGAGGCAACCATGCTCGCCGCCGCCGGGATAGGCAGCCCGACAAACCGCTTGCTTTCGACCGTATCAACCTGCACGTTGAAACGGGCAAGCCGCAGTGCGCCACAGACAAGAAACAGAAATGCGGCAACCCAGCCAAGTCGACCGAATGGTCTCAGAGCCCAGGAATACATGAGGAGAGCCGGGGTAACACCAAAGGCGACCAGGTCGGCAAGAGAATCAAACTCGACACCGAATTTGCTGGTAGTGCCGGTCATGCGGGCAACTTTGCCATCAAGGCCATCACAGACGGCTGAGATAAATATCCAGATCGCGGCTGTATCTGTAGTTGCCGTTCAGGGTGGAAACCATGCTGTAAAAACCGGCAAAAAGGCTTGCGGCAGTAATCAGATTGGGCAGAATGTAGATGCCCCGCTTCATGTTTTCTTTCTTTTCGCCTTACCGCATCTACTGTTTCATCACTCATGACGTCGATCCTTGATTCAGCCGATTCTAGCCAGCACGGTTTCGCCCGCAACAGTCTTGTCACCAAGCTTCACCAGCGGTGTAACGTCTTCCGGCAGATAGACATCAACCCGTGAGCCGAAGCGAATCAAGCCATAGCGTTCACCACGCACCAACAGATCACCGATCATCGGATAACTGATGATACGGCGTGCTACCAGACCGGCGATCTGAACAAACGCGATCCGGACGCCGCCGGCAATCTCCAGTACGATGCCATTGCGTTCGTTTTCACAGGAGGCGCGCCCATCGCGGGCATCAAAAAACTTTCCCTGATGATGAAATGTGTCAATAACCTTGCCGTCAAAAGGGACGCGATTGACATGAACGTTGAAAACCGACATGAAAATACTGATTTTCAGAGCCTCGATGCCAAGTGGTGTTTCAGGCACCCGTTCAACGACAATGACGATTCCGTCTGCCGGAGCAATAACTGTTGCGCTGTCAGATGGAGCTGTTCTTTCCGGATTGCGGAAAAAATAGAGCACAAACAGTGTCAATAGCAAATGAAAGTGCAGCCGGAACAATAATACGGGTGAACAGAGTCTCCAGGCAGGCAACAGTCAGCAGCGCGGTCAATCCAACAGTGTAGGCGATGAACGGATAACCTTCTTTAGCAAACGGTGAATTATTCATGTACCTGCCTAGCCCTGTTAAACAGGATACGTATGTTAATGAATATTTCTGCAAAAAACGCAAAAAATATTTCTAACTACTAAATGCGAAGACACCCCTCTCCTGGCGGAAGAGGGGTGTCTGAATTCGCGTCGTGGAATTAGTTTTTGGTCTTGTCGACGATTTTCTTGATCCAGGGCATCATGCTCCGCAGACGCTCACCGACCACCTCGATCGGGTGGGCGGCATTGAGACGACGACGTGCCGTCATCTCCGGGTAGTTAGACGACCCTTCGAGAATGAACTGCTTGGCATAATTGCCATTCTGGATATTGTCCAGGCATTCCTTCATGGCTGCACGGCTCTGGTCGTTGATCACGCGCGGACCGGTGACATATTCGCCATATTCGGCATTGTTGGAGATGGAGTAGTTCATGTTGGCGATGCCGCCCTCGTACATCAGGTCGACAATCAGTTTGAGCTCATGCAGGCACTCGAAGTAGGCCATTTCTGGGGCATAGCCGCCTTCCACCAGGGTCTCGAAACCGGCCTTTACCAACTCCACCGCACCGCCGCAGAGCACAGCCTGCTCGCCGAACAGGTCGGTTTCGGTCTCGTCCTTGAAGGTGGTTTCGATGATGCCGGTACGGCCGCCGCCGATGGCGCTGGCGTAGGAAAGAGCCACATTGCGGGCCTTGCCCGACGCATCCTGGTAGACAGCAATCAGGTCAGGAATGCCGCCACCTCTGACAAACTCGGAGCGAACCGTGTGACCGGGTGCCTTGGGGGCGATCATGATAACGTCGAGGTCGGCGCGCGGCACAACCTGGTTGTAGTGGATGGCGAAGCCGTGGGCAAAGGCAAGGGTTGCACCTTTTTTAAGTTTCGGCGCGATCTCGTCGCGGTAGAGAACCGATTGGAACTCATCAGGTGTCAGGATCATCACCAGATCAGCGGTGGCAACAGCTTCGGCAACAGTTGCCACTTTGAGGCCGGCATTCTTCGCCTTGACGGCGGACGTCGACCCTTTTCGCAGTGCCACGGTTACATCAACCCCGGAATCCTTGAGGTTGCAGGCATGGGCATGGCCCTGGGAACCGTAACCGACAATGGTAACTTTTTTCTTCTTAATCAATTTGAGATCACAATCACGATCGTAATAAACGTTCATGCTGGTAAATCCTCCATGCAAAATATATCCGGCAAACCGGTCAAACTTATACGCAAAACGAACGAAATAGATACTACATTCAACCACGACTGTCAACGTAAATAGCTGTTTTGACCTCGGTCGCAGGAGAACCATCTGTCTCCGAACTAAAAAAAACCGCCCGTTTCCGGGCGGCTGAAACAATAACGCGACAACTACAGATCTCCTACCCGTTCCACCCCTTGGCGCCGCGGCCAATGGCAACGGAGCCGGTGCGTACAACTTCCTTCAAGCCGAGCGGTCTCAGCAGTTCCAGAATCGCATCGATTTTGAGCGGATTGCCGGTCGCCTCGATCGTATAGGATTTCGGAGTGACATCGATGATCTTGGCCCGGAAGATATCAACGATGCGCAATACCTCGGCACGGGCATCATCCTCGGCAGAAACCTTGATCAGCGCCAGTTCGCGCTCGATGGCACTGCCGTCGGAAAAATCAAGTACCTTGAGCACATCAATCAGTTTGTTGAGCTGCTTGTTTATCTGCTCAAGGATCTGAGCATCGCCACGGGTGACGATCGTCATGCGTGACAGCCCATCTTCGTTGGTCGGTGCCACCGAGAGCGAATCGATATTGAACCCGCGACCGGAAAAAAGTGTGGCGACACGGGAGAGCACTCCGAAATCGTTTTCAACTATAACTGAAATTGTATGTTGCATAGCTGTGTTTCCTCTCCTTACGTCTTAGGCGTTCAGTACCATTTCATTCAGCGATGCTCCGGCCGGAACCATCGGCAGCACTTTTTCCTCGCGGGCAATCTTGAATTCCATGATCACCGGCCCCTTCTCCTTAAATCCCTGCTTGATAACCGACTCGACATCACCCGGTTTTGTGGCCAGGAAACCTTTGGCGCCATAGGCATCGGCAAGCTTGATATAGTCGATCGGCAGTTCCATGCAGGTGGATGAGTAGCGCTTGTCGAAGAACAGTTCCTGCCACTGCCGCACCATGCCGAGGAAATTATTGTTGAGGATGACAATTTTGACCGGAAGCCTGTTCTGCACCAGCGTTGCCATCTCCTGGATATTCATCTGGATGCCGCCGTCGCCGCAGATCGTGATGACCTGACGATTCGGAAATGCTGCCTGAGCACCCATTGCCGCCGGCAGACCGATAGCCCATCGTGCCGAGTCCGCCCGAGGTAAGCAGTGTCCGGGGCTTGTTGAATTTGAAAAACTGGGCCGTCCACATCTGGTGCTGCCCGACATCTGTCGAGATGATGGCGTCGTCATCGGACAATTCGCGCAGTTTCTGGATGACAAACTGCGGCTTGATCACCGTGCTGCTCTGTTTGTAGCCGATTGGATGTTTTTCCTTCCAGTCGGAAATATCCGCATGCCAGGGAGCCAGAGCCGCAGTAAACTCGGACAGTTTCTCCGCGTTCTTGTCGGCCTGTTTGATCATCTTGGTCAGAACATCCTTGACGTCGCCGACAATCGGCAGGTCAACCCGGACATTCTTCTTGATTGACGTCGGATCAACATCGATATGAATGATTTTCGCGTGTGGAGCAAATGTCGAGAGTTTTCCGGTGACACGATCATCAAAACGGGCGCCGATGGCAATGATCAGGTCACTGTGGGTCATTGCCATATTGGCACAGTAGGAACCGTGCATGCCGAGCATGCCAAGCGACATCGGGTCGCTCTCCGGGAACGACCCGAGACCCATCAGGGTTGTCGTCACCGGTACCGACAGCGTGCGGGCCAGTTGGGTCAGCGGTTCGGCAGCATCGCCAAGTACCGCGCCGCCGCCGACATACATGACCGGACGATGGGAGTCGAGAATCATGGCAACCGCTTTTTCCACCTGACGGGGATGGCCGGAGAGATTGGGTTTGTAACCGCGGATTTCAACCGTTTCAGGGTAATGGAATTCACCCATCGCCATCTGGACATCCTTGGGGAAATCGACCAGAACCGGGCCGGGACGTCCGCTGCGGGCGAGATAAAAAGCCTTCTTCATGATCAAGGCGATATCCTTGACATCACGAATCAGAAAGCTGTGCTTCGTGCAGGGGCGGGTAATGCCGATAATATCGACCTCCTGGAAGGCATCGTTGCCGATCAGCGCCGTCGGCACCTGACCGGTGATAATGACCATCGGAATCGAATCCATATAGGCGGTTGCGATGCCGGTAACGGTATTGGTCGCACCGGGACCGGAGGTGGCGATTGCCACCCCGACTCTGCCGGTGGCGCGTGCATAACCGTCCGCCGCATGAGTACCGGCCTGTTCGTGGCGCGGCAGGATGTGATGTATCGCTTTAAAGCTATAGAGTTCGTCATACAGGTTGATGACGGTACCGCCGGGATAACCGAAAACGGTGTCTACACCCTCTTTCTTCAAACACTCCAACATTATTCGTGCACCGTTCATTTTCATACGTAACCTCTGTGAACAGAAATTTAGGATACCTTCTAACGTAACTTAATCTGCCGTTGTTACCGCACCGGTATGAGCCGATGTAACAACCTTGGCGTACCGTGCCAGCCAGCCGCCCTTGATCTTCGGTTCCGGCGCCTTCCAGCCTGCACGGCGGGTTGCCAGCGTTGCTTCGTCTACCAGCAGTTCCAGACGCCGGTTCGGGATGTCGAGCAGGATTCTGTCGCCATCTTCAACCAGGGCGATCGGACCCCCTTCGGCGGCTTCGGGTGAAATATGACCGATACAGGGGCCACGTGTGCCTCCTGAAAAACGGCCATCGGTGATCAGCGCCACGCTGTCGCCCAGACCCATCCCCATGATGGCAGCCGTTGGAGCCAGCATTTCACGCATGCCGGGGCCCCCTTTGGGCCCTTCGTAGCGAATCACGACAACGTCGCCGGACGTGATCTTTCCTTCCATGATGGCCGCCATCGCAAGCTCTTCGGCATCGAAACAGCGGGCAGTGCCTTCAAATTTCATCATGGCGGCAGAAACGCCCGACTGCTTGACGACGGCCCCTTTGGGAGCGATGTTTCCGGAGAGGATGGCGATGCCACCTTCCTTCTTTATCGGATTCCCAAGCGGGCGGATAACCTCCTCGTCCACATTCTGAATGCTCTCGGCCAGTTGATGCGTGGTCAGGCCGAACAGAGTGGGCGTATCGTTGATTTTGCTGCCAAGTTGTTTCAGCACACCGGCGACGCCGCCGGCGATGTCCAGATCTTCCATGAAATGTTCGCCGGCCGGATTCATCGAAGCCAGCTGTGGCGTATCTTTTGCCAGCTCGTCGAACAGCTCCAGCGGCAGCTCGACTCCTGCTTCGTGGGCGATGGCCAGCAGGTGCAGCACGGTGTTGGAGGAACCGCCCAGCGCCAGATCGACGCGGATTGCATTTTCAAACGCGGCGCGGGTCAGGATGTCACGCGGCTTGACGTCGTTCTGTACCAGTTCGACGATCTTCTCGCCCGAGGCAAAGGCGATGCGGCGTTTCAGCGCCGAAACGGCCAGCGCGGTGCCGCAGCGCGGCAGGCTCATCCCCATCGTTTCGGTCAGGATGGCCATGGTATTGGCGGTAAAGAGCCCCTGGCAGGACCCCATGCCGGGACAGGCGTTGTCTTCACAGACCTGCAGTTCCTTGTCGCTGATCACGCCGGCCTTGTAGCGGGCCATCGCCTCAAAGGTATCGGAGACGAAGGAGTACTTGCGGCCGGACTGGCCGCGACCGCTCATCATCGGACCGGCGGTGACGACGATGCAGGGGATATTCAGGCGGGCAGCCGCCATCAGCATGCCGGGGGTGATCTTGTCGCAGTTGGTCAGCAGCACCAGGCCGTCCAGGCGAT
The DNA here is from genome assembly GCA_963760075.1 of uncultured delta proteobacterium. Taxonomy (GTDB): domain Bacteria; phylum Desulfobacterota; class Desulfuromonadia; order Geobacterales; family Pseudopelobacteraceae; genus JACRCG01. The sequence goes on along the minus strand of CAVXBQ010000013.1, from coordinate 293,428 downwards.
GTGCTTCCGCCACCGACTCGACCATATCGGCAATCAGCTCGCGGGTCGGCAGGGAGTAGTGCATCCCCTTGTGCCCCATGGCCATGCCGTCACAGACGCCCGGGATGCCGAAGAAGAAGGAGTAGCCGCCGCCGGAGTGAACGCCCTTCTCGATGAAGCGCTCCAGGTCGCGCATCCCGACATGACCGGGGATCAGGTCGGTAAAGCTGGTGGCTACGCCGATAAACGGCTTGTTCATCTGATTCTGCGGGACTCCGGTCCCTTTCAGCAGGGCGCGGTGCGGTGTCCGTTCAAGCCCTTCTGTAATCATGTCGCTACGCATGTTGTCTTCCTCGGAATAAAATTGGTTTGATGGCGCTAAACCCGCGATTGGTAAGAATTTACGGGTTTTGCAGAATAATATAGATAGCCGGATGTGTCAACCGTGAATGGGGATGCGAACATACTCCCTATTCTGTCAGGCCTGTTCTCCGCTGCTCTTCCTGTTGCGTATGGTCAGCCCCTGCAGGAAGTTCCGCAAAAACTGATCGCCGCACTCCTTGAAATGTTTGTGCCCCTTGTTTCTGAACAGGGCGGAAAGTTCCGCTTTGGAAATTTTAACACCTGCCAGTCCCATAACGGCTAGCATGTCGTCCTCCTTGAAATCAAGGGCGATGCGCAGCTTCTTCAGGATGGCATTGTTGTTCAGTGAGGCATCCGGTTTTGGCGGTTGCCCGTCATCTCCGTCCCGTCGGCCTCTTTTGTGAATAATCAGGCCATCAAGGAAAAACGAGAGCATGGGATTGCTGCAGGAAATAAATTCCTCTTCCTCTTCCTTTTTCAGAAGTTTGAGCAGGGTGGGGAGCTCGAGGGTGCAGCCGGAAAGCTGGAAAATCTCGATCATGCCCGGGTTGCTGATATCAAGTGCGTAGCGCACGCGGCGCAGGATGTCGTTGTTGTTCATCTGTTTCGTCTCCTGAAAAGTGTTGCTGGTATGTTATTTAAACGCTGCCACCTGGGCCTGATACACGGTGACCTGCACGAACTTTACGCCAAACTCTGTCGAACATCTGGGGCACAAGGCAAAGAACGGCTTGCCGTTCCGCCCCTTTTCAATCGGCAGATCCTGCTTGTGGCTGCAGTAGGGGCAGGTGGCCGGCACCACAGACTGGGCGACTTTGAGCGGCGCTGGTGCCTTTGCCGGGGCGGACTTTTTCGGCGCACTCTGCGCGGGTGCGGCAGCCAGCGGCTCTTCGGAAAACTCAGGTGCTGAAGGTGCATTTTTTTTCATGGCAGTTCGCTCCTTTTTGGTCGAAGTGGTTATCGGAAGAAAATCGTCATCAGCATGCTCAACAGCGGCGACCGGAGGTGGCAAAATCCCCTTCATTGCCTTTTTCCAGAGCAGGGGCATTGACGTCTTCGAGTAGTGCAGCGGGCGGACACCCTTCATCAGGGCCGCGCCCTTCACGACGATGTAATATTTGTCGCGATACGATACCAGGGTCTGGGCGCCGATTTCGGCCGCCTTGAAGCCGGAACATATCTTGTTGTCGAGCCAGAATGTGATTGTCTCTTCCATCGACGTTCTCCTTTATCCGCGGACACTACCGGTAACTGTTACCAGAATTGGCGCGGGCTTACCAATAAAAATTATGAATATGACGCGGATTGATTGTGGTATGTATAAAAAAGTGACTACTTTGCACCTGCAAAAAAATCTTTATTTAACAGGGATGAACAGGATAAACGGGATAACATCAAGATCAAGGACATTTTTTGTTGATTTTAAAAGACGTTATCCTGTTCATCCCCTTCATCCCTGTTACCATGGTTTTTGGTGGTAGAATTCTGTTAGGGTTGAATAGTAACTGAAAAAATACCGCATATTTTTGAAAGGGTGTCCCATGACTGAAACAACTCATCGTACCATATACCGCAAGGACTACACACCGCCCGATTACACCGTTGACAGCATCGAGCTGCGCTTCGAGCTTGGCGACGAGACGACGCTGGTCACCTCGCGGGTGGCGCTGCGGAGGCACGCTGACGCGGCATGCCCGCTTGTCCTCGGCGGCAAAAACCTTACCCTGCACGGATTGACGCTTGATGGCGAACCGCTGGCACCGGAGCGCTACACCGCCGACCGCCGACCTGTTGACCATCCATGATGTCCCTGCCGTCTTTACCCTCGAAGTAATGACGGTTCTCCGCCCGCAGGACAACACCGCGCTGGAGGGGTTGTACCGTTCGGCCGGGATGTTCTGCACCCAGTGCGAAGCGGAAGGGTTCCGCGCCATCACCTATTTCCCGGACCGCCCCGATGTCCTGACGCTCTTCACGACTACGATCGTCGCCGATCAAAAGCGCTATCCGGTGCTCCTCTCCAACGGCAACCTCCAGGCACGGGGCGAACTCCCTGACGGTCGCCACTTTGCCACGTGGCACGACCCGTTCAAGAAACCGAGCTATCTGTTTGCCCTGGTGGCAGGCGATCTGGTCTGTATCGAAGACAGCTTTACAACCTGCTCCGGGCGGAACGTGGCACTTCAGATCTACGTGCATGAGCAGAACCGCGGCAAATGCGACCATGCCATGCGTTCCCTCAAAAAGGCGATGCGCTGGGACGAACAGGTCTACGGCAGGGAGTATGACCTCGACAGCTACATGATCGTGGCGGTCGATGACTTCAATATGGGGGCGATGGAAAACAAGGGGCTCAACGTCTTCAACTCCTGCTACGTCCTCGCCAGCCCGGAAACCGCCACCGACGATGACTACCATGCCATCGAAGAGGTGATCGGTCACGAATACTTCCATAACTGGAGCGGCAACCGGGTGACCTGCCGCGACTGGTTCCAGCTCTCCCTGAAAGAGGGGCTGACCGTCTTTCGCGACCAGGAGTTTTCCGCCGACATGCAGTCGCGCGGCGTGAAGCGGATAGAAGATGTACGCAACCTGCGGTCGTCGCAGTTTGCCGAGGATGGCGGCCCGATGGCGCATCCGGTCCGTCCCGATTCGTACATGGAGATCAATAACTTTTACACGGCAACCGTCTACAGCAAAGGGGCCGAACTCGTCCGGATGCAGCACACGATGCTCGGGGCGGCGCGGTTCCGGCGCGGGATGGACCTCTATTTCAACCGCTTCGACGGACAGGCGGTGACCGTTGACGACTTCGTGCAGAGCATGGCGGAAGCCGGCGACATCGATCTCGGCCAGTTTGCCCTCTGGTACAGCCAGGCCGGCACCCCGCAGCTCAGCGCCCGCGGCGACTACAACGCCGCCGAACAAACCTTCACCCTGACGGTCACCCAGAGCTGTCCGGCGACCCCCGGCCAGCCGGACAAGAAGCCGCTGCATATCCCGCTGGCGCTTGGCCTGCTCGGGCCGAACGGGGAGGAGAAGCCTGCTGACGCTGGCCGGAGAGGCTGCCGGGACCGCTACCTCGCGCGTCCTGCATCTCCGTTCCGCCGAGGAATCGTTCTGCTTCACCGGTATGAGCGGGGAGCCGGTACCGGCACTGTTGCGCGGCTTCTCGGCGCCGGTCAAGCTTGACTATCCCTACCGGCATGACCAACTCGCCCTGCTGATGGCCCACGAGTCCGACCCCTTCTGCCGCTGGGAGGCGGGGCAGCGGATGGCGATTCAGATCATACTCGGGCTGGTTGCCGACGTGCAGCGGGGTGCCGAACTGGCGCTTGATGCCGCGTTTGCCGACGCCTTCCGCGTGACGCTTACGGGCGGCCACCCGGACCGCGCCTTTCTGGCCGAGACGTTGACTTTGCCCACCGAAAAATACCTCGCCGAACTGGTGCCGGTGGTCGATCCGGCGGCCATCCACGCGGCTCGCCAGTTCGTCATCCGCACCCTGGCGGCGCGCTTCGGGGATGAATTTACTGGCGGTACGCGCCACCTGCCTGAGTGCACACCCCTACACCCCGGATGACGGCCGCTCGGGCGACCGGCGCCTGGCCAACCTCTGTCTGTCCTATCTGCTGAGCACCTGCGGACAGGGCGCAATCGACCTCTGTCATGACCAGTACCGCCACTCCGACAACATGACCGATGCCATCGGGGCGCTGACGCCGCTCGCCTCCTGCGATTGCCCCGAACGGCGGGAAGTTCTGGACGATTTTTACCGCCGCTGGCAGGGGGAACGGCTGGTGGTCGACAAATGGTTCTCACTCCAGGCCGCGTCCACGCTCCCCGGAATTATGGATGAGCTTCAGCTGTTGCTGAACCACCCGGCCTTCGAGCTGACCAACCCGAACCGCTTCCGCTCGCTGGTCGCGGCATTCAGCCAGCGCAATCAGGTGCGCTTCCACGATCCGAGCGGCGCCGGCTACCGTTTCCTCGACCGATCAACTGCTGCGGCTGATTCCGGTCAATCCGCAGGTGTCGGCACGGCTGCTTGGCCCGCTCACCACCTGGCGGCGGTACGAGCCGGGGAGAAGTGTGTTGATGCGACAGCAGTTGGAGCGGATCAAGGCGGTTCCCGATCTGCCGCGGGATGTCTATGAAGTGGTCACCAAGAGTCTGGAGTGAGAGCCATGAAGTCGTTTCGCAAGGAGTTATGGTTCGAGACCAGCCGCCGTCGTGAGCTGATCAACATCACATCGCAGGTCTCTGATTGTCTACGGGAAAGCGGCATTACCGACGGGATTCTGCTCTGTAATGCGATGCACATCACGGCCAGCGTCTTCATCAATGACGACGAATCCGGGCTGCATCAGGACTTTGAAACCTGGTTAGAGGGGCTGGCGCCGGAGAAACCGTATTCCCGCTATCATCACAACGGCTATGAGGACAACGCGGATGCCCATCTTAAACGGACCATCATGGGGCGGGAAGTGGTGGTGGCGGTGACGGACGGGAAGCTTGATCTGGGGCCGTGGGAGCAGATTTTCTATGGGGAATTTGACGGCAAGCGGAAGAAGAGGGTGCTGGTGAAGATTGTTGGCGGGTAGGGGGGATGAGAATAATGTGTCTGAAGCTTGGTCCGACCCAAAGAGACCAAAGAGAGATCAACGGCAGCGCTTATGTTGCTTTCAGATCGCATCGGCCTCTCCGCGCCGCAGACTCCGTGCAAGGATCTCGGCCGCCAGATCGAGGTTGGTTTCCGGGTTAAGGGTTGGGCCGAGCAGTCGGGCCTGACCAATCCGGTTAAGCAGACGGTCGTCATAGCCGACACCGGGGCAGAACCTGCGCAATTCGCTTGTCAGGTGGGCAAAGTTCTGCTCCCGGGACAGCTTCATCGCTGCGCCGAATCCATCGTAGTTCATGCCGTTCTGGCTGAAGACAACTGGCGGCCGCTTGCCGGCATAAAGATAGAGAACCTTTCCCCGCTCTTCGGTTATTACCTCTTCCTGGTGTTCGACCTTGCTGGTCATCGGTATTCCCCCGGAAAGAAGGGTCTTGCCGAGGCTGAACTTGCGCTCGGTAACCGTTTTTATCTCAGAAGTCCCAGCGATGCTGGTGCCCGGCAGAAGAAGGTCAACCTCTTCGTAGGGGAACTCTTCCTGTTGCCCGCTGCTTGTCTCGATGAGCAGCGACCATTTATTGAACTGAAAACGGCGGACGATGAAATGGCCGGCACTGCTGCGAACCGCCATGGCATCAACGATCAACGTTGCAAATCCGATCTGATTCAGTTTCTTCGCCAATGCCAGTGCCATCTCTGCATCAGCAAAACTGGCCACTACTGCAGGCCCATTGCCAATCAGCCGTGGCCGCGCTTCGAAGGCCGTTATTCCGAGTACACTTGCGAGTGCATGAACCAGCTCGGTAGTCTCTTCATTCCAATTACTTATAGCAACGACATGCATGGGACACTCCTTATGCTCGCAAAGTTGCTTAAATGGTCAGCCTTCTACAATGAAGTACGTCAGCGGGGCCAGCCCTTGAAACGAGGCAATGTCCCATGTCAAGGCCTGACTAGCGGAAGAAGAGGGTGCTGGTGAAGATTGTTGGCGGGTAGGAAGGCGAGATGCGTAACGGTTTCGCGCTTGACCTGACGGGCGGGTATATAAAAAGAACAATCATCCGCGACCAAGGCGCTGGACTGGATCACGCGTTATGTCGTCGTGCTAGAGAGGCATCAAACAACCGTCAATCATTCTGGATTCACGGGCCATGTCCCGGCTAATATTTTCAGAAAGGGCCAGAGCATCACGCAACGCTTCATACTTTTCGTAATTATAGCCGTCCAAATGTACGGCATCCAGCATAACGCTTTGGCAGCTAACAATTTGAGAATTCAGATTGTCAAGAAGGATGGCTAACTCTTTATTGTATCTCATATCATCACCTTTTCACTCCTCGGTAAAATTGACATGGGCGGTAGGATACAATAGACAAGGGAAAGCGTCAATCACCCGATCGATCGGTAATTTATTTGTGTCAAAGGAGAATGCATGAACGCAATTCCAAATGACATATTTGCAAACTAGGATTAAACAGAGGCATCTTCAGACTTCTGCTCCCTACCGGAACGAACCGAACAGGTTCTTGAAAAAACTCCGCACCTTCCCCGAGAAGCTTTTGTCCACCTTCTTCTGCATGCCGCTGATATTGGGCGTCTCCGCCATGGCCTGGCGGTACTCCGCCTCGGTCAGCACCCCGTTCTGCCGCAAGTGCCTCAGCACCATGTCGGAACGTTTCAGCACCCGGTCCAGATGCCGGTACGGGTTGTAGACCTTCTGCGGGCCGGGGAGCATGGCGGCGAGGAAGGCGCATTCGCGGGGGGTGAGGGAGCTGGCCGGCTTGTCGAAATAGTAGCGGGCGCCATGGCCGATCCCGTACACCATCGGTCCCAGCTCAACGATGTTGAGGTAGAGTTCGAGGATCCGCCCCTTGGTCAGTTCCTGCTCCATCCGCTTGGCGAGGTAGATCTCCTCGATCTTGCGGGTGATGGTCTTTTCCCGGGAGAGGAAGAGGTTTTTCGCCGTCTGCTGGGTGATGGTCGAGGCACCGCGGGCGAAGCGCTTCTTCTCCAGGTCATACTTGATGGCATTCTTGATCGCTTTGACATCGATCCCCTCGTGCCGGTAGAAGTTGGCGTCTTCCGCCACGATGACCGCCCACTCCATCTCCGGCGGGATGCTTTCCGTCGGGGTCCACCAGGGGTTTTGCGGCCCGACGACAAAGGGGTGGAGTGTCCCCTGCCAGTCCTTCACCTGGATGGTCAGGTTCATCGTGCGGTCGGCAAGCGCTGTCACCGATGGCAGCCGGTAGAGCGCGATGCCGATGTAGGCAGCATAGAGGGCGATGCCGCCGAGGACGATAGCCGCCAGCCATGTAATAATCTTCAATGGTACCTCTCGTTGGGAACGGGATGACGAATCATTCCTACGATATGATAAATCCCACCTTATGCTCATTCCTCTGCTGGTTAATTGATAGAGCGGCAGGGGCTGATGATACGAACTTTGTAATCAGTATACCTTACAATGAGTTGTAAAGCTGATGTTTGTCAGAATATGATTCTGGTGTGAGAATCCAGCGCAGTGCCTCTTCATACTCCGTATAGGCATTAACTAAAAAACCACGGTTGTGCGAGCATGTTTCAAAGAAGCTGGCGTGATCATAGTTACGTCCCGGGGTGACGACAAGAGCCACTTTTCTGCGAAAGGTGTCGCCATGCTGGATAAGCTCCGCTGCCAGTTCATACACGTCAACTGTTGACAATTCGGATTGCGTGTCACGGAAATCGACGAGCAGTTCATAGTATTCATGCTGATGCTCGGTCTGTGCTATATCGGCGAGAAGTTTCCTGCTGGTGGTCAGATTTATGATTCCATGAGTCGTAATCTCGATAAAATCTCTCGCAGTTACAATATTGATTTTTGTTGTCACCGGGTATCTCCTTTCGCGAGTCACATCCAGACTTCCGAATGCACTCCGATGCCGTTAAAACAGTGTCCAAGCCCCAGTTTATACAACGCCTGTTGCAGGCTTTCCGACAGATTAATCAGCTCGGTACTCACTCCCCTGAATCTGGCACACTGCATCCATACATACAGCAGTTGCAGACCGCTGAGGTCGGCTGAACGTACTCTGCCGCAATCGATGCGGATATTCTTCTCACCTCCGGATTCCATCTTGTGCAGCGAAGCCGCCAGGGATTTGACAATGTTTTGCGTCACTCCGGAGAGGGTCAGGTCGCCTTTCAGATGCGCTATGGTACCTTTCTTATAAATAGTCATGCGAGTCTCCTGGTTATACGTACGATCAAATAGCGCAAAAAACACGGCAATGCTCGTGTCCTGCTCTGTCAGGTAGATCGCAACGACCGTGCCGGAAAACGTCCGGGAATATCGGGAGGGTAACTGACTTGTTTTGTTGGGGAATGTGTAAAGAGGTCGTGCGGGGATACGGGGGGGACTGTTACCGGAATCCGTCAAGTATGGCACAACTGTCATATATGGAGGGAGGTGAAGGATCTTTTCAACCATCAACCTTCATCCTTCAACCCTTAAGAGTCTTTTTTCGCTTACTGACGGAAAATACCGTATTTCCGCATCCGGGCGCGAAGAGTGCTGGCGTTGAGACCAAGGAGTACCGCGGCCCCGTTTTTCCCCTCGATGCGCCACCCGGTTTTCTGGAGCACCTGGAGGATGTGGTCATGTTCCAGCTCGACGAGGGCCTTGACGTCCTGCTCCATCGGTTCCTCTGCCTTCCTGGAACGTATCGAAACGGTCCAGTACCTGTAGTGCGGCTCCCCTGGCTGATGATTACCGCCCGCTCGATGACACTTTCCAACTCCCGCACGTTGCCGGGCCAGTGGTATTCCTGAAGGGCGTTCAGGGTGTCTTTTGACACGGTCTCTATCTTCTTGCCGATTTTCTTGTTGAATTTGGCAACAAAATGATTGACGAGCAGCGGGATGTCGTCCTTGCGCTGCCGGAGTGGCGGCATCGTGATGGGGAACACGTTGAGCCGGTAAAACAGGTCTTCCCGGAACGTGCCGTTCTTGACCTCTTCCTCCAGATTCCGGTTGGTGGCCGCGATGATCCGTACATCGGTTTTTATGGTGCGGGGACTGCCCAGCCGCTCAAACTCGCCGTCCTGAATGACCCGGAGCAGCTTGCATTGCAGCTCCAGCGGCATCTCGCCGATTTCGTCGAGGAAGATGGTGCCGCCGTCGGCCAGCTCGAAGCGCCCGATCTGCCGGGCATCAGACCCGGTGAAGGCGCCCCGTTCCCGCCCGAAGAGCTCGCTTTCCACCAGGGTCGCCGGCAGTGTCGTGCAGTTGACCGTTATCAATGGCCGGTTCTTGCGGGTACTGCTGCTGTGGATGGCGCGTGCGACCACGCCCTTGCCGGTGCCGGTCTCGCCAAGGAGAAGAACTGTCGCATTCATGGGCGCTACCTGCTCGACCTGCAAGAATACATGCGAGAGGACATTGCTTTGGCCAATGATCTCGCCGAAGTTGAACTGCCGGTCAACCTCCTGCTGCAGGTAGATGTTCTCGGCCTGGAGCCGGTCTTTCAACCGTTTTATTTCCGCATACGTACCCTGGAGTGACTTTTCCGCTTTCTTGCGTTCCTCTATTTCCTGTGTGAGCTGCATATTCGCCTTGAGCAGATCTCCGGTCCGTTCCTGCACCGTCTGTTCCAGCACCTTGTTGTAATTCTCGAGTTTTTTGTACAGCAGCCGCACTTCCAGCATGTTGTGGATGCGCGTCTTGACTTCGACCAGATCGAACGGTTTGCTGATGAAATCCTTTGCGCCGGCTTGCAGGGCGCGCAGCTTGTGGCCCGGTTGGGCGGTGATCACGAGGACCGGAAGATAGCCGTCCGTATCGTTCGTCTTGAGGCCTTCCATCACCTGAAATCCATCCATGCCGGGCATCTGCAGATCGAGCAGGATCAGGTCGTAGTGGTTTTTGCGATGCAGCGCGCAGACCTCCTGTGGATTCATCGTTGAGGCAACGCAGGTGTAGCCGGCTTCACGCAGCAATTGCTCAAGCAGAGTGACATTGGATTCCTGATCGTCAACGATCAGGATGTTGGCGTTAAGAATCTCGGACTCGGTAATCATCATGATTGTTCCTTTTTAGCCGCTTCTGTTTTTGCAAATTTCAGTGTCATGTCCAGCGTATCCATGAACTCGTTGACCTTGATCGGTTTGGTGAGATAGCGGAAGAATCCGGCCTCCAGACCTTTCTCGATATCGCGGGGTATTGCATTGGCACTGAGTGCAACCACCGGGATATGCGCTGTTGCCGGGTCTTCGGCCAGAATTTTCAGCGCATCGATGCCGCTGATGCCGGGCAGATTGATGTCCATCAGGATGACATCCGGCAGGGAGGCGCGCGCAATCTCGATGCCGCGGATGGCGTCCCGCGCACTCAGCAAGCGGATATCGGGCCGGCGTGCAATGAGATCCTCGACCAGCATCAGATTGGCCGGGTTGTCCTCGACGTAGAGCAGGGTGTGCAACTGCGCGGCGCCTTGAGCTTGCGCCTGGGACGACCGCCGTGAATTCGGCTGCGTGGGCGGCAGTTTGCGGTTCAGTCGTCCGGTTCAGTTCGATCCAGAACACACTCCCTTCCCCGACTGTGCTTTCCACGCCGATGACGCCCCCCATCAATTCGACCAGCCGCTTGCAAACCACCAGGCCGATGCCGGTGCCTTCTTCGACGCTCGCCTTTTGTCCAAGACGATTGAACGGCTGGAAAAGCTGCGCAAGCTGTTCCGGAGTCAGTCCCTCGCCGGTGTCCCGGACGCTGATACGAATCGAATCCGGGGGGCTCAGGGTACACGTCACGATAACCGTTCCGCCCGCCTTGTTGTATTTGATCGCGTTGGAAAGAAGGTTGATGAGAACCTGCTTCACCCGTGTCCGGTCGGCGTTGACAAAGTAGGGTGTTTCGAAACGGGTAAAGGTCACGCTGATGCCGCGCTTTTGCGCCTGCGGTTCGATCATGGCCTCGCATTCGTGCATGACTTCGGCCAGCGATACCGGTTCCAGCGACAGCGACAGCTTGCCGGACTCGATCAGCGCGAGATCGAGAATTTCGTTGATCAGCTCCAGCAGATACCACCCGGCCTTGAGAATCTGATCGATGCTTCGCTTCTGGGCGGGCGTCGGCGGCGGAGAGCCGGATTCCAGGAGTTGGGCAAAACCGAGGATCGCACTGAGCGGCGTGCGCAGCTCATGGCTCATGCTGGAAAGGAAATCCGATTTTGCCAGGTTGGCTTTTTCCGCCACGAGCTTGGCGCTCTCCAGCTCGATGTTCTTATCCTGCAGTACCTGGTCGAGCCGTGCCCGCTCGGCTTCGACCTGCTTGCGCGCGGTGTTGTCGGTGCCGATCAGCAGGTAGCCGATGATGGCGTCCTGCGCGTCGCGCAGGGCCGTGACCGACACGACCGCCGGGAAGCGGCTGCCGTCCTTGCGGATATAGGTCAGCTCGTAGATATCCTCGATGCCGCGCGAGGCCTTGAACACCAGTGCCTCGAAGCCCGGCGTAATCGGGGTTTCGAGCTCGACGCTCAAGCGCCTTGGCGCGCGCGATCACTTCCTGCGGATCGGAAATGTCGGCCGGAGTGATCTTGTTCATCACCTCGGCGGCCGTGTAGCCCAGCATGCGCTCGGCGCCGACGTTGAAGATCTGGATGACGCCCTTCGCGTCGGTGGCGATGCTCGAGAAGTTGGCGCTGTTGAAAATTGCGCTCTGCAGGGCTCCCGCCTTGAGCAGCGCCTCTTCCGCCTGCTTGCGTGCGGTGTTGTCGGTGCCGATCAGCAGATAGCCGATGATGGCGTCTTGATCGTCGCGCAGCGCCGTGACCGACACAACCGCCGGGAAGCGGCTGCCGTCCTTGCGGATGTAGGTCAGCTCGTAGATGTCCTCGATGCCGCGCGAGGCCTTGAACACCAACGCCTCGAAGCCCGGCGTTATCGGGGTGTCGAGTTCGACGCTCAGTGTCTTGGCGCGTGCGATCACTTCCTGCGGATCGGAAATGTCGGCCGGCGTGATCTTGTTCATCACCTCGGCGGCCGTGTAGCCCAGCATCCGCTCGGCGCCGACGTTGAAGATCTGGATGACCCCCTTGGCGTCGGTGGCGATGCTGGAAAAGTTGGCGCTGTTGAAAATAGCGTTCTGCAGCGCCCCGGCCTTGAGCAGCGCCTCTTCGGCCTGCTTGCGCACGGTAATGTCTTCCATGGCCAGGAGGATGATGTGTGAGCCGATATTTTTCCGGAAAATCTGTCGGGCGTTGAGCAGAATAATCTTGCGGCCGATACCCGGAAAATCATGATCGACTTCATAGCCATTGAACACGGTATCATTGGGGAGGATATCCTCAAAGAGTACCCGCAGCTTGGGAATGTCCCATTGCCGGTTGCCGAGGTCGTAGATGAAATTCCCGATTGTTTCCTCGGGCGTTACCTTGAAGGTCTCGTAGAAGCTGTGGTTGGCGGTGAGAATCTTCAGGTCGGAATTCAGCACCACAAGCGGCTTGTGCACGGTTTCTACAATATTCTCGGCATATTCCCGGGCGTCCTGGATTTCCGTTTCCAACTGTTTGGCCACTGTGCCGTCTACGATTGAGGAAAGGATATAACCATCCTTGCTTTCGATTGTGTCAACTGTGACGCTCTGAAGTTGACCATGGATCACCGTGCCGTCTTTTCCCGCAAGCCTGATTTCACATTTCTGCATGTCCCTGTCTTTGCAAAACAGTTTCGAGGTGATTACTGGAAAAATCTCCTTCCCGTCTGCATCGGCAATAAAACTGATAAAGGGTTTATTGGCCAGTAGCAGTCGGTCTATTCCCAGTAATTGTGCACCGGTAAGATTTACCTTCAAGTATCATTCCGTGCGTATCAAAGGTGAAATAGCCGACCGGTGCAAAGTCATAGAGTTCGGCATACTTGTTCCGCGATATCTCAAGCTCATCCTGGACCCGGAGCAGTTCATCATTTTGCAGTCTCCAGCTCGATCTGTTGGGTTCTCAAGCTCCTCCTGTACCCGGCGCAGCTCGGTATTTTGAACATCCATCTCAATCAGGTGGGACTCGAATTCATGGTCTGTATTCTGTGATGTTTCTGAGGTTTGCGATAGGTGGAATTCAGCGGCTGGTGTCAGCGAGTTATTCTTCATTGTTGATTCCCGTTGTTGGCTCTTTATTGTCCCGGACTTTGCTGCTTATGCCGACAGTACCACATATACACCCTTATACCCTCCATTTATTAATAGCATCCCTCCGTATTTTGAAGATCCGCCAAATGTTGAGGCTATTCTGAGCGTTGTCTATGCCCTGATGGGCTCGCCTGCAAAGGTAATAACCCGTTTTTAAACGATTATTCATTCGCCAGATAATTCACCGGGCTTTGGCAGGCTAATTGCCATACCACAATGTATGATCCTGGTCATCTCACCAAAACGCAATTCTTGTTATTTTGGATGGGGGATTACGCGTAACGAAGGGCTGTATCTGTTTTTAACGAAGAAGTTAGTACGTTGCTGATCACCTAATTTGTTTTTCACGAAAACAGTCCCTAAGGAGGGGACAAACATGAATAATTGCAAAATATTTTCAAAGATGTGGTTTCTGGTTTTACTGCTCGTTGCTTTTGTGGCCGGGTGCGCAGGCAATGATACAGTGACCCAGGGTACCGTAACCCCGAACTCGTCAAAGGCAATCACCGCATATTCGCTTGCCGGGGTTGCAGGGACTGTAAATGAAGCGGCAAAGACGATTGCCGTAACCATGCCGTTCGGCACGGATGTGACGGCACTGGTTGCGACGTTCACAACTACCGGGGCAAGCGTAACGGTCGGAGACAGCGGTCCAGGTGAGCGGAACAACGGCTAATAACTTCACAAGTCCGGTTGCATACACGGTAACCGCTGCCGACAGTACAACGGCGACATATACCGTAACCGTAACCGTGGCCTCGATCTCTGCCAAGGAAATCACCGCTTATTCACTTGCCGGGGTTACAGGAACCATAAATGAAACGGCAAAGACCATCGTGGTAACCATGCCGTTCGGCACAGATGTGACGGCACTGGTTGCGACATTCACAACTACCGGGGCAAGCGTACATGTAGGAGCGGCGGCCCAGGTGAGCGGGACAACGGCTAACAATTTCACAAGTCCGGTGGCATACACGGTAACCGCTGCCGACGGCACAACGGCGACATATACAGTAACCACGACCGTAGCTGCGGCCCTGAACTCCGCCAAGGCCATTACCGCCTATTCGTTCAACGGGGTTGCAGGAACCATCAATGAAGCAACAAAGGCGATCGCGGTAACCATGCCGAATGGGACAAACGTAACGAACCTGATTGCGACATTCACGACCACTGGAACGGGCGTAAAGGTAGTCGTCTGCGGCGCAGACGAGCGGCACAACGCAGAACAACTTCACAAGTCCGGTTGTCTACACGGTAACAGCTGCCGACAGCACAACCGCAACATATACCGTCACGGTGACCGTGGCCTCCGCCTCTTCCGCTAAAGGTCCTGCGGCGGTAAACCTTGGTACCGCCGGCAATTTCGTGATTCTGGCAAAATCAGGAGTCTCAACCACTGGAACCACTGCAGTTGTCGGCGATATAGGACTCAGCCCTTCTGCTGCGAGCTACATAACGGGATTTGGACTGATCGCGGATTCAACCAATACATTTTCAACATCGTCTATAGTGTCCGGAAAAGTATACGCATCCGATTTTGCACCGCCTACTCCTGCTGTCATGACCACGGCTGTTAGTGACATGGAAACGGCATTCACCGACGCCGCCGGAAGAACATCACCTGATTATACCGAACTGTACGCCGGTGATATTACCGGGCAGACACTCGTCCCAGGACTCTACAAATGGGGCACAGGAGTATTAATTTCAGGTGGTGGCGTTACTCTTTCGGGCGGAGCCAATGACGTCTGGATCTTCCAGATCGCACAAGACCTGACCGTGAGCAACAGTGCCATTATTACTCTGGCCGGCGGCGCACAGGCCAAGAACATCTTCTGGCAGGTTGCCGGTCAAACAACTCTTGGAACTGCTGCTGACTTCAAGGGAATTATATTGAGTCAAACGCTGATTTCAATGAATACCGGCACCGTAATGCACGGTCGGGCGTTGGCACAGACCCAGGTGACATTAAACGCAACTGCCATTACCGCCCCGTAAGGAAGCACTCTTCGGGTTTAAAGCTGGACGTGCTGGATCTTTCCGTACTGAATTAAATACGGGAAGATCCAGCTGATGCCCTAAAAAATTAAAACCCTCGCGTATTGTCGCGATGATGAATGTGATCGTTTGTAACTCTTGAAATGAAATCAGTTAAAAGGAGGCAGTACATTGAAAAAGATATTGAAAGGTTTGTTGCCGGGGTTATTGATTGTTACCCTCGCGACCCCGGGATATGCCGAGAACCGGGAAGGTGCGACCACCCTCTCCCCATTTGTTGGTGGGTATCTGTTGGACCATGACCAGCGCGAGCAGAACCGTCCGGTTTTTGGTCTGCGCGCCGGCTACAATTTCACCCAACATTTAGGGGCAGAGGCCATGTTCGGTTACAGCCTTACCGAGACAAAGCAACAATACGGATCGAGGGAAGCTGATTTATACCGATACGGGGTAGATTTTATATATCATTTTATGCCTGAAAATAACCTCGTACCGTTCGTTGCACTTGGTGGCGGCGGCACCAACTTCAACATACCAAATACTCCCAGCGCCAAGAGTCACTACGCCGGACTGGTCGATTATGGTGTCGGAGTCAAGTACTTCGTCGCCCCGGACGTAGCGCTGCGTGGTGACGTGCGACACGTACTGCTTGTCCACGACACCGGCAGCAACAATCTGGAATACTCGGTCGGCCTGACATTTCAGTTCGGCGGGGTAAGGAAGGTGGTCGCGGCCGTAGCAGATACCTCAAAGGTCGCAGCCATAGCAGACACCCCAGAGGTCGCAGATGTTGCCGCACCGACTGTGACCTTCACTTCCCCTGTCAAGGGCGGCACAGCTGTGCATGCCAACCAGGTAGTCAATGTTGCCTTCAGTGAGGATATGGATCAGGAAACTCTGACCCCAGCAACAGTTACCTTAAAGCAAGGTGACACGCCTGTTTCAGGCATGGTGACATCCACTGCCTCAACTGCAACGTTTACTCCGACGAGCACTTTAGAAAAAGGCACCGGCTATACAGCGACTATTACTACCGGGGCCAAGGATCTGGCAGGCAATGCCATGGCACACGATTATATGTGGACTTTTTCGGCATATGCGGAGCCAAAGAGTGTGGGGGTGCTGGCCGCGCTCGAGGATTCGCATTTCAACTACAACAGCGTGGAGATTAGCGAAAACGGCAAAACAATTTTGAACCATAACGTTACGGTTCTGAAAAACGACCCTAAGATGAAACTCCGCATTTCAGGGTATACCTCCGCTTCCGGCACAGAAGGGTATAACCAGAAACTGAGCGAAAGAAGAGCCGTCGCGGTCAAGGAATATTTCGTAAAAACCGGCGGTATTGATGGGAACAGGCTCACTACAATCGGATTAGGTGAGAAGCATCCCGCGAAATATGAAGCCCATCCTTCGGACAGATACTCAGATGCAGCTCTCGCCAACATGAGAGTGCTTATTGAGGTTGTTGAGGATTAAAGCTATACTGACATGAAAGTTAACCAACAAAGAGGCACGGATGTACCCGCACAGGCGTCTGTGCGGGTGCGTAGCTGCCGACTGGAATACATCTAAGTTAATCAATCTGACAGGGGGATCTACAATGAAAAAAATTATCGTATTAGCATGCCTGGCAACAACCGTTTCTATGACCGGAGGTACGGCCATGGCTGACAGCATCAATGGAAAACTCGGCGTTACCGGCAAAGTCGGTTTCCTAAGCCCGGCCAACAACACCGCGGAAAACTTTGACAACAGGACCGATGCCGGCTTTGTCGGAGGTGGCGGTTTACTCTACGGTATCGATGATCATATCGCCGTTGAATTTGATGTAACCCGGACCAGCTTCGGCTCCGACACCGGCGATTTTGGCGTTACCGATATTTCATTCGGTGGGCAGTACCGCTTCGCGCTTCAACAGCGGCAGGTGGTCCCGTATGTCGGGGCCGGACTGGATATTCTTGTCACTGACTATGATTTTAATGGTGGGGCAAAAAGTGACGTTGACACGACGGTTGGGGGCCACATAAGCGGAGGCGTCGATTTCTTCCTCCAAAAAAATCTGGCACTGACCGCAGAGGCAAAGCTGGTCGTCGCTCCTGATGCAAGAATAACCGACCGCCAGAGTGGTGACCACGTAGGCAATTTCGACCCGTCGAGCTTTTCCACTACTATCGGCATCCGGTATTTCTTCAACTAACTGTCTCTTTAGATCGCAGGTTCACATCCCGTTCCATCTCGGTGCCACACTCCCGGAACTGAGCGTTGTGAAAAAGGGCTGGATAGCTTTAAAAAATAGCGGCCAGTTGAATAAGGAGTCATCATGCGCATAAAATCTATTTTTTCTGTGGTATTATTGACAGCAGCTTCCATCACTTTCGGTCTCAATGAAGCCAAGGCCGCTTTTTCGGCAGAAGTAGGTGCTCCCAATGTGAATGTCCGCATCAGTGACTACCAGCCGGCACCATCGGGGGCATACGTCCAGAGCGACAGAGGGCGTCCCTACTATGTGGAAAGAGATCGCCGGGTGTATATGGAAAAAAGAAAGCCCGGCAGGCACTATAAAAAGGAAAAGAAACATCACGAGGACCGTGGTCGCGAAGAGGGTCATGGCCGGCATGATCATTAGGATTTCGGACACGAACTGTGAATTCGATTTTGACGCTGCAACCGGGAATCGGGTTCACTCCACTTCACAAAAATGATGTTACACCGCAGGAGGACAATATGAAGAACATACGCTCTGGAGTGATGGTGCTGTTGATGCTGTTGTGCTCGGGGACTTTTGCTTTAGCACAGGTAAGCATCGGTATCGGGTTACCCAACTTGAGCATCGGCATCAACCTGCCGGTGTACCCGGAACTCGTCCCGGTGCCGGGCTACCCTGTCTACTACGCTCCGCAAGTGAATGGTAATTATTTCTTTTACGATGGCATGTACTGGGTTTACCAGGACGATAACTGGTACGCGAGCTCCTGGTACAACGGCCCCTGGGGGTTAGTGGAACCCGCGGTTGTACCGTTGTACATCCTGCGCATCCCGGTAAGATACTACCGGCAGCCTCCACCGTATTTCCGCGGGTGGCAGTCGAATGCACCGCCCCGATGGGGTCAGCACTGGGGACATGGGTGGGAAGAGCGCCGCAGAGGATGGGACA
The DNA here is from genome assembly GCA_963760075.1 of uncultured delta proteobacterium. Lineage (GTDB taxonomy): Bacteria > Desulfobacterota > Desulfuromonadia > Geobacterales > Pseudopelobacteraceae > JACRCG01. The sequence continues at coordinate 275,147 of CAVXBQ010000013.1, read as the reverse complement.
AGTGGAAGCACAGTTCAGTTCCAGCGCGCGCGCCGCTGCCTGTCTACCAGCGCCAGTATTCGGGAGACAGGTATCCCCGGGTAGAGCAGCAGCAGGTGCTACGAAGCAAGAGTTACCGTTATCAGCCGCGTGACAAGGCGGTCCGCCAGCACATACAACAGCAGGTGAAACAAAAAGCGCCCGCGCCTGCTCAGCGGGGAAGACAGCAAGAGCCTCCGGTGAGAAATCCAAGGCAGCAGGATCTCCAGCGTTCGATGCCGCACCAGCAGGGCGCTCCGGTTGCCCCACGCGCGCAACCGCCGCAGCGAGGTCCGGCAATCCAAGAGCAGAGGCAGCAACCGGCAGTTCAACAGCGGCAGCAGCAGGCACCGCAGCCGCAAGGTCAGGGACAAAGACCCCAGGAGAGGAGAGAACCGCAGGAACCCAATCGTGGCCACGGAGAAGGGCAGAATAAAGATGAAGGTCATGGCGGGGGGCGCAACAACTAATCCGGATCTGCCAATTAGATCTGAAAGGCCTGCCATTCCTGTGCAAGCAGGTGCTCGTGAATGTATCTGAGGGTAGGGGAGTAGCCCGCGACAGTGCAACTGTTCGGCTGTTTATAAAGAGAGCCTGCCCATCCGATAGATGGCAGGCTCTCTTGTTTCAACAACGATTCTTTTGTCTTCTTCGCCTCTTCACTTTGATAATTCGTTAAAACCCGAAAAATCCGCACAGACGATATTCGATTCCTTCGTCGGAGAATTCTTCGCGTTGGATCGATGTGTCTAACAATTGAGTCATTGCAAAATTGACGGCTTCGGTCTACAAAAACATGAATAACGAAGAGGTGTGCCAGTTATATATGCCGATAATCTCACCTGTCAAAAACTCCGGAATGCGCACCCTGCTCAGGGCGCTCCGCTCCAGGAATTACCGGCTGTTCGTTGTCGGCCAAAGCGTATCGCTGGTCGGCACATGGATGCAGCAGGTTGCCATGAGCTGGCTCGTCTATCGCATGACCAATTCCGCCTTTCTGCTCGGAGTGGTCGGCTTCACAAGTCAAATCCCCACCTTTCTGTTCTCTCCGCTTGCCGGAGTTCTCGCCGACCGCTGGAATCGCCGGCGTCTGCTGCTCGTGACGCAGGCGCTTGCCATGCTCCAGGCGGCTCTCCTCGCCGCCGCCGTTCTCTCCGGTGTCGTCCAGGTTTGGCACATCGTCGTGCTGAGTCTGCTCCTCGGCGTCGTCAATGCGTTTGATATCCCGGTTCGGCAGGCGTTCGTGGTCGAGATGGTTGACCGCCGGGAGGACCTCGGGAACGCGATAGCCCTCAATTCGTCCATGGTGAACGGTGCCCGCCTTGTCGGCCCTACCATTGCCGGACTCCTGGTCGCATCGGTAGGGGAGGGGGTCTGCTTTATCCTGAACAGCATCAGCTATCTGGCGGTGTTGCTGGCTCTGGTCGCCATGCGTCTTGAGCCGACCGTTCATCGGCCCACCCGGAGTCATCTCCTGCATGAGCTTCGTGAGGGGTTCTCCTACTCCTTCGGATTCGGACCGATCAGGAGCATCCTGCTGCTGGTCGCCATGGTCAGCCTGGCCGGCATGCCGTACACGGTGCTGGTGCCGGTCTTTGCCAAGGAAGTTCTCCACGGCGGCGCGCATACCTTCGGCTTTCTGATGACGGCGGCGGGATGCGGAGCGCTCTGCGGCACCGTCTATCTTGCGTCCCGCAAAAGCGTGCTCGGCCTTGGCCGACTGATCGTGATTTCTGCAGTTTTATTTGCCGTTGGAATTGCATTCTTTGCCGTATCTAACGATATCATGCTTTCGCTGCTCTCTCTGGTTGTGGCCGGATTCGGCGCCATGACGCTGGTTGCGTCCTGCAATACGATCCTCCAGACTATTCTTGAGGAAGACAAGCGGGGGAGGGTGATGAGCTTTTTCACCATGGCTTTCATGGGGATGGCGCCATTCGGGAGTTTCGGCGCCGGAACGATGGCAGGCATTATCGGTCCCCGTGACACGCTGCTGCTCGGGGCGGCGTCCTGCCTTGTCGGGGTAATCCTGTTTGCCCGGCATCTCCCTCAGATCAGGGAGAGCATTCGCCCGATTTATATCAAGATGGGAATTATTACTGAAGTTGCCGAGGGGATGGAAACCGCCGCCGAACAACCCCCGCTGCCGGAAGAGCGGGGAGAGTGACGCTGCTCCCGGGGCGGGCGGAACTTCTTACGACCGGAACCTGCGGGCCAGGTCGTTGTCGATCACGTAGACGCAGACCTCCTTTGCGCTCTGCTTGGTGTAGTGGTACTTGGTCGCGCAGAGGTTGTTGATGAGGAACGAGACATCGTCGCGAATCCGCTTGTCGTAGGTCTTGAAGGCCTCGGTGTCGTAATCCTTGATCGCACGGCGGAAGTTTGCGTTATCGAGAAACGGCTCCAGTACCTTTTCCTTCAGATTATGGACATAGCGTTCATGGAGCGATTGGTAGAGACCCGTTTCCTTGGGATCTTTCCCTTCCGCAAGAATCTCCTGGGTCAGGGTCCGGGACGCGTACTCCTTCTGGGTCTCGCGGCGGAATCCGAGACGCGCGCTCGTCGTCGATCGCCAGCGCCGAGAAGCCTCCCTTCGATGGCGCTCAGAAACTCTTCGCTGATCTCCAGTTTTTCGTTGGTAAAGCGGCAGACCGCCACCGAACCCGGTTCAAAGTTGACCGCAAACATATAATTGAGCAGATCCCGGGCAATCTGTTCCTCGTTGTAGTAGTAGAGCGACTCCTTGACCTCCTGCAGTACCGAATAGTTGTAGTTTCGCAGCAGTGAATCGAGGAATCCTTCCGGCAACATCTCCTTGAGATCCGTGCGCCACTTGGTGAAAAAGGTGTTGAGGTTGGACATGGAGATCAGCTTGTCCTTGCGGGCATAGGCTGCATAGAAGTCGCTGAAGATCTTGATCGAATCACGGCCGGAAAAACCGGTAACCCCCTCCTTCTCCGATTCGTCGATGATCCGGCGGCGCCGTTTGGCGGTGAGGCGCTTGCGATCCTCCTCCGTAAGCCAGGCGGGGATATGGCCGGTATAGATCTCCATCTTGAGGATCTGCAGGTTTTCGTCGCAGTACTGCCCATATTTATCCGGATCGCCGATCCATTCCAGCAGCGCGTCGGACGTGGTATTCATTCGGGTGGAGATGATCGTCCGGGCAAAGTTATGCAGCACGCGGGGGATGAAACTTTCGTCGATATGCTTGCCGAAGATGTTGCGGTAGATCTCCACCTCGGTGTTCAGGTCCATGACATACGGGATATTGATGAACTCGATCCGGTCGGTAAAGGACTGGAACCCCTCGATGGTCTTCTCATCCTCCGGGTTCATCAGGGCGATGAAGAGCGATTTGACGTTCTCCTCCAGATCCTCGACCTTGTGAATCCCCTCGCTGATGATGTTGTGCAGTTCCAGCAGCCGCTCGGCGTTGTGGGACTTCACGTCCATCAGGGCGTAGATGCCGTTGTTGGTCTTGGCAAAACTGGAATAGAGGTACTTGACCGCGTTGCTGTCACCCAGCAGGATATCGATCTTGCGCTGCAACTGCTCGTTGGTCATGACGTTCTGCTTCATCGGCTTGTCGCCCGGATTGAAGACGGTGATCCCCTCTCCCAGGCGGCGGTTGAAGCGGTAGGGACGGGCATGGATCATGCTGGTAGATATCCATGGATGTGGGCAGACGCTGGATCAGGGCGTCGAAGATGGAGCTGCAGATGGTGCAGGGGGTTTCACGGAAGACCCACTCGTACTCCTTGTCGGTGAAGAGCTTCCACTTGAACTCATCGTTCTTGAAGAGGTCGTCGAAAAAGGTGCGCCGGTCCCGCTTCGGAATCAGCAACAGCGGGTTGTCGTGGGATGGACAGGTTATCTCCACGAAATCGCCGCATCCTGTTGCAGGGCGTTCTTCATCTCGGCCAGTTCGGTCTGCCCCAGTTCGTATTCGTCGAGCAGGTGTCGAGAGCTGGTCGATGAATGACGACAGCTGGGTTTCGTTGATCTGCGCCAATACCCGCCGGTCAAGCCTCCAGACCACCTCGTAGCGTGTTCCCGCCTCGCTGTTGGCATATTCCTCGAATTTGAGCAGCAGGTTGTTGAGAAAGGTACTCTTGCCGGAACCGGGGGGCCCCTCGAAGATATAGATCTTGTTCTGCCGCGCGCTCCCCTTCATCGCATCGACATGGTTAATGAGGCGGTTGGCAAAGAGACGGTCGGCGAAGAAGGGGCGGTCGGTATCTTTGACAAAGAGGTTGCGGCAATCGTAATTCACGTAATTGATCGATTCCGGATCGTCGGGGTACTCGTCGCGCCCCACGCCGACGTAGGTGTGGATCATGTCGTGAAAGGTCTGGAAAACGTTGCGCACAACCGACGTCCGGCCGTATCGGTCAGAATCTTCAGAAACTCATCGAAGGAGATGGTCTGGCTATGCTCCCGTTCGCTGATCTTACGATTGAGGTGCTTTATGGCCTTATCGATATTCGACATATGTCACCTGTTCCTACCCTGATAAACAGGATAGTCGTTAGCAATCATATTCTGCCGAAGTGCAGAATATGTTTGCAACTCACTACAGTTTCTTTCTGGACAGTACCTTCTCGTTCATCGAGTAGAGCACCCGCTGCCAGGTGATCTCCTCCTCCCGGGTCTCCTCCTGTCGTGCCGAATATGTCGGCCGGTGCCACCACCTCTGCCTCGCTGGTTTCCAGATAGACCGGGCTGCCCCACAGGTATTCGATTCCCATCAACGTGTTGGCGATATACTCCCGTACCAGCTGTTTCCCCTCGAAGGTGTGCGCCAGGTAGAGTGAGCCTTCGATCCCCTTGGTCTGGTCGACGGTGATGACCGGGGGGTGATAGAGGGAATCCAGCATCATCTGCTGATAATCGTCCGCCTTGCGGCTCTTGACGTAGTACTGCCAGACCATGCGCTGCTGGTCGAGCCGTTTGCCGGCGACGAACAGCTTGTGCCGGTCGATGAAATCCTGATCCAGATAGGTTTTCAGGAAGAGGTAATCGCACAGATTTTCCCGCACCGTAAAGATGAAATCACGCCCCGTTGCGGCGCCGGTATCGAACTTCTTGCGCGCGTCGGCATCCAGCAAGCCGCTGGAATGCGAAGGAGAGGCGCCCCTTGTCGGCCTGCTCTTCAATATGGGTGAAGAGCCGCATCCCGAGTGCATACGGGTTCATCCCGACCCGCGGCATGGAGGTGACGCCGGCATGGACCCGGGCAAAGTCCACCTCATGCCCCTTGATGCGGTCATCCTGCAGGAAGAGATTCTCGTGCCAGTAGCTGGCCCACCCCTCGTTCATGATCTTGGTCCGGATCTGGGGCTGAAAGAAGAGGGAGGTCTTGCGGACGATCTCCAGGATCGACCGCATCCAGATGTTCTCGTCCCTGGCCAGAAACTCCGAATTATCCAGCAGAAAGCGGAGCAGATCGCGCTGTTCTGACCGGCTGCGACTCTCCGGACCTGGGCAAAATGTGCTTCCAGTTCCGGGTAGCGCTGCTCCGCCTCGCTGAAAAAAGTTCTTCTCGCCCTGCTCGCCAAATTCTTTCAGGCATTCATTGTAGCGGTTGACCTCCTTGATGTAGTCGCTGACCGAAACCTTTTTCTCCGACTGGAGAAAGACGTCGAAATAGTAGTTGAGGCGGGACGAGCACTCCGCTTCGGGGGGGGTGAAGAGGTCCGCCAGATCGCCGTGGAAATCGACCAGGTTGTCGATCCCGCGGGCAAATTCGATCACGTAATCGACCCAGCGCCCCTTCTCGGCGCGCAGCTTGGCGATCACCCGCTTGTCGGAGAGGCCTGGCCGGTGAAATCGTAGTCCCAGGTATGGCGGAAATAGAGGTTGTTCTGGAAAAAATCGATGTGGGCCAGCACGTGATAGAAGATCATCACATTCAGCCAGTCCGGGTTGTTGTCGTTGTAAAAGGAGATCGGCGGCCGGGTGTTGATGACCGTCTCGTAGGGGTTGTGGGGATAGAGTTCGTACTTCCCCTTCTCCCGCAGCACCTCGACGTCGTGGACCCAGTAGTCGTAGAGCGTCGGGATCATCACCTTGGGGGAAAGCTCCAGCAGATCGCGGTTGGTGACGATGTACTCCAGGCTCTCGTCGGTGAAGGAAAGGCCGGCGGCGCGGGCGCGCTCCTTGCACCCTTCCATGATCCGTTTGGTATGTTGATTGATCAGTTCCATATATGGCCTCTTCCCTCCCCTCGCAGGGAGGAACCATGTTTCGAACCGGTCACGAAATCAGTTTCTTGATCCCCTCGATCAGCCGCGGTTCGTCCGCATCTTCCTGCATGACGTCCAGCCTGATCAGTTCCGGTTTGTTCCGCAAAAGCCCGGAGCCGTTCAGATAACGGGCCACCGTCGGTCGATTCCGCCCTGCGCATGTTCGGCGATGGTTATCCCGACCCGGCTGGCATAGGTGAGCATCTTTTCCAGCTCCGGGATCGCCTTGTCGCCGCCTTCGTCCCAATCATCACCGTCGGTGCCGTGAAAAACATAGATGTTGTAGTCCGTTAGCCAGGTTCTCCTTGGCCACGATCTCGTTGACCAGCTGATAGGCGCTGGAAACCTGCGTCCCGCCCGCAACCCGGGAGTTGTAATAGGTGTAGAAATCCGGCACCTCCTTGGCCTCGGTGTCGTGCAGGATGAAGCGGGTTTCCACCTGCCCGCCGTACTGATAGAGCAGCCAGCTGTAGATCAGCACATGCTGGGTACACGATCAGATCGGTCACCTTGCCGGCCATGGAGCCGGAATAGTCGCGCAGGAAGAAGAGCATCGCCTGCGGCTCATAATCCTTTTCCTGCGAGAGCATGCGGTAGACCTTGTCGTGCGGCGCGATCAGAAAGCGGGTCGGGTCGATGTCCGCCACGTCCGGGAGGTTTCCGAGGGCGATGTTCGTTTCCACGATCTTGCGCAGGGTCGCCTTCTTGTCCAGCACCTGGCCGAAGCCGCGATTCTTGTCGGTCAGATCGTAGGTGTAGCGGGTGAAGGAGCGCTTCTTCCCCTTGTCCTTCAGGTTCGGCAGCTGAAATTTTTCGGTCAGCGATCTTGCCCAGATCATAGGCGGACGATTCCATCTCATGGTTTTCGCCCCTCACCCTGACCGGGACCGGTTCCGGGCTCGCTCACCCTCTTCGCGGACCGGCTGTTCGCCGATGACCTCACCCTCCTCGCCGTCACCGGTGCCGCCCGACGCGCCCCCTTCGCCCGGCGGGCGGATCGTCGGATCGTGAAAGAATTTTTCCTCCACCGTGGTCGGCACAACCACCACCTTTCCCTTGCGCGCCCCGCCCCGGCTTTACCAGCTTGCCCACCTGGATCTTGCGGGGAAAACCGTCCTCTTCCCGCTGGCGGTCGCGCTCCAGCAGTTCATCCAGGGATTTCGCCAGTCGCGGCGGCGCTGTACTGAGTGGCTCACCGCCTGCCGCAGCACCAGCAGGTCGCCATCGGCATAGATGCTGCGGCCGAATCCGGGCAAGCTCGCCGTCCGGCGGCACGTCGTGCGGCGGCAGCGCGTGACCGTCCTCAGCTGTCGCCAGCTCGGCCCGCAGCCGTGCCTCCCGTTCGGGGGAAAGGCCGCGCGCTTTCAGTTCTTCCAGGTATGTTAGCAGGTCGTTTCGCATATAACCTTCAGGCCCGACCCTGATTCAGCTCTTAGTTCTCATCCTCCTGCGTGCAGAAATACTCGATCGTCTTCTGTGCGCAGGTCCGGCAGTAACCCAGCTTGTTCAGCATGGTCGTGATCATCCGGTCGTAGAGCTTCTGGTTCTCCTCGTTGGTCCGGTTGGCCAGTGCGCCGATCAGGCTGCCGGCGCCGGCGATATCGGACTTCAGGCGCACGTCGGTGACCGCCTTGACCAGTTCCAGGTTGTCCATGAAGTCATAGTTGGGATCCATCGAGATCTTCTGGCCGTAGATCTTGCGGATGGAGGTGCGGAACGAATCCCGCTGTTCCTCGGTCTTCAGGCCGATCCGCTCCTCCACGCTCTTCACGTAGCGCTCGTCGATCTTCAGTGCCCGCAGTTCGCCGGTCTGGGGATCCTTGTACTTCCACATCCGGTCCGGCCCCAGGTTCTCGGCATCGATGCCGATGATCATGTTCACGTAGTTCATCACGTCCTTGCGGATGGCGTACGGCTCATCCATGTAGGCGTTGAACATCTCGGTCATGATCCGCTCGCGGTAGAGCCCCTTGGCGATCTTCAGATCCTCCAGGTACTTGGCCCGGTCATTGGTATCGACCACGTAGTCGAGCACGACCCGCTCGAGGGTCTTGAAGACGTCGTAGGCGAACATGCAGCGCCCCTCGTTGGTCTCGGAATTCTCCACCTGGAGCTGGATGGAGCGGCCGAGGCTGCGATGTCCCAGCCCCTTCTGGCCGAATCGCTTGGTGATGTCCGGGTCCTGCCCGAGGGTGTCGATCACCTCGGCCAGCGCCTTGATGCTCTTCTCGCCGGCCACCTCCCCGGCGGCCAGCTTCATGGTCTCGATCGGGGTGAGCTTTTCCGATCGGGGAAGCCGGGTCAGCACGACCCCCACGGAAGCGGCGTAGTTCAGGTTCGGGTCCTGATGCAGCGCCTCCTTGGTCAGGGTGGTCTTGGCCTCGCTGCCGATGGCGTAGGCGGTGAGCCCCTCCTGGAGCCGGTAATTGGTGTTGTGGGAGACGTAGCAGATGCGGCAGCGGTCGACGATCGGCGCCTCCTCCTTCTCGGCCAGGAAACGGTTGAACTCGGAGTTGTTGCTGGTGGCGATGATCAGGGAGTCGATCGGCCACTTGTAGCCGTCGATCTCGATGGCCCGGTTCTGGATGACCCCCAGATAGACCTGCACCAGGTCCTTCTTGTTCTTGAAAATTTCGTCGGAGAAATGGATGCCGCCGCCGGCGACCCGGGCCAGCGCGCCGCGCCGCAGGTCGAAACGGTAGGGGTTGTTGGTGTCGGAGATATGCAGCAGCCGCTGGATCGACTCCTCGCCGAGCAGGTCGACCGACGATGAGGTGATCTTGTCCTTGGCCGGATACTTGCCGGTCACGGTGCCCAGGCTCTCGCTCATCGGCACCGGAATGATCTCGATAAAGTCGAGCATCCGCTCCAGGTTGCCGTCGCAGAAGTCGCGGATATCGTTCCAGATATAGCCGCTGCAGGCGCCCAGTGGGCGGTAGTTTTCGTAGAGGAGATCGATGGCGGCATCGTCCAGCCCGCCCTGTTCGGCCAGGAAGCGGCGATTGTCCTCCGGCGCGTCGAACAGGTTCATCGCCAGGATCATCGGGTCTTCATAGGTCTGGGAATCGATGATGTTGATCTTGCCGTAATGTCCCAGTTGGGCGAGGCCGTTAAAGCGGAAGGTATAGCGGCGGTTCTTCGCTTCCGACAGGAAGGCGCGGTACTGGCTGCAGAGGAACTCGACGAAAAAGGTCTTGCCGTTGCCCGGTTCACCGACCAGGACAAAGGCCATCTCCTTGCTGGAGCCTCCTTCGGCGGCATCCTTCACATAGGAGACGAAGCTGTTGATCTCGTCGTACATGCCGATGGTATGTTTTTTGCCGCTGCGGAACAACTTGAAATCGTAGGTGGTTCTGCCGTTCACCACCACCTTTTCGAACCCCGCTCCAAGAATCATCCTGGCCACGGACTGAAAGGCGTTCTCGAAGACCCTTTCACCTTCTTTTAGCGCAACAATATGCTGAAGTAATCTTTCATGGGCAGCCATGATCGTCCTCCGTACTGATGTCGATAACCGCTCTCCATTCGGAGTCCGGATGGAAACGGACTAATATGCTCTTATATACTAATTATTACCGATGTTTTGCTTTTGGCAAGTCCTATTTTTGTCGATTCACCGGCCCCGATGAATACTGCAAATCGGGGGTCTACTGAAGTTTAGGGGGCAGCGGGTAGTGTTTTGTGGTACTGTAACTGACGCTGAAACAATACACCTGAAACGAGCAAGGAGGCACCATGCAGTACATCGACATGCTCTACCGGTTGGCGGTCAGTCTCTGGGCCGGTGGCAACGCCATATTCACGCTGATGCTGACGCCGATCCTCTTCAAGACCGAGAACCGCGATGTTGCGGGCCGTATCGTGGGGAACCTGTTCCCCGGTTATTTCCGCTGGAGTCTTGTCTGCGGCGTGATCGCGCTGGTGTGCCGTCTGGCCGGTCGCGGATTTGTCCTCACCCTGCCGGTGGCTGTGTTGGCTCTCATGCTGGCGCTCACGCTGTTCCAGGCGTTTTACGTGGAGCCGCGCGCGGCAGAACTGAAGCGGCAGATCGGCTCGTTTGAGACAACCGGCAAGGAAGACCCGCTGCGGAAGGAATTTTCGAAGCTTCACGGCGTTTCGGCAGTCAGCAATCTGACCGTGCTGGCGGGCGGGGTGCTGCTGGTTCTGATGTGATCCGTCTGGCACCGCCGGAACGGTCTTCGTTCATAAGTCTGCTTCATGGCAGAGGAGCATCACAAAACGTTGAAAAACGATCCGGGTTTTGCTACGTTGCAGCCACGGAATACCTGAACGATCGATGTGATGCATGGGGGCCACAGAGGGCCTTATGTAAAGTGGAGAGGGTGTGTCAGCAAAAATGAAAGTACTTTCAGTCGCGGTCGCCGCCTTTGTCGTCTCTCAATCCGTTAGTGCCTCAGCTATTGAGCCGTTAAACATGAAACGAGTTACGGACGAAGACAAAATCTATTTCGCGACCAGATTAACTGTAGAACAGGGTGAGAAACTTCAGCAGATTATCAATCATCAGAGAATGCGCAGGCCGCCTTGCGAAAAGATTGTAGATATTGCGAAGACCCTCAGGTTTGTAAAAGAGGTACATCCGATCTTTCAGGAGGCTTCCACCAGCGCCGACATCAGCTCATATGCCCGAAGATATTCGGCGGCGATAGTCAAGGAGCTTGACGTCACGACCAAGTCGTTTACCATGATCTTACCGTACTACCAGAATGCGTGCGATACCGCCGCCGGCCAGAAAGAGGCCGGATTGCGACCCGACTGAGAATGTTCCCATTTTCCCGCTCCCTTTCGCTGCGTACACGCGAGCCTTTACTGCAGATCTCCATACTTATCGTGGCAGTCGTCGTCGTGTCCCGCACAGCTTCAATCCACCCGGAATAGTATTTAACAGATAATCCACTTGGCATGCCGCCATTTTCAGGTAGAATTACCTCTATGAATATCCTCTTCTGGGTCGCCGTTGCGACACTCATTCTCACATCGTTAGCCGCCTTCGACCTGTTCCGGGGCAACCGTTCCGTGCGCGCCTTGCGCGACATGTCCCCCGATCCGGTTCCCGGACTGCCGCGCGTTTCCATCATCGTGGCGGCCCGCAACGAACAGCGCAATATCCGTGAGGCGCTGCAGTCGCTGCTGGCGCTTGACTATCCCGATTTTGAGCTGATCGTGGTGGATGACCGCTCCGAGGATGCTACCGGCGATATACTTGATGATATGGCGGACGGTCACAGCCGCCTGAAAGTGATCCATGTGGATGACCTGCCGCGGGGGTGGCTGGGGAAGAATCACGCCCTGTGGGTCGGCAGCCGCCGGGCCACCGGAGAGCTGCTGCTGTTCACCGACGCCGATATCGTCATGGAGCCGACGGTGGTTACCCGCGCCGTGGCGTTTCTGGAGCAGAACCGGCTCGACCATCTGGCCGCCACCCCTTCGATGAGCATGCCGACTACCTTCCTGGGGATGTTCGGGGCCTCGTTCATCATCTTCTTTTTGCTCTTTTCGCGCCCCTGGAAGGCCAAGGATCCCGCGAGCTGCTGCCATATCGGCATCGGCGCCTTCAACCTGGTGAGTGCAGAAGCCTACCGGCAGGTGGGTGGGCACGAGACCATTCGGCTGCGTCCCGATGACGATATCAAGCTGGGCAAGATCATCAAGCTGGCCGGGTTGCGCCAGGACGTGGCCTATGCTCCGGAGTTTCTGACGGTGGAGTGGTACGCCTCGCTGGGCGAGGTGCTGACCGGGCTGGAGAAGAACGCCTTCTCCGGGGCGGACTACAATATCCTGATGGTACTGGCGGGAACGCTCTTCCATATGTTGTGCAGCATCTGGCCGTTTCTGGCGATCTTCCTCACTCATGGTGTCACGCAGGCTGCTCTATGCCGTGACGGTCGCCCTGATTATGCTGGTCTTTGCCGACTGCGCCCGCTTCCACCATTCCCGCCCCTGGTATGCCGTGGGGTATCCGGTCACCTCGGCCCTGTTTGTGTTCATCCTGCTGCGCACCATGCTGCTGAACCTCTGGCAGGGGGGGATCCGCTGGCGGGGTACGTTTTATTCCCTTAAGGAATTGCGCACAAACAGGATATGATGGAAACAAGTGGGGAACTACGCGGAAAACGAAAGGAAAGGATGACCATGTCTCAATTAACCATCGTAGCAAAGCTCGTAGCGAAGAAGGAGTCCGTGGAGAGCGTCAAGAGCGAACTAAAGAAACTTGTTGCGCCGACCAGGAAAGAGGACGGCTGCATCGAATACACACTGCACCAGGACAATGATTATCCCGCCGAATTCATCTTCTATGAAAACTGGGAGAGCGCCGCTTGTCTGGAAAGACATCTGAACAGTGATCATTACAAGGCCTACGTCAGGGCGGTTGACGATCTGCTTGAAAAGAAAATCGTACACAAAATGACTCTGGTCGAATAAAGGAGATATGAATCATGAAAGTGCTTGTCGATCTGTGCGTTGTTCCGATCGGTGTTGGCGTATCGCTCTCCACCTATATCGCGGAATGTGAAAAAATCCTTACTGAAGCGGGCTTGAAAACGTCGCTGCACTCGTACGGGACCAACATAGAGGGGGATTGGGACGCGGTATTCACGGCCATCAAGCGTTGCCACAAGAAAGTCCACGCGATGGGAGCGCCGCGCATCACCACCACGATCAAGCTGGGAACACGTGTTGACAGGGAACAGACGATGGAAGAGAAGGTAGAAAGCGTGACGATCAAACTATGAGCGTCCCGGAAAAGACGAAAAGACCGTTTTGTACATGGGAAGGCGACACGCTGGTGCTCAACATTCTCGGCACGCCCAATGCCAAGCGGGACGCCATCGGCAAGGTCAAGGGGCATCAGCTCTGCGTCAGTGTCACGGCGGTGCCGCGCGCCGGGAAGGCGACCGACCATATGGTGCGTTTTCTGGCCGAAGAGTTCGGCGTAGCGGTCGGCGATATACAGGTGGTATTCGGGCGGATGAACGTCAACAAGCAGCTGCGGATCACGGCGCCCAAACGGGTGCCGGCGGTCATCGGGCAGATGGAGTTATGCTAGTTCATCCGAAACGCTCCACCCTCTTCAAAACAACCCCCTGCATATAGACGTTTCCCGGTATATCATGTGCCTTACAGTGACTATCACTTGAACTCCAGCTTGTAGAAGAGATCAACACCGCTCTCGCTGCCGGTCTGGGTTTCGATCTGCCACTGCTTGAATATATCGTACCGTAGCAGCAACAGGTTGCTTCCGGTAAACAGCGACTTGCCGTAACTGATATAGAGCTGCGGGGTTAGATACTTGCCCACGGTGAGCATTGTCTCGGTGATGCCGGTCTGCTGCGCTGCCGGTATGGCTCCGGGAGGGGTCACCTGGAGCGGCTTGTACCCCATGTAACCGGTGGTCCCCCCGACACCCCCCTGAATCTCCAGGGTACTCAAACCGAGCCGCTTTTTTATCTGATCCTGCAGAACCGCTGCCTGGCCGGAAGTGAGCAGTGCCCCGGCAGCCTGGGTCAGCGAGACTGGCCTGTTCGCCGCTGTTGCCGAGCGGATGGCCGAGGACGATATACGCCAGGATGTCGACGTCCGGCATGGCGGGCTCGGAGTAGAGTTTGGTGACCGGTTTCTGGAGACGTTCCTGCAACCGTCACACCGGCCCGAACGTCGCCAATGGTGCGCAGAGCCAGAAAATCGAGGGTCGGGCGATCAATGGCGCCGCCGGCGAAGAAAAGACGTCCGCGGACGATTTCAAGGTTCACTCCGTAGGTCCGGTAACGCCCTTTGACCACCTTGATCTCGCCTCTGCTGGTAATCCTGTCGAGACTGCTGAATGACAGGTCCATGGCCCCGCCCAACTGGGCGTCGATTCCCGCAACCTTGACGAAGACCTGCTCGCCGAGCAGTACACTGACCTGGACGTCCAAAGCCAGGCGGGAACTCTTCGCAGCCGGAACGACTCTTCCTTCCACGAATGACATCGCTGCTCGGCGCGATAACCGCGCGGAACGGCGCACCGACGATGCGCAGTTCGGGTAGTTTCAGCTCACCGCGCAGGGTGAGTTTTTGAGGAGTTCCTTCAAAGCTGAGCTTCGGCGTGCTCAGGATCTGGAGTTCGGGGAAAAAGACCGTTTGAAAATTTTCACCGCGTATGGTGCCTCGGTAGCTGCTCACCGCCAGCCGGCCAGGGTGATGAGCGCCGTTCCCTCGATATGGCCGGGGCCGGAGAGCGCCTTGAAGGAATCGATCAGGATGAGATTCTTTTCCAGGTGTGCCGCGAGCTGGACATCCTTGAGGTGAATGCCGGCGGTGGGCAGATACGCTCCGGCCTTTGCCAGGCTGCAGCTTTCCTCCGACCTGCGGCGCGTCCCAGGTTCCGCCGACCGTCAAGATCGGCGTCGATCTCTCCGAAGCTTTTCTGGACCAATTCCGGGAACAGGGCAGTAATAATCCCCTTTTCCTGGAGTTGCCCGGCCAGTGATCCCCTGAGAGGCCCCTTCGGATTGACGGCAACCGGAAAACGTGCCGGAACCGGCAGCTGGAAGTTGGCCCGGGCCTGACCGTATTCGGCCATAGTCAGGGAAAGGGTGCCGGTAAGCGCTTCCTCCCGCCATGCCCCATGAGGCCGTTGCCGACGTAAAGGTGAGGTTCAGCTCTCCGTCAGCCCTTTTCTGGTGTAATGCTCCTCCGGAAAGTACGGCATTGCCGTCCAGTTTGAAGCGTTGTCCGGGGAGTATGATCCCGTTTGTCCGACCGCTGATATGTCCTTCAACGTCTGGTGTCATGTGGAAGCCAGGGTTTGAGCAGCGCCAGGTCGATACCGCTCAATTCCGCCGTCAGTTCCCCTTGTTCAGGCATGATCAGGCGGAGCGGAGCGGGCGAAGAAAAGGTTCCCTTTAATCTGCCGCCATCTGCCGTGCCGAGATCTATAGCAACCCGCATTCCCTTTTCGTTGCCGTCAAAGGTCACCCGGCCCTGCTGGAGGGTTATGCTGTGCCCCTGTCCGGTGAAAGTCCCGCTGCACGTGGTGCTTCCTGACAGGGCAAGCTGTTTCTCTGGCAGAAAGCCTATGTGAGCCGTGCCGTGGCTGGTTCCCGAAATCTGTACATCCTTCAGATAGTGATTGGCTCTGGCAAGGTTCAGTCCGGTCCATTGCGCCCGTACCCGGCCGCTCAACGGATTCAGGGCCAGATCGGCGGCGACTTCGAGACGCTCCGATGTTCCCGCTGTGAGGAGCAGAGGGGACAGTGAGAACGTTCCGGCGCTGACGGTAAATGCGGCCGGAGCCGTCAGGTGCCACGGTCCGTTGTTGTCACTCCCTGCGAGACGGGATGATCTCTCCCTTCCAGACAGCGGCGTTGTACCCTGCCGACAGGGCCAGCCGTGCTTCGCTGCCGGCTGAACGCACTGTTGCGTTCACGGTGTGACGCTGCAGTGTTCCGTCCGCTGCAACTGTTACGGTATCCAGCTGTATAGCCGCCATAGGCCAGATCCCGCAGAGTTGCGGTGACATGCAAGGGGTAGCCTGTCCCTTCATCAAGCCGGGCAGTCAGATTGGCGGATGATATCTGCGTCCCGGCGTAGGAAAGCTTGTTTCCTGCGCCGACGACGGCACCGCTGAGATGCCCGTCACGCCGTCGTACCCAACCCTGAATCTGGAGTGTCCCGGAAGATCCGGGAACCAGCCGGGAAAAGTCGCTGATCTGTGCTGCCATGTTCAGCCGCTGGTTCAGTTCCCCCGAGGCTTGCAGGTCAAAGCCTTTACCCTGTAACGCCAGTCGGGTAAGGGAGAGGTTGTTGTCGGCAAAGTCTGCCTGCAACTCGCCGGTCAGATCCTGTCCGTGCAGGTGGCTTTCCATGAGGACAGCGCTGACGCTCCCGCTAAGAGGCGCTTTTCCGGACGAGGCCATTTTTCCGGTAGCTCTGAAATTCGCCACCCCCTTCCAATCAGGATCGAGCCTTTCAGGGTTGAGATTCCGCCGCTGATTGCCCCCTGCACCGCAAATCCGTTGCGCCAGTCGATATCCAGGTTTCCCGCCAGTGATCCATCGAGGAGTCTGCCGTTCAACGGGGCCAGTTTCACCCCTTCACGCGTGCCGTGATAGGCCGCGGAAACAGTTGCCGCCTGCCACCCTTTTGCCTTGTTGGCAAGGGTGAAGTCGCCCCGGTAACTGTCCAGGGTTCCCGCGAACCTCAGGGTGCCGGAGAGGTCGGTCGGCACGTTCAGTTCGGGAGCGAGATCGAGCCCGGCCACCTTGACCTGCAGTGCCAGAACCGATTCCAGAGTTGTGAATTCAAGCGATCCATCGGCAGTTATCACCCCTTTCCGGCCCGGTCTGGTCAGGCGAAACCGACGCAGATTGATGGCATTTTGTGCCATTCCAACATCGCCGTTAAGCTCCAGCAGCTTTCGTCTGTCTGCGGAGCCGGCAATCGTGATGGTTCCGACAAACGGCTCAGGGTCTGTGCCGTGGCTTTGTCGCGCCTGCAGTGAGAACTGATTCATCTCCGCTATGGGGTGTGTCAGGGCAACCGCAAGGTCTGCCGTGAGGGAAGGCTGGTTGAAGCCTGCCGAGACGGTGCCGTTTATCTGTCCGGAAGGTGATACTCCCTTGAGATCAGTGATGGAGAGGATGCCGTCTTGCCAGGTGACGGAGCCGCCGATGTACGTAACCAGCAGAGGTTGTTCCTGCAGGCGGCGATAGCTGAGGTTAGTCACCCGCAACCGCGCGATCCTTCCGTCAAACAGTTGAGCCTTGCCGGACACCTTCGGCCAGGCCAGAACCGGCGGTTTGTTGTCGGGCGGGGCATCGTCCTGAATCCGCACCCCGTTGATGGTGAGTTCCTGGACAGCGACGGTACCCGTCAGCAGAAGGAGCGGCTTCCAGCGCAGCTCAATGGTGCCAAACTCCATTTTTTGCTGCGCCAGAGTGATCCGTACTCCCGTGAGGAGCAGATGGTCGATGATTCTCCCCTCGATCTTTTGAGCGGAGCAGAGAGGTAACCGACGTTAGGAGCCAGCGGGTACCCTGTGTCGTGGCGACGCCCCAGACGATGGCTGCAAGTGCCGCCCCTGCCACCGCTGTCAGGGCAATTGCCACGATCGCCCTGATATTCTGTCTCGTCAGGCGTTTCATAGTTCAAACCCCACGGTGAAGTGGATATGAAGTGACGGGTTGTTCCACTCCGAGCGGCCGTGCCACGGAAAGGTTCAAAGCGCCTACCGAGGTATAGTAGTGCAGGCCGACCCCTGCTCCCTGGGACAAGGTGAAGGCGGAGAATGAATTAAAGGCGTTGCCGGCATCGTAAAAGACGGAAACTCCCCAGTCCTTGAAGAGCGCACGTTCCAGTTCAACACTGGAGGTCAGAAGTTGTGTGCCTCCTACGACCCTTCCGGAGGCATCGCGCGGGCCGAGGGATTTGTAGGAATAGCCGCGCACACTCTGGTCGCCGCCGGTAAAGAAACGGAGCGAAGGGGGAATGTCGCGCAAGGGGTCGTTCAGCAGGGTTGTCCCGCCCTTTGCGCGCGTATGCAGGGAAAGGCGCCAGGGGAGCGGCAGGAGATAACTTCCCTCGGCCAGAATCTGGACCAGCGCCGTGTCCGAACCGAGCAGTTGATGCGTGCCGTGCAGATCAAGAGCGTAGCGAAAACCGCGGCGGGGACGTATCGGGTTGTCGTAACGATCATCGGAAAAACGCACTCCCGGCAGCAGGAGTCGTGCGGTGGAATTCTGGTCACCCACGGAATAATCTTCATATTGTGCCTTCACATAGGCTGTGCCCAGCTTGCCTGTGCCGAAACTCCGGTTACGATCCAGCTCCAGGGCCAGTATCCGGCTGGAATAGGTTGTGGTGTCCTCCTGCTGCAGGTTCAGCTGCAGCGTCGTGGAACTTCTGACATCCGTTGGACTGGGGATGATATAGCCGGTCACCAGACCCTGGAGTCGCTCGGCAACAAACAGATTGGAATACAATTCATGCCCCAGGTGAAACATGTTCAAATCGCGGTAACGGACGGTAAATCCGTGCACCGGTGTCCGTGCCGTAGCCTATGCCCGGGCGCAGGCTCATGCGCGGCCCGGCTTTCAGCTGCACGTTTATCGGCACCCTGAATGCTTCGGCGTCCTCTTTTTCCGGGGTGATGATGACTTCTTTGAAACGCTCGGAATTGGTGAAGTTACGCTGTGTTTCGCCGAGAAGTGAATAGGAAAAGAGCTCGCCGGACCTGTAGGTCAGATGACGGCGCAGGAAACTGTCCGGATAGTCAGGTGCCCCCTGAATGTGCGTCGCGCCGAAATAATACTTTTCACCCGTATCCAGGACCAGTTCGATGGTGGCGGTTGTGGCGGAGCGTGCGATGTGGATTTCGTGCCGTAAAAATTTCGCATCCAGATAGCCTAAGTCCTGGGCTCGCGATGCGAGCGCTGCTTTGGCTGCTTCGTACCTTTGATGCAGCAGCACGTCACCCTTATGAAGAGGGAATGCTGCAACCAGACTGCGCAACCGATCTTCCTTGGTGCCGGGTCCGGCCAGAGTTACCGTTACTTCGGTCAGGCGCACCGGTTCTCCCGGCAGCACCTTGACCAGCAGGCGATACCTCTCTTTGGCCGGTTCCAGCGTAACCGTGACCACGGCGTTGTAATAACCGAATGGCTCCAGGGCGCTCCTGGTTTTGGCATCTGCCTGTTGTGCGAAACGTTCGAGCCAGAGTCGGTTCACCGTTCCATCGTGTACCAGTCCGGCAGGGAGAACGAGCGTCTCCTGCACATTTTTTAGTGCATCACCCTCAATGCCGGTAACGACAATTTCTACCGGTTCAGCGGCATGCAGAGGCGCAGCGAATGAAAGCAGTAACGTTAGGCATGCAAGAGCGGCAAAGATTGATCCATGGCGAGGTTCAGCACAATTATCTGTGTATGGTGATAGAGGATCATACATATAAGTGGTTGTTAGTACGTTATAGTTTGGCCATTGATACTGTGCTATTGCACCATCAGGACTCAAACAAGGATCGCCCCTTTTTGACCACTGTGTCGGATGAGTGTTCAAGTTCTGCAATCACTTGGGCACCAAGCAGTAGGATTACTGCTACAACTTCAATGCTGATAAGGGCTACTACCGTTATGGTGATGGAACCGTAAATGACATTTACCACAGATACCACTGCGTAATACCAGACCAACACACGGCGGGTGATTTCCCATAGAACCGCCGCGGTTATCCCGCCTATGAGCGCGTAACGAAACCTGATGTGTGTCACCGGCATCACCAGATAGATGGAAGTGAACATCAGTATTTCACCGACGATTCCCAAAATATACAGCGCTACCCATGTTGCAACTCCAGGGTTCATGCTCCAGCCCCACATTGTCACTTGACTGCTTTCCAGCGTTTCGATTGCGCCCACAATAAACGACACCAGCACTATTCCCAGTCCCATCGCAAAGATAAACAGATACGGAATAATTACAGAGATCAGAAAGTGCCTGCGTTTAGCTCTGACCCGCTGAACAAAAATCACCGACATGGCGCTTTCAAGCATGGAAAAGGCTGTGGAGCTGAAAAACAACATGCCGATAAAGCCAACGAAACCGACTACCTTTCGGTGTTCCAGGAATGACCGCACCTGTTCCGTCAATGTTGCTGCATATCCCGGGATCACCATTTCCAGATACGTTGAGAGGGTGAGAATTAACTGCTGTTCTTCTATGAAATTGGTCAATACAATGAGGGCGATGATTGACAGCGGCACAATTGACAACAGGGTGTAATAGGCGATTGCGCCGGACATCAAGAGCCCCTGGTTGCGAATGAATCCGCGAGCCACCTGCAACAGGAAACCGAAGAGGCGGCCCGACATCCTTGTGATGTCACCTTTGAACCGTTTTATCGCTACCATAACCAGGTGGTCCGCATACCGCCCCAGTAACGTGCTCTATACATATCTGCGACTTCAGTCATTAGTGGTCCGGCTCATACTCTATGGCCTGATCGGCACCTGTAGCGTCGCGCCAGACGGTGTTGATGATCGCGAAGAGAACGGGTCCCAGGATAAGGCCGAGAATCCCAAGCGCAAATACTCCGCAGATGGCACCGAGTACGATTGCCGGAACGGGGATATTGCTCTTTGCGCCAATGGCAAGCGGACGGATCGCGTTATCGGCGAGCCCCACGAAAATGACACACCAGAGTACCAGGAGGCCAGCCTTCACATAGGCGCCGTTGATGGCGACCAGAAGTGTAAGCGGCACCCAGATAATGCCGGTTCCAACAACCGGCACGAGTGCCGCCAGTGCAGTAAGCGCTCCGCATAGAACCGGGGCAGGGACTCCTGCAACATAATATCCGATTCCGGCGGTTACGCCCTGCACAAGACAGGTGAATATTGTCCCGACGGTCACTGCTGTCGTCGTGGCACGGATCTCGGAAGAATAGCGCCGCGCCTTGTCCTGATTGGTGGCGAATCGGGCGATAGCGGTGGACACAAACTGTTCGCCGTCACGGTAGATGAAAAAGAGTATGAAGAGTGCCACAGCCAGAGTGAAGAGAAGCTCCCCAAGGTTTTTTGCTGCATTGGTTGTCAGATCAAGGAGATACCCCGAAGCGCCGTCGGCCAGTTTTGTACCGAGACCGGCCAGATCAATGTTGACGCGCTCTCCCAGAGCGATAATCGTGCCTGCAAACGGAAAATGGCTCAGAGTCCCAGCCCCGGTTGTCGTAAATGCCAGAACGAGCCGTTCACCTTCGGTGTACCAGTCGGCTGCGTTTTCTGCGACCGTGATAACCACGCCTGCAACCGGCAGTATCAAGCAGACGGTTATTGCGAGAACCATCAGTCCTGCAGAGCAGTTTGGATGGCCGGGAAGCTTTTTGGCCAGTCGGTCGTGGTGGGGGAGGGTAGCGATACCGATGATAAGCGCCCATGCAAGAGGCTTGGCGATCGGGGCTGCCAGCAGGGCAAACAGCCAGACGGCGGTGACAGTGGCAAGGGCAGCCATGATACTCAGATATGTTTTGTTGTCCATGGCTGCCACCTTGCTGTCGACTGTGATGGTGGGCGCTGACGGGCCAGGATACGCGTGCACCGATGATGCATCACCAGACCCTTTCCGTCGAGATCAAGCCTCCGGTCCGTATGTATAACCGTAAACAGAGGTCTGGTGACCGGAGTGCTTTTCAGTTATTCCTGCCACTGAATACAAGAAACCGGACAGATGTCGATGGCCTCTTCCTGGATGGTGTTTTCGCCAGCCCCTCCCGGGTCATACACTTCTGCCTTCCCGTTGTCGGCGAAACGAAATACCTCGGGAATATTTGTCACACAGAGTCCGCAACTGATACAGGCATCCTGGTCAACCCATGGTTTTTTCATTTCCTCTCCCTTCTTCGAAACACCGTTGTCTTGCTGTCTTAAAGCAACTGCCCTCTCGGGAAAAAGATGCTGTCTTCCCGAACCTTCCCATGTATCAGTCAAAGTATATCAGAAGTTTTCTGAACCGCCATTATTTCACACCTGATCATTCTGGGGCAAAGCGGCGGAAGAACCACCGCTTCATCCCTTCCACCGCCAGCAGGTAGGCGAGCAGCATGGCGGTCAGGATCAGGAAAAAGAACGCCGGCGGCGCCACAAAACCGAGATGTCTGCCGGCCGGGGTGAACGGCAGCAGTACGGCCACCGCCACCACCGTCAGCGAACAGGCGATCAGCCAGGGGTTGGGGCGGCTTTTGAAGGGGTTTCTGCGGGTGCGGATGATGAAGATGACCAGCACCTGCGTGGCCATGGACTCAATGAACCAGCCGGTATGGAACAGCGCCTCCCCGGCATGGAAGACCGTCAGCATGATGTAGAAGGTGAGGAAGTCGAAGACCGAGCTGACCGGGCCGATAACCAGCATGAAGTTGCGGATGAAGTTCATGTCCCAGTGCCGGGGATGGCTCAGGTAATCATCATCCACCCGGTCCAGCGGAATGGGCAGTTCGGATACGTCGTAGAGAAGGTTGTTGAGCAGGATCTGCACCGGCAGCATGGGAAGGAAGGGGAGAAAGAGCGAGGCCCCGGCCATGCTGAACATGTTGCCGAAATTGGAGCTGGTCCCCATCATGATGTATTTCATGATGTTGCCGAAGGTGCGCCGTCCTTCCAGGACGCCGGCATGGAGAACCCCCAGGTCCTGCTCCAGCAGGATCATGTCCGCCGCCGCTTTCGCCACGTCCACGGCGCTGTCCACCGAAATGCCCACATCGGCCGAATGGAGCGACGGGGCGTCATTGATGCCGTCGCCGAGATACCCCACCACATGGCCGCGCCGTTTCAGGGCGAGGATGATCCGGTTTTTCTGGGCGGGCGCCACGCGGCAGAAGAGGTTCACCTGCTCCACCCGCGCGGCGAGTGCCTGATCATCCAGCTGCTGGATCTCCGCGCCGGTCAGCACCCCGGTAACGGGAAGGCCGAGTTGCGCGAAGATATGCTGGGTCACCAGTTCGTTGTCGCCGGTGATGATCTTGACCGCGACCCGGTCGGCGGCAAGTCCGGCCAGGGCCGCCTTGGCGCTCTCCTTGGGAGGGTCGAGGAAGGCGGCGAAGCCCGCAAAGACCAGTTCCGATTCATCGCTCACCACGGCATGGGGATGGTCCATCCCCACCTGTCGTGAGGCGATTCCCAGCACCCGGAACCCTTCTTGACTCAGCGCCTCGAATTGCGCATTGATGCTCGCGCGCGCCGCTTCATCCAGGGGACGCAGTTCCGCCTCCCCATCCGCCTCGTAGCTGACCGACAGCCGCAGGATATCTTCGGGAGCCCCTTTGACGACGAGCAGCCTGGTCGTGCCGTTGTCAAGAAGCACCGAAATCCGGCGGCGCTCGAAGTCGAACGGCACTTCATCGATCTTCTTCCAGCCGCTCACATCGATTTCCGTGTGCTCCAGGATGGCGTCATCCAGGGTGCTCTTCAAACCGGTTTCAAAAAAACTGTTGTAATAGGCCAGCTCCAGGACCCGCTGGCTTTCCTTCCCCAGGGGATCCAGGTGGCGTTCCAGATGGATGCGGGCCTCGGTCAGGGTGCCGGTCTTGTCGGTGCAGAAGACATCCATGCTCCCCAGGTTGTGGATCGAGGCGAGCCGTTTGACGATCACCTTGCTGGCCGCCATACGCAGCGCGCCCCGCGACAGGGTCACGGAGACCACCATGGGGAGGAGTTCGGGGGTCAGTCCCACCGCCAGGGCCACGGCAAACAGGAACGATTCGAGCCAGGGGCGGTGAAAGAAGGCGTTGACCAGAAGGACGAACAGGACGAGGAGTATCGTCATGCGCATGATGAGAAGCCCGAAACGGTGGGTCCCCTGTTCAAAGGCGGTGGGCGGGGCCTTGGCAAGAAGGGTGTCGGCAATCTCGCCGAGTTCCGTATTCTGCCCGGTGCGGCACATCAGCACCCTGGCCGTGCCGCTGATAACCGATGTCCCCAGGAGCACGGTGTTGCCGGCAGCGAGAACATCACTCTCTTCGGGTAATTCACGCGGGGATTTTTCCACCGGAAACGCTTCTCCGGTCAGGAGCGCCTGGTTGACGAAAAAGTCCTTTGCCTCCAGCACCCGGCCGTCACAGGGGACCAGGTCGCCGGCGGCAAGGAGCGCCACATCTCCCGGCACCATCTCCGCGAGCGGTATCTCCACGAGCTTGCCGTCCCGCAGCACCTGTCCGCGCACCGCCACCGACTGGCGCAGACGTTCCGCCGCCTGTCCGGCCCGGTATTCCTGGACGAAATCGAGGGTCACGCTGATGAGGACGATGGTGCCGATGATGAAGAAGCTGGTGGCGTCGCCGGTGAAGGCGGAGAGGGCGCTGGCGATGAGGAGAATGATGACCAGGGGGTTCTTGAACTTGGCGAGAAATTGCAGGATCAGCGCCTTTTTGCGCTCCCCATGGATGAGGTTGGGGCCGAACTCGGGCCAGGCGGAGAGCCGCCTCAGCGCTGCTCAGTCCGTCAGGGCTTGCGGCCAACTGTTCCAGGAGCGCCGTGACGGGGAGTTGCCAGAATGGGGAATCCGTTTTAACCGCGGGTGCAGGCATGGTTGATTTCCTTCAGCGTAAGGGTGGGTACGTTTACTATTGATGGTGAATTATACCCTGAATACTTAAGACTTCATAAATTTTGTTCAAGAAAACGTCTCTTGTCAAATCTGTGGTAAAATAACAACTTGAACGACTAAACCATGACGGGAGCCGGAAGCCCATGTGCGGCCGATTCGTAAACACCATACCAGCGGCAGTGACCAAGGAACTCTTCAACCTGCAGGTTGTTCCGCAGCTTGAACCGCGTTTCAACGTGACTCCTGCCCAACTGGCCGCCGTCGTTCGTAACCAGGGCGATCACAACCGGCTCGACTTTCTGAAGTGGGGGCTCGTGCCACCATGGGCGAAAGATCTCAGTTTCGGCAGTCATCTGATCAACGCCGGCTGCGAGTCGGTCTTCGAAAAACCGGCCTTCCGTCACGCCATCAAATATCGCCGCTGCATCATCCCTGCCTCAGGGTTTTATGAATGGGGACCGGGTGGCGGGCACCAGAAACAACCGTGGTTCGTCCGGATGGTCGACCATTCACCGATGTGCCTGGCCGGCCTGTGGGAGTTGTGGCGAGCGCCGAACGGCAACGAGCTTGAGACCTTTGCCATTATGACCACCTCTGCCAACAAGCTTGTCGCACCGATCCATAACCGCATGCCGGTGATTCTCTCCCCCGATTCCTTTTCCCTCTGGTTGAGCCACAACATGCATGACCCGGAGCAACTTGAACCGCTCTACGATCCTTCTCCGCCCGCCGGCATGACCGCTTACAAAGTTTCCGACCTGGTAAACGACCCCCACTACGATTCACCGTCGTGCATGGAACCTTTGTAGATTCAGTAATCGATACCCTGCTGCGCTTCAAACCCGTCTCGATAGGCGTGCTTGATTTCCAACATCTCGGTCACGGTATGTGCCCGGGCAGAGACATCAGGGTGGACATCCCGCCCGGTCAGCACCAGGTGCAAATTCTCCGGCTTGCTGTCGAGGAGTTCCAGTACCTGGGGAAGGTCAACCAGATTGAGCTTGAGAGCGTTGTTGATCTCATCCAGGATGATAATATCGAACAGACCGGAATTGATTTTCTTCTGAGCCAGCCCGATAGCGCACTGGGCGTTGGCGCGGTGCTCGTGGTAGGGATACGGATTGCCCTGGATGCCGCAGAAGCCTTTCCCCGTCTGGTGTAATTCAACCAGCGGAGCCAGCCATTTAAGGCCTTCGATCTCTCCGCTGTAGAGATCACCCTTCATGAACTGGATGATGCAGACGTGCATATTATGACCGACCGCCCGTACCGCCATGCCGAGGGCCGATGTCGTCTTCCCCTTGCCGTTACCGGTGAGCACTACGATCAAGCCGACTTTTATTTTGGTCTCCAGATGCTCCATTGTAAGTCACCACCTTTCGGGCATGAAGTCTGGATGCGTTCTGTACCTATGTTACCCCTTTTACGAGCCGTTGATAAGAAAAAGGATAATTATACCGTTTGATTACACTGCTGTGGGTGGGGCTGTATTCCGACAAAGCGGATAGGCAAAATTCACATTTATTCCACATTTATTCCACATTTTGGATGTATGATATAATTAGGTAAAAAAGCACGGAAGGGAGGCTTCCATGAGAAAGTTTATCAGTATGTTTTTGACGGTTTTAGCTGTACTCATGGCTTGTTCCATGCCGGTACAGGCTGAGCGCGGCCATGGAGGAGGCTGGAGCCGTGGAGGAGGCTGGAGCCATGGAGGAGGCTGGAGCCATGGAGGAGGCTGGGGCCGTGGAGGAGGCTGGGGCCATGGGGCTGGGGCCTCGGATGGGGTCTGGCATTAGGAGGTCTGGCGTATCCGTACTATGGCTATCCGTATTACCCCTACTATGATCGGGATCCTGTCATTATTGAGCAGCCGTCGACAGATGTGTATCTGCAGCCGGCTCCGCAGCCGTCGGTGGAGCCGAGTTACTGGTATTACTGCCAGAACCCGAGGGGCTATTATCCTTACGTAGCACAGTGTCCGGATGGTTGGATGAGGGTAATTCCCACTCCGCCGCCACCGCAGAGAAGGGAGTGACGACGCTATGAAATCCCTGCGTAGATTATTATGTGTAGCAATCGCGGTAGCGGTGAGCGGTTGTGCCACAATGCCGACCGGTCCAAGCGTGATGGTTCTCCCGGCAGCGGGCAAACCCTTTGCCAAGTTCCAGGCAGAAGACGCAAGTTGCCGTCAATGGGCCGAGCAGTCGGTAGGGATCGCGCCGTCAGAAATCCGTAACCAGAACACCGCCGGCGGGGCAGCAGTAGGTGCGTTAGGTGGTGCAGGCGTTGGTGCATTATTAGGTGCCGCCGGTGGTCATGCCGGAGCAGGGGCGGCCATCGGGGCAGGTACCGGGTTGCTCCTTGGAACTGCAGTCGGCTCCGATACAGGGCGCGTGTCTGGAGAGGAAGCTCAACGACGTTACGATATTGCCTATTCACAATGCATGGTATCCCATGGAAACCGGGTCGGTAGCGAGAGGGGGTATTATAATCGGCGCCGTGTGATAGTGGTGCCTGCGGAGCCGCCACCCCCCCCCGTGTATTACGTACCGCCGCCACCGCCGCCACCATACTGATGGTGGGTCGCGTAAGAGTGCGGAACGAGCCGGTCCATCGGTTTTCTTAACCGGTGGAGCTATGGTGATGGGTCTTGTGCCATGGCACGATTTATGGAAAAATGTTTCAGAGCGCCCGATCCCGATTGAGCGGTGTCCTTTGATCCGAGGCGGCTTTTTTATTGACCGTAATGGGTGGTTACCAGTATATTCTTAGTACGGTTTAGCCAAGAAAAACATAGACAGTGGCTTGCGGAATAATCGCAGGCCATTCTTTTTTTCCCAAGGGTACCGGATTCTCCATCAAAAGCTTACGAAAGCTCCCATATGTTACCCACTATCGAAGCATTATTTCCGGAAGAACACCACATTCCTGAACGGTACCGTATCGGGCAGCCGGTGAGGCAGGATTATTACCTGGTACAGGGTGAGTTGCGCATCTGGGAGGGGGCGCTGCAGGAGGTGCGTTCGCCGGTCCGGGTACGTTCCGCCGCGGGAAACCAGCAAAAACTGCTCGGAGAGGCGCCGCTGCTGACTGAAGCCGCAGCGCTTGAAGCGTTGGAGATGGCGGTACAGGCATACTCAAATGGACGCGGTGTCTGGCCGACCATGTCGGTCGGCGAGCGGATCAAGAGCGTGCAGCGTTTTACCGCCGCGATGCTGCAGAAGCGGCAGGAGATCGTGACGCTTCTGCAGTGGGAGATCGGCAAGTCGCTGCAAGAGGCGGAACGCGAGTTTGACCGGACTGTGACCTATATCCGTGATACCCTTGAAGCACTGAAAGAGCTGGACCGGGCAGCGTCCCGCTTTGTCATCCAGCAGGGGATCATCGGACAGATTCGCCGCGCCCCTCTGGGAGTGGTGCTCTGTATGGGGCCGTATAATTTTCCGCTTTACGAAACCTTTACGACCCTGATTCCGGCGCTGGTGATGGGCAATACCATCCTGCTCAAACCGCCCCGCTTCGGGGTTCTGATCTTTCAACCGCTCCTGGAGGCGTTCCGTGATTCGTTTCCGGCCGGTGTCGTCAATACGGTCTACGGTGATGGCGAGATCGTCGTTCCTCCGTTGATGGCCTCCGGGACAAGTGGATGTGCTCGGTTTTATCGGCACCCACCGGGTAGCCGATGCGCTGCGTGCCGTTCATCCCCGTCCTCACCGTCTCCGCTGTGTGCTGGGGCTGGACGCCAAGAATCCGGCCATCATCCTGCCGGATGCCGACCTTGATCTGGCGGTAGCCGAATGTATCCAGGGGAGCCTGACCTACAACGGCCAGCGCTGCACCGCGCTGAAGATCATGTTTGTCCACCGCTCCATCGTCGATGACTTTCTGCAGCGGATGTCCGCAGGGATCACTGCTCTGAAATGCGGCATGCCGTGGGAGCAGGGGGTAACCATTACGCCGCTGCCGGAGCCGGAAAAACCGGCCTATCTGGAGGGACTGGTCGGCGATGCCCGAGACCTCGGTGCCCGGATCGTGAATCCTGGCGGCGGTACCAGCAGCGGTTCGTTCTTTTATCCGGCCCTGTTGTATCCGGTTACACCCGCCATGCGGATATACAATGAAGAGCAGTTCGGGCCGGTCATTCCGGTTGTGCCGTTTGACGACATCTCGTGAACCGATCGAGTACATCGTGGCCTCAAATTACGGCCAGCAGGCCAGTATCTTCGGGCAAGATACCGATCTGCTGGCTCAGCTGGTTGATGCTCTGGTCAACCAGGTCTGCCGCATCAACATCAACAGCCAGTGCCAGCGGAGTCCGGACAGCTTCCCGTTCAACGGGCGTAAAAACTCTGCCGACGGGACCCAGTCTGTTGCCGATGCCCTGCGGATTTTTTCGATCAGGATCGTGGTGGCGGCGCGCGAGACCGAGGCCAACCGGGAGATCATCACCAGTATCGTACGGGAAAGGAAATCCCATTTTCTTTCGACGGATTATATGCTGTAGCTGAAGTAAGGAAATCATCTTTATGAACACGGTACTCAACGACAAAACAGTTACACTTCGCACAATTCTGGCTGATATGGGCGGCTGCGTGATCGGCTTTTCGGGCGGGGTCGATTCGACGCTGCTGTTTGCTGTGGCGGCTGAAGTACTGGGGAATCGGGCGCTGGCGGTTACTGCTACGTCAAAGACCTATCCGGAACGCGAATTGAATGAAGCGCGTGAGCTGGCTTCACATATCGGCGGTCGACATCTGGTGATCGTTTCGGAGGAGCTTGATATCCCCGAGTTTCGCGACAATCCGCGCAACCGCTGCTATTACTGCAAGAAGGAACTGTTCGGCAAGCTGAAGGCTGTTGCCGACCGGGAAGGGCTCGGATTCGTGCTGGACGGCACCAACATCGACGATGCGGGCGACCACCGTCCGGGGCGGACCGCGGCGGAAGAGTTGCAGGTGCGCAGCCCGCTGGAGGAAGCCGGTTTTACCAAACAGGATATCCGCGATCTGTCCCGTGACATGGGGCTGCCGACGTGGGATAAACCTGCCTTTGCCTGTCTTTCCAGTCGCTTTCCCTACGGCACCGCCATTACCCCGGAGCGGGTCGGTCAGGTTGGCCTGGCCGAAGAATCGCTGCGGGGTCTGGGATTCCGGACGCTGCGGGTGCGCTACCACGGGAGTGTGGCCCGGATTGAACTGGGTGAAGGGGAGTTTGAGCGCGCGACCGGGGCCTTGCGGGAAGACGTTGTCAGATTGGTGAAAGCGGCCGGTTTTACCTATGTGGCGCTTGATTTGCAGGGATATCGAACCGGGGCCATGAATGAAGAGCCCTGATTTGGACACGTTTCTTGCTGATGCCGGCCTTGACTTTTTAGCCCCGGTAGCGTAAAAAAACTATTCTTCGCTGTATCGCAACTCCTTAAATGGGCACATAGCTTAGCTGGTAGAGCAGCCGACTCTTAATCGGCAGGTCGTTGGTTCGATCCCAACTGTGCCCACCATTTTCACGCTTTATTTCAAGAGGCCAGCGTATCGGCCACCCTTTTTTTATTCACTGACGCAGGTTGACGCAGCTAAAAATGAAGCGGCACCTAAAGCTGACGCTGCTGCCCCTGCAGCAAAGTAATTCCATTTTCATAATACTTAAAAGGCTGCATCTTCGGATGTGGCCTTTTTTTATGTCTTAACAGATATTTATGAAAAGCCCTGCGATGGTATCATCCAAAGAATCACTTAAAATGATGATCCCGGACTTGAATGAATCAATATCGATGTTAGAATGAATGTTCATTCGAAAGTAAGGAAATACATCCAAAGAGGAGATCTGCACATTATGCAAAAGCGGATTTTGATTGCAGAGGATGAACAATCAGCCAGAGAAGCTCTGGCCAACATTGCCGCGACATTTGGATATGATGTTACCGCAGTCACAAATGGTGTTGATCTATTGACTGCCGTTGTTGATGAAAAATTTGATGTTGTCATAACCGATCTGATGATGCCTGATTTAGATGGCACCTCTGCCGCTAAGATCATGAAAATGTTAGGTAACACAACCCCGGTTATTGCTATTACAGGAGTCTCTACTGATGATATAGATAGTTTTCGAGATTCATTTACAAGAGTATTTCATAAGCCTATAAAAGTTAGCGAAATATTCGAGTATGTCGAATTATTGCTAGAAAATGCTTAAATGGAAACACCACAATGGCAGGCAGTTATCTGCCCTGTTGGTTGTAATCGTATCATTTTGTGGACAAGCATCAAGGCCGCGCAAACATCATTGAGCCTTGATTTCCTTGCTTCTGTTTTCCAGTTTTTTGAGAAGTTCTCCATATCCGTTTTCAGAAACAATTCTGTCAAACTGGGCGCGATAGTTGGATACAAGACTGACGCCCTCAATAACCACGTCGTATACCATCCACTTGCCGTTTTCATTCATCAGCCTGTAGTCCAGAGAAAAATCATCTTGAGATGGCGTTATTATCCTTGACCTGACTTCGGAGTAGCCATCATCCGCCGTTTCACTGATGTATTCAATTTTTTCATTGTTGTAGGATTCGATTTTGTCGGCGTAAGAGTTTTCGAGTAAGGTTTCAAACAGATTAACAAACTGTTTTCTTTCAGCCGGGGTACGTTCTTTCCAATGTTTTCCAAGAGAGCGCTTGGCCATTTCTGTGTAGTCAAAAATAACGCTGATGGCCTGTTTCAGGGCCTGGCGGCGTTTAGAAGGACTTTTTTTCAGGTCCTTGCTCGAAACGATGCTGACAACCTCATCCACCGTCTTTTTCACTTCGTCGGTGACACTGGCAAAGGCATGAGACGCAATAAAGATGCTGATTGATGACATAAAGACAATGCGTTTCAACATGGTTGTGCCTCGTTATGTAATGATTTTTTAAAAGCGGCTGGAATCAGTTTTTAATCTCATTTATACATCTATTTACCGACATTTAGTTCATTTGCCTTACTGGATGCAGTATCCATGTCGGGAAGATGGCTCAATTCGGGAACTACCTGAATGTAGCGTATAATTCCTGTTTTATCCACTAGAATTACGGCTCGTGCCAGTAACATGCTCTCTTCCTGTAACAGGCCTACAGAGCGCCCAAATGAACCATCCCGATAGTCTGAGAGATAGGTGATCCCGGCAAGCTTCGCCTCATCGGCAAATCGTTTTTGCGCAAAGGGGGTATCCCGGCTGATAGTAATCCTTGTGATGTCTGCCGGCAGGCGTGACGCCAGTTCGCCAAGATGATGGGTCTGGGCCTCACATACCTTGGTATCTAGCGAGGGAACGAGGCTCAAGATCAGAACCTTCCCCTTTAACTGTGAGAGATCAACCTTTTTCATTGTAAAGGCATCGATGAGGGATGTTGCAGGCAAGGGATCGCCAACTCGAAGCGGAGTACCGGTTAGTCGGATTTTTTCACCTTGAAGAGTAACCGTGCCGCCAGGAGTTGACGTTTTAGTATCTACGGGAATATCCGTACCAAATTTTTTGGCACAACCGGATAATAGAAACAAGATGATACAGAGATATACCGCGGCACTAAAAAACCTGTTCATGCAAGGCCTCCTCGCGGGTCAGTCCAGCCCATTGTCGCTTGATCGCAGCGCGCTGCTGCAGAAAAAACCGTTACTGTCAGAGAATCAGGACTTACCTGAAGCTCTTCAGAATATATTCAGCTATTGCCTTGGCTTCGTTGTTGGAAATGGTTTTCTCGTCGAACTTGGTCATTCCTGGACCAGGATTACGCATCTTGGCAATGATCTGTTTTGCATTCTTAATCCCATTGGCCTTGAGTGCTTCTCCGGATAATGGTTTTTTTGGGTTAATTATGTTTCCGCCATTGGGATGGCACACGTTGCAGTGCTCTTCGAACTCTTTCTTACCGTCGATCTTTTCGCCTTTCTTGGTGTCACAGAACCCGGATGTAGCAGACAAACAGACAGTCAACAGTAGTGTGGCCGTAACCATTGTTTTTTTCATGTTCTTTTCCTCCATGTGGTTTTTTAATAATGTTCCAGGCTGATTCTGAAGAGTTTATAGGGAAGAATGCGTTCGTCTTTGCCATAATTAAAGCGAGGCATTCGATGTATTTGGGAAGCGGTAAAGTAAAGGTCATCATCCGGTGAAACAGCTATGCTGTCCGGCCATCGAATGACGTCATCCTTGACGATCGTGTCAAGGATATCTTCCGCGGGTCTATAGCGTTTGATGGCGTTTTCTTCCAGGGCAGCGAGATAAAGATTGTCGTGAGCATCCATCAGCATGCCATCAACCGCTCCGGTTTCTACCACTTTTTCGACGTACCCAGCTAGCTGTTTTTCCGAGAGAGCGAAATCTTTCAGCGCTGACGTCTTGATGCGATAGAGAGTCCGGGAGGTCAATGCGTGATAATATATGTATTTCCCCGCCGAATCCATTGCAATCCCGTCAACGTGAATCTGAGGTACCATACCGTTTTCGTCGCGCAGCTCCTTGCCGCCGATAACCGGAACATACCCTGGTTCGGCCTTGGTAGATGGGTGGGCTTCCAGCCGCCTCCGGCTCTTTCCGGTCGACAGATCAACCACAATGATGGCGCCGATTCCCGAATCGGTGATATAGGCGAAGTCACCTTCATGGTCGATTCGTACGTCGTTGAGGTAGCTTTTTCCGGGGGCTGTAGTGTGATCAAACAGTATGACTCGTTCGATGGTATCAGTGTTAAGATTGATTTTGACCAGCTTCGCGCCACCAGGCACCACTCCCTTAAACCCGGGTGATGCCGGATCAAGGACCCAGAGGGAATCATCGGCATCGATGGCCACGCTCTGCACACACACGAAATGCGATTCGGGATGATTGACTTCGTCCATGCCCCAGCGATTCCAGTCGTTATCAGGATAGGGGTGCAATGAGCCGTCAGGCAGCAGTTCGGCCACCGAATAAAGCGGATCCTTATCCCAACGAGGGAAGTTGACAAATATTCTTGCCTGATGGGAGACTGCAACTCCTGTTACCTGGTCATTTGACAGAGGGTATTCAATCAGGGCCTCTTGCACAGGCATCAGTGCAGGGTCATAGCTGATCGGATTGGTAGCGCACCCCCCTAGGAGCAGAAGCGCAACCAGGAAAATCATGAAGGTTATTGTTCCTCTTCCGGGAGCACTGTTCATGTTATTACCTACTTGTTTTGAATTTTCTGAATCTGCTCGCTGGCCTGCTCTAATGAATTGAGGTTATTTAACGTTTCTATAACCGTTTCATAACGCTCCTGGACATCAGCATCGCTCTTTCCAGCATTTGCCCTGAGGGCATGAAGGATATTGCCAATTTCAAGTATTCTCTTTTTGCTCTCCCGTCCGGTAAGTGGGTTGTTGGCCGCTTTTTGCAGATAAGTATATGCAATATCGAGTTCCTTAACCGCTTTTGCTGAATCCAATGTGGTTACCTGGTAAATTCTGGCATACGTAACGTGCAACTTTGCCTCGATCAGGTCGTCTTCATTCCCTAGCGTGGTTTCCTCTTCAGAAAGGCCGGCTGAGAGTGAAGCCGCCGACCGTTCAACAAGGGCCGCGCTCTTTTCCCAGACAGCTTTCAAGTCTGACTCTGCAACTTTTCCTTCACCCGTAAGTTTCTTCTCTATCTCCGCCAACTCCGACGAAAGTTTGTTGATTTCTTCCTTATCTTTTGCTCTTCCGCCTGCCGCAGCCTTGTTCAGATTGTTCATTGCCCCAGTGATGTGCGCCCTGATATCGGAGCGTGTGGCAGTGGAATAGTTCCGGAAAGACAGCCACAGGTTTTGTTTAGCATGAAAAAGTGGTGAATTTATCCCTGTGTAAAGAACCATGGCCCGTTGTTCGGCTGCCTGCAATTCTATATTTGCCTTGCTTAAATTCTTCGCAGCCAGGTAACGCTGTGCATTGGCAACGTAACGCTGCATCTTGAGAAGCGGCAGTTCCAGTTCGTTTTCGGTCAGTGATTTGTCAGCCAGTACAAGTTCTTTTTCAGCATCAAACTTGCGATCTTTTTCCAGATAAGCGGTTGCTTTGTCGATATGCAACTTGGCTTTATCAGTAGGGAGATAGAAGGAAACCGTTTCCAGAGAATAATAGATGGGGGGGAGATCATGCAAAACCTGCTTTGCCCGGTCATACTCAAGGTGCTTGAGCGCGATCTGTATAAGGTTTTTTGCTGTTGCAGTCGAAAGATTGTCCTCAATAGTTTTAATCAGTTGCGCCGCCTCCGCAAGATGGAGTTGGGCACTGGACCTTTTCTTGTGATGAATATCAGACCGAGCCTGGGAAATTTCCCGTAGTGCAACAATTGTGGTCCTTTCTACGGTGGTCTCCAAGTCAGAAGCGACGCTATTGAACGGCACAGTGCTGTCATTCTTGGCCATTTGAGCTTGAGGTGTAGCGGCGGAAATAGTCACAAAGATAAGGGACGAGAATAAAGACAAAATGAGTAGCTTTAGTTTCATGTCGACACTCCTTTTTGATACCTTTTGAGCTCATAGGCATTACTTGAAAAAACCTATAGTGTGATCCAGTGGACGGTGCAGCTGATTATTGCCTTTCCATAGACACGAAGAACGTCTGTTTACCTCTTTTCAGCAGCATCAGTACGGGGGCGCCTTTATGTATTCCCCGAACGGCCTCATTGAAATCAACCAGGTTCTTGACGGACTTCCGGTTAACCTCTTTGATAACGTCGCCCGGCAGAATCCCGGATTCGCTAGCGAGACTCCCCTGCTCAATATCCACCACGACTACTCCGG
This sequence comes from uncultured delta proteobacterium, assembly GCA_963760075.1. Lineage (GTDB taxonomy): Bacteria > Desulfobacterota > Desulfuromonadia > Geobacterales > Pseudopelobacteraceae > JACRCG01. The sequence goes on along the minus strand of CAVXBQ010000013.1, from coordinate 240,015 downwards.
ATTTTTCCGAGATGCCGAATTGCTGTTGCAACTGAGGCGTCACGTTGCCGACCTTCATGCCATAACTCTGTATCGGTGCGCTTGATTGCTGGGCGATCTTCTCTTCTGTCATCTCTTCCACCGTAATGGTTACCTGTTTTTCCTTGTTTTCGCGGATAACCGTTAAAGTGACGGATTTGCCCACTGCAGTTTCTGCCACGATACGGGGCAGATCGCTCGAATTTTTGACGTTTTTCCCATCAAAAGCGATGATTATATCGCCGGATTTAATCCCGGCCTTTTCTGCAGGACCGCCCTTGATGACATCACCTACCAGAGCGCCCTTTGCCTCCTTCATACCGAACGATTTCGCGAGTTCCGGGGTAACGGTTTGAATTGATACCCCGATCCAGCCGCGGACAACTTTCCCTTTCTCCTTCAGTTGGGTTGTTATCGTTTTGGCCAAAGAGCTGGGTATGGCAAAACCAAGTCCCTGACCTCCCGGAACAATTGCGGAGTTGATGCCGATAACTTCACCCTTGAGATTGACGAGAGGTCCGCCGCTGTTACCCGGATTTATCGGGGCGTCGGTCTGCAGAAAGTCGTCGTAAGGACCTGAGCCGATCACCCTTCCGGTGGCGCTGATGATGCCTTGAGTTACTGTCTGTTCCAGGCCAAACGGGTTGCCCACCGCCAGTACCCAATCGCCTACACGCATGCTGTCGGAATCACCGAGTGCCAAAATCGGGAGGTTTTCAAAGACGGAGGATATCTTGATCAAAGCCAGGTCGGTCTTGCTGTCGCGACCGATGACCTTGGCTTTAAATTCCCTCCCGTCAGATAGCTTAACCTTGATCTCTTCGGCGTTATCGATCACGTGGTTGTTCGTGATGATGTAGCCATCCTTGTTAATGATGAACCCGGAGCCGAGGCTTTGCTGTTTCATTTTCTGGTCTGGTATTTCATTGAAAAAACGCTTGAAGAAGTCATCGAATGGTTCGTTCTGCCCGTTTTGATTCGGTCCAAAGAAGTGACGAAAAGGATTGCCAGGCATCTTTACTGTCGATGTAGTACTAATATTCACAACAGCAGGCTTCACTTTCTCGGCAAGATCAGCAAAGGATTGGGGAAATCCGATGACCTCAGTTTTTGCTCTGCTTTCGCAGCCTCCCTGTGTCGCAATCGAGCAGAGCAACAACAATGAAATTACCACCGACCAGCCTACTCTTGCCAACCTCACTCTATTCATGACATCCCTCCATGATTGCGATTTACCATGTGAACCTGTTTGGACTAATTTTCCGTTAGTTAATGGTACAACTGTAATCTCCTCTGTCAAGCAGACCGTTTTACGCAGAGTTTCAGGTGTGGTTTCCAACATATTCAGCCGGTGTTCAGCCGGCGTAATAATTTATACAGATGGGAATCAAGCGGTTTGTGCCGGACAGCGATTATTGCAGGTAAAAATTTTATACACTTCTGGATGATCACGTATAAATACGTAACCATACGTAATCACACAAAATACCTCCGATGGTTTGATTAATTAGTATAATTTTTTCATACAGCGGCTCGTATGATAATTATTGCGCCCATCACTTGCGTCACCAGTTATAAAATATTCGTCCGTAATATAAGTATGTTACACGTGTAATGACGTATGTGATGCTGATTGGCACAGGCTATGCTCTACATAAATACAAAAGCAGTTAAATTCAACTCCACTCAAAATAGGGGGATGTCATGAGAGCACTAATTACGATTAATGGGAATCATCGCACCGGCTACAGCATTTGCCGCAACGGGATTAAGTGAAGACAACAGTGGGATTTTCGTTTGGGTATTTCTCGGGTTTTGCGCTCTGATAGTGGTAGCACAGGTAATTCCGGCAGTATTGTTAATGACGGGCATGGTTAAAGGCTTGGTGTCAGTAGTGAAACAGGAAAAGGTAGCAGCTAAGAACTAGCAAAGGGGGGATATATGGAAATTGAAGGAAAGTGAAAGGCCATCCCCATGGGTGGCCTTTTTGCGTTGCTGCCAATAACAGTCTGTTGAAAATAATATTTACCGTGTATACTCCTCAAATTGCGCCCAATGCGAACAGATTGATATTAACGTTACATTTCAAAGCCACCAGGAGCTATTCAGAACATGCAGCCAATAAGTACACGCAGCACATCGCCCCAAGTCGAGACATCCGTCAGTAAGCAAAGCCGGCAACCAGCCAGATCATCGGATAAAACCAAAACAGGCGATGCCCCGCAACACCCGGAAGACATTGTAAGCCTGTCCACCTCCCAAACACAGAGCAAACCCTCGCCAGATACCAGAACGCCCTCTATTCCGGTGTCCAGCATGGAGAAGGATGCCCTGCTGAATTCATCTTCAGTGTATAAGATATCCATTTACGCGTAATACGCTTAATCTGACGACTGATGCATCACGTACCGGGAGTATTTAATGGAAATTGTAATTATACTGTTTTTCCTTGTAGGTGGTTCCATTGCCTTCTCTGCGTGGAAAAAGAATTCCTCATCTCGTAGTTGCCAACCTGCTGACAGGCATGATGACCCTGATAATGGCTGTTGTGTTCGTAAATGCCTTGCTTGTGGACACGTAGGGGAAATGAAGACATGGCTTTCCCATTACAACGTTCCTAAATGTATTCTCATTGCAGGTTTTCTGTTAGGGTACATACCTGGATTGATCTTCCTTGCGATCTACTGGGGAAAGTACAAGTGTCCGAGTTGCGGGGCCGTTGGTAAGAATCAACCGACAGGTGCTGCACAATAGAGACAGGGGTTAGTATTGATGGCAATGATAATGCTTATGGGATTTATTGTACTTATTGCCCTGCCTTCTGTGATCTGGCTTTATGCCCTTGCAGACGTAATAAGGAATGACTTTCAATATTTTTCAACCAAGATTGTGTGGTTAGCTGTACTTTGCCTCTTTCCGCCATTGGGAACTCTCCTGTACTTTCTCGTAGGACGGAGCCAGAGAGTAACCTTTTATCCGGTAGGCAGGCTTGTTGCTTTTTTCATCTTCATCATACCGGCGTTGATGATTGTGGCCTATCTACTGTTTTCATTAGGGCAGTTGACCTTCATTCCTGAACCACCGAAGTCGATACAGATATAGATGTAACAATACTCGCAGACGACCCTGTTATGACCAAACTTCCCATCGACGACATCCTTCCCGTTCTTCTTGAATCGGTCTGCACACATCAGAACATCATAGTGCATGCCCCGCCGGGGGCGGGCAAGACCACGCGCGTCCCGTTGGCTTTGCTTGATACGATCCCTGTCAAAGCCGGTCGCATTATCATGCTTGAACCCCGGCGGATTGCTGCGGTGTCAGCTGCGCGCTGGATGGCACGCTGTCTTGGCGAAGAGGTCGGCCAGACGGTCGGGTATTCAATTCGTTTTGACAGCTGCACTTCCAAAGCAACGCGCATTGAGGTGGTCACCGAGGGGATTCTGACCCGCCGGATTCAGAATGATCCTGAGCTCTCAGGTGTGGCGCTGGTCATTTTCGACGAGTTTCATGAACGGAGCATCCATGCCGATCTCGGGCTGGTTCTCTGTCGTGAGGTGCAGCAGCTGCGCACCGATCTTAAAGTCATGATCATGTCCGCGACACTTGACCTCCAACCGCTCTCCCGTCTGCTCGATAACGCTCCCGTCATCAGCTCGGAAGGGCGCTCGTTTCCCGTCGAAATGAAATACCTCGAAGATAAGGGGAATGCGCGTCTGGCTCAGAGGATGGCTGCAGCGGTTATACGGGCGCTGAATGAAACGGAAGGGGATATTCTGGCATTTTTGCCCGGCTCCGGAGAAATCCGCGCCTGTGCTGCACAGCTGGCGGAATTGGGGACCGCCCAGCGAGATACCACGGTCTGCCAACTGTATGGCGATCTGCCGATAGCCGAGCAGCAGAAGGTTATCCAGGCCGGACCGCAGCGCAAGGTGGTACTGGCGACCAGTATTGCCGAAACCAGTTTGACCATCGAAGGTGTCAGAACCGTCATCGATTGCGGCGTGTCGCGTCGGCTGCAGTACGATCCGGGCAACGGCCTGAACCGGCTGGTTACCGTGCGCGAATCGCGGGCCTCGGCCGAGCAGCGGGCAGGGCGGGCGGGGCGCACCGCTCCCGGAGTCTGCTACCGTCTGTACGGCCAGCATACGCTGCATGCGATGGTTCCGCACACGCCACCCGAGATCTGTGTCACCGATCTGTCGCAGCTTCTGCTGGAACTGGCGGCATGGGGTGTCACTGATCCGCTGCAACTCGGCTGGCTGGATGCGCCCCCTGCTGCAGCTTTAGAGTCGGCCCGTCGCCTGCTGGTTGAACTGGATCTCTTTGATGATACCGGCCTGATCACGAATCGTGGCCGTGAAGTCGTGCGGATGCCGCTTCACCCACGCCTCGGACGGCTCTTGCTTCGATCGCAGGAGCTTGGCTGCCCCGGACTGGGGTGTCAGGTCGCAGCGCTGCTTTCCGAGCGGGATCTGTTCCGTTCGCATGCCGGCGGCACTCTGCCACTGATAAGCCACTCGGACGTTTCTGATCGTTTGGAGGCTTTGAAAAACTGGCGATCATCCGGGCGTAACGATCATAGAATGGATCTTTCTGCGGTAAAAAACGTGGAGCGGGTTGTCCGTCAACTGGAGCGGCTTCTGTCCGTCTCCGAAGCTGGAAAAAACAACGTCTGTGACGATGACCGCATTTCCCGGTTGCTGCTGGCGGCGTATCCGGATCGACTTGCGCGGCGCAGGGCGACTGGCGGCGGGTATCTGCTGGCTAGCGGGCGCGGGGCACGTATTTCAGAGCGGAGTGCCGTCAGGGCGGCTGAGTATATCGTTGCACTGGCGCTGGACGCCGGAAATCAGGCTGAAGCGATCATTCATCTTGCCGCTGAAATAACTGAGTCTGTTATCCGCGAGGAGCGCTCGGGGCATATTCTGCGTGAAACTCACGTGAACTGGGATGAGCGTGAGGGGCGCGTGATCGCCCGGCGACTGGAGCGTCTGGGAAGTATTCAGCTTGCTTCGGAAACGGTCGTTCCGACAGCGGCTCAGGCCGTACCTGCCGTAATCGGTGCGCTGCGGGCATCGGGATTGTCGCTCCTGCCGATGAATGAAGCGGTCCGCCAGATGCAGGGACGCCTGATGCTGCTGCACGCTGCCTTTCCGGAGAAGGAGTGGCCGGAGGTTTCTGATGAAGCCCTGTGCGATACGCTTGAAGAGTGGTTGGCGCCGCATCTCGAAGGGGTTAATTCCGCCAAAAGAATTGCCCAGCTGGATATTGCCGACATCCTGAGGCAGAGCCTCGATTATCGGCAGCAACGCGAAATGGATGAAATGGCGCCAACGCATCTGTCCGTTCCGAGCGGTTCACGGATCAGAATCGATTACTCCGGTGAAATTCCGGTATTGGCGGTGAAGCTTCAGGAACTGTTCGGTCTGGCCGTCGGGCCGATGGTGTGCGGCGGCAGGATTCCGGTGCTGTTACATCTGCTGTCGCCTGCAGGGAGGCCGATTCAGGTGACCAGGGATTTACGGGGGTTCTGGGATGGGTCGTATCAGCAGGTGAAAAAGGAACTCAAAGGGCGCTACCCGAAGCACCCCTGGCCTGACGATCCGTGGAGTGCGGCTCCGACGCGCAGACTGAAGCCAAAGGGAAAGGGTTAACAGTCAAAATCGCCCCTCATCCGCCCCTTCGGGGTACCTTCTCCCTGATGGAGAAGGGGAAATCATACCCTCTCCCTCGGGACCCACAGGGCCTAAAGGAGAGGGTGGTCGAAGACCGGGTGAGGGGTTAAGAAGCGATCCGGAACGTCACTTCCGCGATCTGATCGGCGCTGTCCTGGATAATCCCTCTGTCCGGATTGGCTGCCAGATGCCGCAGTATGGCGAAACATCATCTCCGTTTCGTTCAGGTCTTTCCGAGCTGTGCGGCGATTGCCTCCGCGGTCATGCTCCGCTGTTCCTGTTGCAACAGTTCCACCACCGCTTTCTGGAGGGAGATCACGGTTCCGGCCGCTTTTTTGCCGGCTTCCACGCCGGGCTGGTGGTAGGCGTTGATGTTGATCAGGCTGGCGTACAAGCCCGACCGTCCGTTCGAACAGGGCGATCAGGACGCCGATGGTGTCGGCATCAACCTGTTTGACGGTGATGGTCATGGATTCGCGGCCCTTCTCATAGAGCGCCGTGCGGGTGCCCTGGAAAAAGCCGAACAGGAAATCACCGCTGGTAATGCCCGTCCTCGACCTGCAGTGGATGCTCCCTCCCGATCCTGCAGCACCTCGATAAAGGTGACAAAGAAGTTGGCCACCCCTTCCCGCAACTGCTGCACATAGGCGTGCTGATCGGTGGAACCTTTGTTGCCGTAGACGGTCAGCCCCTGATTGACCGACTTGCCGTCCCGGTCGAGCTCCTTGCCGATTGATTCCATGATCAGCTGCTGCAGATAGCGGGAAAAGAGCAGCAGGCGATCCTTGTAGGGGAGCATGACCAGGTCTTTTTCGCCGCGGCCGTCCGTGGCGTAGTGCCACATCAGCGCCATCAGCGCCGCCGGATTGTCCATGGTGTATCGGTCTGCGGGTAATCATGTCGCAGGCTCTGGCGCCCTGCGAGCAGCGCCGTGATGTCGATCCCCTGCAGTGCCGCCGGCAGCAGCCCGACCGCCGAGGTGACGGAGGTGCGGCCGCCGACCCAGTCCCACATCGGAAAACGCTCCAGCCACCCTTCTGACCGTGCCAGTCTGGTCCAGTTCGCTGCCTGCGCCGGTCACGGCCACGGCATGCTGTGAAAAATCGAGTCCGGCACGCTGATAGGCAGCCCTGGCCTCCAGCATGCCGTTGCGGGTCTCCTTGGTGGAGCCGCTTTTGGATATGACGATCGTCAGTGTTCTGAGACAGATCGCTGCCCAGTTCGGCAAAAACCTGGTCCATGCCGTCCGGGTCGGTGTTGTCGAGAAAATACGCTTTCATCCGGTCGGAGGGGGAAGCCAGGGCGTCGGCCACGAACTGCGGCCCCAATGCCGAACCGCCGATGCCGATGATAAGAAGATTTGTAAAAGGTGAACCGTCCTGAGCTGTTATCGCGCCGGTGTGGATTTTTGAACTGAATGCCAGGATCTGTTCGACGGCAGCTTCGATCTCCTGCCGAATGTCATCCGACGGGGACAGTGACGGGTTTCGCAGCCAGTAATGTCCGACCATGCGCCCTTCATCACGGTTGGCAATTGCTCCCCTCTCCAGTTCCGCGCATGGCGGAGAATGCGCCGCTGCATGGCCGGTTCCATCTGTGCAAAAAAACCGTCAGCAAATTTCATGCGGCTGATATCAAGCGAAAGACCGATCTCGGGACAGTGTGCAGAGATGCTTTTGATAGCGATTCCAAAGAGTAGTGTCATGTTTCCATTGGTTCCTCCCGATGCTTCAGATACACAAAAGGCGGAGCATTGCCCCGCCTTTTGATTCAGTTCCGTTCTGTTCTACTTTTTGATGTTGTAGAACACGTCATGTCCCTTGAACAGGGCACGTGCTGTCCAGTTCATCCTCGATGCGCAGCAGCTGGTTGTACTTGGCGACGCGGTCGGTACGGCAGAGCGAGCCGGTCTTGATCTGGCCGGCAGTTGACCGCCACGGCCAGGTCGGCCAGGGTGGTGTCTTCGGTTTCGCCGGAGCGGTGGGAGATGACGGTGGTGTAGCCGGCGCGTTTGGCCATTTCGATGGCCTCCAGGGTTTCGGTCAGGGTGCCGATCTGGTTCAGCTTGATCAGGATCGAGTTGGCGATCCCTTTCTGGATGCCTTCCTTCAGGATCTTCGGGTTGGTGACGAACAGGTCGTCGCCGACGATCTGGATCCGTTTGCCGAGGCGGTCGGTCAGCAGTTTCCAGCCGTCCCAGTCGTTTTCGGCCATGCCGTCTTCGATGGAGATGATCGGGTACTTGTTGACCAGGTTTTCGTAGAAATCGACCATCTCGACCGGGGTCTTTACCTTCTGGGTTTCGTTCTCCAGGGTGTACTTGCCATCTTTGAACAGTTCGGAAGAGGCCACATCCAGAGCCAGCAGCACGTCTTCGCCCGGCTTGTAGCCGGCCTTGACGATGGCTTCCATGATGACTTCCAGCGCTTCTTCGTTGGACTTCAGGTTGGGGGCAAAGCCGCCTTCGTCGCCGACGGCGGTGTTGTAGCCCTTGCCTTTCAGGACGCCTTTCAGGGCGTGGAAGATTTCGGCGCCCATGCGCAGCGCTTCCTTGAAGCAGCGTGCGCCGGCCGGCATGATCATGAATTCCTGGATATCGACGTTGTTGTCGGCGTGGGCGCCGCCGTTGATGATGTTCATCATCGGCAGCGGCAGTTCGCGGGCATTGGCGCCGCCGATGTATTTGTAGAGCGGCTGGCCGGCTTCTTCGGCAGCAGCCTTGGCAACGGCCAGAGAAACGCCCAGAATGGCGTTGGCGCCCAGGTTGCTCTTGTATTCGGTGCCGTCCAGTTCGAGCATCTTCATGTCGATGCCGACCTGGTCGTCGGCTTCCATGCCGATCATTTCGTCGGCAATCACGTTGTTGACGTTGTCAACCGCCTTGAGAACGCCTTTGCCGAGATAGCGCGATTTGTCGCCGTCACGCAGTTCCAGCGCCTCGCGCTCGCCGGTTGATGCGCCGGATGGAACGGCGGCGCGCCCAAAGGCGCCGGATTCAAGGAAAACTTCAACCTCCAGAGTCGGATTCCCGCGGGAATCAAGAATTTCTCTGGCATAGACATCAACAATCTCACTCATGTACTGCCCCCTTGCTTGGAATAAAGTGATCTGGAGAGGATGCTCTCCGGCAAACTCTGTTCTGTATACCACATAAAATCGGAAAATAACAGCCTCCAGGTAATAATCTTCAAATCCAATACTGCTTCTCCACGATGCTTCACAATCTGCTCGTAAACGTGGTATGACAAAAAATGGCACTCTGTTTTGCATGAGGGCAGGATAAGGAGATGCAATCATGAAAATCAGAATACTTGTCGTTGATGATGAACTGAGCATGCGGGAGTTTCTTTCGATCCTGCTGGAGCGCGAGGGGTATGAGGTTACCGTTGCCGACTCCGCCGAGGAGGCCTTGCGGTTGATGGATACGGCGCTGTTTGATCTGGTGCTGTCGGATGTAAACATGCCGGGCCTGTCAGGCATTGAGCTTGCTGGCCCGCATCAAAACAGATCTCACCGGAAACCGCCGTGCTGATGCTCACCGCCTTTTCAGCCGCCGAACAGGCGGTGGAGGCCATGAAGCTGGGGGCATACGATTATATCGGCAAGCCGTTCAAAAACGAGGAAATCAAGCAACTGGTCAAAAATGCCCTCGAAAAGCAGGGACTCAAGCGCGAAAATACAGTGCTGAAAAAAGATCGTCAGCGAGCGTGACAGCTTCTGCGGCATTATCGGCAAGAGCCGGAAGATGCGGGAACTTTTTGATCTGATCCAGAAGGTTGCCGCCAGCCAGAGCAGTGTGCTGATACTTGGGGAGAGCGGGACCGGCAAAGAGCTGGCAGCCCGTTCGATTCACACCTGCAGTCCTCGCAAATCAAAGCCGTTTGTGGCCGTCAATTGCGGAGCCATTCCGGAAAACCTGATCGAGAGCGAGCTGTTCGGGCACAAGAAAGGTTCCTTCACCGGTGCGGTCAGTGATCGCCCCGGTCTGTTCGAGCAGGCCGAAGGGGGGACGCTCTTTCTGGACGAGATCGGCGAACTGCCGCTGCTGCTGCAGACCAAGCTGCTGCGGGTGCTGCAGGAACGCGAATTCAAGCGGGTAGGGGATGCCCAGACCCGCAAGGCCGATGTACGCATTATCAGCGCCTCAAACCGTGATCTTGAAAATCAGGTCAAAGAGGGGACGTTTCGCGAAGATCTGTTTTACCGCCTCAACGTTGTCCAGCTCGTCCTGCCGCCGCTGCGGGAGCGGATCGAGGATATTCCCGCTCCTGATTGAATATTTCTGCCGAAAATTTCAGGCTCCCGGACAAGCCGCTCCGGCAACCATAACCCCGGGCGCACTCAAGGCGCTGATGAATCATCCCTTTCCCGGGCAATATCCGTGAACTGGAGAACTGCATCGAACGGAGTCTGATCATAGACCCGGCGGTTATTTCCGAAAGCAGCCTGCCTAAGCAGCTGCAGGTCAGTAAAATACCCTGCTTTACCGCCGACTGCGATATTCCGGAGTCCGGGATGATGCTTGAACCGCTGCTGGAGGAGTTGGAAAAAAAATACCTGCTCAAGGCGCTTGAGAAGACCGGCGGAGCCAAGAAGAAAGCGGGGGAACTGCTGGGAATGTCGTTCCGCTCGTTCCGGTATCGGTTGGCCAAGTTCGGGCTGGATAGCGGGGATGAGTGACTGGTTGAAATTAATATAAAAAATCTTAACGTAAATGTGCAAGGCCGCACCGACAGTAGACATTTTCAGGCGAAGCTGCCAAGAAAGGCCAAAAATTACGGGGTTAAACCCAAAAACAGGTCATTTTCTGACTTCAGTTTTCATTATGACTTTGCATTGAAGATCTGTCCTATGACAATTATTTGTCATCTCACGCTGCCGAAAATGGGTCGTAATGAGACGGTCAGTGAGGGATGATTTCTTTATTTTTGTATGATTACGATGAGTTGAAAAAAAAGTAAATTTTGGTCTTGATATTGCTTTGTACCTTACGAACTTCATAACCAAGCTCTGGCAACAGGGCACAAACCCAAAAAAGGAGAAACACCATGTTAAACAGAATGCGCAACAGACAAGGTTTTACCCTGATCGAGCTCCTGATCGTCGTCGCGATCATCGGCATCCTGGCCGCCATCGCCATCCCGCAGTTCTCTGCGTATCGGCAGAAGGGGTTTAACACTGCCGCGGTCTCCGACATCAAAAATTGCAAAACTGCAGAGGAGTCCTTGTTTTCTGATAATCAAACCTATGGCGTAACGGAAAACCCTGCAACATTGATAGCTGCTGTTGGTACAGGCGGCGCAGGTGCATATTTAACAGGAGCGGCGCCACCAGCCGGCACAGTCTTTGCGTTGGCCGGAAAAAAAGCTGATGGTACTGTGGCAGTAGTTGGTACAAGTGTCTCGAACGGTGTACAACTGAGAGCCACCACTATGACTGATGTTGCTGGTACTGCGCCTTCAGCGTATGTCCTGTCAACCAAGCACGCTCAAGGCACAAGAGTGTTTGCTGCCGAGTCTGGAAGTACTGCAATTGTTTATGTCGAAAATGTTGCTTGGGCTGGCAACGCACTTAGCTTGCCGCCTGCAGGGCTTGTTGGTATTCCCGTACTTGCAACTACGACTCCGGCGATTGTTCCCGGTACAACTGCTGGCGGTGGAACACCTGTTGCCACGTGGACTGCTATGTAACCTGTTTTTTCATTGGCATGTTGATGAACGTAATGCCGGGGTTATGCCCCGGCATTTTTTTTGGAACGTCTTGAATAGATTTATTATTGCCACATCATAGTGAAAATTATGGACAATCGGTCCGGATGGAAATATAAATGCAAACCATGATTACATTAACCGGTATTTCAAAAACATTTAACGAGGGAATCGGCGGCAGGCGGGTGCAGGCGCTGCAGAATCTTTCGCTTGATATTGCCGCGGGAGAGGTGTTTGGTTTCCTCGGTCCCAACGGTGCGGGGAAGTCGACGGCAATCAAGATCCTGATCAACCTTATCTTCCCCGACTCCGGGCGGGCCTTGATTGCGGGGAAGGATTGCGGCCTAAAGGATGCCCGCCGGGTTGTCGGTTTTCTGCCGGAAAACCCCTATTTCTATGATTATCTGACTGCAGAAGAACTGCTCTGGTTCGGTGGCCGGGCTTCCGGGATGGACAAGAGCGAAATCAGGCTGAGAACGGACCTGTTGCTGGATAAGGTCAATCTGCTCCAGGCGCGTAAGAGACAGCTCCGTACCTATTCCAAGGGAATGGTGCAGCGTGCCGGCCTTGCCCTGGCGCTCATCCATGATCCCCAGGTGGTGATTCTGGATGAGCCGATGAGCGGCCTCGACCCACTGGGCAGGAAAATGGTCGGTGATATTATCCTGGAGTTGAAGGAAGCCGGGAAGACGGTATTCTTTTCCTCTCATATACTGAGCGATGTCGAGCGGTTTTGCGACCGGGCCGGGATCATTGTGGGAGGGCGGCTACGGTTGGTAGACAGCCTCGACAACCTGCTGAAAGACGGTGCCACTCTGGAGGACGTCTTCCTGCGGGAAGTGGCCAAAGCGGGCCAGAAGGAGATGATGTGACCATAAAACCACTTTTCCCCATAGCAGCAATAACCTTCAAGGAAGGAATCCGGAACAGGGCCATGTACGGCATATCCATTATCGCCCTGCTGATGTTGGTCGTCAATGTCCTCATCTGCCAGATGATCATGCGGGATGTCGGCAAGGTGGCGGTCGATATCGCCCTTTCCACGGTTTCTTTTTCCGGGCTGCTGCTGGTCTTTTTTGTCGGGATCAACCTGATAGCCAAAGATCTGGACCGAAAGACCATCTATATGGTGCTTGCCAGACCGATTTCTCGTGCGCAGTACATGGTCGGCAAGTTTCTGGGAATGGTCGGCCTCATTGTTGTTTCCAATATTATTCTGGGGGCTTTTGCGTCGGCGTCTTTGTTTATGTTGAACAGGATGTACCCTACCTATTTTCAAAGGTTCTCCTGGCCGATGGTCGTCCTTGCGCTCTTTTTCATCGCCCTGATGCTTGTCCTGCTTTCTGCGTTGAGCTTCCTTTTCGCTTCGTTTACCTCCACGTCGTTCATCGCCCTGGTGCTGACGATTGTCAGTTATCTGATCGGAAACTCGATCAATGACGTCAAGGCACTGCTGGAAGCACCACAGGGTGCCGGAATCGACCCGTCACCCGTTACGCTAAAGGTGGTGCAGGTTGCCTATTACCTGTTCCCCAACCTCTCCTTTTTTGATATCAAAACACAGGCCGCGCATGGTTTGGCAATCTCACCGGAATACGTATGCTGGACCGTCATTTATTGTCTGGTTTATACGTGTCTGGTCATTGCCATTGCCTGTGTTTTTTTCAACAGGCGGGAATTCCCATGATCGTGCGGCGGCAGCTTCCGATCATAATCGCCATTATCCTCCTGCCGCTCTACCTCTTTTCTCTTTCTATGACCACAACCCAGAGAAAGATGCTGCCGCAGGAGAGTGAAACTTCGTATCTCCTCCCATCCTCTATTCTGAAGGTCACCGCCCTTGAATTTGACGGTCTGGCGGCGGACTTCCTGTTTCTGAAGGTTTTGACCTTTTACGGCGGAACTATTGTTGAGGGCACAGAGCATACCAGAATAACAGAGCAGGAATGGCGCTGGATGTATGACGTTCTGAATGCTACTACCGACCTTGATCCGTATTTTTTTGACCCATATTACTTTGCCAATGCGACCTTTACCTGGGAAGCCCATATGGTAAAAGAGGCAAATGCGCTGCTGGCAAAGGGGAATCGGTATCGGGAGTGGGATTGGATGATCCCGTTTTTCATGGGGTTCAACGAATATTACTTTCTCCAGGATAATGCCAAGGCTTCAGAGTATCTCATGGAAGGGGCAAAGAGGCCTGATGCGCCACCGCTGTTGGCGACACTTGCGGTTCGGTTGGCATACAAGGGGGACAGGACTAAGATCGCCATTGTTTTTATCAAGGAAATTCTCAATAAGACACAAGACAAGACCGCCAGAAAAGAGTTGCAAACCAGGCTGAAAGCCTTGCAAGGCGTTTTTGAACTGGAGCAGGCCGTAGAGACTTACCGGGGGAAATACGGCACGTTTCCGCATGACCTGAAAGTGATGCAGGAACGGGGAATCATAGCGCGTATTCCCACTGATCCCTACGGCGGGTCATTTTATATCGACAGGGACGGTTATGTAAAAACAACAAGCGATATGATATCTGCAAAAAAAGAGAAGTGATCCGGGTCACTTCTCTTTTTTATTCACTGTAATTATGTATCGCCGTTATTGTAAAAGTGGATTACTCCTCCATCCTCGGAAAGAGCGCCTCGGCCTTGGTTATCATCGTTCCCGCCTTCAGCCCGCCCCACGCCAGCCCCTCTTTAGAAACCGCTTCATTCCACCCCAAAGAAGCCAGTGCCTTTTCCGCCGTTGCCGGCATGAAGGCCGACAGGATGCAGTGGATAATGCGCTGTGACTCCAGCAGGCAGTACATGACCGTGGCCAGACGATCCGCTCTGGGCCGGATCCTTGGCCAGGGTCCAGGGGGCCGTCTCGTCGATGTATTTGTTGCCGGCCGAGATGACCTCCCAGATGGCCTGCAGCGCCTTGCTGAAGGCCAGTTCATCCATCAGTTTGTCGACAGTTGTCATCATCTCCTCGGTTTTGTTCTTCAGGGCCTGATCCATTTCAGTCAGCTCAGCCGGCGCCGGCAGGATGCCGTCGAAATATTTGACCGCCATGGCGGTGGAGCGGCTGAGCAGGTTGCCGATGTCGTTGGCCAGGTCGGAGTTGATCCGCTGGACCAGGGCGGTGTGGGAGAAGTCGCCATCCAGGCCGAAGGGTACCTCGCGCAGCAGGAAGTACCTGACCGCATCGACGCCGTACTTGTCGATCAGCATGTTCGGTTCGACCACGTTCTGCAGGCTCTTGCTCATCTTCTGCCCTTCGACCGTCCACCAGCCGTGGGCAAAGACCTTCTTCGGCAGCGGCAGGCCGGCGGCCATCAGAAAGGTCGGCCAGTAGACGGCGTGGAAGCGCAGGATGTCCTTGCCGATCAGGTGGACATCGACCGGCCAGTAGCGGCCGTAGTTGCCGGTCTCATCGGGATAGCCGAGGGCGGTGATGTAGTTGGTCAGGGCGTCGAACCAGACGTAGATGATGTGTCTTTCGTTGCCCGGCACCGGGATGCCCCAGGAAAAGGTGGTGCGTGAAACGGACAGGTCGCGCAGCCCTTCCTTGACGAAGGAGATGATCTCGTTGCGCTTGCTCTTGGGCTGGATGAAGTCCGGATTGGCCTCGATGTGGGCCAGCAGCTGCTCCTGATATTTGCTCATGCGGAAGAAGTAGGATTCCTCCTTGAGCTTTTCCACCGGGCGGTTGCAGTCGGGGCAGCGCCCTTCGATCAGCTGGGTCTCGGTCCAGAAGGTTTCGCAGGGGGTGCAGTACCAGTCTTCATACTCGCCGAGGTAGATGTCACCCTTGTCGAGGATATCTTTGAAGATTCGGCTGACACCCTTTTTGTGGCGTTCCTGGGTGGTGCGGATGAAGTCGTTGTGGGAAATTCCCAGCCGTTCCCAGAGTGCCTGAAAGCGTTTCACCACCCGGTCAGCCAGTTCCAGCGGTGTTTCACCGGCGGTCGTGGCGGCTTTTTCCACCTTCTGGCCATGTTCGTCGCTGCCGGTCAGAAAATAGACGTCAAACCCCATCAACCGTTTGTAGCGAGCCAGCACATCGCCGGCCACCGTGGTGTAGGCGTGGCCGATGTGCGGCACGTCGTTGACATAATAGATCGGGGTGGTGACGTAAAAGGTCGGTTTCATATCAGGCTCCTGATGATGGTGTCGGTGTGCCGCCGTTGGGAGTGGTGCCGGACGGTTTGCGGTGGCCGTGCTTGCGGGAGCGGTGCTTTTTGCGCGGTTGCCCGGTTTTTGCGGCTTCCGGCGCAGCAGCTGATGCCGTGTGTTCCTGTTGTGCGGGTGAAGCAGGTGCTGCCTTCACGGCGTTTTCAGCTTGGGTGTATGATTCAAGTGACGTCTTTTCCTGCTTGCGGCGCTGTTCGGGGCGCCGCTCGCGTGTGCGCTGGGGAGCCCGGGGAGACGGCGGGTGCTGCAGCAGCAACGGGAGCTGCAGCAGGGGCGCCATCTCCAAGAATTTCATCACGTTTTATGACGATGATCTTGTTGTCGTCAAGCTTGAGCGTGATGTTGCCGGTCAGGATGTTGATTTTGTCGACTATGCCGACTGCGTTGACGGTGCGGACACGCTTGCCGGATTTGGGAAAGTTCTTGCGCAGGCAGCAATAGGTTTCGTATTCGTAATCAAGACAGCAGAGCAGGCGTCCGCACTGTCCGGAAATCTTGTTGGGATTGAGGGCCAGATTCTGCTCCTTGGCCATCTTGACCGAGACCGGCTGGAAATCACGCAGCAAGGAACTGCAGCAGAGTTCACGGCCGCAGATGCCGATGCCGCCGGTCATCTTGGCTTCGTCGCGTACCCCGATCTGGCGCATTTCGATGCGGGTATGGAAGGAGTGGGCCAGATCCTTGACCAGGTCGCGGAAATCGACCCGGCCGTCGGCGGTAAAGAAAAAGACCGCCTTGCTGCCGTCGAACTGATATTCGACCCGCACCAGCTTCATCTGCATGCTGCGTTCGATAATCCGGTTGACGCAGAAACGGTACGCCTCCTGTTCCTTCTGGGATATGCGCTCAACGGTTGCCATATCTTCGGGGGTCGCCTTGCGTTTGATCAGCGTCAGGGAACCGGACGCTCCGGCACCTTTTTCCACAGGTGGCTTGACACCTGTCCGACCCCGACGCCCCGTTCCGTTTCAACGACAACGCGGTCTCCCTGGGCAAGTTCAAGCGATCCGGCGTCGAAATCATACAGCTTGCCGGCTTTGGAAAATTGGATAGTTACGATATGTGACAAAAATACCTCCTGTACGTAATGAGGAAAAAATAGTGATCTGAATTACCGGCTTATCTGCAGCCGTCGGCCATGGTCATGAACAGATGATCCAGGGCCAGTTTGGGATTTGCGTTGCGCTGGACGGCGCGCCTGGTTTCATAAATGCGTTCCAGCAGCTCCAGGTTGCGCGGGAATGATCCGCCTGGCAGCGATGGATTCGATTGCCGGTCTGACCGAACGGTTGACAATGTCTCCGCTGCCGGCGCCCAGATGAACCGCATCGCGGAAGAAGGAAAGCAGCATGTCGAGCAGCTCAAGCGTTGCATCCCGGTTGCCGGACAACTCCTCGGCGGCATCAAAAACGGTTGCTATCTGGTTCATATTCAGCTGGCTCACCCTGGACAACACCGCTTCACGGCGTGCGGCGAGCGCTTCATTGTCAAGTTCCAGGGCTCGCTGCAGGCTGCCGCCCGACATGGGGGCGACAAGCGCGGCCGCTTCAGGCGCCATCCCGCTTCGCTCCAGCAGTGACAGGACATGTTCCGGAGAAAGCGGTGCAAACCTGATCAGTTGGCAGCGCGAACGGACCGTCGACAGCAGCATCCCGGCATTTTCGGTCAGCAGGATGATCAGGGCATTGCCGGGCGGCTCTTCCAGTGTTTTCAGCAGGGAGTTGGCGGCATTGACGCTCATCCGCTCGGCCGGATCAATGATGCAGGCCTTGCGCGGCGCCTCGTAGGGGCGCAACGACAGATCGTGCTGCATTTCCCGTAACTGATCGATACTGATGTCACGTTTGTCCGGCAATGGCGCAATCAGATGGATATCAGGGTGGTTGCCGCCGTCGACTTTGCGGCATGAAGGGCAGACCCCGCAGGCATCATCCGGCAGAGCCGTGCAGAAAAGCGCCTGAATCAGTGCCAGCGCGGTTTTTTTTCGGCCGCATCCGGGAACGCCTTCAAACAGATAGGAATGCGCGGTTTTGCCGCTGCGCAGAGAGCGCCGCAGAACCTCAATAATCCGGTCATGTCCCAGGATGTCAGCGAACGGCACGCAGTGCCTCCGGAATCCGTGCCAGCTACCTGTGTGGAAATTGTCGGCAAAAATTTCTTCGATACTGTCAGTGCCGTCGATGATCAGAAAGCGGTCCGGCTCATCTGCTGCCAGTTGCTGGTAACCGGCGCGAACCCGATGATGGAAGGCCAGCGCCTCCAGTTCAAAGCGTTCCTCACGGGGGCCGCTGGTCGCCTCGATTCTGCGGCGGGCCCGTTCCAGGCCGACGTGTGGATCACAATCGACAAGAACCGTCAGGTCGGGTGAGACCCCCTGGCAGGCCTGAAGGTTCAGGGTGTCGATAACGCCCCGGTCGATGCCGCGCCCGAAGCTTTGATACGCCACCGTTGCATCGCAGAAACGATCACAGAGCACGATTTTACCGGCATTCGAGGGCCGGAGCGATAACCTCGGTGACATGCTGGGCACGGGCTGCGGCATACAGCATCAGTTCGGCCAGAGGGGACAGTGCCCGGTTTTCGGCATCCAGCAGGATGGCGCGGATCTTGTCGGCAATCGGACAGCCGCCCGGCTCGCGGGTCAGGAGCGTGCGTATGCCGCGTTCTGAGAGGAACTCCGACAACAGTTTGATCTGGGTCGTTTTTCCACACCCTTCAACGCCTTCAAATGTAATAAAATAGCCCACGTGCTTCATCCCGATCTGCTTGGCTGGCTCTGCGGTAATTATAAATAGTGAATTATAGGCAAGCGCCCCTGAATTATCAACCTAAATTCCCACACTCACCGTTGGCCCGGCGACTTTCAGTTGCCAAAACAGCACCGGATGGCTATAGTTTAACAGCTTTGAGGAGTTCTATGACTACGAATGTTTAACAACTTGAGCAGCTGCTGGAATACACGTTCCGTGACAGGAACCTTCTTGTTCAGGCGCTGACGCACCCGTCCTATCTGCATGAAGTAGGAGGAAGTGAGGGCGGGGACTACCAGCGCCTTGAATTCCTTGGCGATGCGGTGCTGGGGCTGTTGCTGGCTGAAATGCTCTATGTACGGTATCCGGATTGGGATGAAGGTGCTCTGTCACAGCTGCGCGCCCGACTGGCCGGTCAGGATCTGTCTGGCTGATCGGGCCAGGTGGCTGGGGATCGGGGATTATATCCTGCTCGGGCGTGGTGAGGAACAGACCGCCGGCCGGGAGAAGGATTCGATTCTCGCCGATGTTCTGGAGGCCCTGATCGCGGCGCTCTACCGGGATGGCGGCCTTTATGCCGCGCGCGTTCTGGTTGAACGACTTTTTGACGGAGCTGGTGGCTGCACCGGAGTCTCTTGCGTTGGGACGCGATTCGAAGAGTGAATTGCAGGAATTTCTCTCATCAAACGGCTATGCACCGCCGGAATACCGGCTGATTGAGGAATCCGGACCCCCGCATGATCGTCAGTTCCGTTTTCAGATCCTGGTTGACGATACGATCGTCGGTGTTGGCCAGGGAAAATCGAAGAAAATTGCCCAGCAGGCTGCAGCGGCCAAGGCGCTTGACACGCTTCAGCCCGTTATGAAGCCGGCATGGGTGAAGCCGGTTACGGTTCCCTTCTTCATCAGCCATCAGGGGTGTCCGCATACCTGTGTTTTTTGCGATCAACGCACAATTTCCGGAGCGAACGGTACTCTCCCCACCGCCGAACAGATACGTGCCAGGATTGATCTCTGGCGGTCTACGGCAGGGGATCGGCCCTTGGAGGTCGCTTTTTTCGGCGGTACCTTCACCGCGCTCCCGGAAGAAATCCAGGCGGAACTGCTTGCTCCCCTGCAGCCGCTCCTGGAAACCGGCACGCTTGACTCAGTCAGAATCTCAACCCGTCCCGATTGTATCGATGCCGATCATGTAGGCGTGGCTCTCGGACATGGGGGTTCGTACGATTGAACTGGGGGTACAGTCGATGGACGACTGCTGTCCTGGCAGCATCCGGGCGGGGCCATTCAGCCGCTGATTCACTGAATGCCATCCGCTGCATCAAAAACCGGGGAGTGAAAGTCGGAGCCCAGTTGATGCCGGGACTGCCGGGTGATACACCCGCCACTTCACTCGCTTCTCTGGAACAGGTGCTATTGCTGCCGGTGCCGATTTTCTCCGGATCTATCCGACGGTCGTTCTGCAGGGAACCGAGTTGGCGCGGCGGTATGCGGCCGGTGAGTTTATTCCGTTATCTCTTGAATCGTGGTGTAACTCTCTGCAAGCTGCTTGCTGCAGCGTGCCATGCAGGCGGGTATTCCGGTTATCCGCATCGGTTTGCAGGCCGATCAGGGTCTTGATGCCGACACTGTTCTGGCCGGTTGCTGGCACCCGGCGCTGGGGCAGCTGGTCCGTTCGCAGCTATATGCGGATCTTGTCAGCCGTGTTGTCTCACCCGGCCGGCATGTGACCGTGTCTTGTCACCCGGCGCGGCTGTCGGATGTGGTGGGGATGAAACGGAGTAATCTGCAGAGTCAGGCTGAGCGCGGGGTACAGATGCAGGTCGTTCCGGATGGCACTCTCAAAAAGGAAGAACTCACAATTAAAACAGAAGATTCAACGGTCACATACTCAATTGTTTCTGATCTTCACTACTCCATTCACGAGGTGTAACGATGCGTAAAGAATCACTGAAATTTCTTGAACAACTGCTTGATGCCCCCAGCCCGTCCGGTTATGAACAGCCGGCCCAGCGTGTGTTCCGCGACTATGTTGCCCCGTTTTGCGACGAGCTGACCACCGATGTCATGGGCAATGTCTTTGGCCGTATCAGCGGCAAGGGGAAGAATCTGCCGCGGGTGATGATCGTCGGTCATACCGATGAGATCGGGCTGCAGATCAAGTACATCGACGACAAGGGCTTTCTCTATTTTGCCGCCGTCGGCGGTGTGGATGCCCATCTGACCCCGGGCAAACGGGTCGATGTGCACACCGCCAACGGGCCGCTGCCGGGGGTGATCGGCAAGAAGCCGATCCACCTGATGGACAACAAGGACCGCGAGACGGTCGTCAAGCTGGAGTCGCAGTATATCGACATCGGCGCCAGCGACAAGAAAGAGGCGCAGAAGCTGGTCAGGGTAGGGGATGCGGTTACCTTTGAAAGCGCCTTTACCCGTCTGCAAGGTGACCGGGTCGCATCGCGCGGTTTCGACGACAAGGCCGGCTGTTTCGTCGTGGCCGAGGTGCTGCGCCTGGTGGCCGCCTCCGGTAAAAAACTGGCAGTCGATCTGTACGGCGTCTCGTCGGTCCAGGAGGAGATCGGCCTGCGGGGCGGCACAACCAGCTGCTACACGATCAATCCGGATGTCGGCATCTGTGTGGAGGTCGATTTTGCCACGGATCAGCCGGATGTGGAGAAAAAGCACAACGGCGAGGTCGCGCTCGGCAAGGGGCCGATTCTGGCCCGTGGCGCCAACATCAATCCGCACCTGTTCGAGCTGCTGTCGAAAACGGCGGAAAAGGAAAAGATTGCGATCCAGCACACCGCCAGTCCCCGCGCCACCGGCACCGATGCCAACGTCATGCAGATTTCGCGCGGCGGCGTCGCGACGGCGCTGGTCAAGATTCCGCTCCGCTATATGCATACTCCGGTCGAGACCGTTTCACTGGCCGACCTGGAGGATGCCGCCAAGCTGATCGTCGCGGCGCTCGGGAAGATCACCTCAAAAGAAGAGTTTATTCCGCGATAGTGTGTAGGTGCGACAAGGACGGGCGAGGCGGGCGACTCGGCGGGTCGCCCCTGGTCGCCTATTGCACAGGATTGTCCCGCCCCGCCAAGTAAAACAGGTCATTTCGGTTCACAGAAGGCTTTGGCGCGCTTTCTGATCTCTTCCGGAGACACATCTTCCGTGTGTGTGGCAATTGACCATTTATGCCCGAAAGGGTCGGAAACCGAGCCCATCCGGTCACCCCAGAACTGGTCGGCAACCGGCATCTGCAGCGTGGCTCCGGCCGCAACCGCACCGTTCACGACTTTGTCCACGTCTTCGACGTAGAGCATGATTGATACGGCAGTTCCCCCAATCGTCAACGGGCCGAGTGAATTCCAGTCACGATTTTCATCGCACAACATTATCGGTGAATCGCCGATCCTGATTTCAGCATGCATCACCTTACCGTCAGGGGTTAGCAGGCGCACACTCTCAACGGCTCCGAATGCCTCTTTATAGAAATCAATGGCCTTGCCGGCGTTCGTAATAACCAGATACGGTGTCACCGTGTGATACCCATCAGGGATTTTTTTTGTTTGAGCAGTCATGATCGTATCCTCCTTCCATAGCGTTGCTTCGGCTTGTACCAAACTCTCTGCCTGGTCTTGGCTGCGTACAAGATTATTTTAGTCTTTTGACAAATAAATGCAATATGCCGCTCTCACATGTGCCACTGCATGAACGGCAGATGTATACATTTATCCCGACCATTTCCCTTGACTTGACCGGTCCACTGTACTAACTTCTATAAAATTTTCATCAGCAAGGAGTTGTCCATGCCCTATGACAAATTGACCGAAGGTCTGACCTTTGATGATGTCCTGCTTGTTCCCGCCCATTCCCTGATTCTCCCCCGTGATGCCAATCTTACTACCCGAATTTCCCGAAACATACCGCTGAATATTCCGCTCGTGAGTGCCGCCATGGATACGGTTACCGAAGCCCGTACCGCCATCTGCATGGCTCGTGAAGGGTGGTCTCGGCATCATTCACAAGAACCTCTCGATCGAGGAACAGGCCTATGAAGTCGACAAGGTCAAAAAGAGCGAATCCGGCATGATCGTTGATCCGATCACCATGCGCCCGACCCAGAAAATCAGCGAGGCGCTGGATATCATGCAGCGCTACCGCATCTCCGGTGTGCCGGTTACCAAGGCCAACGGCAAGCTGGTGGGTATTCTGACCAACCGTGACCTGCGCTTTGAGACCGATTTCGATCTGCCGATCTCGGCCCGCATGACCAAGCGCAATCTGGTGACCGTGGCGGTCGGGACGACGCTGGAGCAGGCCAAGGAACATCCTCAAGCATACCCGGGTGGAAAAGCTGCTGGTGGTGGATAATGACCGCTTTCTGAAGGGGCTGATCACCATCAAGGATATCGAGAAGGTCAAGAAATATCCCTATTGCCTGCAAGGACAGCCTGGGACGTCTGCGGGTCGGTGCGGCGGTCGGTCCGACCGCCGAGATGGAAGCGCGCATGGATGCGCTGATCAAGGCCGGTGTGGATGTGATCGTGATTGATACGGCCCATGGCCATTCCCAGGGGGTGATCGATGCGGTTCAGCGGGCCAAGGCAACCTTTCCCGGGTGTGGAGATCATTGCCGGCAATATTGCCACGGCCGAGGCGGCCGAAGCGTTGATCAAGGCCGGTGTCGACGGCATCAAGGTCGGCATCGGACCCGGTTCGATCTGTACGACCCGGGTCGTGGCCGGTGTCGGGGTGCCGCAGATCACCGCCATCCATGAATGTTCCCGCGTGGCCCACAAATATGGTATTCCGGTTATTGCCGACGGCGGCATCAAGTATTCCGGTGATCTGCCCAAGGCGGTTACCGCCGGCGCCGACTGCATCATGATCGGTTCACTGTTTGCCGGTACCGAGGAATCGCCCGGCGATACGGTTCTGTATCAGGGGCGTACCTACAAGAGCTATCGCGGCATGGGTTCGATCGGCGCCATGAAGGACGGCAGCAAGGATCGCTATTTCCAGTCCGATGTCGGTGAGGACGTCAAGCTGGTTCCGGAAGGGATCGAAGGGATGGTGCCGCTGCGCGGACCGCTCTCGGCCAATATTCACCAGCTGCTGGGCGGTCTGCGTTCCGGCATGGGCTATACCGGCTGCGCCACGATCAAGGAGCTGCAGGAGAAGGGGCGCTTCATCCGCATTACCGGCGCCGGGCTCAAGGAATCTCATGTCCACGATGTTACGATAACAAAGGAAGCGCCTAACTACCGAGTGGGCAACTAAATTACCCGAATGGAAATGCCCCGGGTCGTATAACCGGGGCATTTCTCGTCGTGGTCCGTTTTTAATGGAAAGGTATGCGTATGTCTGATATCCACAGCCAGAAAATTCTGATCCTCGATTTCGGTTCCCAGTACACCCAGCTGATTGCCCGCAGGGTTCGTGAAGCCCATGTCTACTGCGAACTGCATCCCTTTGATATGGATCTGGCGGCAATCCGCGCCTTTGCTCCCAACGGGATTATCCTCTCCGGTGGTCCCAAGTCGGTCTATGAAGCGGGTGCGCCGTCGGTTGCCGAGGAACTGTTCGAACTGGGCGTGCCGGTGCTGGGCATCTGCTACGGCATGCAGCTGATGAGCCGCCATTTCGGCGGTGAGGTCGTGCCGGCCGGCAAGCGTGAATTCGGTCATGCCGAACTGCTTGCCAGTCGGTCAGCCGGGGCCGCTGTTTGACGGTTTCTTTGTCGAAGGGAAGAGCCCGGTCTGGATGAGTCATGGCGACCATGTTGCCCGGGTGCCGGACGGTTTCGAAGTTGTTGCCGGAACCGCCAATGCCCCGGTCTGTGCCATTCAGGATGTCAGCACGGAATCTCTACGGGGTGCAGTTTCATCCCGAGGTCAATCATACGCCGCGCGGTGAACTGCTGATCGATACGTTTGTCCGCAAGATCTGCGGCTGCAGCGGGCAATGGACCCCCGGTCAGATCATCGAGGATGCCGTTGAACGTATCCGTCGCCAGGTCGGCAGCGATCGGGTCATTCTCGGACTCTCCGGCGGTGTTGATTCTTCGGTTGCCGCCGCCCTGATCCACCGTGCCATCGGCGACCAGCTGACCTGCGTCTTTGTCGACAACGGCCTGCTGCGTCTGGGGGAAGGGGACCAGGTCATGGCGACCTTTGCCGAAAATCTGGGGGTCAAGGTTATCCGGGTTGATGCCGAAGAGCGCTTTCTGTCCGCTCTGGCCGGTGAGAGCGATCCGGAAAAGAAACGCAAGATCATCGGCGGTCTGTTTGTCGATATTTTTGAAGAAGAGTCGAAGCGGATTCAGGATGCCAACTGGCTGGCCCAGGGGACCATCTATCCCGATGTCATCGAATCGGCCGGGGCAAAAACCGGTAAGGCCCACAATATCAAGAGTCACCACAATGTCGGCGGACTGCCGGATTATATGAAGCTCAAACTGCTGGAACCGCTGCGCGAGCTGTTCAAGGATGAGGTGCGGGCCATCGGTGAAGAGCTTGGCCTGCCGCATCAGATGGTCTGGCGACACCCGTTTCCCGGCCCGGGTCTGGGTGTGCGCATCCTCGGCGAGGTGAAAAAGGAGTACTGCCGACATCCTGCGTCGGGCCGATGCCATCTACATCGAAGAACTCTATGCATCCGGTCATTATGACAAGATCAGCCAGGCCTTTGCGGTCTTTCTGCCGGTCAAGAGCGTCGGCGTCATGGGCGATGGCCGCACCTATGAGTATGTTGTTGCGCTGCGGGCGGTTGAAACCAAGGATTTCATGACCGCCGGCTGGTATCCGATGCCGTATGAAGATCTGGCCCGCATCAGCGGCCGGATCATCAACGAGGTCAAGGGTATCAACCGGGTCGTCTATGATATTTCCAGCAAGCCTCCGGCAACAATTGAGTGGGAATAGCTTCCGCTTCTGCGTGTAGCGCGCTCAATGAGTGACTATTCCGAAGAAAGCAGCGATGTCACTGCACAGCGAGACACCAGCGCGGAGCGGTGGTTGTTTGCGGAAGCCAGAAACATACGCGGTCTCTTGTTGGCCATCATCGCTCTGGCCGCCGGGATCGGACTGCTGGTGGTCTTCCAGGCCCGCCTGCTTGCGTCGGCCTGTCAACGTGTCGTCATACAGGGTGAAGGGGTGTCGTCGGTCGCTCCCCTTGCGGCAGTGCTGGTGCTGCTGGCGGCAGGTCGCGGCATCTGTACCTACATTCTGGAAATCAAGTCAGCAGCTGCCGCAGCCAGAGTCAAGCTGGCGGTCCGCAGCACCCTGTATCGAAAACTTCAGTCCCTGGGAGCTGTCGGTCTGGCGGGAGATGAAACCGGCCCGCTGATTGAAACCGTCACCAGGGGTGTCGATGAGCTGGAACCCTATTTCACCCGCTTTCTTCCCCAACTTGTCCTGGCGGCGATCCTGCCGCTCATGTTTCTGATTATCATTGTCCCCTCCGAGTGGCGCTCAGGTTTGGTGCTGCTCTTCTCCGCCCCCTGTATCCCCCTGTTCATGATTCTCATCGGTCGTGGTTCTGAACACCTCCATCGTCGTCAGTGGGGGCGTCTGTCCCGAATGGCCGGGCATCTGCTCGATCTGATTCAGGGGTTACCCGATCTCGTTATCTTCGGAGCCGCAAAAGAGGAAGCAACAGGTCGTGGCCCGCGTTTCGGAAGAGTATCGCACAGCCACCATGGCTGTACTGCGTCTCGCCTTCCTCTCCGCATTCACGCTGGAGTTTTTCGCGACAGTCGGGACTGCGCTGGTTGCAGTCATTATCGGGTTCAGGCTTCTGTTGGGACATCTCTCCCTCGGGGAAGGGCTTTTCGTGTTGCTTATGGCTCCGGAATTTTACCTGCCGCTGCGCAACATGGGGCTATCGTATCACGCCAGAATGCAGGGAGTGGCTGCCGCTGAACGGATAGCGCCACTGTTGGCCAAGCCCGTGCCTGAAGGTTTTGCAGGGACTCTGCTTACCCCCGGCTGGTCCCCCTGCCGTGGTTTTTGAAGGGGTTTCTTTCCGCTACGGCGGCACCAGGGGAGGGGTAACCGATGTCGATCTGGAACTGCCGTCCGGCAGCATCACGGCTCTGGTGGGGGAAAGCGGGGCGGGCAAGAGCACACTGGCGCGACTTCTGGTGGGATTGGCCAGACCGGAATCAGGACGTATCCTGATCAATGGCCAGGACCTGACGCTGCTTGCGCCGGATGTCTGGAGGTCCCGGTTGGCATGGGTGCCGCAGGCTCCCTATTTTACGTCGGGCACGGTGCGTGAGAACCTTTTGCTGGGACGACCTGACGCCGATGAAAACGAGATCAATGCGGCCCTCGAAGCCGCCGCTGCCGACCGATTCATCAGTCGTCTTCCCCACGGTCTGGACACTGTTCTGGGAGATCGCGGCGCGGGGTTGTCCGGAGGCGAACTGAGGCGTCTGGCGCTTGCCAGGGCTTATTTGTGCCGTGCGACTCTGGTTGTGCTGGACGAACCGACTGCCGGCCTTGATCCCGAAAACGAGCGTTTGGTGGGCGATGCTCTGGAAAAGCTGGCTCAGGGGCGTACCGTTCTGGTCATCAGCCATCGCGAGCTGACCCTGTCTCGTGCCGAACGAGTGGCGGAAATGGTCGACGGACGTATGGACAGGGTCGTTTCGCCGGCCGACTTTCTGCCGCCGCAGGTGGTCCCGGCGTGACCCGCCTCGTTCGGTTTCTGATAATCTCCCGTAGCCAATGGCTCTGGATGATCGGCGGTATCGTGCTCGGAGTGGCGGTGATCGCCGCAAATACCATGCTGATGGCGATCTCCGGCTGGTTTATCGCATCAATGGCCGTTTCCGGCGTCAGCGGGGTTCCATTTAACTACTTCTTCCCCTCGGCAGGTATCCGTTTTCTGGCCATTGCACGAACCGTGGGACGTTATGCGGAGAGGCTGGTCTCCCACGAGGCCACCTTCAGAATCCTTGCCGATCTGCGGGTCTGGTTGTTCAAGCGATTCGAACCATTGGCTCCCGCCTGCCTGGAGCGCTACGCGGGCGGCGATGTGGCGGGAAGGTTGCGGGCCGATGTGGATGCCCTGGAAACGCTCTATCTGAGAATCATTGCACCTCTTGCGGTGGGGACAATCTCCATTGTGGCCGCACTCCTGTTTCTTGGCTGGTTCAGTCCTCCATCCGCGGTGGTGATGCTGGTGTCTCTTCTGCTTGCAGGAGCGGGACTTCCTCTGCTGGTCGGCCGGTTGTCGGAAGAACCGGGCAGGCGCTCCGCGCTGCTGGCCGCCGAACTGCGCACCAAGGTGACCGAAGGGCTGCAGGGGGTCGAAGAGCTGATACTGCTGGGCGCGGTGGAACGGCAGGCCGCCGTTGTCGATGGTTTGTCGGCCCGCGTGATCGTTGAGCAGGAGCGTTTGGGGCGGATCAATGGCCTTGCTCTCGGTGGCATGGCGCTTTTTGCCGGTTGCGGTGTTGCCGCAGTGCTGTTGACCGGCAGCATGCAGGTTGCCTCCCACCAGATTGCCCCTCCGAATCTGGTCATGCTGCTGCTGTTTTCCGCTGCTATTTTCGAAGCGGCGGGCCAGCTCCCGTCGGCCCTGCATCTGTTGCCGGCGGCACGAGAGTCTGCTTCCCGTATCTTCGAGCTGGCCGACGCCCCTATTCCGGTACCCGACACCCCCGTCGCGTGTGCCACGCCGACCGGCAATGGCATCTGTTTCAGCAACGTTTCTGCTTCATACCTTCCGGGAACACCGGTCTTGCGCGATATCTCCCTAACCGTACCCGCAGGGGGCAGCGTTGTATTGACCGGTGCCAGCGGCGTCGGCAAAAGTCTCCTGATCGAAGTTCTGCTCCGCTTTCGCGACTATGACGGGAGCATTACCGTGGGAGGGACGAGATACGCGATCTGCCAAAAGAGGCGTTACTCGGCATGATCGCGGCGGTGCCGCAACGTCCCCACCTGTTCAACGGCACCATCCGAGACAATCTTCTGCTGGGAAACGCGTCTGCCGGTGAGGAACAACTTCAGCAGGCGCTCAGGGACAGCGGTCTGGATGTGTGGGTGGCGGGGCTTCCGCAGGGGCTGGCAACAATGGTCGGAATCAATGGTTCGGCCGTTTCCGGCGGGGAGGCGCGCCGCATCGCTCTGGCGCGGGCCCTGCTCAAGAATGCGCCCATACTGCTGTTGGATGAGCCAACCGAAGGGCTGGATGCCGCAACGGAACGCGAAGTCGTATCTCGCCTGAACGGCCGCAGCAGGGGTGTTGGAGGTACGACTCTGCTGGTAGTCAGTCATCGTCCCGCCTGTCTGGAGCTTGGTGATTCGGTGATTCGCCTGGAACATACCCGAGGTTGATAACGGGCATGCACATTTTTTTATGTTGACATTTTGTCTACACTCAATTAAAGACTAAAAAGCTCTTGTTGGTGCACTGTTTTTTTCAAGTGGAGGAGCGCAAGACGGATAACACCATTTCGGATAGCAGAGCGTCTCGTTGGACTCTATTCTTTCTGCACTTTTATTGACTCCATCAAAATCCAAGATAGACTAAATAAAGCACCTATACCGCGGTACATGCCTACGTATAACGCTTCACAAGGGGGAAGTATGAATGTAGTTACTCTCAGTCAGCTGCAGTTTGCGGCAACCTGTATGTTTCACTGGATATTCGTTCCGCTCACGCTCGGGTTGTCCATAATGACAGCCTGGATGGAGACCAAGTATGTGACAACCGGTGACGAGACCTGGTTGCGCATGACCAAATTCTGGGGCAAGCTGTTTCTGATCAACTTTGCTCTGGGCGTTGTTACCGGCATCACCATGGAGTTCCAGTTCGGTATGAACTGGTCGGAATATTCCCGCTACGTGGGTGATATCTTCGGCGCCCCGCTGGCCATTGAAGCGACACTGGCGTTCTTCCTCGAATCGGTTTTTATCGGCGTGTGGATCTTCGGCTGGAACAAGATATCCAAAAAGGCGCATCTCACAAGCATCTGGCTGGCATCGGTTGCCACGAACATATCTGCGCTCATCATCCTGCTGGCCAATGCCTGGATGCAGAAGCCGGTCGGTTATGTGATTCGCAACGGCAGGGCCGAAATGAATGATTTTCTGGCCGTTCTCACCAACGACTACGGCTGGATCAAGTTCGTCCATACGCTGCTTTCCGGGTATGCCCTGGCAGGGTTTGTCATAATGGGTGTTTCCGCCTGGCATCTGTTGAAGAAAAATGAAAACGACTTCTTCGTACGCTCCTTCAAGATGGCGGCGGTCTGGGCTTTTGTGGCTTCCATCGGCGTAGCCGTAACGGGTGACATGCACGCTGTTGAAATTGCCGAACACCAACCGACTAAATTTGCCGCCATGGAGTCGCAATGGGAAACCAGGCGCGGTGTCGGGATGAGTCTGCTGCTGATCCCGGATGTTACACGCGAATGCAACACTATCGACAAACTGTGCGTACCCAACATGCTCAGTCTTCTGGCTTTCCATGACGCAACCGCCGAAATCAAAGGGCTGAAGTCTTTTCCGCCGGAACTCCGTCCGCCGGTTACTGCCGACGTTCCTCAGCTTCCGGGTGATGGCCGGTCTGGGCATGTTCATGATTCTGACCAGCCTGATCGGTATCATCCTGTCGCGCAGGGAGAAATTTACCGAGCACCGGGCCTTCCTGACCCTGATGGTATGTGCCATCCCCGCCCCCTATCTTGCCGAGCAGTTCGGGTGGCTTGTGGCTGAACTGGGGCGGCAGCCCTGGATCGTGTACGGTGTGCTGAAGACCGCCGATGCGGTTTCCAAATCGATCACAGCCACGCAGGTGTTGCTGTCGCTGATCGGTTTTACCGTGCTGTACGGCCTGTTGGGCGCTATCGATATCTTCCTGCTGGTCAAGTACGCCAAGAAGGGGCCGGATAAAGATGTTTCCAGTATCATCAATGTTCAGGGGAGGGGATAATTCATGGATATATCGGTATTTCAAATCACCTGGTTCGTACTGTGGGGCGTTTTGTGGGCGGTCTATTTCATGCTGGACGGCTTTGTGCTGGGGACCGGACTTCATGGCCGGTTTCCTGGCAAAGAACGACACTGAAAAGCGGGTGCTGATCAATTCGGTCGGACCGGTGTGGGACGGCAACGAAGTCTGGCTGATTACCGCCGGCGGGGCCACCTTTGCGGCCTTTCCAACCACCTATGCCCTGATGTTCAGTAATCTCTATTCGGCCCTGCTCCTGCTGCTCTTTTCCCTGATCGTGCGCGGCGTCTCATTTGAATTCAGAGGCAAGCTTGACAGCAGCGCATGGAAGAAATCATGGGACACCGCCATCATCGTCGCCAGCTTCCTGCTGGCCCTGCTGTTCGGTGTCGCGTTCGGCAATATTTTCAAAGGGATCCCGATGAGAAACGACTTTGCCGCCATCAACTTCAGCTATGACGGCACCCTGATCGGCCTGCTCAACCCCTACGGTCTGCTGACCGGCGTACTGTTCGTACTGCTTTTTGCCGTACATGGTTCGCTCTATGCGGCCATTAAAACCACCGGAGACCTCAGCAAACGTGGCGCAGAGCTGGCCAGCAAACTCTGGCTGCCGCTCCTGGTTGTTGCTGTTGCATTCCTCGGCTATACCTACCCGGCGACGAAGCTGTACGACAACTTCCTCAAAGCGCCGGTTCTGCTGATCGTTCCGCTGATCGCCGTCGTATCGCTCCTGCTGGTCAAGGTGTTTGTCGCCAAGGGATCGTGTCACAAGGCCTTTCTCTTCTCGTGCCTGACCATCGTTTTTGTCGTTTTCACCGGTGTGACCGGGTTGTTCCCCAACCTGATCCCCTCCAACATCGACCCGGCCTCCAACCTGACGATCTTCAACTCATCGTCCAGTCTGCTGACGCTCCAGATCATGACCGTGGTGGCGGCGATCTTCGTTCCGACCGTTATAGCCTATAAAATCTGGGTGTATCGAATCTTCAGGGCGAGGGTCAGTAACGAAGATGTTCTGGGCGATCCCGAGGCGTATTAACGGTATACAGCTTCTGGCTATTCCCGTTTATTCTAGCAGTCATCCCCAGAAGTTGCGGGGGTGACTGCTTTTTACTTTCCGCAGGCGGCATTATCGTAGCCATTGCTCTGCAGCTGCTTAGAATCCTCCATAGCACGTGCAAAGACATTCATGATACACTCATCTACAAGGAACGAATGCATGACAGAACGGCATGAGTATGATGGGACAAAAGATCGCGAAGGGAAAAAAGCCCCCGTAATTCTTTGGGCAATTTGTACCCTGATTGTCATATGCGGTGCGATCTTTATGGGGTATTACCTGTTCAGAGGACGGGAGAACGTCGCGGTGGGAAACGCCCGGGACAGCCAGCCTCCGGCCTCTTATAAGGGGGGTGAAGCGGCCGGTACCGGTGCTGCCAGTGGCGGAGAAACGATTGAAGAGCGTGTTGCCGCAGGTAAAAAACTATTCGGCTCCCTGTGTGTCGGCTGCCATGGCAAAGACGCCAGAGGTGGAGTATGTCCCGACTTGACAGTGTCAACCTTCAAATACGGCAAGTCGAGGTCGAACGTAACAAAAACAATCACCGAGGGGCGTCCGGGCGGGATGCCAACCTTCGGTGGCCGGATTGAGAAGGCACAAATCGAAAGTCTTGTTGAGTTTGTTCTTTCGCTGAAATAGAATGCCGCAACGGTATAACTTGTTCAGGAGAGCAGATGGCTCAATGTTGATTACCGTCATGGTGTACATGTGATTCAACGTTATATCGTATGCGGGACAGAGGAATTCACCATCATGAATACGTTGCTGGACCGATATGGAGCATTATTGGGTGAGGTGGACGCCTGGTTTCGGCGCTGTCTTGAACAGCACCCGGACCTGATTGCGTGTAGCAATGGCTGCTCGGCCTGCTGCCGCGGGCTGTTTGATATAACCCTGCTGGATGCGTTCTATCTCAGACGCGGCTTCGACACGCTTCCTGAACCGCTAAAAGCCGAATTGGCTCGGGCAGCATCGCAGCGTCTGGAACTGTTGTCGCGGGTAAATCCTGCCTTTGTCGAACCATGGCTGTTGAACGGCATTCCTGAGGAGGATTGGGATGCGCTCATGCCGGAAGAGGATGAAACTCCCTGTCTGCTGCTGTCGGAAAGCGGGGGATGCCTGATCTATGATTGTCGTCCGATGACCTGTCGCCTGAATGGTATTCCGTTGATTGATGTTTCCGGGGAAGAGTTGTTCGATGAATGGTGTACGATGAATTTTACCGGAGATGACCCGCGGCATTTAACTGATCTGCGCTTCGGTTTTACAGAGCTGTTTTCCCGGGAACTGCTCCTGTTTCGGGAGCTTGTCCGTCACCTGACCGGGACGGCACGAAATGAGGTTGATCTGTTTATACCCGCAGCAATCGTTATGGATTGTGAAAAGGTCGTACCGGCAATTACCGCGCTGAAACCGCAATCCTCGTAAACTTAGGTACGTGTGTCAATCAACGGCGACAACAAAGTTGCCGGGGAACCCTTTGCGCTCAAACGGTATCTGGGCCGATTGCGCTGCCCGCAACGAGGAGTAGTGCCCTAAACGGACCCGGTAGAACATGCTTCCCCCCACAGTCGCTTCTTGTACGTCCGCCGCACCGTATTTTATTTTCAGCTCTTCAGCATAGCGATAGGCGTTTGTCCTGTTTTTAAGCGCTGCAACCTGAAGCGCAAAGCTCCCGCTGTCGTAACTGACCGGAGCACGGTATTCAACTTCCTTGCCTGCATTGTCGACTTTATACCCGAGAGCAGTTATTTTGACCGCAGCCACCCCTTCACGGATCATATCCAGTTTGCGCGCGGCACCCTCTGAGAGGTCAATGATCCGATCGCCGACAAACGGTCCGCGGTCATTGATACGCACAATGACTTCCTTGCCGGAACGCCTGTGCTTCACTTTTACATAGACACCGAGCGGCAGCGTTTTGTGGGCCGCGGTCATCGCATTCATATCAAACGGTTCTCCGCTGCTGGTTTTACGGCCATGGAAATCCCGCCCATAACTGCTGGCGATCCCCTCCTGCACGAAACCTTCGTGGCTGGAAAGTGGTTCATAGCGTTTACCGGCAACGGTGTACGGTTTTTGCCCCGGCTTTTGTCTGGATGGGTGGCTTTGGTCCTGCGGCGAGTACACGCTCCGTTGGGCGGCACATGCGGAAATAAGGACTGCGAGCAGCGTAGCGGACAGAAGCCGGGATGCGCACGTATACGTTCTCATATGGAATGAGTCCCGTAACAATTACATTTTTTCCTTGTGACATTCATGGCATTCCACCGGTCCTCGACCTTTCTCCCGGTGACACCCCTTACAAAAATAGTGGGCAACCCGCTGATCGAATCGCGTCATCGTGAGCTCTCTGGTCGGTGTCTTTGTTTTGTGACAGGGGATACAGGATTCGGCCTTCATTTCAGCCTGATGCCTGTCATGATTGAAGTGAACATACCCTTTTGACGCCTTGAAAATAAAGGTACGGTCTTTAGTGACCGGATCAATGCGCACGACATACTCGTCCTCGGCCCATGAAGGGGATGAAAAAATGAACGTTACAAGAATAAGAATAATACCGTGCCGGTACTGCATGTGCAACTCCTTTAGCTGTTTGACTGAATAGTTGTGGCGACGACATAAACTTCAACAAATACCATAAAGTTATACATCGGTAAAGATGTTCTCCCCATGACTCGAACTCAATTACGGCGCTCCGGATTATTCAATGTTGACAAACGATGTGACTGATATCATCTATAGCCGTACTGAATCAGAATCACACAGTCGTATGAGGGTGAACGATATGTCGAGTTCTTTGCCGTTCAATTCAACCATGATCCGCGGCTTGTTTACGCCGCTTCCGCCTGAACAGGAGCCGGACGATACCCTCGGATTCTGGGCGGTTTTGCAGGGATCGTCTCTGCTTGTGCCCGCCGGGCCGCAGCAGATGCTGCTTCCTGACGGAGCGCTGCCTGCAGGCATTGTCCCGGAAACGGAACCGCTGAGGATCGGCCTTTGGCAGGGAAAACCGCTGCGGGCGGTACGGATTGCCCATGATGCTGTACTCCCTGTGAAGTATGAAATGCTTCCGTTTCAGGGGCCGGATATTCAGCTGGACAACACTCTGGCAACCATAGCCGGCCGGGCCGCTCAGATTCTGCATTGGGAACGGCGCAGCTGCTTCTGCTCGCACTGCGGGTGCGGGCTGGTCAGAATTCCGGATGGCTGGGGCAAGCGGTGTCAGGCGTGTGGCGATGAGCATTTCCCCCACATTCACCCCTGCATCATTGTGCTGGTCAGGCGCGGCGCCGAACTGCTGCTGATCCGCAATGCCGCCTGGAATACGGGGCGTTTCAGCCTGGTGGCCGGTTTTCTCGATTTCGGCGAGTCCCTCGAGGAGTGTGTCCGGCGGGAAGTGCGTGAGGAGGCGGGGATAGAGGTAACCAACATTCGCTATGTGGGGAGCCAGTGCTGGCCCTTTCCCAGCCAACAGATGGTCGGCTTTCTGGCTGACTATGCTCATGGGGAGGTCAAGCCTGACGGTGTGGAGGTGGTCGAGGCGGACTGGTTTCATGAAGACGCCCTTCCGATGTCCCCCGGGGGCAAGCGGAGTATTGCCCGCTGGATTATCGAGACCTACGGGAAAAACGGGCGATAATATAAGGAGAAACCTTATGGAAGAGCGCACCGGCATCGTTCCGCAGGATTCTCAAAAGCTGTCCGCCATGCAGCTTTTTATTATATTCCTGAAGCTGGGTCTGACCTCGTTCGGCGGACCGGTCGCCCATCTCGGCTACTTCCGCGAGGAGTTCGTCACGCGCCGCAAATGCCTGAGCGAACATGACTATGCGGATCTGGTCGCCCTGTGCCAGTTTCTGCCCGGCCCGGCCAGCAGCCAGGTGGGACTTGGGATCGGGGTTTCCCAGGCCGGCATCCGCGGGGCCCTGGCGGCCTGGAGCGGTTTCACCATGCCCTCTGCACTGGCCCTCATCCTGTTCGCCTATGGCGTCACCGCGTTGAAGGGCGCGGTGGCGCAGGTAGGCTGGCTCCACGGACTGAAGGTGGCGGCGGTCGCAGTGGTAGCCCAGGCTATCTGGGGAATGGCCAGAACGCTATGCCCCGACCGGCCGCGCGGCACCATGGCCATCCTCGCGGCAGTTCTCATGCTGGCGTGGCCGACCTCATGGGGGCAGATCGTCGTGATCCTGCTGGGCGGGGTGTCCGGGTTGTTGTTTTTGAAAGCGGATGTGGCGTCCGAGTACACTACGTTGCATATCCCCATCGGGCGCCGCACTGCGGTTTTCAGTCTTGGCCTCTTTTTTGTCTTGCTTCTCGGCATTCCCGTTATTGCCGGCCTGAACCCTGATCATGGCATTGCTCTGGTCGACACGTTCTACAGGATCGGGTCGCTTGTTTTCGGCGGCGGCCATGTCGTCCTCCCCCTGTTGCAGGCAGCGGTCGTTTCACCAGGCTGGATCGACAAGGATCTGTTTCTGGCCGGATACGGGGCCGCCCAGGCCGTGCCCGGCCCGCTTTTCACCTTCTCCGCCTATCTCGGCGCCGTAATGACACAGGACCCGAACGGGTGGATCGGTGGTGTTATCTGCCTGGTCGCCATATTCATTCCGTCGTTCCTGCTTATTTTAGGGGTACTGCCATTTTGGGAGAAATTACGTCAGGTGAAAGAGGTGCGCAATGCCCTGATGGGCATCAATGCGGTCGTTGTAGGGTTGTTAATGGCTGTGTTTTATAACACGGTCTGGACCGGCGGCATACTCTCAACAAAAGATTTCATTCTCGGCCTTGTTGCCTTTGGGCTCCTTCACCTCTGGAAAACCCCACCGTGGCTGGTCGTTATGATTACCGCAATCGGCAGTGCTGTGCTCGTAATAGTAACGTAGCGGATCGAAGTTTTTTTGATTGGTGCCCCTCCGGCAGATCGCCGCCGTTAACGTCTGAATTATCGTTTTCCACCTCCTGCCGCTTACCCCCCCCCGCATTTATCTGCTTGACGTCCGGATCTGGCATAGCTATCATTTGACATACTATATCAAATAATAGCTATGGAGCGTTTATGCAGCCACTTACCGAACGGCAGCAGCAGGTACTGGACATTATCGCCGCTTCCCTTGCCACGGCTGGTTGTCCGCCGACTCTGCGCGAAATATCCGAGGGTATCGGTACCAAGGGGACCGCCACGGCGATTGCCCACCTCGATGCGCTTGAGAGGAAAGGGTATATCAACCGACGGGGCGGCTCACGGGGGATCATGCTTGCCAACCGTCCGGCATCATCCGTTCTGGTGCCGGTGGTCGGTACGGTCAGGGCGGGGGCCCCGGAGCCGGCGGTTGAGGATCTTCAGGGGCATTGCTCCATCGATCCTGCCTGGCTTCGCGGGGAAGGGTGTTACTTTCTGCGGGTCAA
The DNA here is from genome assembly GCA_963760075.1 of uncultured delta proteobacterium. Lineage (GTDB taxonomy): Bacteria > Desulfobacterota > Desulfuromonadia > Geobacterales > Pseudopelobacteraceae > JACRCG01. The sequence goes on along the minus strand of CAVXBQ010000013.1, from coordinate 203,244 downwards.
GGGTGACAGCATGATCGATGCCCATATTGTCGACGGAGATCTGGCGCTGATCCGTCCGCAACCGACCGCCGAGAACGGTGAAATTGTCGTGGCGGTGGTCGATGGCGAAGCAACTCTGAAGCGCTTCTACCGCGAGGCGGGCCGGATCCGTCTGCAGCCTGAGAACGCCACGCTCCAGCCGATCATCATCAGGGACGGCGAGGCGGAAACCGTGGTTGCCGGGAAACTTCTGCGGATTGTCAGGAACTGCGAATGATCTCCGGGAAGGCAGTTCGCATAGCGGTACTTTTTGAGCCGGGCAAGAAGGCGCAACCGGTCTGGTTCGAGCTTAACCGCCGCCAGCACCGGATTACGGATTTAACCTACCACTGGCAGGACCGGGTCGGCGAGCGGCAGCTGCTGCATTATGCCGTGACCGATGGCGAGTCGCTCTATGAACTGGTGTTCGACCCTGCCGATCAGTCCTGGACGATTCATGGCCAGCGTACCGAATGATCATGCCGGATCACCGCATTATCATGCATCTCGATATGAACGCCTTTTTTGCCTCGGTTGAACAGCAGGCCAACCCGGAACTGCGCGGCAAACCGATAGCGGTGATCGGCAGCAGCGGGCGAACGGTCATCACCACCGCCTCCTACGAGGCCCGTGCCTGCGGCGTCAAAACCGGCATGGCGGTTTGGGAGGCCCGGCGCTGCTGCCCCCAGATCACCCTGGTAGTCGGCGACAACCGGAAATACACCCATACGTCCCGCCGGATCATGGAGATGATGACGGAATACACGCCGCTCGTGGAGGTGTTTTCAATCGATGAGGCGTTTCTGGATGTCAGCGGTTCACTCAGTATCTTCGGCACGCCGGAGCGGATAGCCTATCTGCTCAAGGCGCGTATCCTGCACTCATTCGGGTTGAACTGTTCCATCGGCATCGCCCCCAACAAGCTCCTGGCCAAGCTGGCCAGCGATATGCAGAAGCCGGACGGCCTGACGATCATACGGCCCGAGGATGTGAGTCGCACCATGGAACGGCTGCCGGTCGGCGAGCTGTGCGGCATCGGACGAAAAATGCAGCGCCATCTGGCGTTGATGAGTATCTATACCTGCGGCGAACTTGGCCGCTGTGATCTGGTGCGCCTGACGAAGAAGTTCGGGGTCATCGGCGAACGGCTGAAGGAGATGGGGCAGGGGGTTGATGCGACTCCGGTGCTGCCGCCCGGTGACGATGACGTCGTCAAGAGCGTCGGACATTCGATGACACTGCGGCAGGACGTGTCCCGCCGCGAAGACATTCTCACATACCTGCTGCAGCTGGCGGAGATGGTGGGAAGGAGGGCGCGGCGGTATGCCGTTTCGGGCAAAACGATTGCGCTGCATATCCGTTTTGCCGACTTCTACAGCAATGTCGGCAGGCAGGATACGCTGAAAACGGCCATCTGCCTGAGTGACGATATCTATCGCACCGCAGTCGCCATCCTGGATACGCTCGAACTGCTCCAGCCGGTGCGGCAGCTGGGTATTACGTTATCCAACCTGCAGTATGGCGCCGGGCAGCTGCCGCTCTTTCCGGAGGAGCGCAGAAAAGCCGAGGCGGTACATGCGATGGACATGGTGAACAGTCGTTACGGTGATTTTACGGTGACCTTCGGTACGCTGCTGGCGGCTTCCGAGAAGGGGAGCCACGTTATTTCTCCCGCCTGGCGGCCTGAAGGAATCAGGAATGTGCAGGTGCAGTGACGTGGGGTAGAGCGCTACCGGCAGCGATCTACACGATATGGAAATTGGTGTGGATGATTTTTTGCAGCTCTTCGATCTTGATCATGGCGTGGCGGATGTGTTCACGTTCGGCGGTCGGGAGTTGGTAGGGATTGAGGTAATACGAATCGCTCTGGATTCCTTTCAAGGCCTTGATCTGGATCAGGATGCGCTGTCTGGTCAGGATGTGATAGGCATCGATCAGATCGCGGGCAAAGGCGGGGGAAAAGCTCCCTTCCGCCTCCAGGCGCGAAATGCGCTCCAATGTGCTGGTTGCCGGGATGCTCTGGTTGATGGCCAGAATCCGGACATTCATGACGAGCGGCGCCCAGGCCAGCAATTTAACGTTGAATTCGCCCTTATGGTCTCCGCTCCCCTCCGTCCAGATACGCTTCATAAAGCCGAGGGCCAGTTTCATCTCCGTTGCCGCCTTGGCCATCCCCCAGAGAACCTGAAAATAATCCCGTTCCATGACTCTGATCAGATCGATCAATTCAGAGGCCAGTTCCTTATCGCCGCCGACATGGCGGGCATCTGACAACACGATCAGATTCATGGTGTTTTTGCCAATATCTTCTACTTCATATCTGACAATAGCCAGGAGTCGTCTGCGCCACTGGCTGAACGAACCGCGCCAGATCTGGTTGGTCGGCATGATGTCGCCCGTGCAGCGCATGAAACCGGCCTCTTCCAGTCTGTCGACCAAGCGGGTTGAATATTCAGCAAAGTACTCATCAGACGCTTCCCCCCCGCCATCGCCATAGACGATCAGGTTGTCCTGATCTGTGATAAGGGTCTGCTCTTCGCGCCCGTCACTTCCCATGCTGATAAGCGCAAAAGGCACCTGCGGGCGCACAAATCCGGCTGCGTCCATTTCTGCAATAACGGTATCCATGACACGGGACGACAGAAAATCGCGGTACTCCGTGCATGAACGGTGCAACTCATGTACGGAGGGAATCAGCAGGAAGCGTTCCAGCTCGATCTGGTTGAGGCTCTCGTGGATTGTCTTGAGTGGAGCCCCCTCCGTTTGTTCGATTGCCGCAACAAGCTGCTCTTTTTTGCATCGCCAGTCGACAATACGGTTGTGATCGGATGTTACCGCTTCCGAAAGCATCAGCAGGAACGGTTCGAAATCCTCAACCCGGCAATAACGCGTGATGTCGGTCAGATCCGGCAATTGTTGGGGAACGGTGTGTGCTGCTACGCTCATATCGTATGAACTCCACATGTGAGTACTGGTCAAAGCGGGAAACAACTATACCATAACATGCGGTGAATGTGCCGTCTTTCGTTGTATTTTTTATTCAGGCATGAGATAGGAAGGCATGTAACCTCCGATGTTGCGCTGATTCAGTGGATATGCTATAAAAATCCGGAGACTCCCGTTTTCTTGCCGGTATAGCTGATTGAACGTAAACGGAGCATTGAATGACGCTGTCGCAACGAACAATTCTTATTATCGTCAGCACCTTCATTGCCCTGCTCTTTATTCTGGCAACCACCTCGGATTTAATCCTGCTCTCCAGTTTTTCCGCACTAGAAAAAACGGATATTACATCCCACACCCGGCATATTTCGAATCTCTTTGATGACAAGCTGAAACAATTGGCTCTGTCCGCTCAGGAAGTTGTTGAGCAGCTGCAGGAGAGAGGCGGGCTTTCCGCATCTTCCGGTCGGACGTCCAGGTCGCTGTTCACGGCGTCTTTTTTGCGCGCTCACAACATCGATCTTGCCGCCGCTTACGACAGCACCGGCCGCTTAATGACTGCCAGCGGGTTTGATTGCGAAAAAAGCGAGGCCTGTCCGGTGACGGTCCCGCAAAAACAGGCGCTTGCCACGCTGGTGTCCCGGTTCACGTCGAGCGGAAAAGCTGCACAACAGGGGGTCGTGAACCTTGACGGTTCACCTCTGATGGTGGCTTTCAAATATGTCAAGGATCGCACCGGCGTGAAACAGGGCGTTGTGGCAACAGGCTGGTTTATCGACCACGTTGAAATGGAGCGGCTCTTCAGGGCTTCCGGGACTGCCATCGTCGTGTGCGATCTGAAAGGTCCGCTTGCGCCCGATGTTGAGAAGGCGGCAGGCGCGATTACCGGCGGAAACATAGTTACCGGCATCATCGATGCCACCTCCGTTGCCGGCTATTTTACTCTTGCGGATATCTTCGGACAGCCGATATTCATCGTCCGTACTGCTGAAAAACGCCTTCTGTACGAGCATGGCAAAGCGACGATAGCCTATATTTTTACGGCACTGTTTCTGGCCGGCGGCGTGCTCTGCGGCGTGATGCTGCTGTTTGTCCGGGGAACGATTCTGACCCGTCTGAAGTTCCTTACCACCAGGGTACGGCAGATTACCGATACGCGGGATATTTCTGCACGTGTGCCGCTTTCGGAACATCAGGACGAATTACAGACCCTTGCCGTTTCGATCAACGGCATGCTTGACTCGCTGGAACTTGCCGAGGCGGGGATGCGGGAAAGCGAGGGGCGCTATCGCATGCTGTTTGAGCGGGCTCCCGATGCGATTATCATCATTGGCGTGGAGGGTGACGAGGCGGGGCGGATTGTGGCGGCCAATCAGGCCGCTGCCGACCAGCACGGGTATCCGCTGGACGAGCTGCTCGGCCTGCGTATCAATGATCTGAATACTGCCGAGACCAATAAAATTTCCGGAAGCCTCACTGCCGCTATTGTTGCCGGCGAGTGGGCGACGGCAGAACTCTGGCACCAGAAAAAGGATGGCACCCAGTTTCCGATCGAGATACACGCCGGACTCATAACAATCGGCGGCAAGAAGTACATATTGGGTTTTGACCGGGATATTACGCAACGTAAGATCACTGAAGAGTCCGATCATATGCATCTCGAGCAGATTCGCGCGCTCAACGAACGACTGAGCCGTAAGGCAATCGACCTCGCCGCCGCCAACAACGAGTTGGAAACATTTAATTATTCCGTTTCGCATGACATGCGCGGACCGCTTACCCGGATTTCAGGATACTGCCAACTGCTGCTGGATGATGACGCCGATCTCGATCCGCACGTCAAAGAATATATCATCCGCATCTACGAGTCCGAAACATGGCTGAACGAAATGATCGACGCTCTGCTGCATCTGGCACAGTTGACCCGTGCCGAGATCGTCTCGGGCAGAGTTAACGTGAGTGCTATTGCCGACGAGACCATGAAAGAGTTGTCTCTGGAGTATCCTGATCGATCCGTCAGGACGCGTATCGAACCGGATATTGTCGTTGCCGGTGATGCCCGGCTTTTGAGAATGGTTATGATCAACCTGCTGGGGAACGCCTGGAAATACAGTTCGGGGAAGAGCGATGCCTTGATCGAGTTCGGTGTCGAGCAGACCGAAACAGGTCCGGTATATTATGTCCGCGATAATGGCGCCGGGTTTGATATGAAAGACGAAGACAAGCTTTTCCGCGTTTTCACGCGATTGCACGATTCCAGCCAGTTCAATGGTACCGGCATCGGTCTTGCGACGGTCCAGCGAATTATTTTCCGTCACGGTGGCCGCGTCTGGGCCGAAGCCGAAGTCGGAGTCGGAGCGACGTTCTTTTTCACGCTTCCGTAGGCGCAATCGGTCTCCTACCCATTACCGTTTTCCCGCTTGACTGGATCTGCCTGCCCGTGTTATCAAAAAACCTATAAATACAAGCTGTTATGGTTGGGCATTGATTTGATTGCATTGAACATACTTTGATTGGAGGTCATCATGTCGCAACAACTCACTCACACAGTTGGCAGCCTTCTGGACGACATGGCTCGTCGCTACCCGGCCAACGAAGCGCTGGTCTATCCTGAGCGCGGCATTCGTTACAGCTACAAACAGTTCAACGACACCTGCCGCCAGATCGCCAAGGGGTTGCTGCGGCTCGGCATCAAAAAAGGGGATAACATTGCCATCTGGGCCTACAACGTCCCCGAATGGGTCCTCCTGCAATTTGCCTCTGCCAAGATCGGCGCCATTCTCGTCACCGTCAACACCAGCTACAAATCGGCCGAACTCGAATATATCCTGGGTCAGTCCGACTCCACATCTCTGTTCATGGTCGGATCCTTCAAGGACACCAACTACGTCGAAACCCTCGCCGGTGTCGTCCCGGAACTGGCGTCATCAGAACCGGGCACACTCTGCACCACCACGCTCCCGTTCCTGAAAAACGTCATCTTCATCGGCCAGGAAACCCCCGCCGGCATGTTTAACTTCGCCAGCCTCATCACAATGGGGGAGGGGGTGTCCGACGCTGAACTGAATGCTGTTGAAGCCACCCTTCACTGCCATGAAACGATCAACATGCAGTATACCTCCGGCACCACCGGCTTCCCCAAAGGGGTCATGCTCACTCATTACAACATCGTCAACAACGGCTTCAACATCGGCGAATGCATGAAATTCACCGAAAACGACCGCCTCTGCATCCCGGTACCATTCTTTCACTGCTTCGGCTGCGTCCTGGGTGTCATGGCGTGCGTCACCCACGGCACCACCATGGTGCCGGTAGAAATCTTCGATCCGCTCAAGGTGCTGCAGACCATAGAGAAGGAAAAATGCACCGCCGTTCACGGCGTACCGACCATGTTTATTGCCGAACTGGAACACCCCGACTTTCCGAAATTTGACCTCAGCAGTCTGCGCAGCGGCATCATGGCCGGTTCCCCCTGTCCGATCGAAGTGATGAAAAAGGTCATTTCCCAGATGCACGCATCTGAAATTACCATCGCCTACGGCCAGACTGAATCCTCTCCTGTCATCACCCAGACCCGCACCGATGATCCTATCGAGCTGCGCGTTGCCACCGTTGGCCGGGCCCTGCCTGACGTCGGCGTAAAAATCGTCGATATTGAAACCGGCGAAAGCCTCCCCCCGGGCAAACAGGGAGAGCTCTGCACCAAAGGGTACCACGTCATGAAAGGGTACTACAAAATGCCGGACGAGACCGCCCGGGCCATAGACGGTGACAACTGGCTGCACACCGGTGACCTGGCAATCATGGACGAAAATGGCTACTGCAAAATCACCGGCCGCATCAAACAGATGATCATTCGCGGCGGTGAAAACATATACCCGCGTGAAATCGAAGAGTTTCTCTACACTCACCCCAACATTTCCGATATCCAGGTCTACGGCGTGCCTGACCGCAAATACGGTGAACAGGTCATGGCCGCCATCATCCTCAAAAAAGGGGTGGTGATGACTGAGGATGAAGTCCGTGACTTTTGTCATGGCAAAATTGCCAACTATAAAATTCCGAAATACGTCAAATTCGTCGACGGCTACCCGATGACCGCCTCCGGCAAGATCCAGAAATTCAAGATGCGGGAATTAGCGATCAAGGAGTTGCAGTTGGAGGATATGGGAGAAACGGCCTGAGAGAGCTGAAACGATTCGCCCGTAGCATAATGCAGCACCTGTCGGAACAAAATGTGCGGAGACCCTTGCCATGAGCACCGAAACCATACGACTCACGCAGACTGTTAAAGGTGCCGGGTGCGCCGCAAAACTTGCTCCCGGTATCCTGGATAAAGCCCTGTGCGGGCTTGATCTGCCTGTGGACCCGAACCTCCTCGTCGGTCTTGATCGGGCGGATGACGCCGGTGTCTACAGGATCTCGGATGAACTTGCCCTGGTCCAGACCATCGATTTCTTTCCACCGATGGTTGATGATCCCTTTAGCTTTGGTCAAATTGCCGCCGCTAACGCCCTGAGCGATATCTACGCCATGGGAGGCATCCCGAAAACCGCGATGAACGTGGTCGCCTTTCCCGCAAAAACCATGGATATCTCGATACTGCGTACTATTATCGAAGGGGGACTGGACAAAATGCGGGAGGCCGGGGTCGTTCTGATCGGCGGGCATACCGTGGAGGACGGCGAGCTGAAGTATGGGCTTTCGGTGACCGGCTTCATTCACCCCGATCGCATTCTGACCAAACAGAACCTGCAGGTCGGCGACCGCCTGATTCTCACCAAACCGGTGGGAACGGGGATTATCTCCACCGCCATCAAGGCCGGGCTTGCCGACCAGTCCGTGACGGACAAGGTTGCGTTGGCCATGGCGACCCTGAACCGGGATGCGGCCTTGACCATGCAGGAGTTTCCGGTACACGCCTGCACGGACATCACCGGCTTCGGCTTCCTGGGGCATCTGGCCGAGATGGTGGTGGATTCGGGATACGGGGTGCGCATCAAGGCGGCAGATGTTCCGCTGTACCCTGAGGCGCTGGAGTGGGCAGCCATGGGATTGATCCCGGCCGGTGCCTATAACAACAGGAGCTTTCGCGGTGCTTTTGTTGATTTCGGCACTAGCGTTGCGCAGCGTGTTCAGGACCTGCTCTTTGACCCTCAGACGTCCGGCGGGCTGCTGATCGCGGTCGCGGCCGGGGAAGCGGAAAGGCTCGTCGCCGCCCTGAAAGCTAAGGGGATCGAGTGCGCGGCGATTGTCGGTGAAGTGGTAGCAGAACCGGTTGACAGGATCATTGTGGAATAAACGAAACATGGAGACTTGAATGATGCATGAACTGGATTGCCGTGGCTTGGAGTGTCCTGCCCCGGTGTTGCATGTCAGAACGCAACCTTGAAAAGGAGGCCCCCGCCGCCATTACGGTGCTGGTTGATAATGAGGCCGCTCGGCAGAATGTAAGCCGTTTCCTCGAACACCAGAACTATCAGGTAAGCTCTGAAGTACAGGGAGACGGGTTTCGGGTTGTCGGCACGCGAGTGGAAGGGTCGACCGCTCCCGAGAGGCCATCTCTGGCACCTGCCGCGAAAGAACGGCAGCCCGGGGTGAAGAAGATCATGGTCCTGATCACGAGTGATCATATGGGGCATGGCGATGATGGGCTAGGGGACATGCTCATGTTTAATTTTCTGAAAACCCTGAAAGAGATGGGGCCCGATCTCTGGCGCGTTGCCTTCGTCAACAGCGGCGTCCAGCTTTACGGCGGAAGGCTCTGAGGCGGTGCCGATCTTACAGGAGCTTGCCGGGGAAGGCGTTCAGATTATTGGCATGTGGCGCCTGCCTGGCGTACTTCCATATTCTGGATAAGATGCAGGTCGGTGAAGTCACGAATATGCTCGAAATCGTCACCGGCATGAAGCTGTGCCGACAGTGTTGTAACCATCTGAGAGTTCGGTCAGCATGACCGGAGAACGTTAATGCCCGAAAAGATTCCGTTTACCCCCCAACTCATCGATACCCACTGCCTGATAGATGTGAGAACCCCCCTGGAGTTCGAGGAAGATCACATCCCCGGTGCGTACAATGTCCCTCTTCTGACCAATGAAGAACGGGTGGAAGTGGGGACTATCTACAAACAGATCGGGCCGGTTGAGGCTCGCAGGAGGGGACTTGAGTTGACCTGTTCCCGGTTTTACGGCATGGTTGACCGGATAATCTCCTTGTCGGCGGGCAGGCCGATTGTGGTCTATTGCTGGCGCGGAGGGCTGCGCAGCTACTCCGTTGCCATGCTGGTCGAGACGTGCGGTACACCGGCCAGACAGCTTGCCGGCGGCTATAAATCTTTTCGCAGCCATGTGATCGATTATTTTGAACGGTGTGACTTCCGTTCTCCTCTTATCGTCATGCACGGTATGACCGGCACCGGCAAGACAGAGTTCATCAACGGCCTGGACCCGTTACAATGGGCAACCATCGACCTTGAAGGCGTTGCATGCCACAGGGGGTCGGCCTTTGGCGCCCTCGGGCTGGAGCAGGATTTTACCCAGAAGCAATTTGAAACATCACTCTGGGATGCCTTCAGGCATCTTGCCGCCCGACAAGCCGATCGTGCTGGAGGGGGAAAGTCAGCGCATCGGGAAATATTCCCTGCCGGGACACCTGTACCAGAAAATGGCGGAGAGCTGCAAGATCTGGTGCCATGCATCGATTGAAACCCGGATACAACGGCTTGTCGTCGAATACGCCCGCCCCGAATACAGGGTGGAGATGCTGGATGCCCTTGAGCGGATCAGAAAGAAACTGGGCGGAACCCGCTATGCCGAGCTGAAAAGCAGTGTGGAAGGGTGGGACGTGGAGGGGATTGCCCGGGGCCTGATAGAAGGGTACTACGACAAAATGTACTACAAGCACCGCCCCTGGACACCGGATCTGGAGTTGGAGCTGGAAGATTTCTGCCGGGCGGAAACCGAGCTGGAACAGTTCTGGGGCACAAGGGTATAACCGTCCTGCGTATCACCATCTCAGGCGCTGGTCTGATTCTTCCTGAAGAGGAGGCGGGCTGTCGGCATGTCACCGCAACGGCTCTCCTCCGAGTAGAGAATGCCACCGTTGAACGCTGCAAAAATTGTATGTAATTCTCCCGGTTGAAGCCGGTAGGACGGGTCGTGGGATTGAGGCAACAGCTCCGAGGCCATGATGGTGTCAAAGAGCAGCACACCTCCCGGATTCAGGGCTGCAACTTCGGATGGAATCAATTTTCGCAGCAGAAAGTTAAAATTCAGGATCAGATCATATCTCTCTTCAATGACGTAGTCGTCGAGGTCAACCCTCCGGAAATCAACGTCTACCCCCTCTGCTTGAGCCCGGCTCCGCCCTTTTGCAAGCCCGATATCCGAAATATCCAATCCGACCACCCTGAAACCGTGCCGGGCCAGAAACAGGCTGTTTCTCCCCTCTCCGCAGGCAATGTCCAGTGCATCCAATCCGGGAACCAGGGTTTTAATTCTCTCCATCTCCTGCGTCAGAAACGGTGACGGGTACTCCCCGAGATAGGAATCCTGCGATTCAAAGCGCGTATTCCATTTAATCCGGTCCGTTTCCATATCACTCCGATCCCGTTTGCAAATATGCAAAAGCAAAGAATAGTCCATTTGCAGATATGCAAACCGGACGACTTGTAACGCTAACTATCTGTAAATAAAAGTTCTTACGTCAATTTGTATCTTCATGGTGCCAGCCCTGCACTTCTTTTGGTTACTATAATATTTGCATATCTGCAAATAAACATGTGTGGGATAGATGCTTGTATGTCTCGTAACATGCCGTAAATACAGATATATTTATGATTTTGACTGGTTGGCACAGGATGTGCTGTATACGGTATAAAGCAGGGTTACTTGAGGAAAACATGATATCTGAGACAATCTGTCCATTTTACGGAAAAAACGATGATCAATGTGATGTTGGTTGCGGGTACATATCCCCGCATGACGTGAACATGATCATTCGTTACTGCAGTGGGCGCCATCTCCAGTGTATCAAATATCCTCGAACTGTCCGACCGCTTCCCGACCGAAAGACCCTGTAGCGCTGAAGCGTATTAATACACCACATCGGGAAAATGGAGAACGTCATGTTGTATAACCATCGCACTCAATTTTAATCACATACATGTTGTACTGGCTGTATTAATCAGCACGCTGTTTATCGTGCTACTAATTGCAAAGGAGAAAAGAGATGAGCGAAAGAGAGCTTGAACTGCTGCACAGAATTGAGGATCTGGAGCGTCATACCTGGCGTAACAGCGCCATCCTGCGGTCGGTGGCCATGGTGGCCTTTACCGCGCTGATCGGTATTGTCATCGCATCCGGTGTTGTCGGTGGCGGTCGCGGCAGCCACTGGTCCGGTCCGGCCTGGAACACCATGTGGCTGTACGGCCTGTTTGCAGCGAATGCTGTGTCCATGTTCTGGACAACGCACAAGGAATAGGGAGGATTACAATCCGACATGCCAATGAAGAATTTACATGCCATGAAAATGTCAATATTATCTGCTGCTGCTGGTCTGCGTCATCTGTGCAGCATTCAACATGCAGCTCTTTGGCGGTCTTGACGAAATGATGGGCGATCAGTACTGGGTCGTCGACCAGACCCAGGGTGATCACGGCTGGTATGCCATGGGACTGCTGCCGCATGTCAAGAAGATGCCCAAGGATGTGGTCAAGGCGGCCAATACCGATGCCGATCCCAAAAACGATTATATCATCTATGCCCAGAGCGGCGATTTTGCCGGCAAATCGGTCTACGGCATCTGCTTCGGCATTCCGCTGATCATGTACCTGATCTGGTTTGCCTTCATCATCGGCTTTCCCGGACAAGGTCGACCCCTACCTGCTGCCGCGCAAGATCTTTACCATCGCCGTCATCATCTGCTGTTCGGTTGTTGCCAACCTCTTCCTGATGCGCATCGCCGGTGACTTTGCCCGCGATCCGATGTCGCGCATCGCCAACGTGGCCGGCAATCATGCCTCGCTGCTGTTCCACAATGCCGGCATCTGGTTTGCCATCCTCTTCTCCGCCCTGGGAACCCACAGCCACTCCTTCAGTGAAGTTCAGGCCCCGGACAGCCGCAACTGGCAGACCCAGGCCAACGAGAAGTTCAACTGGATGTTCACCCTGCTGGGCATCGTCACGGTGCTGGAAGTCGTCCTGGTACAAGAACAAGCTGGCCCTGCCGGATGCCGCCGTTGATTACTCGGTCTGGATCATCTGGGTGGTCATCTTCATGCGCATGTACGGCTTCTCCCCGAAATACTGGATCAAGCGTCCCACCGGCATCGCCATCATGGTGGTCGGCACACTGCTGACCCTGCCGGTGTTCTACATGCTGGAGCGGGTGACCGGTACTCTGGGTGCCGGCTTTGCCTCGCCGATCCTGGCCAAGGCGCTTGGGGGCTGAAAACCAGAATATCGGCCTGTCGCTGATGGTTTCGATCTATCTGGTCTTCTGGATGGAGTTTGCCACCGCAATCCGTATGAATGGACCACTTAAAGCTGCGACTCCGCAAAATCAGAAGTAATCGCAGTACGTATCATAACGTGGTGTAGAAAACAAAAAAGCCCGGGGTCACCTCCGGGCTTTTTTGTTTGTCAGGTATAGCCGCAGCAGCGCGGCGTACTACTTTTCTTTCCGTATGCCGTACCTCTTTATTTTCCGATACATGGTGACCATGTTCATGCCGGCTTCACGTGCTGCCGAGTCGATGTTGCCGCCATGCCGTTTCAGGAGATTTTTCAGCAGGTCAGCTTCAAAATGCTCCAGAGCGGCGGTGTAGGGTACGTCAATGCTGCTCTGCTCCGCTTCATGTGAAAGGGTGCTGCCGCCCGAGTCAGCCTCGATAAACTGTGCCAGGGTATCTCCGGAGATGTATTCACCTGTTTCCATAGCCATGCAGGCTTCGATGACATTTTTGAGCTGCCTGATGTTTCCCGGCCATTCACATGCACACAGGATCCGCATGGCTTCGCTCTCAAACCCTTTAATTGCGGTATTGAACTTCTGGTTCTGAAGGAGGATGAAGTGAGCCGCAAGCAGCGGGATATCGCTGCGGCGCTCCCGCAAGGGGGGGAGGTGAATGTTGACAACATTCAAACGATAATAGAGGTCTTCTCGAAAAGCTCCGCATTTTACCGCCTCTTTCAGGTCGGAGTTGGTTGCGGAGAGAATCCGTACGTCGACCCGTGTCGGGGTGGTATCCCCCAGCCGGTGAAACTCCTTTTCCTGAAGAAACCGGAGCAGAGTCTTCTGGACATTCATCGGCAGGTTGCCGACTTCGTCCAGAAAGAGTGTCCCGCCGTTGGCCGCCTCCAGAAGACCGCAACGGCTCTCCGTTGCACCGGTAAAGGCTCCCTTTTTATAGCCGAACAGTTCGCTTTCCAGCAGATTTTCCGGTAACGCGCCACAGTTGATGGCAACGAATCTTTTTTCGTGGCGGGGGGAGTTGTAATGGACCGCCTGTGCGATCAGCTCTTTACCGGTTCCGGATTCACCGGTGATAAGGATTGATGTGTCACGGACGGCAACCTTGCCGACACGCTCCAGGACACTTTTCAACCCTTCGCAGGCACCGATGATGTTTTCAAAGCGGAATTTCTCTTCAAGTTCGGCCCGAAGCTCGCGATTCTCTTCGAGCAGCTGCCGCTGGTGCAGGGCGTTTTTTACTCGATAGACAAGTTCGTCAGGCTCGAACGGCTTGGTCAGCATGTCGTACGCCCCCTTCCGGAGCGCCTGGATCGACATGTCAACCGTTGCGTACGCGGTGATCATGATGACCGGAATGTCGTGCTGCTTGGCCTTGATCGCCTGCAATACCTCCAGGCCGCTCATGCCGGGCATTTTTATGTCGCTGATGACCAGATCCCACGCAGATGCCTTGAACTCCTCTACCGCCTTCTGAGGTGATGTGAACGATCGTGCCAGATATCCGTGGTCCTTCAGAATCTGTTCCATCATCCGGCAAAGCCCCGCTTCATTATCGATCAACAGGATGCGCTTTTTATCAGCCACTTATAATTCCTCCCGCTCTGTCGGCAGCGTGACGGTGACGTGTGTTCCGCTGCCGACAACGCTGTCAATATGGATCTCGCCATGGTGCTGCTCGATGATCTGCCGGGTAATGGCCAGCCCAAGGCCCGTGCCGCGCGCTTTTGTCGTGTAGAATGGTTCAAAGATCTTTTCCAGACTCTCGGCAGGAATGCCGCAGCCGCTGTCGCTGAATGTAATGCGTACATGCCTGGCGTCAACAGCCTCGGTGCTGACGGTCAATGTCCCCCCGTCCGGCATGGCCCCGCCGGCGTTCAGGATCAGATTTATTGCGACCTGGCGCATCTGGTCGCCATCCAGTTCAACCGGAGGAAGGCCGCTTGCAAGGGCGGTGCTGATCGTTATGCCGCGCATGTCGGTGTGATTGGCGGCAAAATCGACAATCTGCTGCAAAAGATCATTGATATCGGTCGGTTCAATGGTCGGGCGCGGTGTGCGGGCGTAGGAGAGCAGATCCTGAACAATTTTTTTGCACCGTTTGCTTTCCCGTTTGATTTCGTGGATGTACTGGTAGTTTGGATCATCTTCACTCATCTTGCTTTCCAGATAGCCTGCATAGCCGAGAATAACACCCAGCGGGTTGTTTATCTCATGGGCAACGCCTGATGACAGAACGCCAAGCGAGGCCATTTTACCCTGCTGGGCAAGATTAGCTTCAATCTCCTTGTTGCGCTGAATGATGTCGGTCATACGATTGAAGGCGCTTCCCATCTCGGCCAGTTCGTCCTCACCGGTGACGGTCATCCGTTCGTCAAAATTGCCGCGTTTGACACGCTTGATGACGGACATCATGTGCGTGATCGGACTGGTGAAAATTGTCGAGGCACGAACAACCAGAGACGTTGCCGCCGCGCCAACCACCAGTATCAGAAGCGTCATGACTGAACAGAATATGCGATTTGATCTTATGTGCTTCCTGATAAAATTCATCCTCATATGATCCGACAGCGACGATCCAGTCCCATGGTTCAAAGTATTCGTACCGTACAATTTTCATCCGGGGGACGGTGTCGGTGCTGTTTTTCCAGGGATACCGTATCCAGCCGCTTTTGTTGCGGCACATCTCCCTGATGAAGCTGTTCCCGTCCAGATCTTTTGCGTCGATCAGGTTTTTCCCTTCGGAATCGGGGTGGATTGTAAAGGTCCCTTTACTGTCCATACAAAATATGTAGCCGCTCGCACCGACTTTCTTGGCTCGAATACTTTCTTTCAGTTTTTCAAACGACTGGCGTTCAAAAGCGGCGTCTCCGACTGTCTCATCCGGATAACTGCCGGCTGCAATTATCCAGTCCCATTCACGGAAATATTTGTAGGCAACGACTTTTGTGCGGGGCTGTTTGTCTCCCAGAGCCGCATTGCGCCAGGGGTAGGTTATGAACAGTGTCTCGCCAGGCTTGCTGGCCAGGGCAGCTGCACACATTTCACGGATGAAGTAGCGTCCATTTCCATCACGCTCGTTAAAAACATTTTCACCCTCTCGGGCAATGTGTGCCTTAAGTTCGCCTCGGGTTGTCATGGCGTATATGTAACCGCTTTCGCCGACGTTTATTTTTTTCAACGCCAGCCGTGCTTCGTTCTTGGCTGTTTCCAGATCAATTCTTCCCTGTGCATGCTGCGTATGCTCAGCGGCAACAATGTTGTAGGAAAGTGCGGTCAACGTTGCCAATTCATTGTTGAGGTTTCGTGCTTTGTCCTGCTTGTAGACCTGAAACTGCTGATAATGGGAATTGAGCAGGTCGATGCAGAATGCGGAGAGATGTTGCAGGTCATCCTTGCTGGTTTTGGTAATGCCCAGGTAGGCCTGCTGGTTGGCGATGAGTCCGATTACCCCGGCAACGACAAAAATTGGAATTATTACCAGCGGCAAGACCAGCACCAACAATTTTTCACGAAGTTTCAGTTTGTTAAAGAATGAATTCATTGCGCCCCGATGTTGGCGTGTTATCTTGATTATCGAGCTGAACAAGCCGGTGCATTTGAAAATTGTCTCTCAATGCATTTCGGTTTATAAGGTAAGTCTGAACTAAATGCAACAGTGACAGGTCATGACGAGTTTGTTGTGGTGGCTCGAAACTCTCTCAAAGGTGACGGAAATGTCCAAAAAACGTATTGTCATAGCCGGCATGGGGTTTGGCGGGTTGCGGGCCGCGAAAACTCTGGCTGGGAATAATGTCGAGCTGATAATGGTTGACCGCAATAATTATCATCTCTTCCAGCCGCTTCTGTATCAGGTGGCAACCGCCGGACTCGAACAGGAGTCGATTGCCTATCCCTTGCGTGGTCTGACCCGCCGCTGGCTGGGCGCTTCGTTTCTGCTTGCTGAAATCCGCGCGATTGACCTGGACGGAAAATGCGTCCTGACCGACGCCGGCACGGTTCCGTATGATTATCTGGTCGTTGCTGCCGGGAGCCGCACCAATTTTTTTGGTATGGAAAGCGTTGCAGAACATGCCTTTGACCTCAAGCGGCTTGATCAGGCCGAAGATTTGCGCAACCATATCCTGCTGATGTTCGAACAGGCTTCCCGGGAGTCGGACCTGGAGCGCAGATCGGCGTTGCTAACGTTCGTGATCGTCGGAGGAGGGCCGACCGGGGTCGAGTTTGCCGGAGCATTGCGAGAACTGATCGTATATGTACTGTCGAAAGATCATCCCGACATTTCCGCTGCCGAGACCAGAATTGTTCTGGTTGAGGCTGTTGATACGCTGCTGACCGCTATGCCTGATGATCTGCGGCAGTACGCGTACCGGAAACTGCGCTCCATGGGAGTTGAAGTCCTGCTGGAGAACCGTGTGGTCGGAGCGACCGCTGAATCAGTAGAACTGCATGGTGGAGCCGTGATCCCTTCTCATACGCTGTTCTGGTCGGCCGGAGTAGCTGCTGCAGAGCTGGCGGGGTATCTGAAAGGCGTTGAACGTGGTGCTGCCGGGAGAATCGTGGTTCAGCCCGACCTCAGCATCAAAGAGCATCCGGAGGTGTTTGTCGTTGGTGATATTGCATGCTGTCTCGGCTCGGGCGGTCCGTTGCCGATGATGGCGCCGGTTGCGATCCAGCAGGGTGATTATGCTGCCAGGGCGATTCTTGCCCGTGAGCAGGGGAGGACTCTCGCTCCTTTTCACTATCATGACAAGGGGGCGATGGCGACCATCGGCAGAAGCTCTGCTGTCGCAACAGCTGCCGGCTTTAAATTCCGCGGCTACATTGCCTGGGTTGCCTGGTTGCTGCTGCATCTGTACTATCTGATCGGATTCCGGAACCGGCTGGTAGTCATGATGAACTGGACGTATGCGTATTGGTTTCAGGAGCGGCAGGTGCGGCTTATTACGGCAAAAAAGCGTCGAGCGGTTTCTTTGTAGTACATCGGGGTAACCCTGGTGTATGCCGTCCCCGTTGGTCTTGACATTTATCTCTTACATCCCGTATTGTTACTCGATACAGTTTGATATGTGTGCAATAATCCAGTTTAGAGCCTTTGACGCTTCAAAGTGCGTCGCGCGGAGATAATTTTTGAAGGCATTTGTTGTTATACCCACCTACAACGAAAAAGATAATGTCAGATCTTTGGCCAGCGCGGTCCTTGCGCAACACCCCGACATCCATATTCTCTTTGTCGATGACAATTCTCCAGACGGTACCGGTTCTCTCATAGACGATCTGGTTGCTGAAAACGAGCGTGTGCACGTACTGCATCGCTCGGGAAAACTTGGCTTGGGCTCTGCGTATCGAGAGGGGTTCAAGGAAGCACTTGCGATGGACGCGGACTATTTACTGGAAATGGATGCGGACTTTTCCCATGATCCGGGAACGCTGCCGCTTTTTCTCTCCGCAATCAAGGAAAACGACCTGGTTATCGGTTCCCGGTATCTGAACGGCGTCAGTGTCGTCAACTGGCCGATCAGACGCCTGATGTTAAGTTATTTTGCGAGTGTCTATACACGGTGGATTACCGGTTTGCAGGTGCATGACTGCACCAGCGGTTTTAAATGCTTCCGGCGCTCAACTATCGAGGCAATAGATCTGTCACGTGTAACATCGGATGGTTATTCATTCCAGATTGAGATGAATTACCGCTGCATGGAAAAAGGGTTTCGCATTGCCGAAATACCGATTATATTTATCGATCGTCATGCCGGCAGTTCAAAAATGTCGGGTACAATTGTCCGTGAAGCGGTATTTATGGTCTGGAAACTTCGTCTGCGCACCATCCTTTCACGCCTGCTGGGGAGATAATATCACTATGGTGCGCGAGCTTTGGTCTGTCATTCTCATAGCCGGTTTAATCGGATGGATTTCCTCCAGCATCATGCTGATGGTAAAGGCGTTTCCTCAAAAGGATGTTTTTGTCGTATCGAGCGGAATCCGGTGGGGGGTGGCTGGTGTTATTTCGTTCTTTATATGGGTAATTGGAATGCTAAAAGCGTAACTTTTTTGAAAGTGCTAAGAGTGGTAGCTGTATGATCCAACTTCATAACGTGTCGCTTGCCTACCAACAGGATGCTTCGGCGCTGAACAATATCAATCTCAGAATCGGTAAGGGGGAGTTTGTCTTTCTGACCGGTCCCTCGGGCGCGGGGAAGACGTCTCTGTTGCGCCTGTTGTACGGAGCCCTTACTCCGAGTCGCGGGCAGGTTCTGATAGACGGACAGAATGTTACCCGCATGACTGCATCCCAGATTCCGCTGCTCCGGCGCTCTATCGGAGTGGTTTTTCAGGATTTCAAGTTGTTGCAAAATCGCACCGTATTTGAGAACGTTGCCATTACGCTGGAAGTGCTGGGGTGGGGCCGGGCGGATATCGGCAAGAAGACTATGCACATTCTCAAGCAGATGGGGATCGAATCCAAGTACAATCTGGTCACCCAGCGTCTTTCCGGCGGCGAGCAGCAGCGGGTGGCTCTGGCCCGGGCTCTGGTGAACGATCCGAAGATATTGCTCGCTGACGAACCGACCGGAAACCTTGACGATGCAAATAAAAACCAGATTCTCTCTATTTTCAAAGATGCCAACATTCGAGGTACAACGGTTGTGGTCGCGACTCACGACCGTCGTCTGATTGACCAAAGTCATAAGCGTCTTGTCACGCTTGCCAAAGGGGAAATCGTTGAACAAGTGGAAAAAGAAACAGCCAGCGACGATCAAACCCTTTAAGCGTCCAACGCTTTCAGGTGACGGATTTGGCGGTAGGGCAGGGTTCTTCCTGTCGCGGGCGATAACCAATATTCGTCAAAATGTGTTTGTAAACGTCGTAACTATAGGGACGATCACCATTGCGTTGTTGATCGTTTCCCTGTTTCTGCTCATTTTTGTGAATCTTGAAAGTGCCGCTGAAAACTGGAGTGAACGCGTACAGGTGACCGTGTATTTTGACAAGGAACTGACAAGTCAGGATCAGTCGGCATTTCGCGAAAAGATCTCCGCTTTGTCCGGGGTGTCTCACGTCAGTTATGTTACGCGCGATGAAGCCTTGAAACGCTTTAAAAGCCGCTTGCGGGGCCAGGAGACACTCCTGGAGGGGGTGCGCTCCGAGGTACTCCCCACTTCGTTTGAGATCGCTCTGAAACGTACTCACCGTGATACGGCTTCAGTCGAGAATTTTGTTGTTGCGTTAAAGCGGATTCCCGGCATTACGGAGGTTCAGTATGGTGAAGAATGGGTACGCCGCTTTAACTCGTTTTTAAACTTCATGCGCCTGCTTGGTGCTCTGCTGGGCGGATTCCTGGTGATAGCTGTGGTCTTTATCGTTTCAAATACGATCAAGCTCACTATCTATTCTCGCCGTGACGAGTTGGAAGTTATGGCTCTTGTCGGGGCAACCCGTTTTTTCATCAAAGCCCCTTTTCTTCTGGAAGGATTGATCCAGGGGACGGCAGGTTCCGTTTTGTCAGTTGCTCTGCTGTTCGGTCTGTACGAGGGTTTTCTGCACAACGCCGGCAGTTTTCTTACCTTTAATCCCGTTGCTTCCGGATTGAGCTTTCTTCCGGCCGAGTACATTGCCGGGTTGCTGCTGGCTGGTGCCGCGCTCGGCTTCATCGGGAGCCTTACTTCGCTGAAGCGCTTTATTACTGTGTAACTGATGAAGCGATTGGTACGTATACTCGCTTTGTTGATGGTTGTCGCCTCTGTTGGCACTGGCACAAACCGCCAAAGACGAGTTGAGCGGTGTTAAGCGGGAAATTAAAGCTCAAAAACAGCTTATTACCAAGACTCGCAAAGTTGAGGCGGTTGTTTCCACCGAGCTTCAGGAAATACTGCGCAACCTTGAACAGAAAGAGTCTGACCTTGGTCGTCTGGGCCACGACCTGCGTGGCGTCGAGTCGAGTCTTGATCGTACCGGGCGCGAGATTCAAAGGGTGACCGAAGAAGCGAATCGCAAACGGGTGGAAATTGAGCACCGGCTTGCATCGTTGTATAAGGCGGGCGAACTTGGCGCCCTGCGAATGTTTTTTTCGGCGGAGTCGTTTCCGCAGCTTGCCGAAAATATTCGTTATATGAGATCGATTCTGGAAAATGACAAACGAATATTTGACGAATACAACCAGAAAATCGATCAGCTCAAGAGTCTTAAGGCGGATCTTGAACGTGATGCGCTAAAGAAAGAGCACATCAAGAGCGGCATCGAGCAGAAAAAACGTGAGATTGAAGAGGAAAAAAGCAAGAAAGCCGCCTATCTGGGCAAGGTGCGTCAGGACCGCAAGAGTTACGAAGGTTCCTTGAAGGAGTTGCAGGCCAATGCCGCTCGTCTGCAGACAATGATTACCCGGCTGGATGCGTTAAGCCGTCGTAAGCTTTCTTCCCGCCATGAAAAACCGGGAGCCAAACAGAAACCGCTTGCTGAATTACCGCCGGTACCAGACCGCGGCTTTGCCTCGCAAAAAGGGCGTATGTCACTTCCGGTTCACGGTGACATTATTGAATCGTATGGCAAACATAAGCATCCGGAATTTAATTCATTTACCTTCAGCAAGGGGGTATCAATTTCTGCTTCATCAGGAACAGAAATAAAAGCTATTTACGAAGGTACCGTTATTTTTGCCGATTATTTCAAAGGATTTGGTAATATGATCATTGTCGATCATGGTGGCGGTTACTTTCAGTCTGTACGCCCACGCGTCCCGGCTGGCGAAAAAAGTTGGCGCCGAGGTCGCACTGCATGAAACAATCGGAGCGGTGGGTGATGTAGATTCAAGCAAAGGGAGTATGCTGTATTTTGAAATCCGGCATCAGGGTAAGCCGGTCGACCCTGCTGGTTGGGTCCGATGATAACAATACGAGAAGCGGTAATATACTGGAGGAAACTAATGAGTATGCGTGGCGGTAAAAAAACAAGGATGATCGCTGGTTTTGCAGTTGTTGTAGCTTTTTTGTCCATCTTCATTATCAGTTCGCAACGTCACAGTTCGGCTGAGGGGAAGGGGAGTGACTACGAATCGATCGAGCTCTTCACGGATGTCATGGCAATTATCAAGAAGAGTTATGTTGAAGATGTTGACACCAAAAAACTGATCTACGGCGCAATAAATGGGATGCTGTCATCACTGGATCCGCATAGTTCCTTTATGCCTCCTGAAACCTATAAAGAGATGAAAATCGATACCAAGGGAGCGTTTGGCGGCCTGGGTATTGAAATATCCGTCAAGGACGGAGTTCTGACCGTCATTTCCCCGATTGAGGATACCCCTGCATTTAAAGCCGGCATAAAGGCTGGTGACATGATCCTCAAAATTGACGATAAATTCACCAAGGATCTGAATATAAATGATGCCGTCAAGCGCATGCGAGGCCAAAAGGGAACCAAAGTGACCCTGACCATTATGCGTGAAGGGTTCGAGAAGCCGAAAGAGTTCCCGCTTGTTCGTGACGTTATTCAGGTGAAGAGTGTCAAATTTCATTTGATGGATGGCGGATACGGCTATGTGCGCATTGCCCAGTTCCAGGAAAAAACCGATGATGACCTGTCGAAGGCACTTAAAACCTTGAAGGAAGAGAACAAGGGTGAGCTTAAGGGGTTGGTGCTTGACCTGCGCAACGATCCGGGCGGATTGCTTGATCAGGCCGTCAAGGTTGCCGATCATTTTGTACCGGGAGGACAGATGATCGTCTATACCGAAGGGCGTGAAAAAGACTCCAAAATGCAGTTCACCGCCAAAAAAGGGAGCAAAGAGCCCGATTATCCGATTGTGGTCGTCATCAACGGCGGTAGCGCCAGTGCATCGGAGATTGTTGCCGGAGCCCTGCAGGATCATAAGCGAGCTATTATTCTGGGAACCCAGAGCTTTGGCAAAGGGTCGGTACAGACCATTATTCCACTGTCGGATGATTCCGGACTCCGGTTGACGACTGCCCGCTACTTTACCCCCAAGGGGCGTTCAATTCAGGCCAAAGGGATAACCCCTGATATTACGGTCGAGGCGATTGAGCTTCCCAAAGCGACCGGCAAAAAAGATATCCTGCATCTGAGTGAAAAGGATCTTGAGAACCATTTTGAAAGTGAAGACAAACCAAAACCTGCAGATGTAAAAAAAGACGAGAAGAAGATCGAAAACAAAGATGAGAAGACTGAAAAAATTACGCTGAAGCTGGAAGAAAACCTGAAAAACGATTATCAGGTGCTGCGGGCTCTTGACCTGCTTAAAGGGTGGGAGCTGATTAAGTCGATGGGTCAGTAAAAAGTAATGACCTGTATGAGAATGAAACACGACGTGTATAAACGACGCCTTATCCTGACTGAAGATGTCAGTAAGGAAGAGCGGCGTAAAGAGACTGCATATCAAGATGCGCCAGTGGATTCGGGTGCCGCGACGGGGAGCAGCATGGCTGCTGCTCCCCGTACATAATGGCTGTTCCAACCAAAAATAGAGCCCCAAAGAAGTCGTCAGGGTCATTCGTCGCGGCGCTAGTGATTGTGGTTCTGGTTGTCGGAGCGGTTGCCGGATATTTTTTGCTTTCCCCATCCAGAAAAGCTGATGTGACACCGCAACGACCTGATTTTTCGCATGGTAAACCGGGTATCCCTGCTGCCTCCACTCCGAAAATTACTGTCGAGCCACCTGTCGTTCCTCCTCCCACTCACAAAGAACAGCGCGATTACCCGCCAGCGGCAACAATTCCTGAAACTGAAAAACCTGGCGTCAGGAGGGGCGCAACCGCGCGGTTGGCAATTATCATTGATGATATGGGAAGTAACGTGTCTGAGGCCCGCTCGCTGGCGGCAATCAGCGTTCCGCTGACGTTCTCGATAATTCCCGGTCTGCGCGCCGATAAGGAGGTTGCTGCGTTTGCCGCTTCGCATACGATTGAAACAATGATCCATGTTCCGATGCAGTCCAAGGGATGGCCGGAGCGTCGTCTTGAAGCGAATGGCCTGCTTGTGGCTATGGGTACTGCCGAGTTGCAGGAGCGGGTTTCCAAGTTTGTTCAGCAGTTTCCCGGAGCGATGGGAGTCAATAATCACATGGGTTCTGCATTTACCGAACACGAGGAAAAGATGACGGTCGTGCTTCAGACTCTGAAGAAGAATAATTTGTTCTTTATCGATAGTGTAACGTCACCGGAAAGCGTAGGTTTGATGGTGGCACAGCGATTGGGAGTCCGGTCGGCACGGCGGAATGTGTTTCTTGATAACGAACAGGAACGCGGTTATATTCTTGGTCAGCTCAATCAGGCGGTCAGGCTGGCCAGAAAAAACGGTTCAGCGATAGCAATCTGCCATCCGCATCCGGCCACGATTGCCGCCCTTGCAGCGGCTCTTCCGGAACTTGCCGATCAGGGAGTGCGGTTAGTACCGGCGTCACAGCTTGTCAGATAGGCAAGATCGCCTCGCCAAAATGTTTCTGTAACCGGTGGATAGTTTTGTACGACTCCTCATGGAGAACAGCTTCGGGGGTGACCGGGTCAACAGGATATACCGACAACCAGCTCTCTTTCCGCAATTCCCCTTCAAATCCTGCCAGAGCCTCGTTTAACAGCAGATATAAACGGTCATGCACGCCATTGAATTCCCCTGCGTCAAACCCCGGCATTTCTACATTTTTCCGAAGCAACTGCTCTCCGGTCATACTGAACTGGCGATAATCAAGCCGACACGCGTCAGAACTGATTCGTGGCAGCAGCACTGATACTGCTCTGGTGGCTTTGTCGGCAACAAGTGCCCGGGCCGCATCGAATGCCGGGTCGTTTTCCTCCAGACCATAGAGTGTCGAACAGAGCATGCTGCTGACACAATTACCATGGAGGAAACCGCGGGAGGAACGATCGGATGTTTCAAAATAGAAACTGCGGTCATCCGGGGTCTCAGTCAGCACTGCACCACAGATCAGGCAGCGTTCCGTCAGACCTTCAAGACGGGCCAGATATGACTCCTTCTTATTGGCCTCCTTTTCAAGCAGCCAGGTGTGATACAAACACGCTCTGGTTTCTTTGGTCGCATCGACGCTTCTGAGGATGTCGCTGGTTATTTCCATGAACTGACCATGAACTTCAGTGCCACGGGCATGGGTCAGGATCGGATAAATCTTGCCCTCGGGATTTGTATTGAGACTTTCGACTTTCGGGCTTTTTGAAATATATGAATCCAGACAACGATAGCCGCGATTGACTGCAATTGCTCGCAGGAGCGTTTTCTGATCCTTGAATATCCCGTCAAACTTGATGCGCGAGTCGATCAGGCAGGGGATCAGTGCCAGCGATTTTTTGTCGATGCCACGCTGGTCAAACAGAGCGAAAATGTTCTTGCAGTTTTCAAGGCTGGGCAGATCCTTGACCGGAATCAGCACCCTGTCGGCAGCATACAGGGCATTCTGGGTCAGGATGTTGAGATCCGGCCGCGTATCTATGATGACAATGCCGGAGATGCCAGACTCTGCCAGCATCCGTGTCAGGGACATCGGCCCTTTGAAGCGTTCATGGATATCCCCCAACTCGCTTGAAGAACGAATGAAACCGACTCCATACTGTCCGGTCTGGACGACGTCACTGGCTTTTGCCCCCATCAGGAGGGCATGAACGTCGAGAGAATCCTCAGTGCGTTTTTGTAGTTCGAACATCTTGTCAATTGTGAAGTGATTGTCAAACGAGAATATTGTAACCGGCAGATCCTCATGCATCGCTTTCAGATAGATTGCCAGATTGGTTGCGAGGGTCGTTTTGCCGACCCCCCCTTTTTCGGAAGAAATAGTTATGGTATAAGGATAGACATTCATGAAATAAGGTACCGTCCATAATGGAAATTGAGATCGACCATCCTATATCGGGATCGATAGTAGACAATTTGCACTGCTCGGTCAACCGTTTGCTCGCAGGTGTGAATAATGCTCTGCTGTCTGAATTATCAGATAACCATCAATGATCGTGGAAAGGAAGTATTAATGCGCTTGACACCTGCTACAGAACTTGAATATCGCTGCAAAAAACTTCAGGAATACATGCTTTCTGAAGCATTGGATGCAGTAATCATCGTTCAGAATGCCGACCTGTTTTATTTTACCGGCACTGTCCAGAGCGGGAATCTGTATGTCCCGGCATCCGGTCAGCCACTCTTTATGGTTCGCAAGGAAGCGAGGAGGGCACGGATGGAGTCGGGCCTCAAGGAGGTGATTCCATTCGGTTCTTTGAAGGATATTCCCGCAATTCTGGCACAGTACGGGTACTCCGTGCCAAAGCGGATCGGGTTGGAACTGGACGTTCTGCCGGTAAATTTCTATGAACGATACCGTTCTCTCTATCCGAATGCCGCCTTTTTCGACGCAACCCCGTTGATCCGCAAGGTCAGAATGATCAAATCGCATTACGAAATTCACCTTTTGAAGGACGCCGCCGATCAGGTCGATCTCGTGTACCGTCGTGCCCGGGAGGTTATCCGCGTCGGTATGACGGATCTGGATGTTGCCGCCGAACTTGAACATACCGCCCGCAAGGACGGTCATCAGGGACTGATACGCATGAGGGGATTCAATTCCGAAGTTTGCTATGGCCAGATATTTTCCGGAACCGACAGCGCCGTGCCGGCCTATTCAGATACGCCTCTGGGAGGGATGGGGCTTAACCCTTCTTTTGGTCAGGGGGCCGGTTTGAAGCGGATTGAACCACATGAACCGGTCATTATCGATTTTGCCGGATGTGTCGACGGCTATTTGAGCGATCAGACCCGCGTATTTTCAGTCGGAGAACTGTCCGATGAATTGCGGAGGGCGTATGACGACATGCTTGAGATTCAGGCGTTAATGATGCGGACTGCAGAAGTCGGAATGAGCTGGGGTGCGCTGTACGATGTCTGCTTTAAGAGTGCCGTCGACATGGGGTATGCGGACAGCTTCATGGGAGCAAAAGGGTCTCAGGTTTCATTTATCGGGCATGGTCTTGGTGTTGAAATCGACGAATATCCGTTTATCGCCCGCGGCTTCAATCAGATGATGCTGGAAATTGGGATGGTGTTTGCTTTTGAACCGAAAGTCGTCTTTCCGGGTGAGGGTGCAATCGGTATTGAAAACACCTTTTATTTGAGTAATGAAGGGCTTAAGCGGCTCACTCACTCCAGTGATGAACTGGTAATTTTACGCTGATTTCGCCGTACAAAATTTTTGTTGCATTTTTCGTATACGGTCGAGTATAACTGCCGTATTAAATCGTATACAGTATGCTAAAAAAGAGTCCCGTTTCTCCCCGCAAGAGCTGATGGATTAGATGTTAGGAAGCCGAAAGAGCTTTTTATCCGGGTTCACCCCCACACCACGAAAAGGAGAGTAAAACCATGGCCCTGAAAGACACACTCAAGCTGAAGATCGAGGAACACCGTCCCCGCATCACCAGACTCGTCAAAGAATTTGGCAAGGTCATCATTGATCAGGTAAACATCGACCAGTGTATCGGTGGTGCCCGCGATATCCGTTCGCTCGTAACAGATATCTCCTATCTGGATCCGCAGGAAGGTATCCGTTTCCGCGGTAAAACAATTCCTGAAACCTTTGCTGCACTTCCCAAGGCAGCAGGTTCCAACTATCCGACCGTTGAATCCTTCTGGTATTTCCTGCTTACCGGAGAAGTTCCGACCCAGGCTCAGATTGAAGAAGTAGTCGCCGAGTGGAAAATGCGTCAGGCTGTTCCCCAGTATGTGTTTGATGCGATCAAGCGCTCTGCCGCTTGACAGCCATCCGATGGTTATGCTTTCGGTCGGTATCCTGGCACTGCAGAAAGATTCCAAATTTGCTGCATTTCTACAACTCCGGAAAATTCAACAAAATGACCGCCTGGGAATCTGTCTATGAAGATGCCAGCGACATCGTTGCCCGTATTCCGATCATTGCTGCCTATATCTACAACCTGAAGTATCGCGGCGACAAACAGATTGCCATTGATCCAACGCTTGACATGGGCGCCAACTTTGCCCATATGATCGGCCAGAGTGAGGAGTACAAGGACGTTGCCCGTATGTACTTCATCCTCCACTCCGATCATGAGTCAGGTAACGTGTCGGCTCATACCACTCATCTGGTACACTCGGCTCTGTCTGACCCTTACTATTCCTACTCTGCAGGCCTCAACGGCCTGGCCGGCCCGCTGCACGGCCTCGCCAATCAGGAAGTTCTTGCCTGGACCATGAACTTCCAGGCCAAATACTGCAAAGATGTCGAGCCGACCAAAGAGCTGATCAAAGCAGCTCTCTGGGATACTCTCAATGCCGGTCAGGTAATCCCCGGTTACGGCCATGCCGTTCTGCGTAAGACCGATCCGCGCTACATGGCTCAGCGTGAGTTCTGCCTCAACACCCCCGGCCTCAAGGACGATGCGTTATTCAAAGTTGTTTCGATGATTTTTGAAGTCGCTCCGGGCGTACTGACAGAGCACGGCAAGACCAAGAACCCTTGGCCAAACGTTGATGCACAGTCTGGCGTCATTCAGTACTTCTTTGGTCTCCGTGAATATGACTTCTACACCGTTCTCTTCGGTGTAGGCCGCGCACTTGGCTGCATGGCAAACATCACATGGGATCGCGGTCTCGGTTATGCCATCGAGCGTCCGAAATCTGTTACTACGCCTATGCTCGAAAAATGGGCTGCTGAAGGTGGCCGTCAGTTGTCATAATTATCCAGCTTCACCGATTCGTATCAAAGGGGGACGCAGAAATGCGTCCCCCTTTTTATTTTCCTGCTTGCAAAAAAATGTAAGTGCGGTATAAAGGACAATATCAGTCGTATTTAGTCTGTGCCGCTTGTTTGCTTCCAAAAGCCCATTTTGAACTGCTCGGCGAGAATTGGTAATTACTTGAGCCCCATTGAAGGGGCTACTACATGTCAAAGGAGAAATTAACATGGCGAAATCACTCGAAGTCTACAAATGCAATTTGTGCGGCAACATCGTCGAAACTGTCCATGCCGGTGAAGGTACACTCAGCTGCTGCGGAGAAGACATGGTTCTGCTGACAGAAAACACCGTTGATGCTGCCAAAGAAAAGCATGTGCCGGTAATCGAGAAAATTGAAGGCGGCTATAAAGTGACCATCGGCAGCGTCCCGCATCCGATGGAAGAAAAGCACTACATCGAGTGGATCGAGCTGATCGCCGATGGCAAAGCCTATCGCCAGTTCCTTAAGCCGGGAGAGGTTGCTGAAGCTGTATTCCGTGTTACAGCAGCTTCCGTGACCGCCCGCGAGCTGTGTAACCTGCACGGACTATGGTCAGCCAAGGGCTGATCAAGTACCCGCATAACCTGCAAAGCAAAAGACCTTCCGGATTTCCGGAGGGTCTTTTGCTTTGCAGGTCCTTATGTCCCGGCAGAGCGTTTGTTATTTTCCCCAATTTACCCTGACGGCGTAATCCATACACCGCTCAAAAACATCATATGTGAATTCAGGCGGAACCAGGCCAGCGGTTACATTGTCCGTGTTGCTCCGGTCAAACGTTCGGGTGTCGGACAGATAAGGGAGGTAAGGTCCTATAAAACGGTTAAAAAGCGCTTCTGGCGGATTGAATGCTACGTTCGCGATGTTCCCGCATACGATTTTGATACCTTTGATTCTTAGAAACGATTCGCAGTATAAAGCCAGATCCTCCAGTGTTTTAGGGGCTTCACTGGTAATGTGATACATCGTACCGGTTTTCCCGCATTCCATAATCGATAGGGTGACAGAAACAAAATAATCGATCGGAATCAGGTTGATATGACCCCGGCGGGAAATGACTACCCTTAAGGGAATGTGCAGGATCTCCCTGTCATCCAGATAGATGCCGCATTCTCCGGATCTGCGCCCTCCATGTTTATGTATGTCGTTAACGTAAATATCTCTGATGTAATAGAGCGATTTGACGTGATTGTACAGAGCGTTGAAGAGGTTGGCCCGTCCACTGCGCGAATCGCCATATACAATCGACGGGCGGATGATGGTAAAAGGTATTGAATGAGCCGTACAGCGCGCTGTAACCTCCTTTTCGGCGCAGGCCTTGGTCTCTTCATACACATTGACAAACGTTTCCGAAACACCCGGCGCCTCCCGGCAATCCGGGGATGAAATCCCGGAGGCATACGCTGTGCTGACATAATGGAACCATGGCGCTTTGCTGTTCCTGGCAAACTCGATGGCCTGTTCCAGACTATCAACATTCGCGCTAATTGATGCCCGGCGGTTCTGTTCCGAAAAACGGGTGTCCGATGCGCAATGGATAACAGTGCCTGCCCTGTTGCACAGTGCTCTGTATCTGTCCGGGTCCAGGCCGCACAACGGCTTCAGAAAATCCACCTCTGCCGTTTCAACTTGGCCGCTTCGCGCATGAAGGTCAAACCACTCCAGCAATTTGTCGATTCTGGCCGCCAGACTTTCCTCTGCAGAGCGTCTTCCAAGGACAACAACCCGGTCGCCCCGTTCCAGTAACGAGGCCATCAGATGGCTTCCCAGGAATCCGGTCGCCCCGGTGAGAATGAATGTCTGCATTCCGCGTTCTGCCATACCTGTTTTCACCTATGAGTAGAGGAGATTCTCTTTCCTGCAGTAGCCCTGGTGTAAAAGGTGTTTCAGCCATCGTATGGTGCCTGTCCGGCCGGAAAACTCCTCGATCAGTTCACCGGCTTCCATTGCGGCCTGTTGCATACGCAAAATGTCATCCATGTCGTTCTGGTCAAGATAGTAATCGTATTCGAAAATGCATCTCTTTCCGCTGTCTACCGGCGTGATAAACCCGAATTCATTTTTGAGGTGATGACGCTCCGCAATCAGTTTGAACCCGTCACACATCTCGGAGATCAAAGGGTATTCGAGGGGAAGATACATGAGGAGCGGGAAGAAATGTTTTTCACGCCCGACTCTTGTGCTGGTGATCCTGAACATGTTGAGCCAGACAAGATTTGTCATTTCGGGCCGGGCATAAATGGTTTCGTAGAATGACCTCAGTTGCGGATCGATATCCTGTACAAGCAGCGTCGGAGACGGGGCAAGCGCCGTTTCCGCCAGCTCGGCAAATCCGCTGATTTTCAAGTATGAAAACGGCTCAGCTTCTGAAAACTCGGCAATGAGGTCCAGCCAGCGGGCGGACCTGAGCGAGGGTAACCCAAGAGCAAGGGCGGTGAACAGGCGTTGGTCGATGACCGGATAGCCCATTTCCGTTATGCTTCGCAGGGCGTACGTGTCGCCGATCACCAAGACCATGTAAGCCATGCCCAGCCTGTTTTCGAATATGTCCCTGGCATCTGCGGCCAGTTGCCGGGTCGGGGCGATAAATGCTGAAACATACTCGGCACCGAGAACCCCCATAGCCAAGCCGATGCGCCGTACAGAGCAATCTTTGGTAAAGCTGAGGGCTTTTTCCAGTGACTGAAAGGGGACGAGTACCCCCGCTTCATCATCCGTCATGGGGTGGAGTTTGGCGCTCAATGCCGTGCAGACACCCGGCGTCTGGTAACCGGACCGGCTGAAAGCAAAAAGGTTCGGAGCATCTTTTTCGTTAAGCGAGAAGTATGATCCATCAGTAGCAACAAACTCGGCGTCTACGTAATTGTCGGCAGATGTTCCGTACGCGGCGGAAAAAAGCGACAATATTCCGGAGCTCATCGTGCTGCCGCAAACCAGCGCAGCGGGCTCGGCTACATTAACTCGATAGCCGCGCTTCACCGCTTCGCGCTGCAGGTCAAATGCCGCAACACCCGGCCCAATGGTAACAGACCAGTTTTTCTCATCAAAAGAAATATCTTTCATCCGGTTCAGATCAATGACAGCGCCTTCACAGAGGTGAAAACCCAAGACGTTTGTGCCGTTGCCGCGTACCACCCACGCAATGTTATTTTGATTGAACAACTTCAGAAGTGCCGATATTTCTTTTCTCGTACGGGGCATGATCACATAATCGGGCATTTTGGGGACCGCCAGGGCACAAGGGTCGTGGGAATAGGTAACGGCAATTGCCCGGTCATTCGTTGCCCATTCATCGCCGACAATACCGCGTATTTCTCTCAACAGAGTGTCCTCACCGGCTGAGCCAACCTCGCCTCCCGCAGCAATGTGATTGGCGACATAATCTTTAAGGGCTTTCATCACCAGCGAAGGACGCATATCTGTGACAAAGCAGCACTGGTAGTCGCATTTGCCGCACAGGTCGCAGCTGTCGGCAATCTCGACGCATTTTTCCGTAACGGCGATTTTCTGCTCCGCCAGGGCGGCATACAGATCCATTCTCCCCTGCGGAAAGTAGCTGACGTAATGTTTTTCAAGCCCGGAGGCACATACGCCGCTTCCCAAAAAATCGATTTTACACATTGCGTAGTGTCGGCAGCTTTTGGCTGTCTCTAATATGTTATCCATGTCTTCTCCGGTTCTCTGATTTCAAATGACTGCGAGATCATAGCTTTTTGATGGCGTACCCCATGTACATGATGTTCATATCCTGACTCTCGACCAAAAGGAGCTTATCGCCGAGATCTTTGTAAGACCATTCTCCTGTGGCCCTTTTGTGCAGATAATAAAGAACCTTATGATAGGGCGCGTTCGGTTTGGTCCCCCGGTGCTCTCTCCATTCAAAATTATTGTGCTGAAGGAGCAGTTTTATTTCAGCGGGCGTGATGAACATGTCCCAGTTATGGATATTTGGCGGCATAAAAGCCCACCGCTTCCACTTCTGCGCGATGTTGATGGCTATCAGTTTGCTGATAAATGTGCGGTTGATTGTGTCGTAGCAGAACACACCGCCAGGTTTCAGCACGCGACTGATTTCTGAAATTACTTTCGGCAGATCACTGACATGCTCCAATACGTCGCAGCAGAAAACGACATCGCATGTATTATCCGGAAAAGGGAGAGCCTCGCCCGATCCCTTTTCATACCTGATCTCCAACCCGCTGGTTTCCGCGTGATTAATGGCGATATGCAGCGATTGGGCGGAAGGGTCAATTCCGGTGGCGTTGAATCCCATCCGCACAATCTCTTCGCACAAAATGCCCCCTCCGCAGCCGACTTCCAAAGCGGTGCGTCCGTGCGGGGCCATTTTCAGCCCATTGAACAGTACGTTCCCGAAGTAACCCACCCGGACAGGATTAATCGATGTCTTGAGCAGGTAAAGCGCGGAATCGGGTTGCCACCATTGGTCGTTTTCTGCATGGTAGATACCGTTGTCAATGCGGTCGTAATCCAGTTGCAAAAGAATATCTCCCTCTGATTACGGTCACCTGCTTCAGAAAAAACCTGATACTCCTGTTTATCCGCAATACACACTGCAATTCTGCCTCAGGATGTTACGATGCCAACGTTGTGGGTATGTTCCGGAAGGGTGGCTGTATCCTGGGCACCATGTCCCAAGCATTCCAGGCACGTGTGTAAAATGACGTCACATGTATGAAAAAATAGTACCAAAACATTTCCACTATGCAAGGGTCACCTCCAGCATACATTGTTTCGTCAACCACCATATTTGGCGACTTATGTTAACTGTGGCGGTTGCCTTTGGCGGTTTTCTCTTCACCCCTGCACCCTGTTTTTAAAAACATCCAACATAATCAGCGTCTTGCCTCCATCATAACCGCAGTTTTTACTTGGCTCGATAGTTGTACTACTCCAACAATGACATTCCAATAGGTGTACCTCTGATTTAAAGATGAGATGACAACATGCGTAAGAGTGCAAACATCAATTCGTGGTTAAGGGTAATGACTCTATTCCTGTTCGTTTCTATGACAGGATGCGGGTAAAGTGGGAGTTCAATCTCGACGGGGGAGTATCACTTGGAAAGTCTGATAATTGTGCTACTCTTGCTATTCGGGAGACAGGTGTCTCCGGGTAGAGCAGCAGCAGGCCCCACGGCCGCAAGGTCAGGGGCAAAGCCCCCGGGACAGGAGAGTATCGCAGGAAACCAATCGGGGCCACGCAGAAGGGCAGAACAAAGATGAGGGCCGGGCGGGGCCGCAACAATCGACACCGGAGTATCCATGCAGACATTGATCGATCTTTTCAATACGTTCGAAACGCTGGGTGATAAAACCGCCTTTGTGAACCGCACCGGCGTACGACGGCTCGTGGTTTCCTACCGGGAATTTCACGATCTTGCCCTGAAGATGGCAAACCTCCTGGCGCAAAATGGCGTGGCAGCGGGGGACAGGGTGCTGATCTGGGGGCCCAACTCTTCCTGGTGGGCGGTAGCCTATTGGGGCATCATCATCCGTGGCGCGATCGCCGTTCCGGTGGACTTCATGTCCGATCTGGCGCGTGCGGAATCCATCCGCAGCCTCACGAAAGCCAAAGTCGTTCTGCAGAGCCGCTTCAAGCCGGAGCGGATAACTGCAGCCAGTTCGATACTGCTGGAAGACCTTCAGTACCTGCTGGAAGACATGTCGGCCGATCGGCGAGCTTGCATCCGCCGCACCTGAAGATACGGCGCAGCTCATCTATACCTCCGGTACCACCGGCAATCCGAAAGGGGTCATCCTGACCCACAAAAACCTGGTCGCCAACATGATCCAGATAAACCGGCAGGTACCGATCATCACCTCCGAGTTCAACTTCCTCTCCCTGCTCCCGCTGTCCCATATGTTCGAGCAGATGGGCGGCTTTTTCACCCCGCTCTACCGTGGCGCGACCATCGTCTATCTGCGCACCCTCAAGCCCTCCGCGATCATGGAAGCGCTGAGCGAGGAGGACATCTACGTCATCATGTCCGTTCCCCGCCTCATGCAGCTGCTCAAAACGACCATCGAGCGGGAACTTGAGGAAAAACACCTCTCCGGACTGTTCCGGATCGCTGACGCAGCTCGCAACAAGGCTTCCGAAAGGGCTGCGCCGGATACTCTTTTTTCCGGTACAGAGAAAGTTCGGCCGCAATTTTACCGTCTTCGTCTCAGGCGGCGCTCCCCTGGATCCGGAGGTTTTCAATTTCTGGAACAGCATGGGATTCACGGTCCTGGAGGGGTATGGACTCACCGAAACCTCGCCC
This sequence comes from uncultured delta proteobacterium, assembly GCA_963760075.1. Classification (GTDB taxonomy): domain Bacteria; phylum Desulfobacterota; class Desulfuromonadia; order Geobacterales; family Pseudopelobacteraceae; genus JACRCG01. Next base: position 168,794 of record CAVXBQ010000013.1, on the reverse strand, counting down.
GTGCTCTGCGTCAACACCATGGAGCGTCAGGTGGCAGGTTCGGTCGGTCCGCCTCTGCCGGGGGTTCAGGTGAAGATCGAGGAGAAGGAGGTCCTGGTACGCGGGGACAACGTCTTTCCCGGCTACTACGAGAACGAGCAGGCCAGCCGCGACGCCTTCACGGAGGACGGCTGGTTTCGGACCGGCGACCTCGGGGAGATCGGCCCGGACGGCTGGCTGATCATCAAGGGGAGGGAGAAGGAGCTGATCGTCACCGGTTCGGGGGTCAACGTCTATCCCGACGAACTGGAAGCGGTGCTGAACAAGATCGCCGGGGTGAAGGAGTCGTGCGTCATCGGCGTCGAGAGGGGAGGGGGGAAGAGGTGCATGCCGTGCTGCTCCTGGACGGAAGCGGCAGAGCTCCGGAAGAGATCATCGCTCAGGCAAACAGCAGTCTGGATGCGCTGCACCAGATTACCGGCTATACCCTCTGGAATGAGCCGGAATTTCCCAAGACCACGACACTCAAGATCAAGAAGTTCGCGGTCAAGGAGGAGATTAAAAAGGGAGCGGAGGGGGGCGATGCAGCCGTCAGCCGGGACAGCCTGCTCAACCTGCTCGCCAGGGTGACCGGTACCGGTGCCGCGCAGATCCGCGAGGAATCGCTGCTCGTGGCCGACCTGGGTCTTACCTCCATCGACCGGCTGGAACTGGTCAGTTTCCTGGAACAGGAATACCGCCTCGATATCGAGGATTCCCAGATCGGGCCGCAGACGCGAGTCTCGGACCTGCGCCAGATCATCGCGAAACGGGAAAAACTGACCCAGCACGACCATTTCCGCTTCTGGACCAATACCCGCTTCTTCAGGGGGGTGCGAATGGTCTGGGACGCTGTTATTCACGGCCCCCTGTTTCGCAGTTTCGTCACGCTTGAGGTGCGGGGGATTGATACATCTGGAACAAACTGGAGGGACCGGTGTTTTTCGTGGCCAACCATCTAAGCTATCTGGACCAGCCTGCCATCATGTTTGCGCTCCCGCCAAAGATCCGCTACAGAACCGCCACCGCCGCCTGGGAAGAGTTCTTCTTCGGTGACTACCATGGGGTCAACCGGATCTTGAGGCGTCTTAGCTACGAGTACGCCACCGTGCTGTTCAACCTCTTTCCTCTGCCCCAGTCACAGGGGTTCAGCGGCTCGCTCAAATTCATGGGAAGGCTCGCCGATGCCGGCATTAACATCCTGATCTTCCCGGAAGGGGGGCATTCCAGGGACGGCAAGATGCAGCCCTTCCAGCTGGGACTGGGTATCATGGTCAAGGAGTTGGGGATTCCGGTCGTGCCGATAAAAATCAGCGGAACCGATCAGGTGCTTCCGCATGAGGCGCAGCTTTCCCAAAAAGGGGCACGGTGACGGTAACCTTCGGAGAGCCGCTGCGGTTTCGCTACGAGGAGCCGGCAGAGATCGTGGAAAAGACGCGCCAGGCGGTGGAGAAACTTTGAACTCATGTCACCGCTTTTCCCTCTCCTCACCTTGACTGGTGGTGGGAACAGAGTCACATTGAGGCTGAACTAGTTGTTGATCTGGAGGATACACCGTATGAATGCCGGGCCGATCTCACGCACCTACCGCCGCTACGCCCTGGGGCTCCTTCTGGCGGTGAACCTGCTTAACTACATCGACCGGCAGGTGCTCTTCGCGGTATTTCCGCTGATCAAGATCGATCTGAATCTCTCCGATACGGCGCTGGGGTTTCTCGGCAGCGCCTTCATGCTCAGCTACCTGCTCTTTGCCCCGCTCTTCGGTTGGCTCGGCGACCACTGGAGCCGGACCAGGCTTGCTTCCGGAGGCCTGGTTGTCTGGAGTCTGGCCACGGCCCTGGCCGGTTTTGCCCCCGGATACAGGACCCTGCTGGCCGCCCGTGCCACCGTCGGGGTCGGTGAGGCGAGTTTCGGCACGGTATCGCCCGGGCTCATCGCCGACTTCTTTCCGAAGGAGCGCCGCGGCCAGATTCTCGCCTGGTTCTATGTCGCCATTCCGGTCGGCAGTGCGCTGGGCTATCTGCTGGGCGGGGTGCTGGGGCAGAGGTACGGCTGGCATGCCGCTTTTCTGCTGGTCGGTGTGCCGGGTCTGCTGCTGGCCATTCCGATCGCACTGTTGCGCACCCCTCCGCGCGGCGGCGACGACTCGCACCTTCATGCCATTCGGGTACGAAGGGAAAGGACTAGTCCGCAGGATACGCAGCCCTGTTCAGAAACCGCTCGTTTGTCTGCAATACCCTCGCCATGGCGGCCATGACCTTTGCCATCGGGGGGCTCGCCCAGTGGATTCCCTCGTTCCTGTACCGCGTCCATTCCCTTGATGTGGCAAAGGGGAATACGCTGTTCGGCGCGACCACGGTGCTGGCGGGGATACTGGGCACCCTGGCCGGCGGCTGGCTCGGCGACCGCTGGCAAAAAAGGAGCGGCAAGGGGTATCTGCTGGTCTCCGGCTGGGGGTTCCTGATCGGTACTCCCTTTGCCGTCTGGGCCATCCTTGCCCCCGGCTTGACCGGCTGCATGACCGCGATTTTTATTGCCGAGTTTTTTCTCTTTCTCAACACCGGGCCGCTCAATACCGTCATCATCAACGTCACCAACCCGGCTGTCCGCGCCATGGCCTTTGCGGTCAACATCTTCTTCATCCACGCCCTGGGTGACGCAGTTTCTCCCTCCATCCTCGGCTGGCTGTCCGACCAGTGGGGTTTGCGCAGCGCCCTTCTGATCACCCCTGTTGCCATGGTGCTGGCCGGTCTGTTCTGTTTCATCTGCGGCAGGTTTGTGGTGCAGGATATGGCTCAGGCTGAAGGGTGATAATGACTCGATCGTGACGTCAAAGGAGACTTTCACATGATTCGTATCAATACTGCTGTTCATCGTCTGCATCATGCTGGTGCCGGTGCTGGGCCTTGCGGCAGATGACGGCTACGGCTACCCGATCCCGGATCGTATGAAGCCACCATCCTCGGAACCCCGGCAAAGCTCATGCCCGAGTTTCCTGCAAAGATACGCACCCGGCAGCTCGTGCTCGATGTCATCCCGGATCGAAAGAAACCGCCGATATTCTTTTACGATGAGGGGCTGCGCTGCACCTTTGCCTACCAGAAGCAGAAGGCGCCGCTGGTCTTTCTGATTGCCGGCGCCGGAGCCAGTGACCGGGCTTCACAAGCTTATGACCATGATGAAGGCCTTTTACCAGGCCGGTTTCCACGTCATCACCCTGCCGTCGCCGTCCAATGCCAATTTTATCATCTCCGCCTCCCAGAGCAGTGATCCCCGGCGATCTGACCGAGGACGCAGCTGACCTGTACCGGGCCATGGAGACCGCCTGGAAACAGGTGGAGGGTGACATTGAAGTATCCTCCTTCAACCTGTGCGGCTACAGCCTGGGAGGCACCCAGGCCGCATTCGTGGCAAAACTGGACGAGGAACGCCGGGTCTTCAACTTCCGCAAGGTGCTCATGATCAACCCCTCGGTAAGTCTCTTCAATTCGGTGACAAGGATCGAGGAGTTGCTGAAACAGATTCCAGGAGGACCCAAAAAACAAGGCGTCTTTTTTAACAAGATGCTGTCCAAATTCAGTCAGTTCTACCGCTATGGCAATTTTGTTGCCATCAACGATGATTTTCTCTACGCGATCTATACGGAGCGTCTTTTCTCCAAGGAGGAAACCGCCGGATTGATCGGCCTCACCTACCGCATCAACCTGGCGGGTATGATCTTTGCCTCCGACGTGATGACCAACAGCGGCTACGTTGTGCCGAAGAATCGGGTGCTGACTAATACCGATTCGCTTACGATTATTTCCTGGTCTCCACCCACCTGAGCTTCTTCGACTATTTTAACGAGTATTTGTATCCCTACTTCCAGAAGCAGCGTCCGGGACTCACCAAACAGGCGTTCATCGATTCTTTGAGCCTCAAGAGCATCGAAGGGTACCTGAAGTCGTCCACCAAGTTCGGGGTTATGACCAACGAGAACGATTTCATCCTAACCAAGGCAGAACTTGAGTACCTGCAGCAGCTTTTCGGCGAGCGAGTCAAGATCTATCCGCGCGGCGGCCATCTTGGCAACCTCGAATACAAAGAAAACCTTGCCTATATGGTCGATTTCTTCAAATGATACGGAGGGTGCTACGATGACTGATACTCGATTCCGAACCTGCCTGACTAAAATCACCTTGTTGCTGACACTCCTTCTTGCCGGGTGTGCCGCTACCGGGGCTAATACCCTGGTTGAGGTACAGCCGAGACACACGATAAGCGAGTTCAAAGATCAGCGTTTTGCAGAGGTATCGGATCCCTGGGAAGGGTTCAACCGGAGCATGTACCGCTTCAACTACTACTTCGACAAATACCTCTTCCTTCCCGTGGTGAGCGGCTACGAATTTGTCACTCCCACCTTCGTTCAGGATCGCATCTCCAATTTCTACAACAACCTCGGGGAAGTGCAGAATTTCAGCAACAGTCTGTTCCAGCTGAAGGGGATTGAATCTGTGAAAACGCTTGGACGTTTCGTGACAAACAGTACCGTGGGACTTGGCGGTATGTTTGATCCGGCCACCACGTTCGGTCTGGAACGGCATGACGAGGATTTCGGCAAGACCCTTGGCTACTGGGGGGCAGACTCCGGGCCGTACCTGGTGCTGCCGATCTTCGGCCCTTCGTCCGTGCGTGACGCGGGTGGTCTTGCCGTGGATAGCGGCATCACATATGCGATCTACACTGTGACAGATCCGTTTGGAAGCACTGGCTACAGTTTTGAGCATCGCTGCAGGGGTATCGACGCTGGAGGCCGTAGACACACGGAATCAGCAGAGTTTCCGCTATTTTGAAAGCGGCTATCCCTTCGAGTACTACATGGTCCGCTTCTTCTACCACGAGAAACGCAAAATCGAGTCCGGCAAGCCTCTTCCTGCGGAGTGACGAGAACCGGAGAGACATCAGAATAATTTTGGTAGCCAATATAAAAAAAGACCACACCCGAAGATGCAGCCTTCATAAATAGTACAAAAAATATTTGGCGGCAGAGTCAGCTTCTACTTATAGGGCTTCTTCTTTTATTCAGCGTCCATCATTTGGAAAAGACTCCTTTGCTTGCGTCGTTCGCCAGGTGGAGCGTACCCGATATGGTAGACAGGTTTGGTAACGGTTGCAGCTTCTGAGCTACTAATAGCCGCCCCGGGACAACAGATACACGACGAGCGAAGCGCACAGGCAGTATATGCCGAACAGATGCCAGCGGCCGCGTTCCAGCCAGCTGGAAAGCCAGCGAAGAGCGAGGATTCCTGAGACAAAACTGAGTACCATGCCGAACAGACTTGGCGACAAGAGAGCTACAATGCCGCTTCCCTGTAGTGATTGCGCCGATTGTACGTTAAGCAGTCGCAGGAGTTCTCTGGCGATAATCGGCGGAGTGAGTACCACGGCCAGGGCAAAACTGAACTCCTCCACCTTTGATCTGGCAACTCCCAGCAGCAAACCGGCAGATATTGTTGCCCCGGAACGGGAAAAGCCTCGAAAAGGGAGACAGAAACCCTGTACTATACCTATCCAGCACGATTCTTTTACCCCCACAGCTCTCTCCGGCTGATCACCACTCACCACCCTTCCGGCATACATGATGAGCACGCCCACGACGGCGAGGGCTATGGAGATCAGTTTCAAGTTGCCAAAGAGAAGTTCAATTTCGGCGTGAGGGACATCTCTGAGCATGAATCTTTCGATCAGGCTCTTCAGAGCGATACCAACGACACCGGTCAAGACAGTAGCTATCACAATACGCTGTGCCGATTCCTTAAGTGCCGTTCTTGAACTGAAGAAACTCGCTTTCCAGGATTTCCAGAAATAACATATTACCGCAAACATCGTACCGGTATGAAGCATGACCAGAAGCAGCGTCATCTCCGGCAGGGTCGGATCAAGCCCCATCAGCTTTGCGCATACGATGACATGGGCGGAACTCGAAACCGGTAAAAGCTCTGCAGCTCCCTGGACGATGGCAAGAATGACTATGTTTGATAACGTCATGTGGATATATCCTTACGTGCTGCTATGGATAGCAGGTATATGAGTTCCGAACGCGAAGATCGCCGAACCAGGTGCGGACGTTTGCACGCATTCGTACAAAACAGCAACTACGTTCATCGGATGCAGGCTTTTCGTGACGTGGTCAGGAGTTCTGTGGCGGCGCCCGGCTGGGGTGCGTCTGAGATGCAGAGGATGTGAACAGAAGCATGCGGGAAAACGATGGTGTGTATTCAATGCGGGGAGTGGGGATGGTATATGGTAACGGAATTGTACTGTCAGCGCTCTGGTGATGGGCAACCGCGCAGATGGAGCAGTCGGGGTGGTCATCCAGATCGTCGTGCTGGTGAATAACTGCGTGGAGCTGCGAGCAGAGAAACAGCAAAAGAACAAGCGTAGCCAGGTGCCGGGCTACGGCTGTCCGCAACGAAAAATTACGCCTCAAATTGTGATGTGGTGATGAAAACATATCTGTTCAGAAGAGTCTAGTTGTGGGGCGTTTGTCAAGCTGAAAACGACATGCCCCCCGCCTCGCAGATTTTTGGCGATAACTTTAATGACGGTCAAGGATTCTTCTGTGTCGATGTTTCCAGAACCTTGACCTTTTTCCAGCTCTTGTCCGGATTGTATGTCGTAATTGCCTCGGCGAGCCGCCGGGTGTTTTTACCGAGATTCTTCTCGAATATTGTCCCCTCCTGATTTACCACAAAGGTCATAACTCCGGAATTTCCATATTCTGCGGGGTACGCCACCAGAGCAAACCCGAGGATCATCTTGTCTTTGACAACATACTTGTAGGGGCCGCCTTTGGCGTGTTTGCCCTGTCCCTTGAGAATTTTAAAATAATATCCGTGGAACGGTGATAGATTGCCACCCGCCGGGTACCCTTCCTTTGCCGCTTGCGCAATCAGCGGCCCGAGCGGACTCTGCTTCTCACCCTCCCTGGCTTCCCAGTACAGGCCGTCGTGACTGCCCGGCGAACTTATGAAGCGTTGCGCAAATTCGACCCTGCCACCCCCGCGGAAATCCTTGCTCGCGTATTCGTGCTGTGCATCGACATACGCATCGATCACATCGATGACATGAAGTTCGTTGCGACCGATCCTCCGGTTCAGGATTTCCTGCTTCCCTTTTCCGATGTCAAATCCCCAACTGTTTCCCTTCTTGACGATCGGGATCGGCATGGACCAGTCATCGGCGCCGATATGCAGGATCATGGTTCCGGCTTTTTTGGCCTCCAGAGAGTGCTTCTGCTCATAGGAAGCGACGAATTTGTCCCGGCTCGCATTGTCGGCCACGCTGTCGCCCGAAGAGATCACATCCTCGCTGCCGGGGCCGAGAATAGCCAGCATGGTTTTCAGGTCATCCGCCTTCGTCGCGGCAACAAGCGCCTCTGCCGCATCGTCGGGCGACGGGAAACGCGTCTGCAGTACTTCAGTCGCCCTGGAATCCGGCGCTGAAGCGGAAATGAACAGGACCACGGTCGCTATGCAGGCCAGCAGGGCCGTCCATACCTTTCCGTTGATCGAATGCAAACCTGGTATATTCATGGGTTCCTCCCCTGTATATTTCATAAACACGACTGGATACTACCGTTCTCTGCGCAGACCGCCACCTTACCTGCCTCCGCGTGAACTCCCTCCGCGTGGACTGCCACCGCGTGGACTGCCACCAGGAGAGCTGCCACCCGGAGAGCTGCCGCCTCTCTGCCGCTGCTGCATTTGTCCGCCAGAGAAGCCGCCTGGCTGCCGTCTCATTTCATTGCCGCGATTGCTTATACCGCCGCGCTCGGCCGCTCTGCGCTCGAAACTTCCTTCACCGACGCCCCTGAAGGGAGTATCCCGTACCACCGGGCGTTGCGCCCTGTTAGGCCCGGACTGCACTCGTGGCGTACCTGCTGCAGGAGCCTGCGGCGCAGCCTGTCTTACACCGCGCTGCGGAGGGGATTGGGACGGTTTCACATTCTGCTGTTCAATGCGCCCTCCAGGATAACCCCGCCTTTCCCGGCTGGGAGCCGAAGATGTTCGCGGAGCCCGCGCTCCGAAGCGCTCACTCGTTCTCAGGTCCCGGTACGCTACCCCTCTGCGGTGTCGCGGGTTATGTCTCCAGATATTCCCGAAGTCACCCCCTCTGCCACGAAAATGGTGGAAATGTCTGGTCCTGTCGATGTCGATGTGAACCCGATGAAACGGCCAGTCGAACCAGGCCCATGAGAAGGCATCGAACCCGAAGAATATGCCGGGGGCGAAGCCGATGTAGGCGCCGCTGTAAAACCCGGGCGGATAGTACCAGTAATAGGGCGGATAGGCAGGATACCACCACGGGCCGTACACATAGGCCGGATCGTAGACAGGCACATAGATGACTTCCGGATTGGCAGGTTCGATCATGATATTATTATCTTCGACAATCACCTTCTGTTCGCTGGTCGTCTTGAGGTGCCCTTGATCTCTGGCCTTGCCGCGCAATTCCTGAACAGTGGCCATGACCTCCTCTTCCTGGCCCAGGAAGGCATCGCCCAGCTTCCGTGTCTGGTCAAGTTTGTCGCTCATGGACTTGAGGACATCCGGAAAGTGGCAGAGCGATTTGACGCTGGGATCCCAGTTTTTGTTCAGCAGGGCATTATCCAGATCGTCACCTTTCAGCTGTGCGTTCTGACTCATCCATCGATCCGCCTCCACCACTTCCAGCGGATAGGTTGATGCCATAAGAATCTGGGCGGTCAACGCATCCGGGTAGAGCGCAATCGGCGCAAGCATCTGCGTCAACTCTTCCTTGCTGAATTTGTACGCCTGCCCGGAATCGTCTGCATCCTGAGCCACTATCCCGGCAGGCATCACGAGCAAGGTGATGATGACCAATATCACTCTGCACAAAGCTGGTGCTAAAGCTTTCATAAGGTCTCCTTTGCCGCGTTTGCTGGTTGCTGTACGGTGCTCATCAGCTGACATTATATCAGATTATTTGAGATGTGCGCTGGCCGAAAATATAAACAGGTCTGTTTTAAAAAAAATCAGAGGACACGGTCGACCCCGGTTTTATCTGCATTTATATGGAGTCCGCAATGAAGGCATCTGCGCATCAGGTAGCGTGGATGGAAATTCTTTATGTGAAAGTAGTTGCCGCAACGGGGACATATGGCAAATGCCGTCTGAAGTACCGCCTTGATAAGAAATACAAGCCAGATAACAAAAACCACGGCAAGAGCCTTATCCGAATGTGTCCACTTAAGAGTCATGTACATCATCGGTACATAGGAAATGATCACTAACCATAAACACATACGGCAGGCGCGCATTTTCTTAAGCTCAGAACCGATATTTAAAGGATCTGTCGTCATGATGAAACCTCAGTCTGTCACAATCTCCTTGAACTGTTTCAGCCGGTAGTATGACTCGCGTTCCCGCTCGCCGAGGTAGTGTCCAATCCCCTTGATATCCCTGTACAGGCCGGGAAGCACCCGCTCTTCCAGTACCCTGGTCCGCCTCGTTACCCGCACGATTTCGTCGCCGAGTCTTTTCATCCTGCTTTCAAAAGCGGCAATCTCCAGCATTTCCGCCATGACGCTCTCGAAAAGGTGGATCGCCTCTTCCAGGTGAGTGGTGGTGGAGCAGTAGTCATATCCGCGCTCCCCCGGTGACCTGACCGGATCTTTCGTTACCGTGATATCACGGTAGCGAAGTCCCATGACACTCCGTTCAGTGATCTCCACTCCCAGCTCCCGTCCCGTCACTCCCTCCAGCGAATCGATACAGTCATTACCCTCGTAACCCAGGCTCAGATGCATTTCGGCAAGTGCCCGGGCATACGCCGTCTTGACTTCGTCACGTGAGCGCAGGAACGGGGTGGATGTGGCGAGAAACTCCCTGATCAGCGCCAGGCGCCGGGCCTTGAGGATACCGATGCTTCCCGTCACCGAGCGGGCCTTGTCCTTGAGAAACAGCAGATTGGTGCGGGTCGGGTGAATCATGGCGTCGCCAGGGAGAACCGCTGTAAAAGCGCGATCCCCGCATCGAGACTTTCATTGATGTCCCGCCGCGCCGCCCCCTGGTGAACCAGTTCCCGTTCGAAGGCATCGGCGAAGTCGAGCATCTTCCGGTCACCCTCGATCATTCCCTCCCTCCCGACGATCGTCTCCAGACGGCGCAAATCACGTCCCTTTGCATAGCTCTTGTAGAGGAGGTTGGCAACGGTGCGGTGATCCTCTCTGGTATGGCCTGCACCGATGCCCCGCTGCATGAGCCGGGAGAGGCTGGGGAGTACGTCCACCGGCGGGAAGACCCCTTTCTGGTGCAGCTCACGAGAGAGGACAATCTGCCCCTCGGTGATGTAGCCGGTCAGGTCCGGGATCGGGTGGGTGATGTCGTCTTCCGGCATGGTCACCACCGGGAGCATGGTAACCGAACCGGCCACCCCCTTGATCCGTCCTGCACGCTCGTAGAGCGATGCCAGTTCAGAATACATATAGCCGGGATAGCCGCGTCTGCCGGGGAGTTCCTCCCGGGCCGTGGAAACTTCGCGCAGGGCATCGCAGTAGTTGGTCATGTCGGTGATCACCACCAGCACATCCATCCCCTGGGTAAAAGCGAGATACTCGGCCATAGCGAGGCCGAAACGCGGCGCCAGAAGCCGCTCCATGACCGGCTCGCCGGCCCGGTTGATGAAAGCGACGAAATCGCTCTTCATCCCGGCGAGCACTTCCATGTAGAAAGCGTATTCATGGTGGGGAAGCCCGAGTGCCACGAACACAACCACAAAGGCACCGCCGCCGGCCAGACGCGAATTCTGCACGATGGAGGCCGCCATTTCCTTGGCCGGGAGCCCGGCGCAGGAAAAAATCGGCAGCTTCTGCCCCTTGACCAGGGTGTTAAGCCCGTCGATGGCCGTAAAACCGGTCTCGATGAACTCCTCGGGCCGAGCCCGCGCCGTAGGGTTGATGGGAGCCCCGGTAATCGGCGCCCATTTCCCGGGGATGAACATGGGCGCACCATCGATCGGGAGAAAGGAACCATTGAATACCCGGCCGATCGCATCCGTTGACAACGGGGCCTTTTTCACCGCATCGGTGAACACGAGTGTCGCGGCCAGATCCAGACCGCGGGTCTCCCCGAATACCTGAACCAACACGGACTCCCCGTCAATCTTCAAAATCTCCCCTTCCGCCGTCTCGCCACCCGGATAGAGGATGCGCACCACCTCTCCGATCCGTGCGGCGCAGACACGTTCAACGAACAGTAGCGGTCCCCGGATGGAGGAGATGGTGCGGTAGATGTGCTCGGAAAGACGCATGACTGAATCCTTGTTGTCTGCCACTGAGACAGTGTACGCCCTGTCTACGTAAAGAAACTATACCAGCTTAATTACCCTCCGCAACAAGGGGTACAAACGGGCGGGTTCGCTTGAATTACACGCACCCATAGCCGGTGTACCGACATTGGGGCTGCAGGCATGCCGGATAATAATTCTGTGGTATAGTTGATAAGCAAAATACTCCCCACGTATTCAAGAACGGATTCATCGATGGCACCGATATCAACGCCGCTGGTTGTGCTTACAGGAATTACCAAGGGGTACCGGGAAGGGGAACGGGATCGTGTCGTTTTTCGCGACGCCTCCCTGAGTGTCGGCCGGGGCGAGTGGGTATTTCTACTGGGTCGGAGTGGGTCGGGCAAGTCGACCCTTTTAAACCTCATCAGCGGTATCGACCTGCCGGAGCAGGGAACCGTGACTGTCGACGGCATGCCCCTCAACCGCCTCTCCGAGCGGGACCGGACGCTGTTCCGCCGGAACAGAATCGGTTTCGTTTTCCAGTTTTACAATCTCATTCCGACGTTGACGGTCGAGGAAAACATCCTGCTCCCCCTGGAACTGGCCGGCGATCTGACAACGAAGTCACGTGCCTATGCCCGCGAACTCCTTGAGCAAGTGGGGCTCGCCGACCGTTGCGGGAGCTATCCGGACCGGCTTTCGGGGGGAGAGCAGCAGCGGGTTGCCGTTGCACGCGCCCTGGTCCACCGGCCGTCACTGGTCCTTGCCGATGAGCCGACCGGCAACCTCGACAGCGAAACCGGATGCCAGGTACTTGACCTCTTCGAACGCCTGGTCCGCCAGACCGGCACGACCATGGTAATCGTCACCCACAGCGGCGAGGTGACGCAGCTGGCCGACCGGATCATGATCATCAGGGAAGGCCGGCTGGTCGAGATGGTGCCCGGCATGGAGACATCCCCATGATCCTCTGGCGCGCCGGATTCCGGAATATCCTGCGCCATCCCTGGCAGACGATCCTTGCCGTCATCGGTGTAGCCCTCGGAGTTGGCGTGGTGACGGCCGTGGACCTGGCCAATGAAAGTGCCCACCGGGCGTTTCAGATCGCAGCGGAAACCGTGGCGGGGAGGGCAACCCACCAGGTGGTCAGCGGGCCGGCCGGGCTCCCCGAAGAGCTCTACCGGACGCTCAGGGTAGCCCATGGTATGCGCCGTAACGCGCCGGTCGTCGAGGGGTACGTACAGGTCGCCGGCCACGCCGGGACGACCCTTCGGCTAATCGGCATCGACCCCTTCGCGGAACCGCCCATCCGGGCCTTCAGTTCCCATTTTTCCAGCGGCAAGGTTCTGGAAGTGCTCATGACCGTGCCGAACAGCGGAATGCTCCTGCGACAGACCGCCGAGCGTCTCGGGGTGAACGAGGGGGGAACCTTTGCCGTCGAGGTTCATGGGAGTGTACGCCGCATTGTCCTGGCCGGGTATCTGGCGGCAGGGGACGAGCTGAGCCGCCTGGGGCTGGATTCGGTCCTGGTCACCGATCTCGCCACGGCCCAGGAACTCCTTGCCATGGAAGGGCGTCTCTCCCGCATCGACCTCGTCATTCCCAAGGGAGATGAAGGGGCGCAGCTCGTCGACAGGGTCCGCGCCATTCTCCCGGCGGGGGCTACTATTGTCCCGGCCGGTTCCCGTGCCGGCGCCCTGGACCAGATGACCCGGGCCTTCCGGCTGAACCTGACGGCCCTCAGTCTCCTCGCCCTTGTGGTGGGGATGTTTCTCATCTACAACACCACCATCTTTTCGGTTATCCGGCGCCGCCGGCTCATAGGCTTGCTGCGCGCCATCGGTGTCACCCGGCGGGAAGTTTTCGCGCTCGTCTGCGCCGAGGCATTCCTTATCGGCCTCGCCGGGACAGGGTTGGGGCTTCTCTTTGGGGTATTTCTCGGCGAGGAGCTAACGAGGCTCGTCACCCGGACCATCAACGACCTCTACTTCGTCCTGGAGGTGCGCAGCGTCACGCTCCTCCCCCAGACCCTTGCCAAGGGTATCATGCTCGGCATCGGCGCGACCCTCGCCGCTGCCGTTCCTCCGGCCCTGGAAGCGACGAGCGCTCCGCCGCGTGCCGTGCTTTCCCGTTCAATCATCGAGGCCCGCCGCAGGAAAAACGTGCCGCTGGCGGCGCTGGCCGGCCTCCTGACCATGTGCGCGGGTGCGGGGCTGCTCCTCGTCGAGGCGGGCGGGATCAACGGCAGCTTTGCCGGTCTCTTCGCCCTCATCATCGGCTACGCCCTCCTCATACCGGGAGCCATTGTCCTTATGTCCCAGGTCTTCCGGCCGGTCATGGCAGCGGTGCTCGGCGTCCTCGGCAAAATGGCTGCGCGCGGGGTCGTGATTTCCCTCTCCCGAACCGGTGTGGCAACGGCGGCGCTGGTTGTTGCCGTGTCGGCCACTATCGGCGTCGGGATCATGGTCGGCAGCTTCCGGCTCACCGTCGAGAGGTGGCTGGAAAGCTGGCTTCGGGCGGACGTCTACGTGACGACCGTCGGCACCGGTAGCGGCCGCAACAAGCCCCCCCTCGACCCGGCAGTGGTGAAACGCCTCTCCAGAGTGCCGGGGGCGGAGAAAATCAGCCTGACGCGGAGGGTCTCCATCGAGACAGCCGGAGGCCCGGCGGATCTCTTCGCCATCGAGATCCCGCGCTCGACGTTTGTCAACTACCGTTTAAAGGAAGGTACCCCGGAAGAGGCCTGGACCAGCTTCGAGAGCGGTGAATCGGTCGTGGTGTCGGAGCCCTATGCCTACCGTCACCGTCTCCACCGGGGAGACCGGGTGACGCTGCACACCGGCCGGGGGGAACGGGAATTTCCCATCTCCGGGGTATTTTACGACTACGGTTCGGACACGGGGATCATTACCATCTGCCGCGCCGCCTACCTCCGCTATTGGGACGACCCGAGCGTCGACGGGATGGGATTCTATGCCGGGCAGGGGGTGACCTCCGCAGAGCTGGCCGCGCAGATCCGGGAGAAGGCCGGGGAGAGCAGGCTCAGCGTCATCTCCAACCGGGAGTTGCGCCACGCCTCCATGGCGGTCTTCGACCGGACCTTCGCCATCACGGGTGTGCTGCGGATCTTGACGATGGTCGTGGCCTTCGTGGGGATCCTTTCCGCCCTCATGGCGATGCAGGTTGAGCGGGCCCGGGAGCTGGCGGTACTCCGCGCCATCGGCCTGACGCCGCGCCAGGTCTGGGGGCTGATCTGCGGCGAGACGGCGCTCATCGGGACAGTCGCCGGCCTGCTCTCGCTCCCCCTCGGCATTCTCCAGGCCTTCGTCCTGATCCACGTGGTCAACCGGCGCTCCTTCGGCTGGACCATGGAGCTCGCCATCGATCCGGCGCTCCTGCTTCAGGCGGTGGTCCTGTCACTGGCAGCGGCGACTCCTGGCCGGCATCTACCCGGCTCATTCGCCATAGCCCGCACTTCGCCGGCCCTGGCCCTCAAGGAGGAGGAATAGCATGCCTTACCGGTGGTTTGCCATCATCGTCCTGGCGGTTGTCGTCCTGTTGACGGCGCTGCTCTTCCTGCCGAAAAGAAAGGGTGCGGAGCAGGGACAGGTCGTCAGCGTCACCGAAGCCCTCGGCGGCACACCCGAGGGAGAATTTGCCCGGGCCGAGGCTCCGCACCGGTTCACATTCCCCGAAGACCACGGCCCACACCCCGGCTTCCGGACCGAATGGTGGTACTTCACCGGCAACCTGACAACCGCGCAGGGGCAGAGGTTCGGTTACCAGCTGACCTTCTTCCGGGTGGCCCTCAAACCGGGGCCGGTAGCGCGGAGCTCCCGCTGGGGCGCTAACGAGGTCTTCATGGCCCACTTCGCCGTCACCGACGTGGCCGGGGAACGCTTCCATTACGCCGAGCGCTTCAGCCGGGCCGCACTCGGGCTTGCCGGTGCCGGGGGAAATCCGCTCGAGGTTTGGCTCGAGGACTGGTCAGCACTTGAAACCGCGGCGAATCCATGGAGCGTGCAGCTTTCCGCCCGTGATGGCGACGTGGCAGTGGACTTCGAGGTCCGGAGCATTACGCCGGTAGTTTTGAACGGCGAGGGTGGGTTGAGCCGCAAGGGGAGCGAACCGGGTAACGCCTCCTATTACTATTCGATACCGCGCATGGAAACGTCCGGCACCATCCGGATCGGGAAAGAGACTTTTACCGTCTCGGGACTCTCCTGGCTTGACCGGGAGTGGAGCACGAGCTCCCTGGAACATGACATGGTGGGGTGGGACTGGTTTGCACTCCAGCTGGACGATGGGCGGGATCTCATGTTCTACCAGTTGCGCCGGAGCGACGGAGCCGCTGACCCGTTCAGCAGCGGCACCATTGTTGCCGCCGACGGGACGAGCAGGCATCTGGCCGGTGGAGAGGTGCAGCTGGCAATCGACGACTGGTGGATGAACCCTGCAAGCGGCAACCGCTATCCATCACGCTGGCGGCTCCGGGTCCCGGGAGAAAAACTCGACCTGGAAATCGTTCCGCGGCTCGCCGATCAGGAGCTTCTCGCCAGCGTCCGCTACTGGGAAGGGGCCGTGGCGGTCAGGGGGATTTCTGCAGGCTCTCCCGGCGGCTCCGGGTACGTCGAAATGACCGGTTACGGGGCAACGGAGAGAAAGGGTTCTGGCCTTCTCCCCTGAATCGGGACCGGTTGTCAGGGGTACGGCGGCTGGACGGTTATAAGGTGTCGTTGTGTGCCAACGACGTCCGCTATTCTCTGCGCGGACAATTACCGGCGTGCAACCCGGGACCAAGCACGGCGGCAACCTGTCGAAGACGCTTCAGGCCCTGGATCTCATGCGGGAAGAGCGGAATTTCCGTAATCGGCAGCTGTCCATACCGCTGCCGCAGCTGACGCAGATGCTCTTGTTGTTGTGCTGCCTTCTGCGTGAGGAAGGGGGAGTCCGCGGTCGTGATCACGTTGTTCACGATCAGATGCTCAACCTTCAGCTCGTAGTGCGCCAGCTCACGGAAGACGTCGTCCAACTGACGCAACGCAAGCGCCTCCGGAATGGTTACCATCACGAACCGAACCGAGTGGCGCAGAAACGCCATGCACAGGCTGGCGAGCGATTCCCACCGTCGCAGCACATCCATCATCGACTCGCGCTGCTTACCGGACGTCCGCAAGTGCGAGTAGACTCTCGGCGCCATGCGCAGGTGGCGTGCGAGGAGTGACGGGGTGCCCAACAGGGCCAGCGTCTGGCCCAGTGGCGCCGTGTCCCACACGATGCGCCGGTACCGGCCCTCCAATGCGAGGCGGCGGACGAAATCCACCATGAACTCCTCATTGAGCCCCGGCAGCACGGACGTCATGAACTCGACGAAGGTATCGTACTCCACGTCCACAAACGCCGAAAAGACGGCGTACACCTCGCGCCCGAATCGCTCGTCCCACATTGTACGCACTTCCTCCAACCCGAGTTCGGTGAGGAAGAGGTGCTTCACAACCTCGTGCTCGGGCTCCGACCGCTGCCGATCGAAGATGTGCGACAGCGACGGCGTGGGATCGGTGGACAGGACCAGCGTTCGCTCACCGGCCTCCGCGAAGTGGAGCGCCGTGGCCGCGGCGCACGTTGTCTTGCCCACTCCGCCCTTTCCCAGGAACACGCGGATGCCGCCGCCGGATACGCTGTCACCGTTCATTGCCGCTTCCTCCACCATAGTCCGGCCTCCAAATCAAGGGATATAGTAATAATTTATCACTATTTTCACCGATCACATTAAAAGGCAGGTCAATGTGTGAAGTTTATTCCAATTTCACCGGGCAAGTATTGACCTTCTGGCCGACATTATATGTGTCACTGGCGACGCTGCTGCACTTGTTTATTTGCTTTGTTGTGGGATAATTATTCTTGTGATCAATACCCCGACAGGGAGCCTGAACCATAATGCACGCTGACCTGATTCTTCTTCATCCGCCGAGCATCTACAAGTTCCGCGAACTCCCGATCTTTTACGGGCCGATCAGCGTCGCCATCCCTTCATCTTCCTTGTTCGAGAATTACCCGATCGGCTTCCTGACAATGTCGGAATATCTGAGCCGCCGGGGGATATCGGTCAGGATCGTCAACCTGGCCATGAAAATGCTCCTGGACTCATCGTTCGATCCGGAAAACTTCATAGCAAAACTTCATCCCTCCGCCTTCGGCATCGATCTCCACTGGCTTCCCCATGTGGATGGCAGTCTCAGCCTGGCTGAAGTGGTGAAGAGACATCACCCCGATATTCCGGTCATCTTCGGGGGGCTTTCGGCGACCTATTTCCACCGGGAAATAATGCGTGACTACCCCTTCGTGGATTTTGTCATGTGCGGCGATTCGACCGAGGAACCGCTGCGGCAGCTCATGGAAGTCATCAAGCATGGCGGCGATTATGGAACGGTGCCGAACCTGGTCTGGCGGGATGATCGGGGAGAGACCATAGTCAACGGCATTTCCTACCGCCCCGCCGATCTCGACTACGTGAAGTTCGATTACACCCACTTCCTGAAAATGGCCATAAAATACCACGACCCGTCGGGATATCTTCCCTTCCGGAACTGGCTGGCGGACCCGGTGATGGCGGTTTTTTCCAGCCGGGGATGTTTCCATGACTGCGTCGCCTGCGGCGGGTCCAAGTCATCCTTCTCAACGCTCTCCCTGCGGGGAAAGCCGGCATTCAGGTCTCCGGAACTTCTCGCGAAGGATATCAGGGACGTCACGAGGTATACCGGGGCGCCCATCATGGTTATCAATGACCTGCTCCAGGCGGGGCAGGAGTATGCCGAGAGTTTTTTGCAGGCCATGAAAAAGTACCGGATCAAAAATCAGCTGGGCTTAGAGTTTTTTCACCCTCCTCCCGGCGACTTTATCAGGAAGGTTGCCGACTCCCTGATCAACTTCAATGTCGAAATCTCGCCCGAGTCCCATGACCCGCGCGTCAGGAAGGCATTCGGGAAAGCGTACGACAACACCGAACTGGAAGCCTCGATTGAGGCCTTCATGCGGAGCACATGCCAGCGGCTTGACCTCTTTTTCATGGTGGGGCTCCCGTACCAGGACTACCAGTCGGTCATGGATACGGTAGAGTACTGCGGGGAATTGATGCGCACCTATGGCGGCACAAAAAGACTTCTCCCCGTGATCGCTCCACTGGCGCCGTTCATCGATCCCGGCAGCAGACTCTTCGAAGAGCCGGAACAGTTCGGGTATCGTCTCGTTTACCGTACCCTTCGGGAACACCGGCAGGCCATGCTCATGCCGACCTGGAAACTGCGGCTGAATTATGAGACGGAGTGGATGACACGGGACGACATCGTCCGGGCCACCTATGACGGCACCATGCGCCTCGCCGATCTGAAAGCCGCGCATGGGGTCATGGACAGAGGAGAAGCGGAGAAGATCACGCAGCATATTTTGAGGGCCAAAGATCTCATGAAACGCATGGAGGATGCCTCAGTAATTGACGATTCCCTCAGGAACGAGATATCCGATATGAACATGTTCGATTCCCTGTGCGGCAAGCGCGAGCTGAAGTGGCCGGTGAAAGGCTGGAAAGTAAACCTCGCAACCGTTTTCAAGCTGTTTTTCGGCTGATGTGGACGTCGTGGCCCCGCTTTTATTCTTTCAACACATCGTCCAGCAGAGCCCCTTCCTTGAGCCGCGCCTGAGCCCGGTCGTAGAACCCGAGGATCGCGCCGATCTTCTCCACGGTCTGTTCCGGGGTGGAAAAGGCGTCGTCGGTATAGGCGTTCTGGGAGAGGAACTCATCCCGTATCCGCTCGGCTGTCTTCATCAGCAGGCGATCGGCGTCCTGCAGTCCCTCGATGCCGACGATCTCGGCCACCTCGCGCAGTGTCTCCTCCCGCTGCAAGACCTCACGGCAGTTCCGGTGCAGCTCGCCCCATCGGGGGGAGACCTGTTCCTTGAAATGGGCGACCATCTCCCGTTCATAGAGGGAATAGCTCTGGAACCAGTTGATGGCGGGAAAATGCCGGCGGTGGGCGAGGGAGGTGTCGAGCATGAAAAACACCCCGGCAGTGCGCAGGCACGCCTGGGTGACCGGCTCGGTGAAGTCGCCGCCCGGCGGGGAGACGGAGAGGATCATGGTGAGTGAGCCGATCATGCCGTTCAGGGTCTCCACCACCCCGGCCCGTTCAAAGAAAGCAGCCAGCCGCGACGCCAGGTAGGTCGGGTATCCCTCTTCCCCCGGCATCTCCTCGAGCGAGGAGGAGATCTCCCGGAGCGCCTCCGCCCAGCGGGAGATGCTGTCGGCCAGGAGGAGCACGTGGTATCCCATGTCCCGGTAGTACTCGGCCATGCTGACGGCGGTATAGATGGACGCTTCGCGCGCCGCCACCGGCATGTTGGAGGTGTTGACCACGACGATGGTCCGCTGCATGAGGGGCTGGCCGCTCCAGGGGTCGGAGAGGGTGACGAACTCCTCGAGCAGTTCCGCCATCTCGTTGCCCCGCTCGCCGCATCCCACGTACACCACGATGTCCACATCGGCGAACTTGGCGATCGACTGCTCCAGGATGGTCTTGCCGGTGCCGAAGCCGCCGGGGAAGATGGCGGTTCCCCCCGTGGCCAGGGGAAAGAGGAAATCGATGCGTGCGCTGTCCGGTCACCAGCGGCAGAGTGGGGGAGAGCTTTGTACGGTACGTCCGCGCTTTCCGCACCGGCCACGACACAACGGCCGGAATCTCCCGGCCGTCGGCCATTTCGCCGAGCGGGTCGGCCAGGCTGACGTCACCGTCGCAGAGCCGTGCGATCCGCCCCTCATGGGATGCAATAATCGGATGACGGAACGACCCCTCTTCCACATGGCCGAGAACATCGCCGGCGCTGACGTCATCTCCTGCCCGCTTCGCCGGGAAAAACCGCCACTTCCTGTCGCGGTCCAGGGGGAAGATGTCCCGGCCAGTGGTGATAAACGGGCCCGTCAGCTCCCGCAGCCGCTCAAGGGGGCGCTGCAGGCCGTCGAACATCCCGGAGAGGAGCCCCGGGCCGAGCTGGACGGTAAGAGGCACATCCATTCCGTCAGCAGGCTCATGCGCGGCCAGCCCCTTGGTGTCTTCGTACACCTGCACAATCGCGCGCCCCTGCTCCAGACGCACTACCTCGCCGGTTAGACCGGCCTCGCCCATCCGGACCATGTCGTAGAGCTTCAACCCCTCGATATCGACGGCGACCGTCGGTCCCGCTATCCTGAGAATGCGCCCCTTCACAGCGTTAACCTCACATGATATCCGATGACCCTGCGTATCAGACGCTCGGCATAATCCTCTCCCTCTTCTCCGATCTTTTCCGGAGAGGGGAGGACGATGAGAAGACCAAACCATCTCGCTTCCATCTCCCGGAAGCGTTCTTCGCCGATTCCTGCCAGGAGTCGCTCATCAATGATCACCACCCCGCAATCCGGATCGGCCATGGCCCTCTGTATGCCGTCCTCGGCTTCGTCCGGCGCCACGATGAACTGGGTCACGCCGCTCAGGCTGAAGCCGTGCCGTGCGTCACGGGGAGTTATAAAGACGATATGTTTCACCTGATCAACTCCTTGCGCACCGTTTCCTGATCCAGTTTCTCACCATGGACGACCAGGCTCACGTTGTGCGCCTCGACAAAGCATTTCCAGAGGTAATCGAGGACAAGGCCGACACCGAGGGGGTCCCGGCCGAATCTCCGCACCTTGTTCGTCAACCAGTTGAAAAGGTGCGGCTCCGGGTTCGCCGGAACTGCGGGGAGGGCGCCCATGTCCGGCAGGGCACCGAGCAGGGTGGCGAGACCGGCAACGGTTCCCTCCTCCAGCGCCTTTTTGAGGCGTTCCGGATGGATCTCCCCACCCCGGATAAATGCCTGCGGCTCGTTCAATTGCCACCGCAGCTGTTTGGCGAGGGTGACCACGTTCCGCATGTCGATGACCGAACGGAAAAATTCCCCGAGCATCGGGTGGAGCGGCAGATGCGTCATCCGTTCCAGGTAGAGGGTAACGAGACGCTGTTCATGCTCCCTGCCTCCCCGCTTCCGATAGAAGTCTCCGAGGCCGCGGAACGGCTCGGCAACCGCCGCCAGGAGGGGGGCCAGAGAGTCTATCACTGCCGCGGTTTCCCCATCTCCCGTCAACGCGTGTTGCACCTGTTTCGCCAGGAGGCTTGCGGGAAGAAGGGCGGCGGCTTTTTCCCGTTCGTCACCGCGGCGGAAGCGGAGGCAGATAATGATGGTACGCATTTCGAACCAGAGGAACAGCGGGGCAAAGGTATTCCGCAGCCCCTCGTTCATCTGGTGATACACCCAGCGAAACTCGGCGCGCATCGTATCCCAGGCGTCTGCATCCGTCATCCCCCCTGACGCAGCCAGGTGGCGGCGAGAGGGTCCGGACTCAACCGTGTGAGCGGTATCTGCCGGTGAGGAGAGGACGCTGCCCATTGTTGCCCGGCGGCCTCTGAGCCGTGCCAGCAGATACTCGTCAGGATATCCTTCGAATGCCGGTCGGCTCAGGAGAGCCATCAGTTCACGCACCGTTCGGTCTCCTCGAGGAGGTCGGGGAGCAGCTCCGGCCACCCACGCTCCAGGCGTTTTTCCAGGGTATTGATGATCCGGATCCGCCCGTCTGCCGCCTGCGCTTCCAGCCCGCCGCAGATGGCTGTGTCCGGTACGATCATTGCGCGGGGAAAAAGGTGACCGGTGATTTCGGTGTCCGCCGGGTTGACCCGTATCGTTTCCCACTCAAGGGGGGGGAGTTCCGCGGCAAGACGGCCGAGTACCTCGGGATAATCACGTTCCCTGAGAGAGGGAAGGAGCCGAAGCGCCAGAGCGTAAAGGCGTTCCGCCAGCTTCTCGACCTCGCTCAGCCGGATCCGCCGCGCCGTACGTTCCGCTTCGGCAAGGATGGCGCTTACCTCCACCGCAATGCCCCGGGCCTGCTCCTGCTCAAACTCCTGCCTCAACCGGGCACGCCTGGCGGCAGCTTCAGCCTTCAGGCGGGCGGCTTCGGCCCCGGCCTCCTGTCTGATCGACTCCGCTTTCTTATCACCTTCGCTGCGCAGGGCAGCGAGCAGCTCCTTAAACCCCACAGCCGCCTCCGTCACATGTTCAGAATGGTCACGGCGACCACGAATCCGAGGATCACCATCGTTTCAGGGATGGCCACCAGGATGATGATCGTCCCGCTCAATTCCGGCTTTTCAGCAAGAGTGCCGGCGCCTGCGGCACCGATTTTCGACTGTGCCCATGCGGTGGCGGCAGCGCTGAGCCCCACGGCCAGGGCTGCTGCAAGGGCTATAAAGACCTTTTCCATGATGTCCTCCCTTATTGAACCCGTTCAACGTCACCCCTTGCCCGAGTGTGAAACCCGGACCCGGAAAATTACTTCTTGAGCGGTTCGAACTTTCTTCCTCCAGGGACCACGAACTTGCTGTAGAACTCGACATAATGGAGCCTGAGCGCGTGAATGGTCGGAGAAAAAACACCGAGGACGATGTTGACGGTGTGAAACACTACCGCCAGCAGCACCCCGACTGCAATGTTGCCGGTCATGCCGGCAAAACGGTTGGCCACGCGGGCGAGGAGCACCGACGCGAGGCCGATGGCCATGATCCTGGCGTACGAGACAATATTGCCGATGGTCTTCAAAAGCTCCAGGGGGGCCAGTACCCCCCCGGCAAAAAACAGCACCGGTATGAGGAGGAGGAGCGCCAGTGTCATCGGCCTGGTGAGGAGCCGCGGCAGGATGTCGGTTAATGAGAGGAACAGCACCACCAGACACCCCATGACGGCAATGCTCACCAGTTTGTATAACGCTTCACGGCCGGTCTTTCTCTTCAGGGCTGTGACAAAGCCGAGCACGAGCCCGAGCGTGACGTGGGCCATCCCCACGGAAAGGGCAAAATAGAGCATCGGAATCACGGCATTCCGCCGCTCCACGATAAAGGCGCCTTCCATGCCGAGGAGCCTGGCTCCGAGCTCACCGAAGCACTCACCGTAAAAAATGCCGAACAGGATGGTGTAGCACGCGGAAATGAAGAGGATTTTCGCCGCATCCCGCACCAGCTCCCGTTTCTTGTAGACCTGCATCAGAACGAGGGCGAGAACCAGGAGGACGATCCCGTAGCCGGCGTCACCGAGGATCATGCCGAAAAAAAGCGGGAAGCAGATGGCGATGAACGGTGTCGGGTCCAGGGAGGCGTAGCGCGGCAGCGGCAGGAGCCGGGCGAACAGTTCGAAAGGGCGGAAATAGGGGGGATTGCGCAGCGTGACCGGCACCAGATCGAGATCCTGCTCCAGTATCTGCTTCTCCTCCAGAATAACCGCACCGCCGAATTTCCCGCCCAGTTCGCCGCGTAGTCGCGCCACTTCCGCCGCGGGGGTCCAGCCGTGGATGAAGAAGCACATCCCGGTCTGGTGGAGATACGCCATGTTCGCATGGAGGGCGAGCCGCTCCGCAAGCCAGCGTCTCACCCCCTGGTAGATGGCCCCCCATCTGAGGGCAAACTGGGCCAGGTCCCTGTCGATGGCGGCAAGTTCACCGTTTATTTCGGCAATCCGCGCGCGCAGCTGTCTGATCTTTTCCGGAAACGGGAGATCGGCGAGCGCTGTCGGGAAGGTCAGTTCGGGAACATGCTGGTCACCCATGGTGCGCCGGACCGTGTCAGCCAGACCCTGTTCCAGGGTGATCAGGCCGATGGTGGTGCCGTCCTCCGCTTTTACGGTAAGAATTTCGAATTTTCCCTGCGTCAGCCGGGAAAGGGCCCGCATCAGATCTTCCAGCGCCGCCGGATCCTTGATGGTCACCCCGATGAAATCCAGTCCGCTCTTTGTACCTATCCTGGCGAAGAGAGGTTCAAGGGCCCCGAGAAAGACGGAATAGCCGCTCAGCTCCGCCAGCTCCTTCCGAAGGGCTTCCCGCTTCCGGCACCATTCCCGGCAGGTGACGCCGTGGCGCTGTATGGTGGCGGCAACGGAATCGAGCACGCGGCCGGGGTCTAGATAGCTCTCCCGTACCTCCACCTGCGGCAGGCAGGCTGTGAGCTCGTCGATCTTCGCCTTGAGATCCTCAAAAAAGATCCGTTCAGCCACGGTCTTCTCATCGAGGTTGAGCGAGCGGATCTTTTCCTCGTCACCCGCCGTTACAAAGCAGGTGATGTCCGGTTCAATCTGGAACACTCCCAGCTCGCGCAAGAGGTCGAGGGTCTCCAGGAGCTGTTCGTTGGGGCCGATGATCTCGACCTTGATCATCCGGGCGATCATCGGCTTTCCTCCGGCATGATCCGGAGCAGGTGCTTCACTATGCACCGTTCCAGGATCCCGTCATCGACACGTGCCAACCGCTCCGCACGGCCGGTTGCATGCTGTACGATGACGGCTGCCTGCTCCTGCGCCTCCGCCCTGGCGGCGGCCTCGGCGTCCCGGCGGGCTGCCGCGAGCCGTTCCTCTTCCCGTCCGGTCTCTCCTTCGAGTTCCAGCCTTAGGCTGCACAGCATAGTTCCGGCACTCCTCTGCTCGGCGATGAGCCGCTCCCGGATCTCTTCCTCCACCTCGACTATGTTGGTCAGGATGTCATTATCCATGCCGGTTCCCGTCTGCCGCCGCTGCCGGAAAGGGGCGGCCGCTCCTCGCTTCATATCCTTCATCCTGCATCACCCGCCCGACATCACTGACGATGCCCCTTGGCAAGGGGCATGCTACTGTCAGGTGAGAAGCAATCTGAACAGATTCACCAGGTTCAGCTTCCAGCCCGTTACCGGCCATTCCAGCTCATGCTTGTCGCACAGGAAGTCGAGTCTGTTCAGCCTGAATATCTCCTCCTTGAGGGAGTCGTCGATCACCGCGACATCCTCCATGCGTTGTATGAGTTCCTTGGCCATCAGGATATGCCGCTTGATCTTCTCCGCCTCCGCCTTGTCCATGGCCCCGTACGCGGCTTTCAGTTCGACGAGGCGCATGGCGCCGTCATAGGTGGCCCGCACGATGTCGTCCCGTGTCATCCATTCCGTCTCGTAGTTCAGCCGCAGTTTCCAGGTCGGCATGAGCATGGCCTGCCGGTGTTCCCTGAGGGTACGGTAATAGAGATGATACCCGAACTGTTCCGGCTCTTCGAAGAGTCTGCTGCCGGGATCGACGAACGGCGCCAGGGGAGCGATCATGGGGAGAAGCTTCTTCGTGCCGCCGTACCTGCGCAGCAGTTCTCCGCAATACTCTATTGTATCCATGACCGACTGGTAGTCCTGGTACGGGAGCCCCACCATGAAAAACAGGTCGAGCCGCCTGCAACTGCTCCGCATGAAGGCCTCTATCGAGGCTTCCAGTTCGGCATTGTCGTACGTTTTTCCGAAGGCCTTCCTGACACGCGGATCATGGGACTCGGGTGAAATCTCGACATTGAAATTGATGAGGGAATCAGCCACCTTCTGCACGAAATCGGCGGGTGGCGGGTGAAAAAATTCAATGGCGAGTTCATTTTTGATCCGGTACTTTTTCATGGACTGCAAAAACCTTCCGGCATAATCTTCCCCCGCCTGGAGGAGGTCTCCGATAACCATGACCGGCGCGCCGGTATATTTTGCGATGTTCTTGATATCCTTCGCCAGGAGTTCCGGGGACCTGAACGCCGGTTTCCCCCGCAGGCACGAATGTGCAAAGGATGATGTCGATCCGCCGCACGAGGCGCAGTCATGGAAACATCCCCGGCAGGAAAAAGCCGCCATTACCGGGTTTGCCAGCCAGTTCCGGAAGGGGATATACCCTGACGGATCGTGATATTTCACGGTCATTTTCAGGGGGTGTGAATAGTCAAAGTTCAGATAGTCAAGGTTGGTCGGCCGGTACGATATGCCGTTCACCGTGACGTTTCCACAGTCATCCCGCCACACCAGGTTCGGTACCGTTCCGTAGTCCCCTCCCGACTTGATTGCCTCCATGAGCAGTCGTAGCGGCTCCTCGGTCGAGTCGCCGCATACTATGAAATCAACGCAGGGGTAATCACGCATTATCTCCTGGTGGTAATAGGTCGCAGAAAGGCCGCCGAAGATGACCGGTATCTCGGGGTGATGCCTTTTTGCCACTTCAGCCAGGCAGAGACTGCCATCCACATGGGGAAGCCAATGGAGATCGATACCGAAAGCGGCGGGCTTGACCCCTGCGATGAAGCTTTCAGGATCGAACGATGAGTCCAGGAGCATTTTCATGGCCAAGTTGACGATCCTGACCGATATTCCGTGCCGGTTGAGATAATCCGACAGCGTCAGGAAGCCGATCGGGTAGTTCTCGAATATCGAAGAGGAGGGGATGACGTCGCTGATCGGGCCGTAAAAAATCGGGAGTTCACGGAACTTGTAGATGCTCGGAGGATGAAGAAGGATCAGGTCAAGGTGCATCATGGCTCGTTGCTCCCTTTGTTCAGCCGTCTTCGAACTTGCTCCCTTTCCGGCACCAGCGTCCGCCGCTGACGATCGAAGAGATGCCACCCTCCCGCTCTACCGTATCGGCCCGGATCGCGAGATACACGTGGATCGGGATGAAGATCAGGAACACCCACATCACCAGCAGATGGGCAAGGCGGATATTCTGGATGCCGACTGTCCGGTCGAACCAGATCAGGTAGTGGAATAGCCAGGCGTCGGGTGCATAGAGGGCATAGAGGGCAAAACCGGTGAGCAGGGCAAGCATGCCGACTCCGTAAATACTGGTGTAGGCTACCTGCTGGAGCGGGTTATGGCCGATGTAGTGCGGACCCCGGTCGAAACGGCAGAAGAGGTAGTTCTGCATGACGACGAAGAGGTTCTTCAGGTCGCGCGGCTTCACGGGGAAGAGGGCATCCCAGCGCTGATATTTGTTTGAGGCGAGAAAGAGCCCCGCAATGCGGATAATGGCAGCCGAAAGGAGGAGCCAGGCCGCGCCGAAGTGGAACAGCCGCAGGTAGCTGAGGTAAAACGAGTCTCCCTTCGTCCCTAAGTAGGCAAACCGGCCGCTACCCATGAGAATCCCGGTGATGCTCAGCATCAGGATAAGGATCACCGTCAGCCAATGGAAGGCACGCAACTGCCAGTCCCAGACCGTGACGTAGCGAAAGTCACCCGGCTCCTCACTGCGACTGCTCCGCTGGCGGGTCGCCCGGAGCGGGATATGCCCCAGAAACAGCCATTTTTCGCTGCCGTCCGGCTGGACCGTACCGTGCGCCACCGCCAGCGTCCGGAAACCATGGAGCATCTTTTGACCGGCCTGCAGATCGGCGTGGTAGCGGGTGGACTGGTCGGGCCGGCAGAGGTACAGGATTGTGTCCAGTTCCCCCCGGGCGATCAATTCCACTTCATCAGACCCGGTCCGGCGGACCCGGGCGACGCTCAGACGCTGCTCGGGAGTGGGTGGGGTATACCCCAGCTGTTCAAAATGTCGCAGGTCCTCTTTGCGGGACGCGGCGCTCAAGAGGGCCAGATCGACCGGGTCGCTTGTCCCGAACGGTGCACCGAGGGCGGCGGCCAGGATAAGGTCTCGCCTCCGTTCGCCAGCGAATGGCACCGGGTCGCCCAGCTCCACGCGGATGTCTTCCTCCGGTTTGTAATCGTTGGTCATGACACGGTCACCTCGCCGATAGTCCCGCCCGCCGGATCGAACAGATGAACGGCGCACGACTGGCAGGGATCAAAGGAATGTATGGTGCGCAACACCTCCAGTGGCCGACTGGGGTCCTGGAGCGGGTGGCGGCCTCCGGCGGCCAGGGCGTGCTCGAATGGTCCCCGCTGCCCTTCCGCGTCGCGCCCCGAACTGTTCCAGGTGCTCGGCACCACGCACTGGTAACGGGAAATTCTGCCATTCTCGATCTCCACCCAGTGGGAGAGCGTCCCACGGGCCGCTTCGGTAAAACCGACTCCCTGTGCGTTTTTCGGCCAGTGTTTAGGCTCCCATTTGTCCGGATTGAACGTGGCACAGTCTCCGGACCTGATTCGTTCCTGCAGGGCACCGAACCACTCTTCGAGGCGACGGGCCACAAGCACCGATTCCAGAGCGCGGCACAGGGTGCGGCCGAGGGTTGAATTGAGTGACTCACTCCCGGCGCCGAGTGTGCCGAGAGCATCATTTACCAGTTGCACCGTCTCTTTGTGCCCCTGGGCATACGCAACCATGAGCCGGGCATTTGGTCCGACCTGTACGGCCCGGCCGTCATAGCGGGGCGCCTTCACCCAGGTGTATTTGTCCCTGTCGGAGAGCTGCTGATAAGGGGGGCGCGGGCCGGTATAGCGGGGGATGGTTTCTCCCTTCCAGGGATGCAGCCCTGTCTTGTCTCCCTCGGGATAGGTGTACCAGGACGAGGTGACAAACTCGGAGATCTTCATCGGGTCAAACGGCTGGAGCGTTTTGTAGTTGCCATCCAGGAGGATCCCGGCCTGTACGGCGCCTCCCTGCGGTGTACCGGAGCAGGAGAAGCCGCATTCACCCGTAGCCAGGAGGGTCGGACTGGAAACGCCGATTGTCGCATACTCCTTGTAGAAGCCGGCGATGGTAAGAACGTCAGGGTAGTAGACCTCATCGACGAAACGACGTGCCTCCGTTATGAGCTGCTGCAGTTCATCGAGTCTCACGGTATTGATGGTAAGCTGGTTATCGAGATTGATTGCGCATGCCATGCCGCCTACGAGAAAATTGGGGTGGGGATTCTTCCCGCCGAAAATCGTATGGAGCCGGATGATCTCCCGCTGCCACTGGAGGGCTTCGAGGTAGTGGGCAAGGGCAAGGAGATTGCCTTCCGGTGGAAGACGATAGGCCGGGTGGCCCCAGTAACCGCCGGCGAAAATGCCGAGCTGCCCCCCTGCCACCGATTTCCCGACCCGTTCCTGGACTTCCCTGAACCAGGTCGCCGAATTGTTCGGCCATCTGGATGTCGCTGCGGCCAGACGCGACGTTGCCTGGGGGTCGGCTGCGAGGGCCGATTTCACGTCCACCCAGTCGAGGGCGTGGAGGTGGTAGAAGTGCATCACGTGGTCCTGCACGATCCCCATGCCGGTGACGAGGTCACGGATAAGTTCCGCCGATTTGGGGATCGGATACTTGAGGGCGTCTTCCACCGCCCGGATCGACGCGATGGCGTGAATCCCGGTGCAGACACCGCAGATCCGCTGGGCCAGTGCCCAGGCGTCGCGCGGGTCATGCCCCTTGAGAATGGTTTCTATCCCGCGGAACTGGGTTGCACTGGCCCAGGCATCTGTGATCATGCCGCCGTTCGTTTCCAGTTCTATCCGCAGGTGACCTTCGATCCTGGTTATGGGATCAATAACGATTCGCTGGGTAGCCATAATGTCTCCTCTGTCTATTTACGGCTCTTCCTTCTTTTCTGTTTCCTCTTTCTGCGCCGTATCGCCAAGGACCGCCAGCGGTACCGATTCCGGTTTGACTCGCCGTTTGCGTTGTTTGGCGATCACCGTGGCCGTGGCATGAATCGCCACTCCGCCGATCGATGCGCAGACGGCAGCAGCACCGAGAAGGTTGGCGGAGTACTCCACCCCCATACCCGGCACGACGATATCGGGGATCCGCTTGTAAAAGGGGGTCATCCGGTCGAAAAAGTGGCGTTCGGTGCAGCCGAGACAGGGATGACCCGCCTTGATCGGAAAGCCCTGGCCGAGGTTCCATTCCAGCGTGGCGCAGGGGGCAAACGTAGCCGGACCTTTGCATCCCAGTTGGTACAGGCAGTACCCTTTGCGGGCATTGTCGTCGTCAAAGCGCTCGGCAAACTGTCCGGCATCGAAGTTTGCGCGCCGCGGGCACTTGTCGTGGATCCGCTGGCTGTAGGCAAAAAGTGGCCTCCCTTCACCGTCGACCGGCGGGGTACGGCCGTAGATCAGATAGTAGGTGATTGTGCCGGTGATCACCTCGCCGATGGGTGGACAGCCGCTGACGTTGATGACCGGCCGGTCATGAATGATATCGGCAACTCCGACCGCCCCGGTGGGGTTGGGACTGGCCGCCTGGATGCAGCCATAAACGGCGCAGGCCCCTACCGCCAGGATTGCCGTCGCGTTCTGTGCCGCCCGCTTCAGGACCTCTTCCGCCGACTCGCCGCCAATGGTGCAGTAAGCACCATGATCCTTGAGCGGTATCGAACCGTTGACGATGAGCAGGTGAGGCTCTTTGGTCGCTGCCGCCAGCAGATCGTTGGCCGCTTTCCCCGAGGTAGCCATCAGGAGCTCGTTATAGTCGAGGGAAATCATTTCCAGGAGGAGACGATCGACGGGGGTGCTCCCGGAGCGGAGGAGACTCTCCAGGCACCCGGTACACTCCTGGAGTTGCAGCCATACGACGGTCGGACGCCGTGCACTGCTGAGTTTTTTGTCAATCTCCCTGGCCGTTGCCGCCAGAGATAGGTTGGATGCCGCTGCACCGGCGCCGATGATTACGGCCATCCTGCCGCAAAAGGCGAGGAACTCGCGTCGACTGATGCCTCGCCGCATCAGGTACTCGGCAAATGTCTCTTCACTGGTCCACGGTCCATCAAGAGGAGGTGTCATTTCCGTTCTCCATATTGGCAATCTGCCGGTGTATTTCACGTGCGGATATATTAATTGCAATTATGTTTTCATAAGGTATGCCAAGAATATTCATTAGAAAAACTAATTAAATCAGATTGTTATGGTTTAATCGTGTGCAGAAGGCGGTAAAGAAAGTACGCAGGCGGGAGCTGGATTTGTAGTGGAGGGGCGATATGTGCATGATAGCGGGAAGTTACAGGACGTTTGTTTTATTACGGGGGGCTCTGTTTGTAACATTCTGAGGCAAAACCATCACCATCCCCGGAGAACCGCGAAGATATCCGATGACAGAGAAAACTGTCAAATCGGTGGTATAGTTTATGTGTCGGAATGAAAGAAGAACAACGACATTCATACCAAGGACCAGCATATGAACCAGTCACCATGGCGCACGATTCTTCTTATGATGTTCTTAGTGATCCTGTTTGATATCGGCTATAGCTTTTTGATGCGCGATGCGGAGCAGAGTGCCGAAATAAGCTACAGCCGGTTTCGCAGCGAGCTTTCCGGCAATAACCTGAAAACCGTCAGGTTCAAGGGCGTGTTTGCCAGCGGCGAATTCCTGAAGAAGATACAGGTGGCAGGAACGGTTCAGGGGAAAGAGGTCAAGCGGGACGTGGGGGCCTTTACCACTATCATGCCTGCTACGGCAGATCCGGCGCTGCTCGCCGAACTGACCGCCCACAATGTGGAGATCAGTGCCGTTTCTACTGAAGTGTCCCCCCTCTTTTCATTTTTTATCTCAATGCTCCCGTGGCTGCTGATCATCGGTGCCTGGTGGTATCTCTCCATCGCCGCCCGCAATCAGGGGCCGATGGGGATGCTTGGGGGCTTTGCCAAATCAGGTGCCAGGATGTACAGCAGCACCGGCGAGAAGGTCAATGTCACTTTTGACGACGTAGCCGGCATGGAGAACAGCAAGCAGGAGTTGAAAGAGATTGTCGATTTCCTGAAATCTCCGGGTCAGTTTCGTCTCATAGGAGGCAAGGTGCCGAAGGGGATACTGCTGGTCGGCCCCCCCGGCACCGGAAAAACCTTGCTGGCGCGGGCATTGGCCGGTGAAGCGAAGGTCAACTTCTTCACCATCTCTGCTTCCCAGTTTATCGAGATGTTCGTCGGAGTCGGCGCCAGTCGGGTCAGGGATCTTTTCAGCAATGCCAAGAAGGGTGCGCCGAGCATTATCTTTATTGACGAGATCGATGCCGTGGGGCGCAGCCGCGGCACCGGGTTGGGCGGCGGCCATGACGAGCGGGAGCAGACTCTGAATCAGCTGCTCTCCGAGATGGATGGTTTCGATCAGCACGAAGAAGTGGTTGTGCTGGCAGCGACCAACCGCCCGGATGTGCTCGATCCGGCGCTGCTTCGTCCCGGACGCTTCGACCGGCATGTCGTTATCGAACGGCCGGACTGGCGGGACCGGGAAAAGATCCTCAAGGTCCATACACGGAAGATCGCGATGGCCGAGGGAATCGATTACACCGCAATCGCCAAGGGAACCCCCGGCATGACCGGCGCCGATCTGGAGAATCTTGTGAACGAGGCGGCAATTCTGGCTTCGCGAGAGAATGCCTCGGCCGTTACCATGGTGCACCTGGAGCAGGCCAAGGACAAGCTGCTGATGGGCGGTGAGCGTAAAATGATCATATCCGACATCGAGAAGCGGCTTACCGCCTACCATGAGGCTGGTCATACCCTGGTGGCCAAGTTACTTCCCGGTACCGACCCGATCCACAAGGTGACGATTATCCCTCACGGCATGGCCCTGGGTATCACCCAGCAGCTCCCATCAGATGACCGCTATTATTATCCCCGGAGTTATTTGGAAAACCGTATCTGCGTCGCGTTGGGGGGGAGGGCAGCCGAGCGGCTGGTCTTTGGCGAAGTCTCCACCGGTGCCCAGAATGATCTGAAGATGGTTACCGATCTGGCCGAGAAAATGGTCTGCCAGTGGGGGATGAGCGAAAAGATCGGCCCGGTATCCTTTACCCGCGGCGAAGAACATCCGTTTCTCGGGCGCAAGCTGGCCGAAGAAAAGGGGTTTTCCGAAGAAATGGCCTGGATGATCGACCAGGAGATCAACGCCATCATCCGACAAGGGGAAAAGCTTGCCGACGACCTGTTGGTTGCAAACAGGGCTCGTCTGGATGCCCTGGCGACGGCACTGCAGGAAGAGGAAACCCTCGATGGTGCACGGGTGGAGGATATATTCGGATCACGGACTCTGTAAGTGTGGCGCCAATTACCTGATACTGTTCAAGTCGGCAAAGTATGCAGATCGTAGCTCACGGTAAAATAGTCAGACTGTGAGCGATTCAGCTGAAGCGGCATCCAGGTAACGTTTGGCAATCATTTCCAGCTGTTCAGGTTCTATTGTCATGAACGTGTCTACAACGACCGGGTCAAAATGGCTGCCGCTCAGTTTTCTGATCTCTGCGGTTGCTTCCTCGTAAGTCATGGGCGAACGATAAGGTCGCTCAGACGTTAATGCATCATAGACATCAGCTACCATAAACATTCGTGCGCCGAGCGGAATGCTCTCGCTTTTTATTCCACGCGGGTAACCAGATCCATCAAACTGCTCATGGTGCGTATAGACGATTTCCGCTGCGTCCTTCAAAAAACTGATCCGTTTCACAATGCGATATCCTGACTCGGGATGTTTTCGCATTTCATTCCATTCCTGATCTGTCAGTTTGCCTGGCTTGAGCAAAATTTGGTCAGGCACGGCTATCTTCCCTACATCATGAAGAAGTGCGCCGAAACCGATCTCCTGCTTCATCTTTTCGTCAACTCCAAGCCGGTCGGCAATCAATTCGGTATACTCCCGTACACGTTGGGAATGCAGGCGGGTGCTGTGTTCGCGAAGATCCAACGCTGCGACCAGACTGAGAAGTGTCTCCTCATTAGCATGTGCAAGATCCAGAAGAAGTGACCGCTGACGGTCGAACAGCCAGCCTGGTATGAGCCCGATTACCCAAATACCTGCCAGCTCTCCAAGTTGATTCGCCTGTTCCATGTAGTTACCCGGCCAGTCCAGCACGGCATGCAAGGAGAAGAGGATACTTACGACTGCGGTAGTGAGTATCGCCCCTCTCAACCCAAACCAGGCGGCGGCAATAACGGGAGGAAGGAAGTAAAGCTTGCGCAGTACAATGTGGATTTTATGGAAATAGTGCGGTTCGGTTGGTGTCACATAATGCAGCAGGGAGATTATTCCGACTACACCCGCCAGCAAAATGATCTTGTTTCGTGAACCGTTTTGTTCAGTCGCCATAGCCTCCCTTGCTCTGCGCGCTGATAAGCTTTCAATGGTAAGATTCAAGCTGGTTTACCTCCCTTAATAATATTACACATATAATTGACACTACCCGGAACTCTGTTACGCTTGTCTTCACGAGTTTGTTTCCAATTGAAAGATGCATAAAAGCAGACCTTAAATCAAGAGGAGCAGACATCTTTCATAGGAGAGGAGATGAATCATGGTACCTCCGTTTGTTAAACTGTTTGCCCTAATGTTCATAATCATCATGACCTTGATGATCGGCCTCTTGTTTGGACTCTTGTACAGAGCGTCGATCAGGCTGGGTTATATAACAAAAACAATGCGTTCCATCAGCGGTTTTGATTGGTTTTACCATAATCTATCACACGGACAAGAGGGAAGGCATTTCTACTGCAGATGATATTGTTTTTTACCACTGCGCCCTAAACCCAATTCCGTCGTAGGAGTATATACCGTTATGCGCTCCGTCTTGAAACCCTCCGACCTGCTGACGCTTTCCTTTCTTGTCCTGCTCTCCGGCCTTGCAGTCTATTCCTCGCCTGCGAACCCGTCGTGGGTCCGACTTTTAGCCACATACGCGGTGCTTGCGGTTGCGATCCTGGCGGCTGCCTTGTATCGCACGAAGGTGAACCTGGCAAAGAAGGGACTCTATTTTGCTTTTGTCGTTGCGCTCTTTACGGTTCTCTTTATTTTTAACAGTCTGGGAACGCTCATCTCCAGCATTCAGACGACGACATTCGACTCTTCTCTCAGCGCCATCGACTATAAAATCTTTGGTATTAACCCCACGGAGTGGATGGACCGGTTGGTAAGTCCGGCTCTTACGGTTATTCTTCAGTTTGCCTACGTCAGTTATTATTTCATCACGTTCTTGCTCGGTGTCGTGTTTATTTCCAAGGGCAGGTTAGGGGAATTCGAGGAGTTTCTGTTTGGCTCCCTGCTCTGTTTCTATCTCTCCTACATCTGTTATATGCTCGTTCCGGCAAACGGTCCCCGTTTTGCGCTCAATCTCAATGTCGGGGAACTGCAGGCTTACCCGTTCATCAAAGTGATTCAGGATACGCTGGACGTACTCGAAAAAAACAAGATCGATGCCTTCCCAAGCGGCCATACAGCCATTTCGCTCATGAGTCTTTATTACGCATGGAAAAAACGGGAGAAAAAACTTTTTGTGGTATTGATTCCGGTGGTAACGGGGTTGATCATCTCTACCGTCTATCTCCGATATCACTACGTCATCGATGTTATCGGGGGGATCGCGTTGACGGGTCTGACGATAGTGATGGCACCGGGACTGCGGCGTTTGTTTTTAACGCATCCTGTCATCCAGACAACGAACCGTGAAATGGCGCTGGATATTGAAAAGATTATATAAGAGGGCCGGCCGGTCTGTTCAAAAATGTTTATCGGTGCTATAATTCCGCTTGTTCATCCATGCGTAGTATTCCCAAAAGAGATCCAACCCTGACCATGAGTGATAAAAGGCTGGAGTAAAGGTGCCAGATAACAAAATGAGAATTCATGCCGCGCGTTTACGTTGGCCCATGAAGCGGACACTCTGTACACTACTTGTAGTTTGTTTCCTTGGCTGCGGCAGTGCCTTTGCTGCCCCGAACGAGCAAAGCCGCACGGTTGCGGTACGCTATGTCGTCCGAAGTCTCGGTTCAGATATCGGCACGGTCAACGCAAAAACAGTCGGTACGGCTCGCGACAACGATTTTCACGCCGAAGTCAATGTGAATGTCCACTTCTGGTTCATGGGTTTTTCCCTTACGAGCAGCGAGAGTGCCAGCACCCGTGGCGGCAAGTTGGTGAGCTACCATAAAACCATTGATACCAAAGGGCAGCGACGGGAGATAATAGGGACACTCAATGGTGACATCTTCAAAATGGTGGTCCGCGAAGGGGGTAAGGAGGAACGTAAGGATTTTCCGGTGACGGGCTATGTGACCACCAATATGGAGTATCCGGAGATGGCATTGAATACCGGGGAGTCCCGAAGAATGCGTATTGCCGATCTGGAGAACACCGGAATTGTTGACCGGGAGTACCGGCATGTCGCTGAAGAACATACTGAAATCGACGGGCGGGGCATCCGGGTCATGGTGGCTGATTTTGCCGACAAATACAGCGAAGGCAGACGGTGGACGGCCGTCATCGACGGGTTACCGATCGTTTTGCGGCAGGAAGGCAAGGAAAAAACGGGGCTGTTCAACCCCTCCTATAAGGTGCTACAGACCAAGGTCACCGTTGATTAAATGTGACTCCCGCGAAATAGCAGCTGTCATGGTGGGTATCGACGGCATGGCAGGTATAAAGCGGTCCCGTGTGAATCAACAGACTGCTGACTGAAAAAGCCCACGGGCAATCCCAAGGGCTTTTCGTTAAAACAATTGGCGCTGGATGAGATACTTTATCCCACTCCGTCGGTAGCTCCCTATACGATGTCGAATGGTGCGCCCGTTTTCGGGCCGTAACATCCAGGTTAACCTTTAGGGTTCGCCTTTTTTAAGCGGTTTATACGCGCTTGACAGATGGTTTAATACGCTTTCGCGTTGTCTCCCAGCGCCAATAATAATTGCTCCGAAGTACCGTTAGACCGTTAGAGCATCCGTTATTTATGTCAACATGACCCGGAAAAACGCTTCAGGCGTCCTTCTCCGAAGAGGGCTTGCACACCACGTTTTTGGATCCAGGCTGCATTCCTTTAGGTATCAACAGGTTCCTCAACTGCGTGTTTACGCATATTCCAGAGCAAATATCAAAGAGCAACTCTCTCTACAATTATATTGTACTCCCGAATAATAAAAATTTCAAATCGACTAAGCTATAGCGGTCGAAATGCTTTGGGCGAAGATTATGTTAGGAGGGTGCGCATGATATTCAAATATAAAGACTCGGCAATTCTCAGGTTGCAAGCGCCCGTGTCGGCGCATTCCCTTGCCAGTTCCGCATTCCGTACAGGTTTATAGCAACCCCGGCGCCTTGAAGGGCAAGCCAGCCTGACCGGCCGAGGTAAAAGGCCACCATCCCTAGTAGTACCGCTGACAGAGTCCAGAAAATAAACGAGCTGCGCCGGCCGTGGGCGTTGAGAACCGATCCAGTCAGGGAAGCGGCCACACCGGCCCATTCTATGATGCTTATGGCGCTGCTGTTGTTGATCAAAGACATTTGCCGACTCCCTTGCGTTGATAGCAATGTCGCTACAAATGCCGTGCCAATTTCAATACAAGACTTAACATGCCGTTATAATTCAATTATATGTTGAGGTGATATTTTTAAGTCAAATATTTGGCAAATAGTCAAAGTGAGCGAGGAATGTTCTACTGCTCAAGTTGAGATAGTATTGGTATACAAAGACAAAGAAAAATCAGATCAACTTGGGGTACTGCTGCCAAGCAGCAGACCTCCTAAAACGTTGAAAGGAAAACAACAGATGGGCAATGAAGATATCATCAGGACTGACGAGGTGCTGGTACGTGAGATGGAGCTGTCTGATGGGGCTGCGACAGAGTGGCACTTTCACAGCCAGGTTCATGACTATTTCGTTTGTCTGGAAGGAAAGGTCCACGTGGAAACGAAGAATCCTGACTGCACTCTTGTGCTGGAACCGGGCCAGCGCTACCTGGTGGCTCCCGGTCTAGTCCACCGGGTAGTCAACGTGGCCGGAAGAATTTCAAAATACCTGCTGGTTCAAGGCGTGGGAAGATACGATTTCTGCAAGGAGCAACCGTAAAAAGGCCGAAAGGGACGCTGGTAATTGGTGGCACATGTCATCTCCTGCGTGAGACATGGAGCTTATGAAACAGGGTGTTGGCCAGCAGGGTGTCGACCGGTTCTTCTATGATCGGGCGAATTCGGAATCATCGAGGGCCTCAAAAAGAGGGGATATAAGGTCGACAAGCTGTGATCCGTTGGCTGTCTGCTTGCTAACGATATCCACGCCCTACCACAGTTGACAATGTCGTTTTTCGCGATATCTTTTTACATCTCAGTCAAATAGGGGGAAATTATGAAAAAAATAGTTCTTTCATTGTTGTTGACGGTTGTGTTTGCCGTGCCCGCTTTTTCACAGATGATGGACAAAGAGTATCGAGGGGAAGGCCATGGGCCAATGATGGGAATGGGCAGAATGATGGATATGTGCATCGAACATCCGGATAGGATGGGACTTTCTGATGATCAGATCACGAAAATGAAACCCATACATCGTGAAATGGAAAAAAAACAGGCCCGTTACAAAGCTGACCAGAAAATTGCAGAGCTTGACCTTATGGAAATCATGGAAGTGAAAGATTTTGACTTGGAAAAAGCCAATTCTGCAGTTAAAAAAATTGCGGATCTGAAAACAGCCCATCAATTGGAAATGTTAAAATACATGAAAGAGATGCGGTCTATTTTTACGGAAGAACAGTTTAAAAAAATGAAGAAAATGATGGCTATGAAAACCGGGGAGAAAAAGCCGGGAAGGAAAATGATGAAAAAACAATAACTGTATGTACCCAGAGTGGCCCCCAATCTCCCCCTTCAAGTACCGGATTTCAGTGCCGGACTGCTGATTGGTGGGGCGGTGGGTGGGAGGGTGAGACTCACTTTTGCGGTGTCAATAACGTTTCCAGTTCCAATAAAAAAGGGCTTATCCGAATTCGGTTAAGCCCTTTTTCTTATAGTGTCATACCTTTGTATATGTACTCATTCACCTTGCTACTGTGGTTAGTTCAACTCCAGATACTCACGCCTGGTATCTTCAAGCTTTTCCAATAATGTGAGAGAAACATTTTCCACTTCATTCATTAACTGGATTGCTCTGTTCTTATCTCCCGAGTTGCTTGCGGCCACGGCGTCTTTGGAAAGACTGTGGATGCGCTCATGGGGGGCGTCTATCGCTTTGTATGTATTCAAATGCCCACAGATCTCCCTGCCAGGACCGTCGTACCATTTGCCGAAACGGCAGCCGTGATGATTTGGCAGGTTGTTTGCGTCTTCTGATGTAAATCCATAGACGGCTGCCTTGATCTTGCTGAGAAACATCCGATGATCATTGGCGGCAACCGACATCATGAGAATGTCGCTTTCCCTGGTCTTGAATCTTTTAATGTTTACCTGGAGTTCTTCTGACAGCTTGTTAAGTTTTCCGGCTTCATCGGATGTGGCCTGGACGGTTTGTGCCGTTTTGCTAAATACCTCTGTTATATTATAGATATTTGAACTTATCTCGCTCGTTGTAGCGGTCTGCTCTTCGGCAGCAGTAGCTATTTGGTTGATCTGTTGCGTTACTTCGCTGATTTGGTACAGTATTCCCTGAAGGGCTTCGCCTGACCGTGCAGCCTCTTCCGTTCCCCTAGCAGTCTCGACAACTCCCTCTTCCATAGATTGAACAGCGATTTTCGTTTCTTTCTGGATCGCTTTGATCATCTCACCTATTTCCCGTGTTGCGCGGGTCGTCCGTTCCGCAAGTGCCCTGACCTCGTCGGCAACGACGGCAAACCCTCTCCCCTGTTCACCTGCCCGGGCTGCCTCTATGGCAGCATTGAGCGCCAGCAGGTTGGTCTGATCGGCAATATCCTCGATGGTTCCGACAATGGCGCCGATCTGGTCGGACCGTGAACCAAGGCTTTCTATGACCGTCGCAGTATTCTTTACGCGTTCGGCAATTCGTGTCATGCCGTCAACCGTAGCCTGAATAACCGCCGCTCCTTCAGTAGCAAGTTTGTTGGAATGTTGTGAGCTTTCTGCTGCCATTAAGCAGTTTTGGGCGATATCACCTGATGTTGCCGACATCTCTTCGCCGGCGGTCGCCACGGATGTGGCCTGAACAGCGGCATTCCCGACACTATTGGACATATTGTGGGAAAAGGTCTGTATGGAATCGGCGGAAGCAGCAACATCGACAGCTGTTCGCGCTGCCTGTGAAATTATGGTGTCAATCGTGTCCACAAAGTGGTTGAATTGTTTGTTTGCCTCCGTGAGTTCATCATTGCCAGAAATATCCAATCTTTTGGTGAGATCCCCATCTCCTTGGGACAAGTCGGATATTTTGGCAACAAAATCATTTAGCTTCCGTGTCACGGTAATTTTCAGGACGATCGCCAGACAGACAATACTTGCTACGAGAGCAGCAAGTCCCCACAGAACCAGAAAAAAGCCAGAACTATTGGTGGCATCATATGCCTGTTCGATGCTGGAGTTGAGTTTCAGTACTCCAAGTATCTTTACATCTTTGTCGTGGCATTTCTGGCAACGCTCCTCATTTGCAAGCGGGAGATACGTTTCCAGCATGTGGGTGCCGTTTTCAGTCTTTTCATTGATTTCAGTCTGACCGCTCTGGATGGCCTTGGCGACGGAAGGGTTATCCTTTGAAACTCCGCCTCGCTCTACACCTTTTTCGTTGAAGATGGTGAGCGAGAGCGCCTGTTTATGCTCTGTAACTTCCTTGATCTTTTCATCTGCCAGTTTTGCATTATCGGCAAGCATGACGTCTCTTATATCGTCAGCGATTATGTTAGCTGCGTTTATGCTGTTTTTCTTCTGGAGTGACACCAGTTCGTGTTTTGCCAGGTACAGGGCAGCAACGCCAACTATAAGCAGACCGGCAATGATTGAAATTGAGGCTACTAACAAGATTTTGGTGGCAATGGATTTTTTCCGCCCGGTTTGTGCTGTAATAGTACGGTTTGAAACTGACATTTGATGTCCTTCTGATTTTAGAATTTTATGCCAAGAAATAGCAAGGCTACCTCAAATTTCCTTCAAAGTTACTACCTCATGCCAGCTCTATGGTTGGCAATATTTAATTTTAGCTCTGGGGAGGTGTTTCAGGTTGGTCAGAATTATTCCGCTATTGCTAGAAGATTATATGTTATTAACCGTATCTATTTACACAACCTACCGTTACTTAATTCAGTATTGTCTTGTTTGGCAAGAACTGGGCCAATTTGATCAGACTTCAACAC
This sequence comes from uncultured delta proteobacterium, assembly GCA_963760075.1. Taxonomy (GTDB): domain Bacteria; phylum Desulfobacterota; class Desulfuromonadia; order Geobacterales; family Pseudopelobacteraceae; genus JACRCG01. The sequence goes on along the minus strand of CAVXBQ010000013.1, from coordinate 127,701 downwards.
CACCTATAACAACTTAAATTATGGTACTAATATTGGGAGCAGGCCAACTGGTTTAAATTATAAAGTGTGTAAAAAAACATCAAACTACCTTAGTCATCTTGTGCTATGGGGAAAAATTCCCCAGAAGAGTGGTTTGAGTCTTTGACCAATTTTGACCAACAGGTTCAGCTGAACGTTTGCAAAAGACTGAAATAAACTGGCTTCGAACTCCGTTCCCTTATAGTAGGCCTTATTCATCAGTTACGCGGTTTGCCTCAATGGTATTACTTTTGCCCCTGCCTTCAATCCATCCAAATAATCAGCCCACAGTTGCATCATCTTCTTACGCTCGACAAGATGTGCCGTCCGATTGTATGCCCTGCCGTTAGGATCTTTTACAGCGTGCGCAAGAAAAACTAAAAGAAAAGCCCTCGATTTTTCAAGGGCTTTTGAACTTATCCGGATGGTGCCGGACTGCTAATTGTGGGGCGGTGTCACACCTGATATCGTAACTACCTGCTAAATATAAATGTAGTAGGTTACAAAAACTGAGATACCCCCAAATATACCCCCATAAGTTTTTGCTTATTGAATTTCGTATCATTTTCTACGGCTACCAGTTCTAACGTGGAATCGTCAATCATTGACTCTATACCGTTACCAAAAGGGATTGGCGTTATCCTAGTTGCTGTTGGCGTAGTAAAATCATCAACAACGACTTTTTACGGAGTACCATATAAGCAGGTCACATTCAAAGATATTACGGACGGGGCATGATTATAGATAGTATTTCTACTCGTTATACTCCTTCCACATCAACCCAGTTCGGGTATTAAACTTTGTTACGCCGTCAGAATCCTCCATGTTGCCGGAAAATGCTGAAACGTCATCCCAGATGATTCCATCGGGCATCAGTATTTTAATAAGAACCTTCTTGCGGGCGATAGTATGTTTGCCCAGTTCTCTAGTAACAGCTCTTGATGTCCCTTCGTACAGTTTGAGGGATATAATTATATCAGCCGGTTCCTTGGCAGGTTCGCCTGTTATGGTATATACACCCGGATTAGCTCGGGAAACGACGACCTCGCGGACAGTATCCCGTGAGTGCGCAATGAGTGGAACAACCTTGATGTTTCGGCGCGATTCCGCTCTGCTAAATGGTCTGTCACGCCGTGACAGTGCAAAATCCCTAAAAGTAATGGATATATCCGGCAGTATAGCTCCGGTGATCACCAGCTTAAGATCGCCCTTGATGAGCGGCAGGCTCACAGACATTGTTTTTTCAGGTGGCTTAGCCGGACTCGTTTCAGCCGTTTTTTTATGCTGTTGCGGTGCCGGTATACTCTGACCTGCGCTGGCGGCAGACACATTTCGTTCTTTCCTGGCGAGGTTGGTACGCTCGATCTCCCGTTTGCGCAGCGCCTCTTCCAGATTTTTTCGCTTCAGAAGTTCACTATCGCTTGCCAGTTTGTTCAGTCGGGCCTTTTCGGCAGCAACGCGCTCCAGTTCCAATTTATCTTGAATTGCACGCGTCTCCTGTTCCCGGCGTAATGTTTCGGCGGCCTGTTGCTTCTGCCGGGTTATTGCTGCGGCGGCGCGCTCTAATTCTATTTTCTCCTGGATTGCTCCAAGCTCCTGCTCCCGGGCAATCTGTTCCCGACGTAGCGTTTCGGCAGCCTGTTGCTTCTGCCGGGTTATTTCTGCTGCGGCGCGCTCTAATTCTATTTTCTCCTGGATTGCTCTATGTTCCTGCTCCCGGGCTATCTGTTCCCGACGTAGCGTTACGGCTGTCTGTTGCTTCTGTCGGGCTTTTTCTGCTGCAGCGCGCTCTAATTTTATTTTCTCCTGGATTGCTCCAAGTTCCTGCTCCCGGGCTATCTGCTCACGGCGTAACGTTTCGGCTGCCAGCTGATTCTGTTCGATAATGTGCCGCGAGATCCGATCATCCTCGTTTTGCAGTGACTTCGCATTATCTGAGAGTTGACTCTCTGCAGTCCTGATCATGGCCGGTTGTATTGCCGGAAGAGCTCGTGGAGATTCCGGCTCTGCTGCAAGTGGCACGGTTACATTTTTTTCCTGCATCTTCTTGGGTGCCGCTGCGGACAAAGGAGTTGGAACCGGAGTTGGACGGCGTGGTGTGGCGGATGGCGGCTTGGGTGAATTTCACCGTATCAACAGTTTTTTTTACCGGCACAGGTGTGGCGATAGTGAGTGCCGGTTCCGCGATATCCGCGGGTGGTTCGGGGGCGGTTTCCTGATATTCAGCCCGCACAGGATCGCCTGCACTGGCCGGCAATTGGAAGGGTTCGTTCACCGACGCTTCCTGCTGCGCGGCAAAAGCAACCGAGGGTCCGTGCAGCGGCGATTCTGCCTCTGTGCTGCTGTCCGGAAGTGACGCCGGGGAGAACCAGAAGATGGCAGGTGTTTGACTGCTTATAAAAATTGGATATTGAAACGCCGGGCAGGAGATGATCGCGACGAGCACGGCATGCAGGGCAAATGAGCCTAAAAAGGGCCAGGGACGATCCGTCAGGTTGACCTGCGGCGGCAGCATGGGAACTTTCCCTGGCGACACACAGGGGAACACATCATGGTGCAGATCTCGCGCAGCGTGATTTTTAGGATATTGATGTGTCTCCATCTGCCTGCTCCCGATGTGAGACTAAGTTACATCTGGACGATGAACCGGCCGTATCTATAAGTCTTTTATATACGGGGCTACCTAATACTGATGCGATCTCCGACTACGGTGCCTGTATGCTCTACCATTCCGGACGGGAGTTCCAGGACGCTTGCCGCGTTGATATACAGACGCGTCAGGCGGTTTGGCGGGAATGATTTTGTGACTGCAATGACGCATAGTTGCAGGTCAAGAAACACGAGATCGATAGGAAAACACATACCAAGGGTATGCACACCTTTGCACGGCGTGATCCATAGCCCTTCACCGCACCCAAGGGATTTTCTGCCGAGCAAGCCTCTCATGCGGCACAGAATTGTGTTTGCATGAACGAGATCATTGGCCAATTCACTGTTGTTCTTGATATTTATGGCTTTCATTGTCTGCTACGAGAGTATTCATTTATTGTTAACCAAGTTGTTATGAGAGACAACTAGTCATGGCTGGCTCTCTGATTCCTGGCTTCAGGATTTATTAAACATGCTGAATATACTGAAGAAAGCCGGTACCAACATGACCACAAGCAATGCCGGAAAAATACAGAATGTCAGTGGAAACAGCATCTTGATCGCCGTCTTGGCTGCCCTTTCTTCGGCCAGCTGTCTTCTTTTCATCCGCAGTGAGTCAGAATAGGTTCGCAAAGTTTTGCCGAGACTGGTGCCGAATTTTTCCGTCTGCACCAGCATGGAGACAAAGGCCTTGATATCATCGACCATGGTCCTTTCGGCAAGGCCTCTCAATGCCTCTGACCGGAGCTTACCGGCGCGAATCTCCATGGGTTATGGTGTTGATTTCCTTGATAAGCGGATTGTCCTTGTGCTGAAAATTTTCTGCGGTTTTTATCAATGCAGCATCCAGGCTGAGACCGGCCTCCACGCACACGGTCAGCAGGTCAAGAACGTCCGGAAGCGTGTGGAAAATTTCGGTTTTACGATTTTCCGCCCGTCGTCTCAGCCAGAATGTCGGCAACAGGTAACCGCTGATCGCACATGCCGTACGCCACCAGAATTGAAGTGCTGCTGGTCAATCTTTCCCTGTGGTAGTGCAAACAGTGTCAAGTAAGTTGTCGGCAGGGCAGGGCCAAGAAGCAGTTTGCATCCCAAAAAGATATAGACACTTTCTGTCCTGAAGCCTGCGGAGCGTGATCATTTCCCGGTAAGTACGCAGTTCCGTTGGTTTCATTCTTAGCTTGCCACCCATGTCTGGAAAGAAACTGCTGCCATTTTGTTGCCGTCGGAACAAGCCTCGGCTGTTCCTCTTCTACGACATGAGCCCCGCAACTCTTTCCCTGACGATATCCCGTCTGCTTAACAACGGGTAGAGCGCTACTCCGGCGAGCAGCGCAACACTCGCAAAGATGGAAACAATAATGAGCGTGAGCATGTTTCCTCCTGTCCCGATTAACGGGATCCATAATTAAATCCGGATATCGATAATCTTCCTGATCATCAGAAATCCGGCGACTTGTGCGAGCACAGCAGCAACAAGAGCTGAGCTGGCAGATCTGTTCAGTAAAAAATACCTCATATAACCGGGATTCATAAGATAAAACGCGACGAATACGAACACCGGCAAAAGCAGTAAGTATATACCCCGACATGCGCCCCTGGCGGATATAGACCTGGACTTGCCGTCGTATCTGCAGCCGCGATCTGATCGTATCTGCAAGTTTTTCCAGGATTTCCGCCAGGTTGCCGCCGGTTTCAGCTGTTTATCTTGATGATCGTTACAAAAAAGTGCAGATCGATACTTTCAATCTTTTCCAGCAATGTTCCCAAAGAGTCGGCTATTCTCATACCGAGTTGCTGCTGTTCGTAGGCGATTTTAAAAAGTCCGCCCGTCGGTTCCGGCATTTCCTGGCTGACGAGTTCAACGGCGCTTGTCAGGGAATGCCCGGCCCGGAGAGAGCGGGCTATCATGGTGAGCGCGTCCGGCAACTGTTCGGCAAATCGGGTTTGCCGCTGCTTTATGCGGTATCCGAGGTAGACAAACGGGATGATCCTGACACCACCGCTGCCAGAAGTGCGGTGAGGGCATTTCCCCTCAGGACAATACAATGACAACAAAACCCGAAGCGAACATGGCGGCGGTCAGCAAACAAACCGGGACGGATTGATAGCAACACCGGAATGATCAACCAGTTTTTTGACTGCCTTCATTAGTGGTAAACGTTAAATATGAACTGTTCAGACGGTGATGTCTCCCGGAGCAGTTCTCCGGTGATTCCTTCGGAAGAGCGATCATTGCCGCTTTGTTCCATACGCCGCAATCTCCGTTTCAGCTCGGCGGCCGGGGATTGCCGGATAGTCCTGTATGCCCAGGAATAAGTGCAAGCACGACCAGGAATACCGCTGCAAATATCAGTAGTTATGCACTGCGATCATCATGTGCTATGCCCTCCTTTCGAAAATATCCGGCGGCAGGTCAAATCCGGACATTTTGAACCGTTCGGCGAAAGTAGGGCCTGACGCCGGTTGCTTTAAATTCTCCCAGCACCCTTCCTTCCTGGTCAATCCCCCGCTGCTCAAAGCAGAAAATATCCTGCATGACGATCGTGTTTCCTTCCATGCCGGTTATTTCCGAGATCTTGACAATTTTCCGGTTCCATCCGGAAATCTTACCAGATGGATAATCACGTTGATGGCAGAAGAGATCTGCTCCCTGATGGCCCGGTCCGGAAGATCCATCCCGGTCATCATGACCATGGTCGCCAGACGCGCATCGCATCCCGCACCGTGTTTGCGTGGATGGTGGAGATGGAGCCGTCGTGGCCGGTATTCATCGCCTGCAGCATATCCAAGGCTTCGCCGCCACGCACCTCTCCAAGGATTATCCGGTTGGGGCGCATGCGCAGAGCGTTTCGTACCAGGTCGCGCTGGGTCACTTCGCCTGTCCCTTCGATATTTGCCGGACGTGTTTCCAGGCGCACCACGTGATCCTGTTTCAGTTGCAGTTCGGCTGAATCCTCGATGGTAATGATGCGCTCATCGCTCGGGGATGAACTCGGAGATGACATTAAGAAGAGTCGTTTTACCCGTCCCGGTCCCGCCGCAGATCAGGATATTGAGACGGGATTTCACCGCCCCTTCGATGATTGTGGCAATGCGCTGATCGAATGACCCCAGTGCCAGCATGTCGGTCATCTTGAGCGCGTCCAGACCGAAACGGCGGATCGAGAGAACCGGTCCATCTATGGCCAAGCGGCGGGATAATGGCATTGACCCGGGAACCGTCGGGAAGACGGGCATCCACATAGGGTGAGGATTCATCGATTCTACGCCCAACCTTGGTGACTATCCGTTCGATGATCTGCATCAGATGATTGTTGTCCCGGAAGACGATGTCGGTTTTTTCCAGTTTGCCGTGACGTTCCACATAGGTGCTGTTGTAATTGTTGACAAGGATGTCGGAGATATCCGGGGAGCTGAGGAGCGGCTCGATCGGACCAAGGCCAAACGTTTCATGCTGCACTTCAATAACCAGCCGTTCCTTTTCCTGTCTGCTTAAGGGAACACCTTCTTCACCGATAAGCGTTTCAATCACGTAGCCGATTTCATTTGCCAGTTCACCGTTGCGGAGCAGATCAAGCTTGGAAAGATCAATCCGTCTCAATAAGCAGGCGATGGATGCGGCTCTTCAATTCCTGAAAGAATATTGGGGCTTTAACGGCCGCTTGATGGCTCCTGTTATAACGATGATTCGGGAATTGCCATATCAGATAATCTCCTGCCTGGAGTGCGTTTTGCCCCGGGAGTTTCCAGGATCAATTGCCTGGCCAGATCATCCATTGCCTTCGCAACCGGTGACCGGGGATAGCAGCGTAACCAACGGTTCACCCTTGTTTATTGATGTCTTGGCATCAGAATATGCGTTCGGCACGGTCAGTATGCCTTGGTATTGAGGACTTTTTCAGCATCGACTACCTTGATTTCATCTTTGGGAGATGTGCCTGTTTACAATCAGCCTAACCTTGTCGGAGCCCAATCCCTCATTGTCCATGGCCGTAAGATAGCGTTTGGCGTTTTTTAGTGCCGGCAGATTGAGAGTAGTGGTGAACAGTATCTGGTCCGAACATTCAAACGTCGAAAGATTGCAGCCGTAACAGCTGGCCCGCCGGTATCGATAATGGTGTACGTGCAAAGATACCTGGAGAATGGCAATAACTTCCGAAGCTGTTCCGGCTGTATCCTGCTCCGCCTCACCCAGATCCACAGGTGCGCTCAGGACATGTATCCCGGAAGAATGTGGAACAATAACGCTCCTCGAGAAAACTGGCGTCAACGTGCCCCAGTCTGGCAGTCACGTTCGACAGGGTATAGCGCGGTGTAAGGTCAAGAAAGGCCGTAACATCGCCGCTGCAAAGGTTCAGATCGACCAGAACCGTTTTTTCCCCCAGCGCTGCCAGTGTTGCTGCCAGGTTGACTGCTATGGTTGTTGTTCCCATGCCCCCGGACGGATTGTAAACAGATATGACGGTTCCCTTATTTATTCCGGGTTCGTTATTCTGCGCACGAAGTCTGGTGACCTTCTGAATGGCATCAACCAGCTCTGAAGCAATGATAGGCTTTGTCAGGTATTCAACGGCACCGGCCCGAATCAGCCGCAGTATCCAGTCGGAATTCTTTTCAACTGCGGTGACAATCACCGTGGTCTGTGGATATCGTGAAACGAGATACGTGGTTTCCTTAACCCCCTGTTCTACCTCCATAACCTCCAGAAAGACAATGTGCGGTTCACCGGTTTGAATGAACTTGACCGCCTCCTGAAAATTGGCTGCTGCGGTGAGCTTGCCGACATTGCCCTCAAAGGTTTTGAGAACTGAGACAATATCGTTTATGGTGCTGGTGTCGCTCTCCAGCAAAATTATTGGTAGCTTAGGAGTCATAACAATCCATAGTCCTATGATATGTGTTACTACTACTGAACCAAGTCAATGATGCAATCCTTTTGGGCCGTTGCTGATAGTTAATTTCCAAGCGGAATCCATCTCAATTCCTTCTCCTGCTCCGGTGTCAGCGGTTTGTCGGTCGGTAATTCCGGTTCGTTGCCAGGGGCGTTGGCTTTGACGATCCTCGGGGTAATGAAGAAGACCAGCTCCTTTGAAGTCAGGTCATCCTGGGTCGAGCGAAACAGGGCGCCCAGGATTGGAATGTCTCCCAACAGTGGTATCTTCGACATGGTCTTGATCGTCTCTTCCTGAAGGAGTCCGGCCAGAACCAGGCTCTCGCCATCCTTCAACTGCACATCTGTCCTGATCTCACGGGTGTCGATGATGGGATAACCATTGACGGCCAGTGTTCCCGATATGCTGCTGACCTCGGCCGGATCGATCTTAAGTGAGATCAAGCCATTTTCCATCACTACTGGCTTGAAGTTGAGTTTTACCCCTACATCAATGAACTGGATTGACGTTCCGGAAATGGCGCCAACGCCGGAGACTACCTGGATAGGAATCTTGCTGCCTGCCAGAAATTTGCCTTCTCTGGCCGCTCTTGACCAACAGATTGGGTTCGGCCAGCATCTTTGCCAGATTCTTTGTAGCGAGCGCCTTGAGCACACCGCCAAGTCCCGTTTTAAATAACGAACCTCCCAGCTGATAAGTCGTAAGCGGACTAATTGACCCAATCCACGGGGTATCACCGGCTATTCCCGGAGCAATATTTTGCAGGCCAATTGATTTACCAGTGTAGGTCCGCTGCAGGCGCCCCCACCGGTTGACAAAACCTTCGGCACTTTTACCTTTAACGAAGGTACTGATGCCCAATGATTTCAGGGCGGTCTTGTCCACCTGGGCGACCTTTACCTCCAGGAGCACCTGTTGGGGTTCATCAACCACGATGTGATTGAGAACTTTCAACTGTTGAATCAGTGCCGGGTTTCTTGTCATTTGATTCAGCAGGTTGTGGGATAACGGGCTGGCCACTACTCTGGCTGGGGGCGGCAGAATCTTTCGCGGCATATGCCGTGGCAATCTGGACCACCTTTGCAATAGTCTGCTCGTTGGCGGCCTTACCCGCAAGGACGATAGTGTCATTGGCATAATCCACCGTTATGTTGTCATTGGGGGCGATCTCCCTGATCTGTTTTTCCAGCAGGCTGATATCCCCTTTGACCCTGATGTCGAAAAATGATGTTTTCCACCCTTTTCCCAGACAATCAGGGAGGTGGATCCGATCTTGGTGCCATTTATCTGCAACTGGGTCGGAGAGATGACAACCAGTTCCGCAATGGACGGTGTCGCTATGGAAACCCTTTCCGACGGTTTCTGCAGGTTCAGCAACACGCTCTTGTTGACGATCACCTCTGTTGCAACCCCGGCGGTGGCGATCCCAGGAATCAAAAGATTTGCGAACAGCACCAGAAGCGCGAGAGATTTTTTGCCGTTCTGGACGGATTCCATCCTGTCACCTCATTTCATGATTAGTCTATTCTGCGGAGAACTCCCGGTTGTCTTTGCTACCGCCCTTGATGACCTCCACGCTGAATTTTGCCGGCACAGGCGGTGATAGCGGAGCCTGCGTGGGCAACTCTCTGTTTTCGCGGCCTGCGTACTATTTTGTACTGGCACGACTTCCCCACGGTCAGCGCCTTGGATATGGTGGCTCCGTGGTAGTGACTGCGGCGACGTCAATGACATTTCTCAACAGGAGCTGAAGAGAGCCTTTCTTGGCGCCGACAATCAGTTTTTCGGCATCATCGGGGATCAGATCCAGCGTGACGGTCGGGACAACCGCCGGCTTACCGTCCTTTCTGCTCCGTGACCTGTCCGCTGGCCAGCACCGGAACGTTCTGCAGGATGATCTTGCTCATATTGTCCTCTTTATCGGCTGCGCCGGGACGCGGTGTCGTGAGTACAATGTCCACCCTGCTGTTGGGGGTGATGAAACCCGCCACACCGGCCACTTCGTTAACCGCAACCGTTACCGCCCGGTGTCCCTGCGGCACGATATAGGTCATGATGCCGCCGGTTGCTGCTGCGTTCAGCGGCATGAGTTTCTGCTTCGGTGACGATATCGCCTGCACTCAGTGGACGAACGGCTATCCGTCCGAGCGGAGTATTGGCATCCGTATAGAAGCCCGAAGGGAGATTCTCCTTTGGCCAGGTTGCCAGCCTGACATGGGTTGCGTCCAACTTCGTTCCGATCGGAACGTCTGTGGCCGCAGAGACTATGGCCACACCCTGAAATGGCTTGCTGCCCTGTTTCTTAAGATAATTGTAGGCCAAAAGGGAAGCGCATCCCGCGAACACACACGCTAAAACTCCTGCAATGACAACCGAACTGGGTCTTTTCATGGTTCCTCCGCATCTATCCGCCGAAAATTATTCGTAACGCATTTGTGCATGCCCTCTGGAAAGCCTGATGTTTACATCTTCTGTGCCACAAATAATGCAGTTTAATTACAAGGTGTTAGCAAATAAGTGGTGTAAATAGACGGCTAAAAATATATTACCTTCTCGGCTTGAAATGTCTAAGAAGCCGCAATTGACAAGGAAATAAACCGGATGTAAAAAGTTGCGACTATGTTAATTATTGTGCGAAAACGGCTTGAAGGATTTCATCATCCACATGCTTGGCGTTGCATACACCTAAGGTGACAGTGCCGCAGCAATTGACGAAATGAAGTGGTAAGTGCAGCAGTAACGTCAGATATTGATGTTGCAACTACAATCGCGATCAGCAGCAGTATGAGAGCATATTCTACAAGAGTCTGACCGATATTATTATTCAGTTCCGACACGGCCCTAAGATCAAAACACATGAGATATGCGGTCATGTTCTCCCCATAAGATCTGTTGAACTTGGTAAAGGTGATGGGGGAGGGCTGAATGCCATCCCCCATCAATGTACTTACTTTGTTAATACAGTGCCGATATTGTCAAACGTTTTTCCAATGTTGGTTGAAAGGGCGGGGATAGCTACGCCTGCAAGAACTATCGCAATAAGGGCGATCAGAAGCGCATATTCAACCATCGTCTGGCCCTTTTCATCTTTCAACATTGAGTGCATTTTTACATACCATTCGATCGGGTATCTCATGATTGAACCTCCTTGTAATTGTTATTAGCGAACCTTTTGAAACATTGTTCTTTCCATGCTTCGTAGATATTTGCCGAACATCCGGCATCACCCCCTTCCAAGTTATGTGCTTAGTTAATAAGCCGAAATCATTTCTGCCGTTTTTAGTATCCAAGTAAAAGCATACAACTGCCATACAGGGTTGTGCATAGGCACCAGTCGTACCAAGTTTGTATTACACTGTAATTGCTGAATAAATTTATCGAGTTGGTATATTCTTAAACGTGGTTATCCACTGTGCTCAAGTAGGGACGGTTTAAAAATAGTATTTTCAGGCCCTACCGCCATAATGTGTAAACCACAAATTATGCCAAAACGAGGAAGGTTAAAATTGTATGCAAAAGCACGATGTTACGCTGTGTAACAGGAATGGTGAGGGAGTGAAATGTTGTTAGAAAATCATAGGATTATTGTATGTTATTGAAGTAACTATTTACTAAATAATGGGAAAATAGGAGTGTTAATTTTGTTGCCGGTGAGTACTTCTGGAGTAGAACGCTCGGCCAATGATTGGTTCTTACCAATCTTAGCCACTTATACAATTCATTTTACAGGTTCGATTTTTCTCTTGAATGTTGCAAATCATGTTTCCTGAAATAAATATAACATTTGGTAACTGCCCGCTATCAGATATATATTGCCTCATACACCCCATATTTCCCCCACTGGATAAAAAAACTTACCATACTCAATTCGTGTCAAATTCGTAACTGGTCAAGATGATGCAACATTTTATTGGTACATTTTTGGCATATCTATTGTACTGCAACCCCATATTTTAAAAAAACACCGTTTGTCGTTGTTCCAAAAGCCCCTCCTTCTCGGCGGGGGATCAGAGGTACTCTAATGCTCGTAAAGAATAATGGGCAGACCACAGTCGAATTTGCGTTGGTTGTTGTTCTGTTCCTAACGTTAATATTCTCCATTATGGATTTTGCACTCATGTTCTTTGTCAATCAGACCATGCAGCATGCCGTGAGGTCTGGTGCCCGCCTTGCCGTGACCGGGATGAGTAATGCCGGTTCTGATCGCCTTTCTACGATGACTGATAAAATCAGAGAGCAGTCTATGGGATTTTACGAGAAGAACACCCCTGTTCGAACACCAGTAATCAGCGTACAGAGATTGGGTGCTTTTTATAATATCTCCGGCACGCCTGTAAAAGATACCACCGGGGCTTCTCAGCAGCTGATTACTGTCCGACTTGACTACTCTTGGCCACTGCTGACTCCACTTGTTAAACCGTTTTTTAAGGATGGCAAATACGCATTCACAGTTAAATCAACTGTAGTTAACGAACCCGATAGCCGGTAATGCGGAGTAAGACAATGAAATGGATTGCTGAACAAATCGGAAACACAGGCGAGAAAGGGCAGGCATTTGTTGAATTGGCGATTGTGCTTCCGTTTCTTATACTGCTGTTGATGGGGATAATTGATTATTCCAGGGCAATTCATGCAAAAAGCATCATTACCAATATGAGTCGGGAAGGGGCAAATCTTGTTTCGCGAGCCAACATAAATCTTTCCGGAGACGAATTAAAGGATTTTCAGGATACTATGGATCTGATTGGAAAAACTGCTCAACCACTCGACATGGTGAAGCAGGGGATGATGTACATTAGCAAAGTGGAAAATGTCAACAACAGGAACAGAATAACACAGAAACTCTCCTGGAACAGAAGCACTCTCACCCCGATACCGTCCAGCAGCATAAATATTTCCGGACAATATCCAAACGTGCCGAGTCAAAATCTGGGTGGGATATCACTTGCTGCAGGCAAGACGGCATATGTAGTTGAGGTATTCTACCAATTCAAGAGCATTTTACCTGGAAACTTATTTTCACCTACCCTCGTCTCGGTTTCAATTTTTTGATGAAATTACGAAGAGGCAAAGGATACGCTATGAAACTCAAGCCGATTATAAAAAGTTCAAAAGGACAGGTTCTTGTTTTAACAGCGATCACCATTTTTGTTATGATAGGGCTGTGCGCCCTTGCGGTTGATCTGGGGATGGCCTATTCCGTAAAAGCTAAACTCAACTCTGCTGTAGATGCAGCTTCATTAGCGGCTGGAAGGGCAGTAAAAAACGGTGCTGATGACACCACGCGAATGCAGAATGCACGTGACGCCGCCAACAGCTATTTTACCGCAAACCTTCCCACAGGGTTCATGGGAGCGACCAATGCAGCCTTTAGCATAGGCAAAATTGAGAATATTGCCGGCACCTGGACTATCAACGTCTCGGCATCAGCAAATGCCCCTATGTTTTTTAGTCGCGTCTTAAATAAGACCGGCCAAGTAGGCGCATCGGCAGAAACGACTGTAAGATCACTGGATATGATGCTTGTTCTCGATTGTTCCGGATCACTGGGCGCAAATTTTCCTGCCTTACAGAGCGCCGCAATAGAGTTCCTCAATGGTTTTCAGGACGGGGCGGGAGGCGACAGGATCGGCCTTGTGACGTTTGCTTCCGGCGCCGTACTTGGCGATCCGATCAACAAGGATGCAAACCGGGGCTTCACCAGGTCAAGCCTGACTGCACACATAAACTCCGCAGCCTCAAACGGAGCGACTAATGCAGAAGAGGCAATGAGGATTGCCAAAGCTGAACTGGATGCCATACCTTCAAATTCCCGTTCTACCCTCAGGATAATAGTCTTTTTCAGCGACGGCGCGCCAAATATAGTGTCCGGAAATTTCGACAACTCGGGAACAACCCGTACTGGTGGACTGTGGTCGCAGGGTTCAAGTCCCAGCCAACCGACGGATCTCTACACAATAAACAGAATATCCAGCGACGCTAAAAGTTATAGTAATATTACAAAGTTGCCTACGACCGACTATACCGGCACCATTAATCTGGCAAGCTTCAACAATGCTCGAACACTATCTGGTAACCCTGTAACTAACACCGGATGTAATGTCAACAGGGCAGCCAGAAATATGGTGGAGAACGTCGCTAATGCCGCTCGCGGCGGGACTGGTAGCGATGCTGTAACCATCTACTCCATCGGCCTGGGCGCAATGCTGCGGAGTAATGAAGTTTCAACCTGCGGTTACGGTCAAAGCGAGTGGGGCGAAAATATCCTTAAGCGGCTGGCAAACACCGCAGATTCCGACAAGTATCAATCAGCGCAACCGACAGGAATGTATATATATGCCGAAGACGCGACCCAGCTGAATTCGGCTTTTCAAAAAGTGAGAAGCATGATCCTCAGACTCAGCAAGTAGGCAGGCCTAGGAAACAGAGATTGGGGAGAATCGAAGCATCTCCTTTAAAATCTTAACGAACATAACTGAGTATGATCGATGAAACAGAGCGGTTCCACCATAGTCTGGCGGAACCGCTCTGTTTCATCCTAAAGTAAAAGAAGAGTATGACGACTGCTACTTCGACCAACCCATTAGCTGGTTTAAAAAGTTAATGAGACGTTATGATCGTCAATACCAGGAAAAACTGAAAGATTTCCAAAATAGGATAGCTTGGCGAGAGGCAAGAACCGCGCCATCTCACTGCCTTGAATGCGGTTCAGTTAATCTTACAATTCTGAGTTTCCAAAGTGACTCTGACCATACTAATGCCCCAGTAAAATTAAAACTCCATCCCTGGAAAACGCCGCCGAGCAATCTCATCGAAAGCAAAATCCTTCGGACTCTAGCGGACAACGCAAAAGAAAAAGCCCCTGATTTCTCAAGGGCTTTTGAATTTATCCGGATGGTGCCGGACTGCTAAATGGTGGAGGCGGTGGGAGTCGAACCCACGTCCGAAAAACCTAGCATCTGAGACCCTACACCGTTATTCCGTTGCTCGATTTAACCGTCTGCCTGCGCAACGAACAAGGCAGTCAGACGGCGATCCCGTTGAGTTTCGGGTTGCGCTACGGGCGTTGCGCTTCCCTATCCGATAGTGAGTGACGCCCCCTTCCTACCATCGGCATCTCAGTCGGGGACGCCTATTAAGCAGCTAGTGCAATAGGAGTGTTATAATTGTCGGCAATTAATGCCGTGCAGGTTTATTAAGGTCGGCCACCTGCCCCGACCCGGTGCTCCCCAGATTTTCAATTCCCCGTCGAAACCTTTACGCCCCCCTTTGAAAACAATTATGAATTATGAATTTTGAACTGATGAACCGGTCTAGTCCCGGTTTCTGGCCTTCAGCGCCTGAGACATCTCACGCTGGCTGTCCTTCGTCTTCATGTCCTCACGTTTATCGTACAGTTTCTTGCCTTTGGCAAGCCCTATCTCGACCTTGACCAGGCCGTCTTTGAAATAGAGCCGGAGCGGAATGACCGAAAGACCCTTCTCGCGGATCCTGCCGTACAGACGCTCGATCTCACGGCGATGCAGCAGCAGCTTGCGGTTGCGATCCGGTTGATGATTCTGGCGGTTGCCGAATTCATACTGGGAAATATTCAGGTTGTGCAGATAGGCCTCACCATCACGCACCAGCATGAAGGAATCATTCAGGTTGGCCTTGCCAGCCCGCAGTGACTTGACTTCAGTCCCTTGCAGTACCAAACCTGCCTCAAGCTTCTCCTCGATAAAATAATCGTGATAGGCCTTTTTGTTGTTACAGATCAGTTTCTCACCCATGTTTTCAATCATAGCAGAGATTGTGCAAAAAGGGAATGCTCATCCTTGCATTAAGCAGTTAGAAATCTATATAGTTTCCTCGTCGCGCTAACTCTGTCTTAAAGGATGGATACCATGACCACAGTAGATACGACTCCCGCCAGTAATCACAAACCAACTGTGGCAGACCTGCAGCGCTCATTTCTCCGTCACCTGCAATATACACTGGTCAAGGATAAATTCTCCGCCACCAAGGCCGATCTCTATCAGGCGCTGGCGTATGCCGTTCGTGACGTACTGGTCGATCGCTGGCTTGATACCCAGCAGTCCTACTACATCAACGACGCCAAACGGGTCTACTATATGTCGATGGAATTCCTGATGGGGCGCACGCTCGGCAACAGCCTGATCAACCTGGGGATGATGGAGGAGTGGCAGACCGCTCTCAAACAGATGGGGATTGATGTTGAAGAACTGCAGGAGCAGGAGTGGGATGCCGGACTCGGCAACGGCGGTCTGGGACGTCTGGCGGCCTGTTTCCTTGATTCAATGGCAACCATGAGCCTGCCGGCCTACGGATACGGCATCCGCTATGAGTACGGCATGTTCTACCAGAAAATTGTTGATGGCGCCCAGCATGAGTTTCCGGACAACTGGCTGCGCTACGGCAATCCGTGGGAGTTTGACCGTCAGGAACATCTGCACCAGATCAAGTTCTTCGGCCGGGTTGAAAGTTACCGGGATGAACTGGGGGAGACCCGCTACTCCTGGGTCGATACCACCGATGTCATGGCGCTGGCCTACGATTTCCCGGTTCCCGGCTACGGCAATGAAACCGTCAACACCATGAGGCTCTGGAGTGCCAAGTCGACCCGTGACTTCGAGCTCGGCTCGTTTAACCAGGGGAACTACATCGGCGCCGTCGAGTCAAAAATGCGCACCGAAAACATTTCCAAGGTACTCTATCCGGCCGACCATATGGCCGAGGGGAAGGAGCTGCGCCTGCGCCAGGAGTATTTCCTCTCTTCTGCCACGGTACAGGACATCTTCTACCGTTTTTCTAAAAAACATGACGACCTGACACTGTTGCCGGAAAAGGTGGCGATCCAGCTGAACGATACGCATCCGACCCTGGCGATTCCGGAGCTGATGCGGATTCTGCTCGACGATAAGCGCCTCGGCTGGGATGTCGCCTGGAATATCGCCCAGAACACCTTTGCCTACACCAATCATACGATACTTCCCGAAGCGCTTGAAAAGTGGCCGGTGACGATGATGGAGCGGATTCTGCCGCGTCATCTGCAGATCATTTACCGCATCAACGAGCTCTTCATCCAGCAGATCATCGCCCGTTTTCCGGGTGACAACGACCGGCTGCGGCGGATGTCGATCATCGGAGAGGATGGTGAGCGGTGCGTGCGTATGGCGCATCTGGCGATCGTCGGCAGTCACTCGGTGAACGGCGTCTCGGCGCTGCACAGCGAGATTCTCAAAAACGACCTGTTCCACGATTTTTATCAGCTCTGGCCGGAACGCTTCAACAACAAGACCAACGGCATCACGCAGCGGCGCTGGCTGAAATACTGCAATCGCTGGCTGGCCGACCTGATTTCGTCGAGCATCGGTGACCGCTGGGTCACCAACCTTGAGCGAATTGAAAAAGCTGATTCCCCTGGCCGAAGATCGCCGAATTCCGGCAGCAGTGGCTGGAGGTCAAGCGGGCCAACAAGCGGAGACTGGCCGACTATATCCGTCTGCACAACGGCATTGAGGTGTCGCCCGATTCGATGTTCGACTGCCAGACGAAGCGCATCCACGAGTATAAACGCCAGCTTCTGAATGTACTGCATGTCATTACCCGCTATAACCGCATCAAGGCCAATCCCGGTGGCAATTTTGCGCCGCGTACCGTCATCTTCGGCGGCAAGGCGGCCCCCTCCTATTACATGGCCAAGCTGATCATTACGCTGATTAACTCAGTCGGTGCGGTCGTCAACAACGATCCGGCGGTTAAAGATCTGCTGAAGGTCGTATTTCTGGGCAACTATAACGTTACGCTGGCTGAGATGATCTTCCCGGCCTCCGACCTTTCCGAGCAGATCTCCACGGCCGGCACCGAGGCATCCGGCACCGGAAACATGAAATATTCGCTGAACGGGGCGCTGACGGTCGGAACTCTGGACGGCGCCAACATAGAGATCATGGAAGAGGTGGGGCGCGATAACATCTTTATCTTCGGCCTGACCGCCGACCAGGTTACCGGGCTGAAAAAGGCCGGCTATCAGCCGCGTGATTACTATGCCCATAACCCGGAACTGAAGCAGGCCATCGACATGATCGGCAACGGCAGCTTTTCGCCCCACGATCAAAATCTATTCAAGCCGATTGTCGATACGTTGCTGGGGCTCGATCACTATCTGCTGCTGGCCGATTATGCGTCCTATATCGCCTGTCAGGACGAGGTCGATGCACTGTACCTGCAGCCGGACGAATGGGCGCGCACCTCAATCCTGAACACCGCCGCCATGGGCAAATTTTCCAGCGACCGCACCATCGCCGAATATGCCCGTGACATCTGGAACATCAAACCGGAAAAGATCAGCCGTCACAGCCGGCGAGACCTGCAGTAAGGAAACAGTCGGCCATGAATACGCCTGATCTCTGGGAGCAAGACTCCGGGGCACATACCGCAGCGGGACCATCCCCGCACGCGCCGCTTGCCGAACGGATGCGGCCGCGCACCGTCGCCGAATTTTCCGGGCAGGAACATCTGGTCGGCGAAGGGCGCATCCTGCGCCGCATGATTGAAACCGATTCACTCGCATCCCTGATCTTCTGGGGACCGCCCGGCTGCGGGAAAACCACGCTGGCCCACATCATCGCCGCCGAAACGAAATCGCACTTCATCTTCTTTTCCGCGATCCTCTCGGGGGTCAAGGAAATTCGCGAAACATTTCGCGAAGCCGAGCGCTATGCGGCCCGCGGCATTCGTACTATTCTGTTTATCGATGAAATCCATCGTTTTAACAAATCGCAGCAGGATGCGTTCCTCCCCTACATCGAAAAAGGGGTTGTCACCATCATCGGTGCCACCACCGAGAACCCCTCCTTCGAGGTCATTGCCCCGTTGCTGTCGCGCTGTCGGGTGCTGACGCTGCAGCAGCTTGAACCGGACGCCATACGGACGCTGCTGATGCAGGCCCTTGACCGACTCCGAGCGGGGTCTCGGCAACCGCGGACTTTCGGCGACCGACGAGGCGTTGGAGTTTCTGGCGTCACAGACGGGGGGGGATGCCCGCTCCGCCCTGAATACGCTGGAAGTCGCGGCCGGCCTGACGCAGGACGGCTCCATAACACTCGAAACCGCCCAGGAGGCGCTCCAGAAAAAGGCGCTCCTGTATGACAAGGGGGGCGAGGAGCATTACAACGTCATCTCGGCCTTTATCAAGTCGATGCGCGACAGCTCCCCGGATGCCGCTCTCTACTGGCTGGCCCGCATGCTGGAGGCGGGGGAGGATCCGATCTTCATCCTGCGCCGCATGATCATTCTGGCGTCGGAAGACATCGGCAACGCCGATCCCCGTGCCCTCCAGGTAGCCGTTTCGGCACTGCAGGCGTTTCAGGTCATCGGCATGCCGGAAGGACGCATCATCCTGGGGCAGGCGGTCACCTATCTGGCCACCGCCCCGAAATCCAACGCCTCGTATGTCGGCATCAATTCGGCGCTGGCTGAAGTCCGGAACAGCGGGGCCCTGCCGGTGCCGCTGCATATCCGCAACGCGCCGACGAAATTGATGAAGGAACAGGGATACGGCAAAGGGTACCAGTATGCCCATGATTATGAAGAGGGGTATGCAGGGCTGGAATGCCTGCCGGAGAAGCTGGCCGGGCGAACGTTTTATGAACCGAAGGGGCATGGGTACGAAAAGAATATTGTGGAACGGATGGAGTGGTTGAAAAACAGGAAGGGGATGTATAGGGCTACCTGAATGGCATCCCTCACCCATCCTCTCCGGGAGACATGTTCTCTCCCCCTGGATGAAGGGCTGGCCGGATGAGCGGCAGGCCATTACCGCCCCTCACCTACCCTTCCCTCATGAGAGGGATGTAATACGACGTTATTCAAATATGTGGAGGCCTCACCATGAAACGACTTGCAATTCTGACCAGCGGCGGTGACTGTTCCGGCATGAATGCCACCATCCGCGCGGCCGCTCGAACCGCCATCGCCAACGATGTCGAGATGATCGGCTATCGTAAAGGGTATGCCGGTCTTCTCAAAAACGATTACATCGTCCTCAATACCCAGGCGGTTTCCGGGACGATGCAACGGGGCGGGACATTTCTGCAGTCGGCCCGTTCAACAGAGTTCCGCACCGAAGAGGGGCGCAAGAAGGCGCTGGACAATCTGCTCAAGGAAAAGGTCGAGGGGCTGATCGTGATCGGTGGCGACGGCTCACTGAACGGCGCTCTGGCGCTGGACAAGATGGGCTTCCCGGTGATCGGCATCCCGGCCAGCATCGATAACGACATCGCCTACACCGATATGGCGCTGGGGGTTGATACCGCGCTCAACAACATCATCTATGCCGTGGACTGCATCAAGGATACCGCCAGTTCGCACGACCGGGCCTTTATCGTCGAAGTGATGGGGCGCAACTCCGGCTACCTGGCTTCGACCGCCGCCATCGCAACCGGCGCCGAGTTTGCCATCGTGCCGGAGGTGGAGCTCGACCTCGGTGAAATGTGCCACCAGCTGCGGCAGCGCTACGATGAGGGGCGCACGAACGCCCTGATCATCATGGCAGAGGGGGCCGGACACGCGCAGGAAGTTGCCGACGGCATCAAAAATGCCATCGGCTTTGAAACCCGCGTGACCGTGCTGGGACACTATCAGCGGGGCGGCGCACCATCGGTCTTTGACCGCCTGCTGGGCGAGCCGTTTCGGCATAAAAGCGGTGGAGCTGCTGCTCTCCGGCACCAAAGGCGTCATGGTCGGGCTGTCGGCCAATTCGCTCACCACCACGCTGCTGGAGATGGTGGTGAACGGCGGCCAGAAGAAGCTGAATGAAGACCTGCTGCATATGGCAGATATCCTCGGTATATGATGCGCAGCGCCCCACGGTTTCATAAGAAACGCTCTGTCAAAAGCGGCCTCCCTCCCGGTACGCTGGTGCATATCGGCAATGAATCGAGCGAAGCGGTGCAGATTTCCGTTATCGGCTATGGTCCTGACGGGATCGAGGAGCGTCACTTCGAGCAGATCGACCGGTATCTGGACAATCCCTGCGACGGTGCCGTCGTGTGGGTTGATGTCGAAGGGGTGCATGATGTTGAACTGATCCGTGCCCTGGGCGAAAGGCACACCTTTCATCCGCTGGTACTGGAAGATATCGTCAACACCGTGCAGCGTCCCAAGATCGAGGATTACGGCGACTATCTCTTCATCGTGCTGAGAATGCTGTGCCCGACGGAAGACGGCGAGTTTCAGTTCGGAACAGCTCAGCATCATTCTCGGGCCCGGACTATCTGTTCACCTTCCAGGAGGGGATCAAGGGTGATGCCTTCGACTCGGTTCGTAACCGTATCCGGAGCGGCAAGGGAAAAATTCGCGGCATGGGGGCCGATTATCTGGCCTACGCCCTGATCGACGCCATTGTTGACGGCTATTTCACCGTTCTGGAAGGAATTGGCGAGCGGATTGTCGACGTCGAGGAAGAATTGACTCTCACCCCTGATCAGCAGGCCCTCCATCGGATCATCGGCATGAAAAAGGAGATTATCTATCTGCGCAAGACCGTCTGGCCGCTGCGCGAAGCGATCTCGTTCCTGGAACGGGGCGACAGCCCTCTGCTGCATGATGCGACCAGGCTCTATTTCCGGGATGTCTACGATCACACCGTTCAGGTGATCGATACGGTCGAGACCTACCGCGACCTGCTCTCCGGCATGCTCGATCTCTACCTTTCCAGCATCAGCAACCGCACCAACGAGGTGATGAAGTTTCTGACCGTGATCGGCACGATCTTCATGCCGCTGACCTTTCTGGTCGGGGTCTACGGCATGAACTTCAAGCATTTTCCGGAACTGGAGTGGCAGAACGGCTACTTTGTTCTCTGGGGAGTGATGATTGCTATGGCGCTGCTGATGGTGGCATATTTCAAGAGGAGACGCTGGTTAAGGAGCCATGACACGACTAATACTCAGATGGGCGCTCAACTCCTTCGCCCTCTTTTTTGTGATTAAGCTGATCCCCGGCATTCAGATCGACCGGTTTCAGGACCTGCTGCTGGCGACACTGGTGATCGGCCTGCTGAACGTTTTTCTGAAACCGATCATTGTCCTGTTGACCCTGCCGGTCACCGTGATGACGCTCGGTCTCTTTACCCTGGTCATCAACGGCCTGATATTCTATCTGGCGGCGCATCTGGTGCCGGGACTGCACGTCAGCGGCTTCGGGGCTGCGTTTATCGCCGCGGTCCTCTACAGCGTGTTCAATTTGATCCTGACCGAGCTTTTTGGGACGAAGCAGTGACCCCCGGCAATTACCACGTCCATCTTCATGTCAGCTCTCCGCCATGCAACCGATGATTCCTCCAGACAGCTCTCTCGCCTCCCGCGTGGCACGGACGGTTCACCGGCATGGCCTCTTCCGGCCGGGCGACACGCTGGTCGTGGCGCTTTCCGGAGGGGCGGACTCCTGCGCCCTGCTTGACCTGCTCACCCGGCTTCCCGGCTACAACCTCACGCTGATTGTCGCGCATCTGAACCACTGCCTGCGCGGAGTCGAATCCGATGCCGACGAGGAACTGTGCCGCGAGGCGGCATCCCGCTACGCACTCCCGTTCGAAGTGCGGCGTGTCGATATCAAAAACCTGGCGGAAAAAAGTCGGCTGAATCTTGAAGATGCCGGACGACGGGCCCGGATAGAGTTTCTGGATGAGGTGCGCGGGACGTACGGGGCGGCTGCGGTGGCGCTTGCCCATCATGCCGACGACCAGGCCGAAACCGTGTTGATGCGCCTGTTGCGCGGGTCCGGCATGACCGGCCTGTCGGGGATGGCGTACCGCAATGCCCGCGGCTATGTGCGGCCGCTGCTGGAAGTATCACGTTCAGAAATCGAACAGTACCTCCGCGGGCGCGGCCTGGAGTGGCGTGAGGATGCCAGCAACCGTGACACGGCGTATCTGCGTAACCGTATTCGCCACCAGTTGCTGCCGCTTTTGGAAGAGTACAACCCTGCCATCCGTTCGTGTCTGGCCTCAACGGCGTCGGTTCTTGGTGGCGATGAAGCGTTGCTGGACGAGTTGACCGAGCGGGCGTTTACCGAATCGTGTCTGATGGGGGAGGGGAGGATCGTCTGTGATGTCGGGCAGCTTCGCGCACTCAATCAGGCCCTGAGGCGAAGAGTCCTGCGCCGGGGATTCAAACTGTTGATCGGCACGCTGGAGGGGGTGAGCCTGCGTCATATCGACGCGGTGTGTGACTTGATTGATTCTGAACGTCCCAACGCACGACTGGCGCTTCCGCACGGTGTTACGGCAGTGAGAGAGTATGACCGCCTGGTATGGATGAAGACGGAGGATTATGTGTCCGATACCGACTTCGAACTGCTGATAACGGGACCGGGCTGCTATCAGCTCCCCGTTGGCGGCTCCTTCACGGTCGCTCTGACCGGTACGGCAGCCGTTTCGACTGATCCCGGCACCGCCTGTTTCGATCTCGCCAAGACCCCGTTCCCCTGGCTGGTTCGCACCTTCCGCCCCGGGGACCGCATTACGCCGTTCGGCATGAGCGGCAGAAAAAAGGTGAAGGATGTTTTTATCGACCGGAAGATCCCGTTATCCGAGCGGACGCGTATTCCGCTCCTGTTTTGCGGCGCTGATCTGATCTGGATTGCCGGTGTCTGCGTTTCCGAGTTATGCCGAATTGAGACCCCGTCAGCCGCTGTGGTCCAAGTGGTATGGCATGTCTGACGAGGACTCATTTGCTGTAGTCAGTTTCCGCCCCAGCGGTCAAGTACTCTGCATTTGAGGGCGTCTTTCAGCTCCTGCCTGAATTTAATCAGAACCTCTTTCTCTTCGCCATACGCCTCGTTTATGTCCTCCGTGACACGGGAGTGCAATTTGATCAGTTTGTCGCGATCTCCTATGGATGCTCTCAGTTCCCTGCGTAGAACCAGTATTGATGGAGACGGCATGGTACACCTCACGTATATGATTTAATGCAGACACCGTGACTCGCTGAAGATTCCTGCTGCATTACAGAAACGGCCGCTGTTTTCTGAACAGAACAGTACGATGTCATCGTTAAAAACGTAGAACAGAAGCGATCTTCACCTAATCCTCGACCACTCCCCATTTGTCCATGAAATGGCAATGGTGGAGCATGTTCTGAACATTTACTTCCGCCAGAATGTTATCACCTTCCTCTTGTGTCAACCCGACGCTGGGGCGTACCCCTATCCAATATGCAGCACTTTCCGTCGGGTTGTCAGTCGGGCGGGGAATCGGTGGGCCGGCCTTGAAATGACCTTCGACGAAGAGTGCCGCCTCGTACTGGCGCTCTGTTTTGACGAGATAGACCTCCACGAGCATTCCGTTTTTCAGGGTTTTCTCCATGATCTGGGCTATGACCGTTACACCTTGTGGAACATTTATGAGCGACATATCCTGATTACCTCCTTCTCTCTGTAGTTGTCTGTCACGTTACCTAAAATTGGTTTCTTTTGCTGTATGGCTGATGTAAAAAAAAACTGCATCTTCTTTCGAAAAGGCAGGTTCATGAATCGAATCGCACTGCGCGATCCCTTGTCAACCGTTTCGGTAACCCCTCTTCCCGTTCTGGGCAGGTGGCTTTGCGTCATCCGATTCCTCGGATATTGCCTTTTCGTTGCTAACTTAAAATATGAAATTATGGCCCATATATGGGCGAATTGCGGGCGCATGTCAATAGGTAAATATGGTTAATTGCGCCTAGAAACGTAGAGCGTGAAGCGCTTCGTATCCCCTCATTTTACGGGTCCGTTGGCGGCGGGTGGGGCTGGGGGCGCTTGAGCAGGAAGAATGGTCAGCTGCACCTCCTGTGACCATTTGCCGAATGGCGCGAATATGTAGGTCAGGGGAAGTTCTTCGGCATTGGCGTCACGTTTATGGAACACCAGGCCCAGGCTGTCGGCCAGTTCCTCCACAACGGACTCTTCGGCCTCGTCCTGTTCAAACACCAGGAGTTTTTTGCCGTTAGTGGCCAGCAACCGTTCGAAGGTATACAGTTCGGCCTTGGAGAGTCCGCAGACAGCGGTCACGCTATGACCGGCATATACTGCGCCCACGGTTTCCACTCCCACGATGCCGGTGGGGGATGCTGCCAGCAGACCCATCTTTTCCGCCATGTCGTGCGCCAGTTTGCAGGGTGGTGCCGAGACGATGGTGATGCTGGCGGGCTGAGCCGGAGGCTTCGGCCGGTTTCGTGACAGGTGCGGGAGCTGTGGTTGGTGCTGGAGCTGTGGCCGCTGTTGGAACAGTAGTCTTTGGAATCGCAGGAGCCGCTGCGGAGCAGGTGCTGAGCAGTATTCGCAGAGCCGAGCAGGAACAGGAGCCGCAGCAGGGCCAGGAAGCCGCAGCAGGGACAGGAACGGATGACGCAGCCGCAGGCTGTGCCACTGCTACAGGCGCCGGCCGGCGTGACTTTTTACCGGTTGCAGGCGCTGAAGCGCTCTGTTTGCCTTCTCTGGCGGGGAGCGGGATGCGCAGGCGCTGGCCGACTCTGAGTCCTTTCGGCGACGTTATGCCGTTCAGGCGCATGACTTCGGGAACCAGGCGCTCGGCGGCCGGGTCGGACAGCCCGTATTGTTTCATCAGGATCTGGAACAGGTGTTCACCCGGTTGCACAACGTGGATGCTTTCCTGTCCTGATGCTGCGGCGGTGGTTTCTGGTGCGGCCGTGTGGCTGCGGTGCTTGTGTTGCACCGGTTTTACGGCTTGTGGCGGTGCAATTTTACGCAGCTCTTTCAGGTCGATTTCCCCCGTGGCGGGAGAGGATGGTTGCGGCGGCGGCGATTGCGGTTTCGCTTTGGCCTTGGCGGGCCCTAATTCCTTGAGGTCGATCTCGTAGTTATCCTGGGCGGCAACTGCCGACAGCGGAGTTATCGCGATTGCCATCAGTATGCACACCGCCGTGTTTCTGACCTGCCTCATTGTAACCGCTCCTTGGACACGCTGTTTTTCCGCCGCTGGCTACATTATCCTGAAAGCGGGCGTTTTTCAACATCTTCTGACGATTTAATGAAAAATGGTGTTTGCGTTACACTGCGTTCTCGCTTGGAAGCGCCTACTTTTGGCTGTGGTAAACATTTTTTGAAAATACATTTGATTAATGTGTGTAAATGAGATAGGCATGAGGTGAGTTGATGGCGTGACTTTTGAGGATGTAGTGATGGAATCTTTGAAATCTGACTCTGCTGGGCTCTCAGAAATAGGAATGACTTCAAACATAAAAATTCCCGGAATTATGCAGCTGCGGTATATCCACCCTGTAGTGGGGGATTATATTGCTAAATTCGGTTAATTTAAGCCGATTTACTGAAATACTCAGCAGTTTTTGAGCTGAAATACAATAAATAAAAGATTAAAAGAGCTGCGGTATAATCCCTAGTTGGGCAGGAAATAGGATGATAAACAAATATCGGCTTGTGCTCGAATTTGCGGGCGACGATCTGGAGACTTATGATCGCGTAGTTGCCTTTGAAGAAAGGCTGATAGCTGAGCTGGAGACAGACGAAATTGATGGGCATGATGCAGGTGAGGGCGTTGTGAACGTCTATATCGACACCAGAGACCCGAGGGAATGCTTCAAAACAGCTATGGACATGATGGAAGGCATGAAAGAAGAACTAAGTGCAGCAGGATTCCGGGAGCTGGACGGAGATAAGTACGAGCGATTGTGGCCGGAGGACAATTCAGCGCCGTTTAGGCTGAAATGAAAGCTAAAGCCCAACAACATGGCGGCAGACGGTCTTCGCTACGCTTCGCCGCTGCACCCCGCTACCGTTAGACGACGAGGATGATAATGAAGCGAATTTTTAAAATGATCTGGCCAATTATAGTGGGTGTTATCGTTGCTACGGTCAGCTATGCGTTAGGCACTTACCGCTGTCAAAAGGCTGAAGGCAACCTCCTGCAGACAATGTTTATCCAATCATCGGCCAGCACGCTTGGTGTACATGTAAAAGCACTTGAAAAGTACCGTTCGGGAGAGCAAGAGAAAGCAACTGAACTTTTGGAAAAGCTCGTGGATCTCGACTTAATGAATTTGGCTGCATACGCCCATGTTATAAATAAAAGAAAAAATGAAAAAATCATCGACAACGTGAAGGAAGCAAAAGCGTATAGAGCCAGATATCCGCAACATAAAGTGATGCAAAATATTTCAACTTCAGTTTCAAAAGGGCTAGACCTAGCAAAGTGATGTCTAATGTCGGCGTAGGCTGTGACGCGGCAGACCCTGCCGCGCAGGTCACTCCGCGAACCGTTGCCGAGCTGAAAAGAGAGTCTAACTGAACATCGTTGAATGTATCGAATCAATTGTTACCGGAGGCTCTCATGAGCAAGAAGATCGGCATCCTTACCGGCGGCGGCGACTGCCCCGGCCTGAACGCCGTCATCCGCGGCGTGGTCAAGAGCGCCATCATCCGGCATGGCTGGGAAGTGATCGGCATCGAGGACGGCTTTGACGGCCTGCTGAATCTGGACAAATGCAAGCCGCTGACCCTGGAGAGCGTCCGCGGCATCCTGCCCCGTGGCGGCACGATCCTGGGCACCACCAATCGCGGCAACCCTTTTTCCTATCCGGTGGAACAGGACGGCAAGGTCGTCATCGTCGATCTGTCCGACAAGGTGGTTGAAAATATCCGCACCCTGGGGCTTGACGCCCTGATTGCAGTGGGTGGCGAAGGGTCGCTCAAGATCGCCCTGGAACTGTCGGAAAAAGGGGTGCCGGTGGTGGGGGTGCCCAAGACCATCGACAACGACCTGCGCGAGACCGACTTCACCTTCGGCTACAACACCGCCCTGGAAACCGCCACCGATGCGCTGGACAAGCTGCACACCACCGCCGAGAGCCACCACCGGGTGATGATCCTGGAGGTGATGGGGCGCTATGCCGGCTGGATCGCCCTGGAATCGGGCATCGCCGGCGGCGCCGACGTGATCCTGATCCCCGAAATTCCCTTTGACATTGGGAGCATCTGCGCTGCCATCAAAAAGCGCTCCGCCCGGGGCAGCCGTTTCAGCATCATCGTGGCCGCCGAGGGTGCCTTTCCGGCCGGCGGAGACCGGGTCGTGGCGAAGTCGGCCGACGAACGACACCTGATCGAGCGCCTGGGGGGGATCGGCCAGTACGTGGCGAAACAGATCGAACAGTGCCTGGAGATGGACGTGCGTGTCACCGTGCTCGGCCATCTGCAGCGTGGCGGTTCACCCACCACCTTCGACCGCGCCTTGGGAAGCCGTTTCGGCACCAAGGCGGTTGCGATGGTTGCTGCCGGTGAATTCGGACGGATGGCCTGCCTGCGGGGTAGACACATCGGCACGGTCTCCATCGAAGAGGCCACCCGCGACCTGAACCTGGTCGACCCTGAGGGGGAAATCGTGCGGACGGCCGAGGATCTCGGCATCATGCTGGGGCGCTGAAAACTGAACTCTCGTCAATAGCGGCTAAACAATCCCCTCTCCCTGAGGGAGAGGGACAGGGTGAGGGGGAAGTGTTGGTGTACGCGGCATTGCTGCCCCCTCATCCGGCCTTCGGCCACCTTCTCCCTCAGGGAGAAGGGACTAGGTCAGTGCTTACCAATTTTTGCCACCCCGATTACCTGCACCAAGGAAATAGATGAAATCGACCTTTCTTACAATTACTCTGCTGCTCTGCCTCTCTTCTATTTCCGATGCGGCCCGCCTCGACACCTCGTTCACCTTTTCCACCATCGAGACCCCCCACTTCTCGATCCATTTTCACCAGGGACTGGAGGCGATCGCCCAAAGGGCTGCGGTCATCGCCGAGGAGGCGCATGATGCGCTGACCAGGGAATTCAGCTGGCAGCCGGGTGGAAAAACCGAGTTGGTGCTGATCGACGACAGCGACTTCATGAACGGGTCAGCCACGGCGCTCCCGTATAATATCATCTACGTCCAGGTGGTGCCGCCGAGCCTTACATCGACGCTTGGCGAGTACGACGACTGGCTGAAGGTCGTGATAACGCATGAATATGCCCACATCGTCACCCTGGACCCCGCGCGCGGGTATTCGAAGGTCATGCGGACGATCTTCGGCAAACCGATCCCCGGTGTGGATCCGCTCTCCGAGTTGCTTTTTATCGTCACCGCCCCTCCGAACACCTTTTTGCCGCGCTGGTGGCATGAGGGGATGGCAACCTGGGCGGAGTCGGAGTACACGGGGGTAGGGCGCGGCAGAAGCAGCTACTACGACATGGTCTTCCGCATGGCGGTTGCCGGGAACAATCTCCCCACCATTGCCCGGATAAACGGCGATGTCCCGGATTGGCCCTCTGGAAATCTCCCCTACCTCTACGGCTATCAATTGCAACGCTACATCGCCGAGACGTACGGAAAAGACGCCCTCGGAAAGTTGAGTCTCGCTCACGCGGGGCGTTTCCCCTATTTTATCTCCACGCCGCCGCAGGAGCTGTTCGGCGATAAGAGCTATCGCGACCTCTATGACGACATGATAGCCGCGCTCAAACGCGAGGAGTCGCAACGTATTGCGACCCTCTCCACGGCCCCCTTTACCCCGTTGCGCACGATCTCGACCCAGGGGGAAACGCTGACCAATCCGCGGTTCTCCCCCGACGGCAGCCGTATCGTCTACACCAGGCATGATCCCCATGATCATACCAGGGGAGTCGTCACGGACAGGAGCGGGAGCAGAGTCCTGGCCGAATTCCGGCGCAACTACTCGGACGGGAGCATCTGCTGGGCCCCCGACGGCGGGACTCTTTACTTCACCCAGGCCGAGATCAACAACGGTTTCAACACCTACCAGGACCTTTACGCGTACGACGTTGCGCGCGACTCGATTTCCCGGCTGACCCACGGGCAGCGTCTGGGTGATGTGGATCTTTCCCCCGACGGCAAATGGTTCGCCGCCATCGTCAGCGAGCGGGGAAGCCAGAATCTGGCGCTGATCGAAATGCGCGGCACGGGGGAGGAAACGGCACCCCGGCTGGTTACCGGCTACACCCGGCAGCGGGTCTCTTCGCCGCGCTGGTCGCCGGATGGATCGAAAATTTCGTATGCGCTCACGGACAATGCCGGCCAGACCACGATCCACCTCTACGACGTCGCTCCCGGTACGGATCGTACCCTTTTCGCCGTGAACCATACTGCGGCCTACCCGGTCTGGTCGCGGGACGGCTCGTTTCTCATCTACGTCTCCGACGAGACCGGGGTGTTCAATCTCTTTGCCTATGACCTGAAAGAGGGGAAAAGCTACCAGGTCAGCCATCTGCTCGGCGGGGCACTGCAGCCGGACCTCTCGCCTGACGGTACGTCGATCATCTTCTCTAATTACGACGCGCACGGCTTCGGTATCGCGGAAATGGCGCTCGACCGGGAAAAGTGGTCGGCAGCAAGGGGGCCATCGCTGCCGACCACCCGTGTGGCAACGGCGCCGCTGTCGATCGGCGGGGACGTTCCGCAGGCGGCAGCCACGCCGTACAATGCCGTGCACACCCTCCTTCCTCACTTCTGGCTGCCGAGAATCTCCGGTGACGGCTCAGGCAAAACATCTTACGGACTCTTTACAGCAGGCGGAGATGTCCTTGGTTACAACTCCTACTCGCTCACGGCCGATTACAGCCCGGGCAGGAACCGCGGCTATTTCGACCTCAACTACCAAAACGATTACTTCTATCCGACCCTTTTCCTGAAGGCGCATGCGGAGCCGTTCCTCTACGCGAACCTGCTGCAGCGGGGGGACTATTACGAATTGAACCAGGGGTTCACCCTCGGGACATCAGTGCCGATCAATTTTCTGGAATCCCGCTACAGCATCAGCGCCGGGTATCAGCTGCAGGACCAGAGAACCCTCACCCCACTGGACAGCAGCGGCACGTTCAATGGCGTTCCGGTTTTTCAGGGGAGGCAGGACAACCTGTTTGCTGGTGTGAACTTCGACAGCGTCCTCAGATATCCATATTCCATCAGTTCGGAGGAGGGACGCCGAATTTCTCTGTTCTATCGGCGCTTTGACCGGGCAGTCGGCAGTGATCTGGAACGCTCGGAATACAGCGCCGAGTATCAGGAATTCTTTCGCCTGCCGGTTGCGTCGATGAAACATCAGGTAATCTATCTTCGGCTCGCCGGAGCCGTGGCTGAAGGTAATACGCAGTTCGGCCAGCAGGCCTTCCAGATCGGAGGGATCCCCTCGGACCTGAACCCGTACCCGCTGCGCGGTTATCCGGAACGCTCGGTGGCCGGAAAGTACGTCACCACCGGGACGCTCGAATACCGGGCGCCGCTGTTCTTCCCGATGCGCGGTTTCGGCACCGTACCGTTCTTCGCGGAAAAGGTGCATAGCGCGCTCTTCGTCGATGCAGGGGAGGTGTGGGACGATCGCACTGCTTTCAGCGGCAGCAATGTGAAGGTCGGTGCGGGTATTGAGTTGCGCATGGATGTAACGCTCGGGTACTGGCTGAAGGTGACTCCCGCAGTCGGTGTTGCCCATGGCTTCGGTACTGGAGGAGAAAATCAGGTGTACCTGACCGTGTACGTCGATCTTTGAGCCACAATGCGGTGGACGGTGCATCCAATTATGTTTAGAAGTAATCCTCCCCTGTCAGGGTATTCTCTGACAATTCCACCATGGGCAGGACCATGTAATGAGTGCATTCATCCTGCAACAAATGTGACATCATGAATAAATGTCACTTTGCGATAATCATCAGCTAAAACCTGACATCCCTCCCGATTCCGCCTGATCATCTGTATTATTTTTTACATGAAACTCTGATAACAAAAATTATAACACGCCGATATCACATTGCTTTTATTTGTGGCAGTCTGGCCCGGTTTCTGCTCTGACTTCTATTGGTTGGTTATGCCTTGAGAACCTTTAAATTAAACATTCAATGGAAGGGGGGGACCTTTCTCATGAAAATGCCAGAAGCGATACAAACCTGATAAGGAAGGCTGTACCCGTTGCCACCGTAAGCCAATAAATCCAAGAAAGGGGTGTCTCATGAAAAAAAATCTTCACTATCTGATGGTTCTGTTTTTCCTCTTCGCTATCACATCAACGGCCGTTGCGGAAGGTATCCAGCCCGATTCCTTTACTCTTTCCGGCATAGTCGGCGGTTACACCTTCGACGGCAAGCAACACCTGGAAACAAGGCCTGTCGTCGGCATTCGCGGCGGCTACAACTTCACCAAATATTTCGGAGTCGAGGCGCTGTTTGACTTCGTGCCGACGGAGGGCACCACGCCTGGTCTTGGCAACGCCAGAGTATATCACTATGGCGGCGACCTCCTGTTGAACCTCTTGCCTGATAACAAACTGGTCCCCTACCTGGCGGCCGGTTACGGTGGCATCACGATTGACCGGGATAACCAGGATACTTTCACGAGGGGCGTCTTCGAATACGGTCCTGGAGTCAAGTACTTCCTGAACGACAATCTGGCCCTGCGCGGTGATTTTCGGCACCTCGTCTTCCGTGACAACGGAACCTTTTCAAATTATGAATATACCGTAGGGATCACCTACCAGTTCGGCGGGGCAAAGGCGGCCCCGGCCGCTGTTCAGGAGCCCCAACCTGCACCGGCAGTTGAGACGGCACCCGAAACTCCGCCCGAACCGATGCCGGTTGCCGAGCCGACTCCGGAGATGAGAAAATACTGTGTTTCTCTGAACATCCTGTTCGAAATCGATAAGGCTTATATTCGCCCCGAATATCACGATGAGGTGGCAAAGGTCGGTGACTTCATGAAGAAAAACCCGACAACTACCGCCGTTATCGAAGGGTATACCGATGAGGTCGGCAGCGATGATTACAACATGAAACTCTCCCAGCAGCGCGCCGAGAGCGTTGTAAAAGCCCTGACTGCCGATTTCGGTATTGACCCCTCCCGTCTCTCTGCCAAGGGGTACGGCAAAACAAAACCGATCGCCGACAACTCAACAGATGAAGGGAGACAGAAAAACCGGCGTATCGACGCTATCATCGACTGTGCTCTCAGTGTCAAAGAGTTTGCTCCGCCCCCCAACAGACTCTGCATGAACCTGAATATTGAATTCGCTACGGATAGCGCCGAGATCCCGTCCAAATATTTTGGCGAAATCAACACGGTCGGCGACTATATGAAGAAGTACCCGACGACCACCGCAGCTATCGAGGGGTACACCGATAACGTCGGCGGTCATGAGCACAACATGAAGCTCTCCCAGCGGCGCGCCGAAAGCGTGGTGAACTATCTGGTGGAAAAATTCGGGATCGAACGCTCCCGCCTTTCTGCTAAAGGATACGGTGATACCCGGCGGATAGCCTATAACACGACCCCTGAGGGGAGACAGAAAAACCGAAGAATTAATGCCCTCATCGATTGTGTAATTAAAAAATAATTTAAAAAATCAGATGAATACGGGCGTACTGCGGTACGCCCGTATGTTATATTTCCCTCGGCTTTCCCGGGGGATACTTTTTGCGTACAAGGAGCCAAGGACATGAAAAATGAAAAAAAAGTCTATCAGAAGGTAATAATCGCGGCAGCGATTGTTGGATCGCTGCTGGCAGCCGGCTGTGCTGGAAACAGTGTCATTCCCGCCGAGAAGATAGCAGGCGCAGAGAAAGCCATTGCCGAAGCAAACAAAAGTAACGCCACGATCGATGCAGCTGTCGAATTGAAGGTTGCCGAGGATCATCTGGCCGAAGCCAAGGCTGCCATGGGAAATAAAGACTATGAGAAAGCAAGTCGTCTTGCCGAGACAGCATCAGTGGATGCTGACCTCGCGCAGGCCAAGGCATCGACGGCTAATTCAAAGAAGGCGGCCGCCAAAATGCGTGAGTCGGTAAATTTATTAAAGAAAGAACTTAACCAGATGCAGACCAAATAATGTGACTAACTCCAAGGAGGATATTGATATGACGATTAAAACGAGTGATTTGATAATAGGAAGGCTCTTCCTGGCTGTCCCTCTATTTCTTTTTATGGCGGGATGTGGTCCGTCGCAAGAAGAAAAGATGGCAAAAGACCGTCTGGAGCAGGCCCGCATCGTTTACAATCAGGCAAAATCCAATCCCAATGTAACCGGCGCCGCGCAGGTTCCTCTTGTTGACGCAGAGAAGGAGCTACAGGCAGCGGAAAAGGTATCCGATTACAAGGAGATGGAACACCTGGCCTACATGGCCGAAAAGAAGTCGCAGACTGCGATAGCAATTGGGGAGGGGAAAGAGGCTGACCGCGAGCTTGAGCAACTTCAAAAAGAGAGTAATGACACGATTATAAAGGTGAAAGAACGAGAAATGACCGCAAAGGGTCTTGAGCTTAAAACAATGCAAACTGAGGCGGAAAGAGCAAAAACCGAGGCTGAAATTGCAAAAGCCGAGGCCTTGAAAGCGAAAGCTGAGGCGGGAAAAACCAGAGCTGAAAACGAACAGCTGGTAAAGGAACTCTCCGAGCTGAAGGGCAAACAGACGGACCGTGGCATCGTCCTGACTATAGGAGATTTACTGTTTGCAACCGGAAAAGCCAGTCTGTCTACCCAGGCCAACGTCAGCATAGATAGGCTTGCCCAATTTCTTGTGAACCATCCTTCACGAAATCTGTCCATCGAAGGGCATACCGATAGTGTTGGAAGCGATGAGTACAACAATGTGCTTTCGCAAAGGCGAGCGGAAGCCGTCAAAAGCGCTCTGGTGGGAAAAGGTGTCGGCGCTGAAAGGATAGTTACGAAGGGACTTGGTAAAATGTTTCCGATAGCGAGTAATTCATCGGCACAGGGGCGGCAGTTGAACAGGAGAGTCGAAGTTGTGGTATTAAATGAAGGGGTAAAACCATAAGAGTTTTTTACAGTAACTATGAATCCTGTAACCTCACCCAGCGCCAAGACCGGGCGCTAACGACTGGGGTATACGCGGTTGGAGTGGTGTTGGTGCATAATTCGAAGGAAGACACAATGATCTGAAAATTAATGCCGGCGTCGATTGTGTAATCAGAAAATAACAAGAAAAATCACATGAACCGGGCGTACCGCGATACGCCCGTGTTCTCGTCAGTCAGCGTCACGACTGTTGTAAAACTATCCTTCCATACGGCATTAATCCGCAATTCAGCTTGTCAACAGCCCCCCATTATGCTAGCTTTACAAAATTTTTAACGCCACAGACACAACATTCACTCGGGGGTTTACCTTGAACCAGTTTTACAAGAATCTCTCTCTCTGGCTGGTCATCAGCCTGATGATGATCCTGCTTTTCAACATGTTCAACAAGCCGCGGCCAACCGCGGAAAAGCTCAACTTCAGCGATTTCATGACCCAGGTGGAAGCCGGCAAGATCACCGCGGTCATCATCCAGGGTAACGATATCTCCGGCAAGTTCGAAGGCAAGGACGGCAAGGAATTCCGCACCTACAAGCCCATATTCCGATGCCGACCTGACCAAGAAGCTGCTGGAGAAGAAGGTCACCATCAACGCCAAGCCGGAAGAGGAGAAGTTCTCCTGGTTCTCCATCTTCATCTCCTGGTTCCCGCTGATCCTGCTGGTGGGTGTCTGGATCTTCTTCATGCGCCAGATGCAGGTGGGCGGCGGCAAGGCCATGTCGTTCGGCAAGAGCCGCGCCAAGCTGCTGACCGAAGCGCAGGGCAAGATCACCTTTGAGGATGTGGCCGGCATCGAAGAGGCCAAGGAAGAGCTGGAAGAGATCATCGCCTTCCTGAAGGATCCCAAGAAATTCACCAAACTGGGTGGCAAAATCCCCAAAGGGGTGCTGCTGATGGGCCCTCCGGGCACCGGCAAGACCCTGCTGGCCCGGGCCATTGCCGGTGAAGCCGGTGTGCCGTTCTTCTCCATCTCCGGTTCCGACTTTGTCGAAATGTTCGTCGGCGTCGGCGCCAGCCGTGTGCGCGACCTGTTCCTGCAGGGCAAGAAGAGCGCCCCCTGCATCATCTTCATCGACGAAATCGATGCCGTCGGCCGTCATCGCGGCGCCGGCCTGGGCGGCGGTCATGACGAACGCGAACAGACCCTCAACCAGCTGCTGGTGGAGATGGACGGTTTTGAATCCAACGAAGGGGTCATCCTGATCGCCGCCACCAACCGTCCCGACGTACTTGATCCGGCCCTGCTGCGCCCCGGTCGTTTTGACCGCCAGGTGGTTGTGCCCCGGCCGGATGTCAAGGGGCGCGAGATGATCCTCAAGGTTCACGCCAAGAAGGTACCGCTTTCACCCGATGTCGATCTGGCGGTTATCGCCCGCGGCACCCCCGGTTTCTCCGGCGCCGATCTGGCCAATCTGGTCAACGAAGCGGCCCTGCTGGCTGCCCGTGTGGACAAAACCGTTGTCGAATCCGAGCGATTTCGACAACGCCAAGGACAAGGTCCTGATGGGCGTCGAACGCCGCAGCATGGTCATCTCCGACGAAGAGAAGAAGAGCACCGCCTACCATGAAGCCGGTCATACCCTGGTTGCCAGAACTGATCCCCGGCACCGACCCGGTCCACAAGGTTTCCATCATCCCCCGCGGCCGCGCCCTGGGCGTCACCATGCAGCTGCCGATCGAAGACAAGCACAGCTATTCCCGCGAATCCCTGCTGGCACGCATTGCCGTCCTGATGGGTGGCCGGGCCGCCGAAGATCTGATCTTCAATACCTTTACCACCGGCGCCGGCAACGACATCGAACAGGCCACCGAAATGGCCCGCAAGATGGTCTGCGAATGGGGCATGAGCGACAAGATGGGGCCGCTCTCCTTCGGCAAGAAGGATGAACAGATCTTCCTGGGCGCGAGATGGCCATGCACAAGAACTACAGCGAAGCGACCGCCGAGGAGATCGATGACTGAGATCAAGCGGATCGTCGATGAATCGTATGACCGGGCGATCGGGCTGCTGCGGGAAAATATCCAGAACCTGCACAACCTCTCCGAATGCCTGATTGAAAAAGAAAATCTGACCGGTGCCGAGGTTGATGAAATTATCGCTGCGGGCACATTGAGCAGCCCGGAACTCCCCGCCGCGCAACCGGTTGAACCGGCTGACGCACACACGGATATACAGCGTAGACATGGCCCGCTTTGCCCCGCGACTGCTGGTAGTGCCGACTCCCGATCATGCCGCGCGTGAATTGAGGCGGATCAGGGTTGACAGCGTCGGCATCGTTGAAATGGTTCCCAAGATGCGGACGCTCTGCATTCAGCTCCCTCAGCTGGAGTGCCGGCAGGCAAACATCCTCAAGCAGGAGATGCTGTCTCTGGGGGGAGATGCCGCCGTTGCCCGGGGCACGGTGGCCTGCAGCATCGACAAGACCGACTGTATCCTGATCGGCACCGACAAACAGCTCAAACGACTCTGTCGCAAGCTCACAGCACAGCCGTTCGGTCTGCCGGCACTGGCAGCAGAGCTTGACACAGCTGCTGGCACGAGTTGACTCGCCACCTTCGGTGTGGAAAACGTCGCGCCGCTCGTTGTCACTGAAGCGCCCGTTGATCATGGGCATCCTGAATCTTACGCCGGACTCCTTTTCCGACGGCGGGCGCTACAGTGACCCTGAGCGGGCAATTGACATGGCATCTGCAGATGGAAGCTGAAGGTGCCGACATCATCGACATCGGCGGTGAAAGCACCCGGCCGGGAGCAGCACCGGTATCGGCCGATGAGGAACTGGAACGCATCATTCCGGTTATCGAACGGCTTGCCGGCAGACTCACATGCGCGATCTCGGTCGATACCTGGAAAAGCGCCGTTGCCGGCGGGGCGCTTTCGGCAGGTGCGGAAATCATCAACGACATCAGCGGCTTTCATTTTGATCCGGAGATGGCCGCAGTGGCTGCTGCGAGCGGGGCCGGAGTCGTGCTGATGCACACCAGAGGCACGCCTGAACATATGCAGCATGATACCGCCTATGCTGATCTGATGGCTGAAATAACGGCGGGCCTTTGCGCCTCACTGTTACAAAGCCCGTGAAGCCGGTGTTTGCGATGATTGTATTGCAATTGATCCCGGTATCGGTTTCGGCAAAGGTGCCGCAGGTAACCTGGAACTTATACGGCGATTGGCTGAATTATCCTGTTTCGGTCTGCCGATTCTGAGCGGGCCGTCGCGCAAGTCATTCATCGGCACGGTTCTGGGACGAGAGGTTACCGACGATCGTCTCTTCGGGACTGCCGCCGTTGTAGCCCTCTCCGTATCTCATGGCGCATCAATACTGCGTGTTCATGATGTCCGTGCCATGCGTGACGTCGCCGACATGGCACATGCCGTCATGCAGAGCTGAATCGTAATGAATGCCCGTTTCAAAGGGGAAATATGGCTCCACTTTTCGACAGCGTCACCCTGCCGGGCCTCTTCGACAAGCTTCTCGTTGTCGGTCTGGTATACGGCTGCACGCTGATATTCAGAAAAGAGGCCGCCCTTCGTCTTAGTGCCGTTTTGACCGCCCTTTTTGTGGCCGAGTTCGGCTCGGAAAAACTCGGTCTTCACCGCAACCGCCTCCTTTTTTCATCTGCTGCTTTCTTCTGCTCCGATTATTCTGGCGATCATTTTCCAGAGCGATATAAAACGTGCCCTGTTTTCATTCTGGAAACGTCATAAGACTAGGTGATAGTGACAATCTTGACATGACGACGACTGTCGATGAATTGTCAAAAGGGCTTCACGAACTGGCTGAACGAAGAATTGGAGCCCTGATCGTGATCGTCCGCCAGATGTCGATTGATCATCTGATTCAGGTCGGCACCGAGATTGATGCCAAGGTGACCAGCGAACTGCTCAATTCGATTTTTCTTCCCTATTCACCGATTCATGACGGTGCGGTCATTATCCAAAGGGAAAAGATCACCTCGGCCGGCTGTTTTCTGCCGCTTTCCCAGAATCCTGATATTGCCAAAAGCTTCGGTACCCGGCACCGGGCAGCGCTGGGCATATCCGAACAGACCGACGTTCTGGTGCTGGTCGTTTCGGAGGAAACCGGAAAGATATCAATTGTTCATGAAGGAAAAATCACCTATGATGCCGATCCGGCCGAGATTCGCCGACTCTCCCGCAAGGCGATTGAAGGGCGGCGCGCGCCGAGGGTGACAGTCACACCGGAACACTGAATCAGTAGGTTAGAAGTCGTTTTCCGCCGATTTATGCAGAACATAATTTCGTTACCGCACGTATCCTGTTTGCAAAGGTTAGGAGATATAGACAATGAAAAAACTGTTCGGAACCGACGGCGTACGCGGCGTTGCCAATGTCTATCCGATGACAACCGAGATGGCCATGCAGCTGGGACGGGCTGCGGCCTATATTTTCAAGAGCGGCAGCAAGCGCCGCCACCGCATCGTGATCGGCAAGGACACCCGCCTCTCCGGCTATATGCTGGAAAACGCCCTGGTGGCCGGCATCTGCTCCATGGGGGTCGATGTGCTGCTGGTCGGGCCGCTGCCGACCCCGGGCATTGCCAACATCACCTCATCCATGCGCGCCGACGCCGGAGTGGTCATCTCTGCCTCGCACAATGCCTTTCAGGACAACGGCATCAAGTTCTTTTCGGCCGACGGCTTCAAACTGCCGGATGAGATCGAGCTGAAGATTGAAAAACTGATCGAATCGAAAAAGATCGATGCCCTGCGCCCGACCGCCACCGAAGTCGGCAAGGCCTTCCGCATCGAAGATGCCGCCGGTCGCTATATCGTCTTTCTCAAGAACACCTTTCCCCAGGAGATGGATCTTTCCGGCCTGAAGATCGTACTGGACTGTGCCAACGGCGCCGCCTACAAGGTCGCTCCGGCGGTGTTTGAAGAATTGGGTGCCGAAGTGATCCCGTACGGGGTTTCAAGCCAAACGGCACCAACATCAATGCCGGCTGCGGTTCAACCTGTCCGTCCGTCATCAGTGAAGCGGTCAAGCAGCATCGCGCCGATATCGGCATTGCGCTGGACGGTGACGCCGACCGGGTGATCGTCTGCGACGAATTCGGCAACGAAGTCGATGGCGATCACATCATGGCCATCTGCGCCAGCGACATGCTCAAGCGCAAACTGCTCAAGAAGAAAACCCTGGTGGCGACCGTCATGAGCAACATGGGGCTGGATATTGCCCTGCGCAAATGCGGCGGTAAAATCATCAAAACCGATGTCGGTGATCGCTACGTTGTTGAGGAGATGCGCAAGGGTGGCTACAATCTGGGGGGCGAGCAGTCCGGTCATATGATCTTCCTGGACTACAACACCACCGGTGACGGCATCCTTTCGGCCCTGCAGCTGCTGGCGGTCATGCGGCGCGAGGAAAAAACGCTGTCCGAACTGGCCGAAATCATGATTCCGCTGCCGCAGGTACTGTGTAATACGCGTGTCCGGGAGAAAGCTGACATCTATTCCATCCGCGATGTGGCTGCCAAGATTGGAGATGTTGAGGGGAAACTGGGCAACGAGGGGCGGGTGCTGATCCGCTACTCCGGCACCGAGCCGCTCCTGAGGGTCATGATCGAAGGACAGGATAAATACGAGATCACGACCTGGGCCAATGAAATCTGTGACCTGGTCAGAAAAACATATCGGAGAGAAGTAATGGCAAAACTGGGACTTAACGTCGATCATATCGCCACCGTCCGTCAGGCGCGTGGCGGTGCGGAGCCGGATCCGGTAACGGCCGCCGCCATGGGCGAAATGGCCGGGGCCGAAGGGATAACCATCCACCTGCGTGAGGACCGGCGCCATATCCAGGATCGCGATCTGGAAATACTGCGGCGCACCGTAAAGACCAAGCTCAACCTGGAGATGGCCGCCACCCAGGAGATGGTGCGCATCGCGCTGCGCATCAAGCCGGAACAGGTCACGCTGGTGCCGGAAAAACGGCAGGAGCTGACCACCGAAGGGGGGCTGGATGTGATCGTCAATGCCAAGCTGATCACCGATACGGTCAAGCGTCTGAAAGACGGCGGCATCGTCGTCAGTCTGTTTGTCGATCCCAACCAGGAACAGATCAAGGCGGCCAAAAAGACCGATGCCGATTATATCGAAATCCACACCGGTGCCTATGCCGAGGCCGCTAACTGGGCCGAGCAGCAGCATGAACTTGAGCATATCGACACGGCCATCAAGCTGGCCCGCAAGGTCGGCCTGGGGGTCAATGCCGGTCACGGCCTCAATTATGTCAATATCAAGGCGATTGCCGCTCTGGGCGGCATCGAGGAATACAACATCGGCCACTCCATCATCGCCCGCGCCATGCTGGTCGGGCTGGACCGGGCGGTGCGCGACATGGTCGAACTGCTCAAGTACGCATGATCTACGGAATCGGCACTGACATAGTGGCCATAGAGCGGTTTCAGCGTTTTCATGGATCCGGCAATACAGCCATCATTGAACGCCTCTTTACTCCGGAGGAACGCTCCAGGTGCGGAAGCAGAAAAGATGCCGCATCCTGTCTGGCGGCCCGGTTTGCCGCAAAGGAAGCGTTTCTGAAGGCGCTGGGCACCGGTCTGCGGGACGGTATTTCCTGGCAGGATATGGAAGTGTCCAATAATGCCCTGGGAAAACCGGAGTTGATGCTTTCCGGTAAAGCCGCAGAGCAGTTTCAGGCCAACGGGCTGATCGGCATACAGCTGTCACTGTCCCATGATGGCGGAAATGCCATTGCGATGGTTGTTCTGGAGTCACGATGAAAGTTGTTACCGCACATACCATGCAGGAGATCGACAGACAGGCCATCGCAGAGTACGGCATTCCGGGGCTTCAGCTGATGGAAAACGCCGGGCGGAGCTGCGTTGAAGAGATCATCGCCGAGTTCGGGGCAACAGGCCGCTGTGTGGTCATGGCCGGCAAAGGCAACAATGGAGGAGATGGCTATGTCATTGCCCGTCTGCTCGGTCAAAAGGGGTGGAGTGTCAAAGTCATCATCCTGGCCGACCGTGAGCAGATCACCGGTGATGCGGCGGTAAACCTGGAAAAACTTCCCGCCTCGGACATTGATTATCTGTACCCACGAAGGACAATTGTCTGCCCTGCACAGGGAAGATATGTTTCAGGCCGACGTGATTGTCGACGCTCTGCTCGGCACCGGTCTGCACAGCGATGTCAGCGGCATCTATCGTGAGGCGATTGATCTGATGAATGCATCCGGTCGGCCGGTTGTTGCGGTTGACATTCCTTCCGGCATTCATGGCACTACCGGACGGGTGCTGGGAGATGCGGTCAGGGCGCATATGACCGTTACGTTTGCCTTTGCCAAACTGGGGCACGTGCTCTATCCGGGTGCTGAACATACCGGCCGCCTGGTGGTGGCTGATATCGGTATCCCGGCACAGCTGATGGAAGCCGCGCCCGGATACGATTTTCTCAATGCAGAGACGATGCGCCCCCTGCTGCATCGCCGTGATCGTCAGGCCCACAAAGGGCATTTCGGTCATTGTCTGATTATCGCCGGATCTACCGGAAAAACCGGAGCGGCAGCCCTCTCGGCCAACAGTGCCGTGAGAGCCGGTTCCGGACTGGTAACCCTGGCGGTGGCAGAAAGTATTCACCCCATTCTTGAAATAAAAACAACGGAAGCAATGACCGTTCCTCTGCCTGATTCCGGCAGCGGATACCTGACAAACAGCGCTTTCCCGGCAATCGAAAAGCTGCTGGTCGGCAAGGATGCCGTTGCAATCGGCCCCGGTCTCGACCGTCATCCGGGAACGTTTGCCCTGGTGCAGAATCTGGTGGAGACGGTTGCATTGCCGATGGTGATCGATGCCGATGGTCTGAACGCTCTGGCAGAAGACATCACCGTGTTAAAGCGGAAAAAGTCGAAGCAGGTGATCCTCACTCCGCATCCGGGAGAAATGTCGCGTCTGCTGGGCACTTCAATTCCGGATGTGGAGGCGGTACGTATTTCACGTTGCCCAGGAATTTGCCCGCACCTACGACGTGTATCTGGTTCTCAAGGGGGCCCGCACCATTATTGCTTCTCCTGCGGGAACAGCAGCCATCAACGGCAGCGGCAATCCCGGCATGGCTTCCGGCGGCATGGGCGATGTGCTGACCGGCATCATTGTTTCCCTGTTGGGCCAAGGGTATGCCGCGTGGGATGCCTGCCGCCTCGGGGTATTCCTCCACGGTTTTGCCGCAGATATGGTTGCGGAGGAGAAGGGGGAAATCGGCATTAATGCAACTGATGTCCTTGAAAAGCTTCCGTACGCCTATGACAAGTTATTAAAAAACACCCCGCTGTCGAACCTGACGATGTTCGGTGAGCTCTAACACAAAGGAGAATTCCCATGCTGACCGTTGCAGATATTATGACCAGTAACGTAGTTTCAATAAAAGGTACCACTACCGTGCGCGAAATGGCCGCTATTTTCGAGACCAAGCACCTCGGAACGCTCCCGATTGTCGACGATGCCGGGAATCTGACCGGCATCGTTACCGCATCCGATCTGGTCGAGCAGGATCGCCCCCTGCATATCCCGACGGTTATTTCTCTTTTTGACTGGGTCATACCGCTGGGGGGGGAAGGTTCCCTGCAGCGCGATCTTGACAAAATAACCGCGCAAACCGCTGCAGAGCTGGCATCAACGGATGTTATCACCGTTACCCCTTACGATTCCGTCAGCAGTGTAGCCGAAATTATGAGCAGCAAAAAAATACATGCACTTCCCGTTGTCGAAGGGAAAAAACTGGTCGGCATGGTGTCTCGAATCGATATCATCCGCTCAATGAACCGGTA
The DNA here is from genome assembly GCA_963760075.1 of uncultured delta proteobacterium. GTDB lineage: Bacteria > Desulfobacterota > Desulfuromonadia > Geobacterales > Pseudopelobacteraceae > JACRCG01. Next base: position 84,469 of record CAVXBQ010000013.1, on the reverse strand, counting down.
GTGCCTGCACTGCACATTATAACCGGCTCGTCCCGTGAAACTGAAGAGCTGGGTGCCTGTATTGGCGCACTGCTCCAGCCCGGTTCATTTCTTGCGCTGCAAGGTGATCTTGGCGGCGGGAAAACCTGTCTGACCCGGGGAGTGGTTGCTTCGCTGGCCCCTCAAAGTGCCCATCTGGTTGCGAGTCCGACCTACGCAATCATGAATAGCTATCCGGGTACCATTCCGGTCTTTCATTTTGATTTCTACCGCCTGACTGGTGACGATGATGTTGCCGAACTTGGTTTTGAAGAGTTTTTTTATGGTGAAGGTGTCTGTATCGTTGAGTGGTCTGAGCGCCTTGTCGAATTATTACCGACGGATGTGCTGACACTTCTGTTCGAATATGCCGGGGATGATCGACGCCGGATTACCATAACCAGCACCGGACAAAATTCAGACATCGTTCTGGAACAGCTGGCAGAGAAGCTTCGGCAGCAAAAAAATCTTTGACCCGACAGCAGGTTATCTGTTATAGAGCAGAATCCGCCGGTTCATCTTTTAAACCATTTCCCCTCAAGGAGAGCAGTATGGCGCTTGTAGTGCAGAAGTACGGTGGCACCTCGGTCGGTACAGCCGATCGCATCAAAAATGTTGCCAAACGCATCATCAAAACCTATGACGCTGGAAACGACGTGATTGTCGTTGTTTCCGCCATGTCGGGCGAAACCAACAAGCTGGTCGCGCTTGCCAATGAAATGTGTGAAATTCCGGACGGCCGTGAATATGACGTGCTGGTTGCAACCGGTGAACAGGTCACAATCGGGCTGCTCTCCATGTATCTCAAGTCGCAGGGGTACAAGGCAAAATCCTATCAGGGGTGGCAGGTTCCCATTGTTACCGATGCAACCGCGACGAAAGCCCGGATTGAGAGCATTGACGATAAAAACATCCGTGCTGACCTTAAGGAAGGGACCATTATTGTTCTGGCCGGCTTTCAGGGGGTTGATGCCGACGGCAACGTCACAACGCTCGGGCGCGGTGGTTCCGATACGTCGGCGGTTGCGATTGCAGCCGCACTCAAAGCCGATGTCTGCGAGATTTACACCGATGTTGACGGCGTGTACACCACCGATCCCAACGTCTGTAAGGAAGCCCGCAAGATCGAAAAAATTTCGTATGACGAGATGCTGGAACTTGCCAGTCTCGGGGCCAAAGTGCTCCAGATCAGATCGGTCGAGTTTGCCAAAAAATATAACGTGGACGTACATGTCCGCTCAAGTCTTAACGAAAACACCGGTACGATGGTTACCAGGGAGGACAAGGATATGGAAGGAATACTCGTTTCAGGTGTTGCATACGACAAGAATGAGGCCAAAATTGCTGTCAAGGGGGTACCCGACAAGCCCGGCATTGCCGCAAAAATTCTCACACCGCTGTCCGATGCCGCCATCTCGGTAGATATGATTGTGCAAAATGTCAGTGACAACGGTATGACCGACTTCACCTTCACCGTGACGAAGGCCGACCTGAAACAGGCTCTGCTGATCACGAACGAGGTTGCCAAGGAAGTTCAGGCCAAAGAGGTGCTTTCCGATGAAAACATCAGCAAAATATCGATCGTAGGGCTTGGCATGCGGAGCCATGCCGGCGTTGCGACGCAGATGTTCAGCGCGCTCTCCCAGAACGGCATCAACATCCAGATGATCTCGACGTCGGAAATAAAAATCTCGGTTGTCATCGATGAAAAATATACCGAACTGGCCGTACGCGTCATGCACGAATCCTTCGGCCTGGCAGGCTGATTACAGTTGACGGGAATGTGACCATTCGATCCGGGGGAGAACAAGCGTTGTTCTCCCCCTTTTTCATTTCTAAAGCGGGAACCATGAAACCAGATAGCCACACCCATACGTATTTCACCTATCGCGGTGATTTCATGCAGCCAGCCGCTGCAGCCGTTGTCAACGAGTATCCGCTGCAGCTGATCGTCAACGGGCGCGAGATTGCAACCCTGATCGGTTCTCCTCACGACCTCCGGTTTCTGGTCGCCGGTTTTCTGCGCCTGCAGGGGTTTGTGTCGTCTCTGGACGATTTTGAGATGTTCAGCGTCTGCGAAGAGTTCGGCACCGCCAATGTCAGGATCAAGGGGGAACTGCCGGAGCGTTTGAAGCCGGTCCTCACCTCAGGCTGCGGTACCGGCATCACGTTTACGCTTCCCACCGCCACCCCTGTCAATCCGTCTCCACCGGCGTACCGGTTGCCGCGAACGCCGCACCAGATCTTCGCACTGATGAATGAGCTGAGCCAAAAGGCCGATCACTACCGGTCGCATGGGGGCATCCATTCCGCTGCCATCGGACGCCACGGCGTGATCATGTTGTACGCCGAGGATCTCGGCAGGCATAACACCTTCGACCGGATCGCCGGTGAAGCGCTGTTCAGGGGAATCGACATGACCGGTGCCGAACTGGTGACCTCGGGGAGGGTCTCCACCGAGATGGTTGCCAAGGCGGCACTGATGGGGATCAGCGTGATTGCCTCGCGCACGTCCCCCACCGACATGGCGATCACGCTTTGCGAGCAGGCCGGAATATGCCTGATCGGCTACGTGCGGGGCGGATCGTTTACCGTGTACAGTCATCCGGAGGTCATTGAAGACGGTTCGGAACATGCCAAAATTGAGGGAGTTACCGGATTCATCCTGGCCGGGGGGGCATCCCGCCGCATGGGGAGGAATAAGGCGGTTCTGGAAGTTGACGGCACCCCGATTATTACCCGTACCTACCGGACACTGGCCAGCCTGTTTCACGAGGTAATAGTCGTCACCAATTCACCGCAGGACTATGATTTCCTCCCCTGCCGCAAGGTACCGGACATTTATCCCGACTATGGTTCAATCGCCGGACTTCACTCGGCGCTGGCTCACAGCAGTACGGCATACTCATTCGTAACCGCGTGCGACATGCCGTTCCTCGATCCGGCCGTTATTCGTCATCTGTGCGAGATCCGCATGGTGGGCTACGACGCGGTGATTCCTTACAGTGAGGGGGGACAGGAACCGCTCCATGCGGTCTATTCATCGGCCTGTAAAGATGTCTTTGAAAACGCCATACAGAAGGGTGAACGAAAGATTCTGGATATTCTGAGCAGGATGAACATCCGGCATGTACCCTATGATGAAGTCCGGCGTGTCGGTGGTCAGGCTGCGTCATTCCTGAACGTGAATACACCTGAAGAGTATGAGGGGATCAAGTAGTACCATTACTCCGTTTGCGCGAGCGCAATCCGGCAAAAAAATCAGTCAGCAGGCCGGAACACTCTGTCTCAAGAACACGCGGCAGGAGTTCGACCCGGTGATTGAGGCGGGGATCGTTGGAGAGGTCGTATAGAGAACCGGCCGCTCCCCCCTTCGGGTCATAGCAGCCGAAGACGACGGTGGGGATGCGGGCCAGAATGATTGCCCCCATGCACATCGTACAGGGTTCGAGGGTGACATACAGAACAGTATCAAGGAGCCGCCAGGAACCAAGTTTCCGGGCGGCTTTTCTGATGGCGATCAGTTCGGCGTGTCCTGCAGGATCCTGCCTCGTTTCACGCACGTTATGGCCGCGGGCAATGATTCTGTCACCCTGTACGATAACACACCCGATCGGTACTTCATCCTTGGCCTGTGCCTTGCCGGCTTCGGCAATCGCTCGCCGCATCCACTGTTCATGGCTGCGGGGCGGGGCGGGTTTGTGAGGGGTGGGGGAGAGCATAATACGCGACGTTCCTTTGGAGTGACCGTTTTACTTTAAATCGACAGCCTATGTGTACAAACAGGGTGAAATAAGCCTCATTCGGCATTCGCTTGTCAAGTGTGAATATTATGGCGGCAGGCGGAAGGTTGATCCCCCCTTTTCCCCTTTACTTTCCAGCCATCTTTATTTATTCTTCACAGTCCTATTTTTTAGAGTACGAAGGAATTCATGGAAATCAGCAGAATCCGCAACTTCTCCATCATTGCTCATATCGATCACGGCAAATCTACCCTGGCTGACCGCCTTCTTGAGTATACCGGCACGGTTTCCGACCGGGACAAGCAGAACCAGTTCCTTGATAAAATGGATCTGGAACGTGAGCGTGGCATTACCATCAAGGCCCAGACCGTGCGGCTTAACTACCGCTCCGATGCCGGTGATCGACTATGTCCTTAATCTGATTGACACCCCCGGTCATGTTGACTTTACCTATGAGGTGTCACGTTCGCTGGCTGCCTGCGAAGGCGGGCTTGCTGGTGGTTGACGCCTCTCAGGGGGTCGAGGCCCAGACCCTGGCCAATGTTTATCTCGCTCTGGATATAAACCTTGAGGTTTTTCCGGTATTGAACAAGATCGATCTGCCGGCTGCTGATCCGGAACGGGTCAAGCAGGAGATCGAGGACATCATCGGTATTGATGCTCATGATGCTGTTCTGGCCAGTGCCAAAGAGGGGATCGGTACGCACGAGATCCTTGAAGCAGATCGTCAAGAAGATTCCGCCGCCCATAGGGAACCCGAACGCTCCGCTCAAGGCGCTGCTGTTTGACTCCTGGTACGATCAGTATCAGGGGGTCATCATCCTGGTGCGCATCTTTGACGGCACGCTCAAAAAGGGTGACAAGATCCAGCTGATGGCGACCAACAGCACTTTTGAAGCGCTTAAGGTCGGGGTCTTTGCCCCGACGATGGTTGAGGTGGCAGAGCTGGCGGCGGGCGAGGTCGGCTTTATCATTGCCGGTATCAAGGACGTTGCCGATGCCAAGGTCGGCGATACGGTAACGCTGCTGCATCGCCAGTGCGAGAAGGCGCTGGAGGGTTTCAAGGAGGTCAAGCCGATGGTGTTCTCCGGTTTGTACCCGATCGATACCGTTCAGTACGAACAGTTGCGTGATGCACTGGCCAAGCTGAAACTGAACGATTCATCATTCTCCTTTGAGCCGGAAACGTCACTGGCACTCGGTTTCGGTTTCCGCTGCGGTTTTCTCGGCCTGCTGCATATGGAAATCATTCAGGAACGGCTGGAGCGGGAGTTCGCGCTTGACCTGATTACCACCGCGCCGACCGTTGTCTATCGGGTGCACAAAATGAATGGCGAAGTCTACTCCATTCAGAGTGCCAATCAGATGCCGGAACTGCAAAGCACGGAGTATCTGGAAGAGCCGTTTATTCTGGCCCATATCCATGTGCCGAATGAATTTGTCGGCGGTGTGCTGGCGCTCTGTGAGGACAAGCGTGGCGTGCAGCGCGAGATCAAGTATCTGACTCCGACCCGCGTCATGATCATCTATGAACTGCCGTTGAACGAAATCGTGCTGGATTTCTACGACCGCCTCAAATCAATCACCAAAGGGTATGCTTCTCTTGATTATGAACATCTGGAGTACCGGCGCAGTGATCTGGTGCGCATGAATGTCATGATCAACGGAGAAGTCGTTGATGCCCTGTCACTGATTCTGCATCGCGAAAAAGCGTATTTCCGCGGTCGTGATCTGGTTTCCAAGATGAAGGAGCTGATTTCACGGCAGATGTTTGAGGTGGCCATTCAGGCTGCCATCGGCAACAAGATTATTGCCCGTGAGACGGTCAAGGCCATGCGTAAGGATGTTCTGGCAAAATGTTACGGCGGTGATATCACCCGTAAACGGAAGCTGCTGGAAAAGCAGAAAGAGGGCAAGAAGCGGATGAAGAATGTCGGTAATGTCGAGTTGCCGCAGGAAGCGTTTCTGGCAATTCTGAAAGTTGACTGACAGACTACATTTGATAAAGGAAACCGCATGAAAGAACATCAGGAATCATCACAGGCAGAATGTCTCCCCGGTCCAACCGGAGCCGGTCAAAAAGAAAAGGTCTGATCCGCGAGTATGCCGAGTCAATTGCAATAGCGATACTGCTGGCCCTGGTAATTCGCACCTATCTGGTTCAGGCCTTCAAGATTCCTTCCGGGTCGATGGAAGATACGCTGGCGATCGGTGACCATCTGCTGGTCAGCAAGTTTATATACGGCACCAAAATCCCGTTCGTTGACAAGCGGATCCTGACGATTCGCGATCCGCGCCAGGGTGATGTGATCGTTTTCGAGTATCCGGAAGACCCCAGCAAGGATTTTATCAAGCGTGTTGTCGGGGTTCCGGGTGATGTGGTTGAGGGGAAAGAGAAGAAGGTCTACGTCAATGGCAAGCTGTACGAGAACCCGCATGAAGTACACAAGGAAAAGGATATTATCCCGAAAGAGATGAATCCGCGCGATACATTCGGCCCGGTTACCGTGCCGGCGAATTCGTACTTCGTGATGGGTGACAACCGTGACCGTTCCTACGACAGCCGTTTCTGGAAGTTTGTCCGGCGCGATCAGATCAAGGGGCTGGCATTTATCAAGTACTGGTCGTGGGATCGTGACAAGTTCAGGCCGCGGTTCGGTAATATCGGACGACTAATAAACTAATATAAAGATAATAGATTGGAGGATATCATGGATTTTCTCGGGAACTGGAAACGAACACATTACTGCGGTGACCTGCGGGCAGCAGACATCGGCAGCGAAGTTATACTGATGGGGTGGGCACTGCGCCGCCGCGACCATGGCGGGCTCATCTTTATCGACCTGCGCGACCGCGAGGGGATAGCCCAGATCGTGTTTGATCCGGAAGTCAATGCGTCCGGACATGCTGTTGCCGAATCGGTCCGCAGCGAATTTGTGCTGGCGGTCAAGGGGAAGGTTATTCCGCGTCCGGAAGGTACCGTCAACCCGAACATGAAGACCGGCGAGGTGGAAATCCAGGTGCTGGAGTGCAAGCTGCTCAATCGCTCCAAGCCGCTGCCGTTCATGCTGGACGAACATAGTGACATCAATGAGAACATCCGTCTGAAGTATCGCTACCTTGATCTTCGTCGTCCCCAGCTGCAGTATAACCTGATCCTGCGTTCGAAGGTTGCTCAGTTGACCCGCTCATACCTGACCGACAACGGTTTTATCGAACTTGAAACCCCGTTTCTTACCAAATCGACCCCGGAAGGGGCGCGTGACTTTCTGGTGCCGTCCCGCATCAATCAGGGGCAGTTTTATGCACTGCCGCAGTCTCCCCAGATATTCAAGCAGATTCTGATGATTTCCGGTTTTGATAAATATTTTCAGGTCGTGCGCTGTTTCCGTGATGAAGACCTGCGTGCCGACCGTCAGCCGGAGTTCACCCAGATCGACTGCGAGATGTCCTTTATTGATCAAGAAGATATCATCACGGTCATGGAGGGGCTGATTGCCCGCATTTTCACCGAAGCAAAAGGGGTTACGGTTCAGCTGCCGGTGGAACGTCTTACCTATGCCGAGGCAATTCGCCGTTTCGGTCTCGATAATCCTGACCTCCGTTTCGGCATGGAACTGTGCGACCTGACCGATATCGTCAAGGCCTCAGGCTTCAAGGTTTTTGCCGATGTCGCCTCCAAGGGGGGCATAATCAAAGGTATCAATGCCAAGGGGTGCGCGAAGTTCTCCCGCAAGGAGATCGACGATCTGACCGAATTCGTCAAGATCTACGGTGCCAAGGGACTTGCCTATGTCAAGATCGAGAATGGCGAGTGGCATTCTCCGATTGCCAAGTTCTTTACGGCGGAAGAAATTGCCACCATGAACAGCTCCTTTGGAGCCGAAGAGGGTGATCTGCTGTTCTTCGTGGCTGACAAACCGAAGGTTGTCAACGATTCGCTCGGCAAGCTGCGTAACCACTTGGCGAACCTTCTCAAGTTGACCAGCAAGGATGATTACCGCTTTGTCTGGATAACCGAATTCCCGCTGCTTGAGTGGGATGAAGATGAAAAACGCTGGTGCTGCGGTTCATCACCCCTTTACCGCACCGATGGATGAGGATCTGGAATTTGTTGAGTCCGATCCGGGGCGCTGCCGCGCCAAGGCATACGACCTGGTGTTGAACGGCAACGAAATCGGCGGCGGTTCCATCAGGATTCATCAGGAGCACGTTCAGTCGCTGATGTTCAAGCTGCTGGGAATGTCCGTTGAGGATGCCCGCAGCAAGTTCGGCTTCCTGCTTGATGCTCTTGAGTTCGGCACACCACCGCACGGCGGGATCGCATTTGGTATGGACCGATTGATAATGCTGCTGACCGGCAGCGACTCAATTCGCGACGTTATCGCCTTCCCTAAAACCCAGAAGGGCACCTGCATGATGTCTGAGGCTCCTTCACCGGTTGATACCAAACAACTCCGTGAACTGGGTATCCGTCTGGCCGAAAAACAGGTTTGATCATGTCCGGGATGTGCCGCCAGGGTGTATGCATACTGCTGTTGAGTGCGCTTTTGACGGCCTGTTCTACGCCGGTTCCTTCCTGGCGGAGCAAAACGCCCCCCTCGTTGAGGAACTTGGGCGGCAGGATGCCCCGGCACTGTTTCCTCAGGAGTACCGGAGCCTGTTGGAAACGTTTGAGCATGGTGAAGCGCTCTATCATGTTCGTGAAGATGACGCCGGTGCGGATAGATATTATCAGTTGGCCTTTCAGAAAGCTGAGATGTTGCAGCTCGAGGTTCAACAGGCTGAGAAGCAGCTTGCAGCCGAAAAGACAGCAGCGTCTGGCTGAACTTGCGGCAAAAGCTGAGGAAGAACGGTTGATGCGTGCCGCAGCAGAAGCCGAGATACGACTGAGAGCTCAGCAGGTGGCCAGATTAGCAGAGGTTGCACAGATCCGCGCAGAAAAAAACCAAAGAACCCCCGCCACCGCTCCCAACGTCCTATACGGTTCGCCGTGGTGAAACATTACCGCAGATTTCCGCACGAACAGAAATTTATAACGATTCGACACTCTGGCCGATCATCTATCGCGCCAACCGCGATCAGATCCGTGACCCCAAGCGCCTCTGGCCTGGTCAGGTCTTTGTCATCCCGCGCAATTTCAGCCATGAAGAAGCGGTTGAGGCACGACGTTATTCCAATAAAAACAACTGATATTCAGTGGTTTCGCACCGTCAATAGCCATTTCCCCTACACTGATTTTCCCTTGACAGTACTAAGGGTTTTGTATACTGTATACAAGATTTTTATTCTAGCTGTAACGCATCGTTATAACTTATAGTTTTATCAAAAACGTAGTACAACCCTTGCAACATTCTGAGCCACTTTTGATTGATGCGCGTGCTGGCAGTAGAACAGTTTTCATAGAGCCTTTGGCTATCTTGTATTAAAATCTAAGGAGAGAATCATGACGACACAAAAGATTATCTGGTCAAAAATCGATGAAGCACCCGCACTGGCAACGTACTCTTTGCTCCCTATCGTAAATGCTTTCACAAAGGCAGCCGGCGTTGTCGTTGAAACAAGGGATATCTCTGTTGCGGGAAGAATTATTGCAAATTTTCCCGACTATCTGACGGAGAGTCAGAGAATGCCTGATTATCTGGCTGAACTGGGTGAGCTTACCCAGAAGCCTGAAGCCAACATCATCAAGCTGCCCAATGTCAGTGCTTCGATCCCGCAGTTGAAAGCTGCTATCAAGGAATTGCAGGAACAGGGCTACAAACTCCCTGACTATCCGGAAGAGCCGAAAACCGATGCAGAAAAAGAACTTAATGCACGATATGCCAAGTGTCTGGGAAGTGCCGTAAACCCTGTGCTGAGAGAAGGTAACTCCGATAGAAGGTCGGCGAATGCAGTAAAGGAATATGCAAAAAAACATCCGGTTAAAATGGGTGCCTGGAGCCCGGAATCGAAGACCCATGTATCACATATGACATGCTGGAGATTTTTACCATAGTGAAAAATCCGTTACGATGAAAAAGGCCGGCAATGTAAAAATCGAGTTTGTTGATCAAGCCGGAAAAGTCACGGTTCTGAAAGAAAAACTGCCTCTTCAGGAAGGTGAAGTTCTTGACGGGGCATTTATGAATGTTCGTGCTCTGCGCAAATTCATTGCCGAGCAGATCGATGACGCAAAAGCAAAAGGTGTGTTGTTCTCAGTACACCTCAAAGCCACCATGATGAAAATATCCGATCCGATCATGTTCGGTCATTTCGTCTCCGTCTTCTATCAAGGACGTTTTTGAAAAGCATGCTGCTACCTTTAAAGAGCTGGGTGTCAATCCGGATCTTGGTATGGGCGATCTTTATCTGAAAATCAAGAAATTGCCGGAAGCCAAACAGGCTGAGATAGAAGCGGATATCCAGGCAGTTTACAAGAAAAGACCTGAGCTGGCGATGGTTGATTCTGACAAAGGGAATCACCAATCTGCATGCAAGTAACGACATCATCATCGATGCATCCATGCCGGTTGTTATCCGTGACTCCGGCGGAGATGTGGGGTCCGGACGGAAAACTGCACGATGTCAAGTGCGTCATTCCTGACACCTGCTATTCCGAGTGGTATCAGGAGTGTATTGATTTCTGTCAGAAAAACGGTCCAGTTTGATCCCTACGACCATGGGTTGCGTCTCCAACGTTGGTCTCATGGCACAAAAGGCAGAGGAATACGGTTCACACGACAAGACCTTCAAGGTTCCGGCAAATGGCACGGTGCGTGTTGTTGATGAGTCGGGAGCGGTGCTGTTCCAGCACGACGTGGAAGAGGGCGATATCTGGCGCGGTTGTCAGGCAAAAGATCTGCCGATTCAGGATTGGGTCAAGCTGGCTGTAAACAGGGCACGTGCAACCGGAGCACCGGCTGTCTTCTGGCTGGACAAAAACAGGGCACATGATGCCCAGATGATTCGAAAAAGTGAATCACGTACCTGAAAGATCACGATACGAATGGTCTGGATATTCATATCATGTCTCCTGTGGAAGCGATGCGCTTCACCCTTGCAACGGGCAAAAGACGGCAAAGATACCATTACCGTAACCGGAAATGCCTTGAGGGATTATCTGACCGACCTGTTCCCGATTCTTGAACTGGGTACCAGTTCAAAGATGCTGTCAATCGTACCGCTTCTGGCTGGTGGCGGACTGTTCGAGACAGGTGCAGGCGGCTCGGCACCCAAGCATGTTCAGCAGTTTGTCCAGGAAGGATACCTGCGTTGGGATTCGCTCGGTGAATTCCTGGCGCTTGCGGTATCTCTGGAGCATCTGGCAGCTACCTTCAAAAATGAAAAAGCTCAGCTTCTGGCTGATACGCTTGATCAGGCCAATACCAAGTTCCTGGATAACAACAAGAACCCGGCCCGTAAAGTTGGTCAGATAGACAACAGAGGCAGCCATTTCTACCTTGCAATGTACTGGGCCGAGGCTTTGGCCGAGCAGACCAAGGACAAGGATCTTGCAGCACGTTTTGCCAAAGTAGCCAAGCAGCTTCAGGAAAATGAGGCAAAGATCAATGAAGAGCTGATCGGAGCTCAGGGTAAACCGCAGGATATCGGTGGCTATTATCAATCCGGATCCGGTAAAAACGGAAAAAGCAATGCGTCCCAGTGCAACATTGAATGCAATAATTGACGCAATTGCTTAATCGGTTGATGTCTCAGAAGCTCTTTTATAATTTGTATGTAATCTGCGGAAGTGAGCTGGATGGCATATACATACGTTACAGTCCCTTCAGGGGAAAAGATCACCATGGGAAGCGACGGAAAGCTGAATGTGCCGGACAACCCGATCATTCCGTTCATTGAAGGTGACGGTACCGGTGTTGATATCTGGAAAGCCTCGGTACGTGTTTTCGATGCTGCTGTAGAAAAAGCCTACGGCGGCAGAAGAAAATCAGCTGGATGGAAGTGTATGCCGGTGAAAAACCGTTCAACCTGTTTCGCGATGAAGATGGGTGACAAGGCCTGGTTGCCTGATGAAACCGTTGCAGGCATTCAAGGAGTTTCTGGTCGGCATCAAAGGGCCGCTGACCACTCCGATTGGTGGCGGTATTCGCTCTCTGAATGTTGCGCTTCGTCAGTTGCTTGACCTGTACGTCTGTCTTCGTCCGATTCGTTATTTTCAGGGGGTTCCTTCTCCGGTCAAAAAGCCGGAAGATGTCGATATGGTCATCTTCCGCGAAAACTGTGAAGATATCTATGTCGGTATCGAATGGATGACCGGTACCGCTGAATGTGAAAAGGTCAAGACGCTTTCTGATCGAGGAGATGGGTGTCAGCAAGATCCGTTTCCCGGAAAGCTCCTCCATTGGCATCAAGCCGATCTCCCGAGACGGTTCAGAACGATTGATCCGGGCGGCCATTCAGTATGCCCTGGATCACAAGCGCAAGTCTGTGACCATTGTCCACAAGGGCAACATCATGAAGTTCACCGAAGGTGCGTTCAAGGATTGGGGCTATGCGCTGGCCACAGCCGAGTTCCGCTCCCAGGTTGTCACCGAACGTGAAGCTGGATCATTGACAATCAGGATCGCAATCCAGGTCTTTCGATTGAAGAAAATGCCAAGATGATTGATCCCGGCTATGATATGATGTCCTCCCAACAGAAGGAGGATATCCGCAATGAAGTTGAAGCAGCCCTGAAGCTGACTGCCGACTCATGGCAACGGCCAGTGGAAAAAGCTTCTGATGATCAAGGATACCATTGCCGATATAACCCTGCAGCAGGTTCTGACCCGTGCCAAGGAATTTGATGTGGTTGCCACCATGAATCTGGAAGGTGATTTTCTCTCGATGCCCTGGCTGCTCAGGTCGGTGGCATCGGTATCGCACCGGGTGCCAATATAAATTATGTAACCGGACATGCCATATTTGAGGCTACCCACGGTACTGCTCCGAAGTATGCCAATCTTGACAAGGTCAATCCCGGTTCTGTTATTCTTTCCGGTGTCATGATGCTTGAATATCTGGGTTGGCAGGAAGCTGCCGATATGATAGTCAAAGTCCATTGACAGAACCATTGGCCAGAAGCGTGTAACCTATGATTTCGAACGGATGATGCAGGGGGCAACACTGCTTTCCTGCTCCGGTTTTGCCGATGCTCTGATTGAAAATATGTAATACGTTGCAGTCAGCAGGGGCTGGGGATACTACCCTTGCCTTATTTTACAACAAAAAACAAAGAGGAGGAAAGAAGTATGGCTCGTAAAAAGATTTCTCTCATCGGTGGTGGACAGATTGGTGGCGTTCTTGCTCAGCTTTGTGCACTGCGTGAACTTGGTGACGTTGTCCTGTTTGACATCGTTGAAGGTCTGCCCCAGGGCAAGATGCTTGACATCGCCGAAGTTGGTCCGGTTGATCGCTATGATGTCAACCTGAAAGGTACCAACAGCTACGAAGACATCAAGGGTTCCGATGTTGTCATCGTTACTGCCGGTCTGCCCCGTAAACCGGGCATGAGCCGTGATGACCTGATCGAAGTCAACTCCAAGATCATGACTTCGGTTGCCGAAGGGATCAAGACAGTACGCTCCCAACTCCATCGTTATCGTTATCTCCAACCCGCTTGACGCAATGGTTACCCTCTGCCAGAAAATCACCGGTTTCCCTTACAACCGCGTTATCGGTCAGGCCGGCGTTCTTGACTCCGCCCGTTTTGCCACCTTTATCGCCTGGGAACTGGGCGTGTCCGTCAAGGACGTAACTGCCATGACTCTTGGCGGTCACGGCGACGACATGGTTCCTCTGGTTCGTTATGCCAGCGTTAACGGTATTCCGGTCATGGAACTGCTTGAGCAGAAATACGGTGCCGAAAAGGCCAAGGAAGTCATGGAAGCCATGGTTAAGCGTACCCGTGGTGCCGGCGGCGAAGTTGTTGCCCTGCTGAAAACCGGTTCTGCTTTCTACTCACCGGCTTCTTCCGCCATTGCCATGGCTGAATCGATCCTCAAGGATCAGAAACGTGTTCTGCCGACCTGCTGCTATCCTGCAGGGTGAGTTCGGCGTCAACGGCTTCTATGTCGGCGTACCGGCTGTTCTTGGTGAGAAGGGTGTTGAGAACATCATCCAGTTCAAACTTGATGCTGAAGAGCAGGCCATGATGGACAAGTCGGTTGCTGCTGTTAAAGAACTGGTTGGCAGCATGAAGTAAGTTTACCTGATTCCAGGTCTCTTTTGTGAAGTCGGCAAAAGAAGGGCGGAGTCTACGCCCTTCTTTTGCTACATTTATGGAGCCTGATATTTACCACCTTTTATTACGGAATAAAGGAGTCTTTCCAGATGGAAAAAAAATTGCCAAAAATTGAGATTATCGAGAAGTACTGCAAGGGGTGTCATATCTGTGTTGAGTTCTGCCCCACCAAGGTTCTTGAAATGAAGGGCTTTGTATGCTGCTGTCAAAAACCTGGAAGCCTGTATCAAGTGCATGCAGTGCGAACTGCGTTGCCCTGACTTCGCAATCAAAGTCATAACCGAATAATTCTACAGGAGGAAATGAACAGTGGCAAAAAAAGTAGCGTTTCTTCAGGGTAACGAAGCTGCCGCACATGGTGCACTATATGCCGGTTGCAACTTTTTCGCCGGCTACCCGATTACCCCCTCGACCGAAGTTGCTGAAGTTATGTCCATTGAACTTCCCAAGATCGGCGGCAAATTCATCCAGATGGAAGACGAAATCGGCGCCATGGCTGCCATTCTTGGCGCATCGCTTGCCGGTGCCAAGGTTCTGACCTCAACATCAGGTCCCGGTCTTTCCCTCAAGCAGGAACTGATCGGTTATGGCTGCATCGCCGAAATCCCCTGCGTTATCTACAACGTCATGCGTGGCGGTCCTTCCACCGGTATGCCGACCGGTCCCAGCCAGTCAGACGTCATGTGCGCCAAGTGGGGCACCCATGGTGACCATCCGGCCATCTGTCTGACCCCGGCTTCCGTTCAGGAAACCTATGAAGAGGTGATCCGTGCCTTCAACCTGTCCGAAAAATACCGTACCCCGGTCATGGTCATGCCGGACGAGATCGTTGCCCACATGCGTGAGCGGATCGTCTTTCCCGAGCCGGGTGAAATTGAAGTCATTCCTCGCAAAGCCCCGACCGTTCCGCCCGAGCAGTACAAGCCCTACGACACCAGCTTCGGTGATGTTCCGCCGCTGGCTGCTTTCGGTTCCGGCTACAAGTTTCATGTTACCGGTCTCAACAAGATGCAGGACGGTTTCCCGACCACCAAGGCCGAGATTGTCCAGGCCGAGGAAGAGCGTCAGGTCCGCAAGGTTGATGCCAATATCGATGATATCGTCAAGTTTGAAGAGTACATGCTGGATGATGCTGAAGTTGTCGTTGTTGCCTACGGCTCCACCTCCCGTTCTGCCCGTTATGCCGTTAATGTTGCCCGTGAGCAGGGCATCAAGGCCGGTATGTTCCGCATCAAGACCTTCTGGCCGTTCCCGGACAAGCAGATCAAGGCCCTGGCCGGCAAGGTCAAAGGCATTCGTCATTCCGGAAATGAACCTGGGTATGTGCTCGCTGTGAAGTTGAGCGTTGCGCACAAGGCAAGGCTCCGGTTCTCGGCATCTTCCGTGTTGACGGTGAGCCGATCAATCCCGACCAGATCCTCGAGAAGATCAAGGAGGTTAAGTAACCATGGCTTTTGATTATGAAAAATATATTCGTCCCGGCAAACTGCCCCATATCTGGTGTCCCGGCTGCGGTCACGGCATCGTCATGAAGGGGCTGATCCGGGCGATGGATACGCTTAAGCTGAAAAAAGAAGAATACCGCCATTGTATCCGGTATCGGTTGTGCCTCCCGTCTTCCCGGCTACATTGATTGCTGCACCCTGCACACCGCCCATGGTCGTGCTGCTGCCTTTGCTACCGGTGTCAAGATGGCCAAGCCGGAAATGAATGTCATTCTGTGTTGGCGGCGACGGCGACGGTACCGCAATCGGCGGCAACCACTTCATCCATGCCTGTCGCCGCAACATCGACATGACCTACATCATCATGAACAACTACATCTACGGCATGACCGGCGGACAGTTCTCCCCATGTACCCCGACCGGCCACAAGGCATCCACAACTCCTTACGGCAACCCTGATCCCGGTTTTGATATCGCCAAACTGGCCATCGGCGCCGGTGCTACCTTTGTTGCCCGTGGTACTGCTTTCCATGCCAACCAGATCGACAAGCTGATTGTTGAAGCGATTCAGCACAAAGGCTTCTCGGTTGTTGAAATTCTTGACGACTGCCCGACCACCTACGGTCGCCGCAACAAGTACAAGTCGGTTATCGAGATGATGAACCGTCTGAAAGAAGTTGCCGTGCCGGTCAAGGCTGCCGAAAAGATGACCGCCGAGCAGCTTGCAGGGTAAGGTTCTGACCGGTGTTCTCTACAAGGAAGAGACCAAGCCTGAGTATACTGCCGAGTACGCCAAAGTTATCGAGCGTGCCAAGGCTGCCAAGTAACAATTACAGGAAAAGGAGCGATATATTCATGTCAAGATATGAACTCAGATTTTCCGGTGCAGGTGGACAGGGTCTGATCACCGCCGGGATCATCATGGCCAAGGCTGCTTCGATCTATGAAGGGAAGCAGGCCGTTCAGTCGCAAAGCTACGGTCCTGAAGCCCGTGGTGGTGCATCAAAATCGGAAGTTATCATTTCCGACGGTCCGATTGACTACCCGAAAGTCACCACTGTAGATGCACTGCTGGCCATGACCCAGGAAGCGTGCGACAAGTATTCTCACGACCTGAAAGAAGGCGGCGTTCTGCTGGTTGATTCCGATCTGGTTACAAAACTTCCGGCAGGAAATTTCAAAGATCGTCTCTTTCCCGATCATCAACACCGCCAAAAACGATGTCGGTCGTGAGATTGTTGCCAACATCGTTGCCCTTGGGGCGATGGTTGCGTTGACCGGTCAGGTTAGTCGTGAAAATGCCGAAAAGGCTGTTCTTTCCAGTGTTCCAGAGGCATTTATTGAACTGAACAAGAAGGCATTCAGTATCGGTTTTGAGAAGGCTCTGGCTGCCAGTGCCTAGAAATGACACTTAGGTAAACGGTAACATGAAAGGCCCGGTGCTCAGACATCGGGCCTTTCGTGTTTATAGCAAACTACATTATTTGCACAGTATAGTTTGTCTGTCTGTTAATTCAATCTGTAAGAGGAATCATGAATGTATCAGTTTGAGTGCATTTCTGTTATACTAACCGTTATATGAAAACTCCGGAATGTTTTGAAATACTTGTTCGCAACGGCTTGGTGGATGAGGTCGTCTCGCGACTGATGAGTGGTAAGGAAGCGGACGTATATGTCGTCCTGTCAAAGGGTGAGTTATGTTGTGCAAAGGTATATAAAAACGCCCGCACACGTAGTTTTAGCCAGCTGGCTCAGTATCAGGAAGGGCGCAAGGGACGTAACAGTCGTCAGGCGCGGGCGATGTTGAAAAATTCCAAATACGGGCGCAAGGAAACAGAAGATGCCTGGAAAAATGCCGAGGTTGATGCGCTGAGAACGCTGGCCGAAGCGGGTGTACGAGTTCCCCAGGTTTACAACTATGTTGACGGCATTCTTCTGATGGAATTTGTGGCTGATGTTGACGGCCATGCAGCTCCTCGTCTCAATGACCTCCGGTTGACTGCAATGAAGGCCCGTGAATATCATCGCGAGTTGATACATTATATTGTTCTGATGCTGTGTGCCGGCATTATTCATGGTGACCTGTCTGAATATAATGTGCTTGTCGGTCGAGACGGTCTGGTAATTATCGACCTGCCTCAGGCTGTTAATGCTGCCGGTAATAATAATGCCCGCAGTATGCTTGAACGTGATGTTGATAATATCACTGCATATTTTGGTCGTTTTGCTCCTGAACTACTATCCACAGATTATGGAAGAGAAATCTGGAAGCTGTATGCAAGTGGCTCGCTTAGTCCGACTTCCGAGCTGACGGGGCTCTTTGTGTCAAGTGATATTCCTGCGGATGTACGTGGAGTAATGCGCGAAATTGATTATGTACGGGTTGCACATGAACGCACTCAAATCTCGAAGTCACAACTCTCCTGACTATACAACGTCGTCGCTTGAAAGTGTGTCTGTACTCCTGAGATGAGACATTTATTCGTACATATGACATCGATTTTGGTCCTTTGTTTTGCAATAATACTCTTGCATGCTTCCGCGGGTTATGCTGAAGAATTATATCGTCAGTTTTCCCTGGGCGGGGAGCGTTTGACATCTGCTCCTGCCGAAACCAAACCCCCGGAGCCCGGCGTCGTAACAGCGAGGTATGGTTTTAGAATAGATAAGGATTTCATCCCGTATATGGGAACGGGACTTGCGTACTCGTATCAACCGGATACGAAGGCAGGTGACACTTACAAAGATCAAAACAGGGGTAGCCGCCCAGCTTGGCTTCAACTATCTTCTCGGAAAGAGTCTTACCTTGAAGATGGACTACAAATACCTCACGGTAACTCCTGACCAGCAACGTAGCGGCGACCCCAGAACGACAGCGCCGCAATCCCTCGGCATCGGTCTGGACATCAAATTTTAAGCATGAAGAGGTAATGCGCCCATGCCTCGCTACATTGAACCACTCTTTCGTCCCCCCAGCGAAGCACGCAGCCTGATATTTCAGATTACAATCGGTTGTTCCCAGAATCAATGCCGCTTTTGCGGCATGTACAAAGGGAAAAACTTTCGTATTCGCCCGCTACACGAAATCCTGGCAGAAATTGCCGGGATTCCGGCGCAGTATCACCCCCGTATCGACCGGGTTTTTCTGGCCGACGGTGATGCGCTGGTGTACCCGTACGATGACCTCTGCACTATTCTTGACGCCCTTGCGGCAACGTTTCCCGGCCTGACACGAGTTTCCTCCTACGCTTCTCCTAACAGCCTGACGACCAAGAGTGCGGAGCAATTGGCGCTGCTGCGCGCCAAGCGGCTGAAGATTCTCTACTTCGGCCTGGAGTCGGGCGATGATGCCACGCTGCTGGCCGTCAACAAGGGGTTTGCGTCCGGAACGGATGGGAGATCTGGCGCTCACGGCCCGCGAGGCCGGCATGAAATTGTCGGTAACTGCCATACTCGGTTTGGCCGGGCGTGACAGAAGTTTGCAGCACGCACGTGCGACCGCAGAATGGGTTAACCGCGTGAATCCGGAATACTTCTCGCTTTTGACGATGTTTCACCGCCATAATGACGACTTCATACGCTCGCTCCAGCAATGTACCCGTCGCGAACTGATGGTGGAGGCGCGTGAAATGCTGAGCCATCTGCACCCTGTCAAAACCATTCTCCGTTCAAATCATGTCTCCAATTTTCTCAATCTGGCCGGCAGCTACCCCAAAGACCGCGAACGATTGATTTTAGATGTTGATATAGCCCTTAAACACGCTGCAGCGCGATCCGGATTTTTGGATGAAGTACCTGCATATCAGGAAGAGTACTACTGACATTGCCTCTTTTATCTTGCCGTAATCGCATCATAAATGCTACTTTGCCTCCGTTTTGAATCATCTGCGGAGGTTTTTTTGTGAGCATTTTTCGTTACCTGACGGCTGGTGAGTCGCACGGACCTCAGTTGAGTGCAATTATTGAAGGGATTCCGGCCGGCATACATGTTTCTGTCGAGACACTGAACCATGATCTGGCCCGGCGTCAGCAGGGGTATGGCCGTGGTGACCGGATGAAAATCGAGAAGGATACCGTCCAACTGCTTTCCGGTGTGCGCTGGGGAGAGACGATCGGATCTCCGCTGACACTGGTGGTGAAGAATCGTGACTGGGAAAACTGGTCCGAGAAGATGTCGTCGCTTCCTGAATATCGTGATGACTCTATCGCGGTAACTCGTCCGCGTCCCGGTCATGCAGATCTCTCCGGTGTTATGAAGTATAACCTGAACGATGCGCGTAACGTGCTGGAACGCTCCAGCGCGCGTGAAACGGCGATTCGTGTTGCTGTCGGTGGAGTGGCGAAAGCGCTGCTGGCCGAGTTTGACATCAGGGTAGGGGGCTTTGTCACAGAACTTGGGGGCGTCTGCGCAGATACTCCGCAAGAGCCGTTGGAAACCCTGTGGCAACGCGCGGCAACCTCGGAAACGTTTTGCTGCGATCCGGCGGCAGAAGCCGATATGAAGCGGGCTATCGATGCCGCCAAGTCCGGTGGCGACACGTTGGGGGGGGTTGTTGAGGTGCAGGTGATCGGTGTTCCTCCAGGCCTCGGAAGTTATGTGCAGTGGGACCGCAAGCTGGATGCGCGTCTGGCCATGGCGCTGATGAGCATTCAGGCCATCAAGGGGGTTGAAGTGGGAATCGGTTTTGATGCGGCCCGCAGACCCGGTTCCCGCGTGCATGATGAAATATTTTATCAGGATGGCTATCGACGCAACAGCAATAATGCCGGTGGCATTGAAGGTGGGATGTCAAATGGTGAGCCGATTGTCGTGCGTGCTGCCATGAAGCCGATTCCAACGCTCTATTCGCCGCTCCGTTCGGTCGATATGCGGACGCATGAGCCGTTTGAGGCAACCGTCGAGCGTTCTGACACCTGCGCCGTGCCTGCGGCCCTGGTAGTAGCGGAAGCGGTCGTGGCGATAGAAATTGCCAATGCTCTGCTGGAAAAATTCGGCGGCGATTCGATCGTTGAAATCCGGCGCAATCTGGAAGGATATCGGGAGCAGGTCCGCAATGCCTGAAAAGATGCTGTTCCTGACCGGTTTCATGGGAAGCGGTAAAAGTTCCGTCGGCAAGATTCTGGCGGAGCGGCTTGGTTGCCGGTTTATCGATCTGGATGCCGAGATCGTAGCGGCGGCGGGATGCTCAATCAACGAGATCTTTGCCCGTGACGGTGAACAGGCGTTTCGTGCACTGGAAGGCGCTCAGTTGGAGCAGGTTCTGTCATCGGGGGAGGGGAGTGTGCTTGCCACCGGCGGCGGCGCGGTTATCTCTGCGCAGAATCGAACGCTGATGCGTAGCCGTGGGGTGATCATCAACCTGAAGGTGACGCTTGAACAGGTATTGGCTCGTCTGCATGGGTGCAGTGACCGCCCTCTTATGGCAGGTGACAATGCCGCGCAGCGCGCAACAACGCTGATGAATGAACGTGAACAATTTTATGCCGACGCTGATATTAGAATTGACACGGATGGGAAATCCGTGGAAGATGTCGCGGCAGAGATTCTATGCCGTTTGAAGGGGTTTTCTGAGTGAGTGTGCTGACCGTAAATCTTGCTGAAAACAGCTACGAAATCGTCATCGAACGGGGTGCTCTTGCTTCGCTTGGCCAGCGGTGCCGGACCGTTGGACTGAAGGGGATGGCTGCGGTTATTTCAAACCCGACCGTTGCTGCATTGTACGGTGCGGCAGTGCAGGAGTCTCTGGAGACCGCCGGTTTCAGCGTCTCGCTCGATAGAAATTCCGGACGGCGAAGAATACAAGAACAGTACGACACTGAATCAGCTCTATGATGATCTTCTTGCTGCCGGCGTTGATCGCAGTTCTTTCGTGGTTGCGCTCGGTGGTGGTGTTGTGGGGGACGTGGCCGGTTATGCCGCTGCAACATGGTTGAGGGGTATCCCCTTTGTTCAGGTGCCGACAACGCTCTTAGCCCAGGTGGACAGCAGTGTCGGCGGTAAAACAGGCATCGATCACCCAAAAGGTAAGAATCTGATCGGCGCTTTTTATCAACCCCGCTTGGTGTTGATTGATGTTGCAACTCTTGCAACTCTCGATCAGCGTCAGTTCCGAGCCGGACTCGCCGAGGTTATTAAATACGGGGTGGTTATCGACCGTCCTTTTTTTGAGTTTGTAGAAGCAAACAGTGCGGCGATTCTGGCTATGGAGCCGGATGTCCTGATAGAAGTCATCCATCGTTCCTGTCAATTAAAGGCACAGGTTGTTGAACTGGACGAAAAGGAAGCTGGTTTGCGTGCCATCCTGAATTACGGCCACACTCTCGGGCATGCCTTTGAAGCTCTCTCCGGCTATCGCGGTCTCGTGCATGGTGAGGCGGTTGCAATTGGAATGGTGCTGGCAGCCAGGATCTCGGCTGCTGAGGGCCTCTGCCGCCAGGATGATGTGTTAAGAATATGCGCTCTTATTGCCCGTTGCGGACTTCCGATTGGTATTCCGCACTATGACCGTCAGCTGCTATTGAATGCCATTGCTGCCGATAAAAAGTCCAAAAGCGGAAGCATTACGTTTATTTGTAACCAGGGCATCGGCAAGTATGCCATGTCGCACCATACTCCTGAAGAGCTGCTCAAACTGAGCGGGCTGGAGGCGTGACCATGCAGGAATCAGCTTCATTCTGGACGGATATCAAAAACCTTGAAGAACAGCTTGCAAAATCACCAGACTCGTTGTGCTTCGCCCGACTGTCAGAGGTGTATCTCAAGGTAGGATTGGTCGATGATGCCCTTCATGTCGCTCGTCAGGGTGTAAAGAAGCATCCCCGCTACCTGTCTGGCCAAAGAGCTCTTTCTCTGGCGTGTCATGCCAAGGGACTGAATGATGAGGCTTTTGCAGCGTTACGGCTGGTTGTCGAGGCATTGCCCGAGGATGTGTCGTCCCAAAAGTTGTTGGGGCGTCTCCTCGTTGAAGCGGGAAATCAGGATGCCGCCTGTCAGGCGTTCAGGACCGCGTTGGAGTTTGCGCCTGACGATGTGGAGTGTCGGATCGAGCTGGAATCTCTTGGACGCTCAGCGGAGGTAACAGAGCCACTCCTTGAACCGTATGATGACGATGACGAGATTATCGAAGATCTGGAGATACTGGAAGAAAACGAAATTCTTGAAGAAGGTCAACCGGAGTCGGGACTCCAGTTCCAGCCGCCACTTTCCGAGGCGGATACCGTTACGGCACAACAGCATGACCCTCTCTCAACCGGCACCCTGGCCGAACTGTATGTCAGACAGGGATTTATCCATAAAGCGCTTGAAATATATCGTGCCATTCTGGCCGATAACCCGGCAGATCGAATAACTGCCAAACGGATAGTCGAGCTTGGGGCGCTGGAGCCCGGTCCGGTGGAAGCTGCTCATGCATACGAAGCCGAGGATGAGCCCGTCTCCAGTATGCCACCTGAAGCATCTTTTCAGGAAACCGAGCCGGAGGCACCGTCCCTGTCTGCAGAAATATCTGCGTTTGAAAGTCAACACCCCGGTACAGACGTCTTCCCGCACGAGGATGAAATTCCCACTCCTGTGGTACCTCCAAAGGGGGTTGCGGACAATGCGCTTCCCACGCTTGACGGGTGGCTTGAAAACATCAGGAGAATTAAATCATGTCGCTAAGAGACGTACTGAACACAATTGTCCAAAGCGTTGATGGATCATTGGCTGCAATTATCATGGCCTATGACGGTATCCCGATTGATGAAGCCACTGTTGCGCAGTCGGAGTTCGATATACAACTCCTTTCGGTTGAGTATGCAACCGTCCTGAAAGAAATAAAACGAGCTGTTGACGTCATTAGGATGGGTGATCTTGAAGAGGTTTCCATTTCAACCGCCCGAACCTGCATTGTTGTCAGGGTGTTAAATGATGATCTTTTTGCTGCTCTTATACTGAACCGTGACGGCAATATCGGCAAAGGGCGTTATATGCTCAAGCTCAAGTCGTTTGAAGTATTACAGGAGCTTTCATGACTATGAAATTTCTGGTGCTGCATGGCCCAAATCTAAATCTGCTTGGCACACGCGAACCGGCAATCTACGGAAGTCAAACACTTGCGGATATCAATGCTTCGCTGGAAGAATTGTCTGTGGAGTTGAAGTGCGAACTTTCTTTTTTTCAGTCCAACACAGAGGGCGAACTGATTGATGCCATCCACAATGCTGCCCGGTCCCATAACGGCATATTGGTCAATCCGGCTGCATATACCCACACCAGTATTGCAATGTGCGATGCCCTGTCGGCGGTAGGACTTCCATGTGTTGAAGTACACCTCTCCAATATCCACCGCCGGGAAACGTTCCGCCATACAAGCATGATTGCTCCGGTTGCGATTGGCCAGATCTGCGGATTTGGTCTTGACAGCTATCTGCTTGGTCTGCGGGCATTATTTAATTACGTTAAAAATCAATAAGCAGGTATCTTGACGTTAAACTCACCAGTTTTGACGCGTGAAGTAAAAACAGTTTGTAGTCAGGGTTTCATTTATGCTAAAAAACAGGCGCTCTCGTCTGAAGCAGTTTTTTGAAGAATATTCTCTCAAAGCTGTTTTGTTCACTGATTTAAGGAATATTCGGTATCTGTGCGGTTTCAGCGGCACCGAAGGGGCCTTGCTGATATCGCAGGATCACGCATGGTTTTTGTGCGACTCGCGTTACACCGCTCAGGCCGCTAAAGAAGTTCAGGGAGCGGAAGTAAGGGAATGCGGCGCGATTCGTATTGACACGATAGCTGCTTTAGCGCTTGAATATGGGCTTGACCGGATTGGCTTCGAGGCGGCTCATACAACTGTCAGCGCCTTTCGGCGGATGTCCGAAATGTTGTCCAAAATCGAACTGGTTGAACTTGGTTCAAATCTCGATGAAATCCGCGCCTGTAAAGACGCAGCCGAAATTGAACAGCTCAGCTTGGTTGCTACGCTTTCGTCACATGCTCTTGCTGTGGTTCTGGGGAATATCAAGCCGGGCGTGAGAGAAGTCGACATTGCCGTGGCACTTGAACTTGAGATGCTGCGACGTGGTGCTGATGGTAAGGCGTTCGATTTTATCGTCGCCTCCGGGGAACGGGGTGCCATGCCGCATGGCAGGGCCAGTGACAAGATCATTCAGTCAGGTGAACTGGTGACAATTGATTTTGGCGCGTTAAAAGACGGCTATCATTCCGATGAAACGGTTACGGTTGCCTGCGGAAAGCCCGAAAGTCGTGCTCGCGAAATTCACTCGGTTGTCAGGACGGCTCATGACCGTGCCATTGAAGCCGTCAGGCCGGGGATCAGCTGCAAGGATCTGGATGAGGTTGCCCGCGCTTATATTCGTGATAAAGGGTATGGTGAATATTTCGGGCACGGATTGGGACATGGCATCGGTCTGGAAATTCACGAAATGCCGACGCTGTCTCCGCGCAGTACTGCGGTGCTGGAAGAGGGGATGGTCATTACGATTGAGCCAGGCATCTATATCCCCGGCTTCGGGGGTGTAAGGATTGAGGACACCGTGGTTGTGACCGGTGATGGGTGCCGTGTTCTTACCAGTGCGGATAAGCAATTACTGGTTCTGTAGTAAGTTACAAATTTCTGGCAGAAAATAATGTGGCAAACGGTTATCCGGTTTATCAGGGTTAGATGTGTGAGTGACGCTCACGCTATTTCAGATGTACCACTATCAGATTGTAGGTAAAAGGAGACGAATTGAAATGGATATCAAAGACTTGAAACTGCTGATAAAGCTTGTGACGGAAACAGACATCACTGAATTCGAAATGGATAATTCTGACGAGAAAATAATCATCAAGCGCGGTCATAAACCTGAATATATTACGGTTGCCGCACCAGCGGTTCAGCAGTATGCACACCCCGGCTATCAGCAGGCTCCGGCCGCTGCGGCAGCACCGGCTGCTCCGGCTGCCTCGGCTTCTCCGGCGGCTGAAGTCGGCGATACGGTCAATTCTCCGATTGTCGGTACGTTTTACGCGGCCCCTGGTCCTGAGGAGGCTCCGTACGTTACCGTCGGTCAGGTTGTAGAAAAAGGGCAGGTACTTTGTATCGTAGAGGCAATGAAGTTGATGAATGAGATTGAGGCCGAATGTAAATGCAAGATCGTAAAGATTTGCAAAGAAAACGCTCAGGCGGTAGAATTCGGTGATCCACTGTTTGTAATCCAGAAACTTTAATTCCATTCCAGAGCGGGGTTCGCCTTCATGTTTCATAAAGTACTTATTGCCAATCGCGGTGAGATCGCCGTCAGGATTATCAGGGCTTGCAAGGAGCTGGGTATCAAGACGGTGGCGGTCTATTCCCAGGCCGACATCCATTCTCTGCATGTCAAGCTGGCCGACGAGAGCGTCTGCATCGGCCCGGCTCCCAGCGCCCTGAGTTATCTCAATATCAATGCCATCATCAGCGCCGCTGAATTGACCGATGCCGAGGCGATTCATCCCGGCTACGGCTTTCTGTCGGAAAACGCCAAATTTGCCGAGGTATGTGAAAACTGCGGCATTACTTTTATCGGCCCGACTGCCGAAAGTATGCGTATCATGGGTGACAAAATCAGTGCCCGTCAGGCGGTTATCAAGCAGGGTGTGCCGATTCTGCCCGGTACCAAAGAGGGTGTTCATTCTGTTGAAGAAGCCGTCAAAGTCGCGAAGGAAATCGGGTTCCCGGTTATCATCAAGGCCACCGCAGGCGGCGGCGGACGCGGCATGAAAATTGTTCATTCTCAGGCCGCACTTGCCAAACGCGTTTGCAACCGCTCGTGCAGAGGCCCAATCCGGGTTCGGCAATCCCGAAGTCTATATTGAACGATACTGCGAAAAGCCTCGTCACGTTGAGATCCAGATTCTTGGTGACAAGCATGGCAATGTGATTCATCTTGGGGAACGCGACTGCTCAATACAGCGTCGTCATCAGAAGTTGATCGAAGAGGCTCCATCTACGGTCGTCACGCCTGAAATTCGTAAGGCAATGGGCGAAGCTGCCGTCAGGGCCGCTGCTGCCGTAGGGTACAACAGTGCAGGTACTGTTGAATTCTTGGTGGATAAACAAAATAATTTCTACTTCATGGAGATGAATACCCGTATACAGGTTGAGCATCCGGTGACCGAAATGGTTACCGGTGTTGATCTGGTGCGGGAGCAGATCCGTTCAGCTGCAGGAATTCCGCTACGATTCAAACAGGAAGACATCCAAATCAGGGGGCACGCAATCGAGTGTCGCATCAATGCGGAAGATCCTTTCAAATTCACCCCCTGTCCCGGTAAAATCACGGCATATCATCCACCAGGAGGCTTCGGTGTCCGTGTCGATTCTTTTGTGTATGACCAGTATACCGTTGTGCCTAATTATGATTCACTGATCGGTAAGTTGATTGTTCATGCCGATACTCGTGAAGAAGCAATTAAACGGATGGCACGTGCGCTTGATGAATTCCGGATTGAAGGGATCAAAACGACCATCTTCTTTCACAAACGAATCATGGCTCATAAGGATTTTATCGAAGGCGATATTGACACATCTTTCCTTGAACGAATCGTGCTGGAGTAGCTGTCATGGATTTTCCTGATGAACTGAAATATTCCAAAGAGCATATCTGGGTCAGGGTTGAAAACGGTTCTGCAGTTATTGGCATTACCGACTTTGCTCAGGAGGAACTTGGCACAGTCAGCAGCGTGGAATTGCCTGATGAAGGAGATGAAATAGAGCAGGATGATTCAATTGGCTCAATTGAAGCCCAAAAGACGGTCGCGTCACTCTATGCGCCCTTTAGCGGGACTGTACGGAGCGTCAATCACGAAGTGTTGGATAATCCGGAGCTGCTCAACGATGATCCGTATGATGGTGCCTGGCTTATTGAAGTCTCGCTTGACGATCCTGAAGAACTGAAAAATCTTCTGTCAGCCGATGATTATGCTGAATACATCGAAAACAGAGATTAATTTGTGACATAAGATATGGTATAAGGGCGGGGTCATGTATGATCTCGCCCTGTTTTTTTAAAAGGAATCTAACCGTGCGTTTGCCGATATTACTTTCATTCGCGATGCTCATCCTTCCTGTCTCGGGTTTTTCTTCTGAAGCTCCGCGTCCGCTGACTCTCAACGAGGCCATTCGCATGGCCGTCGAGAAAAATCTGGATGTTCGCGCTGAACTTTACAACCCAGCCCAGTTCGAGGCTGATATTAACCGTAACCGCTCCATATATGATCCTCTTCTTAACCTCCAAACCAGCTACACCGATTCTACTATCAATTCGGTCAATACCTTCGGTACCACCGTCAAATCGCAGACCCTGGCCCTTAATTCTTCTCTCAGCCAACAGTTCTGGACCGGTGGTACCGCCGCCGTTTCTTTCAATAACGGGTACACCAACAGCAATTTTGTTTCCCTCTCAAACAGTTGGCAGACCGGACTCGGGGTCAGCATCAGTCAGCCTTTATTGAAAAATGTCGGCCGTGAGGCGACCGAGATTGCGATTAATGTATCCCGCTACTCAAAATTTGCCGCACTCGAACACTTCAATTCCCGGTTGCTGTCTACCGTGGCCCAGGTCCGCACGGAATACTTCAAACTTTACAGCCTGCGGGAGGACCGAAACGTAAAAAAGGTTTCGCTGGAACTGGCGCAAAAGATTCTTTCCGAAACAAAAGCACGTGTCAAGGCCGGCATCCTGCCGGCAATGGAAATACTTAACGCTGAATTTGGCGCAGTGACCCGCGAGAAGGAACTTAATGACGCAGAGCTGGCAGTGAGTAATCAGGTAGATGTTCTCCGCCTGCTCCTGCAGATAGAAGACAAGGCGAGTGATCTGTTGACGGTTGATCTGCCGCCTCGCGACCTGGTTGTTGTAGTCGAGAGTGAGGCGATCCAGAAAGCGTTGTTAAATCGTCCCGACATTCGAGAGCAAAAACGCAATCTGGAGCTTAATGAACTTCAAACCAGAAATTTAAGCCAAAAGATCCGCCCCGATCTTTCGTTAGTAGCCTCAGCCCAGGTATCCGGCCTCGATAGCTCCTACCAACGGAACATAAACCAGGTACTCGCCTTTGATTACCCGGTCTGGAGCGTAGGACTCAATTTCAGTTATCCGCTTGGGAACGGTGCGGCCGAAAACGATTACCGCAAAAGCAGGCTGAAAACGGAGCAGACCTCCCTGCAGTTGCGCAGCCTGGAAGAAAACTCGGCAAAAGAAGTCAAGGCGGCTGTTCGCGGCGTTGTAGCAGGCTACAAGCAGATTGAGGTTGCTGATCGCGGGACCGCGTTTGCAGAAGAGCGCCTGCGTGCGTTTATGCGTAAAAATGAGGTTGGTCTGGCAACTACCAAGGATGTTCTGGACGTCGAAAATGATCTTGCCGTTTCCAGGAGCAATCAGATAAACGCTGTTGTCGGGTATGCCAATGCGCTGACCCTCTATTGGCAGGCGACCGGAGAGCTCCTGGAGCGTGAAGGAATCCGTGTAGTAGAGGGTGATGCCGATAAACTGTACTCGGCTACCCGCTGATGCTGAGAATCGGCCAGATAGAGTACGCAAATTGTACCCCGCTCTTTCATGTCCTGCGCGAGCAGTTTTCATGTTCCGAGTATGAATTTGTTGCTGGCGTTCCGGCCAGGCTAAACGGGATGCTGCTTGCGGGTGAAATTGATGTATGTCCTTCATCCTCAATCGAGTATGCCCACCACCCGGAACGCTACCGGATCTTGCCGCACCTTTCAATTTCAAGTCTTGGCGCGGTGGCAAGTGTGCTGCTCTTTTCCAAAGCGCCTGTTGAGGCACTTGATGGCCGGAAAATCATGCTTAGCTCCGAATCCGCTACCTCCGTAAACCTGCTCAAGATCCTGCTCGGCCAACGTTTCGGCTGCACATGTACCTATGAAGTGGCAAAGCCGGGCGCTACTATTGCCGGTGATGATTCATCAGCACTGCTGCTTATCGGTGATTCCGCGCTGCGGACCTCTTTGGAACGATCTGATCTGTTCGTGTACGATCTCGGTGAAATGTGGCGGTCATGGACCGGCTACCCGTTTGTCTTTGCTCTCTGGCTCTGCCGTAATGAGGTTTCCGAGGGGGTGGATGTTCAGAATCTTGCCCGGCAGTTGATTCAGGCCAAAGAGCTTGCACCCGGGCGCCTGGAACAGATTGCGGCATGTGCGAAAGAGGCCGGCTGGATGGGGCGTGACCGGCTGCTGGCGTATTGGCGCGATAACATCTCGTATCAGCTCGGCGAACGTGAGCAAGCCGGTTTGATGCTCTACTATACCAAATGTTTTGAAAGCGGCTTGATAGCCGCCGTCCCCACACTGCGCTTCGTCCCGTCGCACGCCTGACGTATTTGTGATTATACGGCGTTACGTCGACGGGTGGGGTGATCGTTCGTATATGTTGCGGCATAATCGGCAAGGATACGGGCATGGTCGAAACAGAGCCTCTCCGGCAGAGAATCAAGTGTGAAGATGGCCAGTTTCAGAGCGTCGTCGGCGGCTCGGGGGATTCCCTCTGCAGTTGCAATAAACACCGTTGAAATGGTATGCATACGGCTGTCACGTGACGGATCGGAATAACATCCCAATAACCGCAGGTTTGAAATCTCCAGCGATGTTTCTTCGCGTGCCTCCCGAACAGCCGCAGACTCCAGCGATTCTCCATAGTCTACAAAGCCTCCCGGCAATGCCCAACCAAAAGGTTCATTCCTTCGATCAATCAGGACTATGCCGCCATCCAACTCTATAATAATGTCTACAGTCGGAAACGGATTGCGATACTGTTTTACCGGGGAGCCGCAGGAGGGACAGGTGAGAGTGGTAAACGACATATGGATACCTCCATACATAAAAAAAGGGGGAATGAAATTCCCCCTTCTGATCAAGACAATACTGAAACCGAAAACTATTTTTTCTTCTTGGCGCCGGCAGCTTTTTTGGAGGCCTTGAGCGGGTTGACCTTAAGCTCAGCAATCGAGAGATCAACTTTTACATGGGAGGCAAAGTTGCAGATGCCGCCGATCCATTTTTTTGCTGGTGCGGGATATGCGCTGCAGACCTGACCGATGCTTCCGGTCACAATGCGTTCGCACCCTTCACAATTTTCGGCAATAGTCTGACAGGAACCATCAGGAAATATACACCCCTGTTTTCCCCAAAAGGTACACTCGGTACCTGCAAGTACGGTCTGACACTTCATACTTCTTCCTCCTGAATTTGTGCTGAATGAAACTGTTACTTTAACAATTCCTGCCGAGAAAAGTCAACGGAAAAATTGGTAGTAATCCGGACCGTTTGAGGAGATGGGTGCGGGTATCAACCGGCACTTATTGCTAGAAAATTTCTCAGTAAATCCATTCCCCCCTCGGTCAGGATCGACTCGGGATGAAACTGAACTCCCCAGATCGGCAGTTCCGTGTGCCGTAAACCCATGATTTCACCATTTTCAACCCAGGCCGTAACCTCCAGACAGTCAGGGAGGGTAGGGCGGTCAACAATCAGGGAATGGTATCGGGTGGCCATAAAAGGGTTCGGAAGTCCTGCAAATAATTCCTTTCCGTTATGAAGAATGGGTGAGGTTTTGCCGTGCATGAGAGATACACTCCGGTGCACCGTACCGCCAAAGGCGTATCCGATTGCTTGGTGACCGAGACAGACTCCCAGAATCGGAATTTTCCCGGCAAAATATTTGATGGCTTCAACGGAAATACCCGCCTCTTCCGGAGAACAGGGACCGGGAGAAATGACAAGGCGTTTCGGGTTCAGGGCTTCTATCTCCGCCAGTGATATTTTGTCATTGCGATGTACCTGAACGGTTTCACCCAGTTGTCCGAAATACTGGACGATGTTGAAGGTGAACGAATCGTAATTATCGATCATTAAAAGCATTTATTCCAGCCCTTTCTCGGCGATCTCAATGGCCCGCCGCGCCGCCATTGCCTTGTTGACCGTCTCATGCCACTCTGCCGCAGGATCGGAGTCGGCAACGACTCCCCCACCGGCTTGCAGATGTACCATGCCGTCCTTGATGACCAGGGTACGGATGGTGATAGCCAGGTCCATGTTGCCTGAAAAGGAAAAATAGCCAACAGCACCGCCATAGATCTCGCGGCGTACCGGTTCAAGTTCGTCGATGATCTGCATGGCCCTGACCTTGGGAGCCCCGGAAAGAGTGCCTGCCGGGAAGGTGGCCCGTACGAGGTCGAAGGCGTCGCGGTTGTCTTCAAGTTCCCCCTGTACGTTGGAAACGATATGCATGACGTGGGAGTACCGTTCGATAATCATCAGTTCGGTTACATTAACCGTACCGGTTGCGCAGACCCTGCCCAGATCATTTCTGCCCAGGTCCACCAGCATGACGTGTTCGGCCCGTTCCTTGGGATCTCCAAGCAATTCCTCGGCCAGTCGTGCGTCCTCCTCCGTGTGTTGCGCCACGGGGGCGGGTGCCGGCAATGGGGCGCAACTCAACCAGTTTTCCTTCCTTGCGCACCATTACCTCCGGCGATGCTCCGGTGATGATCGTATCGTCCAGGCGCAGAAAGAACATGTAGGGGGACGGGTTGAGAGTTCGCATTACGCGGTAGATATCAAACGGATCTGCCGATAGCTTGCCGCTGAAACGCTGGGACGGAACGACCTGGATGATGTCGCCTGCCCGCACGTACTCTTTTGCCTTTTCTACGGCGGCCTCGTAATTTTCGCGGGTCATATTGGACGTAAGTTCAATCTGCCTGTCGGCGGGCATTTTTGTTTCAGTCGGCAGAGGAGACCGCAACCTCTGGACGATGGTTTCAATCTTTTTCGTTGCCTCGTCATAGGCCTGTTCCGGCGTTGTTTCAGCGTTCAGATGGGCGTTGGAGACCACCTTGATCTTTTGGCGCATGTTGTCGAAGATGACGATCGTGTCGGTGATCAGGAAATAGGAGTCATAGGCATCTATCAGCGCCGGTTTGTCCGTGGGGAGATGTTCAAAATGGCGCACCATGTCGTATCCCAGGTAGCCGACCGCGCCGCCGAAGAAGCGCGGCAGACCTTCCACCTCAACAGGTGAAAAGCGAGCCAGCAGATCACGGATGCACGCCAGCGGGTCATCGGCAGTGACTGTGGTCGTGACGTCGTTCTCGATGGTCTCGACCACGTTTCCCTTGGAGCGGACGATCAGTGACGGACTGGAACCGAGAAAGCTGTAACGCCCCCATTTTTCTCCCCCTTCAATGCTTTCAAGGAGGTATGAAAAACGGCCATCGTCAAGTTTTCTGAAAGCGGAGACCGGAGTATCCATGTCTGCCATGATTTCCCGGTAGACCGGGATCAAGTTGCCCTTTTCGGCAAGTGCATAAAATGTATCGCGTGGTGGGAAAAACATTACGTACCTCATAGTAAACCATCTACGGAAAAAGCTAACACAGGCTTTGTGGAGAGTCAAGTTCGGCCGGGAGTCATCCAGCATCCGGAAAAGTATTACATATTATTTTGACAGCGAACAATATTTTATATAGAAACGAGTTACACTCGCAAGAATTGCACTACGAAAGGTGATCATTTTATGCAGCAGAGCAAAATACTTCTTGAGAGCGATACCAATGAACTTGAAATAGTCGAGTTCCGAATCGACGAAGTCGACTGGAATAACATAGTAGTTCCCTGCCACTACGGTGTCAATGTCGCTAAAGTTCGTGAGATAATCCGTTTGCCGCAAATGTCACGGGTCGTTAATGCCAAGCCGGGTGTCGAAGGGATGATCAAGCTTCGTGACAAGGTTATCACCATTATTAATCTTGCGACGGTACTCAATAAATCCACCGGAGATCTGGTGGCGGACCGGGTCGTAGTCCTCGAGTTCAATAATCTTATGGTGGGGGTACTGGTTCATTCCGTTTCCCGGATTTACCGAATTTCCTGGAAGAACGTTGAGCCACCTTCAGCGGCTGTTCATAGCGATGAGGTAACCGGTCTTGTCAAAATGGATGACCGGATTATTCTGGTGCTTGATTTTGAGAAGATAGTTGCGGAGCTCTGTTCCGAAAGCGCTCTTAAACCGCTTGATAGTGAGATGATGGGACGCTCGGAAACAAATCCCGAACGTGCGCAGAAAACGATTCTGGTCGCCGATGATTCACTCTTTATACGCAAGACACTCTGCAGCAGTCTCCGCTCGGCCGGCTACACGGTTGTCGAAGCCGAAAACGGTTCCGAAGCCTGGAATATTATTCAGCAGACCATGCAGAAAGTAGCTCAAGAAGGGGGGGTATTCCAGGATCATATAAGCATGATGATTACAGATGTTGAAATGCCCCAGATGGATGGCCTGCACCTCACCTCACTCGTTCGCAAGGAAGACTCTCTGAAAGAACTTCCCGTGGCGATCTTTTCATCACTTGCTTCCGAGGATAATAAACGCAAATGGATCGGACTGGGGGCTAACTGCATCCTTACAAAGCCTGATCTGCCGAAATTGGTTACAGTCGTTGATGAGTTAACGGCGTGATTTGCGCTTGACAATAAAGATGTCCCTATGATTAAGTGCACCTATGAATTCTAACCGCTTCTATATCGCTTTCAGTTTTTACTTTTGGTTCGGCTTTTATTTCAGGCCGTCTGCCCGGGTAGAGGTGTAAGCCAAGAAGCTATCACACAAAACCACAAACCGGGGCAGACGAAAGTCTCCCCGGTTTTTTGCTGTCCGTTTTTAGTACAGCCAGGGCCGGGGGGTAACTTCCGGCTCTTACTTTTTGTGGGAAAGGATCAGGAAATGATTATTGTAATGAAGGCTGGAGCTGCAAAGAAAGACAAGGACGAGGTTCTCAGGCGTATCAAGGAATTGGGGTACACGCCGCATGTCATTCATGGTACGACGCGCGATGTAATCGGGGCAATCGGAGACGAGCGCGGCAAGTCGGCGTTGCAGGCGCTGGAAACTCTGCATGGCGTGGAAAATGTTGTTCCGATCCTGCAGCCGTACAAGCTGGCTTCAATTGAGGTCAAGAAGGAGTCGAGCGTGGTACGGATCAGTGACGATGTTGTTATTGGTGGTTCGCAGGTTGTCATCATGGCAGGCCCGTGCTCTGTGGAGAGTGAAGAGCAGATTATTGAATCCGCCATCGCCGTGAAAAAAGCAGGAGCCCATATTCTGCGCGGCGGGGCATTCAAACCGCGCACCTCACCCTATTCGTTCCAGGGACTTGAAGAAGAGGGGCTGAAACTGCTGGCCAAGGCTCGCGATCTGACCGGGCTCCCTTTTGTGACGGAGGTTATCAATCCGGAAACTGCTGACATGGTGGCAGCGTATGCCGATATCCTGCAGATTGGTGCCCGGAACTCGCAAAATTTTGCACTGCTCAAAAAAGTTGGCCAGCTTCGCAAGCCGGTGCTGCTGAAACGCGGCATGGCGATGACAATTCAGGAACTCCTGATGAGCGCCGAATATATCATGAGCGAAGGTAACCAGTCCGTGATCCTCTGCGAACGAGGTATTCGCACCTTTGAAACGGCAACTCGAAATACCCTCGATCTGTCGGCGATTCCGGTTCTGAAAGAAAAAACTCATCTACCCGTTGTCATTGATCCGTCTCACGGTACCGGAAATCATCATTATGTGGCTCCAATGTGTTACGCGGCTGTGGCAGCGGGGGCTGACGGATTGATCGTGGAGGTGCACCCGGATCCGGAACACGCCTCATCTGATGGGGCTCAGTCACTGAAACCGGCTAAATTCGAGCTAATGATGCAAAAGTTGCGGCTGTTTGCTGAGGCGGATGGAAGAACGCTCTAATCGAGATCAAGCGTAAAGACGGTGAGACACAGGGTGATGCGAACCTTGCCGTAGAGGATGCCCTGTGTCTCACCGTCTCTTGATTGGATAATGCAGGTTATTCGTTATGTTCGGGATAGAGATTCTCTATCTGGCGGAATGTGTCGATGTTTTCCAGAAATACCTCCACCAGTTCAGGATCGAACTGCTTTCCCGCCTCTCCGCGAATGTTTTCCAATACTTCGTTTTCGTCCCAGGCCTCTTTATAGCAGCGCTTGCAGGAAAGAGCGTCGTACACGTCGGCCAGAGCAACGACTCTCCCGAAAAAGGGTATTTCTTCACCGCGCTTTCCCATGGCCAGGCCGTCATCCTTTTCGAAGCCCGGCAGCGCCTTTTGTGTCAGTGGATCGATATGACCGGGATAGCCGTTACCATCCCAATGTTCGTGGTGGCTGATCGCGACTATGGCAGCAGATTCATCAAAATCCGAATATATATCGGCAAACAGATTGGCGCCGAAAAGGGTATGCATCTTCATGACCTGAAATTCTTCCGGGGTAAAACGACCCGGTTTCTTCAGAATATTATCGGAAATGGCAACCTTTCCCACATCGTGCAGCATGGCAGACATACGCAAGACATCGCGATTCCGATCGATTTCCGGTTGCGGAACCTTGTTTTTGAAGGCCCAGGCTTCGTAGAGGGCCACCGAGTAGGCGGCAACGCGGTTGACGTGCGGGCCGGTTTCTTTGGGATCGCGCAATTCGGCCATTTTGTTCATGCGCAGAATGATTTCTCGGGTCATCTTGGCTCGTTCGATGGCATTTGCGGCATTGTTGGCAAAGTATAAAATAATTTCTTCGTCTTCGTGAGCAAACGGGATTGTTTCGCCCTGGTTGTCCATCGCGTTGATCAGTTGCAGGACTCCGATAGTCTCTCCGCGATAGTTTTGCAACGGAATGGTCAGCATGGAGCAGGTACGGTATCCGGTAAGAACGTCATATGACCTGTTAAAAGAAAACGGGTAGCGGCCACCGACTTCATATACATCCGAAATGTTCAGGATAGAGCCGTTGGAGGCGACATACCCGGCGATTGAACTGTTGCTGATCGGTATGCTGAAGGTAGAGTAGGGGAGCTTTCTGCCCGGCGGAAGTTGCCGCTGCATGGTGTCGTTCTGGGCATAGCTGAATTTCAGCGTATCTTTCTCGCGGACATAGATCGAACCGGCGTCGCAGTCGGTAAAACCACGCGCTTCGAACAGAACTTTCTCCAAGAGAAGATCAATGTCTTTGATCTGTGAAATTTCAAATCCAAGATCGATGACCTTACGAAGTTTTTCTTCCCGGCACGCCATAATGTCCCCCATTTACCAACGCTGAAGTGACATACTACTTTAATTATCGTCTATTATCAAATACCGGATAAAGGATGCTTACATATTGTTTTTGAAGTTGCGTGCCAATGGCATTTACTTTACGATGCTCTCATCATTAACAATTAAGAACTTCTTTCCTGCTTTTTAACGTACTAATCCCGTTTATCGGGGGTGGCAGAATAAACGTTGTGAGCGCACGTATTCTGCTTATCAGGGTCCAGGGGGGATCGATGAACATCAAATTTTGGTTTGCTGCAGGTGTTGTTTTTGTGGCGTTACTTGGGGGGAGTGGACCGGGAAGCGCAGCGGAACCGGAGTCACCTCTCGAAAAATCCATGTCCGAGACGCTTGATATCTGGCGTGGAGGGCGGTATGAAGAACTTTTTGAACAGTTGGCGCATCGTGGCAAGACCTCTCGCGAAACATTTGTGAAAAAAATGCGTGAATCGGCAATTCATCCGGCCTGCTGCTGGCAGAAAATGGAACATTTCAAGGTATTGAATGAAAAATACACCGAAGCCACGGTATATGCCAAGCTTGGACTGGAGGGTACCCCCGGCTCCCCTGAATCGGTAACCCGTGAATTCAAACTGACTCACCAGGAAGGGGTTTGGAAGATGCAGCTGGCGGATGTTTTTTCAATCGCCGGGGTGACGGGCAAAAAAAAGAGTGGTACAAAGCGGCATTCAAAGAAAACCTATCTTAACCTTAACTGACCAAATTAGCAGCGGTATCACACCATTTCCGCAACCGGGGAACAACGATGAATGACTCAACCGAACGAAGCGATCTGGCTGGTTATGCCTGTACCAGCAGAGCCTCTCGAGGTCGTAAACATCCTGAAGAACATCGCGATAATCGCCCGGCTTTTGAGCGCGACCGGGATCGCATTATTCATTGTGCCGCTTTCAGACGGCTTGAATATAAGACGCAGGTCTTCGTAAATCATGAAGGAGATTATTATCGTACCCGTTTGACACACTCGCTAGAAGTCGCACAGATTGGTCGCGCCATTGCACGCAAGCTCCGATTAAACGAAGAACTGACTGAGGCGTTGGCATTATCCCATGATCTGGGGCACACCCCCTTCGGGCACACCGGAGAGGAAGTCCTGAATCGACTGATGCAGGGATTTGGCGGTTTCGAGCACAACATGCAGTCATTCCGTGTTGTGGACGAACTGGAAGAGAGATATCACGGATTTAATGGGCTGAATTTGACGTGGGAGGTGCGTGAGGGGATCATTAAACACTCAACACACTATGACGCCGCCAGCGAAATAATGGCAGAATTCATGCCGGGGACGGTCCCCTCCATTGAAGGGCAGATCATTAATTATGCCGACGAAATAGCATATAATAACCACGATATCGATGACGGTCTGAAATCCGGCTACATAACGATGGATATGTTGGAACAGGTAGATTTGTGGCACGAGGTCTACTCCGGAGTGCGCCGGAAATATCCGACAATTGACGATAAGCGCCTTGTCTACCAGACCATCAGCGCTTTGATCGGATTGTTGATCAGCGACATCTGTATAACCACATCGTCTAACCTCGAAAAAATGGGCATTGCAGCACTCGATGACCTGCGGCGCGTTAACTGTGCCGTCGTTCATTTCAACGACGATATAACCGGTCGGAATCTGGAACTCAAGCGCTTCCTGTTCCAAAACTTGTACCGTCACTACAAGGTTGACAAGATGCGGGTAAAAGCTGAAATCTTCATTACTCGTCTGTTTGAAACGTACCTGCGTAACCCCAACTTGCTCCCGCCGAAATACCAGTCACGTTTTGAGCGTTTCGGACTTCAGCGAGTGGTATGCGATTACATTGCCGGTATGACTGACCGGTTCGCGCTGGATGAATACAAGCGGCTGTTTGAGCCGTATGAAAGAGTGTAGTGATGAAAGAAACAGCTAAGCCTGAACAATTCGATTTTTTCGCCTTTCTTTCCCGCATGCGCTATATCAGCCGCTGGGGGTTGATGCGTAACACCGTCCCGGAGAATATCCAGGAACACAGCCTTGATGTAGCCGTCATTGCCCATGCGCTGGTGATGATCCGCAATACCTATTATGGTGGCACTCTCGACCCGTCACGCGCGGCAATGTACGGAATATTCCATGATGCGAGTGAAATCTTCACCGGTGATATGCCGACGCCGGTCAAACATTTTAATCCAAATTTCAAACGCTCGTTCCATCAGCTGGAGGATAAGGCCCGCAAAAAACTGTTGGCGATGCTGCCGCCGGAACTGGCAAAAGAATATGAACCCCTGTTTTTTTTCGATGACGAGGAAGAGTATGTCCGTCTGGTAAAGGCTGCCGACAAGATTGCCGCGCTGACGAAATGCATCGAGGAAGGAAAGAGCGGAAACCACGAGTTCCGCCGGGCAGAAGCTGAACATTTCGAACAGTTGTCAGCCAGCAAGATGCCCGAGGTGAACTACTTCCTGGAAAAACTTCTGCCAGGCTACCGGTTATCGTTGGATGAGTTGAAACTGGGGTGAAAAATAAACGGGCCTCCGATTTTTGCCGGAGGCCCGTTACGTTTTTGAGGAAGATTCGGCTCCCTTCAGTAATCTCCAGAAGAAAACGAGCCGTTAGGCCACCAGATATTGCTCTACAGCATCCGGTCCCATGTCGTTAACCACGGAAAAAAACTGTTTTGAATCATTGTGCCGCAACTCTATTCGACATTCGGCACCAGGTTCGGCCTTGGTATAGCGGAGTAGAATTCTGGCACTTAGTTTGAAAAGTTCATCGTCCTGTTTGCCGGTGATGATAGCGACAGGGGTGTTGCCGTCCAGCCAGGTAAGGGCGGCTTCTCCCGGCTGCCGGGCGTTTTCAAGCTGGTCGTTATCGCCCTCACTCCGCCCCATGATTGCTTTGCTCAGCGGGTCGATACGGAAATGGCGCCCGGTTTTAAGCAACCTGAAATCGCGCAGGTTGAGTTCTTCAGAATGATCGAATACATCGCGTATCTTGGGGACAAATGACAATTCTGTCAGTAGGCACCCACCGGCTGGGCAGGGATAGTTCTTGACATCCAGGTCATCAGCCATCTGCATCTGAACCTTACGCGACCTCCCTTCAATTGCCAACAGCTTGTCCCGATCCACCCATCCCTCTTTTTCCGGGATCGTCGGTTCGAAATGACGGGCGGAAAGCGGACGGAGCAGGAGCCCTTCCAGCCCGCTTTCCCGTTCAATGACCCGCAGTGTGTCCCGCCGTTGGCTCATCGGTCGTTGACCGAGCACCTCACCGGTAAACACAAAGTCGGCGCCGCTCTCAAGCATATACTCTTTGGCTTTCCTGAGCAGATAGATACGGCAGTCCACACAGGGATTGACACCTTTCCCGTACCCGTGAACGGGATTGCGAACGATTTCGAGATAATCCAATCCTTTATGAACTACCTTGATCGGAATGTCGTATTCCTGTGCGACACGGACCGCTTCGGATTTGCAGCCGGAGTTTTTTCCGGTACAGGTGCAGAATGGGGAGGTGAAGTTGAGGGCTTCGACTTCGATGCCGAGATCAAGCATCATCTTGACGGCCAGAGTGGAGTCGAGTCCTCCAGAGAGGAGGGCGATTGCTTTTCGTTTCATATAAAGAGCTCCTGGGGCTCCATGACGTGAACATTCAGAATGAGCGGTGACCGTCACAGGACCGATTTTAAGCAAGGCTAGCATGACGTGCAAGCGAATGTAAAGCCGGAAGTCGAAATTATGACATTTGAACTCTGCCAAACTTCTGCTATTATTTGGCGCGTTTATATTTTTCAGACATAGTTTCAATTCAACTCGTTAAGGCATTTAATGGTCGCACCATCCGAAAAATTCTTTTTGGGACGTCAGCCGATTCTTGATCGCAATCAGGAAATTGTCGGCTATGAGCTGCTGTTCCGTTCGGCCGATATGGATCACGCCGTCTTTGAAAGCTATTCCCAAGCCAGCTCAAATGTAATTACGCATGCGCTTAGCCTCGTTTGGAATGGATGAAGTTCTGGGTGGTAAATTCGGGTTTATAAATGTTCACCTCGGGCTGTTGTTGTCAGAATTGCTTGAACTGCTGCCGATTGGGCAGACGGTGCTCGAGCTGCTTGAGATGATTCAGCTGGACGATCAGGTGATCGAACGGTGCCGCGAATTGAAGGAGATGGGTTTCCTGCTTGCGCTTGATGATCACGAGTTTGATGCAGGCAATAACGAAATTTATCGTGTCGTTGATATTATTAAAATTGATATTCTTTTGACCGGGATGGAGGCGTTGCCGGAGATAGTCAGGCAGTTACGAAAGTACCCTGTCAAACTTTTGGCCGAAAAAGTGGAAACGGTTGAGCAGTTTCAGATCTGTTACGATTTGGGGTTTGATCTGTTTCAGGGGTATTTTTTTGCGCGACCGGTCGTACTCAATCGCAGAAAGATAGATGTCTCCGGGCTCGCATTGTTGAAGTTGCTGCAGCAACTGACGACGGGAGCCAGTATTGAAACGCATCGAAATGACCTTTAAAGAAAATCCCGGTCTTTCCTACAATCTGCTGCGACTGGTAAATTCGGTGGCTCTCGGGATGCGTGAAAAAATAAAAACGCTCCGCCATGCGATTCTCTTGCTGGGTATAAATCATCTGCGGCGCTGGACACAGCTTTCGTTGTTTGCCGGACATGATGCGCGCAGTATAAATCACCCGCTGCTCGAGATGGCTGCCGTCCGCGGACGGCTTATGGAGATCATGCTGAAGCAGTCGGTTGGACGTTATGCCAGCGATGAACAGGCGGAAGCGGCCTTCATGGTGGGCATTCTGTCGTTGTTGGATGTGCTGTTTGAAACACCGATGGAAGAAATTATTGCCCACCTGAACCTGACTGATGATGTCAGTTCTGCTCTGTTAAACCGGGAAGGTCAGCTTGGTAAGATGTTGATGTTGGCTGAAAAACTTGAGGTGACTGATTTTGCTGCGGTAACTGTTCTGCTTGGGGAATGCGGGGTCTCTCTCGATCAATTGCTGACGGCACAACTTGAAGCCTTTAACTGGAGAAGTTCTATTATTCATCAGGAAGATTAGCGGGGTGGAAGTGTTATTACTCTCCGTAATCCGCTTTCCGCCACAGATACTCCATCTTAGATGGCGTGTGACAGCAGTGAACACCCTTCCTGCACAAATTTCAACTCATTGTTCTGGTCTACAACCCAATAGAGATGGTCCCCTCCGAGCATGATGGCAACCGGAGTATTCAGGGACAGTGCATACATCTGGGCCACTGAATAGAATGGAAATTTTGCGTACATGATGGACTCCTGAAATGAATCATTTTAATAAAATATGCTTTTTATTTACTTCCTGTTTTTGTATTAGCATAATTAGTGCCAAATAATAAATATATGTAAAAACAGGATAGTTATGAGTAACGTCATGTCTTTGACGCAAAATATCGGGCGTATTGAGATGTGTATTCAAAATTTTGACTGGAGTCTGCTGCATGTGGGCAACAAAACTGTTAGCTCGTTACCTGGAAGGTGAACCCTTCAAAATTGTTATTGAACACAGTCGGCATGTTGCAGATCTTGCACTTGAGGTTGCCGATCGCCTGGCGGTCTGCTGAAGATGACCGTCTGTTTATTGAAGAAGCAGCACTGCTGCACGACATCGGTGTCTGCCAGGTACATGCTCCCGGGCTTGGGCTGCATGGCAGGCATCCGTACATCATGCATGGTGTTCTCGGGCGCGAGATTCTGGAGCGGGAAGGATATCCGCTTCATGCGCTTGGTCTGTGAGCGCCATACCGGTGTCGGTTTGACGTGTGAAGATATTATCCGGCAGAGCCTGCCGCTTCCGCATCGGGATATGTGTCCGCAGTCACTTCCCGAGCAGATTATCTGTTTTGCCGACTTATTTTATTCGAAGAAGCCGGGCCGATTGGATGAGCGCAAAACTGTTGCGCAGGTGAGAAAAAAACTACTCCCTTTTGGTGAAGAGAAGGTGGCTGTTTTTGACGCGTGGCTGACAAAGTTTGAGTGGAGTGATCTTCACCACTGACATGTTGTTGCCCCGTAAAGCAGCTTTGTTCAGATTTCGTGGTCTGCGCTCACGGGATAACTTCTAACGTACTAAAAATGGTTGCTTTTTTTTGCCTCTTGTTTTACATTAATCCTCCTTTTTAGTTTCTTATCACAGCTTCCCACCAGGCGGTTTCCCTTGCAGAAGAGTGCGTTAACCATTCAGGATCTTCGTTCACGAATCGATAGTATTGATGATGCCATACTTGACCTGTTGAATGAACGGTCTCAGGTCGTTCTTGAGGTCGGTCGACTGAAATCCGGCAATAATCTTGATTTTCATGTTCCGGGTCGCGAACGCCAGATCTATGAGCGGTCTGCTGAGCCAAAATCCGGG
Source organism: uncultured delta proteobacterium (assembly GCA_963760075.1). Classification (GTDB taxonomy): domain Bacteria; phylum Desulfobacterota; class Desulfuromonadia; order Geobacterales; family Pseudopelobacteraceae; genus JACRCG01. Next base: position 41,501 of record CAVXBQ010000013.1, on the reverse strand, counting down.
TCCGTTCCCGAATGATGCCCTGAAAAGTATTTACCGCGAGATAATATCGGCCTGTCTGGCGCTGGAATCTCCGATGAAGGTTGCGTTTCTGGGTCCCAAGGCGACCTTCAGCCATCTGGCAACCATGCAGCAGTTTGGCCTTTCGGCAGAACTGGTGCCGATGAAGTCGATCCCGTGCGGTCTTTGAAGAGGTGGAAAAGGGCAAGGCGCTCTACGGTGTTGTGCCGGTTGAAAACTCGACAGAAGGGGTCATCTCCCATACCCTCGATATGTTTGTGGAGAGCAACCTGCAAATCACCGCCGAGATTCTTCTGGAGGTGCATCACGACCTGCTGTCCCGTACCGGACGACTGGAGGATATCAAGAAGGTCTACTCGCATGCGCAGCCGATCGCCCAGTGTCGTCAGTGGCTGGATGAAAATCTGCCCGGCATTCCCACTGGTTGATGTGGCCTCCACCGCCGTGGCGGCCCAGATTGTCAGTGAGGATTATACCGCGGCCGCCATTGCCAGCGAACTGGCCGCCTCGCTCTACGATCTCAAGGTTGTCAGGAGCAGGATCGAAGATCAGGTCAACAATTTTACCCGGTTTCTGGTGATTGCCCGCAAAGGGTGTGATCGCTCCGGCAACGACAAGACCTCGGTGCTCTTCTCGGTCAAGGATGAGCCGGGGATCCTCTGCCGCATGCTGGAGCCGTTTGCCAAACGGGGCATCAACCTCTCAAAGATTGAATCACGTCCATACAAGAGCAAGGCCTGGGAATACATCTTCTTCCTGGATCTGTTCGGCCATGTCTCCGATCCGGAAGTGGCGGAAGCTCTGGAAGAGCTCAAGGGGTGCTGCCAGTTTCTCAAAGTTCTCGGATCGTATCCGCGGTCGATGTAGGGGACAGGCCTAATGACCATAATGATAGATCGGCTGGCAATAATCGGTGTGGGGCTGATCGGAGGCTCTCTTGCCCGTGCCCTGCGCGAGGCTGGTGCCGTGGGGAGTGTCGTCGGCATTGGCAGATCCCGTGCCAACCTTGAGGATGCACTCTCTCTGGGGATTTGCGATGAGATTACCCAGGATGCTCTCGAAGGGGTGCAGGGTGCCGGAATGGTGTTCATTTCCGTGCCGGTCTGTGCCATTCCCGCCGTAGTTGCCGAGATTGCACCGTTCCTGGCTCCCGGCTGCATCGTCACTGATGGCGGCAGCGTCAAGACGGCCATCGTCCGGGAGTGCGAGGCGCTTATGCCGGCCGGCTGCCACTTTGTGGGCGGGCATCCCATCGCCGGCACCGAGCACTCCGGTGCTGCTGCCTCGTTTGCCACTCTCTACCGGGGCAAACGCTGTATTCTGACCCCCACGGAGCAGACCGATCCTGCCGCTCTGGAGACTGTCGCCCGTCTCTGGCGGCTGACCGGTGCCGATGTCTGCTCCATGGAGCCGGGACATCACGACCGGATCTTTGCCGAGATCTCGCACCTGCCCCATGCCGTGGCCTACGCCCTGGTGCATGCCGTGGGCACGGCCGATGTGGAGGGTGAAAATGTGCTCTCCTACACCGCCGGCGGTTTTCGGGACTTTACCCGCATCGCCTCTTCCGACCCGGTCATGTGGCGCGATATCTGCCCTGATGAACCGGGAGGCGCTGCTTGCCAGTATCGACGGCTTTTCCGCCAGTCTTGCCGAGCTGCGCAGGCGGATTGACAGCAGCGATCAGGCGGGATTGACCGAGTTCTTTACCATCGCCAAACAGTTCCGCGACGGAATTGTCTGATTTTCAATACCTTGGAGAATCTGTGAATTCAATTACCATCCAACCAGCAGCTTCAGTCAAGGGCGAGATTATCGTTCCCGGGCGACAAATCCATCTCCCACCGTTCAATCATGCTCGGGGCGATTGCCAACGGCGTCACCACCGTGCGCGGTTTTCTGCGCGGCGAGGACAACATGTCAACCATGCACGCATTTCGTGCCATGGGGGTTGAAATCAATGACGATGGCGAAACGATTCGGATCACCGGTCGAGGTCTGCATGGGCTGAAAGAGCCGGGTGATGTTCTCGACTGCGGCAACTCCGGCACCACAATCAGGCTGATAACCGGCCTGCTTTCCGGGCAGTCGTTTTTTTCGGTTGTGACCGGTGACCAATATCTGCGAAAGCGTCCGATGAAGCGGGTCGTTGAGCCGCTTTCCCGTATGGGGGCCCGCATTACTGGGCGCAATGGCGGGACATTGGCGCCGCTGGCCATCAATGGCGGTTCTCTGAAAGGCATCGGCTATCAATCCCCGGTGTCAAGCGCCCAGATCAAATCGTCCATCATGCTGGCCGGGCTCTATGCCGACGGAGAAACGAGCGTCAGCGAACCGAGTCTGTCACGGGATCATTCCGAACGGATGTTTCGACCTGTTCGGCGCATCGCTGGTCAGGCATCGACAACGGAGTGACGGTCCGGGGCGGAGTTGAGCTGAAGGCCCAGGAAGTGACCGTGCCGGGAGACATCTCGTCGGCCGCTTTTTTTATGGTGGCCGCCCTGATTACGCCCGCATTCCGAACTGCTGATAAAAAATGTCGGCGTCAACCCTTCCCGAACCGGCGTCATCGATATCCTGCAAGCCATGGGTGGCGACATTCAGCTCGTTGATGAGCGTGAAGTTTCCGGTGAACCGGTGGCTGATATTCTGGTGCGCTCCTCGCGACTCAAAGGAATTCCGATTTCCGGCAGCGTCGTTCCGCGCGCCATTGATGAATTTCCGGCGATCTGTGTTGCAGCAGCCTGTGCCGAAGGGGTTACTACCATCAGGGATGCCAGGGAATTGCGGGTCAAAGAGACCGACCGGATCACCGCCATGGCCGATAATCTCAGAAAGTTGGGCATCTTCGGTGACAGAAACGGAAGACGGTATGGATATTACCGGTTCAGAGCAGCTTCTCGGCGGGACGGTTGACAGCTTCGGCGATCATCGCATCGCCATGTCCATGTCAGTTGCCGCTCTGGTTGCATCCGGCGCGATCACCGTGACGGATATCGACTGTGTGGCGACATCGTTTCCCACCTTTTTCCCGCTGCTGGAAAAAGTTGCGTTGAACTAGCCGATGCATTCACGACCTGACGGCATGGTCATCGCAATTGACGGCCCTTCCGGTGCCGGAAAAAGCACTATTGCCCGTCTGCTGGCCGAGCGTCTCGGGTATATCCAGATCGATACCGGGGCCATGTATCGGGCAGCGGCTCTTCTGCTATCGCGTGCCGGTATCGATCTCTGATGATCTTGCAGCGGTCGAACGCTTTTGCCAAAATCTTGACATACGTCTGGAGATGGTTTCCGGCCGTCAGGTGGTGCGTGGCCAACGGAGTGGATGTGACGGATCAGATCCGCACCCCGGAAATGTCTCTGCTGACCTCCCGTATCTCAGCGCTCAAGCCGGTGCGGGAAGCGATGTTGAAGGCACAGCAGCAGATGGGCAGCAGAGGTGGTGTCGTGCTGGAAGGGCGCGATATCGGCACGGTGGTGTTTCCGGATGCCGAAGTGAAATTTTATCTGAGTGCTTCTGCCGAAGAGCGCGCGCAGAAGACGCTTTGAGGAGTTGGTCGGCAAAGGGGAGCCGGTTACCCTTGCAGATACGATTGCCGATGTTGTCGAGCGGGACCGGCAGGATTCGGAGCGGGACCTGGCTCCGCTCAGGCAGGCCGACGATGCCATCGCTGATTGATTCATCCCGGCTTTCGATTGACGAGGTGCTGGACACCATGGATACGATCTGTCGGAATAAAATAGAGACAATGGAATCTTCGCTATGAAAGTTATTCTTGCAAAACGAGCCGGTTTCTGTTTCGGCGTCAAGCGTGCCACACAGATGGCCTTTGAGGCGGCCGGCAAGGACAAGAAGACCTACACCCTCGGACCGATCATCCATTCGCCTCAGGTTGTCGACAAGCTCGAAGAGTTGGGGGTCCAGGCTCTTGAGCTCTGGAAAGCATGGACAGCGGCACCATTATTATCCGCTCCCACGGTGTCGAGTTGAAAGAGATCGACGAGGCGGTGCAGAAGAAGCTGGAGATTGTCGATGCCACCTGTCCGTTTGTCAAAAAGGCCCAGGAACATGTCAAGAGCCTGTCCGAAGCCGGCTATGGCGTGGTTGTTGTCGGTGATGCCGACCATCCCGAGGTTCAGGGGATCGTTTCCTACGGCGGCGACAAGGTCTTTGTGGTCGGATCGGGTGAAGAGGTCAAAAAACTCCCCAAGATGAACAAGATCGGCGTGGTGGCCCAGACAACCCAGTCCTTTGAAAATCTGAAAAATGTCGTGTCGGAATGTCTGCTGCGCGGCGGCGAGATCCGGGTCTTCAACACGATCTGCGATGCCACGGCCGTGCGCCAGGAAGAGGCAAAAGAACTGGCCTGCCAGGTGGACTGCATGCTGGTGGTGGGCGGCTTCAACAGCGCCAATACCCGGCGCCTGGCTGAAGTCTGTGCCGAAATTCAGCCGCGCACCTATCATATTGAAACCGCTGCCGAGATCGATCCGGTCTGGTTTGAAGGTGTCGAGCGGGTAGGGGTTACCGCCGGTGCCTCGACTCCCAAGTGGATTATCGATGAAGTTGTGAACAGAATTGAGGAATTGAATAAAAGCGATTGAAATATTTGGATCATATTGCTACATTGCCAAGCTCAATAAAAAAAGAAGAACGATAAATGTCCAGGGGGTATGGTGTAATGGTTGATTTCAAAAGGCTTGACGCTGCCGGAGAAGAGCAATGAAGATCTCGATGGCGAGCAGCAGAGCAGTGAATTTGCAGCGCTTTTCACTGAAAGTCTCAAAGAGAGTCCCGAGCGGGATAAAATCATAGAGGGAACTGTTGTGCGTGTTGATCAGGAAACCGTACTCGTTGATATCGGTCTGAAATCGGAAGGTCATGTACCTGCGTCCGAGTTCCGCGATGCAGATGGTGAAATGATCGGTGCAGATCGGTGACAAGATCCGCGTCCTGATGACCCGTGAAGACGGCAAAAAGGGGTATATCCTTTCCAAGAAGAAGGCCGACTATCTGGCCGCCTGGGAAAAGATCGGCGATGCCGGCCAGGAAGGCGGCATCATCGAAGGTACCATTACCGGCAAGGTAAATGGCGGCTTTACCGTAGATATCGGAGTCCAGGCCTTCCTGCCGTCTTCACAGGTGGATATCCGTCCTTCTTCCGATTCTGACAGCTACATCGGCCTGAAAGCACGTTTCAAGGTCATCAAGATCAATCAGCGTCGCGACAATATCGTTCTGTCCCGTCGTGCTGTTCTTGAAGAAGAGCGTGCCTCCATACGTGACGTCACCCTTGAAAAGCTTGAAGAAGGTCAGATCGTTCGAGGGCACGTCAAGAATGTGACCGATTACGGTGCTTTTGTTGATCTGGGCGGTGTTGACGGTCTGCTGCATGTTTCCGATCTTTCCTGGGGACGGGTCGGCAAACCGGCCGATGTGCTTAAGCCGGGTCAGCAGATAACCGCCAAAGTTCTCAAATTTGATCGTACCAAAGGCAAAATCTCCCTTGGGTATCAAGCAGACCCTTGCCGGATCCCTGGCTTGACGTGTCCGGCCAAGTTCCCGATTGGAGAACGCGTCAAGGGCCAGGTCGTCAGCCTGATGGAATACGGTGCATTTGTTGAGCTGGAGCCGGGTGTTGAAGGTCTGATCCATGTTTCCGAAATGTCCTGGACCAAGCGGGTTCGCCGTGCTGCCGATGTTCTGAATGTCGGTGATGAAGTTGAAGCGGTTGTGCTTGGCATCGATATGGGCAACCGCAAGATTTCTCTGGGACTCAAGCAGATTTCCGAAAATCCCTGGACTACGATTGCTGAAAAATATCCGGTCGGTACCAAGATCGAAGGTCAGATCAAGAACATGACCGATTTCGGCATGTTTATCGGCATTGAAGATGGCATCGACGGCCTGGTGCATGTCTCGGATATGTCCTGGACAAAGCGCATCAAGCATCCCGGCGACGTGTATGAAAAAGGGAGCCTTGTTCAGGCGGTTGTTCTCAAGGTCGATGTTGAAAACGAGCGTCTTTCCCTCGGCATCAAGCAGCTTGAGCCGGATCCATGGAGCCTTGCTCCGGGTAAATATCGTGCCGGTGCGGTGGTTACCGGTAAAGTCACCTCGCTGACCGATTTCGGTGTTTTTGTCGAGCTGGAAGAGGGTATCGAAGGCCTGATTCACGTGTCTGAGCTTTCCCGTGAAAAAGTTGCCTCTGCCAAGGAATTTGCAGCAGTCGGTGACACCCTTGAAGCGGTTGTATTAAGTTGTGATCCGAAAGAGCGCCGGATATCCCTCTCCATCAAATCGATGCATGTTGCAGTGGAAAAGGCTGAATTTGAGCAGTACATGGGATCGCAGGGTGAGGCAACGTCAACATTTGGTGATTTGCTGAAACAGGAACTTAAACAACAGAAACAATTAATTATACTATATAGCCAGAGGGATGTATGACCAAGAGTGAACTCATTGAAAAAGTTGTGCAGTCACACGGAATGTTGAATATGAAGGTGTCTGAAATTGTCGTCAACACGGTTTTTGATTCAATTGAAGAGGCGCTGAAATCCGGTGACAAAGTTGAAATCCGCGGTTTCGGAAGTTTTACCATTCGCGAGCGCCTTGGGCGTGAGGCCAGCAATCCGAAAAGTGGTGAAGTCGTACGCATTCCGTCCAAGAAGACCCCGTTCTTCAAAACCGGCAAAGAGCTTAAAGAACGGGTCAACTGCTGATAAACCGGTCTGCTGGCAATTACGCCCGAATGGTGGAACTGGTAGACACAAGGGACTTAAAATCCCTCGGCTGAAAGGCTGTGCCGGTTCGATTCCGGCTTCGGGCACCACCAACTAGCTAATATTATTAGATAAACTGACCAGGGTCATGCAACTAGCATGGCCCTGTTTCAGTTTGTAGGTACGTTGACGCAGATATTGACGCAAGTATTATGATAGTAAAGGCATCTTGTGTATAGCGAGACCTAAAGGTCCCAGCAACCTAAAGGTTACCAGTTCCACTATTCGGGATTAGCTTATAAGATGGTAAGCGATATCAGTCAGAGATGATCAGCAAGGAGATATAATGGCTGTCAAGCTTGAGAAAGAGAAAGTTACTATTCAGAAAATGGTCAAGATCTACTGCGATCGATTTCATAAGCCAGATGGTGAGCTATGTGTTGAGTGCCAAGACCTTGCTGAGTACGCCGTAGAGTGTGTTGCACGGTGTCGATATGGAGAAGATAAGCCTACATGTGGCTTGTGTCCCACTAATTGCTTCAGAGAAGATTCTTACACTAGAATAGCCGATATGACCTTACCCCATTGATTGAACCAGTTTTAGCTTAGGTTTTTCGGTCTTTTGTTCTTTTTCAAATGTTCTTGCAAACTCAGTTGGTGTCATGTCATTCAGTGAACTGTGCGGTCTTTCCGAGTTGTAATCCTGTCGCCAGGTTTCAATGATTTTCTGGGCGCTGTGTAAATTGACGAAGACGTTGTCGTTCAGGCATTCATCACGGAATTTGCCGTTAAAACTCTCGATGTATGCGTTCTGAGTCGGTTTGCCTGGCTGAATGAATCTGAGCTTGACGTTGTTCTCGAAAGCCCAAAGATCAAGCGCCTTGCTGATGAACTCTGGTCCGTTGTCAACGGTTATGGCTTCAGGCAGCCCTCGGGTCAGTGCAATTCGCTCAAGTACTCTGGTTACTCGTTTTCCTGTCAGTGAATGATCGACTTCAAGTACCGGGCATTCACGGCTAAAATCATCGACAACGGTCAATACCCGAAAGCGTCTGCCGTTGTAGAGACTGTCAGAAACAAAATCCATGGACCAGTGCTGGTTGATCCGTTCCGGTCTGTCCATGACCACCCTGAGGTGGCTGATGCGCTTCTTGCGTTTCTTCAGGCGCAGCGAGAGACCTTCTTCACGGTAAAGGCGCTCGGTGCGCTTGTGGTTGATCAGATGGCCTTCCCGACGCAGCAAGGTATGCAGACGGGGAGAGCCGAACTTGCGCCGCTGTTCAGCAAGTTCACGCAGGCGTGATCTGATCTCGGCATCGTTCTTTGGTTTCGCCTGGTACCGGTAACTGCTCCGGCACAGCCCGACAATTACGCAGGCCTGTCTCTCGCTGAACTGGAACCCCTCTTTGAGGAGGATCACAATGTTCCGGCGGGCAGCAGGCGTTACCACTTTTTTGAAAGAACGTCCTTGATGGCCCTGTTTTCAAGCATGGTGTCGGCCAGCATCTGCTTGAGCTTCTTGTTCTCGTCTTCAAGCACTTTCAGGCGCTTGGCGTCGGAGACTTCCATGCCGCCGTACTTGGTGCGCCAGTTGTAGAAGGTGGCATCGCTGATGCCGTGCGTACGGCACAGGTCAACGATCTTCATTCCGGCCTGGGCCTGTTTCAGGATGCCAATGATCTGCTCTTCGGTGAATCGCCTCGGTTTCATGTCTAGTCTCCTTTGAGGAGTTTCTAGACCGAAATCACTAAGTTTGCAATGGCTCAGTTTCTAGGGGAAAGGTCAGATATAATGCGCTATGCAGGGCCGAGAATGCTATATAAACATCCACTGTTGGCTCTCAGCCATATTTATGATGCTGTTAGGCGAAGAGCTTAACAGTATTGGAATATGTAGAAAGTGGCTTTGTACTTTAGTTGTCGGTAGGGTAATTGGCCTAAGTCCTTCATGACGCTAGTTTAGGTGTGACACCGCTATTGTTTTGGTGTTGGTGTTGGGGTTCACAGGTGATACCACTGTGAGTGCATGATTTTATAGCAAGGCACTAAGTTAGCTGGTTTATGGGTATTTAGTGGCGGTGTCATGTCGTAATATTGAGAATGGAATATTATACGATTCCCGCCAATCCAGTCTCACGTACCCGCATTTTTTCGTAGTGATTGCTCGTAGGTTAAATTGTAGTATGTTGCTGCTTAGTCAAGAACCTGGTTGTTGATGATCGTGGTCTGGCAGTGGCAAAAGAATTGTCAGTATGGTATGAAGTTGTTCGGACTTATCAAGAACCGTTCGCATGAACCGCGAACCATTCTTGAAAGTTCCGAGGTGTTAAAAGCGGTCATATATGCACCAGGTCTAACTTTGTTGATGGTAAATTATTCAGGAAATTGATAGGTTATTGCGTCAATAGCGACGTCAACAACTGTTAAGTAGCTAATATTGCTGTATAAGTAAGGGATGATTAGTCCGTTGCGTCAATGCATGGGGTCTTAACGTATGAAAATGATGGACAAATTTAAACAGATTCGACTTAAAACTGCTCTTGAGATATTTGTGCCGCTATTTGTCATGGAACATAATTGGAACGCCGAAGATAATTATGAAAACCTTTTTGTATTAAAGAAGCAATATCTAACAAATCTACTTGTTACTGAGAAGAATCGTTTAGATGGTTATATTAAGGGACTGACCATAGACCACAACGGAAATGAGACGACTGAGAATAATCCGGATAATATGTTTATTCTGGATTACGAAAATACGTGTTTTGATACTAAGGAAACATTTGATCTGTTATTCGGACTATTAAAGACAAATGGCGCTTCAACGATGTTAGCCAGCTCAGGTCCATGTGCAGACGTGGAAGAAGATGTAATTTATCCCAAGTTTAAGGATTTGAAGTTTGCTGGTCTTGAGAAGAAGGATTTCGATGAATTAAAAAAATACTACGGTATGCTACAGTTGGAAGAATCAAAGTGGAGGAGAGCTATACCGATAGCAACAAAAATAGGATTGTTGTTTTATGAACGTAATCTGGAGAAAACAACAAAACGGCCAGCATTTCTAAAAAAGTATAAGCTGGAATTTGATGATTGGCTTAAGAATGACACCGTAGCAAACATTATATATGACAGTTTACCTGAAGAGTATCGAGGTGGTAGCGGGACTTCGGTAAGTGCTGCAAGTATCGACTCAGTAATCAATGCCGCCGCAATGGCTGGATCAATTGTCGGTTCAAGGTCTGTGAAAAATATTGATAGTTTAAAAAAATGTCTACGTGATGAGAAATATGATATTCCCACAGATGATATTCTTACGAAGATCATTGAATCTGTTCAGAAGCTTGAAGCTGAAGACGATGAATAAATAAATATATTTCCAACCACCTTTAACTAACGGGAATGTCCTAATCATGGGCTTTCCCGTTTTTTATTGCCTACAAGAAAATAAATCTACAACCACCCTTTACTACGTTCAACCACGTTCCTCCCAGCAGACAAAAATGAACTTCTGTAGAAAGCTGAGTCATTCACAGCGGCACTGCCGCATATCCCACTCAGCAGTATAGAAAGGAACGCATCATGGAAACAGCAACAACACAGGCAACTATCGCGGCAGTAATTGAGTCAGCCCTTAACCCCGCACAGGAGGATGTACGAATGACAACAGATGTAAACGTCAACCATGATGCCGCAGATGACAATACCGATGCACCAACAGTAGATGCTGGTCCAGAAGCTCAACCTGAAGTCGATCCAGTAGCAGCTGCACGAATCCTACAGCTTTGTAACTCGGCAATTACCAGCTACTTCTACATGAGTAACCCCAAGCGAGTCGCAGCACTTGAATCAGCTCTAGCAATACCTGTGTCAGACGACAAGTCCTTCCAACAGTTTTATACCCATGCCGAAAAAGGTCTGCTTGCCGATGCGTACCGTGATGCTCGTAAAATTGGTGGCACGCCAACTGAAGTTACCACAGCACTGATAATGGCAGAAGCTCATGAACGTTACTTTGCCAAGCATCAAAAAAGAGCAGTCGTAAATGAGGAGTACGAAGGCTAGTAAAACACTACCTGGTGGGGAGCACACAACTCCCCTCTTGGTTTTCTGACTACATAAAATATTACAAAAGGAGATATGCAAATGAATATAAAAAAAACTGGAACTAGGGAGTGGTCAGACGTAAGCCATAATATTGGTGTCGGATGTTCACATGGATGCCTTTATTGCTTTGCAGCTGCTAAAGCAGTTGAAAAAGGTAATGTGCGTGATAGGGAAGAGTGGAAGACTGAAAAGATTACCCCCAGGAGGATTCCAAAAGCAGAGGGAGTTATCATGTTCCCGACAGCACATGACATAACACCTTACTACCTTGATGCAAGCGTTCTTACCGTTCGTGAAATGCTTGAAGCTGGTAGAGAAGTATTGATCGTCACAAAAGCCCATAGCAATAGTGTTAAGCGGATATGTGATGAGTTCGAAGAATACAGGGAACAGTTACTGATTCGGATAACAATTGGCAGCGTGGATATGGAGCAAACAAACTTTTGGGAACCTGATGCACCACCGCCTCTTGAACGGCTTATTGCTCTGGGGTATGCGTTTTTGAGAGGTTTTAAAACAAGTGTAAGTATGGAGCCAATGCTACACGGAATTGATGATGCTCTGAATACTTATTACGTTGTCGAGCCTTACGTTACTGAAAAAATCTGGATCGGTAAGATGAACAGTCCATATACAAGGGTAGATACTACCGTAATCGACCAGCGTACAGCAGTTGATGAAATTATAGAGCTACAGTCGGATTCTGAAATTATGAAGTTGTACGAAGAGCTTAAGGGTGAGCCGAAAGTTGAGTGGAAAGATTCAATACAGAAGGTCTTAAGTTCAACCAGCAAATGTGGGAGTAATCCCACGCCTAACTTATAGGAGATACGCATATGAATGTAATGCAACTGATTGCCAATGCAAACAATCCGAACCTTGAAGGGTTTAAGCCAACGTTCCCAATTGTACAAGCCCCTCAGAAATTGGTACTTAGCGAAAACGAGTCCATGACTGACTATGGTAATGCTCAAAGGTTAATTCATCAATATGGCAATAAGCTGTACTATTGTCTGGCAGAAAAAACCTGGTACATCTGGGGCGGAAGGATTTGGGCTGCTGACATACATAATCAAATTGAAGTATTTGCTCAGAATATTGGCAGAAGCATTTTTGACGAAGCTAAGCTAATCAACGATGTTAAATATCGCGCTAAGCTGGAAAAGTGGGGAACTAGTAGCCTGAACCATGTTCGGTTTACAAAGATGTTATTGGTAGCAAGTGTTCATCTTCCGGTGACGGTGAATGATTTTGATACGAACAAGTTGTTGCTTGGTGTCGATAATGGAACTGTTGACCTGAAGACTGGAAAGCTATTGCCGCCAAGGCGTGATGACCTTATAACAAAATCATGCAGTGTAACGTATGCCCCAGATGCTAAATGTCTACAGTGGATAGAATTCTTAGAGCGTATATTTGATCATGATGCGACTCTGATCCGATTTGTGCAGAAAATGGTCGGCTACTGTTTGACAGGTGAAGTAAGCGAAAAGTGCTTTTTCATTCTGCTAGGTGAAAAGGGTGATAACGGTAAGACTGTCTTTGTAAATGTTCTGTCATGGCTGTTGGGTGACTATACCATTGATATGCCGATTGATACGTTGTTGCAGCACAAGCCTGGCGGTATAAGCAATGACATCGTAAGGTTAAAAGGGTCACGGTTCATATCGTGTTCTGAAGCCAACAAAAAACAATACTTTGATGAAGCATTGGTTAAAAGGTTGACCGGTAACGATCCGATTACAGCAAGAGGCATGTATAAAGATTTTATTACTTTCAAGCCTGAAGGAAAAATTGTAATTGCGACCAATCGAGTTCCACGGTTTGATAAAACTGATACTGCCCTTGATAACCGGATTAGAATGATCCCTTTTGACGTAACAATACCCAAAGAAGAACAAGATAAAAATTTATATGAAAAACTTGTAGAAGAAGGTGCTGGAATATTGTCATGGGCTGTTGAAGGGTGTCTACTATGGCAACAAGAAGGACTTGGTACTGTACCAGTAACGCAACCTGAAGTTGAGATACGTCCCGACAGCAGCGTAGAAAACTTTATTGCTACATGTTGTATTGTTGCAGATGGGCTGCGTTGCAATACAAGTGAACTTCATGGTGCTTATATGGAATATCATGAAGCCCTTGGGGGTGAAAGTGAACCGCTTTGTCTCAATGTATTCGGTGTGGAACTTAGTGATCTTGGAATTGATCACGGTCACACTAATAGCTGCAATTATCGGATTGGGGTCGCGCTAAAGAACTAACGGAACATTGATTCAGCGTGCTCGGATATCAACAGGCTCCCCTCAAAAGGAGCCTTTTATATTGTGATTTTTTATTGGTCAAGTGAAGGAGGTGAAGGACAAACTGGTATAAAAAGTAAAGTATTTCAGACAATCAAAATAAAATATATTTTTTCAAGAAATGCCTTCACTGCCTTCACTATAAGGTAACCGTTGAACTATAGTGCTAGAACTATATTGTAATTTCATAGTGTAAATTTGGTGTTATCGTACATTGTAGCGTGACAAGTTGAAATATCGATGAAACTGTACTGTCGGAGCTGGTACTGGTGTTTGTTACAAATATACCGGTCTGTGTTGCATTGAAAATATTTACGCTATCCCATAGTAGCAAAAACCATTTTAATTTCAGCGTATCGCCTAGAGTGTATCTGGTGAATATCTGAAACTGATCAAGCTAAACCAGGAACGCCACCCTTCAAAAAACGAGCATTACAATGAAAGGCATCTGCTGCACACCAGAACCACTAGACTACTCTTTTTTGATTTGAAAATAGTTTCCCATTGTTCATTAGAAACCTATGCTGTATATGATCTGCGTTGCTCCCTTTTAGCCCCGTTTCTGACTGCCATCAGGTGCGGGGTTTGTAATATCATCAATGTGAGAGAAACCAGGATTAACAGCTATGGAATGGGAATCAAAGTTTTTACAAGAAGATGGGATCGTCGCTACAGCAGTTCACGGATTGGTAACACTGGAGAGAATAAAGAATATAACTATTATTCTGCTCAATTTAGCCAAACAGTACAATTCACATAAATTTATTACCGATTACCGAAACATATCTCAGAGCATCTCAACAATGGAAATTCATAACCTACCTCAAACCTTGCTTGATCTTGGATGTTCTCGTGCTGACTATGTTGCACTTGTTTACTCGGCTGACTCTACCGATGCATCAAACTTTATCTTCTTTGATGCACGTTGTTTCAACTCTAGTATGAATATCAGGGCATTCACCGACTATGATGAAGCGTATAATTGGCTTTTGGCTCCCACCAATTAACATGACACCGATATCAGTTAACTGCACACCAGAACCACCCGGTTACACATTACTCACCCCTCTATCTTAGTGAATCAACGGCATTCTGCAATAGCTCTAGATGACCCTGATCATACTTCTCCATTTTTATAAACAAATCCGAAAGCCCATAATCACCATAGATTATAATTGACTCGATGTGTCGCTCTGCTAAATCCATTTCAATCACCAATGCCATTTCAAACATCTCTGATAAAGATAACTGACTTGTTTCTACTGCACGATGAATTGATTCCAGTTTATCTAATATTGCAATTAATTTTTTGTCTTTGAATTTAACGTCAACATTATCATGTACTAGTTGACTTGCAGCTAATTTAAATTGAGCAGAATGGTTGTCCTCGTCATTTGCGATCTTATGCCAAAGAGCTTCGATCTCGGGGGCATCAGAAAACATCTGTTCAAAATGACGGTAAATATGAGCACATTTTTCCTCGATCAAACTACAGGTATCAAGAATGTGTATTTTGTTGAGTGGTAACTTATCGGTGTTATTAGGCATCCTAGCCTCCAGTAAAGTGTATTGAAAAGCTGGAAAATATACAGTATACCCCCTCTTGCAATATTAAAAGATTTATCCTCTCAACTGATCGTGGAAGTATCCCTTGCTAACTGTTAACAAATAATCACATCCCTCAACTCTAAAGCTCACTTTCCAACAAACATTAAAACCCTTCAAAATACAGTAGATTCATGCTATGGGTGTCTGGACTTTAAACCTGCATTCAGGGAGTCCATCAGTGCTCCATCTCAACGAACAGAACTACAAAGTGAAATATAGCCGCATTTTAAAGACGGTCATTGTTCTCTATGTGTCAATTTTTCTTACGTCCTCTGCTTTAGCTTCTGAAATATACAAGTGGGAAGATGCAAACGGAATACACATTTCGGATAACCCCTCATCAATACCTGAGAAGTATCGTGAAAAGATCTTGGCAGAGCATAATGTGCCGACTAAAAGCACTTCTCCGCAAGCTGGCACTGTGATACCACCGCCCAACATACCCGCAGCTATTACCATTCAAAATCAGGCAGCAGTATATCAAGCTAATTTAGAGCAACAAAGAAGAGTTGCGGAGGCGATGAGACAACAGCAAGCGAGATTATTAGCTGCAAGCACGAAGAACGCAGAAGGTGCATTTCAATCATTGGCTAGATTTATGGCTATATGGCTCATGGTAGGGTTTTGCCTCTTTATAGCCTGGGTATCGACCATTGTAGATATTGTTAGAAGTGAGTTTGATTCACCATCAAATAAAACCGTCTGGATGCTACTTGTGATGTTTTTGCCGTTACTTGGAATGTTGCTCTACTATATTTTCGGTCTTAGCCAGAAATGTAGTTCAACGAGTTATGCGGATAAGCATCGTGATGAGTCACTTGATCGGTTAAATCCAAGAGATCCAAAAGATAGAGACTTCGTTATCTAATCTGGTCAATTCCATTGCAAAAGGAGAATACACCATGAAGAGATTGACAGCGTGCATTATTGCTCTGGCCTTCAGTACAATCCTTTCCACCAGCCTAGCCTTTGCAGCAGAGTTAACTGATGCTCAGATAAAGAAAGCCATCATCAAAGAATCTATAGAGCAGTATCCTGGCCCCTGTCCCTGTCCCTACAACACCGCAAGAAATGGTTCAAGTTGTGGAAAGCGTAGTGCTTATAGTAGGCCAGGCGGTTATGCTCCAATTTGTTATAATAGCGATGTTACAAAAAATATGATCAAAGAATGGCGAGCAAAGCATTCAAAGCCATAGCCAAACAGCCTAAGAAATTGTGAATTTATAGAAAGCCTCGACAACAGGCTCGTGTTTTTATAAATCAAATAAAGGGACTCATTATGAACTGCAAACAAGAATGGCAAGCATTTGGATCTATTGTATTCCGCCCAATTACATTGCTGTTTTTGTCATTATCTTTGGCTGGATTAACGAGTCCTGTATATATTGAAGAAAAGAATAAAGCTATTATTTACCTACTCCAGATTATAGCAACGGTCGCAGCAGGGGTGTTTGGTGGATTAATAACGGATAGATTTAAGGAAATTACTGGAAATACAATATTATGGAAAAAGGGTATTTCTGCCGTGAGAAGTTTAGCTTTGATTAGGCATAAATCAAGAAACATAGTTTCGAGAATTAAAGCCACAAACAATGAAAAAGAAACCATAAATTTGGTTGAACTTCTTGAAAAAGATATAGCTAATGTATCTCGTGAATGGGAAGATATTATTCCAGGTATTACTAAGGATATTGACAATGATTATGATACATTAACAGAAAAAGAACTAGAATTAAAGCAAGCACTGCAAGATAATGAAATATTCAAATCTCAACTAGCAATAGCAAAGCAGTCTGGAGAAAAGGTCAGTGAGGAAATTAAGAAACAGGAAATTGCACACCGCAATAAAATAAATGAATTACAAAAACAAATTTCAACCTTGGAAAATCAAACTGTAAATATATATGTACCAACTAACGTTAGCAGAAATGTAGTTGGGTCTGCTAGAGTACTTGATAGTAGTATTAGAGAGGGGCTTTATAGCACTAAGGCGAACTGTACTAAATGCCAAAAGGATTACGAGACATATATAGGTGATCGTGGTTTGTGCTCTACTTGCTCGCTCGGTAACACTGAGCAGTTCCCAAGAAAGATATCTAAGGCGCCACCACCTATTAAGACTCTATAGGTAGTATCGAATATGATCGGAGCTAGAATGAACCAATATAATCTCAGGGGAAATATGAAATATTATTTGTTATCGGCTTTATGCAGTTTATTGCTGGCTTCATGTGTATCTATTTCTGATGTTGTGCCAGCGGGAAAAGATACTTGGATGGTTGGTGGCTCCAACACGAGGATTGGTGCTGATGATACAATGAAAGCTGATTTATACAAAACAGCAACCGCATTTTGTGCAAAGCAGAACAAAATGCTGGTGCCTATTAGTTCAAATCATATTAACATTGTCATCGGACGGCCTGGTAATGCAGAGTTGATATTCCGCTGTTTATTAGAAAGTGATCCAGAATATCAAAGACCGAACATGAAACCTGTTCCAAATACATCTATTGAAGTCATTCAGAAGTAGTCCGATGGAATGGTTCCAGTACAGGTAGCTTTAACTTTACCAAAGCAGCTGAAGAAAAGAATGCTGAGAACCTGCTGGTGACAAAAGGCAACAAACCTCTGGCGGATAGTAATATTAAGAACTTTGAGGAACATAGGGGACGCTCTGAGAGGTATTGGGGGAGATGGGACAACAAAATATAACAAATGCTAAATTGGCATTTAACAAATGGGATTGGAGACTTTATGTACATTTTAGAAAGCATTGAAATTAACGATATGTGGGGCAAAAAACAAGTCGTAACAAATTTGAATAATGACGTAAATATTTTTATTGGCAAAAATGGCACTGGCAAAACTACTCTTATAAATATATTACAAGCTGTTTTGGTTGTGGATTTATCATTATTAGCAGATTTGAACTTCAGTTCAGTTAGATTTAAGTTGAAAAAAGGAAATAGTCACAAAACAATAAGTGCTACTAAAACACAAACTGATATTTATTACGGAACAGTTAAATATAGAATTGGTAATAAAACATATGATTTACCACTTCTTCCAAGGGATCTAGAGAACAGAAGAAGAGTGCATTCAAGGGTGATTGAGGAGATAACATTAGTTAAGCGATTAATCGGTAACTTAACAAATGTCAGCTGGCTTTCTGTTCACAGAGAATTGTTTGAAGAAGATGATTATCGTGAAAGATTTAGTAGTAATAACAATAATAATAAAATGTCCAACCATATTGATAGAAGAGTAATAAACTTAATGAATAGATTAACTGCTTATCAGCTGCAATTACAATCACAATATGGCGAACTATCTTCTGAATTTCAGAAGGACGTACTCATATCAATGCTTTATGATAGTAATTTTGATACATTTAAGAGCACATCTTTAGATGACTATAACCTTGTTGAATTACATGATAAATTAACTAAAGCGTACCAGACTCTAGGAATAAAGAATATCAACAATAGAATTGACGAGCATATAAACAAACTGAAAGCTACAATAGATGTTCTAAAGAATAATACTAATATAAATATAGACGATATAATATCAGTTTCTTTATATAATAGAACTAAGCATATTGTTAACTTGTCTAATAGGCTTGATGAAGGGAAGAAAAATATATTCAGTCCTATTGAAAGATATATTAATATAATAAATAAGTTTGCAGATAATAATTCATTTGTATTTAGTATAAAAAACGATGGGAAGATATCAATACAAAAGGAGAATAGGGCTATAGAACTCGAAGCATTATCATCTGGTGAAAAACAGCTGCTAATTCTGCTAACAGAATTACTTCTTCAAAAAAACAAGACATTTATTTTTATCGCTGATGAACCGGAGTTATCATTGCATATTGAATGGCAGCGTCAACTATTATCGGCTGTACGCGAACTAAACTCCAATGCACAGATCATCGTTGCTACTCATTCACCAGAGATTGCAGGCAAGTGGAAGAATAATGTAATCCGGATGGAGGCTGTTCTACATGGATGATTTTGATTATTCTTTAGATGCGCTTGACGTATTAAGTTTGTTCCATGATTGTGATTCCATTTTATATGTGGAAGGTGAAGATGATATTTGTTTTTGGAATAGTATTCTAAAAATCGCAGACATTAAAGGTTACTACATAGAAAGTGTGAACGGAAGTAAAAACTTAATACCATTAATGGATAAAATAATTTCAGATGGGTCCAAAATATTAGTGGCAAAAGATAAAGATGATACGCTTTTAGACGATGGCTGCGATAAGCATGTGCAGATTGTCACTACCTACGGCCATTCAATAGAGAATCACTTATATTGTCCTGTAATTATAAATAACATAATCAACTCTTTTATTAGGTCAGAAGTTGATCTAAGTGAAGTAATAAACACTTGGTATTCTGATTTATGTGAAGTATGCAATGGACTTATAGTATTTAATATTGCAAACAATATCTTCAAAAAAGGTGTTAGTATATTTGGTGATAATTGTTGTAGGTTTCTTACTACAAAGAGATCATGTAAGTTATCTAAAGCAAACATAGATATATTCATATATGGTATCAAAGAATCATTCTTTGAACATGAGATAACTAAAAGTAATGATCTAATTGAGATGTATGATGGAAACAAGAGATATCTTATTAATGGTCATTTTATTACAAACGCTATAATAAATTTTATTAAATCAATGGTTAGGCGGTTAACTAATAAATCTATTACGCTACCTATTGATAATTTATATGCCTTGACAATTAATGGATGCAGTATGTGTAAAAATAGATGCAAAGAGATTTTAGAAATAGTCGAATATATGAAACTAGCAAATCTAGCAATTATTGCAACATAGTAGATACTCAGCAACTGCATTAGCTGTATTGCGATAAATTGTGCATATCAATTAAATATTAAGGAAGGAGATTTCTAAATGTCCAATCTAACAGAGCTAACAGCACAGATCATTGCAGCAAGAGCCGCAAAGAAGGATATGTCTATAGAGGAATTTCAACAAGAGATGCAGATGGTCTACTCGTTCCTCAAGGGTGTCGAAGAGGGTAATGTCCAACAAACTACGCCTGTAGAAGAACCAAAACCTCAGAAGATCAACTTCAAGCAGATATTCAAGAAAGATGAAGTTGTCTGCATGATCTGTAATAAAGGCTTCAAGACCCTTAAAAGGCATCTATCTAAATCCCACAACCTAACGCCTCGTGAATACAAGAAACAGTTCAACATACCTACTAAATACGCTCTGATTGCAACTGCATACTCAGCAGAGAGAAAGAAAGCTGCACTGGATAGAGGTCAAGGAGAGATATTGGCTAAAGCAAGGGCAGTTAGAGCTGCTAAGAAGGTATCTGTCCCTGTGGTTAAGGTTAAGGCACCTGTGACAGCAATAAAAGCCAAAGCACCAGTTCCAGCTGTTAGAAAGAAGACTGGAGTACCTGTAGTGAAAGTGAAAGCTGCTGTACCTGCTAAAGTTGCAAAGAAGAAGTAATCGTATTAGGATACTTAAGACACAATGACAAAATCTGGCAATTTATCTTTGTGTATTATAATTATAGTTGCGTAGCAAGAGGATATTATGAGCAATGTGAATATCAAAAGGGCTATAGATAGTATTAAAGCTAATACTACAATATACACACCAATAGTCGAGACCATTGTAAATGCCATACAGGCGATAGAGTGCAAAAACGAAATTAATGGTGAAGTAAACGTTATTGTCAAAAGGTCAATTCAGCCAGAGCTAGAAAACAAGTTAGCATCAGTAGATAGTTTTGTTATAACTGATAACGGTATTGGTTTTAATGATGATAACAGAGAGTCGTTTGATACATTCTACAGTGACTATAAGATTGAATTAGGAGGTAAAGGATTCGGTAGATTTATGTGTCTTAAGTATTTTGATAACGTATACGTAGATAGTACTTATTATGATTCGCATTACAAGAGAAGAACATTTAATATGGGTAGAGATAAGGAGATAATAGTTAGAGAGACAATAACAGATATATCCGACACAGAAAATACTGTTTCTGGTACCACTATAACTCTTGACTCAGTGAAAAAGAACTTTCCTGATAAAGGCCTTCCAACAATGGCCAGAAGCTTAGTTGAAATACTATTGCCATACTTTATTACTAAAGACTATGTTTGTCCTGTAATAATATTAAGTGAGGAAGATGGAACAAACCGCATTATATTAAATAATTACATTATTGATTCTAATGCAATAATAAGAGAAGTATATGTCACAAACAACACGTTTTCTTTAGGTCAAGATGAAAAATTGAATGATTTTGAAATTAGAGTGTTTAAAATATATTCTCCCAAGAACAAAGTAAGTAAGATTAGCTTAGTGGCTCACATGCGTGAAGTTACTGAGTCCTCGATTCATGATTACATACCTGAGTTCTGCGATGAATTTTATGATAAGAAAGTAGAAGGAGGCGATAATCAAGAAAAAAACTATATTATTAAAACATACGTTTTTAGCAAATACCTTGATGATCATGTGTCACTTGAACGCGGAGGGTTTGAGTTCAAAAGGGAATATGACCTTTTATATGGTATTTCCCAGCTTGATATAGAGTCTAAGGCTGCTGAGCTTACTAAAGAAGCAGTAATTGATGACATCTCGGTAAGACAAGATAAGAAAAAGCAACGTATTATGTCTTATGTAGATGAAGAAGCTCCCTGGCATAAAACTATTGTTAACAATATTGATTTATCTAAGTTTCCTTATAGACCCTCAAATGAAGATATCGAAACACGATTGCAGATAATTAAATATCACCTTGAGATGGCCATAAAGAATGAAGTTAACGCCATTCTGAATGACAATAATGTTGATCTGGTTAAAGAAAGTGTATCAGAAATTGTTAGCAAGATATCGGAGTCCGGTAAAAACGATTTGATCCATTATATTGCCATGCGACGGAAAGTTTTAGATCTCTTCAAGAAGAGTCTTGAGTTTAACGATGTTGGGAGATATTCATCAGAGGGAGTTGTTCACGATATAATATTTCCTTTGAAGAAGGATAGCGACACTATCAGCTTTGATGAACACAATCTTTGGATTATTGATGAACGCCTTAATTTTACTAATTATGTATCCTCAGATTTACCTTTAAATGGTGGTCTAACTGAACGACCTGACCTCCTTGCTTATGATAATAGAGTGGCATTTCGTGGTGACAATGAGTCTAGTAACCCTGTAACTATATTCGAGTTTAAGAAGCCGAATAGGGATGATTTTGTAAACCCGTCTTCAAAGGAAGACCCTGTTCAACAGATAGTTCGCTATGTGAACAGTATAAAAGAAGGCAAATTCAAGACCCCTGAAGGTCGAAAGATGAATATTGCTGAGAATACCCCATTCTTTGGATATGTCATATGTGATCTAAATCCAAAAGTGGAAAACTGGCTATTGAAGGAAAAAGAATTTAAGCCAATGCCGGATAGCATGGGCTGGTTTCAATGGCGTGAAAATATCAACTTATATATTGAGGTAATGAGTTGGGATAAACTCTTAAAAAATGCCGTTATGAGAAACAAAATATTCTTCCATAAGCTTGGTATTTTGTGAAGCGACCACAAAACATGTCCTGAACAATCACTTGACGAAGAGATCAATCAAAACCTTGACGATCTGATAAAGTTAGCATCAGAACACAGGAGACTAGATGCAGTTGACGGGCTTAATACCACTCTATTCAAGTATGCGAAAGCAACAAATTAGCCGATACCGATTCCCATTTCAATATAATCAGCTACGGTTTGATGTATTTTTTCTTACTGATCTAAAGCCATTTGTCTTGATGTTTGGAGTACGTGCTGTAAACCTATACTTTGAAATTAAAGTTCAGTCAGGTTTTAAAATTAATCCGTTCCTTGGAGAAAAATATAGAGAGCTTTGTGACGCTTTAGGATTAATATATGACCCTAATAATCGTTTCAGCCCAAACCTTTTATTCGAAGCATTTAATCAACATATTCCTGCAACTGCAAATAACAATAATCCTGTAAAACCGTATCATATACTTCCTTTTAGGCCTAATGTTGAATTTGCTGATAGAATATATTTTATTGGCTGGAGAAATAATAACCAAGAAAAAGAGCATGTATCGGATGAGAATCTCACTAAAACAAGAGAGTTGCTTGACTACGATGCGTTTATAAGGTGTAGAGAACGGAATATTAGTAGTCGTTGGTCAGCGAATGCAAATGATGAAGTTGATTTCTATATGCCAGACTAACAAAAAATACCTGCTACAACGCAACTTACTTAGCTCTCTTATTCACATTACCTACCAGCTTCAATATACATCCCCTAAGCTCACCATTCTTGATTCTCCTGAAGGACTGTAAAAGCTGATCCTCTTCACCAGTAAGCCTCACATGCTGCGTAGGAGCCGAACTAAAGAACTCTGATAGCCGATACCTTAAGAGCCTTGTGCTATCTGCTGTAGCTTGAGGATATTAAGCGTAGTGTGACCATTCTCGTATTTCTGTATCTGCTGGAAAGTAACCCCCACCATCTCAGCAAGCTTCTCTTGTGATAGACCGGCTTGCTGCCTTAACAGCTTGATCTTCATACCCAATTCAACAGAGCTAACCACATCACCCATAGCGCACCATCCTTGACGGAAGATTACAACTATGGGTTGTGTACTGCTATGTAGCCACATTAGAAATAACGTGACTTGTAAATACAAACTAATAGTGGTATACGGTGCATGTGTTATGTTCTATTCCTGCCATGGAGGGTGAAATGAAGAGATTATTTGTGGGGCTTGTTGTATGTGTGACATTGGCAGGTTGTGGAAGTGGGAACAGCAATGGAACCAATGCAGTAAATAGCAGTAGCTCCAACAGTGGTGGAGTAAGTGTACAAGTTACTACCAATACTGCATTGACTAATGTATGGACAAGCACTGCGGAATTGTGGTCAACAGACTTGGTTGTAGACTCTTCTGGCAACAGCTATGTCGCAAATTCCCTAAGCAACACTCTCCAAAAGTATGATCCTTCAGGAACTCTTCAATGGGCAAAAAGCGTGAATGTTGGCACAACAACGGACGCCAGCATTACGGTAAGCCTTGATGCTTCAGGCAATGTTTACACAGTCAACTATGTAAACTCAACTACAGCTGGCCAATTGCAAAAGTTTAATTCATCAGGTGTCGTGCAGTGGGCAATACCTGTAGGTACTAATCCTATTTGTGGACCAATCGACAGCAACGGTAATATCTATGTGACCAACTGGAATGGCAGCAGCACCAACCAATTGCTTAAAATAAACTCAGCAGGAGTATTGCAGTGGGCAGTTCCAACTGTCAGTACATCTAATATTGCTATTGCTGGAGCGGTAGATAGTTCCAACAATATTTATGTAATTAATGCACTTAGCTTACAGAAGTTTGATACTACAGGCACCTTATTGTGGACAACTACAGTCGGGGATTCTTATAATATCGGTTCAATAGCGGTTGCTGTTGATAGTTCAGGTAACAGCTACGCCATTAACAATGCTGTTTATTATACTGCTCATGGAATAGAAGTTGAGTATGGAACGCTGACAAAAGTCAGTCCCGTCGGTGCCGTACTATGGACAGCCACGACAGGAATAGGTCCAACATCAGTAGCTGTTGATAGTTCAAATAATATTTACGTGGCTTACACTGAAAATTCTGGTGGAATTGATAAGTTTAGTTCTACAGGTTCATCATTGTGGACATTTACAACAGCTTATAGCCCGTATGGTATTTCTTTGGATGATGTTGGCAATATTTATATAACCGAAGCTGAATGTAACCAATCCAACGGGCAGACAAATGGCCAGATACTGAAATACTCGCAAAACTGATCTTAAATTGTCCTCCTAATATTACCTATAGCGATTCCATTTTAATATAATCATACGGCTGGCCTGGGTAATATCTGGACATGGAGCCCTCTCACTTTTGAATTTGGTTTTTATATATTTTGAGATTTGGAATCTAAGACAAGTTGTATTTGAAATCATTGGAATGCTCGGAGAGGGTTTTGTAGAAATAAACAATCTGTAGAGTTAAAAGAAGGAACCCCGGCCTAAGAAAAAACATAGAAATGTAACATCATGAGGGTCTTGCCATAGGTAAGTCCCTTTTTGTTTGTCTCCGCAGTAATCATACTACCCCACCTCGTAACAAACCAACTCACACAAAATCAGTAACACAAGCAGAGCCAATGTTACCAGTCATAGGGATTGGTACGTCTGGACTCTGCATAACCCACAGGAGGAATATCATGAACGTGTACGATGCCATCAACAGTAGAATTTTGGAGCTATTGGAACAAGGAACAGTACCCTGGAGAAAGACCTGGAACAGTGGGAGTATACCCAAGAATATTGTCAGCAAGAAGGAGTATCGAGGTGTGAACGTGTTTCTGCTGTCATGTATGCCGTATTCATCACGGTACTGGATGACATTTAAGCAGTGCCAGGAGAAAGGAGGTCACATTATCAAAGGATCAAAGAGTACACCGGTAATATTCTGGAAGTGGTTAGAACCAAAAGATACTGATAGTGCTGATGCTGACAAGACACCCATGCTCAGATTCTATAATGTATTCAACTTATCCCAGACAGAGGGTATAGAGCCACCACAGACCACCGAGACAGTAAACACCTTCACTCCCATAGAACAGGCTGAACAGATCATAGCCAACATGCCCCAGAGACCAGAGGTCAAACACAGAGGTAATCAGCCCTACTACTCACCTAAACTCGATTATATCCAGATTAACTCACCTACAACATTCAACACACCAGAAGACTATTACGATACATTCTTCCATGAGCTGATTCACAGTACCGGCCATGAGTCTAGACTTGCACGGAAAGGTATTATGGAGACGAGTTACTACGGGAGCCACGCATACAGTAAAGAGGAATTAGTTGCAGAGTGTGGAGCAGCTTTCTTGTGTGGTCATGTAGGTATCGAGCAGAAGACCGTCGAGAACAATGCAGCATATATCCAAGGGTTTCTCAAATTGCTAAAGGGTGACAAGACTGCATTAGTGCATGCCGCTGCACTGGCGCAAAAGGCCAGTGATTTTGTACTCAATATCCAGCATGAACAAGAGGAAGTCAGTTAATCCTTGAAGTAAGAGGTCGCTGGTCTGAGAGCAAAGAGAAGTACACATATCACAATCACCCAAGCATTATTCGTTACATACTCATGGAAGTAAGCCCCAAGCAGCATACCTGCAAGAAGAGCACTCCACTTTAGTAACGCAATATCTCGCCAGTTCCAAATCTTCGTTCTGAGCAACTTCATAACCATCACCTACCTCATAGTATACCCCCAAGTCCGAAGATCACCACTCGTAGCAACCCTATCTTGTAACAAAATTATTAAAAACCAGGTTGGTGTTTATTAACAGTATGGACGTAGAAATTACGTACTACCAACTGCTGGAGTTTAATAATGAACAATTTGAAGAGAGGAGAAAAAGTAAAAGATGTAAAAGGCTATGAGGGTGTTTATTCAATAACAACATTAGGTAGAGTATGGTCATATCGTAGGAAGAAATGGCTTAAGCCATGGAGTAATAAAAAGGGCTACATGCAAGTTACTCTTTGTGAATGTGGTAAAGAATCCAATCCAACATTGCACAGGCTTGTAGGCATGACATTTTTAGTAAATCCTAAAGAGAGACCACAGATTAACCACAAGAACGGTATAAAGAGCGATTGCAGGGTTTGTAACCTGGAATGGGTAACTGCTAGAGAAAATATGCAACATGCTGGAGATACGGGGCTCAATAAGACATTCAAGCTTACACTAGTTGAGAAATTACTTATTTGCAGAATGCATATTATCTTAAAGGTAAAGCAAGTCTACCTAGCCAGAAGATTTAATGTGTCTCCACCTGCCATTAGTTACATCATCAAGGAGTATTCAGACGTAGCAATAGCATGACACCAAAATCACATACCACTACTACGAAGAGGCCAGCCCTAAAAAGCTGGTCTTTTCTATTTCACGGCAAAAGGAGCCAATACCATGAACACGATCATACCAACAATCAAGCTATTTACCAGCAAGAGCAACACCGGAACTCACATTAACAGTCTAATACTGGAACACCAAGGCAATTACTACCATCTACAAGGGAGGACAGCAGACACCATACATGTATTCACAGAAGGACTCGGAATCTATGTGCTCACAGTCAATAAGGGTCACAGCTATATCGGATTGAATTGTTACATGGCACCAGAACCAGATTATCTGAACATTATATGTCTGCACAATAACCAAGAAATACGAGAATACCTGGGCAGCAAGTGGGAGAGCATGAAACCACTAGCTATAGTCCAGAAGCTAATCAACTACCTATATTGAAAGGAGGACACATTATGCGCTGCGAGTACTGCACCAGGAAGTTAGGACATAGAGAAATAGCACATGGAATCCGTTATGGAACCTCAGACGACAGAACTGACATGTTTCTACCGGATCGTGATTCAGCACCGACTGTAATATGCCAACCCTGTGGGGAAACTCTTCTTACCCTGATCTACCAGAAAACCACTAAGACAACCTACCTGTAAAAACTCCACTCCCAGTAATACCATCAAAACCAACAACATTGATAACAGTACACATCACAAGGGCCATAGCGCCCTATTTTTGTTTCTACAAGGAGATAAAACCATGACGCTACATACCCTATTCGGAACTGACGTAACAAAGCCACAGAAGCTACAACTCAAACAGATCAAAGCCGTTTATGAAGTACTCAATGTCAGCGAAGAGGTATCATCCTATTTCACTAAAGGAACCAGATATACCGCTCCGCATCAAGTTTACGAGATGTTTAAATTCCTCATGCAAGAGACAAAGGAAATGTTCATCACGTTACACCTGGACGGTAAGAATAGAATCGTGTGCTGCGACCTGATATCAATTGGAAGTTTGAATCAAAGTATCGTTCATCCACGCGAGGTATTTAAGACAGCATGCCTCTCAAATGCAGCAGCTATCCTATGTATTCATCAGCATCCAACAGGTGACCCCACACCATCTTCAGAAGATATCGCTATTACCAGGAGACTCAAAGAGGCGGGAGAGATCATGGGTATAAAGTTACTGGATCACATTATCATCGGTGAAGGTGAATATCTGAGCTTTGTTGAACGAGGGCTTCTGTAGTCTGTGGTCAATAGTGGGAACCTGTAACAATGCAGGTTCTCTCATAATCAGTTGCTATCAATGCAGCTATACAATAAAATTAACCAATATGATGATATCAGGAGGTTGATACATGACTAAAATGGTCTATCAGTTGAAAATTACCCTTCAAGACATAGAACCACCAATCTGGAGAAGAATTCTGGTTCCAAGTACCTATGATTTCTGGCAACTCCACAGTACCATTCAAGACGCATTTGGATGGACTAACTCTCACCTACACAGTTTCACCTACAATGACAGCTATTCAGATGAGCCTATTGTATTTGGAATACCATTTGAGCCAGAATTTGAAGACGAACAACCACTACTCGCAGGATGGCAACATAAAATATCACGTTACATAACAGGAGAAACGAGCAAGATAGAGTATGTGTATGACTTTGGGGATAACTGGCGGCATACAATAGAGCTTGAAGAAATATTACCTTATGAAAAGGGTAGCAAGTATCCAAGGTGTATTAATGGAGAACGTAACAGCCCACCTGAAGACTGTGGAGGACCACATGGGTATGCTGGACTGCTGGAAACATTATTCGATCCAGATGATCCAGAACATGTGGATACAAAGGAATGGGTGGACTCTATGAAAGGATGTACGTTTCATCCTGAAGAGTTTGACCCTGCAAAGATCAAATTTGCAAAGCCAGGTTGGAGATTGAATAAGTTGCTTGAATAAAATATAAGCAGACAAAAAAAGTCCTTTATATCTTGTGGCAGATGTCGATAAGATAATTAAAGATCAAATTTGAAGTGTTGGAGGATACCTATATGTCAATCTCAGCCATATCATCTAGCAGCATTCCACCTGGATACATATCACCAGTTCAGCAACAACAAGCATCACCACCAAAGACTTCACCTGCTAAGGATACTGTAACAATATCAAAGCAGGCTCAGCAGTTAGCAAGTGATGGTGATCCGGCAGCATTAGAAGCTCAGGAAAGTTCTGCTGAGAAATCAAGCGAGACATACAAAGGCAAAGCATAGTAATAATCTGGTCTCATAGAATGTACTAAAGAGGGAGCATAGCCAACAAGCTTGCCCCCTCTTTGTGTATCAATAGTATCTACCAACGCCACCTGCCAGTAATACCAATCATAATAACCAAAACCAAATAACAACATCAGGACATCAAGGGGCCAATAGGCTCTTTTTTTGTGCCTGTAATCCAAGGAGAAAAGACCATGGCAGTCTATAAACGTGGAGATAAGCAAGTTTTCTACATGAATTTCACAGTAGACGGAGTTCGTGTAACCAGGAGTACAGGTAAGTTTACCAAGAAGGAAGCCAAACTAGTTGAGGCAGTCGAGAAGAAACGCATGATGGTAGATGGAGCACTATCACCCAGAGAAAAAGCTGCAAGAATGCCGCTGAGTGTAGCAATAGAGAAAGTCTACGCTGAACGCTGGAAGGACAACAAGGATGGTCTTAAGTCACAACGTTTAGCTGAGAGGTTGATGGCTCTTACAGGTGATATACCCATCAGTAAAATAGATGAGGATGTAATTAAGCGGTTAATCAGCAAATTGGAGGGTTCCGGTATCAAAGGAGCCACGATTAACAGATACCTTGCCACCATCAAAACCCTACTACGTCACCACAGGCAACCATGGGAACATATCAAACTGAAAAAGGAGAACAAGGGTAGAATACGTGTCATATCCAGAGAAGAAGAATCCGTTATAGTCAATATGTTACGTAACACGGAGCATAAAAGCAGAAGATACTATTTTCCTGAAGTTGCTGATTTAGTAGAGGTACTGGTGGATACAGGATGTAGATTGTCAGAGGTTCTGGATCTACGCTATGAGGATATCAATTTTGAAACAAATTTGATTTCTATCTGGATCAACAAGGGGGACCGACCCAGGAGCATACCTATGACTGAGAGGGTAGGGGCGATATTGAAGAGCAGGAGAGTTAATGGAGCAATTAAACCATTCACTATCGACAAGCATCAAGCTGGCAATGCATGGGACTGGGTACGTAAAGAAATGGGTTTTATTGACGATCCAGAGTTCGTGCTGCATGCTTTGAGACACACTACAGCTACCAGATTAATTGACAAAGGAGTTGATTTATACACGGTGAAAGAGTGGTTAGGGCATTCAACGATACAGGTGACAGAAAGGTATGCTCACTTGAATCCTGTTAAATTAGCTCATGCAGCTTATGTACTTGAAGTATGATGTGTAATTGTACAAATACTAATAGATATTGATAAGTTACAGCTTTGCTCTTAAAATCCTCGTGTGGCGGTTCGATTCCGAACAGCACATCCCAACAGAACATGTAACCTATCAAAATATCCATTAAACTTTTTTGGGGGTGTTTTTGGGGATACTCATACAGAATTAGAAGGTTTGTAGGGGGGAGGAGTGGTTCATTCGGATGCAATGGACTTATTCTCATTTGGACCCTAAAAAATTGGTACATGCAGCAACTATGCTAGAGATATGAAGTTCCTAGTAGTAGTAGACACGATTTACGAGTTATCTGCTGTTGCAGAAATTGACGCAAATTAGGTGATAATTGTTCTAAGTTCGGCAGATAATGAGATGTGTAACTAGCTGATAATACATATACTATTATGTATTGTCATGTAATAAAATCAGACTTAAAATCCCTCGGCTTAACCGCCGTGCCGGTTCGATTCCGGCTTCGGGCACCACCAACTGTTAATATTGTTGAATAAACGAAGATAGGGCCATGCAACCAGCATGGCCCTATCTTATTCTGTGATTACGATGACGTAGGAATTAACGCTAGTATGACGTTCATCTGCTCCCGTTGCCACCCTGCGCTTCGACGAAAGATTCAATTTCGGCGCTGATCGTGATTACACATCCCTGCTGTGTGATGAAGCGTTTCCGTCTTAATTATCCCTACTGCACAAAATCCTTTCAGCATCCGCAAAATCTTCTTCGGCCACCTGAATCTCTTTCAAGGCCGTACCAGTACCTCTCGTTCGGACGGTATAAACGATGCCGCCTTTTTTCAGCAGTCCTTCAACCCGCTTTAGATCCGAATCATTTACGGTATCGTAAAAGCTTGCCATGTATAACACCTCCCTTTTCCGGGAACTGACCGTCAACTCAGGCATGACTGCGTTTCACATCCCTATGATACCATAGAATCAGTCACGAGGGTTACGACCTTCCAACCCCGGGGGCTTCGATCCGAAATCTATCAGCGCCGAACTTGTTTGGAGTATAATACTGCCAGGAAGGAAGGAGGATTCCCATGCTGACCACACCTGATTTCCCGTTACGGGTTTTCTACGACGGTTCTTGTTCGATCTGCGCCACGGAGATCGAACGCTACGGGCGCCGGGACCATGATGGCCGTTTGATCCCGGTGGACATCAGTGCCCCCGGATTCGATCCGGCTCCTTTCAGGATCCCCTTGGATGAATTCATGTACCAGATGCACGCTATTGACCAGAGCGGCAGGGTCTTTCGCGGGGTGGAAGCATTTTGGGCCATATGGCAGGCCTTCCCCTCCTCAACCCTGCTTGGTCTGTGCGGGACCCTGATCTCCCTGCCTGTGGTCAACCCACTGGCCAGGCTCTGTTACCGTATCTTTGCCGCTCTGCGCGGCTACCTGCCGAAACGGCGCGGAGGCTGTTCCAGCGGTTCATGCCGGATCGGAAAGGAGTAGGCCGCCATGAGCTCCGCTGCGTCATACTCCAGTGCCCTCGGCAAGAGCGAACCGATGACACTAAATCGGTACATCTTTACTACTCAATTCCATCGAATATTGACAACACCGTTTTTCGCGATATCCTTTTTTCTATCAAGCAAATCCGGTTATATGGAGAGATAAAGACGGGGGAAATGAAAGGGAGAACCGGCATGTCAAAGGAGGCTTTTGTTGACCAGGATATGTGCATTGGTTGCGGACTGTGCGTCGACAATCTACCTGACGTATTCCATCTTACCAGCAGCGGCAAGGCAGAATGTTTCGACCCGACCGGAGCTCCTGAAACGGAAATCCAGCTTCAGGCCATTGACGTTTGTCCGGTAACCTACATTCACTGGAAATAGCGTGATCAAACCGTTACACACTTCAAGGAGGGGAACATGAAAGGGAACGAGCAGATTATCAAACACCTGAATATGCGGCTGACAGAGGAACTTACAGCGGTCAACCAATACATCGTCCACGCTGAAATGTGTGAAAACTGGAGCTACAAACGGCTTCACGATATGATTTTCAAGCGTTCCGTCGATGAGATGAAGCATGCCGAAAAGCTGATCGCCCGTATCCTGTTCCTTGAGGGAATCCCGATTGTCAGCGAGCTTAACAAAATTCATATCGGCGGCGAAGTTCCGAAGATGCACACAAACGACCATACCGCTGAAGTCGCTGCAATCCGTGGTTACAACGAGAGCATCCGTCTGGCCGTTGAAGTCGGCGACAACGGCAGTCGCGAATTGTTTGAGTCGATTCTGAAAGACGAAGAGGAGCACATCGACCTGATCGAAGCCCAGATCGACCAGATCTCCCAGATGGGCGTACAAAACTATCTGGTCGAACAGATAGATTGAACGTGTGTGGGTTACGGGCTGAAACGTGCCGTCTACTCGTGTGTAGATAGCCGCTACCGAGAGCTAGACGGCGCCGCCCCGTGACAAATCAACACGTCTTCGCTGCTTATTTACATCAAATGGGAAAACAAGTGTGCAAAAGACTCCATGATCTTTTGCCATAAGGGCCTCTTTTTCCATGTATCCCATTGCAACTGGTCGGATTCCGCCAGGTCCTTCGCAAACATCTTCTCCATTTCGATGGCAAACTCGCGACTCAGAACAACCGAGTTCACCTCGTCATCGCTTAAAAGACTCCAGTAATCCAGGTTGGTGGATCCGACAGTCGACCAGACGCCGTCAATTACAGCCGTTTTCGCATGCAACCAGGCGTTACGGCGTTCATATATCTTCACCCCGGCTTTTAGTAGCTCGGAATAGTTGTATCGCGCTGCATGTAAGGCCATTGCAGAATCGCTGGTTGAAGGAAGAATAAGCTTTACATCAACACCGCGCTTGGCAGCATCAGTGAACGCATCTAATATCTGATCGTCGGGGATGAAATAGGCATTTGTCAGATGAATCGAATGTTCCGCAAAAGTGATTGCGGACACGTAGACGATGAATGTGAGCCTGTTGCTCTGTCCTGGGGTGCTGCCTACGACCCGTACCAAGGCATTACCTTCATCTTTCAACGTAGGAAAATAGTTGCGTCCGGAGAGTTTTGGACCCTTCTGTATCTGCCAGGTGTCAAGAAAAAGCTTTTGGAATTCGGCCACCGCAGGGCCTTGAATTTGAACATCTGTGTCACGCACGGGTAGAGGTGTTCCTTCGACATGACTCCTTCCGGAAAGCCTGCTTGAATAAACCGAACTGATGTTGACACCGCCTGTGATGGCGACTTTTCCGTCGATGATCAAAATTTTGCGGTGGTCCGGATGATTCAGAAGCCACTTCCTGTTGACCTTAAACGGATTTACCGGATTGAATTCGACCAGCTGAATTCCCCCGTCCCGCAAGCGTTTAAAAAAGGCGGTAGGGGTGGCATAACTACCCACGCTGTCATAAATGAGATTTACCTGGACACCTTCCGCCTGTTTTTGCAACAACAGATCGGTAAATTTACGGCCCACTTCATCATCTTCAAATATAAAGGTTTCAAGATTTATATGCTCTTTGGCATTGTGAATTGCATTGAACATTGCGGCATAGGTGGCCTGGCCATCGGCGAGCAAAGTGACCTTGTTTCCCTTCGTCACCGGGCTTTCGGTAACCGATTCGACCACGGCAGTATAACGATCCAGGATGTCCGTCGGGTTGGATAAGCTCTTCAGCCGTTCCATGATAGCTTTGCTCTTTTGGGGAGATAACAGTCCTTTGGATGAAACAATTTGATGATGGTCTTCGGTAGTCGGCGCCTTATCAATCACTGTAGAGACATTCGGCAAGGTCGCACACCCATTGCCGAGGCTCAAAATTGATACGAACATAATGATCAAATGGAGATGAGCTATGGTTTTCATGCTTTCATTCTATCAAGTATAAAAATCCTTTACCATACATATCCCGGTAAAGGATAACTCAAGACGGGAACGGAATAAGTCTGTGACGAGGTCAGTACACTCTTACACGATGCTACCATGAAAATTAATGAGCAAGGCTGCTAAGCGCATCAGACATTGAGGGCTTTATTAAATGTGACTTTGAAGCATGCCGACCAAAAGGGTGAATACCTGTTACGCCGTCCCTTGATACACTGACATCAACAGGCAGGAAAACGTGATGTTGACCAGTTGTGTTTTAAAGCCCCCGTGTTATTCTTAAGGTGATACGTTTGACGAACGGCCGGCATG
Organism: uncultured delta proteobacterium; assembly: GCA_963760075.1. Classification (GTDB taxonomy): domain Bacteria; phylum Desulfobacterota; class Desulfuromonadia; order Geobacterales; family Pseudopelobacteraceae; genus JACRCG01. Next base: position 7,099 of record CAVXBQ010000013.1, on the reverse strand, counting down.
GAAGCAGAAACAAACGGGAAAATAATTATATCAACATGTGCACTGATTATAACGACCTTCATAGAGGTTACGTTCATGATGCGGTTGTCACTCTTTTTGATCGTCTTGTTATACTGTGCTGTGGTCGCAACGGCTCCGTCGCATGCCTCCGATCCTCTGGAGAATTTGAAAAAGTTCAGTGACTTCCAGAAAATTGATGTTAAACGTCTGATGGATGGCGAAATACTCAGTCAGCGCGGACCTCTGATGGATTTTCCCAACGGCATTTCGACTCAGATATGTTTTTTTGTGCCGGTATCTCCGGACGAGGTGATCAAACGGAAACGGACCTGGGATCCGACCCGCTGTGCGTCACTGAAGATATATGTATCGAGCGGGCTGAGCAACCCGTGCGAACTCAAGGAATTCAACAAACTTCATTTCGATGCCGGGAACCGACCGGTCAAGTGGATGCTGGAAAAGACTCTGGCGACCGCTTCCGGCAAGTTGGAACTGAACATGACCCGTGCCGAAGCGCACGAGCTTTCCGCCTGCGTTAAAAAAGATCCTTCCCCCAAGTCCATCAGTTCCTGCTGGGCCACGTTGCTGTTTACGCGTGCCTCCGCTTTCCAGAAGAAAGGGATTGGCGGCGTCCTGCCTTACGAGGCTGGGGGAGAATTCTTATATCCCTCTGTACAGATCCGTACAATGCTGCAGGAACAGGCAAAAATCACCCGGGAATTCGCTCAGATATTGCAAAAAACCGGAATGTTGGACGATGGCACAAAAACTTCATCTCTCCAGCCCCTGTACGACTGGAATTATTTCGAAGCCGACCACCATGCAACTGTCAATCTCGGAGCGTCTTATGAATTGGCCGTCGGAGACCATTATCAACTCCTGGACTTTGATTATTATGTCAGCAGCACCTATTACGCCGGCGCCACGTTATATGAGGTCTGGCCGATACACGATGGAAAGAGAAGTGGTTCCATCGTCTGGCGTGGAGATTTTCTTGCTGCCCCCATACTTCGATATTCGCTGGGTATCGAACGAATCGCATTCGGCATCATCATGATCCAGGAGGTCAAGAAAGAGATCCGCTGCTTCCTGGATGAAATAAGGACCAGACCATGAGCCGGGTTTTCGACAGCATATGGGTGACCAAGAAACGTACCTTCAATAACACATTCATACTGCCCATGCTGCTGGCAGCGATGCTTGCCTCGCCAATAAGGTCTATGGCCGCCGAATCGATGGCCGTATCTCATGAACTTGATGTTGAGCTGGGTTATGCAGGCAGTGCGGTAACCTATCAGAATGGCCACCGTGTCGGTTCCGTCGACGAACTTAATACTGACGTCAAATATGTAATCTCGCCGCAAATTACTGGTGACCTGTTATTGCGGTTTGGAGCCGAATGGGAACGATTTGCATTCAGTACTACACAGACCGGTGCACTACCGGATACGTTACAGCATGCCAGTGCGGTCGTAGGTTTTGACTATCAATTGGCCGAACAATGGCTCATGCGCGCAGAAATGCAGCCGGGCATTTACGGCGATTTGGTTCACATCGGTTGGCGAAACTTTGACGCACCACTCTTTGTGGGTGCGGCCTATCTGAAAGATGCCGATCTGCAATGGTTCTTCGGTTTTCGCCTTGATCTCCGGAGCCAGTATCCCGTGTTCCCTGCTGTTGGTGTCCGCTGGAAATTCACCGATGTCTGGACGCTGAACCTCCAGTTACCGAAGCCTCGACTGGAATATGACGTGGACGACGATCTTCTGGCATACTTCGGTGCGGGCGTTAAGGCGGGAACGTACGTGGTCGGTGAACATTTTGGGGATACCCATGGCATCCCGGTGCTCAACAATGCCACGATAGATTACACCGACGTGCGCCTGGGTCCCGGCTTCGCGTGGAAGGTCCTCCCCACCCTGACTCTTGAAGCCGAAGGGGGATACATGGTCTACCGCACATGGGATTTTTTCAACCAGCACTTCAAGCTGGACAGCCACCCGGCGCCGTTCTTTCAACTAGCCTGCCACGCCAGGTTCTGAACGCCTTTCCTGAGCCGGCTTTATCTGCAGCGCAATAGCCAGGGTTCCCCAACTGCATCATACCGTACCCAGCTTTCTCTCCAACCGTTCGATTACCTCGGCAACGGTCCCTTCGATATCGTCGCCGCGAACGGTAAAATAGAAGAATTGTCCCGTGTGGTCCGACCAGTAGAGGTCTTCGACCGGAAGTGGCTCAAGCAGGGACTCGATCTTCTCATAGGAGATGAACGGGTCGCCGTCCGGCCACTTCCTGTCGAGCTTGGCCTGCTGGGCGTCCGTCAACGGTATCCGGTAGGTAATCGAATAGACTTCCGCCTTCATGGTTCTCTCCGGGAACAGAGCCGCAGGATGATATCCGCATGGCCTGGAAACTGTGTCAGCAGGTCATCCCGGGTCTCCCATCTCGAAGTCGGCAAAGTCGAACCCCGGCGCCACGGTGCAGCCGACGAGCGAGTAGTCGCCATTACCGGTCACCTCGGCACCGAACCAGCAGCCGGCGGGCACCACGGCCTGGTACGTTTCGCCGGCGGCGAGATCCCGACCCAGTGTGAAGGTGCGGTGTTCCCCCGGAGCGGAAAACAGATGCACCGTAAGGGGTGCCCCGGCATAGAAGTGCCACATCTCGTCGGACGTGATGCGGTGCAGCGCGGAAACGTCAGTCTTTCCCAGCAGGAAGTAGATGGCCGTGCAGAACGAGCGGTCGCCGCCGAACCGTTCCGGAAGGGCGTCAGCCGGGATCGTCTCGGCGGCGCGATAGGTCTCACGGTACCACCCCCCTTCGGGGTGCCGGACCAGGCCCAGGCGCTCTATCAGATGTGTAATGGACATGTTAGTCATTGCTCCGGTTGATCAGGTACCAACAGAAGTTGTCTGCGTGAACCTGTTTTTAGTCTCATTTCCAAGAACAACTCTCTTAAATTCAGGTTTCTTGCCGAAATTCAGCAACAACCCAACTTCTTTGTTAGTTGCTTTCAGATAATTGGTCAGTTGGGCAAAATGTTCATTTCTAAGGGATTCAACGGCTTTCAATTCAAGTATGACCAAACCATTTACAATGATGTCTGCAAAATAATCACCTACCTGAACGCCTTCGTAATAGACTTTTATGCTCTCCTGCTGAGTCACTGACAAGCCGGTCTTTTTCAGTTCCAAGGCCAGCGCATTTTCGTAGACCTTTTCGAGAAAACCATTGCCGAGAATGTTATAAACATTGAAAAAAGCGCAAATAATTCTGTTGGTTAAATCTTCATGCAGCATAAAATCTCCTAAAATCATTGCACGCGGATCAAATCTGATGAATTCGGATAACGGCGGATATACCTTTTAGATTTTAACCCGTTGAGTTTGGTTCTAATCAGATTTTTATCAGACTTTATCCGAAGTTATCCGCGTGAAATGCAGTTTAGCTCTTTAGTCAGGGTTTGATATAGGCATTAAGCCCGATGGTGATCGGTTTGCCGTCCACTTCGGCGGTGGTAACGGCATTTCCCCGCGTGCTGGCCACCACAAGGGTTTTGCCGGATGCCGACCGGGTCGGAGTTTCCAGGTCGATTTCGATGCAGAGTTTGTTGCCTTTGATTTCAACGGTCATTGCCATGGTTGGTTTTCCTTTTCATTTATTTGTTGAATGTCCGTGGAAGATTTATCTGTCTCTCATCTGATCCTTACATATCAATGCACAAAATGTATGTCAATTGTGTAGACCTGATACCATTTCTTTTGCTATCTCTTTTACTACACAATGACCCGGATTGAATAAGGAATAACCGACATGGCAAGAGGGTATCAGGGCAACAAGGAACGTCTCGAAGAAATCGGCTCCCTCGGCAAGGCCGTCGGTAAACGGGCCGGTTTCAAGTGTGAGTGGTGCGAAAGCAAGGATGATCTCCGCGTGTGGGATTACAAACCGGATGCCGCACCAGGCATGGAGACGGTGGCGCTCCTCTGCCGGCAATGCCGGAGCTGGGCCGATGGCAGGAAGGGCTCTCCGGATGAACTCCGGTCGATCCGCAATGCCCTCTGGAGCGATGTCCCGGCAGTGGCCGAAGGTGCGGCCTGGGTCCTGGCCCGGTGCAAGGAACCGTGGGCACGGGAGGCGATCGAAGAAAGCTTCATCGATGACGCGGTTAAAGCTGAACTATTGAAATAGGAAGGACGGGAGTTCACATGAGCAAAACTGACAATGTGCATACGATTACCAAGTTTCGCCCCGTGGCCCGGTTTGTCGGGGTTTCGATACGCGATCTGTTGGTAACCGGTGGTCCGCTGGTTATTCTTGTCATCATAGCGATTTGTGCCGCCTACTGGTACATGCGCCCGGCACCTCCCGACACAATAACCATAAGCAGCGGCCCGACGGGCAGCATGTTCCGGTTGAACGCCGAGAAGTATAAAAAAATCTTGGCGCGCAATGGTGTGAAGTTAAACATCCTTCCCTCTGAGGGTTCGCTTGAGAACCTCAAGCGGCTGGCCGATCCGGCAGCGCACGTCGATGTTGCGTTCGTGCAGGGTGGCTTGTCCGAAGGGAAGAATATTGACAGGCTTGCTTCGCTCGGGAGTGTCTTTCATGAGCCTCTCTTTGTGTTTTACCGGAACCCGTCCCCGATACGCCTCCTGTCCGAATTGCAGGGGAAACGCCTGGCGATCGGCCCCGAAGGGAGTGGTACCCGTGCGTTGGTTACGACGTTACTGAAGTCGAATGACATTGAGATGGGAGGAACCACGTCGCTCCTGGCATTGGGCGGAGAAGACGCGGCCAAGGCGTTGGTTGATAACAAGGTCGATGCGGTGTTTCTGATGGGGGATTCGGCCGCTATTCAGGTCATACGCTCGCTCCTGTTGAATAAGGACATCAGGCTCCTCAATGTTGCTCAAGCCGAGGCGTATGTGCGGCGCCTGCCGTATCTGTCCAAACTCGATCTCCCCATGGGGGTATTCGATTTTGGTAAAAACATTCCCTCCCAGGACGTTACCCTGATCGGGCCTACCGTGGAACTTGTTGCGCGTGACACCCTCCACCCGGCGCTCTCGGATATGCTCATTGAAGCGGCAAAGGAGGTGCACAGCGGCGCCAAACTGCTGCAGCATGCCGGTGAATTCCCGGCACCTCTTGAGCATGAATACCGCATCAGTGACGATGCGCGGCGCTACTACACCTCGGGCAAGACCTTCCTGTATCGCAATCTGCCCTTCTGGGTGGCTACCCTGGTAGACCGGTTACTGGTTGTCGTGGTACCGGTTATCGTGCTGCTGATACCCGGGCTGAAACTGGTGCCCGCGCTCTACGCCTGGAGAATCAAGTCCCGCATTTACCGCTATTACGGCAAGTTGATCGGACTGGAACGTGACATGCTGTTGCAGCCTGCAGCCGAGGAGAAGAAAGAACTGGTCAGGCGGCTCGACGAAATAGAGGCTGAAATCAACAAGATGAAAATACCGCTGGCCTACGCCGAACAGTTTTATGTGCTGCGCGACCACATCAACTTTGTACGGGCCAGGAATGCTTCGTAGATTAAGGAGGATGTTTTGGGTGCGGCTACGCCTAGAATTTATGGGCTTGCGGGGCGATTTGCAGTACACTGAGGGAAAAGGAGATGAGCAGCAGAAGGAGGAGACCATGGCAACTTCACGTGGCAATAAGATGGCTCAAGAAATCCTGCAGAAAGTAGCGGCCCTGAAACAGGTATGCCAGGGAGTGGACGAGAACCTGGCCTCGCGCGCTCCGGCGGACAGGTGGTCACCCAAGCAGATTCTTTCCCACCTGTGCGGTCCCGAGAACGTGGGGCACCTGCCGATCCTTAAAGCCTTCGTCGACAGCGATGTCCCGATGATAGATCTCGATGCCGAGAATCCGTTCTTTACCGAAAATCGTGCGCGCATGAGCTTCAGTGAGCTTGTCGCGGAGTGCGAGATGAATTTTCGACGTGTAGCCAACTTCGTGGCGGAACTAACCGAGGAGCAACTGGCAAGAAAAGCGCATGTCCCGAAGCTGAAAGATTCCCCGCTGGGCGAGTACCCCACTCTTGATGGGATGATCAATGGACTGGGCGAGTTCCACATCCAGTTTCACATCGACCACCTGCGCGAGATCCTGGCGGCTCTTTCAAGTAACCGTTCGAGTGCCAGCGGCGGCGTTCCGTCCGCGCGGCGCGGTACGCCGTCCGCCGGAACCGGTTGTCAGCTGATTAGAAGCCCTCGAAGACGTATATGCTCCGATCAGGCGAGGTCGAAACGATCAAGGTTCATTACTTTTTCCCACGCCGCTACAAAGTCGTGCAGGAACTTCTCCTGGGAATCCTCACATCCGTAGACTTCCGCCAAGGCCCGGAGTTGGGCAGTTCGAACCGAAGATGAGGTCGACACGGGTGCCGGTCCACCTGAGTTCGCCGCTCTCGCGATCACGCCCCTCGAACACATCGTCGGCTTCCGGGGCCGCCTTCCACGTGGTGCCCATGTCGAGCAGATTCACGAAGAAGTCATTGGTGAGCATCCCTGGCCGCTCGGTGAAGACGCCGTGTCGGGACTGTCCGAAGTTGGCATTCAAAACGCGCATACCGCCAAAGAGAACCGTCATCTCAGGGGCGGTCAGCGTCAGCAGTTGCGCCCGATCAACCAGCAGCTCCTCTGCCGATACGGAGAATTTGGTTTTGAGGTAGTTACGGAACCCGTCCGCAGCCGGCTCGAGTACGGCGAACGCCTCCACGTCGGTTTGCTCCTGAGACGCATCCGTGCGCCCCGGCGTGAAGGGGACGAACACTTCAAAGCCGGCATTCTTCGCGGCTCGCTCGACACCTGCACATCCGCCCAGAACAATCAGGTCGGCGAGCGAAACCATCTTCCCGCCTAACTCCGCACTGTTGAACTCCTTCTGGATTCCCTCAAGGGCCTGCAGCACACTCGAAAGTATGGCAGGCTGGTTAACGTCCCAATCCTTCTGCGGCGCGAGACGGATGCGCGCGCCGTTCGCCCCGCCACGCTTGTCGGAGCCGCGGAACGTGGACGCCGACGCCCAGGCCGCCATAACCAGTTGGGAGACAGACAGTCCCGAAGCGAGGATC
>CAVXBQ010000012.1:0-56540 GCA_963760075.1 uncultured delta proteobacterium | reverse complement strand
CTGGAACGGATTGGTGACCTGGATCCAGACGACCTTGATATCGCCCCGGTCGAGGGCGCGGAACATCTCGGTCGCATGATAGGTAGGTTTCGCGGGGATCGTGCCGGCCGGAATCCCCCAGATCTTTTCCGTCATGGCACGGTGTTCGGGGTTGGTAACCACCATATCGGCAGGGAGGCGATTGGTAAAGGTGCCGACCTCACGGGCGGTGCCGCAGGCCGATGGCTGGCCGGTCAGCGACATCGGGTTTTCTCCCGGTTTGCAGATCTTGCCGGTCAGGAGATGGACGTTGTAAGCCAGGTTGTTAACCCAGGTGCCGCGGGTGTGCTGGTTGAACCCCATCGTCCAGAGCGAGGTGACCTTGCGGCTCTTGTCGGCGTAGAGGCGGGCCATCTCGACGATGGTGGCGGCCGGTACACCCGACAGACTGGCGGCATATTCCGGAGTGTAGGGTTTGAGAAACTCCCTGTATTCGTCAAAGGTCATCGGTTTGGGATCATCGGCAAATTTGAACTTGTCCTCAAGGCCATAGCCGATGTTGGTCTTCCCCTTTTTGAAGACGACATGGTTCTTGATGAACGTTTCATCGTACAGCTTCTCCTTGACGATGACGTGGGCAATGGCGTTCAGGAGCGCCAGGTCGGTTTGCGGGTTGAACTTGATGTACCTGTCGGCCATCTGGGAGGTGCGGGTTCGACGGGTACCGAAATCGATGATCTTGACCGCGGGATTTTTCAGACGATTGTCAATCAGGCGGGAGAAGAGCACCGGGTGGCACTCGGCCATGTTGGCGCCCCACAGAAAGTAGGTGTCGCCCAGATCCAGATCGTCATAACACCCCATCGGTTCGTCACTGCCGAAGGTCGTCATGAATCCGGTGGCAGCCGAAGCCATGCAGAGGCGGGCATTTGCCTCGATATTGTTGGTGCCGATGCCGCCTTTGAAGAGTTTGCTGGCGGCATACCCCTCGAAGACGGTCCACTGGCCGGAACCGTACATGGCAACCGAATCGGGGCCATGGGTGGCTATTGATTCCTTGAATTTACTGGCAATCAGCGTCATGGCCTCATCCCACGTGGCTTCGACCATCTTGTTCCCTTTGCGGATCAATGGCGTGGTCAGACGATCCTTACCGTAGAGTATCTTGGAGAGAAAGTACCCCTTGATGCAGTTGAGCCCCTTGTTGACCGGAGCAGCCGGATCGCCTTTGGTCGCCACAATCCTGCCGTCCTTGACCCCGACAAGCACGCCGCACCCGGTTCCGCAGAAGCGGCAGGGTGCTTTGCCCCACGTGATTCCGCCTTCTGCAGCCTCGGATGTTTTCGGTTTCAATACGGCTGTGCCGGCAGCGGCAAATGCCGCGGCTGCTGCAGTGGCCTTCAGAAAATCCCGTCTGGAAAGTCCCATGTTCTCCTCCTGATTGTGTCGTCGTGATTCGGATCCAGGCGGCCTCAGAGCCACTTGGTGTCAGACGTCTTCAAAATTATGGTACGCCAGCTGCACGGTGACGACATCCTGGACTTCGTGGAGCTGCGAAACAGTGTCGACCTCGCCTTGCACCGTATCAGCTTCAACAACGGCCACTATCTGGCCATCCGGCAGTACGCCATGCACTTCAACGCCACTAAATGCCGCGATCCGGCTTGCCACGGCATCGGCGCACCCATCGAGGCAGCGAACTACAATTCCTGAAACCGGCATATGAGCTCCCTGAGCATCCATTAGTGCGAGACGGCAATACAAGAATACCATCGTTCTGAAACGGTACAATCGATAGCACAATAATAACCGCACAACTCTTGCTGGAATTGCTTGTACCATTTCAGACCCAAATAAAATTGATGGAAGTCAAATTTTTGCCATATATGTATTTTATGAATGTGTGCCGACCGCGTAACAAACTAAACATGGTTGACACTTTCGGCTTGACGTCTACGCTGGGAATGGTAAATTGGACGGAAATAGTCTTGTTTGATTTCAAGGAGGGCCACTATGGCACTGGAAGGAAGAAAAGCTCCCGAGTTTTCGCTGGAGGGAAGTGATGGTAAACAACACGCACTGAAGCAGTACGCGGGGAAAACGGTGGTGATATATTTCTACCCGAAGGATAACACACCCGGTTGTACCAAGGAAGCCTGCGGTTTTCGCGACAACTACACGGAGCTGACCGACAGAGGTGTCGTGGTTCTGGGGGTCAGCAAGGACAGTACCGCGTCACACGGAAAATTCATCGCCACCTACACTCTGCCGTTTGTTCTGCTGAGTGATCCGGATTGCTCCATGATGCAGGCGTATGAGGCGTTCGGCGAGAAGGTGACGTGCGGTAAGAAAACGACCGGTACGATTCGCTCGACCGTGGTCATTGGTCCTGATGGCATGGTAAAAAAACAGTGGGCAAAAGTTGCCAAAGCCGAGCAGCATCCGGATCAGGTGCTGGCGTATCTGCGGGGGTGATCTTCGATCAGGTGAGTTTTCTGTCTTCATTCCTGAGGCAGACCCGAAACAAAAATCTCACTCAAGCGGATATTACGGCATTCATACCTCTATCCGGAACTCAACTCCATCTTCGGTGTTCCTGGCGGTCAGGGAGCCGTTCATGTTTTGTTCAATGATCACCTTTGACATATAGAGACCAATGCCGGTCCCTCTATCCGGTGAGCGCGTTGTGAAGTAAGGATCGAAAATTTTAGGCATGATATCATCCGGGATACCGCCGCAATTGTTCCGAATACATACGACCGAACGCCCGTTTTCGCTGGTTACGCTGATATGAATGCGCGGTGCAGCGATGCGCCGTTCGGCGCAGGCTTGACGGGCATTGGAGAGTATGTTGAGCAGTACCTGCGCATACTCGTTTTGGTGGCCGATAGCTGTTACACGTTCGTCATCTTCAATCTCGACCTGGACGTCACGGCTCGACAGAGCGGCGGACATGAACTCCAGAGCGTTGTGAATCGTTTTGCCGACAGGAAAAACGCATTTTTGTTTGTCTTCGCGGAAGAAATTACGGAAATTGTCAATGGTGTGTGACATGTGCATGATGATATCCATCGCCTTGCCTATTTCATCTTCCAGTTCGTCATGCGTTATGGTGCCCGCATCGTATGAAAACTGCAGGTTCTGAATGATCAGGCCGACATTGTTGAGCGGCTGCCTCCACTGATGGGCGATGTTGCTGATCATCTCGCCCATGGCCGCCAGGCGACTCTGCTGGATCAGGGCCTGGTCCTTGTGACGCAGATCGGCGACCGCCCGGTTGATACGCTCTTCAAGCGACTGATTCAGCTCTTCGAGAGTTGCCTGTGCCGACTCCCGTTCGGCAATTTCTTCTTCGAGCTCTTCGGTCTGTTCGAATAGTTCATGTTCAATCTGTTTGCGCTCGGTAATGTCCTGATTGCTGCCCCGCCACCCCCAAGGAAGCCCCTCCGGGGTAAAGACCTGCTGGCATACGTGGCTGATCCAGCGTACATCGCCATTCTTGCAGACGATCCGGATTTCAATCGGCAGGATCTGCCCGTGAGAATCGGTGCCATGAGTGTGATTCTGGAACAGTGACCGGTCATCAGGATGTACGAGTGTATGAATCAGCGCGGCGTCGGCGTCGAATTCCTGGATGCTGTATCCGGTCAACGTCATTACGGATGGCGACATGTAGAGGAACCTGTCGTCCGGCAGGCGCCAGTACTCCCAGTTCGTGGAATAATCAGCGACAATTCTCAGATGATGTTCATTTATTTGTAGCGATTCCTGTGCCGTCTGGCGTTCGGCGATCTCTTCTTCCAGTTGCAGGGCTTGCTGATTCAGTTCATTCTCGACCTGCATCTGTGTCCGGGCGCTTCGGGAGAGCTGACGAGCCCCTATTCCGGTCACTCCAAGCCCCAACAGCCAGATCATGCCGTGAAAAGCGAGAGAGCCGGCGATCTGTCCTCGGCTGGCATCAATCAACGGTTGCATCGGTATTGAAACACTTATCCCGCCACGTATGGAACCGACCGTATATCCCTGCGATGCATGGCACTTCAGGCATGGTTTCTCAGTAATAAAGGGGCGCATGAGCCGCAAAAACGGCTTGCCATCCATGGTTACTATGGCACTGACCTCGTGTGAACCGCTCTCGAAAGAACGGAGTGCGCTACTTTCCCAGGGATCCGGGGTGTTTTCAGGACGGAGCGGTTTCAGGCTGGTGATGTGGGCCCATCCGAAAACAATACCCCCTTCCTTGGAAAGCTCATTGACCTGCCTCGTCATGTAGGCAGGATTTACGAGGGTCAGCTGTTTTCCCGAAGGGGTATGGATATCGCGTTCCGGTATATGGGAGAGATAGGGGTTGGGAGGGGAATGCGGGGTCACAGGCACATATACACCTCCATGAGAAGAGCCCCAGCGGCGATACAGCGCATCCCGCTCAATGACAGCACGCGCTTCGGCAAGGGCGACCTTGCGAAACACCTGTTGTTCGGCATGGAGATTCCAGAACCATGAGACACCGATCAAAAGTGTCCAGCAGGCCATCAATGTCATGGCAAACAGCCTGATTCTCCTGAAGAGAGCGCTGTCTTCACCTGTGTTGTTCAGAATATTCTGAGGGGGATGCATGGAATACCTCTCGTGAGGGGATCACCCTGTGACGAGCTTACCATGCAAAGTCCGCTTGGCAACTGCGCTTCAAAAAAAAGCGGCGGTTCCCTCCCGTTCAAGCGGAGGGATAGGGGAGGGTGGTACTATGACCGACATAACTCATGCTTCGAGGGGGGTAAAACGTGTACTCTGCTATCAGGCCGAATCCTTGTTGACCAACGGTCGGCAGGATCTTTATCGGGATATCGCCCAGAGCAGTGTGGTAGCGGACAACAGTTTTTCCGTCAGAACAGCCGATTGCTCCGCCGATAAAAATATCCTCCGCCCAGTGATCATTGCCATCATATCGATTTTTCAATGCGTTTCAGCAGAAGAGAGTTTAATACTACCGAAACCGATGAAAAAGCCATCGCCAGACCGGCGTACTCCGGTTTCAGATATATACCGTATGAGGAGAGCAGGCCGGCTGCTACCGGAATGCCGAGTATGTTGTAAAAGAGAGCCCAGAACAGGTTCTGTTTGATCTTGCTCAAGGTGGCCCGGCCGATTGCTATCGCTCGCACCGCATCCATCAAATCGCTTCTCATCAGGACGATATCGCCGGTTTCTTTGGCTACATCTGTCCCCCCGCCGATGGCGATGCCGATCTGAGCCTGAGCAAGAGCGGGCGCATCGTTGATCCCGTCACCCACCATGCCGACGATCATGCCGCGACTCTGGTACTCTTTGACAACCTCCCGTTTGCGATCCGGCATCACCTCTGCTTCAAACGTGTCCACTCCCGCCTGTTTCGCGACAATAGCGGCAACGTCGGCGTGATCGCCGGTAATCATGCAGGTGGTTATGCCCATGCGGCGCAGTTCGGCAACAGCTCGGGCCGATTCAGGCTTGAGGATGTCGGCGAACGCCGCGACGCCGACCAGGACGTTTCCGGCGGCAACATAGACCAGCGACTTGCCGGCAGCGGCCAATTCGGACACTTCTTTTGCCAGCGGCGTCAACGCAATGCCGAGCTCTCCCATCAGTCGCTCGTTGCCAACCGCCAGCCGAAATTCTTCATAGCGGCAGGTAACGCCCATGCCTCCCCGCTCCTCAAATTCTTCAGCCTTGCCCGGTTCGACCCCCGCTGCACGTGCCGCTGCGAGCGCAGTCTGGGCCAGCGGATGGGTCGAGTACGCCTCTGCCGTCGCCAGACACTGGAGCAGCCTGGTCGGATCGACGTTGCGTGCGGCCGGTACCAGATCGGTCATCTCGGGTGTTCCCTTGGTCAGGGTACCGGTTTTGTCGAGGAGGAGAACGTGCAGTCGGGATATTATTTCGAGGGCGGAGCCTTTTTTTACCAGAATGCCGCGACCGAGGGCGATGCCGCTCCCGACCATGATGGCGGTGGGTGTGGCCAGCCCCATGGCGCATGGACAGGCGATCACCAGTACGGCGATCGCAAAGCGGAAGGCGGTCAGAAAGTCGCTGGAAAGCGCGGTGTACCAGACGGTAAAGGTGGCTGCAGACAGCAGCATAACTAGTGGTACGAACCAGGCAGAGACGGTGTCGGCGAATTTTTGAATCGGAGCCTTGTCCCCCTGTGCTTCGCGCACCATTTTGATGATTTGTGCCAGCAGGGTCGCTTCGCCGATTCTGGTTGCCCGGATGCGCATGACGCCATTGGTGCTGATGGTAGCCCCGGATACGAGATCCCCCGGTTTTTTCAGCACCGGCAGCGATTCTCCGGTGACCATGCTCTCGTTGACGGATCCACCTCCGTCGAGAACTTCACCATCGACCGGGATGATATCCCCGGCGCGAACCAGAACAACGTCATCGACCCGGATAACGGAGGCGGGTACCTCTTTCTCGCCATCTTCAGTGACCAGACGGGCTTTGTCGGCTTGCAGGTGAAATAGCTTTTTGAGCGCTTCACTCGCTTTGCCGCGGGCGCGAGCCTCAAGGTATTTCCCGAGGCGAATAAATGCGATCAGCATGGCTGAGGTTTCGAAGAATACTTCACGGTGCGGCCCGAGCAGTCCGAAGTAGGCGGCCAGTGAATAAAAATATGCGGCCGAAGTGCCCAACGCTACCAGTACATCCATGTTGGTGCTGCGGTTTTTGAGGGCGCTCCAGGCTCCACGATAAAAAATCAGACCCGCAGAAAACTGAACCGCCGTGGCCAACAGCAGGTTGAACTGCATCACGGCTCGATTGGTGTGCAATCCCATTGTAAGCATGATCGGCAGGGAGGCTAACAGTGAGAACACGAACCAGTTTCGTTGGGAACGGAGGTCATCGTCCTGGGCGATTTCAGCTCCGCGCAGTTCCACAGGGGTGTAGCCGGTCGCATGAACGATGCTGAAGATATCTGCGGAACTGATATGCTGTGGATCAAAGCGGACGAAGCCGGTTTCTGCGGCCAGATTGACGATGGCGGTGGTAATGGCAGGGTGTTCGAGCAGTTTTTTTTCAAGCGTGCTGACGCAGGACGCACAGTGCAGTCCGCGTACGCCAAAGGTCAGTTCACCATCCGGCTCAGGCCGGACAACGCCGTAGCCAAGCGCTTCGACGAACCCTGCAATCTGTTCTTCCGAGAGGACGTCCGGATCATGGCTGACGGTCAGTTCTGCCAGGGCAAAATTAACCACGGCGCTTTGCACCCCTTCCCGCCTGGTCAGGTCCTTTTCGATTCGAGCGGCACAATTGGCACAGGACATCCCGGTTATTGAGAAGGTCTTCTTGATCACTAATCGTTACCTCTGTTTGAAATCGCCACGCACGAAATGTCCCCACGTGATTTTGATGGCCGAGGCGATGGGGAGCGCCAGCAGTATGCCCCAGAATCCGAGAGCTTCACCGAGAGCCATGACCATGATGATGGTTACCAGCGGGTTCAGGTTCATAGACTCCTTGAAGACCAGCGGTTTTATGACGTACCCCTCAACGAAATAGATCATTCCGAAGGCAAACGTGGTCTGTCCGAGCATGACGGCAGACTGGAATTTAAACCAGGCAAAGAAGAGCGCTGGAATAGTCGCAATTATTACACCGATAAATGGCAGGATTGAAGCGGCGCCGGCGAAAACTCCGCAGAAGATCGGATGAGGAATTCCGAGTGCAAAAAGAGCGATTGTAGCGAATAGCGCGACGATGATGGAAACCACCACCTGGCCGCGCAGATAACCGCCGATACTGCTGTTGACTTCGTGAGCGATTTCTACAATCTGTGTGCGCCGACCTTCAGGAAGCCACGAGGTTACCGTGTCGATGACGGTCTGCTTGTAGTAGAGCATGAAGAAAACCAGAATCGGCGAAAGTACGATGTTGAAGAGATTGAAAAAAATACTGGTCCCGAAGCTGTAGGCCCAGACTCCGGTCTTTTCAGCCGCTGTGTCCAGATTGGCGGACGCTTTGTCGATCAGCCACTGGATTTCGTCCGAGCCGTAGCGATCAGGCACGCGACTCTTCCATTCCACGGCGACCTGTTTGAGTTTCAGGATATAGGCGGGGAGATCAAGGATGAAAGAGTTCCAGCTGATGGTGATGGCCGGGACGATGAAAGCCAGGAAAAAAACGGTCAGAATCCCCAGAATTATATACAGAAGACCCAGAGCGTAAAGCCGTTTCAAGCCTCGCTTCTCGGCATGCACGATAAGAGGATCAAGCAGGTAGGCGATCACCCAGGAAAGAAGAAAACATGAAATGGTGTGCTGCAGTGCGTAACCGGCTGCGGCCAGCAGGCAGAATAGCAGTATCGTGGCAATAAACCGGCCGTAATCGTTGCGCGGCGAATGGGCGTGGTGAGCGTACTCCATATTCCCCCCCTAGGCGTGCTTCGCACCTTGCAGAACCGCATCGGCTGTTAACAGGTTGTTTTCTTCCATCCATGTTTTGAGGCGGTTGGAAAGGTACCGATCCTTCAATAACGCATATCGATCTTCCTCATCCTGGTAGAAAGAGAGGATATCTTCGATTTTTCCGAATGGCTTCCTACCTGCCAGAGAGGTTTGCAGCATGTTTCGTAATTCAGGATCGGATATTTGTGCGACAAACTCCGTTACAATCTGTCGTTCGCTACGATAATCGAACGGTGGGATTTCCAGAAAGCGCTCGCCATTGTCTTCCAGCTGCTTGCGAACTTCGTTGCTGTCAGGTGTAGAGGGCACAGAAAAAATTTCTCCGGTCAGACGGTCGAGATAATAGGCCTTATCAATCTGTCCGCTGGTAAATGCACCGAGCAGATCTTCCCACGAAATTTCAACACTGTGAATGGTTGCCATCTAACTTCTCCTTACGTTCTTCTTGTTGACATTTTGCTGGTGATCGAAGCACAATCTAGTCCATGCGAACCATTTTTATTGCAGATGCTCACCTTGTATCACCCGACGATACCAACTACCGCCTGCTGCTCCGTTTTTTCCATGAGCTGGAGGGTGAACTGGATACTCTCTATATTATGGGCGACCTGTTTGATTTCTGGCTGGGGTTCCCGTCACATCCCTTTACACAGTATGATGCCGTACTTGATGCGTTGGAACGATTGGTCATGCGCGGTTGCAGACTGGTCTATTTTGAAGGAAATCACGATTTCCATCTGGGCGCGATTTTTTCGCAGCGACTAAAAGCCGAAATTTATACCGGGCCTGCAATCGAATATGTGCAGGGCAAGCGGCTTTATATCTGTCATGGTGATCAGATTAACAGGGAAGACCGTTCCTATCATCTGCTCCGGTTTCTGCTGCGCACGCGCTTGGTTGCTGCCGGTGTCAGGCATTTTCCTCCGACATGGGCGGAGAAAATAAGAAAGCGCCTACAGAAAAGGAGTCAAGCCGGGTATGGTGTAAAAACGGCCCGCTGGGACTATCGCCAGATCCTTCTTGGTTTTGCCCGAAGGCTACAGAAAAAGGGGTGTGACGGGCTCGTCACCGGCCATTTTCATCTTGCTCTGCGAGAAAACGTCCCGGAATCAGCCTTCACTCTCCTGTCTCTCGGTGACTGGATGGAACAGTGTACCTATGGCGAAATGCAGGATGGAGAATTGCGCTTAATGACCTATTCCCCTGACCATCCTATTTCCTGAAAAACTCTTCCAATGCCTGTTCTCCAACCTGAGACGCCTTGATCTTCCATTTGTCAGGATTGATAACCAGTGCAACCAGTGCGATACGAGGGTTCTGTATCGGTGCAAAGGCTGCAAACCATGAATAATGTCCTTTGGGGTCAGTGCCGTTGATAGACCCTGTTTTGGCAGCTATCGTAACATTCAGTAGCGGTCGGCCGCGACGGTCATGAAATGCCTTACGGGAGGTACCGGTCAGAACTGTGCTGGAAAGCATTCGTGTTAACGATGCCGATGTCTCGGGTGTGACCAGTCGTCGCAGTTCGCGTGGAGTAAACATTTCTTTTTCGACTCCGTGTTCGTCGATAATGCTGCTGGTCAGCCCCGGAGCCATCATTTTCCCGCCGTTTGCTATCGCCGACATGATTACCGCTGCGTGTAGCGGGGAGATTTTAACCTCATGGTCCAGTCCGGCCCCCATCAGCCTCAGGCCGTGCGTGTCAGTCGGTACCCCCGCCTGACTCGGTTTGGCCGGGGTGCCCGGCAGCAGTTCCTGGTTGAACCCAAAGCGGGAAACGGATTCCATGACGGACGACTTGCCGGCGATGTCGCTTGCTACACGTCCGTACACCGGATTGATCGATTTGCCCATGGCATAGGTGGCATCCATGCGATTGTTTCTGCCGCGAGGGCTTATATCCCAGTAGCGCGGGTTTTCCGAATAGGAGTTGCCACGAAACTCGATCACGGACTCAGGGGTGATCTTGTGGTTTTCAAGCGCTGCAGAGGCGGTAATGATCTTGAACAGTGAAGCCATCGGATACAGCTCGTAGGCTGAGCGTTTTGCCCAGTCCGGATCAATCGATGAGTAGGAGGTCATGCCGAGAATACGACCAGAGGTCGGTTCAATGGCCACAAAAACGCCGTACGGCACCTGGTTCTTTGCCAGAAAGTCATAGACTCTTCGCTGCAGGTCTCCCTGGATGGTATAAATCTGCTGCAGTCCTTCAGGCGTTCGGGCAGATAGGCGGGAACCGTTGATCTCTGCCGTTGCAAGCAGGTCACTGGCGGTCTCGAAGCGGTTGGGTGGAACCGGCGGTTTAGCCGCTTCAGCCGGTTTCGGGGCGCCTGAAGTGACAGATGCAATCCAGGCTCGGACATACGATCCGGCAGATTTTGTCTGACGCAGCGCCAGGACGCAGAGCGGTGCAAGAGCCAGAACGATGGCAATGAACAGCAGTGCCAGCTTCAGCTGCTGGAGGTGTTTTCCGGATGGTAGAGACAATCTGGGCCGAACAGGTTCACCGGTTGAAGTAAGGCGCCTGTTTCGGGAACTGCCGCCGAAAATACTTAAGATGGAAGCTGATTTTTTTTGTGATCAGATGTTTAAGATCCTGCATGGTGTCCCAGATTGAGAGTAGTTTTAGAACTATATCGTCAAGCGGTCTGGTATTGTCAACGGACCAGGTGGTGGAGAGCAACATAGTTACGTATACGTTTATAGTGTCTGCCAAAAAGAATTAATGCGGTTAATGAACGCAATCAGCAGTCCGTAATGATGATGGTCGAATAACAGTGGTAATGCGTGGTAAATGGGCAAGATCCGGTTCATCGATCTCTTCAGGGAACGCCTTGCAACAGTGGATCTGATCGCCATTTTTGATAAGTTCTGGAAATTCTTCGGACAGTGTTGCGATCTGCTCGTCCGAAAGCGTTTTCAGTAGACGTATAACCAACCGGTTTTCGATGAAGCGAAGCGAATGATAGGTACTATAGAAGGTGTCGATTACCTGAAGCGCCTCCTCTTCATTTTTGGTAATGGTAAAGAGCGAAAAATCCTCTCCCGAGATGAAACCTTTCACCAGAAGGCTCTCTTTGATGAAATTAAAGAACCGTTCCCAGTAGCCATCCTGATCGTCCATCAGAATCAACGGTTTGGGAGATGTTTTTCCGGTCTGTATCAGCGTGAACACTTCCATTGCCTCATCCAGCGTGCCAAATCCACCCGGAAAAACAACAATTGCATCAGATTCTTTGACGAAAGCCACCTTGCGGTTGAAAAAGTACTTGTACGTCACCAGACGCGGATTGCGATACATGATCGGATTTGGTTTCTGCTCGAAAGGGAGTCGAATGTTTACGGCAAAAGAGTTCTCGCTTCCGGCTCCTTCATTCCCCGCCTGCATAATGCCGGGGCCGCCTCCCGTAATAACCATATAGTTGTTTTCTGCCAGACTGCGACTGAAACGTACGCATTTCTGATACATCTCATCTGTTTCTTCCGTGCGTGCCGACCCGAAGATGGTAACTTTTTTGCGGTGTCGATAGGGGCCGAAAACTTTTGCTGTATAGCGCATTTCACGCAGTGTGCGGTTGATGAGTTTCAGGTCTGCCAGATAATCGACATCCTGGCCGATTTTAAGTGTTGCAAGTATCATTTCTTTAATTACGGCGGGATGATGGATGCCGCCTGATTCTTCAATCAATCGGCTGATAATCTGGTCTATAGGTTCGTTGCTTCTGGAGAAACTTAATTCCATTATTTAAATTCGCCTTCCTGAATTGATATTGTAGCGACATTGATTGCGCCGATTACGGTATCACAGCCACCTTCGTAAAGCAAACAGCTGATTGCTGCTGCAAACATAACAGACGTATCGAATAAACTTGAAAGCAGACAGGAGGTTTGCTATAAGGCAAGATATTCATAATCTGGATTACATCAGTGACGATATTATTGCCGTCGTGCAAGGGAGATAGGGCATGTCCAATTCACAGCTGGTCATGTACGACGAAGAGTTTCAGGAAATCAATGACGTTATCGGGCGTTTGCTTAAGGAAGCCAACGCCAAGGTGATTTTCCTGGTAGATAAAAACGGACAACTCATCTCCGGCGTTGGAGAAACTGAGCGGTTTGACACTACGTCACTTGCTTCCCTGACCGCCGGTAACATTGCCGCCACAGGCGGACTTGCCAAGCTTATCGGTGAAAAAGAATTTTCGATTCTCTTCCACGAAGGAGAAAAAGACAATCTTCACATTTCCATTGTTGGTGGCAGGGTTATTCTCGTTGTGCTGTTTGATAACCGCTCTTCTCTCGGTCTTGTCCGTCTGCGTGTGAAAAAATCATCAGAGGAACTTTCGGCTATTTTTGAAAAATTGATGAAAAAGTCGGAAGAACGGGAAAAACGGGGCTCTTCCGATTTTCCGTTTGCCGAAATTACTGACGACGACATCGATAATCTTTTCAGCTAACACCAAACAACGGATAGTACGAACCGTCTTTTGCCGCCGGCATAGTCGAAACACTTTCTAACTTACTAATTAATAACAGGGAAAGCCAAAGATGTCCTTCATCAACTATGCTTCTCGTGAAATAAATTGTAAAATAGTCTACTATGGCCCAGGTCTGTGTGGCAAAACGACAAATCTTCAGTTTGTGTATCAAAAGACTGCGCCGGAAGCCAAGGGCAAGATGATAAGTCTTGCGACTGAGACCGAGCGGACGCTGTTTTTTGATTTTCTGCCGCTTTCGTTGGGTGAAATACGAGGCTTTAAGACCCGTTTTCATCTCTATACCGTTCCGGGGCAGGTTTTTTATGATGCGTCCAGAAAACTGATTTTAAAGGGTGTCGACGGAGTTGTCTTTGTCGCAGATTCGCAGGAAGAGCGAATAGATGCGAATATTGAGTCGCTTGAAAACCTGAGGATAAATCTCAAGGAACAGGGCTACGATCTTGATAAACTGCCGTACATCATTCAATACAACAAACGGGATTTGCCGGGTGCCATGTCCGTCGAAGAGTTGCGTCGTGAGTTGAATCCTACGAATGTCCCTGAATTTGAGGCGTGTGCTACAACCGGTGAGGGGGTTTTTGAAACGCTCAAAGCGGTAGCCAAGCTGATTCTGGTTGATCTGAAAAAGGGAAAATAGCACGATTTAATTGGCTTTGGTCCTAAGTAGGTTGCGTGTGAAAGCGCCCTTCACAAGCAGAAAATGATGATCGATAGGGATATGTGACATACTGACGAGCTGCGGGTTTTGTGTCCGGGGCTCTTTGAGCTTGATTTATTTTGTGGAGCGTGGTAGGTATCACATCCCGCCGTTACTGAATATTGCTGCACATACGGAGAGATGGCCGAGTAGGTCGAAGGCGCTCGCCTGCTAAGCGAGTATACTGGGAAACCGGTATCGAGGGTTCGAATCCCTCTCTCTCCGCCACTATTTCATCGGATACCTCATTGATTTCTGCTCGAATTGTACAGCTGCTCATGGTCACTATTATTTCGGTGTGTATTCTGGCCTCTTGCCAGGAATGTGCCGAGAAACCGCACGACACCTTCAAGCCAGGTACATCTCATCAAACAGTCGGGGAAAAAACGGTTATTGTCCCACCCGACGTCTCCCGGCGCTGGAAGGCGGTCAAGCTGGCCGTGATTGACAAAACTCGTGGGACGGAAAATATATATGTCGTTCCCATCGGCATACCATTCACCATTCCTCCTTCCGCACTTACCATAACAGTCGAAGCTTTTCTCCCCTCGTTCACAATGGAAGGTGCGACTATTACAACCTCCTCAAATGAATTGGTAAACCCCGGTGCAAAGGTTAGAATCAGTGAAAACGGCGCTCCCGTCTTTCAAGGGTGGCTCTTTTCAAGATTTCCGAATACGCATGCTGTTACGCACCCAAAATACGGCTTCAGTCTGATTGGTGTGGTGCCGGTTTCCAAGTAGTCCCGTTCCCATCCAGCCCCTTATACAACGTTAAGCGGAATCGCTTCTCTTGCCAGTTGGTCGCATCGTTCGTTTTCAGCATGTCCGGCATGTCCTTTAACCCATTTCCATTGCACTGTATGCGGCTTTGACAGGGTAAGCAGCTGCTCCCACAGGTCTTTATTGACGACCGGTTCCTTTTTGCTGTTGCGCCATCCTTTACGCTGCCATCCGGCGATCCACTCCGTCATACCCTTCACCAGATATTGGGAATCGGTAGTGATCAATACCTGGCAGGGGCGGGTTAGCTGGCGCAGTGCCTCAATTGCCGCTGTCATTTCCATGCGGTTGTTGGTCGTATCTTTTGCGCCTCCGCTCAATTCTTTCACGCGCCCACCGTAGCGCAGGATAGCCCCATACCCACCCGGTCCCGGATTGCCGCTGCAGGCGCCGTCACAGAAGATCTCTACGATCTGATTATCACTTTTTGCCACAATCATCCTCTTCCCCGGTCAATAGAGCCGCAATTGCCTGCATGACTCGATCAACGATCAACAGGTGAGTTTCTTTGCAGTCTTCACGTTGGAACAGATCACTGAAATCGAGTGCGGCGCCGAAAATCACCGAGGCATCTTGTCTGAAGCCGGGGAACTTCCAGCGGTTCAGTCCGATCAGAGCCGTTGGTATGACGGTCGGCCGGGTATCGAAAATGATTTTCCCGACTCCGCGGTTACCAGATCCCAATTGTCCGTCTTTATGACGTGTACCCTCAGGAAACAGCATGACTTTCTGGTCGAGCAGCAGGTCGTTCAATGTGCGGCCAGCCCTGCACGTCACGTTTGCGCTTGACCGGAAAAGCTCCCCATGACGTGTAGATCAGCCGCTGGAATGTTCTTTTCAAATAGTTCTTCTTTGGCAGGAGCCCACAGCATTTGTAGCGGATTGTGTTTGATGACCGCCCAGGGGAGAAAGATGGTGTCATAGGCCGATATGTGATTGGATGCAATCAGTACCGGGCCGTCATGCGGGATGTTGTCATTACCTTTGATAATAAACCTGTTCAGGCACGACGCGTAAAACCCGACGACATACACTGAAAAGGTGACCCAACAGCGTTGCAGAAGATGCGCTTTCACAATGCTCCTTAGTATCTGGTACGAATGGCAATTCTGCAGCGCTTATAGCATACCGGAGCGCATCAGGCAACCTCCCACAGAGCAGTAGCATAATACCTTGAACTCAACTAGGATGTGATATAAGACATGTTCTGTCCGGAGACGGAACATCTTCTGAGTCGGGGATAGTCACTCATGCCTGAATTCGCTGTAAGTGAAGAAAAGAATCGATGGTTGCGGCACAAGATGGCCGAGTTGGGGGTTCGTGAAGAGGATCTCGAGGAGAACTTCGTGCGTTCCTCCGGAAATGGCGGCCAGCATGTCAACAAGACGTCGAGCTGTGTTCAGCTGAAGCATACGCCGACAGGTATTCAGGTCACCTGCATGCGGGAAAGAAGTCAATCGGTAAACCGTTTTTTGGCCCGTCGTGAGCTGCTTGAACGAATCGAAGCCGCTTCCGGGGTGGTCACGCCCGAGATGAAACGTATCGAAAAACTGCGCAAACAGAAAGACCGGCGCAGGAGGCGGACCGCCGCTGCCTGAGGAACAGGCAAAAACGGATCGCCGGCGTGATTATGTTCGTGGAGCTCTCTATAGTGCACGCAGCTTCGGTGGTTGATCCGGCTAGTGTGCCTCACTCCAGTTAGCTCCATAGCTGATATCCACCTTGAGCGGGACCTTTGTTTCCACCGCATGCCCCATTTCCTCTTCCACCAGCTGTTCCATTTTTACCGTTTCATGCTCCGGGACCTCTAACACCAGTTCGTCATGTACCTGCATAATCAGACGGCTTTGCAGCTGTTCCTGGCGAATACGGGAATCGACCCGGATCATGGCGCATTTAATGATATCTGCGGCCGATCCCTGGATCGGATAGTTTATGGCGTTGCGGCGGGCAAAGGCCAGCACGTTGCCGTTACTGCTCTGAATGTCGGGAATCGGGAGCCGCCGGCCGAGGATCGTCCGTACAGAGCCGTTTTCTTCAGCCTCCCTGATGCAGGAATCGAGAAATGCGATAGCGCCATGGTGCCGCTCTTTATACGTCGTGATGAAATCTTCTGCGGTTTTGCGCGCAATGCCGAGTTGCTTGGCAAGGGAGAAGGAACCCTGGCCGTAGATAATGCCGAAATTGATGGTCTTGGCCTGACGGCGCATCTCGGGAGTGACCATTTCGGGAAACAGCCCGAAGACCTCGGCAGCGGTGCGGGTATGGATGTCTTCGTCATTGGCGAAGGCGTGACAGAAAACCGTGTCGCCAGAAAGGTGTGCCAGTACACGCAGTTCGATCTGGGAGTAGTCGGCCGACAGGATGACGTGTCCCGGCGGGGCGATAAAGGCGTGACGGATGCGGCGCCCTTCTTCGCTGCGTATCGGGATATTCTGCAGGTTCGGATCGGAAGACGAGAGCCGCCCGGTGTTGGTAACCGTCTGGTTGTATGACGTATGCACCCGTCCGGTGCGCGGACTGACAAGGCGCGGGAGGGCATCCGTGTAGGTGGATTTGAGCTTGGCAACAGTCCGGTAATCGAGGATCAAACGGGCAATCTCATGCTCTTCGGCCAGAGACGTCAGCACCTCGTTATCGGTTGACCAGCCGGTTTTTCCCTTGTTCTTTTTGCCGCTCTTCAAGCCCCATACGGTCAAAGAGAACCTCGCCCAGCTGTTTGGGAGAGTTGAGATTGAAGCGTTCACCGGCCAGAGAAAAAATCTGTTCTTCGAGTGCTGCCCATTCGACCGGAGAAGTCGGCAGAGAGGCCGTTCAGAAGCGCGCAGTCCAGAAGGACGCCATGATTCTCCATCCCGGCCAGAATCGGCACCAGCGGCATCTCGACGGTATGAAACAGTTTGTCCAGTCGCTTCCCGCTGCCAGCAGCGGCTCAAATTTCCGGCGCAGCAGCCAGGTGGCATCGGCATCTTCTGCAGGCATAGCGCGAAGCGGTCTCCGATCTCCACTTCGGCAAAGTTTTTTTGATCCTTGCCGCTCCCGGTCACATCGCTGTAACTGATCATGCGGTGATTCAGATGTTCCTGCGCCAGGGCGTCCAGGCCGTGCCCCTGCCGTGACGGATTGAGCAGATAGGAGGCCAGCATGGTGTCAAACCAGACCCCGGCCAGGTGTGATGCCGTTGTTGGCCAGCACCTGCATGTCGAACTTGATGTTCTGGCCGACCTTGCGCAGGGCCGGATTCTCCAGCAAGCGGCGCAGACGGTCCAGTACGGTGGTGCGGGGGAGTTGGCCGGGGGCAAGCGTTTTCTTCCCCTTCAGCGTCTGCCTGCTGGTGAGGGGAGGCGAAAAGTGTTCCCTCATCCGGCGGGTCGGGGAGCGGGAGAGATGTCACATGTCCCACCGGAATATAATAGGCCTCATGATCCCGGTACGAGAACGAAAGCCCGACAATCTCTGCCAGGCGCGGGTCGAGGCTGGTGGTCTCCAGGTCGAAGGCAAACTCACCGGCCTGCTCCAGTTCCGCTGCCGAGTGCTTCAAGCTCCTCTGCGGTGGTAACGGTATGATACTGTCGGTTGAAAGAGTGGCCGTGCCGGTCAGTTCCTTGATCAGAGAGGTGAAACCGTATTTCTTGAAGAAGGCGTTCAGGGTCTCCTGGTCCGGTTCCCGGGCGGTCAGCGTCTTCCAGGTCAACTTCCAGCGGGACATTGCACTCGATGGTTGCCAGGCGGCGTGAGAGCAGTGCCTGTTCGCGGAACTCCCGCAGCTTTTCGCCATTTTTCCCTTTGACCTCGTCAGCCCGCTCCAGCAACTGATCAAGCGAACCGAATTCCTGAATCAGTTTGGTGGCGGTTTTCTCGCCGATGCCCGGCACACCGGGGATATTGTCCGAGGAATCACCTGCCAAGCCCAGGATGTCAGTCACCAGTTCCGGGCCGACACCAAAGCGCTCGATCACCTCGGCAATTCCGGATTCCTTGCCCTTCATGGTGTCCAGCAGCGTGACCTGATCGGTTACGATCTGCATCAGGTCCTTGTCGCCGGTAACCACCACCACTTTTCCGCCCTGAGCGGCAAAGCGTCCGGCCAGAGCGCCGATAATATCATCGGCCTCATATCCCTGCAGTTCCAGCGTCGGAATGTTGAATGCCCGCACCACCTCACGAATCGGTTCCATCTGCACCCGCAGGTCATCCGGCATGGCGGCGCGGTTGGCCTTGTATTCCGGATACATTTCGGTGCGGAAGGTGGTCCGGCCGGCGTCGAAAACGACCGCCACATGCTGCGGGTTGTAATCCTTCAGCAGCTTGAGCAGCATCTGGATAAAACCGTAGATGGCATTGGTCGGGTGACCGGTGGGGGAGGACAGGTGGCGGATGGCGTAATAGGCCCGGTAGATGTAGGAGGAACCGTCAACCAGGTAGAGGGTCTCATCGGGAGTCATGGATTTTCCTCTCGGCAGGCTGTTTCGCGTGTGAAAAGTGCAAAGGCCATAGCCGGGCGTTTGCTCGATTCGCGCATGGCAAACTGCAGGCCGTCGAAATGCCACCCCTTGGAGCTCCAGTTGTTGAGTGTTTCTTCAATTGCATCTTCGGTGACGGTCCCAATTTCAACAACTTTGTAGATCAGCATGCTTGTGTCCTTTATCTAACGTGATCGCTGTCAGTGCCGGAGATGATCTTCAAGGATACATAAAAAAAGGCGGCTCGAAAGCCGCCCTTGAAAGTGTCCGTGAGAAGCCGGTTATTTCTGGAAACCGAGTTTGGCGGAAATCTCGTCCCCTGCCTTCATTACCAGCGGAATCAGTTCGTTTTTGATGCGTTCATCGGAGAAGCGCATTGACGGTCCGGAGATACTGACTGCACCGATAATGCGGCGGGTGTAATCACGGATCGGTGCACTGACGCATTTGACACCGATATCCAGTTCTTCGTTGTCAATAGCATAGCCCTGTTCGGCAATCAGTTTGAGCTGTTTTTTCAGGGCATCACGATCGGTAATGGTATTGGGGGTATAGCTTTTCAGCTCTTTCGATGGGGAGATATGTTTCAAGCTCCTCATCGCTCATATAGGCGATCTGTACCTTGCCGGCCGCAGTGCAGTAGGCCGGCAGTCGTGAACCGACCCGTGGGACAACCCTGACGGTCATGGCGGTTTCGACAACATCCAGATAGACGATGTTGAAATCTTTCAGAATTGAAACATAGGTGGTCTCGTTGCAGTTTGCTACCAATGCCTCAAGTACCGGTTTTGACTGGCGGAGCAGCCCCATCTGCTTGATGAAGGTCTGGCCGAGTTCAAGAGTTTTCAGGCCGAGACGGTAGTTCTCCGTCACTTTGTTCTGCTCGATGTAACTGCGTGATTCGAGTGTTGCCAGCAGCCTGAAGACATTGTTTTTGTGGAGTTTCAGACGTTTGCTCAGTTCGGTGACGCCCAGTTCGTCAACTTCACCATGAAACTGTTCCAGAAGGTCAAGGGCGTGTGAAACCGCCTGGATAAGATATTCTGATTTTTCTTTTTTTGCCATGAGATGAGTCCTTTTCCCGAATAAGAATAATATAAATCGAAGTGCAACATATCAAAATGTCGTCGTTAATTAAAAAATACAGCCTAAAAGTCACTTTATTGCGTGAAATTTCTAAAATGATAGAATATTGTTTTACAATTGTCAAGTGTGAAAAATTGCTTTATATTTAGAATTATGAAGCTGCTGCCACGTTCGCTGATGGATTTGTATATAAAACACGTACGGGGGTGCTATGCTGAATCTGCGTAAAAAAATACTTGTGGCAATCGATGGTTCTCCACAGTCTGATAAGGCTGCCGAAGAGGCTGTCCGGCTTGCTGTCGGCAATCCAGAGCCAGTTTAAAAGCCGGATTTATGCATTGCTCGTGCTGCCGAATGCGCCGACGTCGACCTACACCGATTTTGTGCCGACGGCTCCGATGACAGAAACGAAAAAATGGGATGAACTGCGGGAACGAATATTTTATGTTGTCGAAAAATGTGCTGCGGAACATGATATCCCTCTGGAAATGATTGTTGAGTACGGTGATCCGGCTGATAAAATAATCGCTCTTGCCAAACGTGAAGAAATTGATGTGATTGTCATCGGCAGTTCCGGCAAAGGTTTCATCCAGCGCCGGATCAAGGGGAGCATTTCCCATAAAGTTGCCAGTAATGCCGCTTGTTCGGTCTTTATCGTGAGGGGGTAGTAACGAATTGTAGTGGCCGCATTTACCTGTGGTTTATCTGAGTCAGGAGGGATTCTTGTATATGTACCGTTTCATTGTTCGACTGTTGTTGTTCTCAATTGTAGTGCTGTTGCCGCTGTCAGCGTCTGCCGCTGAATCATTCCGTGTTCCTATCCTGCTGTATCACCGCTTTGGGGCAACCGTTGCCGATGGCATGACGATCACCACCCCGGTGTTTGAAGCGCAGATGAAATATCTGCATGACAATGGCTACAAAGTGATTCCGCTTCGGCAGCTCGTTGACTATTACCGCGGTAAGGCTCCGGCACCGGGGCCCAAGTCAGTTGTCATTGTTGAGGATGATGCTCACAAGTCGGTCTATAGCGACATGCTGCCGATCATAAAAAAATATCGCTATCCGGTGACCATTTTTGCCTATCCGTCAGCAATTTCCAATGCAAAATATGCCATGACGTGGGACCAGATGCGTGAACTGAAAAAAACCGGTCTTTTTGACGTTCAGTCGCATACCTACTGGCATCCGAACTTCAAAAAAGAGCGCAAGAAACTGAGCAGGCTGCTCTGGATACGCTTGTCATGACGCAGCTGAAAAAATCGAAAGCCCGCCTGGAAACCGAGTTGGGATCAAAGGTTGACATGCTTGCCTGGCCGTTTGGTATATACGATGACTATCTGATAGGCAAGGCCAGCAGAGGCCGGGTATGTTGCTACCTTTACCATTGAGCGCCGCCATGCGACGCAGTCGGATTCGGTGCTGAAGCTGCCCCGCTACCTGCTGGTCAATGCCGACAGCGGCAAGGCCTTTGTGCAACTCCTCGAAGGTAACGCCGTCAAACGGAATGTCGTCTATTGATGTCTGATGATACGCCGAAAAAACATCCCTGTCCCGATTGCACCTGTTGTCAGTGGTGTTCAGATGACCGCTGCCGACTCTGCCTGAGCCGGACGAAGCTGTCGCCGGAAGCGTTCAATTGCGGAACAGATTGCGTTGTACGATTCTCTGAATTCCCGCGGCTCCGCTACAGTGACCGAGTGAATGTAGAGAGTTTCATCGCCGGTGGCTCTGTATGACAGGGTGTAATTGGAAAATAATGTTATATTATCGGAAGTTAGAATATTTCTCTTGGAACAAGCAATCGTAATATGATAAAAGAGACAAGCTATCAAAAATACAGGAGGTCGCAGGTGAAAAAAACAGCATTAGTAGTTCTTAGTATTGCCGCTCTCGCCCTTGCAGGGTGCAAAGACAAACCAAAAACTGAAGCCCCAGCAGCTCCACAGCAGGGTCAGATGCCGGTCGCAGGTGCAGCTCCAGGTGGAGATCCGCACGCTGGTATGAAGGCTCAGGAAATTCCTGCAGGAGCCGGTAAAAAAGCAACAGTTACCCAGACCATGAACTCCGGCGGCTACACGTATGTGGAAGCAGCTGACGAAAAAGGTGTAAAGGTCTGGTTGGCGCTGCCTGAAATCAAGGTAGCGAAAGGTGACAAGATTGAATATCCGGAAACTCCGCCTCTTTCCAACTTCCAGAGTAAAACTCTGAACAAGACCTTTGAAAAAATTTCGTTTCATTCCTGGTATCAGAATTGTGAAGTAATTTCCAGCGAGTCTGCAACGGACGGGGTCATGCAAATGGCCCCGTTTTTTTTATCGCGATTGTGCCGTTTTTGACGGGCCATGATGCGGAACGATGCTCAACACCTTTTCATAGCACTCTTTCCCTTTTTTGATCTTGCCCAGTTCGGAATACAGATCTCCCAAAAGAAACCATCCCCACGGATTGCCCGGCTGCATGGTCGTGATCTCCCGCAATTCAGTCTTCTGCTTTATCGTATTCACCCCTCTGGCGATACCACTCTGCTGCAATAACATTGGTTGTGTAGCAGTACCCGAGGTGCGCTTTTTGCTGTTTAAAGCGCTCGGGATTGTCCTGCTGATTCTTTGTCAGCTCCTTTAAAAGACGTGCGGATGTCGTCCCTGATGGGGGCGCAACGTAAAGGGCGGTATGGTGTGTGTCGGCAAAAATACCGGAAGTGGTACTCCGGACGCCACTGCGTCTTTATAGAGCTGCGTGCCTGGATAATAGGCAAGTGGCGAGACATATCCGTCATCAGGATGAATATGGCGGATAAGTTCTATTGTCTGCCGAATGTCATCACCGGTTTCTCCCGGGACGTCGCTGATAAGGTAAACGGAAAGATTGATACCGACCTCTCTGATCAGCGTACAGGCGTGCTCAATCTGGGCCGGGGTGATGTTTTTCCCGAGCTGACGAAGGATACGCGGCGAACCGGATTCGACACCGAGCTGAATGCATTCGCAGCCGGCACGTTTCATTTCGATTACCAGTTCTTCGTCAATAGCGGTGACGCGCGACTGGCAGTTCCAGAGAATGTTGACTTCCCGTTTCTGCAGCAGCGAGCAAAATTCAAGGACTCGTTTACGGTCAGCGGTAAAGGTATCGTCACGTATCGAAAAATAGATCAGCCCATACGTTTTGACGAATATACAGAATCTCTTCAACAATCGCAGCCGGAGATCTGAAGCGTACCCGTTTCCCCCAAAAATCGGGCGAACTGCAGAAATAACAGGTGGATGGACAACCGCGAGTTGTGACAATGAACTCGGATTGTAATTCAAGATCAAGTCCGACTGATCTGTCAAGGTAGCGTGCCGGCAGCGGCAGTCGATCCAGGTCATCAAGGCTTTTTCGGGGAGGGGTGACTGTGATTGCGCCGTTACAGCGAAATGCCACTCCGGCGATGCTCTGCCATTGTGTCCCTGCTGAAATCCGTGCAACCAATTCCAGTAGTGTAGATTCAGCTTCGCCGAGTATCACGACATCCACAGGTGAATCCTCGACTAAGATGTCTTCATAACAGAAGGTTGCGTGCCCGCCTCCCATCACGATTGTGCTGTCCGGGAGAAGTGACCGGCATATTCTGGCAAGTTCCAGTGATATATGTCTATTGTGGGTCCATTGTGAAATGCCGATAACATCGGGCTTGAAAGTCAGTAATTCTTTCTTTACTCTGGAAATTGGCCAGGCGGAAAAATTGGCCAGCAGAGAGTCATATCCTGCTTCCCGTAAGCAGGCGTGCAGGTAGCACAAGCCGGTTGGCACGAGACTTATATAGGGATCGTTACGGTGTGGTAATCCGGATTGATAGGCGAGCAGAATTTTCATGGCGAAAAAAAATCCGGGTCAGACGACCCGGATGTAGTGGACATGTACGCGTAAAAGGTACTAGTTTGCAAGGTTCAGCGACACGCCAAGCGTGTCATTCGTTAAAATATCATTTTCATTTTCTTCTTCAACACCAAGGAGCAGTTCATTGAAATTTATGGAGTCAGAAGCTGTCGTCGTCATGCGTCTTGCGCCAAGATAGCGTGACAGGTAGTAGGGTGTATCCATGGATGAAATAACAACGCGGTGTTCGCGTGAAGATGCATGAATCATCTTGCGGTTGCCAAGATAAATACCAACATGCGAAGGGAAACGGGCATAGGTTTGGAAAAAGACAAGATCACCTTTTTTCAGATCGCCGCGCATCACCTCGTTGCCAACATAAAACTGTTCCCGTGCCGTACGGGGAAGTTTAACGCTCTGCTCGCGGAAAACCTGCTGGGTGAAGCTTGAGCAGTCAAGAGCGCTGCGACTGCTCCCGCCGAAGCGATAGCGGGCGCCGAGAAAACTGTAGGCGCTCTTTTTGAGGCTGCTGATAGCCTGATTCGCTTCAAGCGATTTTGCGAGATCAATCGGTCGATCCGACTCGAGATCGGTCAATTCGGCCAGTGTGTCAGTCAGTTCCTGCTCATTTAAGAGGTCTTTGTTAATGAGCTGCAGTCTGTTGGTGCTGGTGTTGGTGGAACGGGCTGGTGCCTCGATGGCTGACAAGAAGCAGAACCTGACCAGGCTTGATCTTGTTCCCTTTCAACCCGTTAAGATTTCTGATTTCAGCCATTTTGACGCCGGTTTTTTTGGCGATTTTGGGGAGTGTATCGCCCTTGGCAACTTTATAGGTGTCCTGGCGGGCTGAAGCTGTAGATTTCTTTTGTTGTGAATCGGCATGTGATGGAATTATCAGGCGCGTGCCCTTGGAAACATGGGAGGCGGTCAGGTTGTTGACGGATTTAAGCTCATCAACGGATACATGGTATTTGCGGGCAATTGACTGTAGGGATTCGCTTTTTCGTACGACATGAGATTTTGAAGCCAGAACCAGCTGAGGCAGTACCAGGAGTATGAGGCAGATCGCAACTACAATACGAATATGAGCCATGTTCCCTCCGAGCTGTTTTAAATTTGATAAGGAAGGGCTCGTTTATATAACAACCAATTTCAAAAGTCAATCTTTGTTGCATACTATCAAGGGTATATGGTGTACAGCAAAACACGCGCCAATAACTGCGCCTAGTGCCGAGCGGAAAGTTTAATTGTGACAGGTGTGTCTCGAAGTATCGATACCTGTTTTTCCGGCAAGCGGAGATTCTTTAGATATTCTTTCCCTCTTTTCAATTGGCTGGCATCGATATCTTCGGTTGCAACCGATATGATCTGTGAAACCTGACTGGCTGGCCCTTCTATATCAACCGAGCTCGGCTCGCAGGTGATGCGAAGTGATGACAACCCGGACGGTAGTTTTCCCTTGAGCGTCACTTTTACCGGCACACTCTTGCGAAGCTTTTTTTCTGCTGAGACTCGAACGGTGGAGGGTGATACCGACGTAATTATCATGCCTGATGGAACGGTAATGTCAGTATGATTTACTCGCAGTGAAGTGGTTCCTTCCAGTATTTTGGAGGCGTCAATTTCAGCGGTCAGGTCGAGCTTTGAAGGTGGAGGGGCCAGGCTTGACATCGCTTTTATCTGGACAGTCACATCTTCGGGGACTGTGCGGAGCAGCACTATGTCGTCAGGAACGCCGTGCAGTCGTACCGGGGCTGCTACCGTTGTGATCTGCCCCTGACGGGTTGTTATCAGCCCCCAGAAAACGCACACGGCAAGCAGAAGGGAAACCTTTGGGAGCAGGTTTGAAAAAAAGTGCTGGCGCAATGTGATGCGCTGGGACGTTCAGTTTCGCTTCTCAGTAGCTCATCCAGTGCCATAATCAGTTCGGTGGGGGTGTTCATGCGGCGAAATGCCCCGGCGGTTACCAGAGAAACCTCACCACGTTCCTCTGAAATAACAACGACAACCGCATCGCTCCGTTCCGACAACCCGAGAGCCGCCCGGTGGCGGGTGCCCAGGTGCTGCGGGACATCAGGACTTACCGAGAGCGGCAGGTGGCAGGCTGCCTTTTCGATCCTGCCGTTACTGATGAGTGCCGCTCCATCATGAAACGGCGCACCATTGTAAAAGATCGACTCAAGCATTTGTGGGGAAATTTCACTGTCAATTACTATCCCGTTTGTCATCAGGTCATGCAGCGATTCATTGCCTTGAAAAACTATCAGGGCACCTGTTTTATTGGCTGCCATCCGAAATAACGTCTCTGCAATATCCTGAAACTGACTGTGCTGGGTTTCCTGACGACTATCAAGTATATGGCGCAGAAGGCTGAAACGATACAACGCCTGCCGAATCTCCGTCTGAAACACGACGATTATGAGGACAATCAGTACGGTGCCAAGCTCCTGAAGTACCCAGCTTGTCATATACAGATCAAGAAAGCGGGTCGCAAAATAGATAAGGGTTACTACTCCGAGTCCCAACAGTACCTGGATAGCTCGCGTGCCTCGAAACCAGGAGTAGAGCTGGTAAAGCAGAAAAGTCATGATCAGTATGTCGGCGATATCCTGAATGCGGATGGTAGGGATCACGTTGTGGCGGCTCCTGAAGTCTATGCGGTTTCGTTTTTTCTGGTTAATGGCTGGCAAAATGTGCTACATAACTGCACCATTTTTATAGCACTTAAATCTGTTAAAAGGTAGTGGAAACGAATGTTCAGGCTTTCTGATAAAGGGGAAAAAATCCAGTCAGATGTTCGGGGCAATTGCTCCGCGCTATGATTTTCTAAACCGTCTCTTGAGTTTTGGTATCGACCGGCGTTGGCGAACAAAAGCCGTGCGGCTGCTCAAATACCGTGAAGGTTCCCGCATTCTGGATGTGGCAACCGGCACCGGTGATGTTGCGCTGGAAATTGCCCTCCGGACACCCGAGTCGGTCAAGATTACCGGAGCTGATTTTTGCAAGGAGATGGTTGATCTTGGGGCTGTGAAAGTAGCAGCATCTCCATATGCAGACCGGATTGACCTCATGGTTGCCCCCTGTGAAGATCTGCCGTTTGCCAATAATACTTTTGACTCGATTACCATTGCCTTTGGCATCAGAAACGTGGTCGACAGGAAGCTGGGGCTGGCAGAAATGTGGCGGGTGCTGAGTCCCGGCGGCCGGATGATTATACTGGAGTTTTCCACGCCGCGTTCGCTGCTGTTCAGGCAGCTGTACTATTTTTACTTCCGGCGTCTGTTGCCGGTTGTCGGGGGGATGTTCTCGCGCTACAACGCCTACAAGTATCTGCCCGACTCCGTTCTTGAATTCCCTTCACAGGATGAATTTTCGCGCATGATTGCTGAAGCCGGCTTCCGCAACATCCATCTCCACGAACTTACCTTTGGCATTGCCACGATTTATGTCGGTGAAAAAGAGTAACATACCGTTCGGGTTGTTCGCGCGGTCACACAAAAAAAGGCGGCTTTTCGGCCGCCTTTCGGTTTTGGTTTTTTGCATTGATGATGCTGCTATTTACCGCAGCATTTCTTGTATTTGAGGCCGCTTCCGCAGGTGCATTGGTCATTGCGACCGATCTTGGTCACAGTCAACGGTTTCGCGCGGACCATGCGCCCTTCGGTAAAATACCAGCGACCATCTTTTCGCCTGAATTGCCCCGCTTCGTGATGTTCACGGTCATTCCCTTTTTCGATGAAACGGGCGATGAATTCTACCTCTCCGACCGAGTCATCAGCCCCGCCCCTGATTGTATCGATGATGTTAAGCCCTTGCCATTCGGCTGATTCGGCCCACTCTTTTGTGCCGGCGTGATCGTACCCTTCGCGATGGTCAGGGTGAGTGCTTTCAAAGATAAAATCCATCTTGGCCAACACATAGGCCGAATAGCGGGCTCGCATGAGCTGTTCGGCTGTCTGTGCCGACAGACTGCCTGATATGATTTGTTCACAGCATTCGGAGTAGGGATTCCCGCTTCCGCACGGACATAGAGCCATGGTTGATTCTCCTTTTGTGAGTTACACGTTGATTTCTGCCGTTCTTTTGTTCAAAAATATTTTGTGAGCGTCTGTATTACGCCCCCGGGAGTCTGGATAGCGGTTGTTTGGTGACATATTTAGTGCACTTTTGTCAAATAATATCTTATAATAGCTCTTGTGTAGAATCTGTTTTCCCTGTATTTATAGCGGTTCAAAAAAATGCGGTCCATGAACCATTCAAAGTGAAGGAGTACCACCGTTTGAAATACCAACGTATTATTGTTGCACCATCGTTAATCTTTGTCGTCCTTGCTCTTGCAGCGTGTACAAACAACAAAAGTGTTGAATCGGGAGCAACAGTCCTCAAGGACTCTGAACAGCGGGCCGCTGAGGCGGCTTTTGCGGCAACTACTACCGCATCCAGGAAGGCTGCGGCTTTTGCTGCACAGACCAGCGCCTCCCGAAAATCAGCTCCCAAAGTAAAATACAATGCCGGTGAGAATCCGGAATATGCCAAGAAATGCGGCTGGCCGGTCCCGTGTCCACCACCGCTGCCCGGTTCAATCCTGCCATCAAAACGCATTGTCGCCTACTACGGCAATCCGTTTTCGAAGAAGATGGGGGCTCTTGGTGAATTTCCCGAAGGACGAAATGCTGCAGCGCCTGAAAGGTGAAGTGGCCAAATGGCAGGCGGCTGATCCGGCCACTCCGGTACAGCCGGCACTGCACCTGATTGCCGTGGTGGCACAGGGCGCACCCGGCAAGGACGGCAAATACCGCATGATCATGCCGGACAAAGTCGTTAATCAGGTATATGGCTGGGCCAAAGAAGCCGGTGCGGTCATGTTTATCGATATTCAGACCGGACATGACGATATCCGCTCGGTTCTGCCGCGCTTCGAGTGGATTTTGAAGAACCCTGACGTGCATCTGGGGATCGATCCGGAATTCAACCTGATAAAAAGCGGCAAAAAACCGGGCAAGAAGATCGGCACCTATGATGCGGCCGATATCAATTACGCTTCCGGTTATCTGAAAGAACTGGTCAAAAAATATAATCTCCCCCCCAAGGTGTTTACCGTGCATAGATTTACCCGCAACGGCGTCACGAATTCAAAAAACATCGTGCTGCGTCCCGAAGTGCAGATGGTCATGCATATGGATGGCTGGGGTGCTCCCTGGCTGAAGCGGGATTCGTACAAGGATTATGTCGTTGCCGAACCGGTGCAGTATACCGGATTCAAGCTCTTTTATCACAACGACACAAAGAAGGGTGACCCGCTGCTGACTCCGCAGGAAGTACTCAAACTGAATCCGAAGCCGCTCTATATCCAGTATCAGTAGCCGGCCAGAACCTGTATGCTGCTCGTATTTCCGCCCCTCGCGAAAGCGTGCGAACCGCCGGCCGGCATAGCCCGTCTGGCAGCCTCACTGAAGACTCACGGTGTGCCCTGCCGTCTGCTCGATGCCAATCTGGAGGGGCAACTCTGGTTGCTGGAGCAGCCGCTGACCGCCACCGATACCTGGAGTCGCCGGGCTTTCAAGGGGCGAACAGCCAACCTGGCCGCTCTGCGCGATATCAACACCTACCGGACTCCCGATCGCTATCGCCGTGCGATCAGCGATCTCAACCGACTCCTGGCGCTTTCCGCTGCCGAAAACGGCGTCGTGATCGGGCTTGCCGACTACCAGCACGCCACTCTTTCGCCGTTGCGCAGTGCCGATCTGTGTGCTGCGGCGCGAGCAGCCGGAGCAGAATCCGTTTTTCCCCTATTTCAGCCAACGACTGCCGGAACTTCTCGCCGATGTCTGCAGCGGTCGGCTTTTCGCTTAACTATCTCAGTCAGGCGCTCTGCACCTTTGCCATGATCGGCTATGTCAGAAAACAATATCCAGCGCTGAAAATCATTCTTGGCGGCGGCTTGGTGACCTCCTGGATGCAGCGCCCCGGCTGGCGCAACCCCTTTGGAGATCTGGTGGATCATCTGATTTGCGGTCCGGGGGAAGAGCCGTTGCTGGAGCTTCTGGGGAACAGTGCGGCGCTTAATCAGCCATGTGCCCCCGGATTACACCGCCCTGCCGCTCATGGAATATCTCTCGCCCGGCCTGATCCTTCCCTACAGTGCCGGCAGTGGTTGTTACTGGAACCGCTGTTCCTTCTGTCCGGAACGTGCCGAAGGAAATGCGTACCGCCCCGTACCGGTTTCTCACGTGATGTCAGACCTGAAGCTTCTGACCGAACAAACCGGGCCGATCCTGATCCATCTGCTGGATAATGCCATTAGTCCGGCACTGCTGCACGCCCTCGCGGAGAATCCGCCGGGGGCTCCCTGGTACGGTTTTGCCCGCATTGACGAACATCTGGCCGACCCGGAATTCTGCCAGGCCCTGAAACGTTCCGGATGCGTGATGCTCAAGCTGGGACTGGA
Source organism: uncultured delta proteobacterium (assembly GCA_963760075.1). Lineage (GTDB taxonomy): Bacteria > Desulfobacterota > Desulfuromonadia > Geobacterales > Pseudopelobacteraceae > JACRCG01. Next base: position 26,287 of record CAVXBQ010000012.1, on the reverse strand, counting down.
ATCGGGCGATCAGAGAGTGCTGGACCGGATGTGTAAGGGGATCGATCTCGGGGTGGCCTCACGGGTGCTGAACAATCTTACAGCAGGCCGGGATCGCCGTCTACTGCTATCTGCTGTTCGGAACGCCGGGGGAAACGGTGGTGGAGGCCCGCCGGACGCTTGAGTTTGTTGCCCGTCATCATCAGGCGATCACGTTTCTCAACCTGGCGCTGTTCAATATGCCGCTCTACGGAGATGAAGCTGCGGAATACGGAAATCAGCCGTTCTATGAGGGAGATCTTTCCCTCTACACCGCTTTCCGGCATCCAGGCGGCTGGGATCGTAAGCAGGTGCGACACTTTCTGGAGAGGTGAATTCAAACGTCACCCGGCCATAGCCGCAATAGTCAGGAACGACCCGCCGCAGTTCAGTTCCAATCATGCACCGCTGCTCTGCCATATACAGTAAATATCACCTTAACTTTTTGAAGTCATTGTGATATAAGATAAAACTTATATTTAGCGGGAGACGATATGGAGATTGTTGGCGGTTTCATGGTGATGATGAGTATCATCGGCTTTTTTCTGGCGGTGATCTGGTTGATCATGCCGTTTGTCGTATTTGCGATCAAAGGGAAGCAGGACCGGACTCTGGACGTTCTCGAAGCGATGGAAAAACGGCTGGCGTCCCTTGAAGCCCTGCTTCAACCGGTTGAGCCGGAGCGGGGCCAAGCCGGTCCGACCGGACCCAGTGGTACGTCGATCGCATCGTCTGACGAGTCATCATGTGAACATCCGATTGAAAACGGAGTAATGCCGACAGACGCGGCAGGAAAAAGCGGCACGGAAGCGTCACCCGCAGTAAAGAATTTTGGAGGGTTGTAAAGATGTTGCTACATGGAAAGAAAGTTGTAATTTTCGGTGTTGCCAACGATAAAAGTATCGCCTGGGCGATTGCCCGGCTTTTTCATGAGCAGGGAGCCGAACTGGCGGTAACCTACGCCGGCGAGGCCCTTGAAAAACGGGTCCGCCCGCTGGCAGAATCACTTGATGCCGCTGCAATACTCCCCTGTAATGTCACCAGTGATGATGAGATCAGCTGCCGTTTTCACCGAACTTGGCAAGGTGTGGGACGGTGTTGACATCATCATCCATTCGGTCGCCTTTGCCAACAAGGAAGAGCTGAAGGGGACCATCGTCAATACCACCCGTGAAGGCTTTGCCACCGCCATGGATATCAGCGTCTATTCCTTCCTGGCGATCATGAAAGAGGCTCAGCCGATGATGCAGGGGCGGGATGCGGTTCCGCCCTGACACTCAGCTATTACGGAGCGATGAAGGTGTTTCCCAAGCTACAATGTCATGGGCGTTGCCAAGGCCGCCCTGGAGGCATCGGTGCGCTATCTGTCCGAGGCGCTCGGTCCCGAAGGTATCCGGGTCAACGCCATTTCGGCCGGTCCGATCCGTACCCTGGCTGCGGCCGGGGTCAACGGTTTCCACCAGATTCTCAACCATGTCGAAGCAAAAGCTCCGCTGCGCCGCACCATCACCCAGGAAGATGTGGCCCGTTCGGCCGTCTACCTCTGCAGCGACCTGGCCAGCGGTGTCAGCGGTGAGATCCATTACGTGGACGGCGGCTACAACGTCATCGGGTTTAGTAAACGTCATTTGGAGTCTCCCATTAAAGAACTATTCGGCAATCTTGCAGGCTTAAAATCAAGTCAGATCCAGTCTCTGGAGCGCCTCTACCGCAGGCGCGTGCCGGTTGCTGAATTCTGCTCCCACGAACTGGCTACCCGCCTCGTCGAACTCTCCAGCGACCTCCGCCGCCAGATCGGCATCCTGGTCAACCGCGCCGGCAGTGTGGAATACGTCATTGTCGGCGACGAAAAAGGGGCTGGTAATCCCCGAACTGCGCGACTATCCGCTGGGCAAGCGGGTCATGCGCGGTCTGCGCCTGATCCACACCCACCTGAAAAACGAACCGATCACCGAAGACGACATGACCGACCTTTCCCTGCTGCGGCTTGATCTGCTGGCCGCCCTGCTGTTCACCCCCGGCAAAAATCAGATTTACGCCCAGCTGGCCTGGCTGTCACCCGACCAGCGGCGGGCCAGCACGCATCATCGACCCGATTACCCCGCTTGAACGGATTGATCTCGACTGCGTCCATTTCATCCCGGAACTGGAAGCCGACCTGGAAAAGGCGGCCCGTACGGCAACGCAAAGCCACGGATGCACTGGAACGAGCCATCCTGATCTCCGTCACGACCTGCGGGACCCGCCAGGAAGCAGAAGATTCCATGGCCGAACTGCGTGAACTGGCCCGCACCGCCCAGGTGGAGGCGCTGGACGAATTCATCCAGCGGCCGCGCAGCCTCAACCCCCGCTTTCTGATGGGCGAAGGGAAGATGCGCGATGTGGTCATCCGGGCCCTGCAGCGCGGCGCCAGCATGCTGATCTTCGACCAGGAGCTGACCCCGGCCCAGATCCGCTCCATCTCGGCCATGACCGAACTGAAGGTCATCGACCGCAGCCAGCTGATCCTGGACATCTTTGCCCGGCGGGCCAAAACGCCTGGACGGCAAGGTGCAGGTCGAACTGGCCCAGCTCAAGTACCTGCTGCCGCGCCTGACCGGACGGGGTGTGCAGATGTCGCGCCTGATGGGGGGCATCGGCGGGCGCGGACCGGGTGAAACCAAGCTGGAGACCGACCGCCGCCGCATCCGTGACCGGATCGCCAGCCTGGAACGGGAACTGAAGGAGCTTTCCCGGGGGCGTGACCAGCGCCGACAGCAGCGGATCAAGGCCGGAGTGCCGATCATCTCGATCGTCGGCTATACCAATGCCGGCAAATCGACCCTGCTGAACGCCCTGACCAAGAGCGATGTCTTTACCGAAGACCTGCTCTTTGCCACCCTGGACACCTCCACCCGCCGTCTGCGCTTTCCCCGTGAACGGGAGGTGATCATCACCGACACGGTCGGCTTCATCCGCTCCCTGCCCAAATCCCTGATGGGCGCCTTCAAGGCGACCCTGGAGGAGACTGCAGGACGCCGACCTGCTGCTGCATGTGGTGGATGCCTCCCATCCCCGTTTTGAGGATCAGATTGCCCAGGTGCGGGCAATTCTGGCGGAACTGGAGCTGGGGGATAAGCAGGAACTGCTGGTGTTCAACAAGGCCGATCTGCTGGATGAGATGAAAAAGAAGGATACGGTGGCATTTCTGAGGGTGCGCCAGTCAGCCAGAACCCAGAACAGCGTCACGGTATCGGCCCGCGACCGCAAAAGCCTGGCGCCCTGATGGATGAGCTGCAGCGGCGCTTCTGGCCGGAAGATGATGCGAGTATGAACGAGGGGTGCACCCAGATCGGGTAGTCAACCTTTTCAGGAAAATATTGAGAACTCAGCGCCCCACATCCATTACAGGAAGTGGGGCGTTTTTGTTGTCAACTCGACCCGTCACTTCATGCGGGAGCTGAACCGGTTGGGCATCACCAGTTGCATTGATGCCGGCGGCGGCTTCCAGAACTATCCCGACGATTACCGGGTGGTCGAGGAACTGGCTAGCAAGGATCAATTGTCAATCCGCATTGCCTACAACCTCTTCACGCAGCATCCCAAACAAGAGTATGACGACTTCGCCAACATGGACAGAACTAGCCTCACCCGGCAAAGGAAACGACACGTACAAGTTGAACGGCGCCGGCGAGATGCTGGTTTTCTCCGCCGCCGACTTCGAGGATTTTCTGGAGCCGCGCCCCATACTGCAGCCGTTTATGGAAGCCGAACTGAAAAAGGTGGTTGGCCTGCTGGTAGAGAAACGGTGGCCGTTCCGTTTACATGCCACCTACGATGAATCCATCTCACGTTTTCTGGATGTGTTCGAGGGCATCAACCGTGAGATCCCTTTCAACGGGCTGCGATGGTTCTTCGATCATGCCGAGACCATCTCGGAGAAAAATATGGAACGGGTACATCGTCTGGGCGGCGGTATCGCCATTCAGGACAGGATGGCATTTCAAGGAGAGTACTTTGTAGAACGGTACGGACCGGATGCTGCCAAGATGACCCCTCCCATCACAAAAATGTTGAGTATGGGGATACCGGTTGGCGCCGGTACGGACGCTACCAGGGTGTCAAGCTACAACCCGTGGGTATCGCTCTACTGGCTGGTGTCAGGCAACACTGTTGGCGGACTGCCCCTGTATGATGAACAAAACCTGCTCGACCGGACCTCGGCGCTCCGTCTTTACAGCGAGGGGAGCTCATGGTTCTCCGGCGACGACGGAAAAAAAGGAAGGATTGCAGTGGGGCAACTGGCCGACCTGGCTGTGCTGTCGGCTGATTATTTTGCCGTTCCCGTAGGGGAGATTAAGGGGATAGAGGCGATACTGACGGTCATGGGCGGACGTATCGTGCATGGTGCAGGCGAATTCGGCACATTAGCTCCTCCTTCAAACTGCGCCTTAAACTCCGCCATCCGCTGCTGTAAACCGCTCACTTCAGCCCGAAGTGCCGCAACCTCTTCTTCCAGTTTCGTAATACGTTCATTTTCTGCCACTACCCGCTGCCGTGCCGCCTCAGGGCGCGCTTCTGAACTCTCTTCGACCGACACTCCGGCATCCCGGAAAAAAGCTGGGCGTAACGCCCCTCTTTCCTCCCCGGTTGGCGGGGCATCAGGGTAATCAGCGGGGTTTCCCGCTGAATCAACTCCTGCAGCACCTCTTCAACCGCTGCCAGGTCGCCGAACGGATACATTCGCTCCCCGCGGGTACGTAACTCGCCGACGGTCTGCGGGCCACGCACCAGCAACTCGCAGATAATCGCCTGCTCCGCAGATACCAATCCCAGCTTTTCCGACAGCAGATGGCGATACTTCGGGACACGACCGCCATCTGCCGAAAGTACCACGAGCTGTTTGAAGCGGAGCGAATCCAGAGCCCGGACGACATCCTCTTCCGCCAGAGCCATCACCGGATCACGGTTGGACTTCTGGTTGCATGCGTTAGTGAGTGAATTGAGTGACAGCGGGTAATACTCCGGCGTAGTCAGCTCCTTTTCTATCAGGCTGCCCAGTACGCGTACTTCAATATCGTTAAGTGTCATCTCCACGTGTGAACTCCGTCTTGAATCAGTGAAATGTCGGCATCTTTTCCTGGAACAGTACATACGGGCTGACAATCAGCATGGCGAATTTTTTATGCTTGTCCTCTTCCCAGGAGCGGATTTTCGAGTCTGAAGGTTTGCCGATCATGCCATCTTCGACCAGCTGCTGGATAATGTCGATGTCATCGGCGGCAACTTTATGAGCGGTATCGGCCAGATCGAGGGAATCATCAACCAGAATCAGTCCACCCCGCTGCAGGTGGGCTCGCAGGCTGCTCCACTCGGCTTCATCAATTGTAAGAGCCATTTCTTCTTTGCTTGGTAACATCTGCAACTCCTTCTCTTTGCATCTAAGGCCTCTTCGGGCGCTTCAATTTTTATCACGCGACGCAGACAAAGTCCATGCCTTCCTGCCATCCACGCCGTTCGGCCACGCTCCGGAACTGTTCACGCGCACCGCGTACGCCGATGGCGACAATCATTTTTCTGCCATTCAGTCGGAGCTCATCGGGGGAGATAACCGGTGCATTGTGCAGCATACGCCCGATCTTTCGCGGATCGACATCAAGCCAGGTGGAAACCGTAATCTCTGCGGCAGCCAGCAAGCGCTGCCATGCCCGTGCTTCCAGTCCGGCACCGGCAATGACAACGTCGGAAGTGTTCTGCAGAAAACCGTTCAGCAGATGGTGGCATTTGCAGGCGCGGAAGGCGTGCGAAGCGTATTCATCCATCGTGCGGGTGGCGCGTTCGGGGTGGTCACGCCAGAACAGGAGTGTCTACGGCAGACGGGCAAACTGAACCCCGGCCGCCGCCATACGCAGCCAGAGGTCATAATCCTCGGGCCAGCTGTTGTCATGGTACCCGCCGAGCTCTTCCATGATCGTTCGGCGCGTCATGATGGAGGGGTGGACAAAGGGTGATTCGACAAACAGATCCCGGATGACAAGTGTATGCTCTGTCAGGCTGTTCTGCCATGACTCATAGTCAATCATTCCCTGCTTGAGGCCGGTCCGCGGGAAATGACGGAAGCTGCAGGCAACCAGCCCCGTATCGGGATGTGCCTCAAGATAAGCGACCTGCAGCTCCAGGCGCCGGGGATGGCAGATGTCATCACCGTCCAAACGTGCCAGTAACGGTGCCCGGCACGCTTCGAGGCCGGCGTTGAGTGCCGCAACCAGCCCGCCCCCCTCGCGCCGGATGACATGTACGCGGCTGTCGCTGCCGGCCGCTGCAGCAAGGATGCCGCGGTGTCGCGTCGCTTGAACCGTCGTCAACCGCAATAAGTTCCCAGTTGGTGAGCGTTTGGCGATAGAGGGAGTCCAGCGTTGCCTGCAGGTAGCGCTCTTCATTGCGAACCGGCATGAGAATTGAGACCTGCGGCATGGCAGTCATCAGCTGTTGTGGCATAGGGCGTATCCTGATATAATTTTGCTTGACGGTCCCGAATGATACGGTAAGTATATATAATAATCCATACAGGAATAATTGGAACTATGAGAGGTTTATCAGCAGAGTGTGGCTGTGAGTTTAATCGTATCGCTGAACTGCTCGCCGTGCGTAATGGTGATGCCGTTCCGGATGCCGGTGACCGTACGCGCGCCGCAGTTGCCATGATACTGCATCAGGTCGCTGATGATGTTGAAATTCTGTTTATTCAGCGTGCCGCCCATGATCTTGACCCCTGGTCGGGGCATATCGCCTTTCCGGGCGGCAAACTGGAAGAGGGTGAACTGGAGTGTCAGGCGGCCTGCCGGGAAACGTATGAAGAGATCGGAATTGACCTGGAGCAGGGACGTTATCTGGGGCGACTTTCCGACATCGTTGGCGCCAATCTGCCGGTGAGAGTTTCCTGTTGCCTGTTCGGCGTTGACCGGATGCACTGCCGCCCGGTCTTGAACGAAGAGGTGCGGGATCTGTTCTGGGTTACGCTTTCCGATCTGCGTGACCGGGGACGGCATCTGCAGAGTAGCGTCGCTTTTGACGAAAAGCGGTTTGAGGTGCCGGCAATCAGGCTGCCGGTTGATGACAAGCCGTTACTGTGGGGAATCACGTATCGATTGGTGATGCAATTCCTGTGTCTGTTGGAAAATGACGGTGCGTCCGGTGAAAAATTCTGCACACTACCTGAAATGGTAGAACTTGACGAGGAGGTAGATCATGAGTGAAAAGAGAGGAATTATTACGTTTAAAGGAAACCCGATGACCCTGCTGGGGCCTGAACTCAAGGTAGGGGACGCTGCTCCGGACTTTGCCGTGGTTGACAACGGACTTGCGGCCGTTTCGCTCTCCAGCTATGCCGGCAAAATAAAGATTATCAGTGCGGTACCATCCCTCGATACCCCGGTCTGCGACACCGAAACCCGCCGTTTCAACCAGGAAGCCGCTTCGTTGCCGGGAGATGTCGTAGTGCTGACCGTCAGCCTTGATCTCCCCTTTGCCCAGAAGCGGTGGTGCGGAGCCGCCGGAATCGACAAGGTGGTCACCCTTTCCGACTACCGCGACCGCTCCTTCGGGCTTGGCTACGGAGTGCTGATCAAGGAGTTGCTTCTGCTGACCCGTGCCGTTTTTGTCGTTGATGCCGCCAATACCATCCGCTACATCCAGATTGTTCCGGAAGTCACCGCCGAACCTGACTATGCAGCGGCAATTGCGGCTGCAAAGGCACTGCTGTAGAATCCGTTTCTCTGCCAGGACGCTCCAGACGGAGCGTCCTGAGCTGACTTGTTATTCCGCAATCTTTTGTAACAGCCAGGCCATGTTTTCCCCAAGTACCTGCATGGTGCCCATTCCCTCCTCATCCTGTAGCACATCGCCGATATTCCGGCCGACGCCGATGTTCCAATAGTTCGAAGCGGGGATGATCATCTGGCCGATGCTGAAAAAGTGGTTGATGGTATCGAAAACGCTGATGGCTCCGGCGCGACGCATCGACACCACCGCGGCTCCCGCCTTGCGCTTGAACATGTCGCCGTTTGCCCGTGAGACCATGCCGCAGCGGTCGATCAGCGCTTTTGTCTCGGGGGTAAGGGCGGCAAAATAGGTCGGCGAGCCGATGATGATGCCGTCGGATTCGAGCATCTTCTCAACGCAACTGTTGGCAATGTCATCTGTCACGGCACACCGTTTGTCCTTGCGGGAAAAACATTGATAACAGGCGATGCAGCCGTGCAGTTTTTCGCCCCCCACCTGGACCAGTTCGGTCGTGATCCCCTCCTTGTTCAGCGCGTCAAGGGCATGCCCGATAAGCAGCGAGGTATTGCCTTCTTTGCGTGGACTGCCGTTAAATGCGGTTACTTTCATGACGAACCCCCAAATATATAATGATGCCCTGATGTAGCATGGTTCCGGTTGTCGAGACAACGTTGATTATTATCCATGTCTACGGTACACTCGCAGCGCATCGGTGCATTTGAATCATACATAGGAAGAGGGGGTTGTCCATGTCAATCAGAGACAAATTTTTTCTGGAGCGTGACAAAGCAGTGCTGGTGGTTATCGATGTGCAGGAAAAGTTGTGCGTTGCGATGGATGAAGCGGTGCTGAAAAACCTTGTAAAAAATATCGGAATCCTGCTGGAGAGTGCTGCCGAACTGGATATTCCGGTGCTGGTGACCGAACAGTATGTCAAGGGGCTTGGGTGCGACTCTGCCGGAACTGAAAGAAAAAGCGGCATCGGCCCCGTGCTATGAAAAGATGGCTTTCAGCAGTTGCGGCAGCTCCGAGTTTGTCGACGCTCTCAAGTCAACCGGCAGGACGCAGGTAATAATCACCGGCATGGAAACCCATGTCTGTGTCCTGCAGACGGTTATCGAGCTTCGTGAGGCGGGCATGATCGTTCATGTCGTGAAGGATGCCGTCATGAGCCGTAGCAAGCAGAACTGGCACACCGCTATCGAGGCCATGACCCTTGCCGGAGCGATTCCGACCTGTACGGAATCCGCCCTGTTTCAACTGTTGAAGGTAGCCGGGACGGATGAATTCAAAAAGCTGTCAAAGCTGGTGAGATAGACAATGAAGCTATGACGGTGCAAAAACATGCTGAACGATTTCGGCGTGGTGCTGGATACGGGCCAGGCCAGGCAGGTGAGATTTGTAGGAGATAAATGGAACGCCGGCACTTTTGGCTGCCTGCATATCTACCTCGCCGTCGCCGATAAAGAGAGCCTCTTCCGGTTCGACTTCAAAGTGATCCAGCACCTTCAGGAGCGGCTCCGGGTGGGGTTTCGGATGAGTAACCTGTGACGCCGTCATGACGATATTCGAAATAACCGGTCAGGCCGAAATCCTCGATGATCATATCCATTGAAGTAGCCCGGTTGGTGCAGATCGCCAGTGAGGTGTGCCCCTTCAGCTGGTCAAGGGCGCTGACAAAGCCGTCTTCCATCCGCATGTACGGCATCAGATCGCGATAGTGAATGGTCTTGGCAAACCTGAAGGCATCTTCCCGGCGCGGGTCTCCGGCAAAAAAATATTCCATCACATCATTAAACGAATAGGTGTGGAGAACCCTTCTGGCATCACCGTTGTCCCGGTCAATCTCCGGCCTCCCGAGAAATTCCATGACCCGGTTGTAAAAAATATAATTGGATTCGATTGAATCCAGGATCACGCCATCACAGTCATAGATGACGACCTTATAGCGGCTTTTCAATTCATTCACTCGCCGGCTCCGGTGTTTGACTGCTGTTCTACATATACTCTTCCCATTCAATCGGGAGCAGATATTTCTTGCGGCTGTTGCACTCCTTGCAGGCCGGAACCACATTGTTACGGGACGCCTTTCCGCCGCGCGATACCGGGACCAGATGATCCATGGTCAACTCTTCCGGAGCAAAACTCCCGCCGCAATAGTGGCAACGCCCCAAGGCCAGGCGGTTTTTCCACCAGCGGCTCTTGCGCAGTTCTCTCGATTTTTCCCGTTCCCGCTTCATATCGGCTTCGCTGATTTCGAGAATAAAGTGATCCATACTTCACGGTCCTTCATGAAAATATCCACTGTCAGTTTTTGCCGCACGAGAATATCTGAAAACGGCATGATTTGGTAGTGATAATACATCGGCAGATAATGGATGATACAACAACGATCAAAAAAATAGTTGATATATTCTGTCCGGTGGGGTATAAAATCAATTCCTAATGCGCTTGTAGCTCAGCTGGATAGAGCAACGGACTACGAATCCGTAGGTCGGGCGTTCGAATCGCTCCAGGCGCACCATAAATTCAAGGGGTTAGTCATATGACTGAACCCTTTTCGTTTGTTTGGGTTCAATATTGAAAACATCGTAACAGTAATGTGCCTGCCGATGTTTATGGGGGAGATTCAGAATACCTACTCAAACAGGATGGCTGAGCCTTATCGCCGTGCCCGTATATCTCATCTAACCCGGCTCGGTATCCCCCACTACCGCTAATTGCGGTTTGACCTGGGAGACAAAGGCGGGGTTGTTTATAAACTACGTAAAATAGCTTATGACTGGCGGTTATTCGTCGGCCAGGTAGTACGGGTTCCATTGCGGCTGGCCGTCCTTGGCGGCATGATCTGTTTCGGGTGTCTGACGAATATGCATAATGAAGCAGAGGTGACCAAGGGTTTCATAAGAGCATATGGTAGTTTGGATACTTTGTTACGTTATGCAGAGATTGGGAAGAAAGTTGCAGCCAGGGGGGTGCGGTAATAGTTCACAAACAAACACCAATTCAACAGGAGGCAACAAGTCGGGTGGCTGCCATCGGGCCATTGCGACATTTCTCGCTAGAGAGACAGTTGTTGCAACGGACACAGAACCCAGCACCACAACACACTCGCCCACTCGTCAGCCCATCTCTCTTATTTCGTCGCAACACTCAGCAAATCCATCCAATCAAACAATCCATAAATCAAGTAGTTATATGCCGTGGGCTGGCATTAAACTTGCTCTGTTAGCCGGGTTTATAACTGCGTTTGCACTTTGGCCAAATTTCATTGATCAAAAATATTGGCACACGTAACCGATGTGAATAAAGCATCGGTACCATCCAGGGCAAAGAAGGGGGTGAGTACAGCAGACAATCATGGGAACATCTTGTTTACCTGTTTATCCGAAAAAACAATCCACTCAACAACAGCCTGCTTTGAGAAAGGAAAAAAGAACATGAAACAGCTGAAAACCCTTTGTTCCATGATACCCTGTATTACGCTTATTTCGGTACTGTCTGCCTGTAGCGGAGGCTGGCACAAACGCCACTTCCACATCACCAGCCGCAGCAAAAGGCGTAACCTTCTCGTTCAGTCAAAACGCTCTTGTATCCGCCAAAACCACCAGCAGGAAGATCCTGGCCGCGACCTCATCCACAACCCTCGATCCCACAGCCACTTCCGCATCTATAACCGTCACAGACGCAAGCGGCAACATTGTTCTCACTCAATACAAGACAGCAATCTACTCTCTCAACGGCAGCTACATAACCGCTTCGGTTCCTCTCACTCCCGGAAACTACAAACTTACTCAGTTTATTGTGTTGGACAGCAACAACAACGTGTTGTACCTTGTCCCCACAAACTCAGCGACGGCTGACATACAGGCACTGGTCTCGCAAGTACTTCCGATCAGCTTCAGCGTAACAACAGACCAGACCAACACCATATCTGTCCAGGTAGTGGCGGGCACCACCGGCACCCCACAAGAATACGGATATTCAGCCGTTTCTTTCGGCATAGTGCCCTACATTCAACTTCATGTCCAGCGTTCAGATACTGGACAGCACAACCAACAGCTGGCAACTGATCGATGCCTCGTTGACAGTGAACAATGTGAACTACGCCCTTCCTGCCAAGACCAACACCCTTGCGGTGGCAGCGGCGAGCAGCTATACGCTCGTAATCAGCAAGTCCGGCTACGACATAAAGACGATAACCCTGAGCGCCGCCGATATCGCAAACTATCAGAATGCCCCGCTAGTTGTGATGTTGACCCCGCCTGCAACATCATACATCTTTGACCTGAAATGGGGGAGTCGTGGGTTCAGGTGATGGACAATTTAATAGTCCTAGTGGCATAGCGGTTGATCAATCAGGGAATGTATATGTGGCTGATAGTAGATAACAACAGAGTTCAGAAGTTCAGCTCAACCGACGCTTACCTTACGCAATGGGGGAGCTATGGCACAGACAATGGACAATTTGATTTTCCTAGTAGCGTAGCCTTTGATCAATCTGGTGACTTGTATGTGGTTGACGCTGGTAACTTCAGAGTCCAGGTGTTCAGCCCACAGTAATCCGGTTGACGCTTCAGGTCGTTGCCAATTTATCTTGCATCAGGGGCGGCTTTAAAGAGCTGCCCCTGTCGGCGTTGATGCCGGTTTTGCCAGAAATATGCAAATAAGAAAAAAACTCAAAAATTTGCGAGGGCGTCAAGCATGAAAAAGAAAAAACTGTCAAAAAACGAACGTAGTTCCCAGTCAGCGAAAGTGACTGGTAGCCTCGCTGCCTCGCCACGTAGCAAGGAATCCCCCTGTAATAGCAACAAAACGCGCTCTGTAATCCTACTGGGCCTGGCACTCATTGTTATTACCTTATCCGTATATAGGCAGGTGGGAAATCACCAATTCATTGACTACGACGACAATGTCTACGTTTACGAATAACCCCCATGTGGCACAAGGCATAACCGCCGCAAACATTTTTTGGGCCTTTACTTCCGTTGAATGCACCAACTGGCACCCGATCACCTGGCTATCGCACATGGCGGACGTCCAGTTTTACGGCATGAACCCTCGCGGCCATCACCTCACCAGCGTCGTTATCCATACCATCTCCTCTTTGCTTCTTTTACTCCTCCTGTTCCGGCTAACCGGTTCGCTTTGGCAAAGCTCATTTGTCGCCGCTTTGTTCGCGCTCCATCCGATGCATGTGGAGTCGGTTGCCTGGGTGGCGGAACGGAAGGATGTCCTCAGCGCGTTTTTCTGGTTTCTAACCCTCCTCCTGTATGCCGAATACGCGGCAAAGCGAAAGCCGATGCTGTATGTTCTTTCGCTCTTTTCCTTTGTACTGGGTCTTATGTCCAAGCCGATGCTCGTAACATTACCATTGGTCATGCTCCTGATGGATTTCTGGCCTCTTAACCGAGGACATTTCAAAGAGCAGATACCGTGGCGAAACCAATTACCACTACTGATGGGCTTTCTCAAAGAAAAAATCCCCTTCTTTGCCTGCTCCCTCTTTTCTGCGGTCATAACCATCTACGCCCAAAATAAGGGAGGGGCGATAAGCGGTCTCGAAATTGTACCCTTTGGGCTTCGCATCGAAAATGCCCTCATTGCATATGTAAAGTACATCGCAGAAGCACTCTGGCCCCACGACCTTGCCGTCTTATATCCTCTCTTGCATTCTTTTCCGCTCTGGCAGGTCATCGGCTCACTGTCCTTTCTACTTAGCATATCCGCGGCAACTTTTTTGAGTAGGCGGCGCTACCCCTACCTCGCAGTTGGATGGTTCTGGTTCCTTATTACCCTCGTGCCAGTCATCGGCCTTGTCCAGGTGGGGGTACAGTCCATGGCGGACCGTTACACCTATATTCCATTTATAGGACTTTTTATTATGGGGGCCTGGGGAATCCCGATTCTTACAAAAGAACTGCCATACAAACGAATTGTTCTTACGCTGCTTGCTGTCTCTGTGATAATTGCATCGACTACATTAACATGGCGACAACTTGGTTATTGGAGAGATAGTGGAACTCTTTTCCGACATGCAATTCAGGTTACTTCTGTAAATTATATGGCACATTACGGTTTGGGAAATTATCTCAATAAAACTGGTGACCCGGATAGTGCTATCATTGAATTTCGTACGGTTCTTACGATAAACCCCAATTTCCATATGGCGCATAACGATTTAGGAAATTGTTTTCTCGACAAGGGTGATCTATATGGAGCAATTAAGGAATAAGGGAAACCCTTGCGATAAAACCAGACTACTTTGAAGCACATTATAATCTGGGAAGTGCTCTTAACAGAAAAGGTGATCAGGATGGAGCAATTAAGGAATATAGGGAAACCCTTGCGATAAAACCAGACTACTTTAAAGCACATAATAATTTGGGAAGTGCTCTTGCCCAAAAAGGGGATCTTGATGGCGCAATCAAGGAATATAGAGCCGCTCTTGCAATAAATCCCACATATTTAGAGGCGTGTTTGCGTTTGGGGATTGCGTATGCCCAAAAAGGTGAGCTGGACGAAGCGATAAATGTATTCAGGAAGGCCCTTGCGATAAACCCCGCCAATGCCGATGCGCAGCGCCTCCTTGGGATTGCTCTTAATCAAAGGCCTAAGCCGCATGGCATATAAATGTTTTTGCACCAAGCCCGGAAACGCAAGGAATTAACGCAAGCATGAAAAAGAAAAAACTTCCGAATAAAGCGGCTGGTAGTCCTGCTTCGTCACGCAGCAAGGAATCCCCCTGCAATAGTGGCAAAAACGCGTTCTGTAATCCTGCTTGGCTTGGCACTTTAGCCGTTATATAAACTCACAATAGAGCCGTGACGTATGTTTTATAGCATAAGCCCAGGTCAAAACACGACTTGGGCCTTTTTCTGCCAATGCGCTATTTGTTGTCCATTCCCCAAAAATGTAAAATCAGCCCAATAGTTTTGATGATGGTGTCATGGGCGCTAACGATTAACCGTTGCGCCATTTTTCGCTAGAGAGACAGTTGTTACAACGGACGCAGAACCCAGTACCGCAGGACATACTCCCCCACCCGCTAGCCCATCCCTTTTGGTTTGTCGCAACACTCGACAAGTACAATCGATTAAACAATCAACAAATCAAGTAGTTATATGCTGTGGACTGGCATTAAACTTGCACCGTTGGCCGGGTTTACAACTGCGTTTGTACTTTGGCCAAATTCATTGATCAAAAATATTGGCACACGTAACCGGTGTAAATAAAGCATCGGTACCATTCAAGGCAAGAAAGAGGGTGAGTACAGCAGAAAATCATGGGAACATCTTGTTTATCTGCTTAACCCACGCGGCCGCCCTGGAACGTCTGGCCGCCGTGCGGTCAACGTTGCGGCAACAGGTAATGGCCTCGCCGCTGTTCGACGCCCCACGCTTTGCACGCCACTTCGAGGCCGCGCTGTGGGAAATGTGGCGGTGCCACGAGATGTGAAAAACTGCTGGTGCAGAGGAAGTTACTAAAGAACCTATAAAGGGGGTGAGTTGCATGATGACCCCGCCTTTATCGACAGTTATCTCGTTTTGGGTTTACACATACGGTGGCCCCTACCTGCTCAACTAAATCCGCATAAGAGCGGTCCCGCAATAAACGGTTAAATGGATGGTGGATTGATGAAAACAGGTTTCATACGTATAGCAGTTGTGCTTATTTCCATTTTAGCGGTTGGTCTGCCCGGATATGCCGGACAACTTGACGACTATTACTTGACGGCATTCGAACAGCAACCGGGCAGCGCACTTGAAAAAGCTCTCCTCTTGCAAGTCGTGGAGACGCCCAGTCCTCATTGCGGTACAGCACTACGGCACGGACTCAGCCGAGACTGGAACAAGCTTGAACCAGCTACTCAGAAGGTGCTGGCAAAACAATTAGCCCTGCCAACATTATCAGGCACCCCTGTATCTTTAACTTCTTCAGGAGGTCATTTTACTATTCATTACACTACCAGCGGCGGGGATGCTCCAAACATCGCTATAATTAACCAATACACCGGCCTTGGGCTTACTAATGCCGATGATTGGGCAAGCATAGTTGGGGATGCTTTCGAAACAGCCTATGCATTCTACCAGAATCTTGGCTATCATATGCCTCCTACGAATCCCTATGATGTTTATCTATCCAGCCTCTCTTCGATGGGCGAATACGGATTTACTCAAGACATTCAGAAAATACCATCTTCCGGCTTTCCTTATGCTTCCAGTAGCTTTATAGAAGTTGATAAAGATTTTTCCAACAGCATCTATAAGCCCCAGACCTTCACCCCTCTACAGAGCCTGCAAATCACTTCGGCTCATGAGTTCCACCATGCTATTCAGTATGGTTACAATTACTATTTCGATATTTGGTATGCTGAGGCAACTTCAACATGGTTCGAAGATGAGGTTCACGATACTGTGACCCAGAACTATGACTACATTCCTGGTTGGTTCAATAACAGCACGCGTCAACTGAATTTGCCTCAAAGCGATCCAAGCTTTAACAACCAAGCCTACGGGCGTTGGATATTCAACCGCTACCTGGCAGAAAACCACACGACCACAGTCGTTCGTAGCATTTGGGAGAGACTCGCCGAAATTGCTCCAATAGACGGACAAGATATTCCAATGGTACCGGTACTGGATTCTGTGCTCTCCACTACCTACGCCAGCACACTTGGCTCTGACTTTTTCGGTTTTGCCAAGCGGATCTATACACGCGACTGGCAAAGCAATACTGGCAAAACCGGTCTTATAGCTACGTATCACCCTGTTTCCACGTACTCCGTTTATCCTGTCAACACCAGCACAGCAACACCTTCTGTAACGCTGCCACACTTTTCATTTGCCTACTATAAATTCACTCCTTCAGCAACCACGGCCGACCTGACTATATCCCTGACCAAAACCAACGGTATACAGACATCCGTATTCAAAAAAGCCAGCGGAACAATCAGCGAAATTACGTCCAATACGGGTGGCACTTCCTATACCGTGAGTGGCTTCAATAACTTGAATCCGGCTACCGATGAAGTAACCCTGCTACTTGCCAATGTCAGTGATACCGACAATCAGCAAGTTGATTTCAGCACAGATGGCTCGACTCCACCGGTAACAGAATCACCAGCAAGTAATATCAAAAACAGTGGTGGAGGCGGTTGTTTCATTGCCACAGCAGCTTACGGTAGTTATTTGCATCCTCAAGTTAAGATATTGAGAAATTTTCGAGACCAGTACTTGATGACCAATGCTTCTGGGCGCGCCTTTGTGGAATTATACTACCGACTTAGTCCGCCTGCCGCTGCCTTTATCCACAAACACGAGACCCTCAGGATACTTGTGCGTCTGCTGTTAACGCCGATTGTCTACTCTGTTTCAAATCCAGGAATTGGCGGCCTTATAATTGTCTGTTTTCTGGGTGGAGGCTGCCAGGTATACATTCGCCGCTACAGGCGTTTTCAATATCAATAATTTCGATTGATAGGCCGACCGTTGAAAGAATGCTAATGCAACAGCAGATTGTTGGGGAGAGACTATTCTCACAATTGGTCGTTTGTGAGAACTTTGGACCGGTTTCAAAGATTTCGCGGATTAGGGCTTAGAACCTCTATTTTTACATCGGGGGTTGGGCAATAATAGCCAATAAAGTGTAGGCAATATACGTACTGAAAAGCATATCATTTGCGACGGCCGCGCTCAGGAAATAAAACCAGACATGCATCTTGATTTCACGGATATGCCCTTTGATTATGGCGCGTTCAAGTTAGTGGTGTTCGACCCTCCTCATCTGGTCAGGACTGGGGAAAAGAGCTGGATGATGGCGAATACGGCAAATTATCGGGTGGGTGGCGTGAGGGCATCCGAAAGGGTTTCTCCGAATGTTTCAGGGAGCTGGAAACGGCTGGCATCTTGATTTTCAGATGGAACGATACACAGACCAGAGTAAGCGAACTTCTGGCACTTACGGATAGAAAGCCTTTGTTTGGACACCCGTCCGGCAAGAAGGGTAGCACACTGGATTTGCTTTATGAATATCTAAATTCCACACGAAAATCCGAAGTGAGAAAAAATCTCAAAGGAGAGTCAATGTGCTTTTTCCACCATCAAATCCGAATAGCCTAGAAATCTTGTAGGCTGAAAAAAGGGGGGGCTCCGATACGATTTGAACAATCGAGAGGGACTCCCCCCATGCAATTGAAACTGAGCGTACCTGGAAGCAGGTACTGGAGATACTCCTTATGATAAAAAAGGAATTTAAAATGAAGATACTTCTCGTAGAAGATGAAAAGAAAATCGCTAGCTTTATCAAACGCGGGCTTGAAGCGGCTGGTTATCGGGTGACGATTTGTCATGACGGTGCTGACGGACTTGAACTGGCGAACAGCGGAGATTTCAGTTTACTCATTCTCGATTGGCTCTTGCCAAAGAAAGATGGCCTGGCTGTTCTGCATGAGCTTCGTTCGGGCGGCAACCATATCCCGGTTCTGATGCTGACAACCCGGGCGGAAACCGTAGATGTAGTATCCGGCCTTGATACCGGCGCTGATGACTATATGGTCAAACCATTTGAATTTGCCGAATTGCAGGCCCGAGTGAAGGCGCTCCTGCGCCGTGCTTCACATGATCTTGGTGCAGAAATCCGCTACTCCGATATAAAGATTGATCCGGTCACTCATAAAGTTTGGAGAGGCCAGTCGGAGCTGAATCTCACAAAAAAAGAATACCGTATGCTGGCTTATTTCGTGAAGAATGTCGGCACACCACTTTCGCGCAAGAACATTGCCGATAATTGCTGGGATGTATCTTTCGCTGCTTTTACCAATATTATTGATGTGTACATAAACTATTTACGCAGAAAGGTCGACGGTTCTCGTAATACGAAGCTCATTCACACGGTCCGTGGTAAAGGATATATTTTTGAAGACCGAAGAGAGAACGTTTGAGTGGATCGTCGTTACAACAAATCCAGAGCGCTGGTCTCCACGGAAGTATAATCATGTTGGACATCCGTAGATATGAATGTACTGTGATAATTACCTCTTTGAGCTTAATCCGGAACTTTGCCCGATCAATTGTGCCGGAAAAGTTGCACCGCAATAGTGTAGTACGCCCTATATGGGTGAATTTCATAAGTACGAAGAAATCAGATCATGACTAAAGCGGAATTGATCAGTTCAGTAGCAAGAGCAGGCAGGTCTCAAAAAAGTTGAAGCAGAAAAAGCGGTTGTGGCTTTTATCGGCAGCGTAACTGCTGCCCTGAAAAGCGGTGACAAACTCACCCTTGTTGGGTTCGGTACATTTTCGACGGCAAAACGTACGGCGCGTAAGGGGCAGAACCCCCAGACCGGTAAGAAGATTGATATTGCAGCAGCTACCGTTCCCAAGTTTAAACCAGGTAAAACTCTGAAAGATTCTGTGAATGGCACAAAGGCAAAAGCACCAGCAAAGGCAACTGCTAAAGCCCCTGCCAAAGCCAAAAAGAAGTAACCCGCTACCCTTTTGCAGTAGATTGAAAAAGGCGACTCCGATTCCAAATGGAGCCACCTTTTCTCGTTACTGCAAAGACCGAAATCACTAAGTTTGCAATGGTTCAGTTTCCGGGGGAAAGGTCACTGCGTAGTTTAAACATTTGGTATCAGATTGTCCGGTAGTGGTAGATAAAGTGGGTTGTTGTTCTTCGTGTCAGGTGCAACAAACCATTTTTCCTGTAAGTTGGCGTCCGCCCAGGCTAACCTGAAGAGATCTTCGTATGTTTTCACCGTTCGGAGCTTCAATCTACGGATCAATAGATATTCGTCGAATACTTCCTGGAGCGTCGCCCCTTTAGGTGATCGCCAACACCAGTCGAGTCTTGGAATCTGCCTGCCGGTTGACCCTGTCCTTGGAGGGCGGGGATATAAGGCTCGGCTGGTAAATATAATTGAATACCTACAGGAGACTGACTGTAATGAATGCATATATAACTGATATAGCAGCATTTCTTCCCAACGAGCCGGTTGATAACCAGAATATCGAAAAGGTCCTCGGCATGGTGCACCAGACCCCCTCTCGTACCCGGGCCATCATTCTCAGGAACAACAAAATCCGGGAGCGTTACTATGCCATCGACCCTGACACCGGCAGGATTACCCATACCAACGCCCAGCTCACCGCCGAAGCGGTGCGTCGCTTGCGTCCTTACGACGGGTTCACGCTGGACCAGATAGAATGCCTTGCCTGCGGCACCTCTTCCCCCGATCAGATCATGCCGGGGCACGGCCTGATGGTGCATGGCGAACTGGCAAGCGCTCCCTGCGAAGTGGCGAGTATGTCCGGCATCTGCCTCTCCGGGATCAGCGCCCTCAAGTACGCAGCCCTGAACGTGGCGGCCGGGATTACCGGCAACGCCGTGGCGACCGGATCCGAGCTTGCCTCCACCTTCATGCGGTCCGAGCTGTTTGACGCAGTGTCACCTGAGAGGGCGGCAGAGCTGGAGTCGTGCCCGAGCATTTCCTTTGATGCCGATTTTCTGCGCTGGATGCTCTCTGATGGTGCCGGCGCCGCATTTCGTCAGCGAGGCACCTTCCCTGAGAGACTGGCGTTGAAGATAGACTGGATCGAGCATCTCTCCTTTGCAGGCGAGCT
This sequence comes from uncultured delta proteobacterium, assembly GCA_963760075.1. Taxonomy (GTDB): domain Bacteria; phylum Desulfobacterota; class Desulfuromonadia; order Geobacterales; family Pseudopelobacteraceae; genus JACRCG01. The sequence goes on along the minus strand of CAVXBQ010000012.1, from coordinate 5,885 downwards.
GGAGACGTGCATGTATGGCGCGCGAATAAAAAATGATGACGGCAGCATCACCGGCTGGCGCCTCTTGGAAGGTGCTGCCGGTATCCGATGCCTTCTGCTCAAGCAGGACGTAAAACTCTTGAACCGGGAGATCATCAGCACCATCGTCAACAGAACCCTTACCCGGGTGGTTGCCAAGCACAGCCTCTCCCCCGAGCAGATCACTTGGTTTCTTCCCCACTACTCTTCGGATTATTTCCGTCAGAGCCTCCATGACCGGATGGGTGAAATCGGCTTTTCGATCCCGCAGGAGCGCTGGTTCACCAATCTGGCAACCAAGGGAAACACCGGCTCCGCCTCGATCTATATCATGCTGGAGGAGCTGTTCCACTCGGACTGACTACAGGGCGAGACCATCCTCTGTATGATTCCGGAAAGTGGCCGGTTTTCCGTAGCCTATATGCTCTTGACCGTTGTTTAAACAGTCCCTGTCACTGGAGACAGCAGAAAGGGACGTTAACTGGATGGCAAGCGCCAAGTCTTCCAGCCACATATCGGCACCAGGGACACGTTCAGCGTCTGATCTGGAGGCTGACAATCTCCCCATTGCGCAAGGAACTGGCCGAGACACGTATGGAGCGCTATATCCTAAAAAAGCGACCGCGTACTTCGCCAGGTAGTTGCTTCCCGGTACGCGTTCGGCTCGGCTATACCTTGCCGGGGTTAAAGACGTGTTTACCTGTGAAATTGTTGGATACGCAATGGCCGAGCGCATGACACAGGACCTGACTGGCCGGGCACTATTTCGGATGGTACAACAGAAACGTCCGACGGTCGGGTTGATTCATCACTCGGATCGAGGTAGCCAGGACCGTGCTTACGACGGTTACCGTAAGCTGATCGAACAGTTTGTAATGAGGGTCGATGTCGCGAAGAGGGAAACTGCTATGACAACGCGCCGATGGAGAGCTTCTGGGGAAGCCTCAAAATGAACTGTACATCACTGCCGCTATGTAACCCGGGCTGAGGCTGAGGCCTCCATTCGAGAGTACATCGAGATATTCTACAACCGCCAACGGCGCCATTCGCGTCTTGGCTATTTAGCACCGGCCGTGTTCGTGCAAAATTTCAATATACTGGCGGCCGCCGCCTGAGATGTGAGTGTCCATGATTGACAGGACACCTCAGCCAAATGGAGCCACCAATGCACGCACACACGACAACACATAACTCTCAACTCGGGGGAATCGAATCTAGGTATTCAGTTCGTCTGGTCCCGATTCTATTGACTCTTCTCGGCTGTGATTCGGGTGTATTGCGAATTGTAATGGCCTGTGTAGAAGCTTACGTTTGTCCCTTCCCCCTCCTTTTTTTATTTTGTGGTGACTCTAGCGACAAAGCGTGCCTCGCGATACACTCCACCCCTCCACTCTGCAACGCCAGTTGGTAGGCGGTATCATGATGGTGTACTGCATCGTCGTCAGCTAACGTCGCAAGACTCCCAATTGCTCAACGAAACTCAACTATATGTTATTATACAGTATTCATGAAACGTCTTCTGTGGCACGCATGATGCTATATGCATTAGCTTGTGTATCTGTTGGAGGAACGTGCCGGGCAGAAATATGAACAGTTAAACAAACGAGCGGGAGGTTATATGGCTATTGCAATCCATGGTGCAGGCATTGAATCCGAAAAATCGATTGTCAAAAAAAACGGCAGTATGAGAGAAAGGCGTAAAGCTATTCGTATAAATCTAACAGGTATGAGGGTAGCTTATATCAGAGTGTCTGATAAAGAACGGCTAATTGGTCATATACTTAATATGTCGAAAGAATCTATAGTGTTCCAATTAGGTAAAAATCAAACTATACCGATTGTAGGTACTAATGTACAGTTTTGCACCAATCTCAGAGTAAAGGCATATACACGGAGTTATATACATCTGAGAGGTGTGGTTTGTCGGGCTGATGCTGGTTGTATGGTGGTTATGTTCGATAGAGATTTTCTTACAATGTCGTATGTAACGTATGTGAACCACATAGAACATATAATTGCGTTAAATGCAATAAAGGACACTATTGTAAGTACGTTCCCGATTAAGTTAGATCCAAAAATAACAATTATAAAATCTGATAAATGTTATGATTGTAATGACAAATGTTGTGGCTTTTAACAGGTCGTTGAATTTCGACCCTATTTGATTTCCGTTCGATCTTTTGATCGTTTTTTCGAGTTTGTTTTGTTGTTTATCAGGCTGTTGAATTTTAACTAGCTGTTTTTACTGATTTATGATACATTTTTGCGCATAATACACCGTAATCATTGAGGAAAGTTATGCGCGGATACGACAGCCAAACAGAAGCAATATTTGCCTATGTGACACCTGAATCCTTTGTTCCCAAGACACATCCCCTGCGTGCCATACGAGCCATGGCCGATGAAGCTCTGAAGGGGATGGATAAGCTCTTTGACAGCATGTACGCCACTACCGGCAGATATTCGATTCCGCCGGAGAAGCTTCTGAAAGCCCAATTGCTGATGATCCTGTATTCCATCCGCAGCAATCGGCAGTTGGTGGAGCAGATCCACTACAACTTTCTGTATCGCTGGTTCCTCGGTATGAGTCTGGAAGAAAAGGTCTGGGACCATTCCAGTTTCTCCACGAATCAGGAACGACTGATCGGTTCCGATATTGCCGCCGAGTTTCTTTCACGTGTCCTTGCCCAGGCAGAGCGGAAACATCTACTTTCCCGTGAGCACTTCACCGTTGACGGCACCTTGATTGAGGCGTGGGCCTCCATCAAGAGCTTCAAACCCAAGGATGGCCCGCCATCAGCAGGTGGCGGCAAAAACGAAACCGTGGACTTCAAGGGTAAGAAACTCAAGAACGATACCCATGCATCCGTCACCGATCCCGATGCCCGGCTCTATCGCAAGGGCAAGACCAAGGAATCGAAGCTCTGCTATCAAGGGCATACCCTGATGGAGAACCGTAGCGGCCTGATCGTCAAGACCCAGGTAACCACGGCATCCGGCACCGGCGAGCGTGAAGCGGCGAAGAGCATGGTAAACAACTACCACGTACGACACGGCGTAAGGAGGGGATATTTAAGTGGTATTTATTTTGCGTAGACCCTTCTTACTAAGCACTCTGTCAACAATTACTCTGATTGGTTACAACAAACCGGCGTTGCGGATTTCTCTGTGCGTCGGTTTGTTGCATTTGAAGAACTTCCAAAAACAGTCTCCTAAGTTGTCAAAAGTGCTGATGAAGACACCGCATGGGCATAGAGAGGAAATGTACCTGTTGGCTCGATGAAGAGATTTACGTGATTTATGAGCAAGCATCCCAGTATACGGAAGAGGAGCAGGAGCATGAGTGAAGCCAGCCGTCACGTTCTGATCGTGGATGATGAGAAGGATATGTGCAGCAATCTGGCCACCCTGCTGGGTCGGGAGGGGATATCTTCGCTCATGACCCACGATGGCGAGACAGCCCTGAAGATGCTTCGATTGAACCAGCCCGATATGGCGATCGTGGACGTCTGCATGCCGGACATGGACGGGATGGAGCTGCTTGAGCGTATAAAGGAACTTGCCCCTGATCTCCCGGTTGTTCTGATCACCGGCCATGCCAAAGTGCGCGGGGCGATAGATGCAATGAAATCGCACCCATTATCTGGCTAAACCGTTCGATCATGCCGAAGTGCTACGGGTGGACACCGTGCCTTGGACGAGCAGGATCTGAAGTGCAGACTCAGACACCTCTCCGGCCAGCTTCATAAACACAACTCCTTGAGCGTCCTGATGGGGCCGAGCAGCGCTGTTGCCCAGCTCGAAGCCGAAGTGAACCGCGTGGCCAATTCTGATTTTTCCGTTGTGATCCAGGGAGAGACCGGAACCGGCAAGGAACTGTTAGCCCGGGCAATCCATCGGTCGAGCAAGCGCGCAAAGAATTCTTTCGTGTCCATTGATTGTGGAGCTATTCCTGAGAGCCTTCTGGAAAGCGAGCTGTTCGGACACGAAAAAGGCGCCTTTACCAGCGCCGACACGCTGAAGCTAGGCAAATTCGAGCTGGCCATGGGCGGAACCCTGTTTCTGGACGAGCTATCCAACATGCCATTCAACTCTCAAGCCAAGCTGCTACGGGCGCTGCAGGAAAAAAAAATTGACCGGGTTGGCGGTGCCAAGCCGATAGAAATCGATGCCCGAGTGCTGGTAGCGACCAATCTGGATCTCCTGGAGAGGGTTGATGATGGCTCGTTCCGTCACCTCTTTTACCGGCTCAACGAGTTTACCATCAGAATTCCCCCCCTGCGTGAACGCAGAGAAGACATTCTCTATCTGGCCAAACGGTTCCTGGATATGACCAACATTGAATTGGGCAAGTGTGTGAACGGTTTAACTGAACCTGCCGTCGAAGCGCTCCTGATATACGATTGGCCGGGGAATGTTCGGCAGCTTCGCTCCGCCATCCGCCGGGCCGTTTTGCTGGCCAACGATATAATCACGGAACAGCATTTTGATTTTGAACTGGATAGATCATCGGCATCAAACACAGACCTGCCCACCGAGGCAGGAACATGGGAAAACTGTTCCCTCAAGGATATAGTGCGCCGCGGCACGATAACAATCGAACGGGAGATTCTGACGCAGGCGTTGCGGCACACCGGGGGGAATAAGGCCAAAGCAGCCAGACTGCTGCAGATCGATAACAAAACAATGCATTCCAAGGTGAAGCAGTTGGGAATACCAAGTGAAGGAGGATGCAATGAGCAATATGAAGACAGGCGCCAGCGGCTTTAAGGGGATGATCGGCGGGCTTGCGGACCCGATTGAAAAACTTGGCGATCTGGCGGAGAAGGGCGAGAAACTCTCCAAAACCGGTGAATTGACTGGGGAACCGGCAATAAGGGCCGGAAGGGAGTCTACGGACTTCCATTAAGTCAGCGCTGGGCGGAGATGGGGTCAAGGTCGAACCGTTCGGGAACATCCGCCGCGACGATAAAACCGGAGAGGCGGTGGTGGAGGAGGTGCGCGAGCCGGTGGTGATGTCTTCGAGGAGGACGACCACACTCTGGCGATGGCGGAAATGCCGGGGGTCGCGGTCGAGGATGTTCACCTTGAGGTAAAGGACGATGTGTTGACCATTCAGGCTGAACGGGGGGCATGAAATACGGTAAAGGAGATCCTACTCCCCCGATTGTGATCCGAGGGATAAATGGTAGTCTTCCTGTAACAACGGCATACTGGAGATCCGGTGCCGGATGTAAAAGCGAGGAGAGGTCGGATGGGAAAATCAAATGAGATACCGTTCAAGCTCAAGGTAACGGAAGCGCTCGGCAAGGATATGGGGCGGGCTTTCGCCCGCATGGGGCCGGAAGACCTGGAAAGTTTGGAGGTAGCCATCGGGACATCGTGGAGGTGGCCGACAAGCGCGCAACCCTGTGCAAGGCTATGCCCGCCTACAAGGATCTGCGTGGTCAGAACCTGGTGCAGCTCGACGGCATCAGCCGGGAAAATTCAGGGGCGGGGATCGGTGAATTCGTTCAGGTACGCAAGATTGACTGTCGGCAGGCAGAGAGCGTCACCCTCGTCCCAACTTCCATCATCCCGAGCCGAACGCGATCTGGACTACATCGGCAGGCTTATGGACGGCCTGCCGATCATGGTGGTGACCGGATCCGGGCCACACTCTTCGGCAGTCGTTCGGTTGACTTCAAGGTTGACAGCGCCACACCAAAGTGTCCGTGCTGATCAATCCCGCCACTCGCTTGTTGATCGCCAGGGAAAAGGTCGAGGAATCACGGCGCGCTTCACTTTCTTACGAGGATATCGGAGGACTCAAACCACAACTCCAACGCATACGAGAGATGATTGAGCTGCCGCTGCGCTATCCGGAG
>CAVXBQ010000011.1:0-140635 GCA_963760075.1 uncultured delta proteobacterium | reverse complement strand
TAAGCTCAGTGATGTTTGACAATCGCAGGCCATGGAATAGCGCGATCAATATGATCCAAAACCTTTCAGGTTTAGGGTCACAATAGCTCCACAACTCCTGAGTACACAGCGCATCAACCATCCGTGTTATATCGCTTTGATCATATGATTGACGTTTGGCTCCATTTGTATTTTTAATGTTAAACGTTTCGTCAACCCATTTATTGGCCTTATCCAACATATCGTATTTGATCGCATGGCCAACAATTGACTTAGCACGCTTTATATATTCGTTAGCAGTTTTGTGACTTATGATGTCGTAGTTTTTTTCTGATTTGAGAATGCTGTATATACCGCGTTTTCCTGAGGGACCAAATCGCTGTACGCGGTTTTTAGGGAATTTTCTTAGAACATTTTTGAGATTTATGATGCTATCCATGGAATTAAAAGCATCGATACTGATATTCCCAGAAACCTCCTGTAACAGAGCACATTCGACTATCATGTCGCTTAGGGTTCCAGGCTTAATATTCGGTCTATCGGCAGCATACTTCTCCTGGTATTTGCCAATTACTGTTTTGAGGTCAAAGTAGGGCTTTGTACTTTCAATTTTCTCCTTGAGATGGTGAAGAGGGGCATAGTCACCCTCCTCTACAGCACCGGATGCGACACTCAACTGCTGTTCACAGTCAAGTATTCTCATTCCAAGTTCTTTCCTGTCGTCAGAAGTTGGCTTAGCACCATGCTTCCTTTTTGCAATTTTAATTAGCTGGTCGGTGAATTCTTCATATAAGAAATCAGCCTTATCACTCAAACCTTTTCGTATTAGTTCCGCACGATAACTACTAAGATTTGGATGATCTCCGAGATATACCTTTCCACAAATGCTGTCAAAATTTAACGGTCCATCATTGTCGCTATCTTCAATATTTTCTTCGGGATAACCTGGAATTATCATTTCACCAATGATGTGGTTTTCCATTTCTAAACTGAGACTCGTTTCTATGCCCCCAGCTTTATACTTTTTGCCATACGCTTTTGATTCCAGAACGTCAATCCCGGCTTTGAAATATAGATGTATGAGATGATCAATTAGTTGAGGATCTAACATGCCAGACCTTATCTGCAATAATAGTTGCTGAGTTTTGTATTCGCACGCGGCAGCGAGAATGCGAGCGTGTTTTACGTCAATTGTTTTGAGGCTTTTCCAGATAACAGGCTTGGGGAAGTTGGGAAGGAGGTCCTTTGGCACGCGGCAAACATAATAGTAACGCGCTCCACGACGGATGATATGATTTGCCAGCATGACGACTCCAAATGTTTGCATTTTGTTAGATTGCAAACATTCAAGTCATAACAAGCCGTAATAATTAAAATTGGTGGGCGGCATGGGATTCGAACCCACGACCCCAGGCTTCGGAGGCCTGTACTCTATCCAGCTGAGCTAACCGCCCGTATTATAACCGCACGAACATCTTTAGTCGAAAATGATTACACTATTTAGCGTACCAACTCAAGTCAAAAATCTGTCTTTTTACTATTTGCTCTGTTATGATGTCGCATGAAAGACGCTCCGATGATGCCACACAAAATTAAAGTCATAGGATTGACCGGCGGGATTGCCACCGGCAAAAGCTCCGTTGCCCTGTTTTTTTCCGAGCGGGGCATTCCGGTGATTGATGCCGACCAGCTTGCCCGTGATGCCGTCCTGCCGGGAAGCCCTGCGCTGGAACAGATCATTTCACTCTTCGGACGTGAGGTACTGACGGAGGATGGCGTGCTTGATCGCAAGCGCCTGGCGGCAGTGATCTTTTCAGACCCCGTAAAACGCCGCACACTTGAAGACATCCTTCATCCCGAAATACGAAAACTGGCTGAAGAACGTATCGCTCAGGCGGCTGCTGCCGGCCATCAGCGCCTGATCTACATGGCTCCGCTTCTGATTGAAGCCGGTGTAACCGACCGGGTTGATGACATCTGGGTAGTAACAGTTCGCCCCGAGGTCCAGCTGGAGCGGCTCATGCGGCGTGACGGCATAACCCGCGAACAGGCAGAGCGGATGGTCGACAGCCAGATGCCGCTCTCCGAAAAAGAGCGCTACGGAAGTGTCGTCATCGACAACAGCGGGACCGAAGCCGAGACGCGAATGGCCCTAGAAACGATCTGGGCAAAAGAGACAGGGAGCAGCAATGAGTAAATCGAATCATATTTTACGGCCGGGAAAACGCTCGGCCGCACAGGGTGGAAAAGCAACCGCCGGGGCGCACGGATCACCGGCTGTCAACAAGACGGTTGCCGTCATTACTTCCGTGCCGGGACACGACCCGTCTTTGAACTGCTTTGCCGCCGTACCTCGCGGGGCCGAAGAACTCGCCGGCGCGGAACTTGCGGCTCTCGGGATCAGTGACGCGAAACCGGGGAAAGGGGGGGTGGCGTTTTGTACCAACCGGGCCGGACTATACCGCGCCAATCTCTGGCTGCGGACCGCCAGTCGCGTGCTGGTTCAGCTGGCACTGTTCCCCTGTTCGAGCCCGACCGAACTGTATGCCGGGGTACACGCAATAGCCTGGCAGGAGTTGATTACTCCCGACATGACCCTGGCGGTGGATTGCTCCCTGCGCGATTCGGCCCTGACACACTCCGGTTTTGTCGCTCTCAAGACCAAGGATGCCGTTGTTGACCGCATTCGCGAAGCGTGCGGCCAACGCCCGAATGTCGATACAGCCTCACCGGATGTGCGCATCAACGTCCATCTTCATAAAAATATCTGCACGATCAGCCTTGACAGCTCCGGAGACTCGCTTGACCGACGCGGCTACCGGCTGGAGCGGAACGAAGCGCCCCTGCGGGAGACGCTGGCCGCCGCCGTCATTGCCCTGACCGGCTGGGACGGCTCCATCCCCCTGGCAGATCCGATGTGCGGTTCAGGCACTATTCCGGTTGAGGCAGCGCTCCTGGCAGCGCATATTCCGCCCGGTTTGCAGCGCCAGTTCGGATTTCAGCGCTGGCTGGATTTCGACAGCAGCCTCTGGGACAATATTTGTGAAGAAGGCTGAAGCAGGCATCCGCAGGTTGCCGGTCGGCCTGATAACCGGGTATGACCTCGACAACAGGGCTCTGTTACTGGCCGGCAGGAACACGGCCAAGGCCGGGCTGGAAGGACAGATCCACTTTTTTCACGCCGCACTGCAGGAGTTTCGACCGGAGGGTGACAAAGGTGTAGTGATTCTCAATCCCCCCTACGGCAAACGCCTGGGTGAAGAAGACGATCTGCGGGAACTGTACTGTCAGATCGGCGATGTCATGAAGAAATATTGTCGTGGCTGGACCGGATATCGTCCTGACCGGCAACCTCGAGCTGGCAAAATATATCGGCCTTAAGGCATCAAGGCGTTACGTCCTGTTTAACGGGGCGATTGAATGCCGACTACTGAAGTATGATCTGTACTAACCCTGACAAACAGGATACGACGTTGACGAGTAATTTCTGTTAGTAACGCGCAGAAAATTACTTCTAACGTACTAAAAAGGAATAACATATATGACGATTCGATGGTATCCGGGACATATGGGCAAGGCGCAGGAAAAGATGGCCGAGGCGATCCGCAAGATCGATGTGATTATCGAGGTGCTTGATGCCCGCCTCCCCTTATCCAGCTCCAATCACCAACTGGAGGAGATGCGCCGCAACAAGCCATGCATCAAGGTATTGAACAAACATGATCTGGCCGATCCCGCTGTCACCAAAGCCTGGGTGCGCCATTTTGAACGGGAGTCCGGGGTGTGCGCCCTGCCGCTTTCAGCCAGAGCTTCATGCCGACGCAAAGCAGCTGATCAAACTCTGCCAGAAAACGGTGCCGCATCGCGGCCGGCCGGGATGGCCGCTGCGGGTGATGGTGTTCGGAATTCCCAATACCGGCAAATCGACCCTGATCAACACCCTGGCGGGGAAATGCATGGCCAAGGTCGGTGACAAGCCGGCGATCACCACCTGCGGTCAGCAGATCGACCTCAGGAACGGCATCGTCCTGTCGGATACACCCGGCATCCTCTGGCCGAATATGGACGATCAGGACGTGGCATATCGCCTGGCAACCAGCGGTGCAATCGGCGCCAGCGCCCTCGACTATACCTGTGTCGGGCTTTTTGCCGCTGAATATATGATGGAGAGGTATCCGGAACTGCTGAAGGAGCGCTACAAACTGTCCGAGTTGCCCGAAACGCCGACCGGGATGCTTGAAGCGATCGGACGCCGCCTGGGGTGCCTGATGGGCGGCGGCGAGATAGACGTCCATCGGGCTGCGGAAGCTTTCTTGAGGGAATTACGGGCGGGTAAAATCGGACGTATCAGCCTTGAAGAGCCGGTTCAGGGTACCGACTATTGCGGTTTCTGACGAAGAAAAAAGCGCAGATTGACCTCTACATTTTGAACTTGTGACAGAACAGGCAGCGGTTCTTGGCGGGATGATTCGGGGGAAACGGAACCTCCTTTTCCTTGTGACACGGCTCGCAATACACCTCGGCGCCCTTTTTGTCCGGCTTGAAAAAAGCACGTTTGAAGATCGAAGCATCCGGACCGGGTGCATTTCGGAATGCAGTTTCGTATGTAACTTTATGCATCTGGTTGTTGGGCACCGGTGTCGTCTTCTCTTTGCCGGAGATCCCGATGAAGATCCCCAGCACAACAACGATCAACGCTATAAACAACCAATCACGTTTATCGATTTTCATGTGACAATTCCTTAGTAAGTTAGGACGCATCCTGTGTATCAGGGCATGCGTATCAGTCGGATTTGATGAAGTGAAAAATAGATAATCACACCGCCGATCAGCAGGCCACCGCCAATAAATGGAAGCATCGATGTCATGGAGAGGTCATCACCTGGCGCCGGCATGGCATAGCGCATGATTACGGCAAGACAGAGCAGTGAGAAAAGGCTGAGCAGAACCGTCTTCGAACGTTTGATAACCCCGAAAAAGAAAATGACGACAAGCAGGAAGAGTACCGCCGGGTGGGAAAAAACCTGTTTAACGCTCAGGTGCTGCATTGTGTCAATCACGTTGGATGTTTCAAAAGGGCGAAGCGTTTCGGTAGCTTTATCGACCAGTTGCTGCTTATCCATGACCACCCCCTGAAAAGTACCCTGAATCAGTCCTGAATACTAAAATATATTAGCAGCTTAGGCAAGAAAATAACGAGCCCGCATTTTCAGCGAGCTCGGCACTCTTTCAGCTGATAAAATCCATGACCTTATCCAGAAATCCCTTTTTCATGGGATGCACATCCTCGCCGCTGATCCTGGCAAATTCTTCCAGCAGCTCTTTCTGCTTTTTGTTGAGATTGGTTGGGGTTTCGATCCGGATAACGACCAACTGGTCGCCACGACCATATCCCTGCAGTGAAGGGATACCCTTCCCTTTCAGGCGATATATCTTTCCTGACTGGGTGCCGTCAGGTATCTTCATGGCAACTTTGCCGTCAAGAGTCGGGACTTCAAGTTCACACCCGAGCGAAGCCTGAATAAAACTGATCGGGATTTCACAGATGACGTTATTGTCCTCACGCTGGAAGATCGCGTGTTCCTTGACGTTGATCGCGACATACAGATCGCCGTTAGGGCCGCCTTTACCCTGCCCCCCTTCACCGGTCACCTTGAGGCGGGAACCGGTCTCAACGCCGCCGGGAATTTTGACAGAGAGTGTTTTGGTATCTTTTGTACTCCCCTTGCCGCGACAGTCAGGACAGGGATCATCAACCACCTTCCCTTCGCCGTTGCACTGACCGCACGTTTTGCTGACACTGAAAAAACCCTGCTGATAGCGGACCTGTCCGGCTCCACGACAGGTCGGGCAGACCTTGGGGTCGGTGCCGGGTTTTGATCCGGAACCATTGCAGGTGGCGCACCGCTTGGCAAACGGGACTTCGATCTTTTTTTCAACACCGAAAGCCGCCTCTTCGAAGCTGATCTCCATGTTGTAGAGCAGATCGTCGCCGCGTCTCCCCTGAGTGCGGCCTCGACCGGCACCGCCGCCACCGAAGATGTCACCGAAGATATCACCAAAAATATCACCAAACGGAGTTCCTGCGCCAAAGCCGCCACCTCGAAAAACCGCCGGCACCGGAAACGCCGGCATGGCCGAACTGGTCATACTGGGCGCGCTTCTGTGCGTCAGAAAGCACCTCATACGCCTCGGAGGCCTCTTTGAACTTCTCTTCGGCAGCCTTGTCTCCCGGATTCTTGTCAGGATGGTGCTGAACCGCCACCTTACGGAAGGCTTTTTTTATCTCTGTTTCAGAGGCGTTGCGATGAACTCCAAGCACCTCGTAATAATCACGTTTTTCGCCGTTTGCCACAATAGGTTCCTTTATATCTTGAAATACGTGTAGGGGCGGATTTAAAACCCGCCCCTACGGTGCTGTAACCGGTACAGACACCCCGGACTATTTCTTCTCTTCTTTTACCTCTTCAAAATCGGCATCAACAACCTTGTCGTCCTTCGGTTTGGCTGCGCCGGCCTGTTCGGCACCCGCAGCAGCGTCACCTTCCGCGCCCTCTTTTTTGGCATACATCGCTTCAGCCAGTTTGTGGGACGCCTGGGCAAGTTCGTCAGTAGCCTTTTTGATGGCCTCGGCGTCTTCGCCTTCCATCAGTTTCTTGAGTTCGGCCAGTTTATTTTCGATGTTCCCTTTTTCAACCGCATCGATCTTATCGCCATACTCTTTCAGCGACTTCTCGGTGCTGTAGACCATGCTGTCGGCATGGTTACGGGCTTCGATCGCTTCACGCTTTTTCTTGTCCTCATCGGCATGAGCTTCGGCGTCACGCACCATCTTGTCGATCTCTTCCTTGGAAAGACCGGAAGAGGCGGTGATGCTGATCGACTGTTCCTTGCCGGTGCCAAGATCCTTGGCAGAAACATGCACGATACCGTTGGCATCGATGTCGAATGTCACTTCGATCTGCGGCAGACCGCGCGGTGCCGCGGAATACCGGTAAGTTCAAAGTTGCCGAGCGTCTTGTTGTCGCGCGCCATTTCACGCTCACCCTGCAGAACGTGGATCGAAACCGCCGGCTGGTTATCGGCTGCAGTCGAAAAAACCTGGCTCTTGCGGCAGGGAATGGTGGTGTTTTTCTCGATCAGCTTGGTCATGACGCTGCCCAGCGTCTCGATACCAAGTGAAAGCGGCGTTACATCCAGCAGCAGCACGTCCTTGACGTCGCCCCTCAGAACGCCGCCCTGGATACCGGCGCCGATGGCAACAACTTCATCCGGGTTAACGCCCTTGTTCGGCACCTTGCCGAAAATGTCTTCCACACATTTCTGAACAGCAGGCATACGGGTCATACCACCGACCAGAATAACTTCATCGATCTGGCTGGCAGTCAAACCGGCATCTTTCAGGGCGGTACGGCAGGGGCCCTCAAGCTTTGCCAGCAGTCCGGCGCAGATCGACTCCAGCTTGGCGCGGGAAAGCTTCAGGGTCAGATGTTTCGGACCGGTGGCATCGGCAGTGATGAACGGCAGATTGATATCGGTTTCAACCGAGCTGGAAAGTTCGCACTTGGCCTTTTCAGCAGCTTCTTTAAGACGCTGAAGCGCCATCTTGTCGCCGCGCAGATCGATGCCCTGGTCTTTCTTGAACTCGTCGGCAATCCAGTCGATAATCAGCTGGTCGAAGTCTTCGCCGCCCAGGAAGGTATCGCCGTTGGTCGATTTAACTTCAAATACGCCGTCACCCAGTTCAAGAATGGAAACATCGAACGTTCCGCCGCCAAGGTCGAATACGGCAATTTTTTCGTCCTTTTTCTTGTCCAGACCGTAGGCCAGAGCGGCTGCGGTCGGCTCGTTGATGATACGCAACACGTTCAGACCGGCGATCTTGCCGGCATCCTTGGTTGCCTGGCGCTGGGAATCGTCAAAGTAGGCCGGCACGGTGATAACCGCATCGGTAACGGTTGTACCCAGATAGTCCTCAGCGGTCTTTTTCATTTTCTGCAGAATCATGGCCGAAATTTCCGGAGCGGAATAGCGCTTGTCGCGCACTTCTACCCAGGCATCGCCGTTGTCGGCCTTGACAATTTTAAACGGTGAAATGGCGATATCTTTTCTAACCGCTTCCGAATCAAACTTGCGGCCGATCAGACGCTTGATGGCGTAGAGGGTGTTCTCCGGATTGGTGACCGCCTGACGTTTGGCCTGCTGACCGACCAGACGCTCACCGCTGTCGGAGATGGCGACCATTGAAGGTGTTGTGCGTCCCCCTTCGGAGTTGGCAATAACGACCGGTTCACCACCCTCCATGATTGAAACACAAGAGTTGGTTGTTCCCAGGTCGATTCCGATTACTTTACTCATGACGTGTAGTCCTCCTTTTTGGATACTCTGATTGCAAGATATTCATCGTGTTTATAAAAAACAAGGTCTCAAGAAAATTATTTTAGCGGAGTCGCCACAGTCACCATGGACGGACGCAGCAATCGCTCCTTAAGCATGTACCCCTTCTGGTACTCTTCAACGACCGTATTGGGCTCGTGCTGATCAGTCGGAACCTGGGCCATGGCCTGATGAAAGGCCGAATCAAAGGGAGCTCCGACCGCTTCAATCGGGGTGACGTTGAACTTCTTGAGTGCCGTCAGCAGCATGGCGTGCGTCATGCGAATACCCTCAACAACGGCGTCCATGGCTTTCCTCGGAGGCATGGGCAAGAGCCCGCTCCAGATTATCCATGACCGGCAGAATCTCCTCAAGCAATGATTTATTGCCGTAGTTCAGCAACTCTTCCTTTTCGCGCCCGACCCGCTTGCGATAATTTTCCAGATCGGCCCGCTCCCGCAGAAAGCGATCCCAGTTTTCACGGGCCTCCTTCTCCTTGGCCGCCAGCTGTTCCTCAAGCGACAGCCCGGCCTCCGTGGCCTGGGTCTCGGAAGCAGTTTCCTCCCCGGCAACGGCTTCAGGCGGCGTAATCTCTACAGTATCCTTTGGTTTCATGCTGTTGTGTCCTTTTACTAGTATAATTTATACTTCACTTAACAGTCTGCTGACCATCCGGGCAGTGTAATCCACAATCGGAATGACGCTTGAATATCCCATCCGGGTCGGGCCGATTACTCCCAACATGCCGACCGTATTGCTGCTGGTAACAAAACGGGAGGTGATCAGACTGATACCGGCTGACTGGCTGAGTGACGTTTCCGACCCGATATAGATCTGTACCCCCTCCGCCGATCATGCAGCGCGACAGGAGCTGTACAAGCAGCCCCTTTTGTTCGAACGCCTGGTAGATTTCCTTCATGCGCCCGGCATCGCTGAATTCGGGCTGATCGAGGATGCGCGCCTGCCCTTCGACAAAGATTTCATCCCCTTCCACCCTCACCGCCTGCTCGCTGATCTTCAGAGCACGTGACAGGAGCTGATCATACTGCGCCTTCTCAGATGCCATCTCCTCCAGAATCAGTTCGCGAACCTGGGTGATCGTCAGGCCCTGCATCTTGTCATTCAGGTAGTTGCCCATCCTGACGAGTTCTTCGGAGGCGTAGTCGTCATCCGTCTCGATCAGGCGGTTCTGAACCGCCCCTTTGCTGGAAACCAGGATGGCCAGAATCTTGCGCTGGCCGATACGGATAAACTCGATATGCCGGAAGACATCAGCGGTAAAACTGGGAGCAACCACGATACCCATATAATTCGAAAGCTGCGACAGCGTCCGGCTGGTCTCTTTCAGAATGCCGGACAGGCCGACACCGGCCTGGCGGCAGTGACTGATGATCTGACGTTTTTCATCGCGGCTGACCTGACGCAGGGCAACCAGGGAATCAACATAGAAACGATAGGCTTTTTCCGTCGGAATACGCCCGGCAGAAGTATGCGGCGATGTCAGGAGCCCCATTTCTTCCAGATTGGCCATGACGTTGCGTACGGTAGCAGATGAGAGTGTCAGGGCATGACGGCGTGCGACAGCACTGCTGCCGACCGGTTCGGCGGTGGCAATATAATCTTCGACAATCGCTTCCAGTATCTGTCTGCTGCGGGGAGAAAGTTCCATATCCATGAATGACCCCAAAAAAATAGCACTCGTCACATGTGAGTGCTAACAATCTAAAGGTAATAAGCGACCCCGTTTTTGTCAAGGACATTTCCGGATATCGTTCTGCGGTGCGGGGCTGATGGCCAGTACAGGATTCGTATTCAGCTCGGTGCACATTTGTTTTCTGCGCGCTTCCGGCAGAGAACAATGTGGCTGACACGCTACCCTGTTTTAGCGGGCCGGGACATTCATCTCGCGGTGATAGCGGATAACACGCTCGATGAAGTTTTTTCGAACAAGGGGATTATGCAGACGCTCGGCTTCTTCCAGAGGCATCAACGGGAAACTGAGGCATATCTCACGTGCGAACAGTCCGACGGCAAACGGTTCAGAATTGCCGCCGCCGTAGAGCGGAACGTCCGTAAGACCGCAACTGGGCGAACGCTCCTTGAAAATAAATCCGCAGCATCCCCTTTCCTCCAGCGTTCTGATCGTTGCGGGGCAAAAGGCCAGCAGCTGTTTGGTCCGGTCGATGCGCGTCTGGAAGGTCATCAGGCGCGGAGCGGCCGGATCACCCTCCAGTCGCATCGCCTCCCGGGGAACCGGCAAGCCGCAGCCGACCTCGGGACAAACCGGCATAAAGGTGAAGTGCGCACCCAGGGTATCGATGATGGTGCGGTCAAGCTTATACCCGCCGTCATACCGAACATGTTCCCCCAGCAGACAGGCGCTGACTCCGATAGTGATTGGTGACGTCATCCGGATCGTTCTCCATGCCGGGTGATAACGGCCACCCACGGTTTCCAGGCATGCCCACCCTCTTTTCACGGCGTGTGAATATGCTGCAGATGAGCAGCCAGGCGTAAACACCCGACGCCGACAGTATCATAACCGGTAATAAATGCAATCGCAGGGACAATCCGCACCACTGCACGGTTTTTGCAGGGCAGCAGAGATGCCAACCACGTTTTGTCGAGAGACACTGGACCTAAAAAAGGGAGCGGATTTTTTTTGCACGGTGGTGTACTGTTTATCTATAAAGGACTGATGTTGTCCTCTTGAATTGTAACGCAGAATGTCGGTCAATCGTTTGTCCAGCCAGAAAACGGTACAGGTACGATGCCGAATTACGGCAGTTACCTATAATACCTGTGAAAGGAGTTGAGTACAATGGGCGTCACCATCAGTTGCAAGGAGTTTTTAGCACGCAAGGCGGCCGGAGCAGTGGCAATCGACCTGATGACTCCGGAGGACTACGCCTCCTGCCACGTAACCGGTGCCAACAATGCCTGCATGTATGAAATGGTCTTCCTGGACCGAATCGCCGAGCTCATTCCCGGACATGACACAGAACTGCTCCTGTATGATGCCAGCGGCACGTCACGTGCGGCTGAAACGGCCCGGGAACGACTGATCCAGGCAGGCTATCCACATGTGTTCATTCTCGAAGGAGGGCTGGCCGGCTGGCGTTCAGCGGGCATGCCGGTAGAAACCGGAGATCTTACAGTTGTCGCCGAACCGGAGACGCAGGACGGCACCTATCAGGTCGATGTTGAAAAGAGCAGAGTTGAGTGGATCGGCCGCAACCTGAACAACCGCCATTTCGGACGCATCGACATCCAGGCAGGCGAGCTGGTCATTCGCGGGGGAGTTGTGTCCGAAGGGAGCATCGTACTGGACATGAGCAGCATTACCAACCTGGATGTGCAGGATCCCGACTGGCGCGACCTGCTGATCAGCCATCTGAAGTCGGAAGACTTCTTCGCGGTCGAGCGTTTTCCGTCCGCCTCGTTTCGTTTGACCGGATGGGAGTGGCAGGAAGGGGCCTCTCCCGGAACGCCAAACGGGATTGTCACGGGAGATCTGACCATCAGAGACGTTGTTCGGCCGATCACCTTTCCAGCCACCATGGCTCCACAAGCGGACGGCGGCATCAAGGCCCATGCGGCATTCGACCTGGACCGTACACTCTGGAATGTCTGCTATGGTTCTGGCAAGCTCTTCGAGCGCCTCGGCATGCACCTTGTGCATGATATCATCAGCCTGGAGCTGTTCATTCTGGCGCGGTAGGCTTTCCGCATGGACAGCCGGCTCCCTTTTGCCTGTGCTGCCGATACCGCAGGCCCCGTTCCGCGCGTGTGCCCTGAAAGAATGGTGATCATCTTGAAAAGTTACGGGAAGGGGGTACACTTGTACATCGTGGAACCGCAGGCCTGATGAAAGACCACCGGACCTCATGAAAGTACGGGGATGTCACTATGTCGTTATTCGCCTGGAAAGCGGAATATTCTGTTAATGAGGCGGCACTTGACAGCCACCACAAAGAATTGTTCTCCATACTCAACACGGTGTACGAAAACGTTATGAACTCCACGGAAGTCGACTGCGTCCTCCCGAAGATCGACGAGTTGTTGGCATATACGAGCTACCATTTTTCAGCAGAAGAACAGTACCTGAGAGAGAAGGATTTCCCCGGAATCGACGATCATATGGCAGAACACAAAGAATTTACGCATGCAATTGAGACGCTGCGGACGAGCTATCATAACAACGATCTGGAAGTTTCCAGAGATCTGATCATAGTGCTCGGGGAGTGGCTGCTTCGCCATGTCATCAAGGAAGACAGGAAGTATGCAGAGTTATCTCCCTGAAACCTTCCGACGATATGCCTTCTTCATGAACAGATCACCCCGCCCAAGCATTTTCAAGTAATCCCCCCCTGCATATCTGCATAATGCAACACGAGTCGAGAAACCCTCTTTGTTCCGGATACCGCCCAGCTCCTTCTCGACCATGCAGCAGGACAATTACACCTTGAAGGCGACACTGTTCGCACTGTCCGACATAACATCTTCAAACGATCTTTCAGCATGCCTGCCTTTTCCATGGTGCGTTGCCGCTCCAAAGTGTGCTTGTCGGGCAGCTGAGCGATCACGTCACGAGCGGCCGCCAGAGCCTTCATCTGCTGTTCATAGCGATTCTCCGAAACGGCAGTCGTACCTGTAGGAAGCTGGGCAACCAGGGTACGTTCAGAGCGCGTCAACGGCAGGTCATACTTTTTCACAATGGCAGACAGTTCCATGGGAACCTCCTCGTGTGCGTGTACTTATCTGTATCGGCACTCTGCACCGAAAAATTCACCTAAAACGGACGTGCGAAGTCAGGATCAGGGTTTTACGGCATGAAAAGATTATTTATTTAATTAATCAAGTAAGTATTACGCCTGTTGACAATAATCCCCAATACGGTACTATGCGCGCCGTATACACACTGTTGGAGGTGACTGATGGGACTACGAGGCGACAGGTGGATCACACGATTGATGGCAGCGTCCTGCCTCGGGACGGCGCTGCTCTGCACCCCCCAGGCCGGAGCAGCCGAGGAAACTCAGGTGGCCATAGCCGCACCTGCGCAAGACGACCTGCTGATGTTCTGGGAAGAGAAGGAGCTGTACGTCCAGACCGCCACCCGGAGCGAAAAACCGATCGCCCAGGTCGCCGAAAACATGACCGTCATCACCGCCAAGGAGATCGAGGCGATGAACGCCAACAGCGTCGCCGAGGTGCTGTCCCGGGTACCGGGTGTCTTTGTCGAATTTTCAAGGCCAAGATTTCAATTCAGGTTCGTCCACTACAGATCCAGGGTTCCGAGAATCGCCATGTGACCGTGCTGCTGGACGGCATGCCGATCAATTTCCTCGCCGACGGCAACGCCGACACCACCTTTATCCCGATCAGGATCGTCGAGCGGATCGAGATCATCAAGGGGGCCGCCTCCTCGGCCTGGGGCTCGGCGCTTGGGCGGGGTGATCAACATCATCACCCGCAGCACCGGCGACAACGCTATCCCCAACGGCATGCTGAGCGGTTCCTACGGCGAGGCCAACTCCCGCAACTACGCTGCCGACCTGCGCGGCAAGAACGGCCCGCTCGGCTACTACCTCTACGCCGGACAGCAAGACTCGGACGGGCTGCGCAACAAGCGCGACTACAGCCGTAACAGCATCTTCGGCAAGCTGCTCCTGACCCCCACCCGCGACCTGGACATCACCCTCTCGGGCGGGTACAGCGATCCGCAATTGAATTCGGGCGATATTGGCGGCTTGGCATCCGCGGCCAACGTCCAAGCGAGGTACCGGTTTCTGAACGGCAACGTCGAGTACCGCGCCACCCCCGAGCTGACCGTCCGCGGCGGGCTGCACCTCTTCAAGTCCTATGTCGATGCTCCGACTCCATTTCCTGGCTGATAGTTCGCTCTGCACGTGCAGAACCATCAGCGACGAACAGACCATCGGCGGCAACCTGCGCGCCACCTGGAGCAGCGGCATCCAGACCCTCACTGTTGGCGGTGAGGCCAGCCACGGCACCTTGGACGCAGACCACTCAACACCGGGTCAATCTTTCAGACGCCGTTCTTCCAATCGCTTGGTTTTGGACGGCCTGCCACTTCCAGCGTTTCCCCTACGGTTGACCGTTGGGGGCTCTTTGCCAACGACACGGTCGAATTCGGGGCGCTGGCCGTCACCCCCGGCATCCGGCTCGACCACGACAACATCACCGGCTATTTTGTCAGCCCGAGTATCGGGGCTACCTAGGAGCTGGGGGAGCATACCGTGGCCCGCGCCTCGGTAGCCCGCGGCTTCACCTCTCCACCGTTGACATATTCAAAGGGGCAGGGTTTCATGCTTCCGTTCCAACCCGGACTCAAGGACGAGTACGGTTGGTCGTACCAGGTCGGGCTTGAGTCCGGTCTGGCCGACCTGGTCAACCTGAAGGGAACCCTCTTCCGCCACGAAACCAGCAGAGCCATCTCGATAGAAAGTATTCCCAGACAACGCTACCGGACCGCGTACAACCGTGGCGATGTCACCCGGCAGGGGTACGAACTGGAGGCCGATACCGTCCCCTTCTACAACCTGTCCCTCAAACTCGGGCAACGCCTATGCCCATTACAGTGGCGGATACCGTACTGGATGGTTATACCAATGCGAACTTTGACACCTATTCCTGGCTGGTAGGGATCAAATATGACGACCGCCGGTCATTCTCCGCCCTGCTCTCCGGCAGTTATGTCTACTGGGATCTCGCCCCTACCGAGGAAGCCAACGTACACGACATTTATCTGGGATCTGACCGCGACCAAGAAATTCCAGACCAGCGACAAAACTTCGCTGGAGACTTTCCTGACAGTCCATAATATCTTTGGCGGCGACTACTTCACCAAGTCAATATACCCTAACCCCGGTCGCTGGGTTGAAGGTGGGCTCCGGTTTAATTTCTAATTTTGCTCCCCTCCCCCGCCACGGGGGAGGGGATTATATTGTTCACCATCAATGAATATCATACAGAAAGAGCCATATTTCCTATGTACAGACGTTTGATACCGGTCCTGTTTCTCTTTCTAGCCATACTTTTCTCCACTGTATTCCTGCCCCCCTGCTCTCAGGCCGCTGAGGTGCTGGTGGTGGCCGACACCCAGCTCAGGCCGGCGATGGAGATCATCTCCGGCATCAGGAAGAGCCTGGGAAGCACCATGAAAATAATCTCGCCGTATGAGGCAAAACGGGGCCTGAAAAGCACCGTGGAGCGTGAAGGGGCGCGAGTTGTTGTGGCGCTCGGCAAGGACGCGCTGACCGAGGCGCTGGCCCTCCCCCCCGGCATCCCGGTGATCTTCGACATGGTGGTCACCCCGCCGACTCATCACCCGGCCGAACACCACCGGTTTCTACCTGGCCACCCCGGTCAGGGAGTACACCGATCTGCTCAGAAAGCACCTTCGCTCGATCCGGCAGATGGCGGTAGTGGGGAACCGCGACCAGCTCACCATTCTCGGCAGAGGAGATGCATCGTCCTACACGGTCCGCAACACCTCGGAGTTCGTCACTACGATACGCCAGATGGACGACGCCGATGCAATATTGCTGCTGCCGGACACCGCAGTGCTGACGACTGCCGCTCTCGATGAGGCTTACCTGTTGTCGTTTCGCAAGGGCATCCCGCTGTTGGGGGTTTCGGAGCGCAATGTCAAGGAGGGGGCGCTGGTAGCGCTGGTAGTGGATATGGTCAACGTGGGGAAACTGATCGGCGCAGCCGCCGCCAAGTCGCTCAAGGGGGTCGATATCGGCCAGTTCCCCCCGCGCCGCCGCGGAAATTCGACATCTATATAAATACAGCTACGGCCCGCCGGATGAAGATCGAGATCCCGGATGAAATGGTCCGCATGGCCAAACGGGTCTATCCGTAATACATTCCCGTGGCTCACGCCACGGGGCTTTGAAGCTCTCACTCCTGCTGTTTCGTCCGCTGATATTCCAGATCCTGCCTGATCACCCTCTCCAGCACCGTATCGTAATACTCCCGACGGCAATCCACCGCGTCGATCGCGCCGTTGCGCAGCAACGTCAGCTGACGGCAGCCGCCGAAACAGATCGGCAGATAGGCGCACTCCAGACACTCCGTCCGTCTTCCAGAGATCCATGTTGTGCGACTCGCGATAATCGGCGATCCCTTCCGTCAGCGAACCGATCCGCAGTTCAGGGTAGGCCATGAAGGCCGGGCATTTGTAGAACGAGCCGTCAATAGTTGATCACCAGATCATGTTCCAGCTCGACCATGCAGGCCGAAAGCTTCGGCTTGGGAGCCGGAAAGCCCCGCTTGAGGGTTTCTTCGCGCAGCCAGACACCGGCCTCCATCAGCCACGGTTCATACGAGCAGGTGCAGCCGGTGTTGAAGTCGGTGACGCCCCGTTCCCCCGCTTTTGGAATCACCGGGGCGAACAGCATCGTGCCGACCCGGGCCGGGTCGATGCCGCGCGCCAGCAGATCGTCAAGCATGCGCGGGAAAGTCGCGGTAGTTGTCGCGGGTGTAGTTCCCCCCAAGTTGCAGCGGCACGATGTCGTAGATATCGAGCACGTTGCGCACGATGGCATCGTAACTGCCGTTTCCCGAGACGTAGGGGCGGCTCTGGTTGTGCAGTTCGGCCGGGCCGTCCAGGGTGATCTTGGCCCCGGTCAGCCCCAGCGCCGACCAGCTCTTCGGCGCAGGCGCGGTTGAGCAGAGTGCCGTTGGTGACCAGGGAAAAGCTGAAGGCGACTCCCCTGCTCTTGGGCGGCCTCACGCAGCGGCAGGGAGATGGCGCGGATCAGGTCAAGGGAGAGGAGCGGTTCGCCGCCGTAGAAGGTCAGCTGGACCGGCTGCCCCTTGTCGATCCGGTCGCGGCGGATGGTCTCCACCAGCAGCGCGGCGGTCTCGGCGCTCATGTAGTTCTTGCCGCGGAACGAATCCTCGTAGCAGTAGGGGCAGGCCAGGTTGCAGTCCAGGTTGAGCACCACGATAGCGCTGAATGGAGTGGCGCGGCGGGGGATCGTCGAAAATCGTCCGGAGCTGTTCCTGCTCGGCGTTCCGGTCCGGGGTCAGGATGCCGAGCCGGGCCAGAGTCTCGCGCTCCTCGTCCGGGAGGGTCCCGTTGCGGGCCGCTTCCAGCAGGTCATCCGGCAGCAGCACGACGGACGAGCGGAGCGTGGAATAGACCAGGTTCATCCCCGGCTGATCCGGACAGGGGTAGATTTTCAGGTAGGTGGATAGCTGCATAACGGCCTCCGGGGGATGATCCCTCAATATATCGATGTTCAATGTAGGGGCGAAGCAAAAGACTCACCTGCTTCGCCCCTACAAGAGATAAATTTCAACCTCCTCCCATTACAAAAGGGGGATAGAGGGATTTGCTTTGACGTTTTGCAGATACGAAAAAAGGGGGATCGCTCCCCCTTCTCGTGAATCTGTAAACGGAATCGATTACTACAGCGGCATGAGGGTCGAGAGGCAGCAAGCTGTCAGCGGCCCGTCAAATGCGCAATCGTTACCTTTTTCCAGTACTATCAAAGTGCTTTTTTTCATTGTTTTCTTCCCCTTCTTTCTGTTGGTGTGTTCCGCAGGGGACGGTCTCGTCTCCCCGTCGGTGGTAAACTTTGTTTATTCCCGTCAAAAAAAGCGGTAAATCTTTAATTAAAAGTCGCGCGGTTATAGCATACAAATAATATTTGTCAAGCAGATTTAATCTTTTTTTCAAACACCGGTAAAAGAGCGTAACGGTCCGATATAACCATTAATTCCAGACTAGCTGTGAAAGATCTATTAGATCACCCTCTGCCTAAATGGGGGCGATATTCATATTTCATAATATTGTTTTAGTTGATATTTTAATCTTTTTTCCCTATAGTTGCCGGACTTTTCACCCCTCATAAGAAAGCGATCCGTGCCACATACCATCCTGTATACACTGTTCTGCATCCTGCTGATCGCCATACCCTGCCGCGCGGCCGATGTGTTGATCATCGCCGATGCCCAGCTCAAGCCGGTTATGGAAGTAACCCAGGGCATGCGCAAAACTCTGCGCGCTTCGACCAAAACCTATTCTCCCGCCGAGGTGCGCGGCAATCTGGCCGCCGTGGTGCGAGCGGGAGGATGCGCGGGTGGTGATCGCCCTGGGGCGCGAAGCGCTGGCCGAGGCGCTGACCCTCCCCCCTTCCATCCCGGTAATCTATGACATGGTGGTGACGCCGCCAGCCATCAACCGTCCCAACACCGTCGGTTTCTACATGGCGACCCCGAGCAGCGAGTACGCCGAACTGGTACGCGACGCATCTGCCGGCTCTGAAACGGGTGGCGGTGATAGCCAGCCGCGACTTCCTGAATATCCTGGCCAATAATGTTTCCGCCCCGATCAGCTCCCACTCCGTCAAGAATACGGTTGAATTCGTCACCACGGTCAGACAGCTGGAAAATGCCGACGCCATCCTGCTCCTGCCGGATAGCGCGGTCATGTCCTCGACCGCCATGGAGGAGGCGTATCTCCTCTCTTTCCGGCGCCACATTCCGCTCCTGGGGATTTCCGAGCGGCACGTCAAGGAGGGGGCACTGCTGGCGCTGGTGGTGGATATGGTCAATGTCGGCAAGGTTATCGGCGAGTATGCCACCAAAGCGTTGAAAAGCGGGAATGTCGGGCAGCAGTCGGCCCTGGCTCCCCGCAAGTTCGAGCTGTACCTGAATATGGATACGGCCCGCAAGATGCGCATCAGCATCCCGGATGAGGTTGTGCGCATGGCCAGAAAGGCGTATCCATGAACAGGCTGAAGCCGATAATGACCTTCCGCGTCAAGGCGATGCTCTTCATGATCCCGCTCCTGCTGGTGATGTCGTTCGTCCATACATGGGAGTCGATCCGGGCCAGCAAGGGGGTCATCCGGAGCGAAATCATCAAACGCGCCGAGGCGATCACGACCCTGGCAACCAAGGTCGGCGAGCTGCCGATCCTCTCCGGTAATCCGGAGCTGCTGAAGAATACGGCGGCCTTTCTCAAATCCAATACCGAGGTGGCAACCGTCACCTTCTACGACAAGGGAATGACGCTGCTGATCCATGACGGCCAGCCGCTGGCCCGCCACCTGAGCACCCCTCCGACAACGTCATCTCTCTCCATGTCCGAAGAGCAGGATGACTTCGTCTTTTACGCACCGGTCTTCACCGAGAAGGTGCAGGAGGATTTCGACATTATCAGCGGTATGGGTTCCGGTAACAAGGTCAAGGAGACGATCGGCTGGATCAGGATCGGTTTTTCCAAGGCCTCGCTGCACGAAAACGAGAGTCGTATCGTGCTGCGCGGTGTGACGCTCTCGCTGATCTTCGCCGATAGCGAGCTGTATTGCGGCGTTTTATCCTGATGGGAGTGGCCACCCGCCCGCTGCGCCAGATCGTCAAGATGGCCGATGGCGTATCCCACGGGGATTTCAGCAGCGAGTTCGAAATCCACCAGCATGACGAGGTGGGTGCGCTGGCCGGATCGTTCTCCGCCATGCGCCACACCATCCGCAAAGTTCTGCAGGAAACCGACGGGCTGATCGTTGCGGTGCAGGAAGGGCACCTGGACAGCCGCAGCGACGCCGGACAGTTCGAAGGAGAATGGCGCAACCTGGTCGAGGGTGTCAATGACCTGGCAGGAGCCTTTGCCCATGGGGTGATAGAGCTGCAGAGCGCAAAGGAAGCGGCCGAAACGGCCAACCGCGCCAAGAGCGAGTTCCTCTCCAGCATGAGCCACGAGCTGCGCACGCCGCTGAACGCGATCCTTGGCTATGCCCAGATCCTCAAGCGCCAGGAGAACCTGACCGATACCCAGCGTCAGCAGCTGGAGATCATGCACAGCAGCGGCGAGCACCTGCTGACCCTGATCAACGATATCCTCGATGTGGGCAAGATCGAGGCGCAGAAGATGGATATCGAGCAGATGGTCCTTTGATCTGCCCGCCCTTATGCGCCAGGCCTTCAATCTGACCCGCCTGAACGCCGAGGAGAAAGAGCTGCGCTTCCTGTACGAGGAACAGTCGCCCCTCCCCTCCTATGTGCGCGGGGATGAGCGCAAGCTGCGCCAGATCCTGTTGAACCTGCTCTCCAACGCGGTCAAGTATACCCGCCGGGGAAGCGTGACCCTGCGCGTGGCCTACGATCATGAGGGGGGCGGAATTCTCCGCTGTGACGTGATCGATACCGGGATGGGTATCCCGGCCGACAAGCTGGAAACCATCTTCGAACCATTTACCCAGTTGGCCGGCAATGGTCAGCTGCGCGAAGGGACCGGGCTGGGGCTGAACATCACCCGCCGTCTGCTGGAACTGATGCACGGCAGCCTGACCGTGGAAAGCGAGGTCGGCAAAGGGAGCATCTTCCGTATGGAGCTGGCGCTGCCGCTCGGTGGCCGACCCGGAGCGGGCCCTGGAGAAGACAGAAGTGTCGGTGACCGGCTACCGTGGCGAACGCAAGCGTATCCTGGTGGTTGATGATAATGTGGGCAATACCTCCATGCTGGTATCGCTGCTGGAACCGCTCGGTTTCAGGATTGATACCGCATCGAACGGGGAAGAAGCGCTGAGCATGGCGCGCGAGCGGCAGCCGGACCTGGTGCTGATGGATCTGGTGATGCCGGTGATGGATGGGCTGGA
This sequence comes from uncultured delta proteobacterium, assembly GCA_963760075.1. GTDB lineage: Bacteria > Desulfobacterota > Desulfuromonadia > Geobacterales > Pseudopelobacteraceae > JACRCG01. The sequence goes on along the minus strand of CAVXBQ010000011.1, from coordinate 119,639 downwards.
GGCGGCCCGGTTGCTGCGTGCCAACCCGCAGTTTGACCGGACCGGGATCATCGGCGCATCGGCCTCGGTGACCGACAGCGGCCACAAAAAATGAATTTATCAAGATCTGCGACGATTTTGTGATCAAGCCGATCCGCATCGACCTGCTGTTGGAGAAGATCGGCCTCCTGATGGGGCTTGAGTGGGAGACCAAAGAGATCGCTCATCCGGCCAGGGAAACGTACGTCGCCCTGTGACGATGGGGAGCTGGTGACCCCGCCGCCGTCAGCCGAGCTCGATGAACTGCTGGATCTGGCCATGATGGGAGATATGCAGGGGGTTGAGCGCTGGGCCGCCGGACTTGAGGCAGCGGGATACCCGTTACCGCAATTTTGCCGGGAAGCTGAAAGAGCTTGCCGGGAGTTTCAAAACCAAGGCCGTTCTGGCACTGGTTAAACGATGCCGTGGAGAAGAGATATGAGTCCTGAAGTATCAGAATGCGTCGCGTTTTCGACGGACGCAAACCGGTGATTCTGGCCGTTGACGATGACGCCAACAACCTGGCCGTGGTCCGCGATTGCCTGACCGGGTTCAATTACACCGTTCTGGTGGCCGAGGATGGCGAGAGCGCCGTCAGCCGGGCGGATTATGCCCGCCCCGACCTGATCCTGCTGGACATCATGATGCCGGGCATAGACGGCTACGAAACCTGTCGCCGGCTGAAGCTCCAGGAGAGCACCCGTGACATCCCGGTGATCTTCATGTCGGCCCTGGCCGAGACCGGGCACAAGGTGCAGGGGCTGGAGGCGGGGGCGGTGGATTACGTCACCAAGCCGTTCCAGCAGGAGGAGCTGCTGGCCAGGGTGGGGGTGCACCTGAGCATCCGCGACCTGAACCGCCGCCTGAAGGAGGCCAACGAGCTGCTGGAGGCGCGGGTCGAGGCGCGCACCATCGATCTGGCCATTGCCAACCGGGTGCTGGAGGAGGAAATTGCCGAGCGTCAGGCCGCCCAGGAGCAGCTCCAGGAGCAGGCCGTAATTCTGGAAGAGAAGTTTGAAGAACTGCAGGCGGCACAGGAGGCGCTCAGCACCAGCGAGCAGAAGTTCCGCGCCATCTTCGATCAGACCTTCCAGTTGATAGGATTGACGACTCCCGAGGGGATCATGCTGGAAGCCAATCAGACGGCGCTGGCGTTTTGCGGGGCAACGGAAGCCGACGTCCTGAACAAGCCTTTCTGGGAGACCCCCTGGTGGACGTATTCCGACGAGCAGCGCGAACGTGTGCGCAAGGCCGTGCAGCAGGCGGCAGCCGGTGAGTTCGTCCGTTTCGAGGCTACCCACCAGACCCCGGACAGGACAACCCATTACATCGACTTCTCGTTGAAACCGATCATGGACGCAGAGGGAACGGTGGTGATGCTGATACCTGAGGGTCGCGACATCACCTCCTACAAGACGCTGGAGGAACAGCTCAGGCAGTCGCAGAAAATGGAGGCGATCGGCACCCTGGCCGGGGGGGTGGCTCACGACTTCAACAATATCCTGACCGCCATCATGGGCTTCGGCAGCATCCTGCAATCCAAACTGGGAGAGTCCACACTCACCCATTATGCCGATGACATCCTGTCCGCCGCCGACAAGGCCGCCAAACTGACCCAGAGCCTCCTGGCCTTCAGCCGGAAGCAGGTTATGGAGACCAAACCGGAGGAAGTCAACGAGATCGTCAAAACCATCAGCACAATACTGCGCCGGGTGATCGGCGAGGATATCGAGTTCCACTGTTCCTTTGCCGCCGAAGAGTTGATAATCATGGGAGATTGCGGCCAGATCGAGCAGGTGCTGATGAATCTGGCGGTCAATGCGCGCGATGCAATGCCCAAGGGGGGAATTCTCAGTCTTGAGACGAAACGTGTCGAACTGACAGAGGGAACTGCTCGGCACCTCGCTCAAGCCCGGATCGTATGCCAGGATAACGGTCTCCGATACGGGGTGCGGGATCGACGAAATCACCCGTCAGAGAATCTTTGAACCATTCTTCACCACCAAGGAGGTCGGCAAGGGAACCGGACTGGGACTGTCCATCGTCTACGGGATCATCAAGCAGCATGGCGGCGAGATAACCGTGTACAGCGAGGTCGGCAAAGGGACCAGCTTCAAGATCTATCTGCCGCTGGTGGAGTCATTCTGCACGTGGCCCAAAAACAAGCCGGTCGTTCAGGTGGTTGGTGGAACGGAGACGATCCTGTTGGCCGAGGATAATGACGCTGTCAGAAGTTTTATGGTCCAGGCTCTGGAGGAATACGGGTATCACGTGATCGAGGCGCTGAATGGCGAGGATGCGCTGGCAAAATATCGCGCCGACAGCGACCGGATTCAGCTTCTGCTGCTGGATGTGGTCATGCCCAAGATGAACGGGCGTGAAGTGTACGACATCGTCAGAAAAGAGGGGGGACGGGCACGGGTGCTCTTCTCCAGCGGCTATACCGCCGATATCATCGAACAGAACGGGATGATGGAAGAGGGGGTCGGCTTTCTGCCCAAACCGGTCACGGTGCAGGTACTGCTTGGAAAAGTCAGGGAGGCATTGGACCGGGGATAAACCGGACCTTGATTTTGACCGACATCTCGGTGTACTTATTAAAGACAAAAAAAGGGGAGAGGTTGCTTTATTGAAAAAAAGTCGCCTGTCCCCTTAATCGTATGTTCTATTCAAGAATGTACCTACTTCTAAAACAGGAGGCGACCGTGACCGACCACACAGCATATCCCGAGGGAGAGTTGCTCCTCCGTACATCCCCGATGCCGAGCGACACAAACTGGAACGGCGACATTTTCGGGGGATGGATCATGTCGCAAATGGACATCGCCGGCGGCATGATGGTCATAGAAATCACCGGCGGTCGCGCCGTTACCGTTGCAGTGGACGCCATGAAATTCATCAAGCCGGTAAACGTCGGCGATGTCGTCTGCTGCTACGGCACTGTCATGAAGATCGGGAACACGTCCGTCACCATACGGCTGGAGGTGTGGGTGAAGACCTGTTTATGGCGGGCGGATAGTGATAACAAAGCCCCCTTCTTCAAGGTCACCGAAGCTTCGTTCACCTATGTGGCCATTGATGATGACGGGCGAAAACGACTGATCCCGAAGCATGCGACTCCGGCACCATGACCGTTGCTGAAAACAGAGGGCTCTGCCATTCAAAAGGGGAGGAACGCATGTCGGATGGAGCATGTGAGAGCTCCGCACCCAGGGGTGCGGTAATGACCATCTTCAGCCTGCCGGTCATCGTGGCGGCCCTGGGGTATTTCGTCGATATCTACGACCTGGTGCTGTTCAGCATCGTGCGCGTTCCGAGCCTGAAGGGGATCGGCATCGCCGGGCAGGAACTGATCGACAAGGGGGTCATGCTGCTCAACATGCAGATGATCGGCATGCTGCTGGGAGGCATCCTCTGGGGAGTTCTGGGGGACCGCAAGGGGCGGCTGAAGATCATGTTCGGCTCGATCTTCATCTATTCCGTCGCCAACCTGGCCAACGCCATGGTCACCTCCATCGAGGCCTACGCACTCCTCCGCTTCATTGCCGGTGTCGGCCTGGCGGGCGAACTGGGCGCCGGGATCACCCTGGTCAGCGAGGTGCTGCATAAGAGCCTGCGCGGCTACGGGACCATGATCGTCGCCTCGGTCGGCGTTTCCGGGGCGATCCTCGCCAATTTCGTCGCCAAGAGTTTTGACTGGCGGACCGCCTTCGTGATCGGCGGCGTCCTGGGGCTGATGCTCCTGCTGCTGCGGCTCGGGGTGGCGGAATCGGGCATGTTCAAGGGGATGGAGAACCGCGGGGTCCGGCGCGGCAATTTCCTCTCCCTCTTCACCAGCAGAGACCGTTTCGGCCGCTTCCTGCACTCGATCATGATCGGCCTCCCCTCCTGGTTCGTGGTAGGGGTCCTGATCACCTTTTCCCCCGAGTTTGCCAAGGTGCTGAACGTTCAGGGGGCAGTCAGCGCCGGGAATGCCGTCATGTTCTGCTACCTGGGACTGGTGTTCGGCGACTTTGCCAGCGGCATGCTGAGCCAGCTGCTGCAGAGCCGGCGCAAGGTGGTGCTGATCTTCCTGGTGATCACCGTCGGCAGCGATTGCGGCTCTATTTCCTCGGCACGGGGGTCAGCGCCGCCGTCTTCTACGGCATCTGCGGCTTTCTCGGCTTCGGCATCGGCTACTGGGCCATCTTCGTCACCGATCGCGGCCGAACAGTTCGGCACCAACCTGCGCGCCACCGTGGCCACCACCGTCCCCAATTTTGTGCGCGGCATGACGGTCCCCATCACCCTGCTGTTCCAGCTGCTGCGCAAGCCTCTCGGTATCCAGAACGGCGCCCTGTGCGTCGGGGCACTCTGCATGGTGGTGGCGCTCTTCTCCCTCTGGCGCATACAGGAAACCTTTCACAAGGACCTGGACTACTTCGAGGAATATCTCTGAGTGCGGTTTTCCAGAATTCCCAATCGGAAGAGATAGACATGAAAGGTCCGGCCACTGATATGAACACTCAAGATCCGACGAACGACAGTTCTCACGAGATGCTGCGCAGTTCCGCCCGGCGGGTGCTGGGCGGAGGCATACTCGGCATGATGGTGGCCATGGGTATCGGCCGATTTGCCTTCACACCGATCCTCCCGTTGATGCAACGCGATCTGGGAGTAAGCCATAGCCTGGCCGGCGGTCTGGCCTCACTCAACTATGCGGGATATCTGGCTGGAGCACTGGTTTGTGCCGTATGGCCCCACGTACTGCGGAGCACACTCGTCAATCTGGGCGCCCTGATAACCTGCATCGCAACAACGGTGCTGATGGGGCTGACGCTGTCGCCGTTCTGGTGGGGGAGCCTGCGGCTACTGGCCGGCGGCGCCAGTGCGCTGCTTTTTGTCGTGATTGCGATTGAAGTGTGCGAAAACCTGGCACGCAGCCACCATAGCCGCTGGAACAGTGCGCTCTACGGCGGAATCGGGTTGGGGATTGCGCTGAGCGGGGCCGTTGTGCCGGTTCTGGACCGTATCGGCGGCTGGAGTACCACCTGGCTGGGAATGGGGGCGCTTTCCGGTCTGTTGGCGCTTGTCGGCATCGCTGTTGCCGGCAAACGGCATATCGCGATCCATGTGCCTGATGCGGCGGAAAAGCCCGCGGGTCGGCTTTCCGGGCTTGGCAGATTGGCACCGGCCTATTTTCTGGAAGGAGTCGGCTACATCGTCAGCGCCACATTTCTGGTGACCATGATCGCCCACACCCCGGGATTGAGCGGGTTTGCACCCTGGAGCTGGGTCGCGGTAGGGCTGGCCGCAGCGCCGTCCACCATCCTGTGGCAACAGGTCGCTCTCCGCATCGGGGTACGGCAGGCACTCACGCTTGCCTATCTGCTGCAGGCCTGCGGCATCCTGCTGAGTATCGGTGCCGGGAGCATGTTCAGGGCCGGGGTGGCCGCGATCATATTCGGCGGCACGTTTCTCGGCATTGTGGCCCTGGTCATGGCCGAGGGAGTGCGGCGTTCCGGAACGGAAGGGCGCCGTGCAGCAGCCGTCCTCACCGTCTGTTTCGGTGCCGGACAGGTTATCGGACCGCCCGTCGCCGGACTGCTTGCCGATCAACAGGGTGGATTTACCCTGCCGCTGCTGCTGGCGGCCTCAGTAGTTGCGATCGGTTGCGTACTGGTTGTAACGGACAGACAGTTTCACACCATATCCATGTCACATAAGCCCTGAAAGGAGGAGAGAAAGATGCCGTATGTGAACATCAGAATCACCCGCGAAGGAGCGACCGCAGAACAGAAGGCTGCCTTGATTGCTGGAGCCACCCAACTGCTGGTGGATGTGCTCGGGAAGAATCCGGCCACCACGGTAGTCGTCATCGATGAAGTTGACACCGACAACTGGGGAATCGGAGGCGAGACGATTACGGAACGGCGCAAGACAGGAAAATAGCCGACAAGATTCACCCTGCAGGGAACATGCGTAGTGGATTTCAAGCGATCATAAAAGGGGAGATGCCGCTTTGCTGTAAAAAAGCCGCATGTCCCCTTTTACATCCGGATATTTTAAGGTGGCAGAAAATGCCCGATTATTGTCATTGTATAATTGCCTTTATCATGAAAAACTGCACCCATGAAAACACGTGAGATCGACATACCGGTTGCAGCATACGAGCCGCGGACCATTGCGATCGTCGTGTATGACGGCTGCGAGATTCTTGACGCGACCGCACCTGTTGAAGCGTTTGAAATGGCAAATCGCACCCTGTCCGAACGGGGCGCCGACCAGCCGGGATATGCCAATATACTGCTGGCTGAGCATGCCGGCCACATCACGACCTCTTCCGGTGTGCGGCTGGTTGCCGACAGTTGGCGTGACGCCGCAGACGACATCGATACCCTGATCGTTGCCGGAAGTTCCGACAACTCGCTGCGTCCGGCGCTGGCGAACAAAGCCCTGATCAACTGGATCAGGAATACGGGGCCACGGGTACGACGACTTGTCTCCATCTGTACCGGGGCGTTCATACTGGCAGAGGCTGGGCTGCTTGACGGCCGCCGGGCAACAACCCACTGGATGGACACCGAGCGACTGGGGAGAGACTATCCATTAATCCAGGTGGAGCCTGATGCCATATTCGTGAAGGACGGCTCCGTTGCCACCTCCGCCGGGGCAACCGCCGGACTCGATCTTGCGCTCTCCCTGATCGAAGACGATTTCGGCAAAAAGCTCGCCCTCACCGTTGCCCGCAGGCTGGTGCTGTATCTCAAGCGGCCGGGCGGACAGACCCAGTTCAGCACGCATCTGCGCGCCCAGATGGTTACCGGGGGGTCGCTGGCCGCCGTCCTGACCTGGCTGGAGAATAATTTCCATCTCAAAATTACCGTCGATGCGCTCGCGGAACGGGCCTGCATGAGTCCCCGGAATTTTGCCAGGACGTTTCTCCGTGAAACCGGCACGACGCCGGCAAGATACATCGAGCTGATCCGCCTGGAACACGCCATCCGCCTGCTGGAAGATACCAAACAGCCGATTGCAGCCATTGCCCTGGAATGCGGCTACTCTTCAACGGAGCACCTGCGGCGCGCATTCCAGAAGCATATGGGCATCAGCCCCGGTGCCTACCGCGAAAGATTTTGACGACACTGGCCAGCAACTATCGAATCTCATCATTTTCCTTGAGTAGAAAAATATTCAATCCCCTCTCCCTGAGAGAGAGGGTCAGGGTGAGGGGGCAAAGTTGATCTATATTGTTATGCTGCCCCTCATCCGGCCTTCGGCCACCTTCTCCCTCAGGGAGAAGGAATTGGGGGTTCCACATTCAACCAGGAGGTAGTCAGTCATGTTCAGAGGAAGCATAGTTGCCATTGTGACGCCGTTCAAAAAAGATGGCGCGGTAGATTTTGAAAAGCTCCGTGAATTGGTCGAATTTCAGATCGAGAACGGCACCGACGGCATCGTGCCGTGCGGCACCACCGGTGAAGCCTCGACGCTCGATTACGACGAGCATCTGGCGGTCGTAAAAACCGTGGTCGAGCAGGTCGCCAAACGCATCCCCGTCATCGCCGGTACCGGTTCCAACTGCACCGCCGAGGCGATCGAGATGACCCAGAAAGCCAAGGATGTCGGCGCTGACGGCGCCCTGCTGGTGACCCCCTACTACAACAAGCCGACCCAGGAAGGGCTCTACCGCCACTACATGGCCGTTGCCGATGCCGTGGCGCTGCCGCAGATCCTCTACAACGTGCCGGGACGCACCGGCGTCAACCTCCTCCCCGAAACGGTGGCCCGTCTGGCGGAGCATGCCAACATCGTTGCCATCAAGGAGGCGACCGGTTCCCTGCAGCAGGGTTCCGAAGTCATCGCCCTCTGCGGCGACAAGATCAACGTCTTTTCCGGCGACGATTTCATCACCTTCCCGATGATGGCGTGCGGCGCCGTGGGGATCATCTCGGTGCTGGCCAACATCATGCCGAGGACGGTCGCCGACCTGGTGGACGCCTTCTGTTGCCGGTGACTTCGAGAAAGCCCGTCAGCTGCACCTCGAGACCCTCAAGATCGGCAGCGCGATGTTCATCGAGAGCAACCCGGTACCGGTCAAGACCGCCCTGGAACTGATGGGGAAAGCCTCGGGCGATGTCCGCCTGCCGCTCTGCCCGCTGGGGGACGCGAACAAGGCGAAGCTGGCTGCCATCATGAAAGAATACGACCTCATCTGAATCAGGAGCAGACATATGGAACAGAGAACACTGGGATCACAGGGATTGACCGTATCGGCTCAAGGCTTGGGCTGCATGGGGATGTCGGATTTTTACGGCACGCGGGACGAGGCGGAATCCATCGCCACCATCCACCACGCGCTGGAGCTGGGGGTAAACTTTCTGGACACCTCCGACATGTACGGCCCCTTCACCAATGAGGAGCTGGTGGGCAAAGCGATCAAGGGGCGCCGCAATCAGGTGGTGGTGGCCACCAAGTTCGGCATCATGCGCAGTCAACCGTCAAACGGCGGCTGGGCACCGATCACCGGCATCAGCGGCAGGCCGGAGTATGTCCGTTCGGCCTGCGATGCCTCGCTGAAACGGCTCGGCCTGGATCACATCGACCTCTATTACCAGCACCGGGTGGATGCCGAGGTACCGATCGAGGAGACCGTAGGGGCCATGTCCGATCTGGTGGCAGCCGGCAAGGTGCGCTTCCTCGGCCTGTCCGAGGCCGGTGTCCGGACCATCCGACGCGCCCACGCCATTCATCCGATTACGGCCCTGCAGAGCGAATACTCCCTCTGGACCCGCGACCCGGAAGACGAGGTGCTGCCGACCCTGCGTGAGCTGGGCATCGGCTTCGTTGCCTACAGCCCGCTGGGACGCGGCTTCCTGACCGGGCAGCTGAAGAGCCCCGACGACTTTGCACCCGACGATTACCGCCGCAACTCTCCCCGTTTTCAGGGCGAGAACTTCGCCAAGAACCTGGAACTGGTGGAGCGGATCAGGGCCATTGCCGAGCGTAAAGGGATCACCGCCGGACAGCTGGCCCTGGCCTGGGTGCTGGCCCAGGGGAATGACATCGTGCCGATTCCGGGAACCAAACGGAGGAAGTATCTTGAGGAGAACATCGCAGCATCGTCAATAACGATCGATAGCAACGATTTGGCCGATATCGCCGCGGCACTGCCCAGAGGCGCTGCCAGCGGCGAGCGGTATCCGGCGGCGATGATGGGGCTCATCAACCGGTAATACGAACCAATGACGAAAAGTACCCAGCACCCTTACACCGTTCCTGCTGCTCTGCCTGATCGGGTTTGCCGCCTTTTTCAGCTCGTACCTGCGCATCCCGGTCATGCCGCTGTTTGCCGCCACGCTGGGGGCCGGTCCGGCCCAGGTCGGGACCATCAACGGCGCCTTCATGCTGACCGCCGGACTGTTATCAATTCCCGCCGGGCTGCTGGCCGACCGCATCGGGCGCACAGTGCCGATCATTGCCGGTATGATCGCCACGGCCCTCTCTTCGCTCCTGGTGACCCAGTGCCATCAGCCGGGACAGATGGCGGCGGCCTATATCCTCTTCGGCGCCGGTCTGGCCGCCTTTGCGCCCGGCATGCTGTCGCTGGTGGCCGATGTCATGCCGCCGCAACGGCTTGGTCAGGCCTACGGCTGGTACACCACCGCCATCTACATCGCCATGACCCTGGGCCCGGCGACCGGAGGGTATCTGGCCAAGACAGTGGGCCTCCGGCAGGTGTTTGTCGTCTCCGGCTGCCTGCTGGCGGGGGTTGCCCTACTGGCCCTGCTGGTGCTGCCCAAGGGGCCGCCCCGGCACAAAACGGATCTGCATGCCGCCCTGGCTGGCAGCCTCGAACTGCTGCACAATCGCCGCCTCCTTGCCTGCCTGCTGGCAACGGTCGGCAGCTGCATCGGCTTTGGCGTTTTCCTGACCTTTCTCCCGCTGTACGCAGCACGGCAGGGGTACGATCCGGCCCAGGTCGGCCTGGTTTTTGCCGCCCAGGCCGTTACCAATGTGGTCGGCAGGGTACCGATCGGGAGCCTTGCCGACCGCGTTGATCGCCGCCGGCTCGTGGCTGCCGGCCTGGTCTTCCTGGCCGTGGCACTGGCGGCGCTGGGACAGGTGGTACAGCTCGCACACCTGATGGCCTGTGCCGTCGTCATGGGGGTCGGGATGGCCCTGACCTTCACCGCCATCGGCGCCCTGATCGCGGAACTGGTCCCGGCCGTGCAGCGGGGGCTGGCCATGGGGATGTATAACAGCTGCGTCTACCTGGGGATGATGACCGGGGCCACCGTCATGGGCCTGGCCCTGAAACGGATCGGCTATCCGGTAGGATTTGCCGCCGCAGGGGGTGTGGCCCTGATGACAGCTGCTGCTGTTTTTCTCGATGATGCGGGAAAAGTATGTGCAGCATGACGATCACGTCCAGCACGTACAGTAAAAACCATATAACAGGGATGAAGGGGATGAACAGGATAACGTCTTACAATCCCATGAAAACCCAAGGGAAATCGCACCAGAGTGTTCAAGGTCAGCATCGACACTATCTGCGGCAAGGCTCGGCGATAACGGCAACTGACATGGCGCATTAGGATTAACGAGGGGACAGACAGCTTTATTGAAAAGCAATCTGCCCCCTTTTACGTTATTATTTTAGATATCAGAGCACCATGAACTTTTTTCGGGAACCTTTACCGGAACCGTGCGTATGTATTATCAGAAGCACAACAGCGGAGAGTGGATGGACGACTATCGCATAATCAAACTCATTCAGGAGGGGGACGTCGATGCCTATACCCTTCTGGTCCGGAAATACCACCGCAACCTGCTGGCCTTTATTTTCCGCATCGTTGGCGATGCCCATCTGGCCGAGGATATCGGCCAGGAGGTCTTTCTGAACGTGTACAAGGAGCTGCCCCGCTTCGATATGGAGAGGGGGACACCGTTCGCTGCCTGGCTGTACATCGTCGCCCGAAACCGGTGCGTCAGCGAAATGCGGAAACAGGGACGGACCGAGTTGATGCCGGAAGAAGTCCTGGATCAGCTCGCTTCCACGGATGAATCGGCGGAAGCGGCACTGATCAGGCGCGAACGTCAGGAAGCGCTGACGGCAACCCTGGCGGATCTCCCCGAACCATTCCGCACCACAATTCTGATGAGCCTTCAGGGCGCTACGCTTGACGAAATTGCCGTCAGATGCAGCATACCTCTGGCCACGGTAAAGACCCGGCTGTTCCGGGCCAAAGAAAAGATCAGGATCATGTTGAAAGAGCATTTCGGAGGTGTCAGTCATGAACGAAACATATGAACCGTCTCCCGATTTTGTCGAAAAAGTCATGGCACGGGTGCACCGTTTCGAGGCCGAGCGAGTCTCGTTCATCAACCGTCTGTACATTTCAAAACCGATCCGCTATGCGCTTGCCGGGGGCGGAACCGTCTTCGGTATACTGAAAGCGGCACCGGTGTTCTAATTCCGATTCCAGATCGAGGATGATATCAAGGCGGCGAGGACTGAGGGTGGGAAGCGTACTTACGGTACGCCCCGCAGCCGAAGACAAGCCAATGAAGATAGGGCCTTGATATGGAATCGGTATAACATCCCAAAGATCATTACAAAAAACGAGGAGTAGTGCATGTCAGAATCAACAGAAACCATGGCGCTGGACCTGAACGTTGCCAAGGGAAAATCCAAAGTTCGCGAATTTGTCGAGTCAATCATCTGGGCGCTTGTCCTGGCGTTCATCATCAGAAGCTGTGTGGTGCAGGCGTTCAAGATCCCATCCGGTTCCATGGAGGATACGCTGGTCATCGGCGATCATCTGCTGGTGAACAAGTTCATCTACGGTATCAAGCTTCCCTTTACCGACAAACGGATTCTGAAGCTCCGCGACCCGATACGCGGCGATGTGATGGTGTTCGAATACCCGGAGGATCGCTCCAAGGATTTCATCAAACGGGTGATCGGCGTGCCGGGTGACGAGATCAGTGTGCGCGACAAGCAGGTGTTCGTAAACGGGGTGCTCTACCATAACCCGCACGAGGTGCATAAGGAATCTGATATGATTCCCAAGGGGGTGGCCCCGCGAGACAACTTCGGCCCCATCAATGTGCCCGCCCACTCCTATTTCATGATGGGAGACAACCGGGACCGCTCGTACGACAGCCGTTTCTGGGGATTCATCAAGGATACCGACATCAAGGGGAAGGCGTTCATCAAGTATTGGTCATGGGACAGCGATTCATGGCGGGTCCGCTGGAACAGGATCGGGCGGTTGATCGAATAACGGCACCCATTCCGGGAATTCAATGCTGGAAAATGCACGAGGGCAGGCTGACTGGGCTTGTCCTCGTGCGTTATGACTTCACACAATACCGATGAAGAGCAACGCGGCAAGCGTCAGGCCGCTGACAAGCAGCCACAGCGTCACCCCCTGCACGAGCGGACGTACCCCCACTCTTTGCAGCACCTCCCTGCTTAATCCCGCTCCGATCAGAAACAATGTCACGACCAGGCACTGCTTGGCAACAGCCGCCACTCCACCCCAGAGATGACCGAACTGCGGCAATACCGTCCTGACCGTTGCGGCCAGCACAAAACCGATAATGAACAGGGGAATCTTGGCTTTCTGTTCCGATTTTTTGAGCCAGGAGGTTCCTATGACGACCGGCGTTATCCAGATCGCCCTGGTAAGCTTCACCGTCGTTCCGACCGCCAATGCCTGTGCTCCATACGCGGACGCCGCTCCGACGACGCTGCTCGTATCGTGAATAGCCAGGCCGGCCCAGGTGCCGAATACCCGCTGATCGAGATGCAGCAGATGCCCGACCAGCGGAAACAGCAGCAGCGCGACTGAATTGAGGGCAAAAACGGTTGCCAGAGCCACGGCAGCCTCGTCATCCTTCGCTTTCAGAACCGGCACCATTGCCGCAATGGCACTCCCCCCGCAGATGGCGGTGCCAAACGACACGAGCGCGGCTGTGTTTTTGTCAACCTTGAACAGGCGACCGAGCAGATGCCCGACGGCAAGCGTAACAGAGATGCCGATGACGCTATAGACAAACGAAGCCTTCCCGGTATGAAGGACCTCTCCCAGACTCAGGCCGAACCCGAGTCCCACCACGGATAATTGCAGGATGATCTTGCTCGAATAGGCCGATTTCTGCGGCCAGGGGTTGCCGGCAAGAAGGGTGAACGCTACTCCCATAATCAAAGCCTCTGCCGGGCCGATCCACGGAACGGCGCATAGCGCCAGACTTGCAATAAACGCCATGTTACGTAACCTGTTTTTGACCATGTGCCCCTCCTGCGTATCTTTTGTTTGCAATATATGGTTTTATGACTATAAATAATAACGAATAATAGTAATCGTAATTATCATTAATACTGATGAGGTGGTGACGATGGCTATCAGCCTGAGACAGTTGGAGATTTTCGAACGGGTGGCAACATGCGAGCATGTTACTCAGGCCGGCACCCAGTTGCTGCTCAGCCAATCGGCGGTCAGCATGGCAATTGCCGAATTCGAGCGATACGCCGGAGCACCGCTCTTTGAACGCCGGGGACGGCGCCTGTTGCTGAATGACCGGGGACGGCACATTCTTCCGGAAGCGCGGGACGTGCTGATGAAGGTTCATATGATCGAGCAGTTTCTGAACGAGTCGGTTGGTGAACCGATCGGTACATTGAACGTGGGGGCAAGCACCACGATCGGCAACTACCTTCTTCCTGCCGTCATCGGTGAATTTTCGCGCCGCTACCCGCGGGCAAAGACGCTGTTGCACGTCGCCAATGCGCAGCAGATAGAACGGGCGGTGGAAGATGGCGAGTTTGACCTAGGACTCATCGAGGGACTTCCCCATATCAATTCACTTACGACGGCACCCTGGAGACGCGATGAACTCGTGGTGATCGTGGGGAAAAGCCATGAATGGGCGCGCAGGAAAGCAACCCTGGCGATGATGCACGATGCCCCCTGGATAATGCGCGAAAAAGGCTCCGGCACGAGGGAGATATTCGAGGCAGCGATGGCCGCAAAAAGCATCAGATGTTCGATTGCCATGGAGTTGGGACATACCGAGGCGGTAAAAAAAGCGGTGGAGGCGGAACTGGGGGTTGGCTGTCTGTCGAGAATTGCGGTGCAACGGGAACTGGACAATGGCTGGCTCGTTGAAGTAGAGAGCCCGCTCGATTTGCACCGGACGCTGCTTATCCTGACGAGAAACGGCGAACAGAAAACAACGCTTCTGAAGGCGTTTCTGGCGCTTCTGGAAGAGAGCAAAGGCAGCGACTGAAACAAGGAGGGCAGCTTGCAGCAGTACAGCCTGTCCGGTTACATACCTACGGCAGACAGAAGATTGCCGTCGCTGGGAGCACTGCTCTGGTGACACTGCTGCTGTTTTTTCCGATTGATGCGGGGAACGCCGGGGTAGCCGGCAGGGCAAAGGGGTAAAAATGACCTCTGTACCAGTCGTGCTGTCGCTATCATTGTAATGCTTTTTTACCTATCTTTTAATGGTCATCGCCAGCCAGCTGCCAATCAGCATGAAGAGAAGATTAGCCCCCCAGGCGGCAACTATGGAAGGTAAAACGCCGCTCCGACCGAAGGAGAGCAATACCGCGTTGACTACAAAATATGAAAAGCCTATCCCGATGCTGGCGCCTATTCCCATAGCGATGCCGCCGCTTCGGCTGTTCCGTAACGCAAAGGGGATTCCAAGCAGCACCATGATAAACGATGCAAACGGGGATGCAATCTTGGAGTGCATCAGCGTCAGATAGCGGTATGCCTGATAGCCGCCACGTCTCAGATTTTCCGCATACTCACTCAGCGCCCGGATGCTCATGTTGTCGGCATCGCTGCCCAGAACCTGTAAATCACTTATTTTAAGGTTGAGATCTAACGTCATTGTCTGTGCAGGGCTCGACATCTGCCCGGCCGCCGAAAAGCGCTTCAACACGGCGGAATTCAATATCCAGCGCCCATCCCGGTAGACGGCCGTATCGGCATCAATCCTGCTGATCGGGTTCATGGAATCATCCACCGTCCAGATAACTACTCCGCTCAGCATCTGCTTTTCAGGTTCAAACAGGCGCGCCTGCAGGATCATCGACTTGGAGCGGAACCAGATGTTGTTGCGCTTGAACGCTAAACTATTTCCACTGCCCTTGATCTTGGTTCTGTATATTTGTTGGGTATGCACATACGTCTGCGGCAAAACAAATTCAGAATTGACTAACAGCAAAATACTTGCAACAAATCCAAGAAACAGCATGGGAAGCGAAATCCTGAGCAGACTGATTCCGCAGCTGTACAACGCAATAATCTCGCTATCACGTGAAAGCACTCCAAGCGTCAACACCGTAGCCATAAGAACCGAGAACGTGGCGGTTCGGCTGATCATTTCCGGAAATTTCAGGATAAAATAAAGAAGGATATCGCCCGCAGCTGTTCCGACACGCAAAAAACGCGGAATGTTTTCAATCAAATCAATCACCAGATAGATTGATACAAAGCCGCTTAAGCAGAGTACAAGCAACCGTATCCACGTATTACCAATGTATCGGTCGAGGATTGCCAATTCAGAATATCCTTCTGTGATTGAAATGATGAAAACAGGGTATAGACAACAATGCCACCACGTGAGCCGAGACGCGCAAATCAACCTGCCCCGTCAGGTACTGTACCACAAAATGGCACGAAATAGATGCTGTATGGATTTGTACTGTATTCCCCCAGGCAAATCATACTGATATTTCGTGAAAAATGAAATGCGCGGTTTTGACACATTGCAAAATGTTGCATACATTGTGAAGAGAATGAGGATTTTTATCCATAGGCTGAATCATTGTTCCCATTTTCAATCAGACAGATTACGATAGAAATCCTGAGCAAAAAGTAACTTCAATCTATATATTCTTAAGCAAAAGTGTGGTAATTTGGTTCGACGCTGCCATCACACCCAAATACAAGCAACTGTTTAGCCGTATCAGCATCACCACTACCCTACAAGGATGTACGTATGTTTTCATCAGCTACCGCCCCCAATCCCCCCGCACGCGAATACATGATTTCTGTTGTTATCGCCGCCTACAACGAGGAAAACCGCATCTATCCATCGTTGCTCAAGATTGCAGATTTTTTGACTAACAGTGGATCGGCATATGAAATCATAGTGGTTGATGACGGGAGCAGCGATAACACCAGTGAATTGACCGGAACATTGGCGGCACGCATACAAAATCTTAAAATTATCCGCTACCCGGTGAACCAGGGCAAGGGGTATGCGCTACGGCAAGGCGTTCTGGCGTCGCAGGGCACACTCGTTCTATTGACGGATGCGGACCTCTCGACACCTATTGAAGAGGTGACAAAGCTCTCAACATTGATACTCGAGAATACGTGCGAAATCGCAATTGGATCAAGAGCCCTCGCGCGCAGTGAAATAATCGAGAAGCAGCCGTGGTGGCGGCAATTAATGGGGAAAGTGTTCAATAAAATCATCAAAGTTCTGGTATTGGATGGCTTTAGTGATACTCAGTGTGGTTTCAAGCTTTTTTCCGGTGATATCGCCAGATTACTATTCAAAGAGGCTCAGATAAATCGCTTTGCCTACGATGTTGAAATCCTGGCCCGGGCGAAAAAAAATGGGTACAAGGTCTCAGAAGTTCCGGTAAAGTGGCACAATTCTTTAGAGTCCAAGGTCAGCCCGTTCTTCGATTCGCTCCAGATGCTCAAAGACATCTTCAAAATAAGACGGTTATTGCGAAATACCGGGAAATAATCAAACGGTAAACACCCCTCGTATCATCACGTTACCGAGCATTGGTTTACTGTTGTTTGTGATGCTAGCGGATTCCGTTCTTTCGCCCTGTTTGCGTACATTTTTGTTGGAAATCCCGCCCGTACTATTGATTCACCAGCAATTCATACTCACCATAATCAACTATCCTGGTGAAATGTGCTTTAACGCTTTCCGGTAAACTTTTCAGATCCTCTTTCTTGATTGCAAACACATTTTTCTGCTTGTCGGACAGATATGGCGCGAGAGCGTCCGGGGTAGCGGCTATCCGGGCTGCGCCTTGCGTGTAGAACTCGGCCGAATACGGTCTTTCCAGTATGTAAACCAATGTACTGGTCGGGGAGGGACGTACGGTGCGGTAGTCAGAAACGATCCCTTTTTGCGTGTTATTCGCAACAAAGGCTGGGGGGATGAAAAACAGCCCCACGCAAAAAACCGTTGGCGTTATCAGCAGTATCGCCATGCCCACCCAATCACGTTTCATGCGGTCAGACGAGATCTTCTGCCTGTTCATGAGTTCAACAATGATGAGTGAAAAGGCCGGGATTCCCGTCAACACATACGTCCAGAGGATATTGGCCGCCACGGTAAAAAAGAGCATCGGCGTGATTGCCCAGAGAACGAGGTAAAACAGCCAGTCATTTCGTAGTATCTCACCGATTTTCCGGCCCTTGCGGAGCAGCATGCCGAAGAGCACAATACACCAGGGGAATGTGGCAAGAAGCCAGTACAACCAGATAGTGCCACGGGGATGAGAGTGCCCTTTGCCGTACAAATCCCCTTTCCAGCCGCTTTCGGTAAAACGTTTCCAGTGTTCCCCTACGATGAAATATTCAAGAAAGCCCGGGGTTGCTCGCTCCGCTGCCAAATACCACGGCAGAGCGACAACCAGAGTAAGGAGAGAGCCGGTGACCCAGGGAAGACGTTGCCAGGTACGTTTCCATTGATTTTTTACCGCGACCCACACTCCAATCGGCATCGCCGTTAATACAATTGCCACGGGACCCTTTGCAAGCAATCCAATGGCTAAACCGATAAAAAACAGATAGCCCCAGAAACGGCCAAGAGCTGTTTCGTCTGTTACCGCCAGCCAGAACGCCACCATCGACACCGTCGTTCCGAAGGCCAGGGCCGGGTCGGTCATAACGCTGCCGCCGGCAACATAGAACAGCACCGAGGTTGAAAGGATTGCGCTGACTGTTATGGCAAAATCACGGTTTTGTCGGTACAACGCCAATCGATATGTCAGCCATACGATGCCGAGTGCAAACAGTAACGATGAAAAACGTGCGGCGAATTCGTTTACGCCGAACACTTTCAAACAGGCGGCGGTCGCCCAGCTCGACAAGGGTGGTTTTCCCCAGAACGGGGTGCCACCATCGAATTGAGGTGTGATCCAGTTATTGGTTGCAACCATTTCGCGGGCGATTTCGGCGTAGCGGCTTTCCGTTTTGTCGAATAACGGGTAGGCACCCAGTGTGACCAAACGGGTCAGGGCGGTAATCAGCAGGACTCCATACAAGAAGTTCTTTTGGCGCTTCGAAAGGGAAAAGTCAGACATGTCAGGGTACTCACAAGTTGAAAAGTGGGGGTAAATACTGGCAACGAGGCTCAACATAGGAACAGATATTATCAACGTTTTAAAGAATGCTTACGCTCTATACACCAAAAGAAGGCCAGCTAGCAATCAGGATTTGCAGCCGGCCGGTTTTATTGGGGCGCCTGGGGGGTGACAATCAACAAGCGGCGTCAATCAGGTGGTACTCCAATCGTATCAACAATCCAGCACCTCCCGCACCTTGATCGCCAGGTCGGACAGCGAGAACGGCTTCTGGATGAAATTCACTCCCTCGTGAAGGACACCGTGCTGGGCGATGGCATCGGCTGTGTATCCCGACATAAAGAGGCACCTGAGCTGCGGATAGAGCGACTGCAGGCCATTGGCCAGATCCTTGCCGTTCATCTTGGGCATGATAACGTCAGTTATGAGCAGTCGAATCTCGCCAGGGTGTTCTTTGGCCAGGAGCAACGCTTCTGCCGGGGTATTTGCCTGCAGTACGGTGTACCCCTGTGTGGCAAGAATCATCGTGACCACATTCAGGATGGTCAGCTCATCTTCCACCAGCAGAATGGTCTCCATGCCGCGCGGGACCGGCATCGCCATCAGTTCCTCCTGTACCTGGCAGGACATTCCTCTATGTCGGGGGAGATACACCGTAAATGTCGTACCCAAGCCCGGTTCGCTGTAGACGTTGATGAAGCCTTTGTTCTGCTTGACGATGCCAAAAACCGTGGCCAAGCCGAGACCAGTGCCTTTCCCCATCTCCTTGGTCGTGAAGAACGGCTCGAAGATCCGGCCGAGCGTGTCATTGTCCATGCCGCAGCCGTTGTCGCTGACAGCGAGCCGCACGTACTCTCCCGGCAAAACGTCCGTGTACCTGGCGCAGTAATCCTCGCCGATGGTGCTGTTTCCGGTCTCGATGGTGATCGCGCCCCCCTCGGTAACGGAGTCGCGTGCATTGACGCACAGGTTAGTCAGAATCTGGTCAACCTGGGACGGGTCAACCTTCAGCAGCCACGGCTCAGGTGCCGGAATCCATGTGAGTTGGATGTTCTCGCCGATGAGTCGTTGCAGCATCTTGAGCGTACTCGTCACGGTCTCGTTCAGATCCAGCACCTTAGGGGCTATGGTCTGCTTGCGGGCAAAGGCCAGCAGTTGCCGCGTGAGATCGGCGGACCGCTCGGCGGCATTTCGAATCCCCTCCAAGTGGGAGTAAAGCGGGTGAGTCGATTCCACCTTATTGAGACTCATGGAAGCATGACCGAGGATGACGCTAAGCATGTTGTTGAAGTCATGCGCCACCCCGCCTGCCAAGCTTCCCACCGACTCCAGTTTTTGGGCCTGATGAAGTTGGGATTCCAGTTTGGCCTTCTCTTCCTCATCCTTCCTGCGGTCGGTGATGTCTCGGGCCGTACTGGCGAATCCGCAGACAGCACCGTTCTTGTCGTGCTCGGCACGGATCAACCACGCCATAACATGTTCCCGGCCGTCAATGGCTACCTGCCGGTTTTCAAACGTGAAGATTTCCTCGCAGCCCCTCTGCCATGCCTGGAATGCGGTTACGGTCGGCTCCCGGTCCTCCCGGTGGATGAAATCAAAAGCCGGGCGGCCGATACACTCCTCCGGAGCCAACCCGAAGATCTCCAGTGCGGTGTGATTCACGAAGAGAATACGCCCTTCCGTATCGACCCTCGTGATGAGATCAGGTATCCCTTCTACCAGGTCGCAATACTCCTTCCGGCTCTCCAGCAATTCCTTTTCGGCCCTCTTGCGTTCGGTGATGTCGTGAAGAAACGCTACCAGCTGCCCCCCTTTGACGGGCCGGCACTGGACGCTGACTTCGACGTCAAAAAGAGTACCATCCTTGCGGCGGTGCCGCGACTCAAAGCGGTCCTCGCCCTGAGCAATGACTTTTTGGATCTGGGCTCCGGTGTCAGCGACCTCCAGGTCGGCAGCCTTCATGGCCAGCAATTCCTGTTCGCTGTAGCCGCTCATTCGGCAATAGGACTCATTGACTTCCAGCAGGAGCCCCCCCGTGTCGACAAGCCAGACGCCGTCCATGGCCGTCTGCAGGATGGAGCGGTGGTGTTCCTCGCTCTCCTCCAGATCCTTTAAGGCCTGGCGGAGTCGCCCACTGATCTCGTCAATATTGCTGCCGGTCGAACTGGCAACGCGATCGACCACAGACGCCGTGATCAAGCCGATGACAATCACCAGCATAGCCATGATCAGTGCTTCGTTGACCAAGTGCGTTGCCGATATCGAGCGGGTCAGGATGCTTTGAAGAATGACTGCAGCAACGACGAGCGGGATAAATACCCGCGACAGCAGGGAAGAAGTCGAGTCACCGGTTACCCGGCATACGGGGAAGCTCTCCGGTCCGGCTGATGCCGCTAATGCAACGCCCATGAATATGAAGGCAAGCGCCGTCGTGGCTGCCATCGGAACTGCGCTGCCGCTTGAATACATAAGGGGTGTGCCGTTCAGGTAGGCAAGAAGAACCGTTGCCCCGACGAGAACCGTCAGAACACCCATACTCGACGCCCAGTTTCCCAGTTGTCGGGCATATCGGGAACTTCGGTTCCGGAGCAACAGCAATACCATGCCCACTCCGGTCATGGTAAAGCCGGCGCCCGAAACCGACGACATCCGCCAGAGGGGGATGGCGCCCATTACGTCCACTGTGGGAAACAGCTGCTCTTCGTAATTGAGATACGTGCCTACAAAGATGTCGACAAACCCCAGCAGGCCGAACAGCGTGGGAAGAAAAACCAAGACGGCTGCGGCTGTCAGACCGAACCCCGTCAACGGCTTTCGGTTACGGTAGAACAGGGTCATGCTGAAGATAATGAAACAAAGTGCTGAACCGGGTGACATGGGGACGTAGTCTAATCGAATACTGCCAAGAACACGCACTCCTGTACCATATCCGAGCAAGCCGGCGAGGGCAATGACGGCAACGGCCGTTGATGCCAGTGCGACGGTTCTTCTGAACGTGATGGTGTTCACCTGCTCAACCCCGGTGGATCCGATTATTTTGTCGATCAACAGCTGTCATTATCAAAACCTTATTGCCGTGTCTGTCACGCGTGCCAATGACCCATAAAACCAGGGTATGATATCGAACTGTGCATTTTAATTAAAGAGCCTGTCAATACATTTTTGAACGGATCGTTACGGTCTGAATGTACCCGGATATTTTATTTGCATTTTGCAAGTATTAAATGGTATGTGTATGTACATGGAATCAATCAGAGAACAATTACAGATTTTCACCCGCCGTTTCGGTCTGCTGAACGCGTCCTGCTGCGACGAATGCTGTGGAGAACAGGTTTCCATGACCCAGAGCCATATCCTCTTCGAGGTCCGCCGCTCCGGGACACCCTCCATGCAGCAGGTTGCCGAGGAGCTGGGCGTCGATGTCACCACCTTCAGCCGCCAGGCAAAGGCGTTGGAGACAAAGGGGCTCATTTCCCGGGACGTTTCCCCCGACGACCGGCGCGTAACGCTTCTGAAGCTGACCCCGGACGGCAGGAAGGTACTGGAGAAGATCGACGCATTCATGGCGGCACGGCTTGAGGGGATTTTGGGCAGCATGACCCCTTTTGAGCGTGAGACCGTCGTCAGGTCGCTGGGACTGCTGAACGGGGCGATTACCACGGCTGCGCAGAACACCACGAACAAGGGAGGTTTAATTGCATGTTGCAAATAAATAAACAACCCAAAGGGCCGTTCAAGATCAAAAGCATACGGAGGAGCACGGATACTGAGCGCACTCCGTCCGCACCCTGCTGTTCGCCTGAACCCGGCAACGGCAGCGACAAGCCCCCCTGTTGCGGCCCACCCACCTCCACCGGCGGCGGCACGATCTCGGAAAAGGTTCCCGGTTTCATCGAATGGCTGGAGACCCCGGCCGGTCGCGTGCCGCGCATCTCCTCCGAACTTCGCATCGGCGACCGCCTGGGGGCCTGCAAGGCGCGCTGGGGCATCGGGCGGATGGAGTTCATCGTCCCCCCCGGCCTGTACGCCGTCGGTCACCCCACGGCCGCGGACCCGGTGCTGGTGACGGCCAACTACAAGATGAGCTACGACATCGTCCGCCGCACGATGGCCGGACGCAACGTCTGGCTGCTGGTGCTGGAAACCTACGGCATCAACGTCTGGTGCGCAGCCGGCAAGGGAACCTTCGGCACCGGTGAACTCGTCCGACGGGTCACGTCATCCGGACTCGCCAGGGTCGTCAGTCACCGCCGCCTGATTCTGCCGATTCTGGGTGCTCCGGGTGTCGCCGCGCATCAGGTGTTGCAGCGCTGCGGCTTTTCGGTCAGTTATGCCGCCATCCGGGCCGCCGACCTGCCGGAGTATCTGGACAACGGCATGGTCACCACCCGTGCCGATGCGTCAGCTGACCTTCACCCTTTATGAGCGCCTGGTGCTGATTCCGGTCGAGATCGTGATGGCGCTCAAGTCCATCGTGATCATCGGCGGAGTGGCGGCGCTGCTGGCGGCTTTGCTGAGTAACCCCGCAGTCGGGATCACGGCCTTCTGCGCCTATCTGGGTGCCTGCCTGTCGGGGATCGTACTTGGGCCGTTGTTGCTCCCCTGGCTGCCGGGGCGCAGCTTTGCCGTCAAGGGAGCCGTCACCGGCCTGCTCTGGAGTGGCCTGTTCTGCATCCTGGCCGGCGGCACCAGACTGGAATGGCGCCGTTATCGCCGCCCTGTTCCTGGCCCTGTCGGCGGTCAGCGCTTTCTATACCCTTAATTTCACCGGCTGCTCCACCTATACCTCCCGATCGGGGGTCAAGAAGGAGATGCGCATCGCCCTCCCCGTCATCGGAGGCGCACTGATCGTCAGCCTGATTCTGCTGCTGGCGGGAAGATTCTTGTAAGGAGATCTGTATGAAAGGCTTTCGCTATCTGGAAAACGTAGCAACCCTGAAGCTGGACCAGTCAACCTGCATCGGCTGCGGCAGGTGCCTGGAGGTCTGCCCGCATCAGGTGTTTGCCGCTGACGGAAAAAAGGTTCTGCTCGCCGACCGCGACGCCTGCATGGAGTGCGGCGCCTGCGCCCTCAACTGTCCGGTCAAGGCGATCTCGGTAGACGCCGGAGTCGGCTGCGCCTCGGGCATGATCAACGAATGGCTGCGGGAGCACAATCTGGGGAAAGCGGGCGGGAGTGGCTGCTGTTCCTGATTCATAATCGAGATGGAACACAAAGGAGGAACGATATGTTACCTGATCAACAGCAGAAGGCTTTCGGAGATTTTTACGATGCGGCCCACAACAACGGGATCCTGGACCCAAAAACGACGCTCCTGCTCCACCTGGGAGCGGCCATGGCGGTTGGATGCTCCCCCTGCATGGAGTATTACCTGGGACAGGTCGAGAAGGAAGGAATTACGGCCAAGGAGATCGGTGCCGTCCAGGCCGTGGTGATGGCGGTATCAGCCGGACGGGTCAACGCCCAGCTCCGCGAAGTGGAACGACGGCGCACTCCAAACAAGTAACTTCAGCAAGAGGCACCCTCACCCGATTTCATCTTCAATGACGCGACAACAAACAGGGGAACGGCGGCGTGGATATTCAGCCGTTCCCCTGATTGCGCTCTACCAAAAGCCGCCATCCGATTTTTTCCCCTGCTTCACTACCGCCAGCTGATCACCGCTTCTTTCCTCAGCGGCAGCCTCTGGTAGTCATATTTCGGGTAGCCGATCATCAGCGCCCCGGAGCAGGCGTTCCCGTCAGGCAGGGCAAGAGCCTCTTGCAGAGGAGGCCACTGGGCAGCCGCCATCATGAAGAACCCGGCCCAGCAGGCGCCGAGCCCGGACGTCGGCGCGGCCAGATCAAGGAACGTCAGCGCAATGGTACTATCCACCTGAGCCAAAGCGTACCCCTTTGGGGCGTGAGCGATGACAAGAGCCGGCGCACCCCGCAAGACCGGGTCTTTACCCGCCTCCCACGCCGTTATGGAACGTTCAAGCCGGTAGGCCTTCGCCAGAGGATGCCCCTCTTTTATCAAATGCCGGAGCATGTCGATGATCAACCCGGACAGGGTATGGAGCTGTTCCCGTGAGTTAATGACCAGCCACTGCACCTGCTGGCTGTTGGTGCCGGTCGGGGCATAATGGGCCACGTCGATCAGCTTGGCCAGTTTCTCCCGCTCGACCGCTGTATCACGGTAGATACGAATCGACCGGCGCGACCGGAAAAACTGCTCTGCCTGCTCGCCGCGGAGCTTCAGCTCAGCTCTCACCGGCGGACACTCTTCCGCTTTCATTTCATCCAGAGATAGTGCGGCGTGCGGACAGACGGCAACACAATGGCCGCATGTGATGCAAAGATCCTCCAGCCCCGCCGCCAGTGTCGGCACCGCCCCTTCCTTCATGTCGATGATGCTCATCGGGCATACCGCTACGCAGATGCCGTCCCGTTTGCATTTTTCCTGGTCCACGTTGATGTGACGCATAAAACACCTCCCGCTGAAATCGTGCTGTAACTTGCGAAATGCAAGTTGCTATCGAACGACTAAATACAGGACCGACTTGCAAAATGCAAGCGTATTGTTTTATAGTTGCCGAATGAAAATATCCAACATTACGACAGCAAGCGGCTCCCGTTCCGCCTGCCCCGTTTCCTGTGTTCTCGACATCCTTGGGGACAAGTGGACACTGGTGGTGGTACGCGACCTCTTGATGGGGAAGCACCGCTACAACGAGTTCATGGAATCGCCGGAAGGGATTCCGTCAAACATCCTGGCCGACCGTCTGAAACGGCTGGAGGGGGCAGGTATCGTCAAGCGGGATCAATACCAGGCGAGGCCGCCACGGGCGGAATATTTCCTGACCACCAAGGGGGCCGATCTGCAGCCGGTGCTCTTCGCGATGGTCGAATGGGGGAGGCGCTACCTCCCCTGCATCAGCTATCCCGACCACCCCTTCGAACCGGAGATCCGGGACTAACGAGTCCATATCAGCTTGTTTTTTGGACACGTTGCCCCGTTTTGCGCCCATGCGGCAACCATCCACGTAAACAACCTATTGATATTGTGACGACATTTCACTTGGCACGACCTCTGCTTCATTTTTTTGCACGTAACAGACGTAACGGTATCAGAATTCATTGTATAACGAGGGAGCAGCTATGACATCAACAGAACCGGCACTTCGCCCTGCACCAACTTTCGAGCCCGCTTCTCATGGAATTCACTGGGATATATCGCCGCTGCCGTCAGGCTCCGGCACCTTGAAGCTCTCCGGGAATCTGAAACCCGGCTGGCTCGGGAGGCTTTCATCAAATCTGTCGGGCAACAACATCAACATCATCAACGGCACCGCCCTGAAGTGCGCGCCACTCAGCTGGGATGCCTCTTTCGAGGTCGATTCCCCCGATTCGTTCGAGGGATTCGATCCACTCCCGGCAATCGTCAGTTCCACCGAGCGGACTGACACCCCTCTTCTGACGATTTCCGACTTCCATGTCGAGTATTCGACCCGTCACGGGGGTAGCATTTACACAGAGATCACAGGGAACGACTGCATCGGCTTCCTTTACGGCGTGTTGCGAATTTTCAGTTTTTATTCCCTGTTCCCGGCAGAACTGGAAATATCAACCAACGGCACGACGGCTCACGACAAATTCTGGCTGAAGGGGATAGCGTCGTCGGCACCTGAAAGAGACGATGTGACAGTGCTCCACAACCGGCTGCTTACGATGCTTCCGGGCAAGGGATAAATCCATCGCCACTTCACCGGGGAGCATCATACAGATTGGAGGGACCAATGGATAGTGCCGCACCGCGCAACCGCTGCACCTGGGCGGGCAATGACCCGCTCTATCAGGCCTATCATGACGAAGAATGGGGAGTACCGGTCCACGATGACCGGCTGCTGTTCGAATTTTTGATACTGGAAGGGGCGCAGGCCGGGCTCTCATGGATCACCATCCTGCGCAAGCGTGCGGCCTACCGCGCCGCCTTTGCCGGGTTCGACCCCGAGGCGGTGGCCCGTTTCGATGCGGCAAAGGTGGCGGAACTTCTCGCCAACCCCGGCATCGTCCGCAACCGGCTGAAGGTGGAATCCACCATAACCAATGCCCGCGCCTTCCTGAAGGTTCAGGAAGAGTTCGGCTCCTTCGACGCCTACCAGTGGCGCTTCGTGGATGGCACGCCGATTCAGAACGCGTGGCACAGCATGAAAGAAGTCCCTGCCAGCACGCCGCTGTCGGAGGCCATGAGCCGCGACCTGAAGAAACGCGGCTTCCGCTTCGTCGGCAGCACCATCTGCTATGCCCACATGCAGGCGATCGGCATGGTCAACGACCACACGGTGGATTGCTTTCGCTGGCGTGAGGTGAGCTGTTCTTAGAAGCCCTTACGATAAAATGACGCAGCATTCTTGCTGAAAACCTTTTCCGCCCCTGCTTCCCCCAAGGCGTCAATGACGAGAAAATAATCCTCATCAATGTATGGGCGAGGCGCACGGGTACATGGGAGGTCAGTCCCGAACATCACGGCATCCGGATTAGCTGAATACAGAGCAATCAAAGCGTCTCGCGCATCAAAGTTTACCCGACCAAAACCGGTTGCCTTGACGTGAGTTCCCTTTTCTACCAGTTTCAGCAGCATACCAAACCCCTCTTTCGACAGTCCAAGGTGATCGATGCTAACCGACGGAAGAGCTACCAAAGTATTAAAAACTTCTCCAAGCTCCGCTGAATCAGCGTACAACTCAACGTGCCACCCGGCGATTTCGTGAACCCGCCGTGCCAGTGTATCGAGGTGCCTGACATCTTCCGACCCGCCGCGCTTCAAGTTAAATCGAAGTGCCCGGACACCGGCCTTGTGCAAGCTCAACAACTCCCCATCCGATACGCTTGCCGGTAGTTGCGTTACACCAACAAACCCGGACCCGAGCATTTCGAGTGCATCACGAAGATAGTTCTGATCAAACGCCTGAAACGAGCCTGAGACCACTGCCCCCCCGACAAGTTGATAGCTCTTGACGCGTTCAAGGTAATCAGCGCACGTGTACTCCTCTGGAAGGAAGCCATTATTGACGACAAGCGGAAATCTCTTGTCAATGATATGGAAGTGGCTGTCGAAAAGTTTGAATCGATCAAGTTGTACGTCGAATGCTGACATGGAAAGAGCCTCCTATTTCATCCCTTTCGCAGCAACTCTTGCTGAGAATTTTTCATAATTAATCGCAAAACGTTCGTGAGTACCGCGACCGATAATTTCAACCTCATCACGTGCAACTATTTCCCAGACAGTACGTTTACCATCGATTTCCGTGCAGCGTACCGTAGCGGATACTTCCATTCCGGCCGGTGTGGCAGCCTCGTGGGTGACATTAATTTTGGTGCCCACTGTTCGTTCCCCTTCTTCCATGTAAGGTGCAAGCGCTTCCATGCAAGCCCACTCCATAAATCCGACCATATAACCGGTGGCAAAAACCTCTGGCATGCGGTTGAACGGCACAGCTTCCGGATAGAGAAACGGAACGGTTCTTTCCCGCGGCACCTTGTACGTAATGGTATGTTCCAGACCAACAGATAACGTCGCTTTCATGTTGCACCTCCATATATGTGTGATTGAAGAAAGGTATCACACCATATAACTATAATTGAAATATATTGTTTATATTGATATGATAGTTTTTAACTATGGAGGTCGTATGGAGTTCCGGCAAATCAGATACGTGCTCGAAATTGTTCAATGCAACGGATTCAGCCGTGCCGCAGAGACACTCGGCATTGCTCAGCCATCGCTGTCGATTGCCGTGAAGAAGCTTGAAGACGAACTGGGAGTAACACTGCTTAATCGCCAGGAAAGAAAGGTCACTCTGACCGCCGAAGGGCGTGCGTTTATTGACCGGGCCAGGCAAATAGACGAGCTTGTAAAGAGCACTATTCACGAGATGGAAGAATTCCGTGGCTTGGAAAGGGGAGAAATAAAGGTGGGAATTCCGGGGATGCTTGGAGCTCATTATTTCCCGACAGTAATTGCCGATTTCCGGCAGCAGTACCCTAACCTGAAACTTTCGGTCTATTCGGACGGCGCCAACAAGATTCAGTCTATGGTAGAGTCGGGAGAACTGGACACCGGTATCGTGGCAAACAGCGATTTCCCTGCTTCAATTGTCTGGCAATCACTCATGCGTGAAGAGATCGTTGCATGCGTGGCGGTGGGCCATCCCATGGCAAACAAACGCTCGATCACCGTACAGGAATTATCCCGTGAGCCTCTATTTCTCTTCAATGAAGGATATTTCCAAAGGCAGATTATATTTGACGCCATCACGGAATTGGGGTTGAAGCCTAATGTTGTTTTTGAGACCAACCTGGTGCCACTCTTAAAGAAAGTCGTAGCTGGCGGGGGCGGGGTTACTACTCTCCTACGGATGGCGGCAACTGAACCGGGACTTAACGTAATTCCATTTGACCCGCCACTGTTTGTGGAAGCGGTTGCTATCTGGAACAAAAACTCATACATTTCAAAAGCGACAAAAGCCTTTTTGGAGTTTATTGCAGAACTCACTGACAAAACTGCGAGAAAGACACCTCGGAGCATTACTGTTGGTGAAAAAAGTCGAACTTTATCAGACCGTATGAAGGCAGCGTCGGATGGGGGCTCGAAGCAGTCTCGGCAAAAAATATTGCGATAACGCGGCCACGATGACCATTGTGAAGCGTCAGAACCTGGCAGCAGTAATGAGATTTGTAAAAGCCCGAGCCACCGCGTATGATGGCCGCAAAAATCTGACCGGGGAGAACTGAATGACCGTGTGGTTCATGTATATCGCCCTCGGGGCGTTCGCGGGGGTACTGGCCGGTCTGCTCGGCGTCGGCGGCGGTCTGATCATCGTGCCGGTACTCACCTTCATCTTCACCGCGCTGCATTTCCCGGATGATCACATCCTCCATCTGGCCCTCGGCACGTCCCTGGCCAGCATCATGTTCACCTCGGTCTCCAGTTTTCGGGCCCACCACCTGCGGGGCGCCGTTGACTGGCTCGTGGTGCGGCGCATCAGCCTCGGCATCATGGCCGGCACCTTTGGCGGTTCGTGGGTCGCCGCCCAGCTTTCCACCCGCTTCCTCAAAGGCTTTTTCGTCGTCTTCCTCTATTACGTCGCCACCCAGATGCTGCTCAACATCAAGCCCAAGCCGCATCGCCAGCTGCCCGGCCGTACGGCGATGTTCGGCGCCGGCGGGGTGATCGGCGGCGTTTCCAGCCTGGTCGGCATCGGCGGCGGCAGCATGTCGGTCCCGTTTCTGATCTGGTGCAACGTCGCCATTCACCGGGCTATCGGCACATCCGCAGCAATCGGTTTTCCCATCGCCCTGGCCGGGGCGGTCGGCTACGTGGTCAACGGCCTGTCAGTCCCCCTCCCCCCCTACAGCCTCGGTTTCGTCTATCTCCCCGCCCTGGTCGGCATCGCCGCCGCAAGTATCGTCACCGCACCGCTCGGCGCGAAGCTGGCGCACAACCTGCCGATTGACAAATTGAAAAAGATTTTCGCCCTGCTGCTGATCGTGATGGGAACCAAGATGCTGCTGAGCATGTTCTGATTGCTACGATTCCTTGACGCTGCAACCTTTCCTGGTGTATCAGTGTGAATAATTGAATAGCTAATATTTTTTCATGTTCACAATCTAAATATTCCGATTGGGTAGATCACCGGTTCATGCGCGCGCGTGAACCGGTCAATAGCGAGTTAGGTTCATAAATATGGATTCAAACCTTATAGCAATAATATTTTGTGTTTTGATCGGCTTTGTTCTGCTCGCGCCAATGGTGCTTGCCCGCAAGCGAGCACCTGAAGAGCAGGGGGCATCCCCTATGTTCGAGTCTTTCTGTTCTGGACGTAGTGGTGCATTCGCGGGCGCGAATATTCCTATTTTTCGCTTGTCAATTTACAAGGGATTTCTTGTGATATGCTGCATTAAACCTCGTGTAATCCAGTTCGCGCGGTTGAGCCGAGTGGAGGAGCGAAAAGATTTTCTCAGTAGTGGACTTTACTTGGAAGAAATCGAGGGAACTTCTTATTCGTTGTCATTAGGACGAAGCGCTAAAAAGGCAATTGCTTGTATTCAAAAGCAAGAACCTAACCAGGCCGCTAGACCTGACCGATAGAGCCGTCAGGTCAGCGCCCACCCCGTTGGGTGATCCAGAAAAAGGAGAATTGAATGAACAAGTCGAAAGCATTAATCCTCGGCGGCTGTACTCTGTGGCCTATCGTTTACATGTTCCTGTTCATGGGAACAATGTTCTCTCAGTTCATAATGATGGAATTGGGAATAAGCCTGCCGCAGGAGAAATGCCTACAGTGATGAAAATCATATTTCCGCTTCATTTTCTTACGATGATCTGGATATTCGTTCTGATAGCAGTTTACATAAGGCACATTTTCAAGACGGAAGCAGTACCACAGGACAAAAAGGCACTCTGGGCAGTGGTCATCTTCTGCGGCAACATGATCGCAATGCCTGTTTACTGGTATCTCTACATATGGAAGAAACTTGAAGAAAAGTAGCATAGGGTAAAACATCAGAGTAGGAGTCCTTCAAATGACCGAACCTCACTGGACGAGTTACGTTGGTATGATTACTGGGATAATTGGCGCGATCACAGGAATCGCTGGCGCTATAATGGGTTATGTCAGCTACAAAAGAAGTAATAGCCTGAAGTCCCTAGACTTACGACTCCAGTTGCGAAAATGCGTAACTGAAGTGCTGGCAAGCTTTTCACATCTTGAAGAACTTATTGAATATTCAAATGAATCTAGGCAGGCTGTCGCTGCGGCAAAAGGCACTTTCAATTCAGGATGGATGACAAAATGGAAACAAGATGTTGAATCGGATAAAAATTCGATTAGGCATTTAGGCGAGACAGCCCCGTTGGCGGATGACAACTATGATAACCTCAATTCTAAAGACCTTGAATCAAAGTTGGTAGAGGTGCATAGACTGCAAGTTCAAGTAGACGCACTGCGCAAAAAATATGATGACGCGGTACGGGCAGATGACGAAGATCGCAAAACTTTAAAAGAGCATGCGATGGCGCGACATATACCAAAGTAAATGAGAATAAAGGGGAGTCTTTTGGGGACGCCTTCAGATATTCACATTTACAGGCAAAGGAATGTTCCAACTCTCGCGTGGACACGGGCGCAAAACCAGCGCAGGTCACGCTTATGCCCGTTATATGACTGAAAAATATAAGATCAGGATTAGGCGGTAACTACATCATGAAAATATTGTCTCGAATAATTGCACTTCTGCTGGTTGTTCCTGCGACATATTTCTTCATTTATTGGCTTCCGTGTTCACTGCTGCCACTAGGCGATCAACGTTGGATTGCCAACTTGCTGTCCCTCCTGTGTGCGGTTGCAGTGGGTTGGTATGTTTGGAAAAAGCTAGGCTCCGGTAATAATGGTGTTATTCCGAGCATTCTTTTGGGCGCAGTTCTGCTTGGTGGCATTGGATTCACAGGTGGTTTTTTTGGCCCTATGATATTTACGCCAAGGTCAAATCAGGGACCCATGCTAGGCATCTTTATAACCGGCCCCTTAGGCTTTCTTGTGGGTGGAGTCATAGGTTTTATCTATTGGATAACACGAAAACAAGTCCAGAGCGATACTGAGGTTGTGAATAGTAATATTGCTGTGCAGAATGTTCAGAAGATCCAACTTAAGAATGAGTTTGCTCTTGAAAAAAATACTGCGTCACTGGCAGCGCTTTTTATTATGGCAAGCATGCTTATTTATGCATTAGTCGACACAGTATTTATCAATCTGTATGAGATCGTTGGGTATCCAGACATTAAATCACTATTAATTGTGTTGTCGGCAATGCCAATATGTCTTTTGGGGTTTATCTTTTATAGTCTTATGATTCGGTCTTCTGTACCAGAACGCGAAACAATCGTGCTAACGATATTGTGCGTAATATCGTTAGCCATAACTGCCCATCCACTCCTTCAAAGAATAGACACAATAATAGCCTCAAAACCAATGCAGACCTATAATTATCGAATGATAAAACCAGGCGTTTTTGAGCCTGTTGAAATTGGTCCTCCTAAGCTGAATCTCCGAACACAATGTGAATACTGGCAACAATATACAGTAAATACTTCGTATCAAATTTCGCTGCAGCATGGTGGACTTGGAATGTGGCAACTTGACGGAGAAGCACTAGATAAAGATATTTACGCATATCTGAAAAAAATACATCCTGCGAATTTTATTGGTAACTTCCGGATCAAGTAACCAACCAAAAGATGGATGTCCAATAATCGGCACGACCGGGCCGAAAAGCCGCCCGGTCAGCCTCATTACCGTTATGCCAGTAACAAATCGAAAAATTATTAAGAATCTGTTCCACTGACTCGGAGTCCAGATGCCCTCACCAACGCCCAGTGAATCAACAGCCAAAAAACATAGTCGAAAAACAAAATCAATTTTTCACGATTATTTCAAAAGAAGGAAAATTGGAGAAACAGCAGTTTTTGCTGCGTTTATTGGCACCTGTGTAGCAGGTTACTTTTTCTGGGTGAACTTCATCTTCTACAACCGGCTGACATTTCTCAAGGCAATTACAAATTCTCTAATTATTTTTTGCATTGCTTTTGCGCTCATCATTTCCGCACATGTCGCTGGTGGCAGAATCGTTAAAGGTGAAATCAATATAAACCCGTGGTATGCATGGTTTGTGGCAGGGTCGTGGCTAGTCTTTTGGATTGGCGCATCTTGGGTAGGACGCTTCTATGTCGGTGGTTTTGTTGCGGTAGGAGTGTGGGGCATTGTGCTTTTCTGTGTCTGGTCAATAAATCGGCTACTCAAACGTAAGGCATAACAAGGCCTCGGACCATGACCGCCCAAACTGCCGGGCGGCAGGTCAAGGCCAGAACCGTTGGCCTGCTCGCAACTGGAGAAAGATTCAGCCTAAAACCCGAAAAGTGATGCAATTCAGAACGACGATAAAAAGAAAGCTTCCAATGAAAATAGTGATTGCTCCCGATTCCTACAAAGAAAGCCTGACTGCCCTTCAGGTTGCGACTGAGATCGAGGCTGGTTTTCGGGAAATCTTCCCCGATGCCGAATACCTCACACTCCCGATGGCCGACGGCGGTGAGGGCACCGTTGCCGCTCTGGTTGCTGCCACTGGAGGCAGGTTCTGTGAAGTCGACGTGATCGATCCATTGGGTGTGAAGATGACCGCCTGCTATGGCCTTACGGGTGACGGGAAAACCGCAATCGTCGAAATGGCGGCGGCCAGCGGCCTGGCCCTGGTCCCGCCTCCCATGCGCAATCCCCTGAAGACCACCAGCTACGGCACGGGGGAACTGATCAAAGCTGCACTGGATGCCGGCGTTGACCACATCATCGTCGGTATCGGCGGCAGCGCCACCAACGATGGTGGCGCCGGGATGCTCCAGGCATTGGGTGTCAAGCTGCTGGACAACTCCGGTGGCGACATTGGTTTTGGCGGGGCTGGCCTGGCACGACTCGACCGAATCGATGGGCGCAGTATTGACCCGCGACTGAAATCATGCCGGATAGAGGTTGCGTGCGACGTTGACAATCCCCTGACTGGATCGAAAGGCGCCAGCGCGGTATATGGCCCACAGAAAGGGGCAACGCCGGAAATGGTCGCGGAACTGGATGCGAATCTCAGCCGCTTTGCCGACCTGATCAGGAGAAGCTTCGGCATTGAAGTTGACACAGTGCCCGGGGCCGGTGCTGCCGGGGGCATGGGAGCCGCCCTGCTCGCGTTTTTAGATGCACGGGTGCGGCCTGGTATCGATATCGTCATGGATGCGGTCGGGCTGGATGCAGCGGTGCGGGACGCAGATCTGGTGATCACCGGCGAAGGGCGCATCGACAGCCAGACCATTCATGGTAAAACGCCGATAGGAGTTGCCCGGGTGGCGAAACGCTACAACAAACCGGTGATAGGGATAGCCGGAAGCGTCTCGGCCGACGCGAGCATGGTTCACCTACATGGCATTGACGCGGTGTTCAGTGTCCTGAACCAGATAGGAACGTTGGAAGATGCCATTTCACGGGCAGCAGCCAATGTCCGGAACACCTCCCGCAACATAGCGGCCTGTATCAAGCTGTCCGGTCAACTCCCGCACGTTTAAACCAGTTCTAACACCTTAAGCTCCGCCTTAAGCCAGGCATAAACAATCGGAGCAGCAACCATACCCCCAAGTCCAAAAATCGCATCCATTACCAACATGGCACAGAGCAATTCCCAGGCGCGGGCATGAACTTCGCCGCCGACAATGCGGGCATTTGTAAAATATTCCAGTTTATGAACCAGAACCAGAAATAGTGCTGAAGCACCACCTACGCCCGGCGAAATCCCCAAGCTGATAACTACGATGACGGCGTTGGAGATCAGGTTACCAACCACCGGCAGCATGCCGGCCACGAAAGTAAACATGATTAAAACGGTTACCATCGGCATGTGTATTCCGCATAACGGGAGGATAACTGCGAGATAGATAGCGGTTAAGATCGTGTTGAGGCACGAAATCTTTAACTGGGCAAAGACAACCTTCTCAAACGACTCCGACAACACCTTCAATCGAGCATGTAAATTTGAGGCCAAAGGAGGCCAATCTTTTGCGTCATTGAAAGAGTGCAGGGAAGTCATTCCGCCAACCACCATACCCAGGAAGACATGGACAAAGGTCACGACTCCTTCCATGCCGACCGCCGAAAGGTGGCGGCCGTTTTCGCGCATCAGATCGGCAAGTTTGGACTGGAGTTCCTCTACCGTATCCGGCAATGAAGCCGCCAAGTCAGCCGGCAGTGTTCGCTTCAGCTGGTCCAGCGTCTCGGCTACAGCTGAAAGCAAAGCGGCCATGCCCTGGTGACCATGAAGAAACGACCACATCCCGAAGCCAACTCCGAACAACCCCGCGGCCACACAAACAGCGATCAATCCCAACGCTACTTCATGCGCCATACCGCTCCAGTGTGCAGGCACTCTCCGGGCCAGCTTGACCGTCAGGACGTGTACGGCCATACCGGCAACAACAGCCGGCAACAGGTGAAAATGAAGTACCAGTGGCACAGAAAGTATTGCGAAGAGATAACTGAGCTTTTCGGGTTTTTGTGTCATGGGAACTCCTCTGTATTTCGTGGGCCCGGCATTGATAACTAATTTGGTGCGAAGTATATATTTTAATTTAATAAAAAAACCAGCATGTTGGTTGCGCAGGTCAAATTTCGACGCCGGCCAGGGGTCAAGGTTCGAAACAAATTACATCACAGGCTACTGATTGCCAATAGACATCTCTAATAAATATCTGTATAACATTTCTGAGAAAATACTTATTTTTTGCTATAACACACAGATATAAATATAGAAACATGGCGTTTTTACCATAGTAACCCGTGATGTATTACGGCTGATACGTAGCTGATTTATATGTTATGCCAGTAACAAATCGAAAAATTATTAAGAATCTGTTCCACTGACTCGGAGTCCAGATGCCCTCACCAACGCCCAGTGAATCAACAGCCAAAAAACATAGTCGAAAAACAAAATCAATTTTTCACGATTATTTCAAAAGAAGGAAAATTGGAGAAACAGCAGTTTTTGCTGCGTTTATTGGCACCTGTGTGCAGGTTACTTTTTCTGGGTTAACTTCATCTTCTACAACCGGCTGACATTTCTCAAGGCAATTACAAATTCTCTAATTATTTTTTGCATTGCTTTTGCGCTCATCATTTCCGCACATGTCGCTGGTGGCAGAATCGTTAAGGGTGAAATCAATATAAACCCGTGGTATGCGTGGTTTATGGCAGGGTCGTGGCTAGTCTTTTGGATTGGCGCATCTTGGGTAGGACGCTTCTATGTCGGTGGTTTTGTTGCGGTAGGAGTGTGGGGCATTGTGCTTTTCTGTGTCTGGTCAATAAATCGGCTACTCAAACGTAAGGCATAACAAGGCCTCGGACCATGACCGCCCAAACTGCCGGGCGGCAGGTTAAGGCCAGAACCGTTGAGCAGGAAAACTGAAATCAAAGAAAGGCATTGAAAATGAGTTCTGCAATACGCTTGCTAATACTTTTCCCTGTGTTGTTTCTTTCTCTATTGCTGCAGGACGGCAGATGTGACGATTCAGTGGTCAGTGGAAATGGAATCAATGTATTCCCTGTAGCGAGTACAGACATTCAACTCGTCTCCGAGACTATTAATCTAAGATACGATGCAAAGAAAGCATTCTCTGCATGGCAAGTGGATGTGACCCTGAATTTTCAGAATTTTGGCCCTGATGCAGTCGTACAAATCGGATTCCCATTTGATGAATCACTGACAGGAGAAGATGAAGCAGAACTAGTGCCAAATCCTGGCTTTATAACCTACGTGGACGGCACGAAGGTACCGGTAATATATAAGAAAGGAATCAAGAATCCGGCGCTCAAAGACATTAACTTTCCTCATATATTTACCTCGGACATTGCTTTCAAAAGAGACGAAAAGAAATCGATCCGCCATACCTACACTGTTGGAGGAACCATCGATTCAATGGGTGCAATGGACTTCAAGTACATTCTGAAAACCGGCGCATTTTGGAAAGGGGTAATCGAACGGGTTGACGTGTTGCTTTCTACATCAGCACGAGATCTGGCTGATCTTCAATACATTAGTCCTCCACCACAGAAGGCGGAGCGAAAAGGTAAAGACATAATCCTTTCATGGACCCTGTTAAACATCAAGCCAGATTCAGACATTGTCATTCAGAAGTTCCCTGACATTCTACTGAAGATGAGTCCCGACCAGTTAGCTGAAGAATTACTGGGTAACAATAAAAATTCGATTTACGCAGCTAACGAGCTTGGTAAAGCAGACTATTTCAGAAACAAGGTGCTTGCCACTTACGGTTACCACTTTACTGATCCTTACGAGCAAGCACTATTTTATGAAAACGGACAGTTCAGAGAAGACCCGTCATTCTCATGGAATAAAATTTCGCCCAAACATAGACATCTTCTTAACTACCTGAATGATAATAGCAAAAAACGAATTAAAATTCCAAAGCCTTGGTACCTGTCGAATATCTACATTGGAGTCTGTATATTCCTAATCCTTTCGCTTATTACGATTTTATTTTGGAAACGAAGGAACAATCAGGACTGAATAGCTATGAACGATTCTTTCAACGGTTTTTCACCAGAGGCGCTCGTCTTCTTCGAGGAACTTGCCGGCAACAACCACAAGACCTGGTTCGAAGCCCACCGGTCCGACTACGAAACGTACCTGCTGGAGCCGCTCAAATGTCTTGTGGACGGTCTGGCAGAAACCATACGGGACATCGATCCCGAACTGGTCACCATCCCGGCAGTGGACAAAACCATCTCTCGCATCTATCGGGATACCCGTTTTTCACGCAACAAGTCCCCTTACAAGACCTGCCTGTGGCTCACCTTCAAGCGTCGACGCGCCGACTGGAAGGACACACCCTGCTTCTTCTTCGAGATCGGCGCCGACGGCTACCGCTTCGGCATGGGCTTCTACGGCGCCACGAAGGAGACCATGGACCGCGTGCGCCGCTTCATCGAGACCGAGCCGGTAAAGTTCCGCGAAGCGGTAGCATGGCTGGAAGGGCAGGACATCTTTACCCTTGAAGGAGAGTGCTACAAGCGACCCCTGAACGCCACCCTGCCCGACGACCTGCAACGGTGGCACCGGCGCAAAAACATCTATCTGGTCTGCAACCGTGTGCCCGACGGCCGGCTCTTTTCGCCGGGGATTCTGGAGGATCTGCGCGCGGGATTTGCGCGACTGGCTCCCACGTACCACCTCCTATGGCGGCTTCGGGGATGATTGGCATAGTAAACTCCGAGGCTTTCAATAAACCCGGAGTTTTTTTCTTGACCCGCCTAGACCGATCGGTCTACTATCTCCACCATGGAAAAGAAAGACACCCGCAGTGAAATAATCAGGATCGGCACCGATCTGATCTCCCGCCAGGGGTTCAACACCACCGGCATCGATGCGGTGCTGAAGGAGGCGGCGGTCCCCAAGGGCTCCTTCTACCACTATTTCAAGAGCAAGGAAGAGTTTGGGCTTGCGGTGATCGAGCACTTCGCGGAACGCTTCGAACTCCGGCTCAGCTCCTTTCTGAACGACGAGGAGGTAGCGCCGCTCAACCGCATCCGCAACTACCTGGAAACCGGCCTGGCGCGGGTTAGCCAGAACAACTGCACGAAAGGGTGCCTGATCGGCAATCTGGGGCAGGAGATGGCCGACCTGAACGAGCGTTTCCGCGCCCGACTGGACGAGATCTTCGGCATGTGGAAGGAACGTTTTGCCGCCTGCCTGGCGGAAGCGCAACAGCGAGGCGAACTGTCGCACACCCTTGATGCGAACCTGCTGGGAGGCTTTATCCTTTCCGGCTGGGAAGGGGCGATCCTGCGCGCCAAGGTGATGAAATCGCCCCAGCCGATGCGCGATTTCATCGAAGTGCTGTTTGCAACAACGCTGCTCTGACGCTCTTTTCTACTCCGGCAATAGACGACCGGTCTAGTATTGCATTACACCTTCAGGAGGAACAGATGAAACAATCGGTAGGAGCAAAAACGCTGGCAACGCCGACCCCGGTCTGGCTGGTCGGGACATACGACGCCGAAGGAAAGCCCAACATCATGACCGTGGCCTGGGGTGGCATCTGCTGTTCCACCCCACCCTGCGTCACCGTATCGCTGCGCAGGGCAACCTACAGTTACGCCGCCATCGAGGCGCGCAAGGCCTTTACGGTCAGCATCCCTTCCGAGACACCAGGCTGCAAAGGCCGATTACGTCGGCACCGTCTCCGGGCGCGATACGGACAAGTTCGCCGCCTGCAACTGGACCCCGGTGCGGAGCGACCTGGTGGATGCGCCCTATGTGGGCGAAGCGCCGCTGGTAGTGGAGTGCCGCCTGCTCCATACCTTCGAGATCGGGCTGCATACCCAGTTCGTGGGGGAGATTATGGACGTCAAGGCCGATGCCTCGGTGATTGGCGAAAAAGGATACCCCGACATCTCCAAAGTCAAGCCGCTGATCTGGGACTCGGCTCACCGGGGCTATTACGGTGTCGGCACCTTTGTCGGGAAGGCGTGGGAGATCGGTAAAACCATACGAAACGGAGGGGAAAAGAATGAAGATAGTCAGCCTGCTGGGAAGCCCCCGCACAGGGGGGAACAGCTCCACCATTGCCCGCCATTTCCTGAAAACCGCTGCAAGCCTTGGCGCCGAGACCAGCGTCTATGAGCTGAACCAGCTCACCTACCGCGGCTGCCAGGGGTGTTACGCCTGCAAGACGAAGCTTGATATATGTGGACTCAAGGACGACCTGACAGAAGTGCTGGCCGCAGTGAAAGATGCGGATGCCGTGCTGTTGGCATCGCCGGTCTATTTCGGGGAGATTTCCAGCCAACTGAAGGGTTTCATGGACCGCACCTTCTCCTACCTGGTTCCCGATTACCGGACCAATCCGCAGCCGAGCCGACTTACGCCTAAAAAGCTGGTCTTCGTACTCACTCAGGGGCATCCGGACGAGCAGGTATTCGCCGATATTTTTCCGCGCTACGAAAGCTTTCTGAAATGGGAAGGTTTTACCGATATCAAACTGATCCGTGCCTGCGGTACGAGCCCGTCTTCCGATAACGGAATACCGGAACAGATCCTGCGTCTGGCAGAAGATACGGCACGCCAACTGATGTCATAACCGGTTCATGGAGGTGAACATGGAAGAGCAGGTCCGCAGTGAAATCGTCCGCTTTATTCGGGAGAGCCCGCTCAACCGCTTTCCGGACAGTGATGAGCCCTACTTCGACGAGCCGCTGGTCGGTTTTGTTGCGGCAGACGACCAACTCTTTACCGATTACAAGAGTATCATCGGCGACTTTCACCAAACCCCGCAGGAGGTTATGGAACGCGCCTTGGGCGCTGACGGGGTGGCGGCCTCGGTCATCAGCTGGATTCTGCCGATCACGAAAACAACCCGGGAGAGCAACCGCCGCGAAGAGCAGTACCCTTCCCGGGCATGGGCCCAAACCAGGTTTTTCGGGGAGCAATTGAATGCCGCGCTGCGCCGGCATCTCATAGGCTGGCTGGAGGAGCGGGGTCGGCAGGCGGTGGCTCCCCAACTTGCAGCAAGTTGGAAGGAATTCTCAGACACGCCGGTCGGCATCGCCTCAACCTGGTCGGAGCGGCATGCCGCCTATGCCGCCGGACTGGGGACCTTCAGCCTGAACGACGCACTCATCACCCCTAAAGGAATCGCCCACCGCTGCGGCAGCGTGATCACCGATCTGCCGCTTGCGCCAAGCGAGCGCCCCTACCCCAACCATCGTCACAACTGCCTCTACTTCCGGGATGGAAGCTGCGGCCTCTGCATCGCCCGCTGCCCGGTGGGCGCCCTGTCACGAGACGG
The DNA here is from genome assembly GCA_963760075.1 of uncultured delta proteobacterium. Taxonomy (GTDB): domain Bacteria; phylum Desulfobacterota; class Desulfuromonadia; order Geobacterales; family Pseudopelobacteraceae; genus JACRCG01. The sequence goes on along the minus strand of CAVXBQ010000011.1, from coordinate 78,840 downwards.
GCACGACAAGACCACGTGCAGCAAGTATGTCTACAGAACCATTGTCGAAGCGGTGTCTGATCAATTCGGCACGCCTCAGACCGGTTGCGGTCTCTGCCAGACGAGGGTGCCTTGTGAAGGGGGGATACCGGGCAATTGCAGGTCAGCTTCGTGATTTGCTACGTCTTTCAGGCAGGCTGTTTTTCGCCAATCAGCGCCACAAAACGATTAAATAAATCCGGGTTGAAGGCCCCGTTTTTGGCCTCTTCGCGCATGACCTTGATGGCATCGGCGTGCGGAAGCGCCTTGCGGTGCGCCCGGTCCATGATCAGGGCACTGTAGACATCACAGATCGCCGCAACCTGCGCGCTCCGCGGGATGTTGTCACCCTTCAGCCCGGTAGGGTAGCCGTTTCCGTCGTATTTCTCATGATGGTAACGGACAATATTAAGCACAATCTCGCTATAATTCCCGCTCTGCTTCAGATACTCATACCCTTTCTGGGTATGTTGCTTGACCTTGTAATATTCGACATCGGAGAGGGCATCGTTCTTTTCGAGAACCTCATTGGTGATGAATGTCATGCCGTAATCGTGGATAAGAGAACCGATCCCCACATCGATCATCTCGTCAGACGCCACTTCAAACAGCTTTTCGTGAACCAGCAGGGAGAGGGCGGCGACCTGAACCGCATGGGAAAAGATATAGAAATTATGGTCTAGTACCGTTTTAAGTGATTCCAGCGCATGTGGATCTGTCGCTACATGTTTCATGATATGCTGCACCATATTACGGCATCGCTGCAGGTTGACGGCCGTTTCCGGTGATTCAAACATGTCGATCACACAGTTCACCGAGGTCTGATAGAGCACCCTCCCCTTGGCGGTGCTGCTGAGATCATTTCTGGCAAGCACTTCCGTCAGGTTGCTCTCCATGAACTCGTTAAGCATCTCCATGTCGCCGCTTCGGACGTAGAGAAACTCCGTAAAATTCCTCTCCAGGCGGCGATAGTCCGCTATCGTGAACGCCCTGTCAGAATCTTTGTAGAGCACGTAATTGCCGCCACTCCTGAGATACAGGGCCACGTTGGGGAAACATTCCGGCGTAATACTGTCTATGCTTATCGCCCGCCAGTAACGATCTTTGCTCATAACGGTACCCTCATTCTATTCAGACGCCACAAAAATAAAAAACCCGCATCTTCTTTCGAAAAGGCAGGCCATAGATCGGTTCACAGCATATGATACCGTATCCACCGCTTCGGTAACCCCTCTTCCCGTTCTGGGCAGGTGGCTTTGCGTCATCCGGTCCCCCGGATTTTGCCATTTCGGTGATAAACTATATTCAGTTTTTATACTGCTGCACAGTATAGCCGGTTACTTTTTTATGTCAACGGGGAATAAACCCATACAGCTGCATTGACATAACAATGTGGTCCGTACATCTTGGTATTCGAAAAGCCGGGAGGTTTGAACACAGAGGATCCTCCCGGCTTCTTTTGTGTCCGGAGAGCACCTGCCGGAGTTGTGCCCGTTTTTTAAGGCGCCGTGACCGCACCACCAGACAAGACTTTCCTTGTCCTGTTTGATTTACATGCCAAATTGCCGTGGTATAATCAATCCATAAAAAAACAGGTCCGGCCGATCTGAAAAAGCAACTATTCGAGGGGGAGCAAGCCATGTGCAAGGTAGCGATAATTCAGTACAGCATGTACGGCCATATTTACAAAATGGCCGAGGCGGTAGCGGAGGGTGTACGGGAGGTTGCCGGCTGTGAAGCGGTTATCAAGCGGGTGCCGGAGACTCTTCCTGATGAGGTGCTGGGAATGATGGGGGCGCTGGAGGCTCAGAAGCGGATGGCACATGTTCCGGTGGCGACGGTGGATGATCTTGCTGAAGCTGATGCGGTTATCTTCGGCACGCCGACCCGTTTCGGCAATATGTGCGGCCAGATGCGGCAGTATCTGGACGCAACCGGCGCGCTCTGGATGAAAGGATCTCTGATCGGCAAGCCGGCCAGTGTCTTCTGCAGTTCGGCCACCCAGCACGGCGGCCAGGAATCGACGATCCTCAGCTTTCATACCACCCTGCTGCACCAGGGCATGGTCGTCATCGGCCTCCCCTACTCTTTTGCCGGGCAGATGGGCTTTTCGGAAGTTACCGGCTGCAGCCCCTACGGTGCATCCACCATTGCCGGTGGAAAGGGGGAGCGGATGCCGAGCGAGAATGAGCTGGCAGGTGCCCGTTTTCAGGGCGCTCATGTGGCGCGCATCGCACTCAAGCTGAAGGGGTAGGCTTTCCGGGCAAAAAAAGGGGACGCCTCCCGGCATCCCCTTTTTGATCTTCTCTCCACCCTGTCGTCAGCATTAAGGGCCTCCGGCGAGTTCCTTAATTGTGGGAATCAATATACTGTTTCAGGCAGACCCGCGTACTGAAGGCAGCACACCACAGCAGGGAACGACCCCCGTTTTATTCAGCATTCCGCCCGGGCGTTATCAACCAACGGGCAGGGTAGAGAGAACAAAGTACTGATTAATTATTACTCCGATGGCTCGGACATTTCAAGCGTTTTGTATACGCGTTCAGCGGCTCTGCAAAAATGCGGTCAACTGTCCTATTTCGTTCATCATTTGTTCAAAACCGGGGAAGGTCAGCGACTGCGGACCGTCGGAAAGCGCCTTTTCCGGTTCGGGATGAACTTCCACCAGCACACCATCCGCACCGGCCACCAAGGCAGCCTGGGTCATCGGCGCCACCAGCGAGCGCTTGCCGGTTGCATGGGAGGGATCGACCATGATCGGCAGGTGCGACAGCTCCTTGATCAGCGGCACGATCGAAAGATCCAGGGTATTGCGGGTTGCGGTCTCAAAGGTACGGATGCCGCGCTCGCAGAGAATGACCTGACTCGTTCCCTTCGGCCAGAATATATTCGGCCGCCGCCAGAAATTCCTCCACCGTGGCGCTCATGCCCCGCTTCAGCAGCACCGGTTTACGGATCTTGCCCAGTTCGCGCAGCAGGTCGAAGTTCTGCATGTTGCGGGCACCGACCTGCAGCAGATCGGCATATTCGGCCACCAGTCCGACATTGTCCGGGCTCATGATCTCGGTCACGATCGGCAGGCCGCTCTCTTTTCCGGCAATTGCCAGCAGCTTGAGCCCCTCTTCACGCAATCCCTGGAAGGTATGCGGCCCGGTGCGCGGCTTGAAGGCGCCGCCACGCAGCATATCCGCCGCCGCACTTTTTGACAAAGAGGGCGGTCTTGACGATCTGCTCCTCGCTCTCCACCGCACAGGGACCGCCGACGACCACCGGACGACATCCCTGGCCGACCTTGACACCGGCCACATCGACGATCGTATCTTCGGGATGGAAATCGCGCGAAACCAGCTTGTAGGGCTTTGGAAACATGGATAACCCGCTGTACGCCGGGCAGTTCCAGAATTTTGGTGTCATCCACATAGCCGTGGTTACCCAGCACACCGATGGCGGTTCGTTCGCTGCCCGGAATCGGTTCGGCCCTGAAGCCCATCTCCTTGACGATTTTGGTGATGGCATCGACATCCGCCTGGGTGGCGTTGTGGTTCATTACGATCAGCATGGCAATTTCCCCGCGCTATTCGTGACGTTCAGACAGTTTCTGCAGTTTTTCCATCTGATGGATGACCACCCGGTTTCCCTGCACCTCGATGATCCCCTCATCCTTCAGCTTCCGCAGGGTACGGGAGATGGTCTCGCTGGCGGTTCCCAGACGGGAGGCCAGTTCACCCTTTTTGATCCCCAGATCAATATAGGTGATGCCGCCGAAACTGGTCGAGCTTTCAGCCGCGCGTCGGACGAGAAAGGAGGCCAGGCGTGACGTGACATCGGCAAAGGAGAGCTCTTCAATCTGGCGGGCAAACTGACGCAGCATGAGTGAAAGCGACACCACCAGGTTAAGGGCAAAGTTGGGATTATGACTCATCAGCTCCATGAAACCCTGGCGCGGCAGATACAGCACCTCCCCCGCTTCCATGGCACGGGCTTCGGCCGGGTATTTGCCGTCACCGAAAAAGGCGGCTTCGGCAAAGGTTTCGCGCGGTTTGACAAAATGAAGCACCTTCTCACGGCCATCCTGCGACATCCGGCAGAGCTTGATACTTCCGGACACCAGCAGATAGAAACCGGTGGCCTCCTCCCCTTCACTGAACAGGGTTTCTCCCTTACTGAACGTGCGACGCACGGTAATGGCGGCCAGTTCAGCGAGATCGGCATTGTTCAGACCGGAAAAGAGCAGCGGTTTTTTGAGTTGTTCGATCAGTTCCATGAATTAGAGACCTAAGAAGCATTACCACGGAGGTAAAGGAGGAAAAACGGAGGTACACGGAGAAAAGAAAAAAACAATGAATAGTATTCTTTTGTTTTCCTCCGAATGTTCTCCGTGTCCTCCGTGGTAGGCTTTATGTTATTTTTTCAAAAATGCAGCAATCTTCTCGGCCACCTGCGGCGCGGTGAAACCGAACTGTTCCGCCAGAACCTTGTCCGGGGCCGAAGCACCGAAATGTTCCATACCGATAAACAGACCGTCACAACCGATCAGACGACCCCATGACTCGCCGCGCCCGGCCTCAAAAGCCACGCGCGGGATGCCGGCAGGGAGAACCTGACTGCGATACTCCGCTGGCTGGGCACAGAACGTTTCCAGACAGGGAACCGAGACGAGGCGGGCTTTTATACCCTGCGCTGCCAGAGTCGCAGTCGCCTCTGCCGCCACATGCACCTCGGAACCGCTGGCCATGATCACGACATCCGGGGTGCCTTCCGGTGAAGAAACGATGTAGCCCCCCTTTGAGGGCATCATCCGGAGTAAATGCTGCCGCTCGGGCAATCACCGGCAGTTTCTGGCGGGTCAGGATCAGTGCGGTCGGGCCGTTGTACTGCAGGGCAGCCTGCCAGGCCAGAGCGGTTTCAACGCCATCAGCCGGACGGATGACCTGCAGGCCGGGGATCAGGCGCAGTGACGCGACATGCTCGATCGGCTGATGCGTCGGGCCGTCTTCACCGACAAAGAATGAGTCATGGGTAAAGATATAGATCGACTGCAGTTTCATCAGGGCCGAAAGCCGGACCGACGGGCGGCAGTAATCGGAAAAGACCAGGAAGGTGGCGCCATAGGGGATAAAGCAGCCGTACAGCGACATGCCGTTTATGACCGCTCCCATGGCATGTTCGCGGATACCGAAATGCAGGTTGCGCCCGGCAAAAGCTGCCGGCCTGAACCGATGCCGAACCTTTGATATCGCTGTTATTGGAAGGAGACAGGTCGGCAGAACCGCCTACCAGAGCCGGTATCAGGGCCGCAGCCTTCTGCAGAACGGCACCGGAGAGCGCGCGGGTCGCGCCATCTTTTCCGGCCACCGCAGCCAGCAGTTCCTCGGACAGGTTGGCCGGGAGATGCTTATTCCACATCTCATCCCACATCTTCGCCTTATCGGGGTTGGCGGCATGCCAGACCCCAAAACCGCGCTGCCAGGCAGCATAGTCCTGTTTCAACTCATCGACCCGTTCCTGGCAGATATCATGCACCTCCTGCGGGATTTCGAACGGGGCGTACGTCCACCCCAGATTGGCGCGGGTGGCGGCGATCTCGTCCGCGCCGAGCGGCGAACCGTGAGCGCCGGATGAATCCTGACACTTGGGGCTGCCGAAGGCGATGTGGGTCTTGGCGATAATGATCGAAGGGCGCCCTTTATCGGCTTTGGCTGCGGCGATGGCGGCAACGATCTGGTCATAATCGTGACCGTCGATTTCCTGCACCTGCCAGCCGCAGGCGGTAAAGCGGCCGGCAACGTCCTCCGACCAGGCCAGATTAGTTTTGCCCTCAATGGTGATGCTGTTGCTGTCGTACATGTAGACCATGTTCCCCAGTTTCAGATGCCCGGCCAGCGCAGCCGCCTCATAACTGATCCCCTCCTGCAGGTCTCCGTCACCGATCAGTGCATAGACGGTGTGGTTGATCGGGCTGAAGTCTGCGGTATTGAAACGCTCTGCGGCCATCTTCGAGGCAAGAGCCATGCCGACGCCATTGGCAAAGCCCTGTCCGAGCGGCCCGGTAGTCACTTCAACGCCGACGGTGTGGCCGAATTCCGGATGACCGGGGGTTTTGCTCCCCCATTGGCGGAAGTTTTTCAGTTCCTCCAGCGGCAGATCGTAGCCGAACAGATGCAGCAGCGAATAGAGGAGCATCGAACCATGTCCGGCCGAAAGGACGAAACGGTCGCGGTTCGGCCAGCGGGGATCCTGAGGGTTAAAGGATAGAAAGTTGCCCCACAGAGCGAACGCGACAGTCGGCGGCCCCCATCGGCAGGCCGGGGTGACCGGAATTTGCTTTTTCTACGGCGTCGACCGATAGAAAACGGATGGCATCGGCGCAGAGCCGGGCCTTGTCAGCGGGAATCAGTGATGTGACGCATGGAAGATCCTTTCATCTGGTAATATTCAGTTTATGTAAAATGGTTAAAACCCTCAATATGATTGCAGTACAGGCTGCCATCCGGGTTGACAGCCGTCACCCCCGAACAACAGGTCACTATACCAATACGTGTCACTGCAATGCCACACTTTTTCATGCAGTCAACAATTTTTTCCCGGTTGGAGGGGGGGGCGGTGAAGCAGAGCTCGTAATCCTCTCCTCCGGAAAGCGCCAGTTGATAAGGAATAGCAGGGAGGTGTGCCGTGTGCGAGCGAAAGCCGGCGGAGAGCGGCAGATCATCACGCCGGATACAACCGCCGACACCGGATTGCTCGGCAATATGGCCGTAATCGGCCATCACACCATCGCTGACATCGATCATGGCGGTCACAAGCCCGGCGTCAGCCAGTGCCAGAGCAGCGGCAACCCGGGGATTCGGGTCGAGCAGACGGGAAAGGAGTTCATCTGAAACAGTTCCACTCTGTTCGAGCAACGTCAAGACCAGCGCCGCGTCGCCTAACGTACCGGTCACCCAGATGTCGTCATCCGCCATGGCACCTGAGCGCCGCACAATCCGGTCAGGATGCTGCTCCCCCATGATGGTGACGGAAATCGTCAACCCGGAGCGGGACGAGCAGGTGTCACCACCGATCAGGGCGACCCCGGTTTCAGACGCCAACGCCAGGAATCCCCGCATAAAATCATCGATAAAATCAAGCGGAATATCCGGAGGAATCGCAAGAGAGAGCAGCGCCCAACGCGGGATACCCCCCATCGCCGCGATGTCGGAAATACTGACAGCCAGAGATTTGCGCCCCAGACGGCAGGGGTCGTGCCAGGCACGACGAAAATGTACATCCTCAAGCAGCATGTCAGTTGAGGTCAAAAGCTGCATTCCAGGTGAAAGTGCGGTCACCGCAGCATCGTCACCAATACCGGTGATAACGCCCTCATGCGCGGAGACTCCGGCAGCGATGCGGGAAATAAGGCCAAATTCGCCAAGACTGGCAAGTGTAGACAGAGATAAGTGGGTCACGGTCAAATCAATTCTGTGGAATCGGGAAGTAAAACGGAGCCGTCTGGTCCGAGCGCGCATTGTAGCGTACCGGGCTTTAATGGCAAGTAAAAATCATCAGTAAGTTAGTATGTTGTCTTCTGCACTCAATTTGTGGCAGAAAACAACCTCGTTAACGCACGTATCCTGTTTATCAGGGCTGCGTCCATGTCGTGAAATAATGTTGCAACGACCGGACTGATATGCTAGCTTTTATGAGTTTTACATACACTTGAACACTAACAAAAGGAGCTTTACGTGAAAATCATTACCACAACGAAACTGTTCACGGCAACCCTCTGTGTGGCTGCACTTGTTGGCTGCCAGGGAGGCACAACTACCGGCGGATCACAATCGACGGGAAAAAAAGAGAGCAAGGTTCTGGCTGAAGTCAATGGCGGCACAATCACCACCGCTGATTTTGACCGTGAGCTGAAAAATCTGCCTGAATACCTGAAAGCGATGGCCGACACCCCTCAGGGCCGCAAGGAAATGCTGGACACGATGGTCATTCGTGAACTGATTCTGCAGCAGGCCGCCAAAGACGGCCTTGACAAGGGTCCCGAAATTGAGGAGAAACTGCAGGATCTCAAAAAGCGCCTGATCGTGGAATCATTCCTCAAGAAAAAGGTCGAGGCTGAATCCAAGGTTTCTGATGAGGATATGAAAAAGTTTTATGAGCAGAACAAGGACAAATTCAAATCCGGCGAGCAGATCAAGGCCAGCCATATTCTGGTAAAAACTGAAAAAGAAGCAAAGGACATTCTGGCCCAGCTTAAATCCGGCGGCAACTTCGAGGAACTGGCCAAGAAATATTCTGTTGACTCCTCCTCCGCCAAGGGCGGCGATCTTGGATGGTTCGGTAAAGGGAGCATGGTGCCGGCTTTCGAAAAAGCCGCGCTCGCACTTAAGGAAGGGCAGATTTCCGACGTGGTCAAATCCGATTTCGGTTTCCACATCATCAAGCTGACCGGCAAACGTCCGGCCGGTATCCGCCCCTTTGAAGAAGTGAAGGAACAGATCAAGGGCGCAATCATGCCGAGCAAGCAGCAGGAAATTTTCCAGAAGATCAAGGAAGAACTGAAGAAGACCGCCAAAATCACGATCAAGGAAGATGTGTTAAACAGCATTGGCGGAAAAAAGGAAGAGGCGAAAACGGATGACAAAAAACCTGCCGAAGCCCCAAAGCCGGCAGCTCCCGAGAAGAAATAACAGCCGTCAGGCATAGTGTAGACACGTTCTGAACAGATAAAACCGGAAGCGCGGGAGCCATATCCCCCTTCCGGTTTTTACATCTATCGAAGAAAAGAGTTCAATTATGAAGCAACGTACTTTGGTAGCCGTAACAACCGCACTGGCACTTCTTGTCGCAGGGGGATGTGCCATCAACAATGCTGTCGGCACCAAGAAACCGGCAGCAGCGACACTGAAGGCAGCTCAACCAGCCGCCTCACCTGACGAGCCCAAAAAGCCGAAAAACGTAACGAACGCTATTGTTGCAATTGTCAACGACGACATCATTACCCTGCATGACGTCAAACAGGAAGCGCAACCTGCCGTAAAAGAAGCGGAGAAGAAAGGCGCCCTGAGTGATGCAGACCGGATCAAGATTCGTCGCACGGCTCTTGATCATCTGATTGAAAAGAGATTGACCGACCAAAAGATCAAAGAGCTGGGTATTCGAGTGTCTGATGAGGAAATCCGCCAGGCGATTGATGATGTGCGCAAGCAAAACAATATACCCTCCCAGGAGGCTTTGCTTGCGGCGCTGACTGCGCAGGGCCTCACCTTTGACCAGTACCGCGCCCAGCTCCAGGAACAGATCGAAAAACTGAAACTGGTGAGCATGGAAGTTCGTGCCAAGGTCCAGGTCACCGAATCCGAGATGCGGGACTATTACACTGCCAATCTGGCTAAATACTCTGAGGAGGAAAGCTATCGCGCCCGGCACATTTTTTTCAAAACCGGTCCTAAGGCATCCCCTGACGAGATACAGCGTTCCAGAGCAACAGCCCTCTCCGTTCTGGCTGACGCTAAAGCGGGCAAAGATTTTGCCGAACTGGCAAAACGGTTCTCGGAAGACCCGGCAGCCCGCAAGGATGGCGGAGATCTGGGAAGTTTCAAAAAAGGGGACATGCAACCGGAGCTGGAGAAAACCATCCTCGCTCTGAAACCGGGTGAAGTCAGCGAACTGGTTTCAACCCCCATCGGTTTTCACATCATCAAACTTGAGGCGCGGGTACCAGGCTCAACCAAGCCCTTTGAAAGCGTCAAAGCGGATATTGAGGATATTCTTTACCGGAAAAAATCGGAAGAGCGTTTCAGCCAATGGGTCAAGGACCTGCGCGGCAAAGCGAACATAGAGATCAGAGAATTGGACGGCTTGCTGTAACGCTGAGACAGACGTCAAAAAAACAGCCGCTCCCTTGCACCAGGGAGCGGCTGTTTTTTTTGCTATTTTTTCCACCGTTATTCCCTGCGCCGCAGATACCCCAGAAACTCTTCACACGAAAGCTGCTTCTTTCTGACCAGATGGGCTATTTCCCTGCTCATGGCCAGCTTTTCCCCATCTTTCATGTTCTCTTTGAGCAGCACAAACAGGGGGGTGTTGCTGCTGTACGGATATAAGTGAAACCGTTCCAGCAGTTCGAACGCGGACATATCCGACAGCATCTGGCTGCAGAAAATCATATAGACCGGATGAATAGATGAGAGGGCCAGGGCTTCTTTTCCGGTATACCCTTTTATGACTTCAAATCCCAATGCTTCTACCGCCTTGGAAAGTTTCTCTTCACCTGACCTGGAAACCACCATGGATTGCAGATCCCACGTTTCCGCTTCTTCAGTCAGTCCATAGACCGCCAGGCGATTTTGCAGATACTGTTCATCAACCGGAAGTGTAAAAAAACCGGCAACGGGAAATACACCGCCAACTTTCCCCATTTCACTTAAAAACACCGGCAATACCGGAATATCCCTGGTAACGGGAGAGGTTTTAATGTTAAGCAGCACACCCCAGCCATCGTCCGAAAACGGCGAAACATCCAGTACAATTCCGAGTGGTCTTCCGGCTTCCAGTTTGTCGTACTGTTCAAGCCGACAGACATATCCGCCAGCCTCCAGATATCCCAGGAGCGTGTCTTCGCGGCCGCTTCCCGGCTTTACACCCAATATCCAAATTTCCCTGCGTGGTTCGGTAGCTTCCGACATATCCGCTCCTGTCTGCAATGCAATTGTATCAAGGAATATGTTCTCATACCAGAAAGCGGCGTCAAAAACCAGATAATCCTTACCCATTATTAGTAAATTTGAACCGATTTCTGCGACTCAGCAGAGAATCTGTTCGTTAACGCACGTATCCCGATTTATCGGGGCTAGTACGTTAAAATCATTTCTGCGGCGTGCTGTAATGATCTTGTGGACGTACGCATCCTGTCAATCAGGGCTCCGCAGCATAGAGCTCGAGGATCCGCTCAATTATATTCGTTGTTGATTTGCCATCTACGAAGGTGATCAGCTCCACCCGGCCGCCATACGACTCCACAACGTCGCGGCCGACGACGCCATCCAGCGAATAATCGCCCCCCTTTGCCAGAATATGCGGTTTGAGAGCGGTTATCAGTTCCAACGGGGTATCCTCGTCAAAAACAGTGACATAATCAATGCAATCCAGCGCGGCCAGGAGATGGGCCCGTTCATCCTGATCAATCAACGGGCGTTTTGCCCCCTTCAGACGACGCACCGAGGCATCACTGTTGAGCCCCAGCACCAGCAGGTCACCAAGACTCCGGGCTTTTTGCAGGTACTTCACATGGCCGGCGTGCAGCAGATCAAAACAGCCATTGGTGAACACAACCCGCTTGCCCCTGTTTTTTTCCGCGGCGATCAGTGGGGTGAGCACGTCGAGACTCTTGATTTTTGCGTGGCTGTCCTTGTGGGCCAGTGAGACAGCATCAATGATCTCCTGCGGGGTAACGATCGAAGTCCCGAGTTTGCCGACGGCGATTCCGGCAGCAACGTTGGCCAAGCGGGCCGATTCGGCCATGCTGAAGCCGGAAGCGATACCGACCGCCAGCGTTGCAAGCACCGTATCCCCGGCACCCGAAACATCAAAGACTTCGCGGGCCACAGTGGGGATATGGACGATCTCGCCCCCCTTGGAAAAGAGCGACATCCCCTCTTCACTACGGGTGATCAGAAGGTGCTGCAAGCCGGTCGCACTCATGATGATGCCAGCGGCCCGGGCCAGAGAGGCGGTATCCGTAATGGAAATTCCGGAGGCGGCCTCTGCCTCTTTACGATTCGGTGTCAGCAGCGTTGCCCCGCCATAACGGGTAAAATCGGTCCCCTTCGGGTCAACCAGGACCGGTATGCCGACCTGAGCTGCCGCAGAAACAACTGAAGCGATAACGGCCGGAGTCAGCACCCCCTTGTTGTAATCCGAAAGCACAATAACCGCATATTCTCCGGCATGGGCGGCAATCCAGAGGCAGAGTTGCTGTTCTACGGCCACGGGCAATGCTTCCCGCGATTCCCGGTCAATCCGCACAATCTGCTGATGCGCGGCAACGACTCTCGTCTTGCGGCTGGTCCGTCGATCGGGATCCAGGAAAACCGCGCGGGTATCTATGTGATGGTGACAAAACTGCCCAAGCAGCTCGCGGCCGTTCTGGTCGTCGCCGACTACAGAACAGACGGAAACCTGCGCCCCCAGCGCCGCCAGATTGTGCACCACATTGCCGGCGCCACCAAGACGCAGCTCCTCCCGGATAACATCAACCACCTGTACCGGAGCCTCTGGAGAAATGCGGTCAGCCTTGCCCCACAGGTACTCGTCCAGCATCAGGTCACCGATAACCAGGCAGCGAATTTCGATCGCTATGGGCAAAAAGAGTTTCAACAACGGTACGGTCCACACAGCCTCCTTGACGGCTATTGATCAAGCAAACATGGTCTTTTCCAGCAAGTCGCAGACAATATGAATGATGGTGATATGCCCCTCCTGAACCCGGGGCGTATCATCGGTCGGCACGATCAACGGCAGGTCACAGACACTCTTGATGCTGCCGCCATCCTTGCCGAGCAGGCCAACCGTGCGGCACCCCATTTCACGGGCCAGTTCCAGCGCCTGCTGAACGTTGGGTGAATTGCCGCTGGTCGAGATGCCGACGACCAGATCACCCGGCGCGGCAAGCGCCTCGACCTGACGACGGAATACTTTATCAAAGCCATAGTCGTTACCGATAGCGGTCAGAATCGAGGTATCGGTTGAGAGCGCAATTGCCGGCAGCCCCCTCCGTTCCATCTTGAAACGCCCGACGATCTCGGCCACAAAATGCTGCGCATCGGCCGCTGAGCCGCCATTCCCCATCACCAGCAGCTTTCCGCCGCGCGTAAATGTTTCCACCAGCAGCGTCACCATTTCGGCAATCCGGGGTGACAGGTCACGTTCCATCCGGGCGATGACGTCCCGATGAGCCGCTAATTGAGATGCAATGTCTGCTATCATGATAATGTCTCCTCTGAGTGTCCCGTAACTGTGGTTGTGTGAGCATGAATACAGCTGAGCAGTTCGACATGTGAGATGGCCGTATCGACGCCCGGAAACGTGATTCCGCTACATCCCCGTACAGCGAGCAGATCGGGGGAGCCGCTTCGCAGCGCCGTAACCTTCCGCTGAAAATCCCGCACCGGAAACAAGAGTGATATCCGGTGCAGATCTATGCCGGTGTGCAGACAATTCCACCCCATTTTCCGAAAACCGGCATATTGGCGGCGGTGCAGCAGTAGCGTAAAGCGATGTCCTTGGCGGGCACCGTCCAGAATAGCGGTCATTGTATCACGGAGAGAACCGGCGTCTGTCTCCTTGCCGAAATACACGCAATAATGCCGGGAAACTCCCCACCGGGAGATGTACGCTGAACGGCTGTACTGCATCATCTCATTCCTGCGCTGCGCCGAACCGAACTGCTGGGCGGCAGAGCAGGACAAACGGAGGCTACCGGTGACACAGGTGCGATACCCAAGAGCAGCGACACGCCGTACATACTCTTTCAGACACCACTCATTCCCGTCGAGATGTTCATCAAAAGTACCGACGACCATACGCATCTCGGTACGCACCAGAAGTGTCGTAAAAGAAACGGTACAGTTCTCCATTACTGTGCATCCCGGAGCCAGCTGTGGAAGGGTGTCTGTTTCCGCTCCTCTGAACAGCGGCGAGACAATCCCGGCCGCCGGTCGTTTCAGCCGTTCTCACCAGCGTTTCCAGCCACCCGGCATGCACGGTTACATGAGGACGAACGATGACGGTAAAGTCGCTGTCAGAGCGGGCCAGGCCGAGATTGATAGCTGCCACCAGCCCGATATTCCTTTCGGACTTGATAAACAGCCCCTGATCTCCCAACGACTCGGAGAACTCCTCCAGCATCAGCTCGGTCTCACGGCTACTGCCGTTGTCGACGATAATCAGACGTGCCCCGGAAGAGTGAGCGAGGATCGCCGCAAGACAGGCGCGGGTTTCAAACGGGTTGTTCCAGACAGGAACAAGTATGTCAATTGTGGGGGAAGTCATAGCATGCCGGGAAAGGTTCTCTACCACAGAGTTGCGGCGCACTTAAAAGAACTCATGGAACAGGGAAGCGATAAAAATGACATTTATATCGCTTCCCTGTGTTCCATACCGGAGTTATTCTTCAGCGTTCCTGCCGTGACTCTATGGTAAAAAAATCAGGATGAAATAGAAACGCGACGCAACAGATCAAGCTCGTCCAGAACAAGCCCTGAGCCGAGACAGACGCAATCAAGCGGGTTTTCGGCAATAAGTACCGGCACTTTGGTGACCTCGCGCAGCAGCAGGTCCAGATTGCGCAGAAGGGCGCCGCCGCCGGCCAGGAAAATGCCCTGATCGACAATATCGGCCGCCAGTTCGGGTGGCGTCTTTTCCAGACAGATTCTCACCGTATCGACAATAGCGTTGACCGCCTCCTTGAGAGCTTCGCGGATTTCGTCCGAATTGACCTTGATGGTTTTGGGAATACCGGAAACCAGATCGCGTCCCTTGACCTCCATCTCCAGAGTTTCCGGACCGGGATAGGCTTCACCGATCTCCATCTTGATCTTTTCAGCCCAGCGCTCACCGATCTGCAGGTTGTATTTTTTGCGAATGTACTGAACGATCGCCTCATCCATCTTGTCGCCCCCCATGCGGGTGGACTGGGCGTAGACGATGCCGGCCAGCGAGATAACGGCAACTTCGGTCGTGCCGCCACCAATATCGACAATCATGTTGCCGGAAGCTTCGGTGATCGGCAGTCCGGCACCGATTGCAGCCGCCATCGGCTCCTCGATCAGATACACCTCACGGGCACCGGCCGACTCGGCCGATTCCTTGACCGCGCGCTTCTCGACCTGGGTGATGCCGGACGGCACACAGATGACGATGCGGGGACGGACGAGGGTTTTGCGGTTATGCACTTTATGGATGAAGTAGCGCAGCATCTCTTCGGTGATGTCGAAGTCGGCGATAACGCCATCCTTCATGGGACGGATGGCGGTAATGGTGCCCGGGGTTCGTCCCGAGCATCTGCTTGGCCTCCATGCCGACCTTAAGCACCTTCTGCTGGCCGTTAGGCATTTTCTGCACCGCGACAACCGATGGTTCACGCACCACGATTCCCTTCCCCTTCAGATAAACCAGGGTGTTGGCGGTGCCAAGGTCGATGGCCAGATCATTGGAAAACATTCCGAACAGATAATCAAACATTTTCAACATTACGTAGTGATCCTTTCAGTGATCATATCAAGTGGGTAAAATGGCGTGAAATGATAGCAGAGTCGCGGCACGTAATGCAAGAGAGAATGCAACTGATTTGATGTACAGCCTCCATGGCTGCGCGACCTGACATTTCCACCCCCTCGACCGGGACAAGCCCGTCTTCTTGACATTCCGGCTTTATATCTGTAGTTTGATACAGTTTTAACGAATCAGAAACGGAGACAGCATCCCATGGAATATAAAGACACCCTCAATCTGCCGCAGACCGATTTTCCGATGAAGGCCAACCTGAACCAGCGTGAGCCGGAAATGCTCGCAAAATGGGAGCAGAACGGACTGTACGCCAAACTGGAAGAGGCACGGCAAAGACAAACCGCTCTACGTCCTGCATGACGGCCCCCCCTACGCCAACGGCCATATCCATATCGGCCATGCCCTCAACAAGATCCTCAAGGATTTCGTGCTCAAGGTCAAGCGCATGGAGGGTTTTCATGCCCCCTACGTGCCGGGCTGGGACTGCCACGGCCTGCCGATCGAACTGCAGGTGGAAAAGAACCTGGGTTCCAAGAAAACACCAGATGACCAAGCTGGAGATGCGCAAGCGAGTGCCGCGAGTATGCCGCCAAGTTCGTCGACATCCAGAAAGAGGAGTTCAAGCGTCTGGGGATCCTGGGTGACTGGGAGAACCCCTACCTGACCATGAACTACGAATACGAAGGGCTGACCGCGGCCGAACTGGCCAAGTTTGCCCACAACGGCGGGCTGTACCGCGGCCGCAAGCCGGTGCACTGGTGTTCCTCCTGCGTGACCGCCCTGGCCGAGGCCGAGGTGGAGTACGCCGATCACACCTCCCCCTCCATCTTTGTCCGCTTTGCCCTGCAGGATGACCTCTCGGCCGCAATCCCGGCCCTGGCCGGCAAGCAGGCCTATGTGGTGATCTGGACCACCACCCCCTGGACGATCCCGGCCAACCTGGCGGTGGCCCTGCATCCCGAGTTCGACTACGTGGCGCTGGAGACGGAAAAGGGTGTGCTGATCGTGGCCGAAGGGCTCAAAGATTCACTTCCTGGCAGCCGTCGGCCTGACCGGCAGCGTCATCGCCACCTTCAAGGCCGGACGTGCTGGAGCGCAAGCGCTGCAAACACCCCTTTTATGATCGCGACTCGATCATCCTGCTGGGTGAGCATGTCACCCTGGAGGCCGGTACCGGCTGCGTCCACACCGCCCCCGGCCATGGCCAGGAGGACTACGAACTGGCCCTGAAAGAGGGGCTGGAGATCTACAATCCGGTCGACAACCACGGCAAATATCTCTCCACCGTCGAATTCTTCGGCGGCCAGCAGGTCTTTGCCGCCAACCAGAGCGTGATCGACAAGCTGATCGAGGTTGGAGCGCTGCTGCAGACCTCCAAGATCAGCCACTCCTACCCGCACTGCTGGCGCTGCAAGAAGCCGATCATCTTCCGCGCCACCGAGCAGTGGTTCATCAGCATGAAGGCCAACGATCTGCGCGACAAGGCGCTGGAAGCCATCGACCAGGTGCAGTGGATTCCGAAATGGGGCCGCGAGCGGATCTACGGCATGATCGAGAACCGCCCCGACTGGTGCGTGTCCCGCCAGCGTTCCTGGGGTGTGCCGATCACCGCCTTCTCCTGCACCGCCTGCGGCGAGTACATTGCCGACGGCACGATCATGGACCATGTGGCCGAGCATCTTCAAAGAGCACAGCTCCGATGTCTGGTTCGACTGGAGCGCCGAACAGCTGCTGCCGGCCGGGACGGTCTGCCCGAAATGCGGGGCGGCGGCCTTTGAGAAGGAGAACGACATCCTGGATGTCTGGTTCGATTCGGGCGTTTCCCATGCCGCCGTGCTGGAGCCGAACCCCAAGCTGCGCTCACCGGCCGACCTGTATCTGGAGGGGAGCGACCAGCATCGCGGCTGGTTCCACTCCTCGCTGCTGGAGAGCGTCGGCTCCCGAGGGCGTGCGCCCTACAAGAGCGTCCTGACCCACGGCTTCGTGCTGGACGGCCAGGGGCGCAAGATGAGCAAGTCCGTGGGCAACGTGGTGGCGCCCGAAGATGTCATCAAGAAGTTCGGCGCCGATGTCCTGCGCCTCTGGTGTTCCGCCCAGGACTACCGCGACGACACCCGCATCTCCGAGGAGATCCTGACCCGCGTGTCCGAGGCCTATCGCCGCATCCGCAACACCTGCCGCTACATCCTGGGCAACATCAATGATTTTGATCCGGCCACGCAATCGGTCGCCATTCGCCGAGATGCCCGAAATCGACCGCTGGGCCCTGCACCAGCTGGAGATGCTCAAGGAGCGGGTGCTGACCGCCTACCAGGATTTTGAGTTCCATGTCATCTATCAGGATGTCAACGCCTTCTGCACGGTGGAGATGAGCTCCTTCTACCTGGATATCCTCAAGGACCGCATGTACACCAGCAAGGCCGATTCGCTGGAGCGCCGCAGCGCCCAGACCGTCATGTACCGATCCTGGACACCCTGGTGCGCCTGCTGGCGCCGGTACTCTCCTTCACCGCCGACGAGGTCTGGCAGTTCATGCCGGGCCAGCGAGAGGAGAGTGTCCATCTGGCCGCCTTCCCCGCCCTGCATCCGGAATGGAAGGATGATGCGCTGGTGGCCCGCTGGGAACGGATCATGAAGGTGCGCGCCGATGTCTCCAAGGCCCTGGAACTGGCCCGGGTCGCCAAGACCATCGGCCATTCGCTGGATGCCGCCGTGACCATCGCCGCGCCGCCTGAACTGTTCGGCATTCCTGCAGGAGTATGCGGCCGAACTGCAGAGCATCTTCATCGTATCGAAAGTGACGCTGGTCGACGGATCTGGAGGGCGAATGCTGGGCGTCGGAAAACATCGAAGGGCTCAAAGTCCAGGTGACCGCAGCGCCGGGTGACAAATGCGAGCGCTGCTGGTGTTACAGCGAAGAGTTGGGCACAGATGCCGGACATCCGACCATCTGCCCGAAATGCACGATTGCCGTCACGTAATGCCGGCTTCAACGTACGACTACCATCATACTCCGGGGACGCAGCAGACGACTGCGTTCCCGGATGCACGGGACCGATCAATGAAACCTCGATACATCCTGTTCGCCGCAATCTGCCATCGTTGGCATGCTCATCGACCAGATCACCAAGGTCTCCGTTGACCGCAGCATGCAGCTGTTCGACTCGATCCCGGTTGTTGACAATTTCTTTCATATCACCTACGTCCGAAACAGAGGGGCCGCCTTCAGTTTCCTCTCCAACGCATCCTGGCGACTGCCGTTTTTTATCGCGATTTCACTGGTTGCGGCGATTGTCATTCTGATCGCCTTTCGCAAGCTGCGTGACGACCAGAAACTGGCGCAGATTTCGCTGGCCATGATCTTTTCCGGCGCAGTCGGCAACCTGATCGACCGGATGCGCCTGGGCGAAGTGATCGACTTTCTGGACGTCCACTGGTACCGGCACCACTGGCCGGCCTTCAACGTGGCTGATTCGCTGATCTGTGTTGGGGTTTTTCTGCTGGCGGTTGATATGATTCTGGAGGAAAAAAGGTTGAAGAGGGGGTGAACCGTGCTCTCTGATTATATTTTGCAGATGAAATCAATCGCCAGTCTGGGTATAACCGGCGTAGCGCTTCCCGCCGACATACAGTTCCTGTAGATTTCCCTCCCGCATAACCCGTTCCAGCACCCCGTCTATACCGCCGTCACAATTCCCGACCACCTGAAAATCGGCCCGTTTGCCGGCCTCCAGCGAGCCGCAGGTCGCAGAGACACCAAGGGCGGCTGCAGCACCGGTCGTAACCATGCGGAGCACATCCTGCTCCGACAGGTCGTCCGGAAAGGTCTCCAGGGCAAAGCGCAGCTCGTCCCACAGGGAGAGAGAATTATTGCTGGCCAGGGAGTCGGTGCCGAGCGCCAGGGGGATGCCGAGTTTTTTGAACAGGTGGACCGGGGCCCGGCCGACGTCGAGAAGTTCATTACTGCGGGGACAGAGCGCGATATGTACACCGCGCGACTTGAGGATACGGGCGTCGGCGACGGAAACGTGGACGCAATGAACCGCCAGGGTAGTCGGCGTCAGCAGCCCGTGGCGATCAAGCAGTTCTGTGGAACTGCAGCGGGCCGGGTGCCCCAGAAAACGTTCCCAACCGACAAACGGGTAGAAGGAGGAGGCGAGTTCTCCGCTGCCGTCAAAGATAAAGTCAGCCTCGGAACGGGATTCCGAGAGATGGATGGCGAGCGGCAGGGAGCGTGATGCGGATGCGTCCCGTACTGCCGTCAGATACTCGTGCGCTATCGTATAGGGAGAATGAGGAGAGAGACCCGACAGCAGTGCCTGCGCGTCACCGTGATCTGCTGCAGCTGTCGCAGCAGCAAGCTTGCCCATGAAATGTCCGCGCTCCTGCCCCAACAGCTCGAAATAGAGCCTGCCGACAAGCGGAGAGTGATAGTACAGCTCGGCCATGTGACGGATTGGTGACGATCTCGCCAATCGCTGTTGTTCCCGATTCCAGGCACATCCGCACCCCCTCACGGATCGAGGGGGGGTACTCCTCGGCAGTCAGACCACGCGCAACCTTGATCAACTGGATGATCCAGTCGGTAAAGCGGCGCGGATTGTAATCGACCGACGACCGGAGTTTCCAGGAAGGGAAGTGGGTCAATTCGAGGTGGGTATGGGCATTTACAAACCCGGGAAGCAGCACGCAGCCGGGGTAATCGAGGACCGGCGCCGAAGAGTGCCTGCTGGAGCACGTGCAGTGGCCCCGATGTCGACAATCAACCCGTTGCGAACGAGCAATGCCCCGCCTGCAACGGGCGGGGCATCAGGATTGATCAACCATGACGCGGCGTAAATGACCTGTTCAGACATGAATCACCTCGCATCACCACATGCTCTAGACCGGCAGCCCCGTTACTGGACGTACCCGACGTCCGGAAGCAGCGGATGCCGGACGACTTTTTTTAGCCTGTTTTCCAGCGGCAGAGGGGGCGGGCGGCGGATACTTTTCCAACGCAAGCTTGAGAGCGTCTTCAACTTCCGAAACTGCGACGATCTTGACCTTTTTCAGAATTTCCGCCGGAATATCCTCCAGATCCTTTTTGTTCTGGACGGGGATGATCACCGTCGTCATCCCGGAGCGGACCGCAGCCAGGATCTTCTCCTTGAGCCCGCCGATCGGCAGCACCTTGCCGCGCAGGGTGACCTCGCCGGTCATGGCCACATCCTTTCTGCACCGGGATGTGGCGTGATGATCGAGACCAGCGCCATGGTCATGGCCACACCGGCCGAAGGGCCGTCCTTGGGGATCGCACCGGCCGGGACATGGACATGGATCTCATGTTCCTGGAAGAATTCCGGCTTGATGCAGAGCTCGTCGGCATGGGCACGGATATAGGAATGGGCCGCCTGGACCGACTCCTTCATCACGTCACCCAACTGGCCGGTCAGGGTCAGGCCGGCCTTGCCCGCCATCAGGGTCGCCTCGATATGCAGGATCTCGCCCCCCACCGGTGTCCAGGCCAGGCCGTTGACCACACCGATCTCGTTCTGGTCCAGATCTTCCTCGCGCAGATATTTCGGCGCTCCCAGGAAGGTGTGCAGGCTCTTGGCGGTCATCTTGACGGTGCGCTTCGATCCCTTCGGCCACCTTGCGGGCCACCTTGCGGCAGACCGTGCCGATTTCCCGTTCCAGGTTGCGCAGACCGGCTTCGCGGGTGTATTTGGCAGATGATCTCGCGGATGGCGTCATCATCAAAGCTGATATGCTTGGCCTTCAGACCGTTTTCCTTGATCTGGCGCGGCACCAGATAGCGCTTGGCGATCTCCAGCTTTTCCTCTTCGGTGTAACCGGACAGGTTGATGACCTCCATACGGTCGCGCAGGGCCGACGGCATCGGGTCGATCTGGTTGGCCGTGGCGATGAACATCACGTTGGAGAGGTTGAAGGGCTGGTTGATGTAGTGGTCGGAGAAGGAGTGGTTCTGCTCCGGGTCCAGCACCTCCAGCAGGGCCGAGGACGGATCGCCCTTGTAGTCGTAGCCCAGCTTGTCGATCTCGTCCAGCATGAAGACCGGGTTGTTGGTGCCGGCCTGCTTCATCCCCTGGATGATGCGCCCCGGCAGGGCGCCGATATAGGTGCGGCGGTGGCCGCGGATCTCGGCCTCATCCCGCACCCCGCCCAGGGAAATGCGCACGAACTTGCGCCTCATGGCGCGGGCGATGGACTTGCCCAGCGAGGTCTTGCCAACGCCGGGAGGACCGACGAAACAGAGGATCGGCCCCTTCATCTTTTTCTTCAGCTTGCGCACCGCCAGAAACTCCAGGATGCGCTCCTTGATCTTGTCCAGATAATAGTGGTCATCGTTGAGAATCTTCTTGGCCCGGATGATATCCAGGCTGTCGCGGGTAGGTCTTGCTCCAGGGGATCTCCACCAGCCAGTCCAGATAGGTGCGGATAATGCCGGCCTCGCCGGCGTCCGGGTGCATGTTCTCCAGACGTCCCAGCTGTTTGAGGGCCTCTTTCTGGACCGCCTCCGGCATCTTGGCGGCTTCGATGGCCTTTCGGATCTCGACCAGCTCCTCTTTTCCCTCGTCGTCGCCCAGTTCCTGCTGGATGGCCCGCATCTGCTCGCGCAGGTAATATTCCGCTGGTTCTTGCCCATCTCCTCGCGGGCGGCGTTCTGGATCTTGGCCTGCACACTCAGCAGTTCGACCTCACGGTTCAGAAACTCATTGACCTTGGTCAGACGGACGATCGGATCGTTCATTTCCAGCAACGTCTGGGCATCGGCAACCTTCAGCCCGAGATTGCTGGCGATCAGATCGGCCATGCTGCCCGGATCCTGGATGTTCTCCAGGATAACCATCACCTCGGGAGAAATCTGTTTGCCCAGCTCGATCACCTTGGCCAGCTGCTCCCGCACGGTACGGATCAGCGCCTCGGTCTCCAGAGATATATCCAGCAACCAGGTGATCGTGCTGCCGCTCGATGCGAACCAGTGTAGAACGGTTTGTCGGAGACATACTCCGTGATGCGCGCCTTGGCCAAGCCCTGAACAAGAATCTTGACCCGGCCGTCCGGAAGCTTGAGCATCCGCATGATCATGGCCACCGTGCCGACCTCGTAGATCTTGTCGGGCGGCGGGTCCTCGTCACCGATGTCGTGCTGGGTGGCCAGCAGGATCATCCGGTCACCGGCCAGGGCACTATCCACCGCCTTGACCGACATTTCCCGCCCGACAAAGAGCGGGATAATCATGAACGGGTAGACCACCACGTCCCGCACCGGCAGCAGCGGCAGCACCTCGGGAATCTTCAGTTCTTCCGAATCCTGTTTTTCGGTATCGTTTTCGATTTCACTCAATCGAAATCTCCTTTATGGGTACCTGCCGGTCATCAATTTTGGGACAGATCACCCGCAGCACTCCGCGGCGGTATTCCGCCCTGATTAGCGCTGGGATCGATGTTGCCGGGGATATGCACGGCATGATGAAAGTGGCCATGACTCCGTTCCACGCAGATAAATTTGCCCTCATTCTGCTCCCGCGGTTTGCACGCTTCCAGGACCAGCGTCAAACCGCTTATTTTCAGAGAAATTGCATCCAGCGTGAAACCGGGCAGGTCGAATTCCAGGATGATGTCCTGACCGGTTTCGTACATATCCATCTGCGGACGGTTTTCATTGTCTTCAAACGAATCCCGCAGCTCAAGAGCATGCAGCAGACTGCGCATCTCGCTCGACATGCCGGCTGAAGATTTCCTGTGTAAACGGCTTCCTGCCTGAAAAACGTGACATATGGGCACCTGAACTGTTGTACGTTACAGATCATTTCTGCATTCATCTGGCGAGAAATGATGGTAACACATCTCCGTGTATCCGAGTGACATGAATGTACCGGAGTGTCTGAATAATCCGAAGGTAATCATTCCCTTTGGCAAAGTCAAGGCAGTCATTCCGCAGAGAGAGTATTAGCAAGTTGGAAGGTATGTTCTGCGACAGTTCGCAGAGAATAACTTCGTTAACGCACGTATCCCGGTTTATCGGGGCTGGTACGTGAGAAGTAATTTCCTGAACTTTTCCGGCAGAAAATCTTCGTTAACGCACCTTCCTGTTTCCGGGGATACGGTGGTGTTCAAATAAGAATTTGACTTTGACCATACTATGCAATAAATAAGGTAGTTTATTTGAATGCGACTAATCGGGATACGGGGAACAGATCATGGAAAAATGGTCCATCAGTGAATCCGCCAAGATTTACAATATCGACAACTGGGGCGCCGACCTTTTTTCGATCAACAAAAAGGGGAACATCTGCGTCCACCCCTCGTCCAACTCCAAGCATGTCCATCGACCTGCGGGCACTGGTGGACGATCTGATCAAGCGCAAAATAAAACCCCCCATCCTGCTCCGCTTCATGGACGTGCTGCAGGGGCGCATCGCCTCCATCAACCGCGTCTTCAAAAACGCCATTCAGGAAAATGACTATCCTGCCAAGTACCAGACCTTCTACCCGATCAAGGTCAACCAGCAGCGTCAGGTGGTCGAAGCGATCGCCGGTTACGGAAAACGCTACAACATCGGCCTGGAAGTCGGCTCAAAACCGGAACTGGTGGCGGGCATCTCCATCTCCAGCGGCAACAACCTGCCGATCATCTGCAACGGCTACAAGGATGCCGAATACATCGAGACGGTGCTGTATGCCACCAAGATCGGCTTCGACATTACCCTGGTGGTCGAGAAACTGTTTGAACTGGAAAAAATCATCGAGATCTCCAAAAAAACCGGCATCACGCCCAAACTGGGTATCCGGGTCAAGCTCTCCTCCAAGGGAACCGGCAAATGGGCCACCTCCGGCGGTGAAGACGCCAAGTTCGGCCTGCGCATGTCCGAAATCATCGCCGCCATCCGCATGCTGGAAGAGCAGGGGATGCTGGATTGCGTCAAACTGCTGCACTCACACATCGGCAGCCAGATCACCAAGATCGACAAGATCAAGACCGCCCTGATCGAGGTTGCCCGCGTCTACACCGAGATGAAAAAACTGGGGGTCGGCATAGAATTTCTCGATATCGGCGGCGGACTGGGGGTCGATTACGACGGCTCCAAATCGAGCTATTTTTCCAGCGTCAACTACACCATTGAAGAGTACGCCAACGACGTCATCTACCAGATCAAGAACATCTGCGACGAAGCGGGGGTCGAATGTCCCAATATCATCTCCGAATCGGGCCGGGCAACGGTCGCCCACTACTCGGTGCTGGTCACCAATGTCCTCAACACCAATACCCAGCACCTGATGCCCGATTTCGAGGAGATCCTGGCCCAGTCCGAAAAAGTAGCCCCGACCGTCAAAAAGCTGATGGACATCTACAAGAGCATCGACCGCTACTCCCTGCGAGAGGACTACCACGACACGCTGCAGCTGATCAACGAGGCGGTCAGCCTCTTCAACCTGGGCTACCTGACCCTCAACGACCGGGCCATCGCCGAATGGCTCTACTCCAAGATCATCAAGAAAGATCAACAGCATCGTCGAAAAAATCAAGCCGATCCCCGAAGAGCTGCAAAACTTCCAGCTGCATCTGCGCCAGACCTATTTCGCCAATTTTTCCCTGTTCCAGTCGATTCCCGACTCCTGGGCCATCGACCAGCTCTTTCCGATCATGCCGATCCAGCGCCTCAACCAGAAGCCGGATGTGATGGCCTCGATCGCCGACATCACCTGCGACTCGGACGGCGAGATCACCAGCTTCGTCGGCGAAAACGGCCGCTCCAAATACCTGCCGCTGCACAAAATCCGCAAGGACGAGGATTATTACATCGGCTTCTTCCTGATCGGCGCCTATCAGGAGATCCTGGGGGATCTGCACAACCTGTTCGGCGACACCAACGCCGTACATATCACCTTCAACAAAAAGACCGGCTACATGATCGACACGGTCATCAACGGTGACGCCACCTGGGAAACCCTGAAATACGTCCAGTACAAAGGGCCGGAAATCCTGAAGCGCGTCCGGGACAATCTGGAGAAGAGCGTGGCCTCAAAGAAGATTTCCATCGAAGAGAGCAGTCACTTCATCGAACTGCTGGACAGAACACTGCTGGGGTATACCTATCTGGGGGAATAATCCTTTTTTGTTACTGTATTGTTACGGGCATTGCGCGATCCGGCGAATGCCCGTATTATATTTACAGACAACTTTCATTGACTTCAGGAAGGAATAAACCATGAGCAAAGTTCTGATAATCGGCGCCGGCGGCGTCGGCCAGGTCGTCACCCACAAATGCGCCCAGCGCCGCGACATCTTCAGCGAGATCACCCTGGCCTCGCGCACCAAATCCAAGTGCGACGCCATTGCCGCCCAACTGGGGAACAGCATCAAGACCGCACAGGTGGATGCCGACAACGTGCCGGAACTGGTGGCCCTGATCAAGACAGGTGCAGCCGAAGCTGGTGATCAACGTGGCGCTCCCCTACCAGGATCTGCACATCATGGATGCCTGCCTGGAAACCGGCGTGGATTACCTGGACACCGCCAACTACGAACCGCTCGATACCGCCAAGTTTGAATATTCCTGGCAGTGGGCCTACCAGGAGCGCTTCAAGGAAAAGCGGCTGATGGCGCTGCTCGGCTCCGGCTTCGATCCGGGCGTCACCAACGTCTACACCGCCCTGGCCGCCAAGAAATATCTGGATGTGGTGGAAGAGCTCGACATCATCGACGCCAACGCCGGCTCCCACGGCCAGCCCTTTGCCACCAACTTCAACCCGGAGATCAACATCCGCGAAGTGACCGCGACCTGCCGCCACTGGGAAAACGGCCAGTTCGTCGAGAGCACCGCCGCTCTCCACCAAACGCGTCTTCGACTTCCCCGAGGGGATCGGCCCGATGAACTGCTACCGCCTCTACCACGAGGAGATGGAGTCGCTGGTCAAGCATATCCCGACCATCAAGAAGGCCCAGTTCTGGATGACCTTCTCCGACAACTACCTGAAGCACCTGGAGGTGCTGCAGAACGTCGGCATGACCCGCATCGACGAGGTGGAATTCAACGGCCAGAAGATCGTGCCGATCCAGTTCCTGAAGGCCCTGCTCCCCGATCCCGGCTCCCTGGGGCCGCTGACCAAGGGGAAGACCTGCATCGGTGTCATCGCCCGCGGCATCAAGGACGGCAAGCGCAAGCAGGTCTACATCTACAACATCTGCGACCACGAGGCCTGCTACAAAGAGGTCCAGTCCCAGGCCATCAGCTACACCACCGGCGTTCCGGCCGTGGTCGGCGCGATCATGATGCTGACCGGCAAATGGCATGGCGCCGGGGTCTGGAACATGGAGCAGTTCGATCCGGAGCTGTTCCTGGATGTGCTCGGGCCGATGGGGCTGCCGACGGTCGTCGTTGACGGCGGCGAGTGGCCGGAGCTGTAGGTGCAACGTACTCAGCCACAGAGTCACTGACGATCACTGAGCAAATCGTTAAAGGCAAAGAGCCTTCGACACTCCTTGACCTCTAACAGTACCTTGTATCTGTTTCTGACCCTTTATCCTCTGTGCTCTGTGTAATAAGGTTTAAATTTGACCGGTATCGATATCGACAAAATCCTCCAGCTCTGCCCCCTCCCCCGCCTACGTGGTGGACCTGGGGCGGCTGCGCCACAACCTGGCCATTCTGGACGATGTGCAGCAGCGGAGCGGCGCCAAGATCCTGATGGCGATGAAGGCCTTTTCCATGTGGAGCGTCTTCCCGCTTATCCGCCAGACCCTGCAGGGGGTCTGCGCCAGCTCCCCCTGGGAGGCGCGCCTGGGGCGGGAGGAGTTCGGCCGCGAGGTG
The DNA here is from genome assembly GCA_963760075.1 of uncultured delta proteobacterium. Lineage (GTDB taxonomy): Bacteria > Desulfobacterota > Desulfuromonadia > Geobacterales > Pseudopelobacteraceae > JACRCG01. Next base: position 51,731 of record CAVXBQ010000011.1, on the reverse strand, counting down.
CACAGCTTCTGCCGCCGCCTTCAAGGAGAGCGACGTCGTCGAACTGCTGCGATCTCCAACCACCTGGTGTTCAACTCCTTCAACCAGCTGGAGCGTTTCCGCCCGCTGTGGGAGAAGGAGGCGGGCCGGGTCTCCATCGGCCTGCGGGTCAACCCGGAACACTCCGAGGGGCATACCGACATCTACGACCCCTGCGCCCCCAAGTCGCGCCTCGGCATCCCGCGCGCGGAATTCGAAGGGCGGTCCCTGAGCGGAGTCGAAGGGCTGCACTTCCACACCCTCTGCGAACAGCTCTTCGAGCCGCTGGAGCGGACGGCCACGGCCTTCGAGGAAAAGTTCGGCGAGTTTCTGCCGCGGATGAAATGGCTCAACCTGGGGGGCGGTCACCACATCACCCGCGAAGGATACGACATCGACGGGCTGGTGGAACTGGTGAAATATTTCAAGGAGAAATACGATCTGGAGGTCTACCTGGAACCGGGCGAGGCGATCGCCATCGGCACCGGCATTCTGGTGGGCGAGGTGCTGGACGTGGTCCACAACGGCATGGACATCGCCATCCTGGATGTCTCGGCCACCTGCCACATGCCGGACATCCTGGAGATGCCCTACCGTCCCGGCATCACGGACGGCTTCGATCCCGGCGAGAAAGCCCACACCTACCGTCTGGGTGGGCCATCCTGCCTGGCGGGCGACGTGATCGGCGACTGGTCCTTTGAGCAGCCGCTCAAGCCCGGTGACCGGCTGGCTTTCGAGGACATGTCCCACTACACCATGGTCAAGACCACCACCTTCAACGGCATCCAGCACCCGCACATCTGCACCTTTGAACCGGAAACCGGAGAGTTGAAGGTGGTGCGCAGCTTTGGCTACGAAGACTTTAAACAACGACTTTCATAAGGATAGACTACTATGGCACTCAACACAAGAATCTGGATGACCGGGTCGCTGGACTGGTTCGGCTATATCGACGATGAAGAGATTTTTCTGGGACAGCGCGAGGTTCCCGACCCCGCTGGATGAGGGTGATGCCTGGACCAACGAGTTTGGCGATATGTTCAAGATCATCGACGGCGAAATCAGATTGATGGGCAAGACAGATCCGCCCAAAAAATACTGGTAACACGTCTGATGCTTCCCCATTGCAGCGCCTCTATCCCCGGCATGACAGGTTCCCCCGCCATCATTGAAATCGCTATTCCACTCTACCTGGAACGGACCTTTCACTACCGCTGTGCCGGAGAGGCTGCGCGAACTGGCGTTAACGGGGCGGCGGGCGCTGGTTCCGTTCGGGAACCGGAAACTGACCGGCTATATTCTGGGGAGTGCGGCCGGATCCACAATTGCCAATCTGAAAGAAATTATCGACGTATTGGACAGCGAATCGCTCTGGACTCCCGGAGAACTCGAGTTCTTCCGCTGGGTAGCATCCTATTACCAGCATCCGCTGGGCGAAGTGGTACGAACGGCCCTCCCGGCCGGGATCAACATTCAAACCCGCAAAGGTACCGCCGGTGAACAGGGAGCCATGACCGGAGGGAAAAGAGCCCGCCGTGAAACGTTCTATCTCCCCGGTCCGATGGTGGATCCACCCCGCCAATGCGGTGCAAAAGCGCTCGAAGTACTGGCGGTCATCCGGGAGGCCGGCGATATTTCGGCGGCGGATCTCCGGAAACGCTTCGGACATGTACTCCGCAGCTCAAGCGGCTGGTGGAACTCGGCCTGAGTGCGGCAGAAGAGCGCGAAGTATACCGTGATCCATTTAAAGATCACATCGTGAAACGTGACGAGCCTCGCTGCCTGCACACCCATCAAAAGGGGGCTCTGGATTCAATCTCGGACAGCCTCGACCGTCAACAGTTCTCACCGTTTCTGCTGTATGGAGTGACCGGCAGCGGCAAAACCGAGGTCTATCTTCAGGCCATCTCGCATGCTCTCGAACTCGGAAAAAATGCCCTGGTGCTGGTGCCGGAAATTTCCCTGACCCCGCAGCTGACCGGACGCTTTCAGGCCCGTTTTGGCGGCGGCATCGCGATCCTGCACAGCGGACTTTCCGACGGCGAGCGCTATGACGAATGGCGCCGCATCCGGCGGGGACTGGCCCGGATCGTCATCGGTGCCCGCTCGGCAATTTTTGCGCCGCTGGAGAAGATCGGCATCATCATCGTCGATGAAGAGCATGAAGCATCATTCAAACAGTCCGACGGCCTGCGCTACAATGCCCGCGACCTGGCGCTGGTACGGGGCAGGATGGAGCAGGCCGCCGTTGTGCTCGGTTCGGCAACGCCGTTAGTAACCAGCATCCATGCCGCAGGCGAGGGGCGCCTGACACTGCTTGAACTGCCGGAACGGGTCGAAGACCGCCCGATGCCGCTCGTCGAACGGGTGGCGATGAAGGGGCGCAAAGAGACCATCTCTGCAACGTTGGCACGCTGCCTGGCTGAAACATATGAACAGGGACGGCAGGCGATTGTATTTCTCAACCGGCGCGGCTTTGCCACCTTTCTGGTCTGCGCGGACTGCGGGAAGCCGCTGACCTGCCCCAACTGCTCGGTCACACTGACCTATCACCGCCAGCGGGGGCAGAGCCTCTGTCACTACTGCGACTATGCCGTCCCGGCACCCGGCACCTGTCCCTCGTGCGGCGGAACGACGCTGAGCGAGTTGGGAGCCGGGACCGAAAAGCTGGAGCACGACCTGAAAGAACTGTTGCCGTCGGCGCGGATTCTCCGGATGGACAGCGACACCACCTCCGGCAAGGGGAGCCACGAGCGCCTGCTGTCCCGGATGAACGATGGCAGCGCCGATATCCTGGTCGGCACCCAGATGATTGCCAAAGGACATGACTTTCCCGAAGTAACGCTGGTGGGGGTGATAAACGCCGAAGCCAGCCTGGGGATGCCCGATTTCCGGGCGGCCGAACGCACCTTCCAGCTGCTGTCCCAGGTCATCGGGCGGGCCGGACGGGGAGAGACACCCGGACGGGTGGTCGTGCAGGCGATTGACACGGAGCATTATGCGATCCGCTCCGCCGCAGAGCACGACGCCGCCGGATTTTACCGGCAGGAGCTGGAGTTTCGCCGGGAAGCCGGCTATCCCCCCTTCACGTTTCTGGCAGCGTTTGCCATTTCCGGCCTGTCGGAACAGACGGTCTCCGAACAGGCCGACATGACTGCCCGGTTACTGGCACGACTCAAATCAGAACTGAAGATCCGGGTCGAAATCCTCGGTCCGGTCCCCTCACCCATCTATCGTCTGCGCAATCGTTTTCGGCGCCAGATCCTGCTCAAAGCGATAAACCGGGGTGATCTCCACCGTATGATCACCTTCTGGCGACAGCAGGCAGCGGTCGCTTCCACCGTTCGGATTTCCGTCGATATTGATCCGGTTGACATGATGTAAAAAGGGCGGGGCCCGCATAAACATGCGGGCCCCGCCCTTTTTCTATTGTTGAGCACCAACGGAGCAGGGTGCATACTGCACCCTGCTGTTTACTTCTGAAAAGGCGATTTCAAGTCTTTGACGATATCGGGGAGACCATTTGATGTGATAATGATTTCATTGAGTTTTGCGTCAACATCCTCGCAGGCACTCTTGTCGTTCTTAAGAAGGCAATCCTCGAGCTGAGCCTTGGCAACTTGAGCCAGGCTGGTTATCCTGTTCGAATCTTCATTTATTTTTATGACCATGGGATTGGCACACCCAACCAGACCACTGCATATAATTATGACAGGAATAATCAGTTTCATCTTTTTCATGATATTTCTCCCCTCTTTTCCGTATATGACACGTCAGTGCAGTCAACGGCTCAATTGATCAGTATCTCTTTATCCCCTTGAGCTTGACAATATCCGTGTTCAGGAACTCGAACTCCTGTTTTTCCACATGCTTTACCGTCGCTTCGAGAACATCCTGGGATATGGTGGTAAGCATTGCATCAATCTTCGCGGCAATTGGCACCAGGTCCTCAGGCACGGCAATACCGTTAAGTTCTGAACCGGCGTATTGATACGGCTTATAGGCAACCGGTTCATCAAAGCCTGTGACGGGTATTGATTTGACCCAGAGTTTCTCGCCGGAAAGAGGTTCAAGCATGATGATGTTTACCTTTGCATTGATCTGCATTCTCCCCTTTATATTTTCAATCGGGAACATGAGAACCTGGAGCGTTTCGAGCTGGGATTTTTCCTCGATATCAATGACAATCTCCGCGTAAAACAGCGCACTCGTATTCCGTTTTTGCGTGAACGTCATGGCGTTAAGACTCTGAAATGTATCGGTTATGGTAAATCCTTTGGAAAGAAGAATCTTTTGTGATTCGGCCGTCAGGAAACACGATACTTTGTTTGCGTCATGCTTGATGCGTTCCGCCAAGCCTGAATTAGCCGTACTGGTAAGGTCAAACTTGATTTTCATGTCAGGCTGTGCAAGCGCAAAGGAAAGATTTGAAACCTCTTCAGGTTTTGGATAATTTTTCGTATCGAGCTTAAGATCTCCCATCTCTACATACTTGACGCAACCGGAAAGCATGAAAACCGAAACCATGATGACAATCATTTTGTAAATATACGTCATACTATTCACCCCCTTGTTTAATTAGTGTTATCAGCATGCTTTTGGTTTTACAACGGCCGGAATATCTTTCTGTGGAATTGTCGTTACGCACCCTGCGGCCATTATCATAACCATCATTGCAGCAACCAGCATAGCAATCTTTTTCATGTTCCCCCCCTTATTTTATTTGGTTTCGTGTGAGTTCCTAACGATTCAGGCCACCCAGGACAAAATCATGCCCGGTAGTATTTCTGATCGCCTCCTGCCTGTATCCCCATTTTCTTTCCGTCAATTCCGGCAAATGCGTGCTGACATACACAGACAATTCATCAACTGATATACGCATATCCCCGGTATAATCAGCGCCGCCGCTCAATGCATCCAAAAGCACAGAAGTAAAGGCTCCGTGCCCCCTGACTCCCTCAAAAGCAACCTGATCCTTACTGCTTGCCATCAGGGAAGCCCTTCCAAGCCTGTGAACAAATTTCAACTGGGCCGAGTTGACGTGCTGAAGCTCCTTGATAACACCGTCAAAACCGCCGCTTTGGCATGTATCAAAAAGCAGGAGCGTCTGCGCGGCATTCACATTTTCCAGGAGCTTCATCAGTTCGTCGGTTCCCAGGGAGGTTCCCGGAATATCATCGACTTTGAAGTCATGCGGTATAAAATAATATTCGGCATTATTGCTGGAAAACAGGCCGTGTCCCGCCATGAACAGGATAAAAACATCGTCCGGATTGATCTTGTTTTTCAACTGGGCGAAAAAATATTCTATACGTTCCTTGGTGGCATGTTCATCAAACAGGGTATAGGTGCGTATTGATTCGAAGACACCATACCCGGCCTTTGCAAAGGCCTGACTGATCGCTCGTGCATCATCGACCGGATACTTTAAATCATATCTGGTGTCGGCGTATGTTGTGACTGCGATTGTTGCAATATGCAAATATGGCTTTTTCTTTATTTCAGACACATATTCCACGACAGCTTTGCCGGGGACAGACTCCGTGCCAAAATAATTATTTGCGACCAACACCAGGTTGTTTTCCCCGTCAGTCAACGACACAACCCTGGAATAACTGACACATCCACCCTTGCCAGTTTTGATACCCGTATCCTTGATTGCAACTCCTCTGGTTGCCTCCTCGATTGCTATCGGAATGCCTCTCAGATAGAGCGTTGCAGATTGAATACCGCCGCCGCCATCGCATATCTGCGCGTTAATTTCCACGTCCCTTTTCTGGCTGACCCGTGGAGGATTTACAATGGAAACGGTTGGTGGATTAAAAACACCCGTGTCATTTTTCAGTTCGGCAGACACAAGCCTTTGGAAGTGCTGAGGAGAAGTAATTTTCTTTGCCAGAAGCTCCGGCTTGCGGTAGACCTTCAAAAGGTCACTCGAAACATTCAATAACGTGTGCCCGTTGGAAGAGCCGGAAAAGAGCCCTTCCTCACTCCAGATCACCCACTCCTTGTCCTTTGCATATGCCAGGCAGATATACGGCTGAATCCTTTTCTTGCCCTTGATAACGTCGTCAAGATCCCACAGGATCATCAGCCCTTTGTCGTCAGCCGAAACGAGCCATTTCTCGTTACACGCAATTGCCGTGATTGTGCCGGTGTGCCCCTCGAGCGCCGCCAGCTTTTCAGCCTGCGTATTATAAATTTCCAGAGCACCGTTGTTGCCACCCGTGACCCAAAGACCGCTCTTCAAGAACCCGAAGACGTGATGCTGTGCGCCGGGCATGTTAGTCCAATCAAGTTCGCGCAGAACCTTTCCCAGCTGGCGTAACTCCAGCGTGGCATGGTCGTTGTCTTCCATGCCAAAGGCAAGAGAATATTCTCCCCATGCGGTTTCGATCTTGTTAAAACCTAAATTTTGAAGCCTCTCATCGCTCAAGGTCATTGTGCCAAGGTTAAAGACATGCTCAAACCGTGGCCGGCCATGTGCGTTTGAAAAAGCTATAAAACGTCCGTTTATGCCGACCGCCGTAACAGCTTCAAGCCTTTCGTAATTAATTTCGACCGCATGTGCCCACGAAGGGGTACAGCAACATAGCAGAAAACAAACAAAAAATTTCGCAACCGTATAGTTCATAATGTACGTCACTCGGCATGAATGGAAACAGCAGTTTGTGCCCGTCTGACTGCGATTGGGCGCATTGTATATCTTCTTACCGAATTTATCAAGATTCATAGTTCAGAACATATGTTTGAATTTTTTTATTTAAAAATTGCCGGTAACGGCATAAAATTGTTTTAAAATAATCAGGTTGCACTTACTGCAGCATCTGATAAAATTCGTCTGGTACACAACTCAAGGGCGCCGCGAGGACTACATGTCTGAAACAAGCTCTCTACCGCACGCCAGCATATCGCTTTTATACGTCGAAGATGATGCCGCTACCCGTGAACAGGTATCACGCATTTTGGCCGCCCGTGGTTACCAGCTGACTGTCGCTGAAAATGGTGAACAGGGGCTGGAAATTTTTCGCGAACTGTCTCCCGACATCGTTCTGACCGACATCATGATGCCACGATTGAACGGCCTGGAAATGGCTCGTGCGATTCGTGCCCTGTCTTCGGAAATCCAGATTGCCTGTATGACCGCCTTCAGCGACACCAACTACCTGATCGATGCCATCGATATCGGCGTTAACCAGTTCGTCCTCAAACCGGTTGAATTCAACCGCCTGTTTACCGCACTTGATCGCTGTCAGGAGATGGTCGAGCTCAGAAAACGGCAAAAAATCCTTGAGGCGGAGAATCTGCGCACAAAAAAAATTGAGGCCATCGGTATTCTGGCGGGGGGAATGGCGCATGATTTCAACAACCTGCTGCAGGTCATTCTGGGGTACGTTTCGCTGGCCCACATGAATGCGGAACCGGGAAGCAAAGTCGAGTCGTTGCTGGCCATTGCCGAACAATCCTCCGAAAGCGCCAGAGAACTTGGCACACGTCTTTTGACGTTTGCCAAGGGTGGAGAGGCGTTCATGAAACCGACACCACCGGAACAGCTCATCAGGAAATGGGTCGAAGTTGAACTGGACTCGACCTGCTCAATCAAACCGGTCATCGATCTGCCGGACGACCTCCCGCTTGTCATGCTTGATGCGAGTCAAATCCGGCAGGTGATCGCCAGTCTCATAACCAATGCCTGCGAAGCCATGCCGCAAGGAGGCACGTTGAACGTGTCGGCATCGGCTGACGCTCTGACGGCGGAAAATGACTTCGGCCTCCCCCCCGGTGACTACCTGCACGTTCTTTTCAGAGACATCGGGATCGGTATCCCGCCTGAGAACATACCGAAGATCTTCGATCCCTATTTCAGCACGAAGGAGATGGGATGCCAAAAAGGTATGGGGCTTGGTCTGGCACTCTGCCATTCGATTATCAAGCACCACAACGGCCATATACATGCCGAGTCCGAGCCGGGTGATGGGACCCGGATTCACATATACCTGCCGATACTCCACTCACTAGTGTAATCGCCCCGTCTGTATCCTTCCACGCATGTATTTGTTCACTCCGGTCGACAAATCTGATACCGTGTCGTTTAACTCTCTCCGGGCGGACTTCAACCAATGCACCACGGCGGAATTTACGAAGAAGAAATAGCCGGCAAGGCCTACGACACCGCCCTGTTGCGACGCTTTGCGCGCTATGTGTCTCCCTACCGCGCTGTCGATCACGGTCGTGTTGCTGATACTGCCGCTGGTCGCAGCCTGCCGGCTGGCGCAGCCCTGGATCATCAAGCTGGCCATCGACAACCACATCATCACCGGCAAACTGGCCGGACTGGAAACTATCGCACTCGGCTTTCTCGGCATTCTGCTGATCGAATCACTGCTTTCCTTTCTGGAGGTCTATCTGCTGCAGTCGGTCGGACAGCGGGTCATGTCGGACATGCGCGTCGGAACTGTACCGGCACGTCATGCACCTGCCGGTTTCCTGGTTCGACCGTGTGCCGACCGGCAGCGCGGTCACCCGGCTGACCAGCGATGTCGAGGTACTGGGGGAGATGTTCGCCTCGGGCATCATCACCATTATCGGCGACATCCTGCTGCTGATCGGCATCATCTCCGTCATGCTCTGGATGAATCTGAAGCTGTCGCTGGTCACCTTTTCCGTCCTGCCGGTACTGGTCTATGTCGCCTACACCTTCCGGCGCCGCATGAGCAAATCATTCCGCGAGGTGCGCGCCCGTCTGGGAAACCTGAACGCCTTCCTCGACGAATGCATCTCCGGCATCAGCATCATCCAGATCTTCAACCGCGAACGGGATGAAGAGCGGCGTTTCAGCGAGCTGAACGCATCGTACCGCGATGCCAATATGCCGGTCATTTTCTGGGATGCGTCACTGTATGCCATGGTCGAGGCGCTCTCGTCGATTGCCGTGGCGCTGATCATCTGGTACGGCGGCGGCGAGATCGTCAAGGGAGCCCTGACCTTCGGCGTGCTGGTCGCCTTCATTCAGTACATCGAAAAATTTTTCGCCCCGATCCGCGACCTTTCGGCCAAATACTCGGTCATGCAGGGGGCGATGGCGGCTCTGGAGAGGATATTTGCCCTGCTGGACACACCCGCAACCGGTACCGAACCCGGCAGAATCTCCCTCATCCCCAACGCCGACGGTATATGCCCGGCAGAGCAGGAAGATTCCGGGCTGGAGGGAGTCCCGCTCATCGAATTCCGTGATGTATCCTTTTCCTACCAGGATCGGCAACGACATCCTGAGCGACTTCAACCTTGCAGTCCAGCGCGGGGAGCGGATCGCCATCGTCGGGGAAAGCGGCGGCGGCAAGACGACCATCACCCGGCTGCTGACCCGCCTGTACGAAATCGAGCGCGGCAGCATCCTGCTGCAGGGAACCGATATCCGGCGATCTCGACATTGCACGAGGTACGCCGCCGGGTCGGCGTTGTTCTCCAGGACCCCTGCCTGTTTGCCGGCAGCATCGAATTCAACATCTGCCTGGGGGACGAACAGGCCCGGCAGCGTGTCCGCCAGGCTGCAGCGGCGGTCGGGGCCGACCGTTTTATCGACCGGCTGCCGCAGCGGCTATGACGAAGAGGTGCGGGAACGGGGCAACAACTTCTCCGTCGGCGAAAAGCAATTGATCTCCTTTGCCCGGGCCGTCGCCTTTGACCCGGAGATACTCGTGCTGGACGAGGCCACCGCCAGCATCGACAGTGCTTCGGAGCAGATGATTCAGGAGGGGATCAAGGGCATGATGCAGGGGCGCACCTCGCTGGTCATCGCCCATCGCCTCTCCACCATTCAGGATGCCGACCGCATCGTCACGATCCAGCATGGCGTCAAGACCGAAGAGGGGACGCACGAGGAGCTGGTGCGCGCGGGAGGGGTCTATTCCCGGCTGCACCAGCTGCAGTTCGGCGATCTGCTGTAAACACGATCCTGAAGCAACTCGTATTGCATCTGCTTCGAGAACCTGATACTTTACCCCGTAACGACGTTTCAGGAGCCCACTATGTGCACAACCTGCGGATGTTCCACAGCCGATCATCACGACCACGACCATCACCACCATGGCAGCGACCATGGCCACAAGCACTCTCACGACCACGCCGACAAACACTCCCACGATCACAACCATTCTCACGAGCATGAAACCGAATCCGTAAAGCGGACCATCATCGCCATCGAAGAAGATATCCTGGCCAAAAACAACCGCCTGGCCGCCTTCAACCGCGCCCTGTTCAAGGAAAAGGGGATTTTTGTCCTGAACCTGGTCAGCTCGCCCGGCTCCGGCAAGACAACCCTGCTGGAGCGTACCCTGCGCGACCTGTCGCGGCAAACTCCGCTTTGCCGTCATCGAAGGTGACCAGCAGACCGACAACGATGCCCGGCGCATTGCCGCCACCGGAGTTCCGGTACGCCAGATCAACACCGGCGCCGGCTGCCACCTGGATGCCCACATGGTCATGCACGGCACCGAGAGCTTCGACCTGGACAATCTGGACATACTGATGATCGAAAATGTCGGCAACCTGGTCTGCCCGGCCGCCTTCGACCTGGGAGAACACCACAAGGTCGTCGTTCTTTCCGTCACCGAAGGTGAGGACAAGCCGCTCAAATACCCGCAGATGTTCCACAACTCGACCGTCATGCTGCTCAACAAGACCGATCTGCTGCCGCACCTTGATTTTGATGTGGAAAAATGCAAGGAGTATGCGCGCCGCGTCAACCCCGGCATCATCATCTTCGAAGTGTCGGCCCGAACCGGCGAAGGGATGGAAGCGTGGTACCAGTGGCTGAGCGCCGGAGCAGACCGCTGATACGTCGCCGACGGCACACGATTCAGCGGCATCGTCCAGGGGGTCGGTTTCCGCCCCTTCGTCTACCGGCTGGCGCATGAGCTGGGTCTGACCGGCTGGGTGCGCAACACCCCGGCCGGTGTCGAGATCGAGGTACAGGGCGCCGTCGACCGGCTTGGCGCCTTTGAAGACGCGCTTCCAGAACAGCCTCCCCCCGCTGGCAGTCGTAACAGCGCATTCCCGCACAGATATCCCCGTCAGCGTGACGACGACTCGTTTACGATACTCCCGAGCGGCGCCGGCGAGAGCCGACATCCAGATTGCCCCCGATTCCGCCCTCTGCGCCGACTGCCTGCGGGAACTGTTCGATCCTGCCGACCGGCGCTACCGCTACCCGTTCATAACCTGCACCAACTGCGGCCCGCGCTACAGCATCATCACCGGCATCCCCTACGACCGCCCCAACACCACCATGGCCGGTTTCCCGCTCTGCCCCGACTGCCTGCGCGGAATACCACGAACCCGCTCGACCGGCGCTTCCATGCCCAGCCGATCGCCTGCCACGCCTGCGGCCCGCAGGTGAGACTGCTCGACCTCATCCGGCGAGACAGATTGCCGAACGCGATGCGGCGCGTCGTACAGGCCGTTGAACTGCTGAAGAACGGCGCAATCCTGGCGATCAAGGGGATCGGCGGCTACCACCTGGCGGTGGATGCCTGCAACCATGATGCGGTGAAGCGGCTTGCGGGAGCGGAAGAAACGGGACGAAAAACCGTTTGCCGTCATGGCGGCCGACCTGGCAACAGCCCGCGACACTGGCCCTGCTGACCGACATGGAAGAACGGCTGCTGAGCTCGCCGGAAAGCCCGATCGTCATCGTCCGAAAACGCCCCGGACTGCCCGGCTTTCGCCGCTGGTTGCCCCGAATAACGGCTGGCTCGGCCTGATGCTGCCCTATGCGCCGCTGCATCATCTGCTGCATGCAGGGACAACTTTCCAGGCGCTGGTCATGACCAGCGCCAACATCTCCGATGAACCGATCGCCTTTGAAGACGATGATGCCCTGCAGCGCCTGTGCCGGAATTGCCGATTATTTCCTGCTCCACGACCGCCCGATCCATATCCGCAGCGATGACTCGGTCATGCGCGTTTTCCAGGGCAGACCGCTCTTTTACCGCCGTGCCCGGGGCTATGCGCCCGCGTGCCGTCACGCTCCCCTTCGCGGTGCCGCCGCTCCTGGCGGTAGGGGCCGAACTGAAGAGCGCCGTCTGCCTGGCCGACGGCAACCAGGCCTTTCTCAGCCAGCATATCGGCGACCTGCAGAACGACGCCACCCTGCGACTCATTCCGTCATACCATCACGCATCTGTCCGGGACTACTGGAGATCACACCGGAGACTGGTCGCCTGCGATCTGCACCCCGATTATCTCTCGTCCCGTCTATGCCGCAGGATCCGGGCTGCCGCTGATCACGGTGCAGCACCACCATGCCCACCTGGCCTCCTGCATGGCAGAAAACGGCCTGGACGGCGACGTGATCGGCGTCATCTTCGACGGCACCGGCTACGGCAGCGACGGCACGATCTGGGGGGGCGAATTCCTGGTCGGGGGGTATGACGGCTTCCGGCGTGCCGGGCATTTCCGGCCGGTGCCGCTGCCGGGCGGCGATGCCGCTGTGCGCGAACCGTGGCGCATGGCGCTGGCCTACCTGTATCAGGCGCTGGGAGAGGCCGCCTTTGCGCTCGATCATCCGGTTGCCCGGCATCCTTCCGGAGACAGGAGCGGACGCTGTTCAGCCCAATGCTGCGACGCGGGATCAACTCCCCGCTCACCTCCAGTTGCGGACGACTGTTTGATGCCGTTGCGGCACTGCTCAACCTACGACATACTGTGTCGTATGACGGGCAGGCGGCCATCGAGCTGGAGGCGCTGGCGGAGACGGGTGAGAATGATGAGCAGGCGAGCTACCCGTACAAGATTGCGCCCAATGGAGATGCTCCGCTCCAGCTGGACTTTTCTCCGATGTTCCCGGAGATTCTGGCCGATATCGATGCCGGCATCCAGGCCGCCGTCATCGCCCAGCCGTTTCCACCGGCACGCGTCGCGGCCGCCGCAACGGATGTCTGTCTGCAGTATCGCCGCTGAAACCGGCCTTGACCGGGTTGTTCTCTCCGGCGGTGTTTTTCAGAATCGCCTTTTGAGTGAAATGATATATACTGCCCTGACCAACAAGGGGCTGCACGTATTCACCCATCGCCTGGTCCCGCCGAATGACGGCTGCATCGCCCTGGGACAGGCGGCCATTGCAGGAAGGAGAAACAACTGATATGTGTCTTGGCGTTCCGATGAAAATTGTCAGCAGAGATGGCGACAACGTCGTCGCCGAAGTGGACGGCGTGCAGAAAGAAGCCAGCGTCATGCTGCTGGGCGAAGAGGTGGCGGTCGGCGACTACGTCATCGTTCATGCCGGTTTTGCCATCTCCCGGCTGGATGAAGAATATGCCGAGGAAACCATGCGCCTGATGAGGGAAGTTTTTTCACCCGAGGATATGGCATGAAATTCCAGGATGAATTCCGGGACCGGCAGCTGGTGCAGAATCATGGCCGACAACATCCGCCGCATGGCGGAACGTCTGACCGCATCCGGTCAACTTCATGGAGGTCTGCGGCACCCATACCATGTCCATCTACCAGTACGGCATCCGTTCGCTGCTGCCGGACAACGTCCGGCTGGTTTCCGGTCCGGGCTGCCCGGTCTGCGTCACCCCGATCGGCTACGTCGATAAGGCCGTGGCCTGCACCGCCGATCCCGCGCAACATCGTCGCCACCTTCGGCGACATGCTGCGCGTCCCCGGCAGCAGTTCGTCACTGATGGAGGAACGCGCCCAGGGGGCGGATGTCCGCATCGTCTACTCGCCGCTGGATGCGGTTGCCCTGGCCAAGAACAATCCCGGAGCGCCGGGTGATCTTTCTGGGGGTCGGCTTCGAGACCACCGCCCCGGCGGTTGCCGCCAGCATCCTGGAGGCCGCCCGCCTCGGGCTTGACCAACTACTGCGTCCTGGCCTCGCACAAGACCATGCCGGTGCCGATGGAGATCCTGACCGCCGACCCGGAACTGGACCTCTCCGGCTACCTCTGCCCGGCCCACGTCAGCACCGTCATCGGCGGCAACGCCTACAGACATCTGGCGGAAAAATACCATATCCCCTGCGTGGTCACCGGCTTTGAACCGGCCGACGTCATGCAGGGAATCGAGATGCTGCTGGCCCAGATCCTGGCCGGAGAAAGCCGGGTCGAGATCCAGTACAGCCGGGCCGTGTCCTGGGAGGGCAATCCCAAGGCACAGCGCGATCCTCGGCCAGGTCTTCGAACCGTGCGATGCCGCCTGGCGCGGCCTGGGAGTACTGCCGGGCAGCGGCCTGGCGATCCGGGCCGAGTACTGCCGCTTTTGATGCCGAGAAGGTTCTGAACGCTGGACGTTCCCGAAGCGGTCGAAAACCCGGCCTGCCGCTGCGGAGAGGTGCTGAAGGGAAAGCTGGCGCCCTTCGACTGTCCGCTCTTTTCGACGGCTCTGCACCCCGGAATCGCCGGTCGGCGCCTGCATGGTCTCCAGTGAAGGAACCTGCGCTGCAGCCTACAAGTACGGGAGATAGCAACATGTATACGATGCAGGATTTACGCGACCATTATCGTTTCACCGACCAGGATGCCGAACTGCTCCTGTCGCTGCAGCCCCTGGCGGAACAGCACCGGGAACGCTTTGCGCTGGAGTTCTACGACTACCTCTACAGCCTCCCGGAAACGGCGGCGATCCTCAACAACAGCAACCGCCAGCGCCTGCGCGACATGCACACCAACTGGTTCATGTCACTCTTTTCCGGCATCTATGACAATCACTACATGAACCACCTGACCCGCATCGGTCACGCCCATGTCAAGGTCGGCCTCAGCGTCCACTTCGTCAATGCGGCCATGAACCAGATCCGCCACTTCCTGCTCGGCCTGATCGACGTCAACTATTCCGATCGCGAGCAGCGCCGTGGCCTGCGCGAAGCGGTCGAAAAGATCCTCGACATGAATCTGGATGTGATGAGCACCTCGTACCGCGAAGAAGAGATGAAAAAGGTCTTCGTTTCGCGCAAGGTCGAGTCGTTCCTGATCAAGGCCACCGAGCGCTTCACCTATGGCCTGAACCTGGCGCTGGTGCTGGCGCTGGCCGGCGTCTCCATTTCGGTCGTCATCCTCTTTGTCTGGGACATCATCAATATTTTCAAAGGGGATGTGGAGAAGGGGATTCTCTCGGCGCTTGGATCGCTGCTGATCCTCTGGATGATGATCG
The DNA here is from genome assembly GCA_963760075.1 of uncultured delta proteobacterium. Classification (GTDB taxonomy): domain Bacteria; phylum Desulfobacterota; class Desulfuromonadia; order Geobacterales; family Pseudopelobacteraceae; genus JACRCG01. Next base: position 36,557 of record CAVXBQ010000011.1, on the reverse strand, counting down.
AGTTGATGGACAACGAGATCAAGAACCTCAAAGGGGGCAAATTCAACATCCTGGTCTTCATCGGCGTCATCATTGTCGCCATGATCCGCGAGATACTGATCTCGACCCTGCGCCACGACGACCTCACCACCCAGGCCTTTCTGGCCGGAACCCTGCTGATTCTGGGGATCGTCTACTACCTGGTATCACTGGCCCAGAAAGACAACGTCAAGGTGTAACCGGTGCCCTCCTTCTCCCACATTCTGGCCGGTTTTTCCCTCGGCTTTCGCCATCGCCGAAAACTGCGGCAGCTCCTTGACAGCACCCCGCTGAACAGAAGCATCCTGACGCTTGATCCCGAGGCGTTACGCGCATCGGGGGTCGCGGTGCTGGCGCTCGATTTTGACGGCGTCCTGGCAGGTCACGGCTTCCCGGCCCCGCTCCCGGAAACGGTTGCCTGGATGAAGCGTTGCGAAGCGCTCTTCGGCGGCGACAAGATGTTCATCCTCTCCAACAAGCCGACCGACAGCCGCAAACTCTGGTTTGTCGAACAGTTTCCCGCCATCCGCTTTATTTCCGGGGTGCGCAAAAAGCCGTATCCCGACGGCCTTAACAAAACAGCGGAACTCGCCGGAGTTCCCCTCTCTTCAATCCTGATGGTCGATGACCGCCTGCTGACCGGCTGTCTGGCCGCGCTGGTCGCCGGAGCCCGTCCCTGCTACATCCGCCGCCCCTACGTCGCGTTCAATCACCGCCCGGTGGCCGAGCTGTTCTTCTGGCTGCTGCGGACCGGGGAGCGGCTGTTTGTGCGGGTGATTACGCTCTTCTGACCACCATCGACAAGCCGCGCCACGGAAGATGACGGCAGTTGGGCATGGCTACATACCCTTCCCGGCATTTCACTTCTTGACAACATTACCACCAACATCGTATGAACATCTTAATTTGAAATTTCATATCGGCACGAGGTCATTCCATGCTGAAAGACATGAAAACCCATAAGCACCTGAAGCCGGGGCAGATGGGAACGAAGCGTCTTTTGGAGCAGTACGGCGATTCGCTGCTCTGCGTGCGCTACCGTTACGACGCAAGCCGTGGCATCCGGCTAAAGACAGTCGAGATAATCGTAGAGGAAAAATCCTGCCAGCCACTTGCGCCGTATCGAGACGATGAGATGGTCAAAGTCATTGTGGCATACACGGAGAAGGCTCTGCGCGACCGACTGAAGTCCGCAGGCGGGCGATGGGATCCGCAGGAGAAACTCTGGCTGGTGCGGTACGGTTCGATCCACGGCACTGAATTCGAAGAGAGAATCCTCAAGGATTGATGCGGTAGTGGCTAAATTTCATGTTCCTCATATAGGACATAAATTCCCTGTATAGGGAATTAGTGGATAAGTGACAAAACAACCAAAAGTTACCTATATAAGATACTTTCACAGTTCCCTATATAGGTAATAAATTACTTATATAGGGAACCGGTTACCTATATGAGGAACTTACTCTAACCGCTCAATAACTAGTTGGAGGAATAAATGAAAGATCATGATGGCAGAGTACCGAAAATATCGTTCAACAAACAAAAGTGCATTAGCCTCGTGTTCTTGCTATTTGCTCTCGCACTGCCTATTCATGCATTCGCAGAAGATCAAAGCACCAGCAACAAGGGTGAATCCAGCTATTTGAAAGAATTGAATAAGAATGATTACCGTGAAGTAAAGGCGCCGAAAACAGCCCCAATCTTTCGATGGGACTTTTCAAAAAAGAATGTTCAGGCGTACTCTTACGAGCAGGAAGTAATCAACAAAACAGAGATGAGTGCTGAAGCCGGGAGTGAAATGGGTGACCCCCCTGAGCAAAGCATGTCTGCAAAAGGATCACTGCTGATAAAAAGCCAAGCAGACAGCACAGCAGAGCTTGTTCTAAAAGATATGAAAGCAAGTATGCGGATCAGCTTTAACAAAACGCGATGATCCAAAAACAATGGAACAAGAAATGCCACCTTTTGTAGTGCAAGGTATGAAAGAGGATGGGACAGGACCATTTGGTGACAGTTCTCAGGATATGTTGTTAAAGTTAATTTTCCCTCTGCCCTCAAAAACTCTCAAAATCGGCGAGTCTGTTGATGTTCCTGCACAAATGCCATTCAATGCAATGGGTTCGCAATTACAGGTTAAAGGACGCTCTCGTATTACACTAACGAGATATGTGCTTATTGGAAATCATACGTGTGCCCAACTCAATGTAGACATAGATATATCTGACCTCAAGGTGCCGTCAGAGCTTGAAGGAGAATATTTGTGTTCAACCAAAGGCTCCGCTGTTTTTTTCTTTGATATTAGCAGTAGAACCTTTGTGTCCGGTTCTACAGCCTTACTTACTCAATTTAGCATTGACGCGCCGATGCCGAAAATGAACATTCAAGGTGAGGCACCTCCAAATATTCCTGCAAGGTCGAAGATAGCGATGAAAAGTGACAACTACATTCGCGTTTCTCTGCAAGAATGACTTCGACCTCCAACCAGACAGAAGCAGCGGCCAAAAACCGCCGCTGTTCTGCCAAACCGTTATACCAAATCGAATTAAAGACCTAATTTCTTTGCGGGCTTGAGGCCCGGATTAAAAGCATTACAGAGTGCTCCTTAGTGGGCACCATTACCCAAGAGGAGGAAGAAAATGAAAATGAACAATTTACTGAATGAAGAAGAAATTCTGTTAAAAACCACACGATACGAACTAGAACGTGATGGGAGCAGAGTATTTATCGACATAAAGGAAATCATCGCACACACCGTCAAAGAGACTACACCCGTCAAATTTCTAGGAGTTCCTCACTTGTGTCTCGGAGGGACTAAAGAAAAATACATCGTCACAGCAGACACAGCAGAGGAAGCGCTTGCTAAGTGCCTTGCTGTACTGAAGGATGCTGACTTTTTAGACGTGCCTGAAGAGACGGTGACTGCCCCATAAAATCAACTTGGAACCGAGTTCTTAGAACGGCCATGAGTGGACCATTTCGGTTAATATCATCACTGACAATTTTGAGAACTACACTTCGCAATAACTTTTCCAGCATTTTCTTTCTCCTTTCTTCCCCGAAGGGAGTTGAGGAGTCGAAGGCTACACCCGAAGGTATAACCACGTAAAAGCAGCGGTCAAGCCGCTGTTTTCCGACCCCGTTGAACGAAACAAAAAGAAGACAAAAGGCACACTTTTGGATATGATTACACTATGAAACCTATCAATTGGAATACTGAAAAGAATATTCGCCTAAAATTGGAACGCGGTGTGTCTTTTGAGGAAGTACTGGCAGCCATGTCTCATGGAGCGCTTCTCGATGTTGTTTCACACCCAAACATAGAGCAATACCCGAATCAATGCATATATATTGTTCGGATTCGAAGTTATGCCTACTTGGTCCCTTTCGTCGAGACGGACAAAGAGATTTTTCTGAAGACGATAATACCAAGCCGAATTGCCACTAAAAAATATCTACTAGAGGAAATAAACCATGAAAACTAAAGAAGCAAAATATGAAGAGGATATCCTTACTTCCTTCGAAAAGGGAGAATGGCAGTCTGTGCCAAATCTCAAGGACGAAATAGCCCGTTACGCGGCAAGTGCTGCCGCCACACTTACTAAAGACAAGCGAATTAACATTAGGCTTTCTTCTCGGGATCTTGAGGATGTTCAAACACGGGCAGCAGAGGAAGGAATGCCTTATCAGACGCTGATAGCCAGTGTTTTACATAAATATGTAAGCGGTCGACTTACTGAAACACCACGTCCAACAATGCGCTCAACCGGGCGCGCGAAAAAACTGCGCGCTGGTTAGCGCTGACACCGTTAGCTTAACAAAACACAAGCTGATTTAAACCATATTATTAACCATATAATAGTATGGTTTTTTACTTTGATTCCTGATAAGGTGATCTTGTGAAAACAGCGCATTTTGAATGGGACGCTAAAAAGGATTTTGAAAATCAACAAAAGCATGGGGTCTCATTTTCATCGGCTCAATATGTCTTTGCCGATCCCCGTCGTATCATCGCTGAAGACGTAAACCACAGCGATGATGAAATGCGTTACTACTGTTTTGGCAAGGCCGGTGACGGAATACTCACGGTACGATTTACTTATCGAAATAACGTCATCCGCATATTTGGTGCCGGTTACTGGCGGAAAGGAAAGGCAATTTATGAGCACGAAAATAAAATACACCGATGAACCTTTAGGAGAAATCAAGGTTATACGAGATTTTCTCCCATCTCCTGCTGAACTTGCCTTCAGTGAGGAATCGGTCAAGGTAACGATTTCCCTCAGCAGGAAGAGCGTCGAGTTCTTCAAAACAGAGGCGTCAAAATATCATACGCAATATCAGCGAATGATCCGGCAATTGTTGGATTCCTATGCGGATGTGCAGACAGAGCAGCGAACAACTCACTCAACCGGACGCGCAAAGAAACTGCGCGCCGGTTAGCGCGTTAGCGCTGATACCGTACCGTTAAAAAGGAGACTCTACTATGAAGAAAATTGTTTTGGCACTACTGGCGCTGTTCGTTTTTACCGGAGCAGCAATCGCGGGAGGAGGACTCGACGGCTTTCTGCAGAGCCTCAACATCCAGGCACGGGCCGACATGAACGGCTTTTCCGCCAAGCTCAGCGCCCAGTTCGGCGTTCCGGAGGTGCAGGTACGCACCGTTATCGGCTCGGTCAAAGAACCGTCCGACGCATTCATGTGCCTCCAACTCGGGCAGTGGACACAAAAACCGACCGCGCAGGTTGTAAGTGTCTACAAGGCCAATCAGGGCAAAGGGTGGGGAGTCATCGCCAAGAGCATGGGAATCAAACCGGGCTCCGCCGAGTTCCATGCCCTGAAGAACGGAGACCTGACGTTTAGCGGCCAGCCCGCCGGTGATCAGGATGAAAAACCGGGCAAGGGCAAAGGCAGGGGAAAGGGGCATAACAAGTAGAGCTAATGCCGCGTACAGGAGAGTCAGCGAGTGCAGAATCTCCGGGCAGATCTGCGCATGTGACATGCTTTGATATCAGAATAACAGAGGAGAAACATTCTTGAAGATACTTTTACCGGCAATCAGCGTTCTGATTATAGCCGTGACGTGCAGCAACGCCCTGGCGGTCGGGCCGGGAAAATTTCTGGAATTTAACAGCAACCCAAAGGATACGGTTATCTTCGACGGCACAACTCACAAGAATGCCGGATTGACCTGTCCCGACTGCCACAACCAGGAACTCTTTCCCAAAATGAAGCAGGGGACCGTGAAAATAACCATGAAGGACCTTTCAGCGGGGAAGTATTGCGGAAAATGCCACGACGGCAAGAGCGCTTTTACGATCAAGGACTGCATCCGCTGTCACTATGTACCGGGGGCATAATCGGCCGTTACGCTCAGCTCGGACAATTAAAAAACGCCCTCCGGTTTCCCGGAGGGCGTTCGTTTATCGATACCGTACGTCACCCTACTTCCCCAACGCCTCCTCAATCCGCTCACAGAGCGTCTTCAACACCTTGATCCGGGCATAATACTTGTCGTTGGCCTCGACCAGCGTCCAGGGGGCTATTTCGGTGCTGGTGCGGTCGATCATGTCGCAGACCGCCAGCTCGTACTCATCCCATTTCTCCCGGTTGCGCCAATCCTCATCGGTGATCTTGTAGCGCTTGAAACCGATCTTCTCCCGCTCCTTGAAGCGCTTCAGCTGCTCTTCCCTGGTGATGGAAAGCCAGAATTTCACGACGACGGTTTTGTTGCGGACCATCTGCTCTTCGAAATCGTTGATTTCGCCGTAGGCCCGCATCCAGTCCTTGCGTTCGCAGTACCCCTCGACCCGCTCCACCAGAACGCGCCCGTACCAGGTGCGGTCGAAGATGGCAAAGCGGCTTTTGCGGGGGATGTTGCGCCAGAAGCGCCACATGTAGGGCTGGGCCCGCTCTTCCTCGGTCGGGGCGGCGACCGGGATAACCCGGTACTGCCGGGCATCCAGCGCCTGGATGATGCGACGGATGCTGCCCCCCTTGCCGGCGGCATCGTTCCCTTCGAAGGCCACCACAACCGAAAGTTTTTTGAAATCGGAGTGACGGGTCAGCAGGTTGAGCTTGCCCTGATATTTTTCCAGTTCGCTTTCGAATTCGGCTTTTTTCAGCTTCTTTGTCATATCCAGCGTTTGCAGGATCAGCAGGTTGTCGATGGTCGGCAGAATCGGGGGAATCGGCTCTTCGTGACGGGGCGGCTCGGGGGCGTCGAGGCGCTGACGCATGGCGGCGAGGATCGCCTTGCCGATGGTCAGATAGCGATAGCGCGGATCGGTCCCCTCGACGATGGTCCAGGGGGATTCGGCGGTGCTGGTGGTGCGCAGCATCCGCTCGGAGACCTTGCGGAATTTGTCGTACTGTTTGTAGTGATCCCAGTCGGTATCGGTGACCCGCCAGCGGGTCTTGGGATCCTTTTCCAGCAGCTTGAGACGTTTCTTCTGTTCGTCCTGGGAGAGGTGCAGCCAGAACTTGAGCACCAGCGCCCCTTCGTCGCAGAGCATCTTCTCGAAGCGGATGATCCGCTCCAGCCGCTGATCCAGCTCGGCGTTCTTGATCGTGCCGTAGACATTTTCCACCAGCGGCGCCGAATACCAGGTGCCGATGAAGACGCCGATCTTGCCCCTGGGGGGGAGCACCCGCCAGTAGCGCCACATCTGCGGGCGTTCCAGCTCCTCATCGGTCAGGTCGCGCAGGGCATGGGTTTCGATGTGGCGCGGATCCATCCATTCGTTGAGAAGGTTGACCGTTTCACCCTTGCCGGCACAATCGACACCGGCCACCAGAATGATCACCGGGAACTTTTTCGCCTGGAACAGATCGAGCTGGGCATCCAGCAGCCCCTCGCGCAGACCGGGGATTTCCTTTTTCCAGACCTCCTTGCTGATCTTGTGACCCAGTTCGGCGGATTCAAACATGATAGCCCTCCCGGTGTGCCGTGGATGTGGTGAATTGGTGCAGTTATACCCGCATATTATTTTCCCGCCAGCTCCTTTGATCTGAGACAGGCCGCGTCGACGGCATTCATGACGACGCCGCGAAAACTTCCGTTTTCAAGGGCGTGCAGGGCCGCGATGGTCGTGCCGCCCGGTGACGTCACCTTTTCCTTCAGCAGGCTCGGATGCTCGCCGGTCTCGACAACCATCCGGGCCGCGCCAAGCACCGTCTGGGCAGCCAACTGGGTGGCCACATCACGCGGCAGACCATTCTTGACACCGGCATCGGAGAGTGCCTCGATGAAGGTAAACACATAGGCCGGGCCACTGCCGGAAAGTCCGGTGACGGCATCCATCAGCTTCTCCTCCACGGAGACGGCAACCCCGATCAGGGCAAAAATCTGCCGGGCAAGATCCAGATCGTCCGTTGAGGCTTTGCGACCGGAGCAGACGGCGGTCGCCCCGGCACCGATCAGAGCCGGAGTATTGGGCATCGCCCGTATAACACGACAACCGGGAATCAGGTTGGCTTCGATCTTTACACTCGGTATCCCGGCCATGATTGAAATCACCAGTTGCTGGGGGGTAACAACCCGTTCAATGAGGTCAAGAACGCTCTCCGCCTGCTGCGGCTTGATCGCCAGAATAACGACCTCGCCCCACTGCGCCGCTTCTGCCGCATCGGCAACAACCTGCACGGTGGGAAATTGTGCCGTCAGCTCGTCCCGCCGTTTGGGATTGATTTCCGCGACACAGATACCGACGCCGGCATCCTCACGCAACAGCCCGCTGATAATTGCTTCAGCCATGTTGCCGCCGCCGATAAAGGCGATTTTACGTACATTCAACATCACGTGCCTCCTATGACTACTGAATTACACTGCTTCTCGTTACCAGGGCGACACCGACGCAGATCAGACAGATGCCGGCCCAGCGCATACCGCTGACATGCTCCCCAAGAAACCACTGCGCCAGAAAGGCCACCACGAGATAGCTGAGCGCCTGAAGCGGCAGGGCCACCGAAAGATCCTCCCACGACAGCACCGCCAGCCAGAGGCCGAAATACACCGCCTGCATCGCCGTGCCAAGGATCAGGCGCCAGTTGGTCAGAGCCCTCAGTACCGTATCGATGATCTGCCGCAAACTCATGGCCGAGATATCGCCGGTCGCCTTCATCCCCTGGGTCAGAAAGATATCGCCGACCGCCCCGGCGGTTATGGCCATCAACATGACAATCAATGTCTTCAGCATTTTACGTCTCCACGATAGTTTTGTACCTGTATCTGCAACTCAGCCAGCCGCTCCCTGACGAGCGGGCTGGTGATGGCGGCCAGCTCCTCCTGATGGCGGTAATCCGGCATGCGGCGGCTGATTTCGGCATCCGGCAGCATGCCGGGGTGGAAATAGATCTCGGTCAGGCCATCCTGCAGACCGTCAAGGATGTTCAGGATATACTCCTCGGTCATCCGCCCCGAATTGAGCACCCCTTTGACCTCCACGGCGTACCGGATGCCCAGTCCGGTCAAGTTCAGGGCGGGCGTGATTGGTCAGAGAGCCGAAGATAATCTTTCAACAGTCTTGCCGAACAGCCGCTCCCGGTCAAATTGCAGGTTGTGGGCAGAGCCGTTCCCGGGAGAGCGCGAAACTGGTGATGCCGTAGCGCGGCATCAGTTCGGTCAGAATCCTGAACACCGTCGGGTGCAGATGGATGTTCAGATGGCCGTCGATATGCGACAGCGGGATGCCGGCGTCGAGCACCCGCTACGATCTGGGCCTCGATCTCCCGCTTCAGCTGGCTGTAGAGCCCCTTGTCGAAAAAATAACGCATACCGGCCGTCACCGGGTTGTCGCTGAAATTGCCGTTGGCATCCACCAGGCCGGGTATCTGCGGCTGGCGGCAGAACCGAGCGGCCCTGTACCAGGGTCAGGTGCAGCCCGACCTGCAGGCCGGGATTGCGCCGGGCAATCTCGACCGCCTCGTCGAAGGCCGCCGCACCCGGCATGATCGAGGCGCAGGTCAGGATGCCGTCCTGCCAGGCCTGTTCGACCGCCCGGTTGACACCGCTGGAAAGGCCGAAGTCGTCAGAGGTGATGATGAGTTCAGATCGTTTCATTTGCAGTCCGAACAGGACTCTTTTCGTTTGCGCATGTAGGCCAGATACTGTTTGCCTTCCTTGAGCAGTTTCTTGCGTTCGTCGCCGTCGACGATCATCCGGCCGATGCTGCGCAGGATGTATTTGGGGCGGAAGTAGAACTTGTCGTAGAACTCCTCCACCGAATTGAAGATCTCGGCATTGGAGAGGTGCGGGTAGTTGATCACGCATTTCTGGTGACCGCTCTCGTCCAGGAAGCTGTCCGAGGTGATCCAGCCCTGTTCCTTGCACATGGTGTAGAACTCGGTGCCGGGATAGGGGGAGGCCAGCGAGGCCTGGATCGAGTTGAGATCCAGTGTCTTGGCAAACTCGATGGTCTCGCGGATGGTCTCCTTGGTTTCGCCCGGCAGTCCCATGATGAAGGCGCCGTGGATCGAGAGTCCCAGTTTTTTGCAGTCCTTGGTGAACTGGATGGCCTGCTCCTTGGTGACACCCTTCTTGATGTTCTTGAGGATCTGGTCGTTGCCGCTTTCAAAGCCGACCACCACGTGGCGCAGTCCGGCTTCGCGCATGATCTTGAGGGTCTCGTAGTCGCAGTTGGCCCGGGCATTGATCGTCCAGGAGATGCCCAGCGGCTTGATCAGCTCGGCAATCTCCCGGGCATGCTGCCGGTTGGCGGTGAAGGTGTCGTCGTCAAAGGAGAGTTCGCGCATCTCGGGGATATTGTCCGTGATCCACTTGACCTCTTCGTAGACATTCTGCGGGCTGCGGGTGCGCATGCGCTGGCCGGAAAAGGTCTGGGGCCAGAGGCAGTAGATGCAGTTTGACGGGCAGCCGCGGCTGGAGTAGATCGAGACGTAGGGGTTCTTGAAGTGCGGAATGACGTATTCGCTGATCGGCAGGTCGCGTTTGTAGATCGGCGCCACAAAGGGCAGCGCATCCAGGTCCTCGATCATGGGGCGGTCGGCGGTATGGACGACCTTGTCCGTCCTTGCATGAAGCTGATGCCGTCCACCGTGTTCCAGTCGCGCCCTTCGCAGAGCTCCTTGGTGGAATAGTCGAACTCGCCGCGGCAGACGATGTCGATGGCGCCTTTGCCGGCACGCAGCGATTCCTCCGGCAGGATCGTGACGTGCGGTCCGGTCAGCACGGTCACGATGCCCGGTTTGACCTCTTTGATGCGGCGGGCGGTCTCGATATCGATCATCAGGGTCGGGGTGGAGGTGTACATCACCACCATGTCGAAATCCTTGGCGATTTTCAGGCACTTCTCAAGATCGAATTTCTGCACCGGGGCATCCACCACGCGGCTGCCCTCGATCATCGCGGCAGGAAAACAGAGCCAGGTGGGATACCAGAATGAGGTTACTTCGCGGGATGCCTGATAACGGGCACCGGCGCCGCCGTCAAAGTCCTCGAAGGTGGGTGGGTTCAGAAAAAGCGGTTTCATTACAACTCCTTGCTTCATATAATAGCAGCTCACAAATAGCAGGTATCCCGGCTGTAAAGTCAAGGTTTACAAGGTCTGGAACACAAAAAAAACGGGGCTCCCGAATTGGATGCCCCGTCTGAATGGATGTATGCAAAGCCCGGTGTTATTTTTTGAGCTGCTTGGCGATGATCAGATCCTTGACCTTTTCATAGACGTTTCCCGGCAGGATATTGCGGGATTTGAGCTGGGCCTTGTTGGCGTACGGGCGGCCGGCAATAATCTTGGCGGCGTAGGCATCACCGATTCCGGGGACGGCCTTCAGTTCGGCTTCGGTGGCGCTGTTGATATCGACGAGCTTGGCCTTGACCGGGGCTTTCGCATCGGCAGCCTTGCTTTTCGCAGCATCTTTAGCGGCAGCGACCGGAGCCTTCGCATCGGCTTTTACATCAGCGGCAAAGCCCGGACCGGCAGACAACAGCAGCGAGACAACCATCAGAGCAGTTTTGGCGAGACATTTCATACTGATACCTCCATAATTAGAGTGAAGCGAATGACTTCCTTGTAGTTTTTATAACCCCGGCCGCCGGGATTGCAAGAAATTATTTTCCATGACCTCCCGATTATGGTAGGTAGTCTGATGCTTCATTAACGACCATCACCACTTCAGCAGACGCAAGGAGAAGAGACAGATGAGCAGCAAGAAACCGGAATTAACCTTCAAATATGTATTCAATTACGGGTATAATCCCTCGTACGTCAATGGAGCCCAGGGGGGCTTTTCACCGCGCGGCGAAATGGTCATTAACTTTTATCTTGAGCGCCAGCCGCTGCCGGATACCATTTCACATGAAATCACACCTGAAGGCGCAATCGGTCGCGAAACCGGTGTAGAGCCCAAAGACCTGGCCAACAGCATGGTTCGTTTTATTGATACCGGTGTCGTCATGAGTTACGAGAATGCCAAGATATTCCATGCCTGGATGGGGGATAAACTGCGGGAAGTCGAAGAAATGCACAAGGCCCGCACCGATTTTGAGCAGTCACAGGTCGGCGGTCAGGCGTAGGCAAGGGGCAAGGGAATGCTGAGAAAATACTTTGTATATATAGCAATAAGCGTGTGGGTAGCAGCACTCCTGCCCAACCTCGCTGACACTGCGGCTGCGTTCTCGATCCCGGAGCGGCTGGAGTTTGAACTCGCCTATTCCGGAGTTCCCGCCGGGCACGCCGTCCAGGAGGTCAAGCAGTTCAACAATCAGATACAGATCGTTTCCACGGCACGGTCCGCCGACTGGCTGCGCTTCTTTTTTCCGGTGAATGACCGGATTGAATCATTTCTGACATCAGGCTCTTCCCCGCTATACATCGGTTCCCCGCATCTGTATCATGAGCAAAAACACGAAGGCAGGACGATAACCAACCGGGAAGCCCGTTTTGACCGCCAAAAGATGGAAGTAACAACCATCGATCACCTCAAAAAGAGTGAGAAAACACAGGCCATTTCCAGACGGACGTACGACACCCTTTCCAGTTTTTTCTATTTCCGCACGATCCCGTTACAGGTCGGCACGTCGTATTTTATCGATATTTACGACTGCAACCGGCTCTGGAACACAGAAGTGAAGGTGCTGCGCCGGGAAGAAATCATCACCCCTCTGGGACGATTCAAAACCATCGTCATCAAGCCGCTGTTGAAATCGGAGGGGATTTTTGCCCGGACGTCGGATATGTTTATCTGGCTGACCGACGATGACCGCCGGATACCGGTACAGATGAAATCAAAAGTCGTAGTAGGAAGCATCACCGCCACCCTGACGGGGGGCAGTTACTGGCCTGACAGAAAATGACGTTATCCTGGCGTCTGTCATGATCCAAAGCGATATAGCCCACTGTGACTCCTGAAATCCTCCTGCCACTGCTCTTCGGAGCCGCCTTCGTCGCCGGACTGGTAGACTCCATCGCCGGCGGCGGCGGGCTGATCACCGTTCCGGTCCTGATGGGCATCGGTCTCCCCCCTCAGGTTGCACTCGGCACCAACAAACTCCAGGCATCCTTCGGTTCCGGCAGCGCCATGCTCCATTTTGTCCGGGCCGGCACCGTAACATTGAGCGACTGCTGGGGCGGTATCATCTGGACAACGACTGGCGCGGCGCTTGGCGTCTGGGCGGTGCAACTCCTCGACGCAACGGTCCTTAAACAACTGATCCCCTGGCTGCTGGCGGCAATTGCCGTCTATACCCTGCTTTCGCCGCGCCTTGGCGCGGAGGATTCCCACGCCCGGATGAAGTCCGGTCCGTTCTACCTGCTGTTCGGACTTGTCATCGGTTTTTATGACGGCTTTTTCGGGCCGGGAACCGGTTCGTTCTGGACGATGGCGCTGATGATGCTGCTCGGTCACTCGATGTTGCGTGCCACCGCCACCACCAAGGTCATGAACTTCACCAGCAACTTTGTGGCGTTGATCTTCTTTCTCTCAGTCGGACAGGTACGGTTCGTTGAAGGAATTGTGATGGGGGTCGGGCAGTTTCTCGGGGCGCGGGTCGGATCAAAACTGGTCATCACACGTGGCACCGCCTTTATCAGGCCGGTGTTTATCACGATGGTACTGGTCCTGGTCGGGCGGCTGATTTATCAGAATTTCAGGTAACCTTGGAAAAATACTCCCCCAGCACTCCGCGTGAATGTTCGTCGTCATGGCAATGGGTGCAGAGGTTCTCCCAGTTTGAACCATCGGGCGGATTATTGTGGTGATTACCGTCCTTGTGGTGAACGGTCAAGAGATTCAAGCTGGCCTGATCGAACTCCCGGCCGCACTTGGCACAAATCGCCCCGTGGATTTTCAACGATTTCGTGCGATAGTTCTCATTGCTGTCAACCTCGCCGCGCATCTTTTTGACCATAGCGGCCGCCTGTTCGGCGGTCGGCAGGATGACAGTTCTGGGAGCTCGTGGTTTCATCGATAATTCCTTTCCTGGTACGTCTTGTTCCATTCTAAAATCATCTTGACGCGGTAACAAGCAGATTCTTGCTTGATCTCAGCTAACTTTACGTTAATATGTGACGCATTAGCCGTACCGGTTAATGTAACGATGGATCTATAAGCAAGGGGGAACACCATGACGTTATGGGAGAAAGCCACATCAGAATTACTGGACATCATCGAATGGACCGACGATTCAAGCGATACGATGGTCTGGAGGTTTCCGCGGTTTGAAAATGAGATCAAGCATGGGGCGCAGCTGATTGTCCGGCAGGCACAGGCCGCCGTTTTCGTGGACAGGGGCAAGATTGCCGACGTATTTACCACCGGACAGTATCGGCTGACCACCCAGAACCTCCCGCTTCTCACTACGCTCATGGGGTGGAAATACGGGTTTCAGAGTCCGTTCAAAGCTGAAGTATACTTTGTCAACACCCGGAATTTTACCAACCTCAAATGGGGGACCAAGAACCCCGTCATACTCCGCGACCGGGAATTCGGCCCCGTCCGCCTCCGGTCATTCGGCACGTATGTCGTACGGGTAAGCGATCCGGCAACATTCATACAGGAAATAGTCGGCACAGGCGGGCATTTCACGCTTGACGACATCAGTGAACAGCTGCGGAATCTGATCGTGAGCAGATTTGCCGACACGCTCGGAGAATGCGGCATCCCGCTGCTTGATTTGGCCGCCAATTACAATGAACTGTCGGCGCTCCTGGCGAAGAACATCGCCCCTGAATTTCTTGAATACGGCCTTGAGGTAACCAAGCTCCTGATCGAGAATATTTCCCTGCCGCTCGAAGTTGAAGAAGCGCTCGATAAAAAGAGCAGCATGGGCATTGTCGGCAACCTCGACAACTACGTAAAGTTCCAGACGGCACAAGCCATGGAAGCCGCGGCAAAAAACCAGGGTGGCGACGCCTCGGCAGGAGTTGGGATGGGAATGGGCTTTGCGATGGCAAACCAGCTGGGGAAAATCATGGCCACACCGCAAGGGCCGGCCCCTGGGACTCCGCCGCCGTTGCCCGCGGAAGAGCAGGAGAGCAGGTATTATGTCGGTGAAAATGGCACGAAGAAAGGACCATTCGACCTGCACACGCTCACCGGGTACATACAGGCCGGATCAGTAACCAGAAACACCTTGCTGTGGAAACAGGGAATGACTGCATGGGAAAAAGCCGAATCGTTCGGCGAGTTAACAACGACCCTGCAAGCCACCCCACCGCCGTTACCTGAATAAACCTATCCAGGACTAACGGTTTTAATCTACTCAAAGGAGTTCCCGTGGCAAACTGCACCAACTGTTCAGCCCCATTGCCGGACGGTTCAATCCGATGCGACTACTGCGGCAGCCGCAACGACATCGACCTTAAAGGGATTAATTACTATACGACCCATGAATGTGAATCGGAGCGGATCTGTCCACGCTGCAGTATCAGTCTGAAAACCATCGACCTGAATGTGAACGGCAGATTTCTGATCGAACGCTGTGACGAATGTCTGGGGCTCTTCTTTGATCCGAATGAACTGGAAACGCTGCTGGAAGCGGCTGTTACCAATGTCTTCACGATTGACCGGAGCCGTCTGGACAGCATCAACAAGACGACACAAACCGGCGACTACGGTGTAACCTACATCAAATGCCCGGTCTGCAGCAAGATCATGAACCGGGTCAACTTCGGGACAAAAAGCGGAGTCGTTGTAGACCGCTGTAAAGAACACGGCGTATGGCTTGACGGTGGAGAGCTGAGACATCTTTTCGAATGGATGAAGGCGGGGGGCAGACTGCTGCAGCAGGAGCGGCAGGAGCAGCTTAAACACACCGAAGAACGGGAACTGGAGCGTGAGAAACGCACCATACGGGCCCAATCAGCCTCGGGCAGGGTTTATCCGGATGATTCGGGTTTCGACCTGTACGACGGCTCGTTACGGAATGCAGACCCCGATCTTTTTGGCATTGTGTCAAAAGCGATCGGTTTTTTTATGAAGTAGTATGGCTCCGTATTCACCCGGGCTTGCGGGCATCCGCCACCATCTTGTCCACCAGCACCCAGTTGCGCTTATAGTCCAGAGGGGTGCCGCCATTTATTCTAGTCATATCGCTGATTAAGCTGTTGATGCGCTCCTGATCAGACTTGAGGATATGAATAAAACGAAATCCGCAGCGCACCACCTCATCCACACGCTGTTCCCAGACGGTTTCCGCCAGAGCGCACACCGGTAGACCTTCATCCACCGCGACAAAAAACATGGAGAGCGGGGTCGGTCGACTGCTTGCATCAACGGTAAGCCTGATCCCACCGGCGCTCAGATTGATCTCGGTCTCCTGCAGAACAAGCCCCGGCAGCACCTCATTGTTGCGCAGACGTTCCATAATCTTCTTCCACTCCCTTCGGAAGAGTGCGAGCGGATGATTACCGCGCAGATGAAAGATTTTTGCTGTCAGGTCAACACGTGGGACGATGCGGCGCTGGAACATCTCCAGCGTGCCATGCATACGGAATTGAAAAATATTGCCTGAGACGATGCCGGTCAGGTCGGCCAGCACCTGGATACCGCTCCCCAAAGCCTCGCTTGTCAGCTTGTAGGTTACTTTTCCAACTTCATCGTCGTGCGTACCTTGTCCGCCATGGATGATCATGAGCTCAAGTGAATCCATGTCACTGGAGATGACAACGCCGCTCAGCGACTCGTAGATCTCGCTGTTGCGCTCCGCCGACATGTTAACCAGGTAGACCTTCTGCTGCTGGCTGAAGTAGCGGCTGTAATCGATGGATTGGGAAAGATGGGACATTTTGGCGGTCCGGGATGCAGACGGCGACATGACAGTGCCGACAACAGATATCTATATGAATTGGAAAGCGGGCGTATAGTAACTCACTTTTACTGCAAATACCAGATGGCCGATGCATTTTTTCATGAGAACGCACGGAAGGAGAAAAATCCAGGGTGCTGACTGGTAAAAAGCGTAAAAACGCCGAAATCAGCTGCATGTGGAGATACGGAAGCCGGGAGTGTGAATAGTTAACCGGATTGCGGGTAATACTCCGTTTCGTCATGCTCTTTCAGCGGTTCGGCTTGATCAGTCGAAGACTGAAGGCCTTTCTTGCCCGTCGGCGACCATACGGGAAGGGATTTCTATCCTGAATTCGGCGCCCCCTTCAATATTCTGCGCTGTCAGGAGACCGTCCATGTTCTGCTCGATGATGACCTTGGACATGTACAGGCCGATACCGGTTCCTTTTCCAACCTCCTTGGTACTGAAGTATGGATCGAATATCCGTGCACGTATATTTTCGTCTATTCCGCCGCCATTATCCCCAATCGTCACGACGGAGCGCCCCTCTTCGCCAAAAGCCCTGATCCGGATGCAGGGGGCAGACACTGCGCGTTCCACGAATACATCCTTGGCATTGTTCAGAATGTTCAGTATCACCTGGGAATATTCGTTGGGATACCCGAATGCGGTTACGCTGTCATGCACCTCGACGTCCATGCAGATATTGAGGTGCTGAAAGCTGGCTGATACCAGATCCAACGCCCTGTTCAGCAGGTCAATAACCGAAACGACTACCTTTTGTTTGTCATTACGGAAAAAATTACGGAAATCGTCGATAGTACGGGACATAAACGAGATGGTATCCATCGCCTTGGCATTTTCGACCGTCAGCTCTTCCAGAGTGAGCTGCCCCAGCTCGAAACTGAACTTGATATTCTGAATGATCAAACCGAGATTATTGAGCGGTTGCCGCCATTGGTGGGCAATGTTGTTGATCATCTCACCCATGGCTGCCTGGCGACTCTGCTGGATAAGCATCTGATCCTTCTGTCGGATCTCGTGCAGCGAATTGACAATGCGTTCCTCCAGCGAACCGTTCAACGCCTCCAGCTGCTGCTGCTTGACTGCCAATGCCTCCTGTGTCTTCTGCCGTTCCGCAATTTCCTGCTCCAGCATGATTGTTTGTTCATGCAGCGATTTCTGCTGCCGGTCCAGAGTGTCCAGCATTGAGTTGAACGTTGCTGCCAGTATCCCGATTTCATCCGTGGTCTGCATCTTGATCTGCCGTTCTTCCGCATTTTTTTTCGGCAGCTGTTTCATATGGCTGGTCACGACTGCCAGCGGTGACATTAAATGCTTCACAATAAACCAGGTGATGAGCAGCATGGCAACCGTACAGACAACGAATGCGATACCAAAATAGTGCTTTGCCCTCTCAAGCGGGGCATATGCTTCGGATCTGGGGTAGTTGGCTCCCAGAAACCATGAGGCCGTGCGCAGATGTTTTATCGAGGTGAGCATGGGGACCCCGTCGGAGGTAACTGTCTCGCCGCTCCCCTCGAACCCCTTGAATGCCAGATCGACCAGTTTGTTCGCCCCTGGAGGCGCCGCAGGCTTCATGATCCTGTTCTTGTCCGGATACGCGACCAGCGTCCGGTTCATGTCGGCAATGAAAAGGTACCCGGACGTGCCGATTTTCGTTTTGGACAGATCGGCCAGGAAGTTGTCCCCCAGCAGATTCAGGCTCCCGTTCATCATACCGGTCAAGGTCCCATTTTTGTCAAAGATCGGCACGGTCATCACGATTGCCGGCTGACCAGGATTGTGAGTGGATATGTATGGTTCGGATATGTATGGCTTGCGGCCGGCGACAGTCTTTTGCACCCATTCGCGGAATGCCAGATCCCTGCCACGGCGATTTTGCCGGTAAGGGCTCTCGGCAACCAGTCTGCCATTTTTGTTTATGAAGAAGATGCCGTTATCGAAGAGAGAGAGCAGAGCGACATTTTCGTCGAGGAACCGCTGACCTTTGTCCGCATCGACGAACACATCACCGGGAGCGATCGCGGCGACCGCCTTAAGCGAATTATGTGCGATGCTGAGCTTATCATCGATATTGTCCGCAAGACTTGATATGAAGGAAAACTGTTGGGTGGTTATGGATTTCTTGAAGGTGTGCTCAAAGTAGGCGAAGGTGAAATAGAAGGCGATGGTAACAAACAGGACGAACAGAAAGGAGACGGCAACTGCGATCTTGGTTTTCAGGCTCATGTCCGGGCGCCAAAAGATGTAACCGGCATTTTCGCCACAATCGGCTCGCCGGCTGCCATCCGGGGAGGAGCCGTTTCGATAGTCTCGAGCAACTCCGTGTTGTCACAGATGATATTCCGCATCACGCTTCATAACTCTGCAGGGCCCCCTTGAATGCGCAACTTCATGGCGCGGCACGCTCTGTTGCATCGACGGTCCATAGACCATACACCACAACATAAGACACAATCAAGACAACATGTATTTTTCTTATAAACTACCCGTTCAACAGCTTCACCGTTGCCCGGCCATCGGCATAATAGTCGATGATATTCAGACAGCCGTACGCTCTGCTCGATGTTGAACATCCCGGCCAGAGGAGCGCCGATGGCGTTCAGCAGCACGATGCGGTTGACCCCGCCATGCCCGACCACGAGCACCTCCTGCCCTTTATGTCGTTCCACAACCTCACTGATGACCGGCATGACCCGCGCCTCGACATCCAGCAGGTTTTCTCCCTCCGGCACCCGGTAATTGACCAGGTCGGCCAGCCGCGCCTGCCAGTCGTCCGGCCAGGTGGTCTTGATTTCCTGCCAGGTCAGCCCTTCCCAGACGCCGATGTTCAACTCTCGCAGTTCACGACGGGCAACCGGCTCGATGCCGAACAGCTGGCAGATGATGCCGGCACCGGTCGTACAGCGCGACAGATCGCTCGTATAACAGGCCGATATTTTTGCATCCGCCAGACGTTCCTTGAGGCGATGGTACTGTTCAACGCCGTAATCGGTCAGCGCGACATCGGTCTGGCCGTTGTAACGCGGCTCGTCGAAACCGGCCACCTGGCCGTGGCGGATCAGATAAATTCGGGTATGCGGTGTCATCGGTGCGGTTCTCCTCTGCTGCCATGTAGTTTCAAACAAGGATCCGTTGCAGTTGCAGTATATAACTTTTTTCCACCCCGGAAAAGTGTTGTGGAAGCTGGTTTTCGGCGGCGGAACAGAATGCCCGGAAGGCATCTTTCAGGAGGAGATTGGCCTCTTCCCCGTTGAACTGTTCCGGAGTTCCCGGATTCAACGGGTTGCACCGGGACTCATCGGTGTCGGCGCCATCCCGCCGGATAGTGTCCATTCGCGTGAAGTATTCGGATGTCAGTCGTCCCATCGCCGCACAGACCAGCCCCACCCGGTCGTCCCTGAACCGGTAGCGGGCCTCGAAGGGAAGCTGCTCGTCCACCAGCAGCCGTTCCTCCCGCTCGAAGCGTTCCCAGGCCGCCGAACCGTACAGCACGATCTGGTTGTGGTAGAGCAGATTGGCGGTCAGGTCATGGTCGGTCAGCAGCCCCAGCCCGTCGAGAAAGGTGTAGTTCTCTTCCAGTTCGGCCAGGGTGGTATCCGGTTCGAACATGATGAAGCCGATAGTCAGCTGCATCCCGCTCTCCCGGACGATCCGCACCCCACTGCGGATCTGCTCCGTGTTGATCCGTTTGCCGATCCGCGTCAGCACCGCGTCGGAGCCGGACTCGATGCCGAGAAACACCGAGGTCGCGCCATTAACCGCCAAGGCCGTCAGCAGCCGCTCATCGATGCTGTCCACCCGTGTCTCGAAACCGAAGGGGAGTCCGAGGCGCTCTGCCAGGCGTCCGATCTCCGCGACCCGCTCCCGCTCCCTGTCTCCCTGGCCGACGAAGGTCGGATCGATGAAGTAGAGACTCTTGATATCGCGCCGCGCCAGACGCATTTCCAGTTCCCGTTCCAGCGAAGCCGCATCGACGAACCCGGCGACGACTGCAGCCGTAGAAGCGGTGGATGAAGCAGAAGCTGCACTCGCCGTAGCAGCCGCGGCTGGCGGCGATGTTCAGGGTGGCGTAGTCGCAGTTGGCCCCCACGTCATCCGGCACCGGCAACCGGGAAAGATCGGTGATCAACGGGCGCGGCACGAACTCCTCCGTCGCGCAGGGCGACACCGGGCAGCGCCGCAATCGAGTGCCGCGCCCCGTAAAGACGACAATAGCTCCGCCAGTGTCGCCCTCGAACTCTCCGGCCAGGATGAAGTCAAGCTGCGGGGCGAACTGCAGGAGACGGTGTGCGGGAAAGGGAAGGAAACAGGCCGAAGGCCCCCAGCGGGGCGGCGCTTTCCCGGCGCAGCAGATCGATGACAGAACGGACAAGCTTCTTCATGTCCCCAGGAGTAGACCCAGTGGAAGAGGACAATATCGCCAGATTCGGCCAGAATGCTGGCCGCGATGGCGGCTGCATCCTCACTCCCGGAGCTGAAATCCAGATAGGCCGTATCCCACCCGGCCCGGCGGGCGACGGCCAGCGCGTAGCCGCTGTTCAGGCTGGCCGACAGCGGCGCATTGGCCACATCGTTGTAATGCTCGATGGTCAGGGGGCGGGGGTTTTCGACGATGACGATTTTCATGAGATTGTTATCCGAGATATGGGCGGCGATGTCAAGATACGATCATTTCGTCCTTGTAATACCCGTTGTCCTCGAAATACACCGTGGACAGACAAGTTTAGGCGTAAGTGCTGTCACGTTGACAGGGCGGTAACACCGGCGTAAGGTGATAACTGTTATTGCATGAGGTAAACGTTGAGGTGTTTGAACCTCAAACAAGGAGACACTCAGAATGTGCCTCTGATGGGAAAATTTCTCGAAAACGTTAATAATTACTGAAGGTGATAACTGGTTGAACAGCAAGGCAGGTACTGTTCAACGATCTTAAATCAAATCCCAACCATTGGCACGACCGAAAAAACTGGCCGGTCAGCCGAAACCCCTTATCCTATGCTACTTCAAGCCGTGATCTATATGAACCTCGCCCTGTTCTTCTACACCTGGGCCGTTTTTAGCGCCCGCAGGCGGGGACTCCATCGAAAGCATCTGCTGACTTTCGGGGTCGGCCTTGTGTGCGACTACCTGGGGACACACCTGATGTTGCTCTACGGCCTTGCCAACGGCGTAGTGCCTGAGTGGCACATAGTGGTCGGCATTGCTTCGCTGGCCGGCATGGCATTTCATTTCTTGCTGGCATTCATTGCGAGTATGGTCCGACGGGCCGAAACGGTGAATCGTCTCTTTCACCGGGTGAGCCTGACCATCTATACAAGTTGGCTTATCGCCTTTTGCAGCGGAGCAGTGGCAGGGATTATCGGGAAGTAAAGTCGGGAAAGCTTCTAAACAAAATGGCGACAACCAGGCGTGTCAAAACAAACAGCGCAACGTGTCAATCCACCAGCAACAACCCGACATACTGCACAAAATCATCGCTGTTGCGCAGCGGGGCGACCGGGATGCCGCAGCTCTCCGCCAGGGCGAAGACATCGCAGCCGCACGATTCCAGTGACGGGCGCCGCTTCTCCGGAAAACGACACATTCGTGTCATCACAGCTCTCGCACCAGCAGCAGGGACCGCCGCTGAAGACCAGCGCCTTCTTGAATCCGCCCAGAAACGCCTCCTTCTCCAACCCCAACAGTTTTTCCTGAAAATCCCGGAGCGGCGGCTGTCCGGCTACCAGCAGCGCCCGCGAATAGCACCCCAGCAGCTCCTCGAAACCGGCCTGATCCATCGCGTGGGGCGGACAGCTCCACCGCTTGCCGTACTGCGAGCAGCCGTAGGCGCACTTGGCCTTGACCCACGCCTCGGCCTTGATGCTGGCCGGGTCAAGCTCGACGGCGGCAAAGAAACCGAGAGCAGCGGCCTGTTTTTTCAGGGAGAAGAGGGACGAATGCCCACGGTATGGCTGATTGCGGGTGGCGACGATGGCGAGAGAGCGGGAGGGGAGCTCGATCACCGTCATGATGTCCGAATCCGGCGCTCTGCAGCATCGCGGCGGTTTCGGCGGTGGTGTAGCTGCGGCCGTTATAGGTGTTGACCAGCATGTGCAGGTCGTACAGCGCGCCGAAGCTGTTGGCGTCCCGGTAGAAGTCGTGGACGATCAGCAGGCCGTCCTCCGCCAGCAACTCCCCGGCCTGAAGCAGCAGGGCCTCGTTTTCGGCCGGACCGTAGCAGTGGCAGATGTTGGAGAAGAGCAGCAGATCGGCCTGGGCGCGATGGCCGGCGACGAGTTCGGCCAACTCCTGCCGGTCCAGGATGTTGCAGGGATGAAAACTCAGGTTTTCCGGGATTGCGTCCGTTGCAGCCTGCGCACAGACGTCCGGCAGGTCGCAGGCGATCCCCTGCCACAGCGGATGCCGCGCCAGAAACTCGCGCAGATAGGTGCCGTCCCCGGCGCCGATGTCGATGATGGTGCCACGCTCCGGCAGCAGGGTGACGGCATCCCACAACTCCCGTGAGCGGACCTGCGCCGCCTCGGTCATGGCCTGCTGGAAGAGCTGCAGCCGCTCCCGGTATTCGTCCGGCGACTGTTCGCTGATCAATGCACCCTGCCCTTCATGCAGCACGGTTCCCAGCTTGCGCCAGTTCTCCATCAGAGTCGGTTCGAACTCGAGGACATGGCGCTGACTGGTGGCGCTCGACCGGCTCAGATAGCTCCTGCTGAAGCGCGACAGGAAGAGTTGCCCGTCATACTGTTCCAGCAGCCCGACATTCACCAGCAGCTCGATGAAGCGCCGCCCCTCCTCCGGTTTCAGCCCGGTCGCTGCCAGCAGTTCCTCAAGGGTGCGCTCCCCCTCCTCCAACAGGTCGATGATGCCCGAACGGAGCGCCTCTGCCATGACGCAGAACATGCGGTAGCCGCTGGTCAGGTCACAGAAGGTGCTGTAGGAGTTGTCGGAGGGGAGGATTTTCACTGTAAGTGGCAACTTTCAGAACTGGGGAATTGTCCCCTCTCCATGAGGGAGAGGGCTAGGGTGAGGGGGCAGAGTTGGATTATATGGCACTGCTGCCCCCTCATCCGGCCTTTGGCCACCTTCTCTTAGGCCCGAGTCTCAGGGAGAAGGAAACCGTTGTTAGTGCTAAATCTTGTCGCCCTTCAGATCGCAGGCAAACAGCTTGCCCGCCCCGCGCGAGGCGCAGAAATCGCCGCACATGGTGCAGGTGTCCTCGTCCTCCGGGGTGCGGCTGGCGCGGATGGCGCGGGCGTCCTCCGGGTAGAGCGCCAGCTGGAACTGTTTCTCCCAGTTCAGGTCGCGGCGGGCCTTGGACATCTCCTTGTCGCGCTCGCGCCCCTTTTCCGGGTACTTGTTCATGTCGCCGATGTAGGCCGCGATCTTGGCCGCCTTGACCCCCATGCGCACATCCTCCTCGTTGGGCAGGGCCAGATGTTCGGCCGGGGTGATGTAGCAGATCAGGTCGGCGCCGAAGCGGCTGGACTGGGCCGCGCCGATGGCGGCGGTGATGTGGTCGAAGCCGGGGGCCACGTCGGTGGTGATCGGGCCGAGCATGTAGTAGGGCGCGCCGCCGCTCATCCGCTTCTGCAGCTGGATGTTCCCCTCGATCTCGTCCAGCGGCACGTGTCCCGGACCTTCCACCAGCATCTGGCAGCCCATGTCGCGGCCGATCTCGGCCAGTTCGCAGTTGAAGAGCAGCTCCTGGATCTGGGCCCGGTCCGAGGAGTCGTGGATCGCCCCGGCCCGCAGGCCGTTGCCCAGCGAGAGGACGGTGTCGTATTTTTTGAGGATCGAGACCACCCGGTCGAACTTTTCGTAGAGCGGGTTTTCGCGGTTGTTGGCGATCATCCAGGCCACCATGGAGACGCCCCCTTTGCTGACCAGGCCGCCGTAGCGGTAGCCCTGCTTGCGCAGCCGCTCGATGGTGCAGAGGTTGATGCCGCAGTGCACCGCCATGAAGGCCATGCCGTCGGCGCACTGCTGCTCGATCAGGTCGAAGAGCATCTCCTCGTCCAGCTTGTTGGGGTCGCCGTATTTGCGGGCCGCTTCGCAGAAGGCCTGGTAGAGCGGCACGTTGCCCACCGGCAGATCCACGGCGGCGATGACCTCGCGCCGGACCCGGTCCAGGTCGCCCCCCACGGAGAGTTCCATCAGGGTGTCGGCCCCCGATTCCTGGGCGGCCAGGGCCTTGCGGACCTCGGCATCGTAGTCGATGATGTCCGAGGAGGTGCCGATGGAGGCGTTGACCTTGGTGGAGAGTCCCTTGCCGATGCCGGCGATGCGGGACGGTTTGCGGTTGTGGTTCCAGGGGATGACGATCTTGCCTTCGGCGACCATCTGCCGGATGTATTCCGGAGTCAGTTCTTCGTTGAGGGCAACGGTGCTGCATCTGGGGGGTGATGATGCCCTGGCGGGCGGATTCGATCTGGGTCAGCATGTGATGGTATCCTTTTAGTAAGTTAGAATATGATCTGCGGCAGTGCCGATATGACTATCAGCACCAGTATTTCATTGAGTTCGTTGATACAGCCGACCGTGTCGCCGGTTACTCCCCCCAGGCGGCGCAGGAAAAAGAGCCGCCCGGCATCAGGTCAAGCAGGCAGACCGCAGCAAGCGCGACAACTCCGTTGAAACCGAGCAGAGCAGCGCTGGCGGTTGCCGCGGTTACCAATGCCAGAAACAGCCCGACACCACCGGCTCCCTGGACAATCGCCGCTCCCAGCCCATCCTGGCGGGCATGGTGGGCTCCGGTCAGCATCAGCACCTGGCCGAAGCGGGCCAGGGTCGGAAAGAGCAGCAGCGCCTGCCACTTGAATCCGGCCGGCACCGCCACCAGCGCCTGCCATTTCAGCAGCAGCCCCAGCACCAGCCCGACCGCGCCGACCGCCCCGACCTGTGAATCCTTCATGACCGCCAGAAAGCGTTCCCGGCCGCCGCGTGCCGCCAGACCGTCGCAGACATCGGCCAGACCGTCCAGATGCAGGGCGCCGGTCACTGCAGCCAGGGCGGTAATCAGCAGGGCGTCACAGAGCGGCCGCGCCAGCCAGGGGGCAATCAGCCAGTTCAGCCCGGCCAGCAGGCGCGCCGATCGTCAATCCGGCCAGCGGGAAGAGCGCGGTAGACCGTCCCAGATCCTCCTTCTCGCAGCGCACGTCGAAGGGGAGCGGGATGATGGTCAGAAACTGCAGGGCGATGATGTACAGGCGCATGATTAATGCGATACCCCGGCCTGCTCGAAGGTCGCCATCTCCTTCAGCACCTTTACTCCGGCCTCGATCAGCGTCATGGCCAGGGCGGCACCGGTCCCTTCACCGAGACGGAATTTGAGATCCAGAATCGGTTCGACGCCGATCCGCTCCAGCATGAAACTGTGGCCGATCTCCACCGACTCGTGGGCGGCGAAGATGTAGTCACGCACATTGGGGTGCAGTTCCGAGGCGATCAGGGCGCCGGCGGTGGAGATGAAGCCGTCGATCACCACCGGGATCGAATTGGCGGCGCACCCCAGCACCAGGCCGGCGATGGCGGCGATTTCCAGGCCGCCGACCTTGGCCAGCACATCCAGCGGATCGTTCGGATCAGGCTTGTTGAGCGCCAGCCCCTGTTCGATGACGCGGATCTTGTTGAGCAGCGCCGCGTCGTCGATGCCGGTGCCGCGATGGGTCACCTCGGCCACCGTTTTGCCGGAGATGGCCGCGATGATGGCCGATGACGGCGTCGTATTGCCGATCCCCATCTCGCCGGTGCCGACCAGTCCGACCCCTTCGGCCCGGCACTGATCGGCCAGTTCGATGCCGACCTGTCAGGGCCGCCAGCGTCTCGTCGCGGGTCATGGCCGGCCCTTTGGCAAAATTTTTCGTGCCGCGGGCAACCTTTTTGTGGATCAGGCCGGCGATGTCGGCAAAGTCATAATCGACCCCCACATCCACCACCCGCACCTCGGCCCCGACATGACGGGCCAGCACGTTGACCCCGGCGCCGCCGGCCAGGAAGTTGAGCACCATCTGCGGGGTCACTTCGCGGGGATACAGCGAAACACCCTCTTCCGTGACGCCGTGGTCTCCGGCAAAGGTGAAGATGACTTTCTTCGCAAGATCCGGATTCAGGGTTGCCGCTGATGGCGACGATGCGGCGGGCAAACTCCTCCAGCCGCCCCAGCGAACCGGGCGGTTTGGTCTTGTTGTCCAGCCTGCGTCTGGGCCTGCTGCAGCAGTTCCTGGCTGACCGGTTTGATGCGGTGAGAGTGTGTCTTTGATGATGTCCATGTAACATCTCCTTTTCTCTATTATTTCAATTTCAACGGAATCCCGCTGATAACGACATGCACCTCATCCGCCGCAGCTGCCAGGATCTGATTCGTCGTACCGGCGATGTCGCGAAACAGTCGTGCCAGGCGTATTGTCCGGCACGATCCCCATGCCGACCTCATTGCTGACCAGAATCACCGGCGTTACCATCCCCTGCAGCGTACTCTTCAGCCGCTGCACATCCTCCATGAATCCGCTCTTCAATCTCTTCCCCGGCGTCTTCATATTTGAACAGCAGATTGGAAAGCCAGAGCGTCACGCAATCCACCAGAATCAGCCTGATACTGGCCATCGCAGCGCGCCAGCGCCTGTGACAGGTGGATCGGCTCCTCAATCGTGTTCCATTCAGCGCCGCGCCGTTCCCGGTGCCGCCTGACGCGCTCATCCATCTCGCCGTCCAGCGTCTGCGCCGTTGCCAGATAGCCGAGCGGTGCCCCGAACTCCCGCGCCCGTTTTTCCGCGAAGGTGCTTTTGCCGCTGCGGGCTCCGCCGGTAATGAAAATTGTCTGTGCCATGATCTCCTCCAGCAGGTTGCATACGATAACAAAAAAGCCCCTGTCCGTGAAAGGGGCAGAGGCTCGAAAACCGGGTAATCAGATACGATCAGGCTTCGGCCCCTCGTTCCACGGAGGTCCCAAAACAGTAGCGGAATGGCAGGTTTCCTGGCTTCAGGGTCATCTTACTGGCCGCGCCTTCCCGGAAATATCCAGTGGCATCGTGCGGCGTTCATCGCCTGTTACAGTTGCGGGACAGCGAGGGAGTTACACCCTCTTCCCTTTTAACCGTGCCTGCGGGGCACGGCACCAAAACCGTGTGGTGAAACAATTGTGGTGAGATTTGTAGCAGACCGGAAGGATGAAAGTCAAAAGAATTTGACAGTATCCCCGCCACCCGGCACACAGTATACCTCTAACGTATCTAAAGGCCGGACGGCAATGGGTGCTAATAATGCGGCGGAGGTTCTTCCTGATCGGCATCGCGCGATACTGATGGCGACAACGCAAGAAGCTGTTCCTTCAGCGTCGCAAAATCCCGTTTCAGGGTTTCAAGTATCACCTCCTGTCGACAGATAATTTCGTTCAGTTCCTGAATGGTGTGCTCCTGCTGCATGTAGCGCATCTCCAGTTCGTTGATCCGTTGTTCCATCAGTTATATCCTCCCCTGAACTCATCATGGTACGTGCAATTCCGATAGTGTCATTCCGGAGAAAGAGAATCAATCGATTTCGTAAAGGTTTTGATTTACCTGGCGGCCCGTTTCATGCTATTACGAATATGCGTCGAAATATCAGCTGTTTATGATATTATCCACATTATTGAAATCATATTTTATCCTATTATTTACTACTGCACTGACATCTTGAACCATTCGATATTTTTGACATAATCTGATTTTCCCTTTGGAGAACGGCCATGAACTTTCTATTAGACCTTTATCTGCACCTGAGAATTCGTACCCGCATCGTTCTTCTTTCTCTCTGCTACAGCTTCTGCATCATCTTTGCGGTCGTAGCCGGGCGAATGCTCTCTTCGACGGTTTCCATTCTGTCAACCGCGATATTTGTGCTGCTCGGCGCTTTTTTCAGCGGTTTGCTGTTCTGGTCGGTAAATGATGCACTCAAACGGATTATCGCCTATCTCACTCGGATGACCGATGGTGACCTGACCCAGACGATTGCCGCCAAGCGCAATAACGAGATCAGCACCATTATCCGCTCCATCGACACATTGCAAAATACCATCCGCGATATCGTCACCCAGATTTCACAATCGTCGGATCATGTTGCAGTTTCCTCCCGGCAGCTCCACGCCAATGCGACGCAGATAGCCACAGGAACCGATGAAGTTGTGGCTCAGACAAATTCCGTATCTTCGGCGAGCGAAGCGATGGCTACCACCTCGAGCGATATTGCCCACAGCTGCCTGAACGCTGCAGAGGCTTCCAACCACGCCAGCGAAACCGCCCGTACCGGAGCTGATGTCGTCAGACAGACCATAACCGGCATGGAGCGTATTGCGCATCGCGTGAAGGACGCGTCCACGACGGTAGAGGGCTTGGGGGCCCGATCCGAACAGATCGGAGAGATCATCGGAACAATTGAGGATATCGCCGACCAAACCAACCTGCTGGCACTCAATGCCGCCATTGAAGCTGCCCGCGCAGGAGAGCAGGGGCGTGGATTTGCCGTCGTTGCCGACGAGGTTCGCGCACTGGCCGAGCGGACTACGAGGGCGACCCGCGAAATCGGCGATATGATCAAGGCTATTCAGAATGAAACGAGGGGCGCTGTCGTTGCCATTGAAGAGGGTGTGGCCGAGGTCGAGAAGGGGACCGATTGTTCCATGAGATCCGGTCAGGCGCTGGAGCAGATTCTCAACCAGATCAATGACGTAACCATGCAGGTAAGCCAGATTGCCACCGCCGCCGAAGAGCAGACGGCAACAACCGGAGAAATAACGACCAACATCCAGCATATAACCAGTGTTGTCCGCCAGACTGCTCAAGGAGCGGCACAAACGGCCTCCGCATCCTCAGAGCTGTCCCGGGAAGCCGACAAACTTCAGCATCTGGTTGGCAGGTTCAAGCTATAAATTCACCATAGTACATGCAGCATGTTCGCCACAAACAAAAAGGCCTCCTTTGCAGGAGGCCTTGATTTTTTTGATGCACGTCCGGAGAAGAGACAGGGTGCCGGGATTTATGTTTCAATATCGGCACTATCCAGAAAAGTCAGCTGTTGGGATTTGACCGCCCGCCACCATTTTTTTCACCGGCTTTCTCCCTGGGTTTTCGCTTGCTCCGATACCCGTCAAGCTTATTGTTTGTCTCCATAATCCGCTTTTCTTCTTCGTTCATGGCAATTACAGCCTGAGATTCAAAGCGCGACTTATTCTCCCTATCCCTATTCTCCCTATTCGCCACCTTCCACACTTTCGGCTTTGATACCACAGACGGTGGGTTTCCGGAAGATTCTTTGCCGGAACATACGACGACATATCTTCCATTTGTATCAGTGATTTTGCATTCGCCAAACACTGCGCCTGGAACAGCGAGTGCCACCACAATAATTAAAAAATAGTATTTTTTAAAAATAGGCATGTAATACTCTTTGTTGTAGGCACTGGGCTCAAACTTCAGCACTTTTTCTTTTGCAGACGGGTGATCCGGCGAAGTTGGCTTGTGTGCGGCTGGAACTTCCGCAAAACAAAAAATCTGAGCACTCAGGATGAAGTACTCAGATTCGATGTTAATTGGTGCGCCTGGAGCGATTCGAACGCCCGACCTACGGATTCGTAGTTTGTTTTAAGTGATTTACACGGTTTTATCACGTTATACACCGTTACTACTACATTGAATTTGCTGCGGTTTGATGCTATATGCATGTACGCAGTTCTACGTGATTACTATTTCAATTGAACCCATATGGAACCCATAAACGAAAGTGAACCCAATGAGCTGCAGAACAAAGATCAAATTAACGAAGAACATCGTATCACGTCTCATGCCTGATGACCACGGTAGCCTGGCCGGACGTCAACTTACAGGAAAAATGGTTTGTTGCACCTGACACGAAGAACAACAATCCGCTTTATCTGCCACTACCGGACAATCTGTATCAAATGTTTAAGCTACGCAGGGCTATGTACCCTGGTGATTATGTATTCCCTGGTCGCGGAGTGGCGTTTATGGTCATCCCCCAGAAATCAATTGCGGCTGTGACAGCTGCTACTGGCATTGAATGGAGTTGTCATGTTTACGCCGTACGTTTACTACGGTGGCCGAAAGCCTTGATTTGTCGCCTTACGTAATCAAGGCACTTGTGAATCATAAACTCCCAGCAAATGATGTAACTGGTGGGTATATAATAACCTGAGTAGTACTAATCTCCGGCTTTCCAGCCGGGTATGACATATTGTGACTTATGTCTGTAGTATCTTTACGGTATCCCAATTATTGGAGGTACACCGTGAAGATGAATCGAATTCAGTTACAGCCAGGCATGAGCCTGAATCAACTCCTTGCCAAGTATGGCGATGAGCAACAGTGCGAAGCAGCTCTTGAGGATGCTCGCTGGCCAGAAGGTTTTCGGTGTCCAAAGTGCAGCAGTGAGCAGCACTACAGATACCGACGTAACGATCAGAGGGTGTTTCAGTGTTGCAACTGCCGGACACAGACGTCGTTGACTGAGGGCACGATCTTTCACTCAACGAAACTTCCTCTGACCATTTGGTTTCAGGCCATGTACTTTCTGACTCAGAACAAGAATAACGTATCAACCCTTGAACTGAGGCGTTTACTTGGCATCAGCTATCCAGCGGCCTGGAGGATGAAGCACAAGCTCATGCAGGTCATGTTTGAGCGAGAAAGCACAACCAGACTTTCAAACCGGGTCGAGGTAGATGATGCCTATCTCGGAGGAGAAAACCCCGGGGGAAAGACTGGGCGCGGCTCTGAAAACAAAGTACCTTTCATTGCCGCAGTCCAAACCAACAACCAGAATAACCCCTTGTACGCCGTCTTCTCTCGGGTCAAGGCGTTCACCCGCGAAGAAGCGATTGCCTGGGCTGACAAGTCTCTTGTTCCTTCAGCGACCGTAGTATCAGATGGCCTATGGTGTTTCAAGGCCGTTACAGAGGTCGGTTGTTCTCATCAGCGTGAAGTTGTTGGTCAAGGACGTAAAAGCACTGACATGGAATGTTTCACCTGGGTCAATACAATCCTCGGCAACTTGAAGACCGCCATAAACGGGACCTACCATGCCTTTGACTTTGAGAAATACGCTCACCGGTATCTTGGTGAGTATCAATATCGTTTCAACCGTCGCTTCGATCTGGCCAAGATGCTATCCCGACTGGTCACCGCAACTGCCAGGACAGGTAAGCGTCCAGAGGCTTGGTTGCGGTTAGCGGGAGATCAGTGCTAATCAGGTATAATAATGACGGTGGATCGTCTCCGAGGGCCTATGCAGCGTATTGCCGACGAATTATTGAGGCTGATGGGCCAATAAGATTCACGGCGCATCGGCCAGAAGATTTATCCCGCCGTTACTGCTAAATATTTAAACATCCTTGAACGTGTCTACGATCAGTCGATAAAAAAGCTTTCCGCAGAAAGGCCGAATCCGTTAGGGATCGTAGCACTTTCCCTCTAGCATATAGAGACATGTTACTATTTCCAAAGAAAATAACGTGCCCAGCTGCGGTATAGATCACGCCACTCGCTACCATAACGCCGCTCGGCAACTTCGCTGCCGCACACAGCAGCACACTGGACATATTTGGCTTGATGCCACTCGACACACTCACGAAAAGTCCAAATCGAGCGATAATCGCAAATATCCCATGAGCAACTTATCTGCCGATAAGCACAGCCATTCGCGATATCAGCGCACTTCCACCTTGAACTCCGCCTGATTTTGCGGTTCGCAACCTGCTTGTCTGACTTTTTACGACGGTTTCCATCTTTGCAACAGGGGTATTTTTTGCGACTTCTCGACATTTTTTTGCCTCCCAAGGGAGGGCCTCAAGTGCCCTCACTTAGAAGACATCTGCGAACAAAAACATTGTTAACTCCTTTCCACTATGGAACCCATAAACGAAAGTGAACACAATGGCCTACGGGTACGACTGACTCATTCTCCTGCATATCTGCAAATGCAGTCTTCAAATCCTTCACGCTATTGTAATCCATGTTTTCCTCTTTTGTTGCGAGCAGAGAAATGATCATCTCGTGCCCTCTTTATTGTAGCTAATACAAAGTATTCTTCTTATGCAGCCTTAAGTAGCGGTTCTTCTATTCTAATGGTTATCTCTACTCCCAAAGCTTCGAGAATACGTTGAGCTTTCTCAACTGTCACACCATGATATTCATTCCGCTCATCTCTCGATACACCCGCTGGTGCAACACCGAGCCTTGTGGCTAATTCAGTCTGGGTTATATCTTGAGCTATCCGGGTCCCGATCAAAAGCAGACCAATTTGGGTGAGGTTGTTAAGTGGATCGAAATCCCCTCTGCGGAGCTTCTCGTATGCCTCGACTTCCTCTTTTAGTTGATCGTGAAAACAAACTGCCGGCTGAATTGCTCGTTCAATCTGTTCGGCATTCAGACCAAGTTCCTTAAGATTAGCTTTCTGTTGGGCGACAACTTCCTTGTCTTTTGTAAGCCTCTTTAGTGCCTCCATGTACTCATTTTCTGTGCGAAGCATTGTCCTTCCCCCTTTCTCGCTCGCGCGTTCCTACGTCTCTCCCCACACCTAACGTACAATTTTAATAATCCCTTTTCGATCCCCATTAGCACGGCACCTTCGGAAGGCCGCTGGAAACGGTAATTCGTTCTCATGTTCGTCCACCAGGCCGGATGCATTGTTAATTGCAGGGAGGTGAGGATACAACTCAACTCTATATTTGTGCCACATAGGTAATTGCTTTTTCATGTAGCCTTTATACGCTTTTCTTGAACCTGGGTTCCAAGTCCAAATCTTATGAGGGTCAAGCAGGTTCAACTGATGCTCCATATCCCCATTCACAAACGCCATAAGATCATCAAATACAAAATATCCATCAATATCGTTTGGCCTTGCTTTTTGTTCGACAAAAGAACCATCAAGGAAAACCTCTGTGACTCCTATCTGCCACAGTTGCTTCACCAATATCTCCGTTTGGTTAACCAAATGAAGCCTCCACTGGTCGTCCCAGTCGGGTTCTATAACGTGTCCAGGACCAATAACGAGGAGGGATGAGCGAAGTTCATCAAATCTCATGGGGTAATCGCCGGGATCAAGTAATCCCCTTGAATTGAATGTGAGAGGTGGCATCTGTCGCTCCTTCAACGTTATTATATATAACACATACGTTAAGTCAAACACAAAAGCCACTATTATCTTATTTGGTTTTGTATTTTGTATTGATATCGATACAATACACCTAGCGCACCTAACCAGATTTGGGTCACCGATATTACCTATATCCCTACCGGGGAGGGCTGGCTATACCTTGCAGGGGTTAAAGACGTGCTTACCTGGGAAATCGTTGGATACGCAACGGCCGAGAGCATGACACAGAAGTTGACAGGTCGGGCACTATTTCGGACGGCGCAACAGAAACGCCCGCCGACTGGGTTGATTCATCACTCGGATCGTGGCGGCCAGTACTGTTCCCACTATTACCGTAAGCTTCTTGAACAGTTTGGAATGAGGGCGTCGATGTCTCGCAGGGGAAACTGCTATGATAACGCGCCGGTGGAGAGCTTCTGGGGAAGCCTGAAAAATGAACTGGTACATCACTGCCGTTATGTGTGACCCGGGCAGAGGCTGAGGCCTCCATTCGCGAGTACATCGAGATATTCTACAACCGCCAACGTCGCCATTCGCGTCTTGGATATTTAGCACCGGCAGCGTTCGTACAAAATTTCAATATACTGGCGGCGGCCGCCTGAGATGTGAGTGCCCACGATTGACAGGACACCTCATGTTAATGCGGTCGTTGTAGGCATGTCCATCTTTGAATGCTAAAAAGCCTCTACCCCGCCTGGGATGGAGGCTTTTTCATTTTGCTGGCGGCTGGGCCTGGGCGACGCGGCATAAAGAGGCCGCTTGGTACGCCATCGACCCTTGCTGCGTTTCTCGCAAAAACGACAATTGTCGCAATGCGTTCGATGTTCACTTTACAGCCTGTAGCATGCTGTAAATACACAGCTATTCATCAACTGCCAGACTGTGCCCTCAGCCACCCCGCCACTTTTGTCGCAATACATCGCTTTTGCACAAACAAAAATATCAACAATTCTAAGTGCATTACAACATTTGGCTTGGCATTGAACTTGCTGAATTAGAAGCTATGACTTTAAAGCCGGGATGTCGAATAATAGCATGAGAATGCCACTGTAGTGTCGGGTAGTGAATTTCATAATTTACGGTTCACTCAACCAATTTTCAATGAGCGTACCTCTCTATACCTAAAACGCTACATTCCCTGCGAGCTTAACTATAAATATCCGCATATAGTAAAGGAAATAAGTTGAAGATACTTGTCGTAGAAGGTGGAAAGAAAATCGCTAGCTTTATCAAACGCGGGCTTGAAGCGGCTGGTTATCAGGTGACGATTTGTCATAACGGTGCTGACGGACTTGAACTGGCAAACAGCGGAGATTTCAGTTTACTCATTCTCGATTGGCTCTTGCCAAAGAAAGATGGCCTGGCTGTTCTGCATGAGCTTCGTTCGGGCGGCAACCATATCCCGGTTCTGATGCTGACAACCCGGGCGGAAACCGTAGATGTAGTATCCGGCCTTGATACCGGCGCTGATGACTATATGGTCAAACCATTTGAATTTGCCGAGCTGCTGGCACGAGTGAAGGCGCTTTTGCGCCGTTCTCCACATAATAATCTTGGCGCAGAAATCCGCTACTCTGATCTAATAAACGATCCGGTCACTCATAAAGCTTGGAGAGGCAAGTCTGGGCTTGATCTCACACAAAAAGAATACCATGTGTTGGCTTATTTAGTGAGGAATCCCGGCATACCCCTTTCACACCAAGACATCGCCGGCAATTGCTGGGATGAACCTTTCGCTGCTTTTACCAATATAATAGCTATATACATAAACTACTTACGAAGAAAGGTTGACGGGGCGCACAATACGAAGCTCATTCTTACCGGTCCGCAGCAAAGGATATAGATATATATTCGAGGAGAGGGGGCAATGTTCGGACGCGACGATGACTCTCTCCTGAGAGACTTGCCGTCATCTTTGACAAATTTCTCCAACCCCGCGGCCACTGATAATGGCCGGTCAGAACTTAAATCCGTTCATGGAAACAGGCGCCACATTTTCACCGTGTGGTTTGTATCGCTATCGGCTTTGGCGTCACTGGGATAAATGTCGGGCCCCCGTAATCTGTTATATCATGCTGAACCCAAGTACAATGGATAGCGACCGGACAGTGGAGCGCTGCGAACGTCGGGCGCGTATGTGGCACGGTGGCCTTGAGGTTGCTAACGTATTCGCCTTCAGGTCTTCAAATCCTGTTGTAATGGAGCAGCAGCGTGACCCAATCGGCCCCGGTAATGATGCAACGATTTTGTCGGCTGCGAATATCAGCGGTATGGTTGTCTGTGCCTGGGGGAGCCATGGTGAATATCTAAATCGCGGTCAAAAGGTGGCCGCTCTCCTCCGCCGTCACGGAATAATCCTGCACTGTCTCGCTGTAACCGAGAACGGGCATCCTGAATATCCGCTTTATGTTGGGTGTTGTGCAAAACCTACTGTCTTCACTGGTCTCAAATGACAAAGCCTATTTCAAAAAAATGGCGATCAGGAAGGCTGGTGTAAAGAAAACGCCTTGATTGGAAAACCTGCAACCCAGGAAATTGAATATTGGCTGCAGGTTGGGGCGGACGACAAGGAAAATTTTGGTTTAGGCGCGAGGGGGATAGACGCCGAGAGGGAGTTTGAGCGGGTCGTCGCCGACAAAACAACCAGAGATCAGGCTAATTGGAGTACTTGGTTCTGCATAGATTGCTGTACGAACCTTGTAAATTAAACGCGTCCACGATGTAGTGGCACTCAACAATTCGATAAAGAGGTTCATCGTGCGATATTTTCGTTCTGTAGATGGTTTCGCTCTGCATCTGGTTTCTGACATAACGATCTCAACAATTTCGGCCATATCAAACACGGATAGTAATGGTAACTCTACATATGGACTATATTTTGTCAAGACTGAAGGAGGAAAGCTAGAGCCATTTTTGTCCACAAATGACATAAATTTGGTAGTGCAAAACATATTTGGGGAGAATGGCTTTTCTAGCCTTGCTGAAACGCCTCCAGTACTTGACGTATTCCTATGCGGCCTTATGATGCCCTGTGCAAGGAAATAAGCACAGGGAAATCCGTTGTTGAACTGAGGGATGTCGTTGAACGAGGAGCAAACACTATTAATGGCTACATACACGATATGCC
>CAVXBQ010000010.1:0-340969 GCA_963760075.1 uncultured delta proteobacterium | reverse complement strand
GGAAATTACTCTATTTAGATAAACATTCAATCGGTAGTTTCGTTCAGCTTTGAAATAATCCGTAAGAAATTTCGGGTCAGGGCAGGGTGCAGAACTGTCCCCATCATATCCATCATCATTCTGGTAATGTCCCTCAGTGGTACCGGTTCGCGGTAGGCGCGTCTGGTTCTGAGTGCGTCATAAAAATCGGAAATCGTCGTCATGTGGCTGCAGAGGTTTTGCTGCCACTCGGGCGAAACATTCGGATACCCGCTCAGATCGAATCTTAGATGATGCTCATATGCAACTATGACTGCCAGGCGTGGGACACCGGATGTTTCAAGCAGGTGACGGGCACCCTTGACCGGATGCTGCTTCATGATGTTGTATTCATCCTGGGTAAGTGTCCCCTTTTTTGACAGGATCTCTTCAGGAATAAAGAGTTTTCCTATGTCGTGCAGCATGGCCGCTACACCAATGTCGTTTAATAATTGCCCCTCGATACCGAGCGCCATGGCCTGGGCCAGATTTAGGACACAAACATTGGTCGAGTGTGTAAAAGTATATTCGTCAGCCTCACGCAGAGCCGCCATGGCGAGGAGTGGTTTCCCCTCCTGCCGGAATACGTCGATAAAGCCGGATACGACGTCAAACACGCCGTTGATCTGAAGTTTATGTTTGTTCTTTATGGCCTCATAGATTTCCATGAAGCGGGCCAATTCCTCGCGCGGCATATCGGGCAACGTGAGGCTCGGCCTATTTGATCCAGTAAGGTCTTTATCACTGGGTGATCCTGATACACGAAGGTCCACTTTGCCGAGACGGATGTGATCCGATGATACCATCTCCTGTGCGCCATCACCCGGCTGTTTGGCAAGTCCGCAGATAAGTGCGTCAACTTCAGGTTTTGTTATGCCTGACAAGATTTTGAGAGTGCCGACTTCGCGGGATTTCAGAATCTGCGTAAAGCGATTGAAAAACAGACTAAGTTCTTGAGGTTGGCTATCAATGACCAGCTCATTTTCCACAACCAGTAATGTGAAATCCGGCCGGGATTGAAGTACTACGTTGATACTGGCAAAAACCTGCGAGGAAAGGTGCAGTACCTGGGGATGTGCCATGCCGTATAGAGATGCATTGGCCGTAGCGGATAACAGATAACGGATGAGATTATGAATATGTTGTTTGTCGCTGTTCATACGTGCTTCCCTGAAATCATTTTCAACGTTTCAGTCGCTAAGCGGGCAATCTCACCAGAACCGTCCGCAATGCGCTCTAGTACGGGACGTGCAACAGCAGGCGGGTATTTCGGAAGAGTACGAATAATATCTGTTTTCAGTTTTGTCAGTTGTCGTGAATTAAACAGGCTCCGGGAACGGAGTATTTTTGCGAGTTCCGGCAATACTCCGCCATGACCGATTTCTCCCAGAGTACGCACAATGGCACTTTTCCTTTCATATTCGATCTGTGAAAATCCTCCCTGCGATATCATGCCGGCCAGTTTGGTTGCAATAGCTGGCGAAGTGCACCGTTCAGCCAACTGAATAGCTGCCGTCTGTAAATCAGTATCCCGCGACTCCAGTCCTTCAAGAACTTTTGTTTCGGCTTGAGGATCACGAAAATGAACCATTGTCTTAAGAACTTCATGGCGTAGTCGAGGGTCGTTACTTTGCAATAGAGGTCGAATCAGTGCTACGACAGCCGGGTCGTTCTGGGCAGTAAGGATAATCAGCAGATTGCGCAGAAAATACCAGCGCTTGTCATGCAGCCTGTTGATAATTGGTATTCGGGTCACCGGTCCCATTTCAGTCAGGCAATCCATGTAAAATCGGCGCAGTGACATATTTTTCTCTTCCGACAAGCGGTCCAGAATCGCTTCAACAAACTGGTCGTCGATTTTAAAAATCAGTGAGCGGATATCACTATAGCGAGGTTTACCCCAGATGGTGAGACCATCCAGTATCTCTTCCAAAAATTCACGGCGACAGTATTCATTTCGCAGACGGTTTTGAATTTCACCCGGAAATGTGTCATCAGCCAACTGGTCGATCATTGTATGCAATTGGCCATAGTCACCGGTCTCAAGAAAAAAACCGAACATATCACTGAGATTTTGCACTAGCAGGTCGCGCACTTTGGGAGTTACACCACCTTCACGGATCAATCTCATCAGAATCTGCGTGACACCGTTTTCAATGGAACGGTTTTCCATTGTTGCAAGCAAATCGGTGACCTCTTCCATATTAAGGCGAGGAATCTGGTCGGATGCAATAATATGGTTAAGTTTTTTCTGGTAATCGTCAGGTACAAACTCTTCCGAGGCATGCTCCTGTAATATTTTTTTCATTTTACTGGAAAGGTCGTCGTCCTCAGAGATTTTTTCGGAAACGTTTTGAGGTGACCTGGCTATTTTGTCCGAGGCGCTGCAGAAGTCCGAACACAACCGGAGACACGCTGAGACGGTTATTGCTGATGTCTTCGAGGGTTTCAAGCAGCACACTGTCGGAGAGACTTGCGAGAATACGTTCTGCGGCGGCTTGTCGACCCTGACTATTGGCACCGAAAGAACTGTCAAGGAATTGCCTGCGCAGTTCGGGGGTGAGATTGCTGATAAATGTGGCCAGCTTCTGGTAGGGTTGGCCGGAAAGAATATCTGCAGAAGAACCAACGCTAACGGCATCTAAAAAACCGGCAATCGCTTCGCGTATCGCCGCTTCATTAATGCTGCCAAGCGTAAATTGCTGATTTAGTAGTTTAGCAAGAATCTCCGGATCAAAGCGGGCATCGTCACTGCTTTCGTGAGACAATTCGCTCAAGCGTAAGTTCCCTCGCAAATTTGATCCACAACCCTTCTCCAGATAAAATGGCACGGTCGGCGGTGACTGAATCTTCATCTGTTGCCTGAAAAAGGTCGTAGCGGATCGGCCGGATTTTCATAGCCGTTATGTGAGCCTTGGCCCAGACATGCTCGATACCACCATGCTGTTGAATCTGTTCCCGTTTAAGACCTAATATGATTGTAAAATTACGTAGCTCTTCAATAGTCAAACCTCTGCGGAACAGAAGCGCTCCGATGCCCCGTTCAAATAAGGCACGTGAAAACCCCCGATACACCTCGTTCGATTTATCAAGGACAACACCATCCACCATCAGGCAATCACTGGTGACGCCCAGAATCAGTTCCCCGTGTTTTTTCAGAATATTCTTCGTAGACGCGCAGAACTTTTGCCAAGGATGCTGTAATGACCGGATGCCCCTTAGGGTAGGCGCTACAGTTGCGGCGGGCGATATTTAGCTCGAAGATCAGGGTCGTAAACGATCCGGCATCAACATCGTTCGCTTGTATGTCATTTGATTGAGTAATCACAGGTACCTTATACTAACATTAAATCTGAATATGGCTACAAAAATCAAAACAACAAATGCTCAATCGAATATCCCGATATTGCTTTAACGCTATTCCTGACAGGTGTAATCTCTTCCCCCTTGACCAATCACTCTATTTGCGCTAGCTTCCCCTGAATCTGAGCTTGAGGATTGAATATATGAGGGTTATAGCAGGCATCTGTCGTGGCAAGAAGTTGTCTGCCCCCCCCGGTAAAGCAACCAGGCCTACTTCTGATCGCGTTAAAGAAGCTCTTTTCAGTATTCTTGCCAGCCGCATTGATTTTTCTGCTGTTCGTGTGCTCGATATCTGTGCCGGCACCGGCGGTCTGGGTATTGAGGCTTTAAGTCGCGGAGCCATGTCATGTTGCTTTATTGAAAGCAATGCAGTCGGTTACAGCTGATACTTGAAAAAAATATCCTCGTTACCTGCTGTCAGGATCGATCTGAAATTTTGACTATGGATGCGGTAAAGGCGTTGCGTGTTATTGCCGGTCGTGCTCGACGCTATGAGCTTGTGTTTTTTGATCCACCCTATGATTCAGACCTGTATAACCATGTACCCGATGTGCTTGAATCGTCCGGCCTTTTAATACCCGGTTCCATCCTCGTAGCGGAATGTTCCGTGCGAAACCCGTTACCGGAATCGTATGGACGTCTGAAGCGGTTTGACCGGCGTGTCTATGGAGAAACAGCTCTCGAATTGTTTTCACTGGAGGAAAAATGAAGAAAATTGCTGTTTATCCGGGGTCATTTGATCCCATCACGTATGGCCACCTTGATATCATCAAGCGAGGTCTGACAATCTTTGATGAAATAATTGTTGCCGTTGCCAATAATTCGCAGAAAAATGCGCTGTTTACAGCCGATGAACGGGTTGAGTTGATTCGGGACGTCGTGAAAGGAGAGGGGAGGGTCACGGTTGACACCTTCAGCGGGCTTCTGATAGATTACGTTTCTTCTCGCGGGGCTCACGTCATTATCCGTGGCCTTCGTGCAATATCGGATTTTGAGTATGAATTTCAGATAGCGCAGATGAACAGCAGTATTGGCCGGGAGATTGAAACGCTTTTCATGATGACATCCCTGCAGTACGGCTACCTCTCCTCCTCAATCGTTAAGGAAGTCTGCTCGCTTAACGGCACCATCGACAAATTTGTTCCGCCTGAAGTGAAAGTGGCGTTGCGGCAAAAATACGGCTTATCGTAGTCACCACATATTTTCATGAACGAGGAGGTGTATTATGATTACCAAAGAAATGATAATTGCCGACATTATTGCACAGCACCCCGAGACCTTGCATGTTTTCAAGCAGTATAACCTTGACTGTTTCGAATGCCAGATTGCCGACCTCGAAACATTGGGACATGGCGCAGGAGTTCACAAGATCTCTATTGATGAATTACTTGATGCACTCAATCGGTCGCTGAAATGACAGCATCGGCCGGCATTTTCTTTACACTGGTATATCCATGAGTGATGTAGAACAGTACGCTGAATACTTTATGTCCGGGTTGAAGATCACCGTCTGCATTCCGATGGAAAATAATGAGCTGTTCCGGGACTGGGCCATAGTTGAGGCGCTTG
This sequence comes from uncultured delta proteobacterium, assembly GCA_963760075.1. Lineage (GTDB taxonomy): Bacteria > Desulfobacterota > Desulfuromonadia > Geobacterales > Pseudopelobacteraceae > JACRCG01. The sequence goes on along the minus strand of CAVXBQ010000010.1, from coordinate 336,019 downwards.
ACGAGGATATAATCACCCTCCGGTTGTCGCGTGATGAACTTCCTGTCGAGGTGCATCTGATTGCCGGTGCCATGCTTGATCTCCGTCTTGGCAAAGATGGAATGGGATTCCGCTGCGGCGGTTTTTTTGTTGAAGAGGTAGGTGCCGGTGAAATCAAGGTACATCTTACCGGTGAAGTGGGTACCAACGAACTGCGGGAATTTTTCCGGATTGATGCGTTTATCCCATTCAGATACCAATTTACGAAAGAACAGAACCTGGATGTTTTGATTGGAACATGGCGAAAAAGTAAAAAAAACAGGCTTGCGGCCGAGGCCGAGCGTAGAGACGCTTTCATCGAGAAACAGCGGGAAATGCTGTTCAGAGCCGCTGCGGGAGAATTTGATGCCGAAGGCCGGGAACAGGTAACTAACAGGCCACCGGATGTTGAAGAGTTTAACCCGGTAGACGAATCGTGGGATGACGTTAACGCCAGTGCAATAAACATTAGCGGAGGAGGTTTCAAGTTCGTCACTACGGATGATTTCAAGATAGACGAACTTGTTGTTATAGAGATGTTTATACCGGCTGCTCCGCCACGTATAATGGATGGCATCGCGCGGGTCGTATTTAAAAATAATAATTACAGTATCAAGGACGGCAGTGAATATTTCAACGTTGCGCTTAGTTTCGTGGTCATCGATGACCGGGACCGGGATGCGATCGTAAGTCATATATCTCACCTGGAAACGATGCGTATTCGCCAGAAGGGTCAATTACCGTTCATAGATTTCAGGAACACAGAAAAACGGCGTTCACTGGTGAAAACGGCTATCTGGATAGCGTTTGGAGTGATTTTTATTTATTTCGCATCATCGTATCTGTTTGGCTACTCACAGCGCGCACATAACGAGTTTGAGGACATGGTTGGGAATGCTGTCAGGAAGTATAGGGAACAGACCGGTCAGAAATGGTAGTAACTTTCCATGCGAATTAGACTGAATCAATTCAGCACCACTTCACCGGCCCGCCGGATAAACTCCGGCGTTGGCCGGTCAACGTAGATGCCGTTGGTTGCAGAATCGCCTGAAATGCCCCGCACATAGAGGTAGATCACCCCTCCGAAATGTTTTTCATAACTGTAGCCGGAGAGCCGCACCTTCAAAAGGCGGTCGAGTGCCAGAGTATAGAGATGGTATTGCAGAATATAGGCACTCCGGCACATCGATTCGTGCATCGCATCGTGATCGTAGTCGGACGTCTTCATGCCGAGATGGTTAGATTTCCAGTCGAGAATATAGAAACGGCCGTTGTGCGTGAAAACCAGGTCGATGAAACCTTGCAGCATGCCGCGACTCTGCCGGAATGAAAGCCGCCTCAGCACCTCGTAATAGTCTCCGAATAGATTTTGATCAAGCAGACCTTCGAACAGCGACTGCAGGGTGTCCGGGGCAAGTTGTCTGATGGGAAGATAAAACTCCATCTCTGCGTGCCAGTTACCCTTGTCCAATTGAGACAGGCTGAAATCTGGCTCATTCGAGATAATTCGGGCTGAGGTAACATCGGCTACCATGTTTCGGACTGCGGGGAGCCACTGTTCGTGGAAGCCGTTGCCTGCCAGTGACGAACGTGCCACGGCAGCGATAGAATCGTCATTCAGTGCAGAAAAATCGAGCAGCTCAAAAATTTCATGCAAACAGGTTCCTGCTTTTGCGCCTCGTGGAAAGTCGAACATCGTCAACCCGCCCGAAGGCTGATCCATTGCTGGTGGACCGGCTGTTGTCTCAACCGGTATCGGATCGTGATCATGCGGCTCAAACGTATGCCCGGCTCCGGAGGTCATGCCGCTGAAGCTGGCAACGCGCCAATCATCGCGGGGAGGGTGGCCAAGCGTTCGACAGGTATAGGGCATATCATCGGTTTCATCCGTGTGATACCTGACAGTTGGAGCATCAAGCGGCATCAGTTCGGCGAAAATACCGGTGTCTCTGCCGTCCGGCAGCTGCCGAACGTCATCCAGAATCGCCTGGTCGCCGAGCGTCGAAAACGTTTTGCCATCTATCGACGTTGACCTGCCATGCAACAGCTGAAAAAGCGGTGAATCGACCGCGCCGTTGATGGCGCCCCAGACGGCATAACAGCGGAACTCTGCCCGCGTCAATGCCACATACAACAGCCGGGCGGCCTCAGCCTTCCGCTCGGCTGCGGCACGCTGCCTGTTACCTTCCTCTTCAGCAAGATCCAGTACCAGATCTCCTTCATCAGTGTGGAACAGCGCCCTGTCTCGGTTTGGCGGATGGTGCATCCCACGCGAAGGGTACGAATACAACCGGATACTGCAGCCCCTTGCTGGCATGGATGGTTGAAATCATGACCGCATGTTCATCGGTTTCAAGCCGGAGCAATGCTGCATCATCCTTGCTTGTTCCGCCTATTCTCCGCTCCAGCCAGGTAATCAATCCGGTCAGGCTTTTCCCCTGTTCCCGTTCGATCTGGTGCAGCAATTCGCGAACAGTGCAGAATGTTGGTCAGGCACCGCTCTCCGCCAGCGCGCAACAAAACCCGTTCCCGTACGCCACAGCTCCCCAAAAGGCGCGATACAAGCGCCACCACACCGCCTGATTCGGCTGCAGTATGCAGATTCCGAAAACGCAGCAGCCATGATTCCCACTCGGGATCCTCTCCCGAGCTTTCCACATAATCGGAAACCTGATTGGCGCTTAACCCCATGGTGGCGGTCAGCAGGGCTTCACGAATCAGCGCTTCACGATGCGGTTCTGCAGCGGCCCGCAAAATCCGCAAAAGATCGAGCGCTTCGGAAGTCTGAAAAATCGTGGCGCTTCCCTGTTGTACCGACGGGATAGCGAGCGTCAGAAGCGCCTCCTGCACCAGATCGGCCTGTTTGTGCGTCTTTACCAGTACGGCAATGTCGTTTGGCTTCAGCGGGCGTGCCAGACCGTTTACGGTGATGGTAGCGCGACCCGGTTCAAGCAGACGGGCAATTTCTCCTGCAACCGCCACGAACGATGCTGCGGGTGGCTACCGGTTTAATTTCGCTTTTCGTTTCGTCGCAGCGGGGATAAATCCAGACCTTGAGGGGATGTTCGTCTCTGGCACCGTTATCGAGGAGCTGATCGGTTGTTGAACGCCCTGAATCAACCGGATGGAAGGGTATATCTTGGCACATAAACGGGTCTGAGCCGGCGGCAAACAGGGTGTTGACCGCTTTTACCAACGCCTTGTCAGATCGGAAGTTGATACCCAGCGTATGCCTGTGTTCGGCAGTGACGTTCCTGCCTGCATTCAGATAGGCAAATACATCGGCTCCGCGAAAACTGTAAATTGCCTGTTTCGGGTCACCAATCAGGAAGAGGGGGTAACCCTGTTCAGCTCCAATTCGTTTGAAGATATTCCACTGGAGAGGATCGGTATCCTGAAATTCATCGATCATGGCAGCTTTGTAGCGCTGTCGCAGTTTTTCGGCAAGAACAGGGCCTGACTCTGCTTCAAGTGCCAGATGAAGATCAAGCAGCAAGTCATCGAATGCACGCTGATTTAACTGTTTTTTGCGCTGTGATAATTCCTGTTCGAGCCACTTCTTTGACATCATGCCGGCAGGCAATAATCTTGTTCTGAAACGTGTGTTCGATCGAATGCAGTACCTCGGACAACTGCTGGCACAAGGTGAAAAAAGGGTGGTCAGGTGTGAAGGGTGATGTTTTGGTCATCTTTGAAACGATCTTCTGCGCCGAAAACAACTCAAGTTTATTGGAGGCAGCGGCAGCATTTCCGCTTGATACCCAGCTGTCCAGAGCATTTGAAGCGGCCTCAATCTGGGCTGGTTTATAGCTCTGCTGGTTCAGACGGGCCTGTTCCAGCTGTCCGATAATTGCGCTGCGGTTGCTGTTCCAAGATGAGCATACCTGGACATAGAGTCTGTCACGTTCAGATATCAGCGGTGCAAGAGACGCCTCATCAACCCGGGGAATGATAATCAGGTCAGGATTCTGAAAGTGGCCGTCAAGCGGCTTGACAAGTTTTTCCGGAGTATAGTTCCCTGCCGCAAGGAGTTCGATGAAATCATCCGGCTGCGACAGGATTCGTGTCCGCCAGAAGTCGTCACAGACCTGCTTGATGATTGCGCTCTGGTCGCTGATCATATCGCTGTCGAAAAGAGACCCGCTTTCGAATGTATGTCTCAAGCAGCGCCCGTTGACAAAAACCATGAATGGTGAAAATCGCGGCGTCATCAAATGAATACAGTGCCCGCGTCAGGAGCTGTCTGGCACGCTCACTATCGTGCAGGCGGACCGTCATAAGCAGCTGATCAAAAGCGTCATCAGTCGCCGCCCGTCTGTTGCTGTAAAGATCAAGAGTGTCTGCGATCCGGCGTCTGATTCGTTCGCGCAGCTCGGCTGTGGCGGCCTTGGTGTAGGTCACCACAAGAATCTGCTCGGGGCGCAGCTCCTTCTCAAGCAGCAACAGGATGTAGAGCGCGGCAATGGTCCAGGTCTTGCCGGTGCCGGCGCTCGCTTCGATCAGGTTGAGACCGGAGATATCGATTGATGCAAGGTTGAGGGGCTTCATGATGGTTTCATGGCACTGTGGTTACACGGGAAGGGAAATCTCCCCCTTTCTCATCGTATAAAAAGAAAGGGGGAGAAGATGGCGGATCTATTTTTGATCAATTTTCGTCAATTTCCAGGGGTTGTTACCGACCGGCCGGGTAAAGGTCCAATACTCCTCGAATTTGACCGGATCACTCTTGCTGCCGGATAATAGGGAACCCGTCTCGTCCGTCGTGTAGTCAAGCAGGTTCGCATAAATAAGGGTATTGATGTAATCCTGACCGGATTCCTGCCATGCTTCAACGATGTCGACTTTCCGAACGGCAATGTTTTCAAGCCGGTTGATCTGCTTGTCTCTGATCAACCGGTCGAGATCCGTCTGAAAAATACGCCGCATCTCGTCTGTCAGGATACCTTGAACCGGTGTCAGATCGCGATTCATCCAGGCTCCCTGAATCTTGAAGAAGTTATCCATAACCAGATCGTTATAGCGGTTTTCATCAAAGGACTGGTCAAATTGACGGATATGAGCCAGACCGGTTTCTACATCCTCAACTCCCTGGTACCCTTGGGAAATCGGGGTTACGGTTCCCCCCCGGTATGTCTCGGGCTCAAATGAGTTCGTGGAACTTCCTTCCCTGTTCTTTTTGACAAAGCGATAGATCAGGTATCCGATACCGGCAAGCAGCAAGATTTCAAACAGACCGATACCGCCACCACCCATGCCGCCGCCCCCTCCAAAGCCGAGGCCTCTGAACAGCATCCCCCCCAACATCCCCCCCGCGATGCCGCCGGCCATGCTTCTCAGAAATCCACCGGATGCCGGCGGCTGATAGCCGGGAGCAGGGGCTCCCTGCGAAGGCGGCGGCTGATATGATGGGCTGGCGGGGCGTGAATAACTGCGTGAACCGCTGCTTCCTATGGAACGGCTCCCTCCGCCCGCCCTGGCATGGGCGTCGAATTCAAGAACTGTGACAGAAACAAGCGTAATGGCGGCCAGCAATGTGAAAACCTTGAGAGCGTGTTTCTTCATTGTTTGCAACTCCTTCTGAACTGACATGACTGTAATCTCGAATTAACCAACATGTTTTTGAAATGTAGTGGCAGAGTACACGAAAATCAAGGCGACCTGAATAAAAAAAACAGAGATCTGCCGATCGGCAAACCTCCGCTTTCAGATTCTTATGCAGCAATGCGATTACTCTTTACCGGTCGTCATTACAGGGCAAGTTTTGCCTTGATGGCCTCGACTACGTAATACGCATCATTAATGGCGGTGTAGATGAGGTTGGGATGTTTCTCCTCTGAAATCGATCCTTCACTGATCTTCATGTAAGACGGGGAAATGGCCCCACCGATAACATAGACACCTTTGCGCGTGGATTCGAAATCCGACGAAAGCAGAACCAGGCGCTCGCCCTCTTTGGCAATCTTGCAGACGCCGGCAGTGCAGGCAATGCTCTGGATATTCAGTTTGTCGAAGATCGGAACCGGCCCCTGTGAACCGATACAGGCGATGACATTCTGCATCGGGAAGCTCAGGGCGTGGTAGAGATCGATGCCGTCGGACTGCTTGAATTCGTTGATACGGATGACCAGGCGGTCTACCCCTTCATCATCGACTTCACCGATGCGGGGCATTGCTCCGGGCAACAGCCTGATATTTCCCCCCAGAAGTATCTCTTCTCCGAGTCGTTGGGCAGTTTCTTTGTTGACGTCAAACGTTTCGGCCATGTGCGCCCAGTAGACCGGGTGCGTGTCCCCGGCCTCACGCTTGGTCTTGAGAATGTTGATGATCACGTCAGCCGCCGTATTGCCGCCGCCGATCACCAACGTTTTAATGCCGACATATTTGCTGGGATCATCGACGTTTTTGGCGACCATCTTGGCATCGCCATACACGGAGAGTTCACGCGGAATGTTGCTGCCGAAGGAAAGCACAACCTTCTTTCCTTTAAAGCTCCCTTTGGAGGTAATTACCGTCAGACCATCCCGCTCATCCTTGATGTCTTCAAAATCCACTTCCGTCTGAACATGAAGATTTTCATGCTGGACAAAATGCTGCACGTACTGCAGATAGCTTTCCACCGTTACCGGTTTGTCCGGCGGGCGTAGTTCATCCAACCATAAACGGTTCCGGGGCATCTTTTGGTTTTGAGGCATACACCAGCTTTCCTTCGGGATAGGTATTGGCAATCCCCTGGAAAATGGCTTTTCCCGATTCAAGCACCAGATAGGAAAGACCCTGTTTATGGCACAGATATGCGGTTGAGAGGCCAGCCGGGCCTCCGCCGATAATCAGAACATCGTAGGTAGTGCTTTTCATGTGAACGTCCTTGTCATTTTAACGATAATAAATATATGAGACTTTATAACACGATTTTGTAAAAAAATAAAGTGGTACGGGACTTGTCATACACGCTAAATGAGGTAATATCTTGAATCATCACATTAAAAAGGGAGGTCATCTATGGAAGACAAGGATAAAAAAATAGCTGCCGCGGCTTTATTGGTATTTGCAGGTGGAGTGATTGGGGCCGGTCTGGCGCTACTGTTTGCGCCTCAATCGGGAAGTAAAACAAGGAGAGACATTCTGCGTTACTCAAAGAAGGCCCGTTGCCGTGCCGATGAGGTGGTGGATGATCTCGCTGCCAATGTCTCGGATCTGGTTGAAACAATTGGCGAGAAGACCGATGATCTGCTGGAAAAGGGGAAGGATATGGCGGGCGGTGCCCGTAAAGACCTGATCCGGCTGATAGAGGAAGGTGCCTCAAAGCTTGAAAAGTTCAGGACAGTGCTGAGCAGGATGTGACTGTTTTAATAGAAGTAAGGATATAGCTGGCAACTGGTACGGATGGTGTATCAGTTGCCAGGTATGTATTGCGGGACCGTTACGAAGCTGCTCCCCTGTTCCGGGATGAGCCTGTTGAAGTAATCTATCGTAAGAAAATGATCCGATTGGCGCGGTTCAACCTTTGAACTGTAGCGGCTGATATAGACAAGGTAGCGAATCGAAAATGCTTCAGCTGTTGTCAGGTTGGTCTCACTGTCTTCACCCAGCAGGGTCCGTTCCGGATCGTAGCTGATGAAATCCTGCAACTTACCCCAGAAGCGAGCATCCTCCTTTGGCAGTCCAACCTGATGTGCAGAAATAATGCCGTCAAAATATGGCCCGATGCGGGTGTTCTTCATCTTCAGGTCGAGTGTTTTCGAATGAGCATTGGTGACCAGCCAGACCGCTTTGCCGGCCTGTTTCAGGAACAGCAGAAACTCGATCACATAGGGATGAACGGCAATCAGGTGCTCAACTTCCCGCTTCAGAAGCGGAATATCCAAGCTGAGGCGGTCCGACCAGTAATCGAGGTCAGTCCAGTTGAGAGTGTTTTCCTGGCTGCGAAACAGGCTGTACAGATGCTCCTTGGCATATTCAAGAGTTGTGTGGTTGCTGCTGGCGACCAGCGCTGTGGCACATGTTCCAGCCAGAAGTGGTCGTCAAAATGGCGGTCAAGGATGGTGCCGTCCATATCCAGCAGTACGGTGTCTATGTCATTCCAGTCGATTATCATGGTGTCATGCTCTCTCCTGTTAGCAAATTTATCCCGTGCCGACAATACGTTTCTGATACAGTAATTTGTCAAGGTGCGGAGAATTGGCGGCCTTCTGCTCAAAAAGTCCAATTCAATTGACTTTAAGAGTACTTGTCGCGTATAAAGTACGATCCACTATGTTTGATAAACTTCTCTACATAGAAACCTTCGGCTGCCAGATGAATGTGAATGATTCCGAACGGATCGTCACCATGCTGGCCGACCTCGGCTATGCACCGACGAACGATCCGGCGTCTGCCGATATGATCCTGCTCAATACCTGCAGTGTGCGGGGCGGGGCAGAGGAAAAGGTGTATAGGCGACTTGCGAATCTGCGTATCTACAAGCGGGACGGCAAAAAGCAGATTATCGCGGTCGGTGGTTGTGTTGCCCAGCAGGAGGGGGAGGAACTCCTCCGTAAGCTTCCCTATCTGGATCTGGTGATCGGCACCCATAATCTGCACCTGCTGCCGGACATGGTGCGGGGTGCCGAACGTGGCGAGCGCCGCTCCGAAACGGCTTTTATCGATAATGACCAGCGCCTGGATCTGTTTCCCTCGATCAAGGGGGAGTCGCGTCTGTCACGGTTTGTGACCGTTATGCAGGGATGTGACAACTTCTGTTCGTACTGTATCGTTCCGTTTGTACGGGGCCGCGAAATCAGCCGTCGCTCGGCGGATATCCTGGCCGAAGTCAGGCAGCTTGCTGATGAAGGGGTCAGGGAAGTTATTCTGCTTGGCCAGAACGTCAACTCCTACGGCCTTAAAACCGTGAGTGAGCCGTCGTTTGCCGAGCTGATTCGCCAGGTTGCCGACATCAACGGGATCGATCGTATCCGCTTTACGACCTCGCACCCCAAGGATATGTCGGATGAGTTGATCGCCTGTTTTGCCGATGTTCCGAAGCTGAGCGGCCAGATTCATCTTCCGGCGCAATCAGGCAGCGATGCCGTGCTGAAACTGATGGGGCGCGGCTATACCCGCGATTCCTATCTGGACAAGGTCCGCAAGCTCAAGGCGGTCCGCCCCGATATCGTCATTACCGGCGATATCATCGTCGGTTTTCCCGGTGAAACCGATGCGGATTTCGAACAGACCCTCTCCCTGATGGAAGAGGTGCGCTACATCGATCTGTTTTCCTTTGTCTACTCGCCGCGTCCCGGCACCAAAGCGGCTGAACTGGGTGACGATTTGCCGCGCGCTGAAAAAATGGCCCGACTTGACCGGTTGATGGAGCTTCAGCGCCGCCATACCCGCGAGATCAGCCAGACCTATATCGGCACTGTCATGACCGTTCTGGTCGAAGGGGAGGGGAAACTTCCCGGACAGGTTTCCGGCAAGGCCGATAACGGCCGCATCGTCAATTTTACCGGTGACAGCTCCCTGATCGGCAGTTTTGTCGATGTCACAATTACCAAAGCCTACCCGAATTCGTTTCTGGGTGAACTATGAACATATGTACGAGAGGTTATCATGACCACTATTGAACAGGCAGCACCCACAGCCAATAACTTTCTGCGAACCATAATTGACGAAGATCTGAAGAGCGGCAAACACAGCGGCGATTGTGACCCGTTTTCCGCCCGAACCGAACGGCTATCTTCATATCGGCCATGCCAAGTCGATCTGCATCAACTTCGGTCTGGCGCGTGATTTCGGCGGTCGCTGCCATCTCCGTTTTGATGATACCAACCCGGCCAAGGAAGAGCAGGAATACATCGATTCCATCAAGGAGAGTGTCCGCTGGCTCGGTTTTGACTGGGGAGAGCATCTCTATTATGCCTCTGATAACTTTGAGCAGCTGTATCAGTGGGCGGTTTTTCTGATCGAACAGGGAAAGGCGTATGTCGAGGATCTGAACGCCGAGGAGATCCGGGCCTATCGCGGGACCTTGACCGAGGCGGGAAATGAAAGCCCGTATCGTAACCGTTCCGTCGAGGAAAATCTGGACCTGTTCAGCCGTATGCGTGCCGGAGAATTTCCTGATGGGACCCGCGTGCTGCGTGCCAAGATTGACATGGCCTCGCCCAATATCAGTCTGCGCGATCCGGTGCTGTACCGGATCCTTCATGCGCCGCATCCGCATGTCGGCGATGCCTGGAAAATCTACCCGATGTATGACTTTGCCCATGGACAGACCGATGCCATCGAAGGGATCACGCATTCGATCTGCACCCTGGAGTTTGAATCCCACAAGCCGCTCTACGAATGGTTTCTGGATAACCTGCCGGTTCCGTCCCGGCCGCGTCAGTATGAATTTGCCCGGCTGAATCTGACCTACACGGTGATGAGCAAGCGCAAGCTGCAGGAACTGGTGCAGCTTGGCATTGTCAGCGGCTGGGACGACCCGCGCATGCCGACCCTGGTGGGGATCAAGCGGCGCGGCTACACGCCGGCAGCGGTACGGGCCTTTTGTGAGCAGATCGGTGTCGGGCGGAGCGATTCATGGATTGATGTTTCCATTCTGGAAGAGTGTGTGCGTGCCGACCTGAATGAATCGGCGCCGCGGGCCATGGCGGTGCTGCGACCGATCAAGCTGGTGATTGACAATTATCCGGCCGGCCAGAGCGAAGAGCTTGCAGGCTGCCAATCATCCGCAAAAACCGGAGATGGGCAGCCGTACCATTCACTTCACCCGTGAAATCTGGATTGATGCCGATGATTTCATGGAGGTGCCGAGCAAGGGGTTTCATCGCCTGACTGTCGGCGGCGAAGTCAAGCTGCGCTTCGGCTATATCGTCAAATGTACAGGCGTGGTCAAGGATGAACAGGGGAATATCGTTGAGCTGCACGGCGAGTACGACCCCGCATCGCGTGAAGGAATACATACCGCTGATGGCCGAAAGGTCAAAGGGGTTATTCACTGGGTTTCCGCGGCTCATGCCGTAACGGCAGAAGTGCGTCTGTTTGATCGCCTCTTCAGCGATCCCAATCCGGACCGGGGTGGGGCTGACTACAAACAGTTCCTGAATCCCTGTTCGGTCGAAACGCTGTCAGACTGCAAGCTTGAGGCCGGTCTGGCCGAAGCGGATGTTGAAACCCGTTATCAATTTGAACGTCAGGGGTATTTCCGCCAGGATCCGAAAGATTCACTCCCCGGGAAACTTGTATTCAACCGGATTGTCACCCTTCGGGATGTATGGACCAAGAAGTAAAACATGAAAGAGTGGTATATAACTATATGAAAAAAGAAAAGTTTACATCAGGATTTGTCTCAATTATCGGTCGTCCGAACGTCGGCAAATCAACACTCCTGAACTGCATTATCGGCGAGAAAATTGTCATCACGTCTGACAAACCTCAGACGACCCGCAACCGGATTCAGGGAATTCACAACATCCCCGGCGGCCAGATCGTATTCATCGATACCCCCGGCATCCACACCGGACGTTCCCGCCTGAACAAAAGCATGGTGGATGTGGCTCGTTCGGCCATCAGCGGGGTTGATCTTCTGATGCTGGTTGTCGAAGCCACCACTGCCGCCGATTCAGCCTTTATTCAGGATGTCCTTAAAAAGGTGACAATCCCGGTCGTGCTGGTCATCAACAAGATCGATCTGCTGACAGACAAAAATCAGGTGTTGAAGAAGATTGCCGACTGGGCGGCGCTTTTTCCGTTCAGGGAGATTGTTCCGATTTCGGCCGGTCGCAACGACGGTGTCGAGCATCTGGTCTCGGTAGTCAGCAGCTATCTTCCGGAAGGACCGGCCATGTTCCCGGATGATATCCTGACCGATATGCCGGAAAAATTTATCGTGGCAGAGATGATCCGCGAAAAAGTATTCCGTCTGACCCGTGACGAGGTGCCGTATTCGACGGCGGTTGTGGTGGAGAGCTTCATCGAGCGGGAGAACGGTGTCATTGCCATCTCGGCGGCCATTATGCTGGAGCGTGATACCCAGAAGGGGATCATCATCGGCAAGAAGGGTGAGATGCTGAAAAAAATCGGCAGCCAGGCACGTCAGGATATCGAACGTCTGCTTGATACCAGAATATTTCTGGAACTGTTTGTCAAAGTAGTTGAAAACTGGAGCGAACGACCGTCTAAATTGAGAGAACTGGGATACGAATGAAACCTTTAGTAGCTATTGTCGGACGTCCCAATGTGGGCAAATCAACTCTCTTTAACCGTCTGCTGGGTCATCGTCGCGCAATTGTCGATGACACTCCCGGTGTAACGCGTGACCGCAACTATGCCAACATTACCCGTTTCGACAAGCCGTTTATCCTTGTTGATACCGGCGGCTTCGAGCCGGTAACCGAGGACCGGCTGCTGCAGCAGATGCGCGAACAGTCACGACTGGCCATCGAAGAAGCGGATGTCATCATTTTCATGATGGATGCCAGAAGCGGCCTGACCCCTGCGGATATTGAGGTGGCCCAGATGCTGCGGCGAGTAAAAAAGCCGGTGTTTTATGTGGTCAACAAGGTTGATGGCGAAAAACTGGAGAACGAATCGGCCGAATTCTATTCCCTCGGCATCGGTGAACTGTACACCATTTCGGCTGAACATAATCGTGGGGTAATCGACCTGGTTGAAAACATCCTTGAGGTTTTTCCTCCGGCAGAAGATGCCGATGCTGAAGAGAATGTTACCCGTATTGCCGTGGTGGGGCGTCCCAATGTCGGCAAGTCATCTCTGGTCAACCGGCTGCTCGGCTTTGAACGGGTCGTGGCCAATCCGACCGCCGGCACAACCCGTGATTCGGTTGATACTCCCTTTACCTGCAACAAAAAACCGTATGTCCTGATCGATACCGCCGGTATTCGCCGCAAGGGCAAAACTACCGAAAAGCTCGAAAAGTACAGTGTCTGCGATGCCCTGCGCAGTATCGAACGCGCCGATGTGGTGCTGATGGTGATCAATGCCGAAGAAGGGGTGACCGAGCAGGACGAGCGCATCGCCGGATATATTCATGAAGCCGGGAAAGGGTGTGTGTTTGTCATCAATAAATGGGATCTTCTTGAAAAGGATAATGCCACTCTTGGTATATATATTGCCAAAATCAGGGATGGTTTCAAATATCTGGCGTACGCTCCGATTGTCTGTGTTTCTGCCAAAACCGGTCAGCGTTCCGGCAAGATCATTGCCACCGTTGATGAAGTCATGGAGCAGTATTGCCGTCGTGTGTCCACCTCGGAACTTGTGCATGTGTTTACCGATGCCATTGAATCCCACCATGCCCCGCTGTCCCACGGCCGCAGGGTGAAATTCTACTTTGCCACCCAGGTTGCAACCAGGCCCCCGGCCTTTGTTATTTTCACCAATCAGCCGGAAAATATTCATTATTCATATGAACGTTACCTTATCAACAAATTCCGCGAAGCGTTCGGTTTCGACGGGGTTCCCTTGCGGCTCATGTTCCGGGGAAGGGACAAAACTGACACTTCCCGCAAGCCGGGAGCTGATCGTTCCAAATAACCTATAAAGGCTTTACTTGAGCTCACTGTTGCGATATATTTTGCCAGTTTTTATCCCCCTTTACGTGAATTGGATTGTGACGAATGAGCCTGGTAGGTAACCTCGAAGAGCTTGGACTTGGCGAGATTTTACAGATTGTCAGTCTCAGTAGAAAAACCGGTGTTCTTTCCCTTAGCAGCAGGGGAAGGGATGGCTCGGTTTTTTTTCGTCAGGGGCAGGTCGTCAGAGCTGCCTCAAGCACTTATCAGCAGAGTCTTGGAGAGGTGCTGATTCAGAAAGGGGTTATTGATCTGGCTGTATTGCGCAAGTCCCTTGCGTTTCAGCAGGAGAACGGGTTTCGTGAGCGCCTGGGAGTAATTCTTGTAAAAAACTTCGGCATTTCACAGGACATAATCGAGGAAGTGGTGCGGGAACAGATTGAAAATGTTGTATTCTCGCTGTTTGCCTGGGCGGAAGGTACCTTCAAATTTGAGGTCCAGAACTCGATTGAAACCGTTGATGGTACAAAGCTGGACCCAATGCAGTTCATGCTTGGATCAGGGGCTTAATCCGCAATTTCTGGCCATGGAAGGCACCAGGATCCTCGATGAGAAACGTCTTGCGGCTGAACTGGGATTTGCAGGAGATGGATCGTTTGAGGAAGCTCCGGATTTTGCATTTGATCTGGTAAATGGCTCAGATGTACCGACATCGTCCCAACAGCCGGTGCAGCAACCGATTGTCATTGTTGACGACGATGGTCCGACATTGAGGGCCATTGCGGACGGGCTTACGGAAAACGGTTTTGTCGTGCATGCCATGACACGCAGCGAAGATACGCTGATTAAGGTGGACACCCTGCACAGAAGCGGTGAACGTCCTGCAGTCCTGATTGATCTGATCATGCCGAAAATGGATGGATCCGGAGTGCTGGGTGGGATTGAACTTCTGGAACTTCTGCATAACAACTTCAAAGATCTGCAACTGATGGTGATGACCGACTATCATCACGCGGATGCTGAAAAAAAGATTCGTGAACTCGGGTATCCGTTCATCGTTAAGCCCCGCCGTGTCGAAATCAATACTCCTGCTGTCATGAGCAGTTTTTTAACCAAGATAGCACATGACATCCGCCGCACTTCCGATGCTACAATGTCTGAAGTAGTAGAGAACTGCTTCAATCTGGGTGATGAGCTGCGCATTGAAATGGGAGAAGATGATGACATGCCGCGTGCCGTTGAATCCTCTCAGCAGCATGGTGGACTTTCCCTGTTGCGCGGTATGCTTGAAGAGCTGAATAATCCGGATCTTCAAGGTGGTGTACTGTTGCTGGTACTCCGCTTCGCTTCCGAATTTGTAAACAGGGCCATTGTGTTTACTATTAATGACCAGATTATTTCCGGTTTCGGACAATTCGGCATCACTGGCGGCGCTGTCAGCGGAGATGAGCGGGTACGGGCGATTCATTTCCCTCAGGAATCCGATTCAATGTTTACCGAACCGCTTCAAACCGGCCAACCCCACACATTTTCACCAACAGCGACGCCGGTAGATTCCCATTTTTTTGAACAATTGGGCGGAGGCATCCCCTCCGAGGTATTTATCGGTCCGTTGATCAGCCAGTCTCGGGTTATCGGTTTTCTCTACGGCGACAACCTTCCCGAGAAGAAGCCGATTGGTGATATCGAACCGCTGGCGATTTTCTTGACGCAGGCGGGCATTTCAATGGAGAAGTCTTTATTAGAACGTCAGCTGAATGAGAGGTGTACCTCGTGAGTACCAAAACTATTTTGATTGCCGATGATTCGGCGACCATGCGTGCCATGTTGGTCGCTGTCGTTGAAACACTCGGTGACTATCGGATTGTTGAGGCCTCCAGTGGCTTCGAGGCGCTGCGACTTCTGCCGCGAGACCATGTTGATCTGATTATGACCGACATAAATATGCCCGATATCAACGGACTTGAGTTGATCAGTTATCTTCGCACAAACCCGAATTACAAAGAAATTCCCGTTTTCATCATTTCAACGGAAGGGAGTGCAAAGGATATTGAAAAAGGCAAACAACTCGGTGCTGATGAATATGTAGTCAAACCTTTTTCTCCTGCTATTCTCAAGCAACTAATCAGTCAATATTTGAACAAAACGCCCTGAAAGTGTGTTGAGGTGCATCAGTAATGAGTGAACAGAACACCACACATACGAAGGCAATTCAGGATTTTCTTGCTGAAGCGGAAGAGATTGTTGAACAGCTTGGCTCCGAATTGGCAGATCTCTCCGATATGGCTGAAAGTGGTGAATTGAATCCTGATGTTCTGAACTCCATTTTTCGCGGAGCCCATTCCCTGAAAGGGCTGGCCGGGATGTTCAGCTTCAGCGACATCGCTGAACTTGCGCATAACATGGAAAATCTGCTCGACTGGCTGAGGCTCGGCAAACTGAATCTTACGCCGCATCTTATGGCTGTTCTATTTGATGCCCATGAACTGTTGAGAACCCTCATTCGAGTGCTTGCCACCGGCGAAAAGACAAACATGGAGCATGAAATTGCTGCGTGTGTGACCAAAATTAATGCCTGTCTTGCCCCACCCGAGAAACAGGGCAATGTATATCACCTCTGGCAGTCCTTGGCCTGCCTGCTCATGTACTTTGCGCTCTGACGGAATATGAAGAGCATCGCCTGAAAGACAATCTGGCCAAAGGGCGAACAATCTTCACCATCCATACATCGTTCGATTTGACCACATTTGATACCGAGTTGTCGGCGGTCACAGATATATTGAAGGAGTGCGGAGAGGTTATCAGCACCTTGCCAAGTGTTGGTGGACATCTTGAAACCAATATTGATTTTGAAATTCTATTTGGTTCCAAACGCTCTCTTGATGAGTTGAAAGCTGCCGTTGAGCGGGATAGCGTCACCGTTACACAGCTTGGCCCCGGAATGAACTCTGAAGATCTGTCTGCTCCTGTTCCCTCCGAATCAAATAGACCTGCCGTCGCTGCTGAACCACCGGAAATTCCATCTTCCAACACACCGCTCGTGCCGCCCGAGTCCGCGACACCCACCCAGCCTTTGGCCGATGACGCAACTCTCAGCGCCAAAAGCATGAGCCGGACTGTTCGGGTTGATATCGGCAAGCTCGATGAACTGATGAATATCGTCGGTGAACTCGTTCTTGCCAACTCGACTATTGCCGGTGTTAGCCACCACGAATGCGCAATGAAGGGTTTTCTCACATGTCAGTTGAACTGGGTAAGGCTGCAAAAGGGCTTGAGCGCAAACTTTCGGATCTCCAGAAAGGAGTTATGGAGATCCGCATGATCCCGGTCGGGCAGTTATACGAGAAGATGTCGCGAATTGTTCGGAAAATATCCCGGGAACAGGGTAAAAAGATTGATCTCAAATTTTTCGGAGCCGATACCGAGCTGGATAAATTGATCGTCGAAGATATCTCCGATCCGATGATGCATATCATCCGTAATGCCATAGATCACGGAATCGAATCCAGGGAAATACGTGCGGCGCGCGGCAAGGATGAAAAGGGTACCATCCGGATTTCCTCGTATCAAAAGGGGAATCACGTCGTAATTGAAATTGAAGATGACGGCGGTGGAATCGATGTCGATAAAGTAAAAAGCAAGGCGCTGCAAAAAGGGCTGGTAAACGACATCAGTGCGGTATCGGATCGAGATGCAATCGATTTTATTTTCCTGCCCGGTTTTTCAACCAATGAGACGGTCAGTGATGTTTCCGGACGGGGTGTCGGCATGGATGTTGTCAGAAACAACATCTCGGCAGTTTCCGGCATGGTGGATATTGAGACGCGGAAGGGTGAAGGGAGCCGCTTCATTATAACCCTGCCGATCACGCTGGCTATCATCAAGGCCCTGATCATACGGTGCAGCGGCAGAACCTATGCTCTGCCGATTACGTCGGTCCTTGAATCGCTGCTAATGACCGATAAGGATATCATGACGGTTGAGCGCAAGGAGGTTATACAGCTCCGTGAATCGACCTTGCCTCTGCTGAGACTTGATCACTATTTTGACATTCATCGCAGCGATGAGCCTCCAAAAGAATTTTATGTCGTCGTCGTCGGCGTCGCAGAAAAACGTCTCGGCATTGTCGTTGACGATTTGATCTGTCAGCAGGATATCGTGATAAAACCGCTTGGTGAGTCATTCAAACGGTTCCGCGGCGTTTCAGGTGCTGCAGATCTTGGTGACCAGCGCACAATTCTTGTGTTGGATATCGGCGGAATAATAAATGAAACGATGCGTTCGGGGAGCTGACACTCATGTATAAAAGCTATTTCGGTTTTAGGGAAAAACCGTTCAGCAAAACCCCCGATCCCCGATTTCTATTTTTGAGTCGCGGCCATGAGGAGGCGCTTGCACGGCTTGAATTTGTTGTTGAAGAACGTGAGCTTGCTGTTTTGACCGGAGATATCGGCTGTGGTAAAACGACGCTGTCGCGGGCTTTAATGGATCGCCTCGGCGCCCGTTACCGTTTTTGCTATATTATCAATCCGCGTCTGAATGCGATTGAATTCCTTCGGACCATTGCCAGAATCCTTGAAGTCGAACATCCGGCCGATGCCAAAGACACCCTGATTAATCAGATTCATACGGCTGTCTACTCTTTGAATCAACGAGATATATGTCCGGTTCTGGTGATTGACGAAGCACAGATGATTACCGATGCCGAAGTATTTGATGAAATAAGGCTTCTAACCAATTTTCAGCTGGACGACCGCAATCTGCTTGGTGTTGTCATTATGGGGCAACCGGAATTGCGCCCGCTGATGTCATCCAGCCGTTTTGAACCGTTGCGGCAGCGTATTTCACTTCAGTATCACCTGAAACCGTTATCGCTGGATGAAATAATGGAATACCTCGATTTTCGGCTTGAGGTCGCCGGGGGAACGCCCGGTTTGTTTACTCCTGATGCTGTACAGCGTATTCATGAATTAAGCGGCGGTGTGCCACGTAAAATCAATTCCATGGCAACCAATGCTCTGCTTGTTGCGTACGGATGCGATGCTGCCCTGATTGATTCGAACATAATCAACGAAATAAAAGACGAATTGATGATGTAGGCGGTACTAGATATGGATCTTGCAAAAATCAGAAAAAAAGCTTCACAGACGCCTATAGAATCTGCTGGCGAGCGTGTTATCGTTCCGTCACCCTTGCCTGAACCGGTCAAGAGTGCGTTCGAAACAACCCCGGCTGCTCCCGCTTCTGCGGCGGAAAAGCATTCCCCGCAACCATGCGTTGCGTCGGTTGTCTGTACCCACCGCCGCGCCTTCGTCAATTGCCATCCCGGGTCGTGTTGTGGCGACATGCACCCCACTGGAAGCGATTCTGGCCGGTAGAATCGCTGCAGGGTGTGACGATGAATCGGTCCTTGCCGATGACGGTGCAAGTCAGGATGTTGCAGAATCCTTATTGGAGTTTCTCTGCTTTCGGGTTTCAGATGAGATCTATGGCATAAATATCATGGATATTAAAGAAATTATCAAACCGCGGGAGGTGACAGAGGTACCGCGTGCCCCGGCCTTTGTTTCAGGGGTTCTGTCGCTGCGTGGAACGATAATTCCGATTATTGATATGCGTGTTCGGCTGGGTCTTGCCAGAGAGGAACCCACCGGCAAGGAACGGGTTATTGTCATTAGAAACAATAATTCGTTAAGCGGCTTACTGGTTGACGAGGTAATCCAGGTTGTGCAGGTGCCACCTGATGCCGTTGAGGCCGCTCCTACAGTTCTCGACGGTATTGACCGTGATTTTGTCAGCGGAATCGGGCGTTCTGAAGGTCGATTGATAATTATTCTGAATCTCGAAAACATTGCCGACATCAATCTGTACTAAGGGGCTTCCATGCCGGGAAAAAAAAGAATTCTGATTGTCGAAGATGAGGAGAGCCTTCTCAAGCTGGAAACAATTCTCCTGACCGTTAAAGGGTTTGAAGTGATTACAGCCTTTACCGGACAAATGGCCATTGATAAAATTGGCGTGGAAGAGTTTGACCTCGTATTGCTGGACGTTATGTTGCCCGACATTGATGGGTTTGAAGTATGTCGGCAGATACGAAAAAATTCCCGCACTACCGCTCTACCGATTATAATGCTAACCGGAAAAAAATCTCAGGATGATCATGACAGGGGAGTTTCAAGCGGTGCAGATGCGTATCTTGTCAAGCCGTTCAAATCAGCCATGATTATCGATGAAATCAATAGGCTGCTGTCTCTTGCCGAAGCTGGTGAGTAGCATGGAAGATTCAATGACTCACATCCAGCTGGCCTGTTTTTCTCTTGGAGACAAGCTGTTTGCTGTCGATATCATGAGAATACGAGAGATTCTTGTCCCCCAGAAACTCTCACCGTTACCATGCGCTTCAGACCTTCTGGAAGGTGTTATCAATCTTCGCGGTTCCGTTATTCCGGTAATGAACATGCGCAAGCGGTTCGGGCAGCCCATTGTAGATGACGCACCTGCCAGCAAACTGCTGATCGTGTCACTGGTCGGGCAATTACTGGCCCTTGTTGTGGACGACGTCATGGAGGTTATTTCTGTGCCGGTTGTCGATATAAAGCCGCCGATCCAGACGGCATCCGGTGTAGGTATGGAATTTCTATTGGGCGTCTGTCTTTCAAATAACCGTGTCTTTATGATTTTGGATATTGATTCACTTCTTTGAATTCACCGCAGTGATCAAACCGCCGTATCGGCGCAACATGGACCTTTAGTGACGGCACAATCGGGAGTTGTCAGGTGATGGAACTTAAAGACATACGCTGTGACCTTCAATCGGCTGATGAAGAAATTCGTAGATCAGCCCTGCATTCATTGAGGGATATTCCGTACCCTGATGCACAAACCCTGCTTTTCACCGCGATGGGTGACGAAAGTTGGCGGGTACGCAAAGAGGCCGTTGAATGTTATGTTGACCGAAAACCTGATCTGAATTCAGTCGAGCAATTGTTGAATCTCCTTCGCAATGAAGATAATGCCGGCTTGAGAAACTCGGCTGCCGAAGCCGTTATTCGTCTTGGTTTGGTGTGTGTCTCGCCTTTAATGGCAATGGTGCAGGACCAGGATGCAGATGTACGCAAATTTGTCATTGATGTAATGGGGGCTATCGGCGACCCGGTTTTTGTTCCGGCACTACTGCGTGCCTTGAATGATCCTGAGGTAAATGTTGCCTCTGCCGCAGCAGAACAACTGGGAGCGCTTGGTGGCGCGGAAGCGGCAGAACCCCTTATGCAGGCAATTCTGACAAGAAACGAGGTGCTGTTTCGCTTCAGTGCGCTCGGGGCTTTGGGCCTTCTGGCAAAGCCGGCTCCGGTGCCGGAAGGGTTGGTAAAACTGGCAGAGCAGGATATTCTCAGAAAGCCCGTGTTCGAATGTTTGGGAAGTATTTCAGATGAAAGCTCCTTCAAACTGCTGTTGAATGGTTTTTCCTGCCGTCAGAGAAACTGTCGTGCCGCAGCAGTCAAGGCTCTCCATAAAATTCACAGCCGCTCTTCTGACGCGGCACAGGCCAGGATATGTGAAGCGCTCCAGCTACTTAAGGAAAACGATATTATTGCCGGTTTACTGGAACTGTATGACAATCGGGATGGGGCCCTGACCGACGCTCTGCTCTGGATCAGTGTTGTGACCAGAGACTCTCGTTTCATCCCTCTGTTGATTGAGACGTATGCTGATGAGCGCACCGCCAAGATCTCTCTTTCGGCACTGAAAAGCTTCGGTCGTGGAGCGCTGCATGAAATTATTTCACGATATTCTACTCTTGATGAGAAGGGCCGAAGTGCCCTCTGTATTCTGATTGCCGAATGCGGTTATTCCGGTTTTAACGATGTTATCCAGGACGCGTTGCGCGATCAGTCTGCACAGGTTCGTAAAGCTGCCGCGATGGCGGTCGGAAAGCTTGGCTTGATTACATTGATTCCCGAGCTGATTTCAATGATCGACGATAACGATGCAGATGTATATGCGGCGGCTGTTGCCAGTTTACAGTCACTTGTCATGATCAGCCGTTCAACAATTCTTGCACAGGTGAGTCTTTTCTGTTCCTCGAAAAATTCAAACCATCGAAAAGCTGCCGCGCTTTTGCTGGCATCGCTGGGTGAGCGGGATCGTTTGCTGCTGCTCATAAAAGATGAAGACCCGCAGGTACGCAAAGCTGCCATTACGGCAGTCGGGGCCAACCGTGTTGAAATACCCGGTTCAATGCTTGTCCTGGCGCTTGTTGATGAGGATCACCGATGTTCGCATCGCCGTTGCCGATGCCCTTGGAAACCTGCATGATACGACGGCACTCGATGCTCTTGAATATGCCCTTAATGATGAAGATGCCTGGGTGCAATCCGCCGTATTAAAAGCCATTGCCATGATCGAACCCGCCCGGGTATTTTCAATTATTAAAAACCGTTACACCAGAGCTGAAGGTCTGCTGATGATTACAATCTTAAAAGTTCTTGAGGGAATAGGCGGCTCCGAGTCGGAGGAAATTATCCGATCAGCCCTTCAAAACAGTGATCCGGACATTGTTCGGCAGGCGGCCACATCACTGGAGCGTGTTATCGTTTCTACATCACACTAGGTTGTTCATGACGTTCCCCTTTACTCAAGCTCATAGCATGTCCGATGATGAATTCCAGCTTTTGCGGGACTGCATCTACGGGCATTGTGGAATTTATTTTGATCAGGATTCAAAGTACATTCTTGAAAAGCGCCTTTCCAACCGTTTGACAGACCTGAATCTCTCCACGTTCTATGACTACTACCATTACTTGAAGTATAACCGGAACAAAGAACAGGAACTGATGGATATCATGGATGTTCTTACCACAAATGAAACGTATTTTTTTCGTGAGTCGTTTCAGCTGAAAGCGTTTTCCGATGAAATAATTCCTGAACTGATCAAAACCAAATCCGTGCGCGGGAACCGTTCCCTGCGGATATGGAGTGCGGGATGCTCGACAGGTGAAGAACCGTACACCATTGCGATGCTGCTGAGTACCATTCCTGCACTGGCAGGATGGAATATTGAAGTAATCGGTACCGACATCAGCCAAAAAGTATTGCAGCAGGCACGTCGTGCCGTATATGGCAAATCATCCTTCCGGGCGACAGAAGAGCAAGACCTGCATCGTTTTTTTCATCAGCAAGATGACGGCTATAAGGTGAATGATTCCATTCGTGAGCTGGTAACCATCAGCCATCTCAATCTTTTTGACACAAATCGCCTGACCATGCTTGGCAAAGTTGACCTTATTTTTTGCCGTAATGTCATTATCTATTTTGATCAGGCAGCAAAAAAACGGGTCATTGAATCATTTCACTCTGCTCTGTATGATGGCGGATTTCTTCTGTTAGGGCACTCCGAATCTCTTATGAATATTACGACCCAGTTCACACTCCGTCACTTCAAGAACGATATGATCTATCAAAAACCTGATCGTTTTCCAGCGGGAGGCTGCCTGTGAAAAAGATCAAGATTGTTGTTGTTGATGATTCCGCTTTCAGCCGCCGCACTATAACCAGAATGCTGGAAGGACTCGATTCTGTCGAAGTCGTAGGGTATGCGATAAACGGTGAAGAGGGCATTCAAAAGGTAATTGCACTCAAGCCCGATCTGGTGACACTCGATCTTGAAATGCCCAAGATGGATGGGTTTACTCTGCTGCGAATCCTGACGACCCGCTTTTCACTGCCGGTGATCGTGATCAGTGCTCTCAGCGGAGCAGACAAGGTCTTTAGAGCGCTTGAGCTCGGGGCGATTGACTTTGTGGCAAAACCATCGAGTACCGCTTCGGTTGATCTGCTTTCAATAAAGGAAGATCTTCAGAAAAAAGTGCTGCAGGTTCTTGCGCTAAAGCCAAGCGTCCATCGCCCGGCCCCTGAAATCTCCACCCCGGAGCGTAGTCCCGCAGTATCAAAGATGAGTGGAAAGGCGGGAATTGGCATACGGCACGCCATTGATCTTGTGGCAATCGGTTCTTCGACCGGAGGTCCGCCAGCTCTGCAGCAGATATTCTCTGCTTTTGAGCAGAAATACCCTTTTGCAATCGTTGTATCCCAACATATGCCGGCCGGTTTTACCAAAGCTTTTGCCGAACGGCTCAACCGCAGCTCGCTTTTCGATGTGAAAGAGGCCGAGGATGGCGACCTTGTCCTTCCCGGCAGGGTACTGATCGCTCCGGGCGGCAAGAATATGGTTTTCGAAGTATGCGGAGGTCAGGTGACTGCCCGCATCGTTGATCCTTCTGAATCGGATCGGTATGTTCCCTCTGTTGATGTCATGCTCCAGTCATGCGCCGGTATTTACCGAAAACGGGTGGCGGCCGTGATCTTGACCGGCATGGGCAACGATGGCAGCAAGGGGGTACGGGTTATAAAGGAACATGGTGGGTGCGTGATTGCTGAATCGGAGGAAACCGCCGTCGTGTATGGCATGCCGCGTGAGGCGGTTGCGACCGGTGTTGTTGATCGGTGCGTTCCGCTTGATCAAGTTGCATCAGAAATTATTCTACAGGGCGGTTTTTCCTGATGCCGGCAGTTTACCCCCGCGCCAAACATCCTCTCCCCGGAGAGGGCGCTCGTAACCGTTTAAACGTATGGCTAATATAACATTCAAGGCATGAAAGGACACTATCGTGGAGCAGAAGTACTCACCAAAAGAAGTAGAGCAGAAATGGCAGTCGGTCTGGGAAGACGAAAAAACATTCAAGGCATCGGCGGACAGGAATAAACAGAAATACTATCTCCTGGAGATGTTTCCCTATCCATCCGGTCGCATCCATATGGGGCATGTCCGCAATTATTCAATCGGCGATGTTATCGGCAGATTCAAAAGGATGCGCGGCTTTAATGTCATGCATCCGATGGGGTGGGATGCATTCGGCATGCCGGCAGAGAATGCTGCCATTCAGAACAAGAGTCATCCGGCAACCTGGACGTACGAAAATATTGCCTATATGCGAAATCAGATTAAAAAGATGGGTTTCTCCTATGACTGGGACCGCGAACTGGCAACCTGCGATCTTGACTATTACCGCTGGGAACAGAAGCTGTTTCTGGAGATGTTTGCCAAGGGACTGGCCTACAAAAAGACCTCCTTTGTCAACTGGTGTCCGAAGTGCGAAACCGTACTCGCCAATGAGCAGGTTGAGGATGGCGGCTGCTGGCGTTGCGACACCGAAGTCAACCAGAAAGAGCTCGATCAGTGGTTTTTCCGGATAACCGATTATGCCGAAGAGCTTCTTGAAAATACGCTATAAGCTTCCCGGTTGGCCGGAGCGGGTGCTTGTCATGCAGCGCAACTGGATCGGCAAGAGTTATGGCTGTGAGATAGACTTTCCGCTGGAAAACAGTACCGAAACGATCAGGGTGTTCACCACCCGCCAGGACACCGTCTTCGGTGCAACCTTCATGTCGCTGGCGCCGGAACATCCCCGTGCCCTTGAGCTGGCTACCGCTGACCGAAGAGAAGCGGTGGTCGCGTTTATCGAAAAGATCAGAAAAACCGACCGCATCAAACGGACCGCCGATGATTTCGAAAAAGAGGGTGTTTTTACCGGCTCCTACTGCATCAATCCGTTGACCGGAGCGCGGATGCCGATCTTTCTGGCAAACTTTGTCCTGATGGATTACGGCACCGGTGCTGTCATGGCGGTGCCGACCCACGATCAGCGTGATTTTGAGTTTGCCAAAAAATACGACCTGCCGCTGAAGGTTGTCATCCAGCCGGACGGAGTAACACTCGATCCTGCCGGCATGACCGAAGCGTATACCGAAGCGGGAATTATGACGCAATTCCGGCCAGTTTGACGGTCTGCAGAGTGGTGAAGCAAAAGAGGCGATCGCCGACTTCCTGCAAGCGGAGGGTCACGGCACCAAAACGGTCAATTTCCGGCTTCGTGACTGGGGCATTTCACGCCAGCGCTACTGGGGCAATCCGATTCCGGTCATCTACTGCGACAGTTGCGGTGTTGTTCCGGTTCCGGAAAAGGATCTGCCGGTCGTACTCCCGAAAGATGTCGCGTTCAGCGGGGAGGGGGGCAGTCCGCTGGCGCAGATGGATTCCTTTGTACAGTGTACCTGTCCCGTATGCGGGAAGGCTGCCCGGCGTGAAACAGATACGATGGATACATTTGTTCAGTCATCCTGGTATTTCCTGCGCTACTGCTGCCCTGACTTCAAGGACGGCATTCTTGACCGGGACGCCGTTGACTACTGGATGTCTGTCGATCAGTACATCGGCGGTATCGAACATGCCGTCCTGCACCTGCTGTACGCCCGTTTCTTTACAAAGGTGATGCGTGATCTGGGGCATATTTCTGCCGATGAACCATTTGTCAATCTTTTGACACAGGGCATGGTCATTAAAGATGGCGCAAAAATGAGCAAGTCGAAAGGGAATGTTGTTGATCCGGACGCCTTGATCTCCAGGTATGGAGCCGACACGGCGCGACTGTTTTCACTCTTTGCCGCGCCGCCTGAAAAAGACCTGGACTGGAACGATCAGGGGGTGGAAGGCTCTTTCCGTTTTCTTGGGCGCATCTGGAAGCTGGTTCATGACCGCCTTGGCATGATAAAGAACGCCGGTCCGCTTGATCCCGACACCTTGTCTGCCGAAGAGCGAACCCTGCGCAGAGCCGTACACAAAACGATCCGTAAAGTCACCGAAGATCTGGATGAGCGTTTCCATTTTAATACGGCGATAGCGTCCGTAATGGAGCTGCTCAACGTTCTTCAGCCGGCAGAGCTCTCAACACCGCAATTTCCTGCGGTCATGAAAGAGGCTCTCCAGAGTGTCATTCTGCTGATGGCACCTTTTGTTCCGCATATCACCGAGGAACTCTGGCAACGTCTGGGCAATTCAGCACCATTAACCCGGACTGACTGGCCGGACTATGACCGGAGTGCCGTTGTCGATGAAGAGCTCCTGGTCGTTGTCCAGGTCAACGGAAAATTGCGTTCCAAGATAACCGTTGCTGCCGGTACCGGAGAGGATGAGCTTAAAGCGCTGGCACTGGCAGACGAAAAAGTTGCGCCGTTCATCGAGGGACTGACGGTCCGCAAGGTTATTTGCGTACCTGGTAAGCTCGTCAATATCGTGGTGGGGTAGGGGATGCGAGCTTCGATATGGGGTAGAGGGTTGCTGTTTGTTCTGCTGCTGCATGCGGTGGCGGGGTGCGGCTATCACGTGACCAACGCCCAATCCGGGCGACTTGGAACCGCCCGGAATATCTGGGTACCGTTCTTCAGTAACGAGAGCATCAGCCCAACGGCACAAACGGTTCTGCGCAGGGCGTTTTATGATGAATTTCACGCCTTGCGCGGGCTGAACCCTTCAGGCAGTGAAGCGAGCGCAGATCTTGCCATGAAGGCACGGATTATTTCCTACACCAGCAAGGTGGTTTCGTACAACGCCATCGATCAAGCTCGTGAATACAGCTTGTCTCTGAATGTTGAACTCGAAATAACCAAAAACGGGGAGACGACTCCGCTCTGGAAAGGGCAGATTCAAGAATCAAAACAGTTTCCTGCAAGTACTGATCTTGCCTTGCAGCACAACGCCGAGGAACAGGCTCTTGACGCCGTCGCCCGTATTATTGCTCATAAATTCATTTCAGCTTTGGAAGAGTCCTACTGATCATGACACCTCAGGAGTTTGAGACATCCCTGAAGAAGGGCATCGTACCAACGGTCTGTTTTCTTTACGGCGAAGAGCAGTTTCTCGTCGAGCGTGCGGTTCATATGCTGCTTGAACGGGCGGTTGATCCGTCTCTTAAGGATTTCAATTTCAATGTCTACTTCGGCAATGAATCCAAAGGGGTCGATATTGTCGATGCCGCCCAGACCCTGCCGATGTTTTCGGAGCGTCGTGCGGTTCTGGTTAAACGTGCTGAACAACTCAAAGCCGATGCTCTGGATGTGATGCTTCCGTATATCAAGAATCCGGCACCCGGCACCTGTCTGGTGCTGACCGGCACCAAGATCGATCAGCGCAAGAAATTTTTTCTGGAATTTAAAAAGCTCGGCGTCCTGGTCGAATACAAGCGTTTCTATGACAACAAGCTCTCAGGATTTATTCAAACCGAATCGGTCGCTCAAGGAAAGCCGATTGAAACAGCCGCCGCCGAACTATTGTCCGCACTGATCGGCAACAACTTGCAGGAATTAAGTTCTCAGATTGAAAAACTGGTGGTGTACGCCGGGGAAAAGCCGCGCATAACCGTTGACGATGTCCGTACGATGGCCAGCAGCAGCAAGGCTTTTACCGCCTTTGAGCTGGCAAAATTTCTTGGGTTGCGTGATGTGCCGAATTCGATTAGAAGTCTGGATGCGCTCTTTCTGAACGGCGAAGAGGCACCGATGATGATCGGCGCGCTGACTCGTCACTTTCGCCAGTTATGGCGCGTCAGAGAGCTGCTCGACAAGAAAATGCCTCAGGCCGATATCGGCAGGGAACTCTCAATAAATGCATTTTTTCTCGGGGAGATTGTCGCGCAGGCCCGCAATTTTTCAAGGAGGGAGTTAAAGCGGATTTTCGAAGAGTTTTATCGGTGCGATGTCGTTTCAAAAACGGGAGGCCAACCGTATACCCTCATGCATGGGTTGAGCATGGGGATCTGTACCGGCGGCTGGTAGTTTCGTTTCAGAGCAGCCTTGATTTCAATCCCTTATCTGAAACCGGAATAGCACACGTTGCAATGTACAATTCACTAGAACGCGAAAAAGGGGGCATGCAGAAACGCAGCCCCCTTTTTCACATTATAGATATGTTCTAGCCGAGAGTATTGACCAGTTTGGTCAGGCGTGAAACGTTGCGGGAAGCTGTCGAGCTATGGATAACACCTTTGGTAGCGGTGGCATCAATGACCGGAATGGCTACTTTAAGTGCAGCAAGAGCGGCATCCTTGTCTTTGGCTTCTACCGCTTCACGAACACGCTTGATATATGTTTTCAGCGTCGATGATACATGACGATTACGGGCTGTTTTCTTGATACTCTGCTTGATTCTCTTGATTGCCGACTTATGATGAGCCAAACTACACCTCCAAAATTCTCTTTTAATTATGTAGCAAAATTGAAGCTATCTTTCTAGCACTATTCCATAAATGGTGTCAATAAAATTAGTACTTCGGATACGCGTTGTTTTTCGACAGAGTTCTTTGATGTCCATGAAAGATGCCATATCCTTGTCAATTATGCGGGCTTCTTTTGTTACACTTCGACTGCTGAGATTGAACCTTCCCGCTCGCGGTCCTTGCTGTGGTCACGGGCGATGAGCATGTAGATGGACGGAACCACGAAAAGGGTGAAGAGGGTGCCGACAAACATCCCGCCTACCAGCACCAGACCGATGGAATTACGGGCGGCGGCGCCGGCGCCGGTCACCAGGGTCAGCGGGAAATGACCTGCAATGGTGGCTGCTGTCGTCATAAGGATCGGCCGCAGCCGGATCATTGCAGCGTCACGTACGGCTTCCAGTTTGGTGTGTCCCTGGAGCTGCAAATGGTTGGCGAACTCCACGATCAGGATACCGTTCTTGGACACCAGGCCAACCAGGGTAACCAGACCGACCTGGGAGTAGATGTTGAGGGTGGTGGTCCAGCCGCGGGTCCAGAACGGAGTGTTGGGGTCCGGCATTTTCAGGAAGGTGAAGATCAGAGCGCCGAACATGGCCAGCGGCACCGAACCGGCCAGGATGACGAAGGGGTCGCGGAAGCTGTTGAACTGGGCCGCCAGCACCAGGAATATCAGGATAACGGCCAGGCCGAAGGCGGGCAGGAACTTGTTCCCCTCGGTGCGCAGCTGGCGTGACTCGCCGGTGTAATCGAGGACATACCCTTTCGGCAGTATCTTGGCCGCCTCGTCCTCCAGGAAACGCAAGGCTTCGTCCAGCGGGCGGATAGCCACGCCGCTGATTTTGACCGCGTTCAACTGCTGGAAGCGGTTCAGAGAACGGGGCACGACCGAGTCGCGCAGGGTGGCCATGGTGCTGAGCGGAATCAGCTTGCCGTTGGGGCCGGTGACGAAGATATCCTTCAGCTGCCCCGGATTGAGACGTCCGACCCGCTCTATCTGGGGAATGACCTTGTAGCTGCGGCCGGAGATGTCGAAGCGGTTGACGAAGTTGCCGCCTACCATGGCGTTGAGATCGCCGCCGACCTGCTCGAGGGTGAGGCCCAGAGCCGCGACTTTGTCACGATCGATGACAAATTCGGACTGGGGTTGGTCGATCTTGACGTCGATCATCGGCGGGAAAAGCGAACATGCCGCTTTTTATTGCCTTCATCTGCAGTTGCTGGGCAAATTCGAGAATCTGCGGGGTTTCGGCTGTCGAGGCCAGAATGAATTCTACCGGGAACTGTCCTCCACCGGGCAGCGCCGGAGGTGTCACCGGAAAGACCTGGATTCCGGAAATCTTCTGCAGTTTCTGCTGTACCTCGGGCATGATCTGGAACACGTTGCGTTTGCGGTCATCCCATGGTTTAGCGACCATCCCGCCAAACCCGGAGTTGGGAAAGGTGATCTGGAAGGTGAAGTCGGTCTCGGGGACGCTCATGAAGACCTTGTTGACAGCGGCTGCATAGCTGCTGTTCTGGTCGAGAGTCGAGTTGGCTGCGGCATCGATGATGCCGAAGATGACCCCCTGGTCTTCGGTGGGAGCCAGTTCCTTGGCCGACATGCTGAACAGCGGGATGGTCAGCAGGCTGATCACGATCCAGACGGTATAGACCGCCGGCCGGGCGTTCAGGGTCGCGTCAAGCAGGCGTCCGTAAAATTCTCTGAAGCGTTTGAAGTCACGGGTGATGCGTCCGGCAAGACCGTGTGACTCACTCTCCGCTTTGAGCAGTTTTGCTGACATGACCGGTGTCAGTGTCAGGGCTACGATGCCGGAGATGGTCACGGCACCGGCCAACGTGAATGCGAACTCGCGGAACAGTGATCCGGTCAGTCCCCCTTGCAGACCGATGGGGAGGTAGACCGCTGCCAGCGTGATGGTCATGGCAATGATCGGACCGACCAGTTCGCGGGCGCCGAACAGGGCCGCATCCAGGGGGGATTTGCCCTCGCCCAGGTGACGTTCGACGTTCTCCACGACTACAATGGCGTCATCAACGACAAGACCGACCGAGAGGACCACCGCAAGCAAGGTTAACAGATTGACGGTGAATCCGAACGCCTGCATCAGGAACACGGCACCGATCAGCGAGATAGGAATGGCCACCACCGGTATCAGCACCGAGCGGAATGAGCCCAGGAACAGGAAGATGACCACCATGACGATTATCAGTGTATCGCCAAGAGTCTTGAGCACTTCGTGGATCGAGGTGGTGATGTAGTTGGTCGCGTCATACGCCACGCGGGACTGCATGCCGCTGGGGAGTTCCTTCTGGATCGCCGCCATCTCGGTCCGTACCCGCTTGATGACATCGAGCGAATTGGCGTTGGGCAGCGGCCAGATCCCCATGAATACGGCGGTCTGACCGGAGAAGTGTACCTCGGCATCGTAATCCTCGGCTCCCAGCACCACGTCGGCAATATCGCCCAGACGTACGACGGCGCCGTTCTGATCCCGAATCGCCAGCTGTTTGAATTCTTCAACAGTATTGAGGTTGGTGTTGGCGGTCAGGTTGACCTGGATGAACGAACCCTTGCTCTTGCCCAGCGCAGCCAGGAAGTTGTTGGCTGCCAATGCGCTGCGAACCTGGACCGGGCTGACGTTAGAGGCCGCCATTCGCTCCGGCTTGAGCCAGATGCGCATGGCGAAGGTGCGTGCGCCGAGGACGTCGGCTCGTTGCACGCCCTGGATGGCCGAAAGACGTGGCTGGACGATACGCACCAGATATTCGGTGATCTCGTTCTGTTTGAGCATGTCCGAGGTGAAGCTCAGGTAGGCCGAGGCAAACTGGCTGTCGG
Source organism: uncultured delta proteobacterium (assembly GCA_963760075.1). Taxonomy (GTDB): domain Bacteria; phylum Desulfobacterota; class Desulfuromonadia; order Geobacterales; family Pseudopelobacteraceae; genus JACRCG01. Next base: position 304,541 of record CAVXBQ010000010.1, on the reverse strand, counting down.
CCGATTCGATGTTGATTACCGGCACCTCAGCCTCGGGGGGGAGGTCGCGGCGAACCTGATCAACCTTGGAGCTGATCTCGGCCAAGGCCTTGGTGGAGTCGTAGTTGATCTTGAGACGCACCCGTGATGGTGGAAACGCCGAGGGTGCTCTGGGACTCCATGTACTCGATGCCGTCTGCGGCTGCAATGACGCGTTCCAGCGGCGTGGTGACAAAGCCGCGCACCAGGTCGGCGCTGGCACCGACGTAGACCGTGGTGACGGTCACCGCCGCGTTTTCGCTCCGCGGGTACTGACGGACATTGAGGTTCCGAATCGCCTGCAACCCTGCGATGATTATGAGCAGGTTGATGACCAGGGCAAGTACGGGACGACGTATGAAGAGGTCGGTAAATTTCATAGTGTTAATTGTTCTCCGGCTTGGGCGACTGCTTGAACTCGGGAGAAAGCTTGTTGTCGACCACCGCGGACTGCCCGTTGCGGAGCTTGAATACGCCCGTGCTGACTACCGCGTCTCCTTCCTTGAGTCCGCTGGTAACGGCAACGAAATCGCCACGCTTCTCGCCGAGGCGCACGAACTGTTGGCGCAGCTTGTACGACTTGCCGTCCTTGTCCTTCTCGATGACGAAGACCGAGTCGCTGTATGAAGCGTACAGCACCGCCGTGGCCGGAATGATCAGGGCCTTCTGGCGTTCGGGCAAGTTGATCGCCACGGAGACGAACATGCCGGGCCGCAGCTTTTCAGTGCGGTTGGTTACAGTGGCCTGAAGTTTAATGTTGCGGGTTTCACTGTCCACCAGGGGGTTGATGGCCGTAATCTTTCCCTCTACAGACTGGCCGGGCAGTGCATCACAGGTCACCCGCACCGGCTGGCCGGAATGCAGCCGGGCAAGCTGCTGCTGGGGCAAGCTGAAATCCACGAAAATCGGGCTGAGGGTCTGCAGCGTGACGATCGGATCGCCTTCGCGGAGCATCTGCCCCAGGTTTACCTGGCGGATGCCGAGACGGCCGGTGAAGGGGGCACAGATTCTCTTCTTGTTGATGGTGGCACGTATCGTATTGGCCTGGGCCAGCGCCTGATCGAGGGCTGACACCGCCTTATCGTAGTCTGACCGGGAGATGATCTTCTCCGCCACCATCTTTTCGGAGCGATCGAGTTCGGCGCGGGCCTGTTTCGCTTGTGCAACAGCGCCGGGGAGCTGGGCTTCTTCGGAAGAGGTGTCCAGGCGTACCAGCAGGTCCCCCTTCTTTACCTGGGCTCCCGGTTCGAAGTTGATGCTGACCACCTTGCCGGCAAGATCTGCTGCCACGGTGACCCCCTGGACTGCGGTCAGCGAACCGACCGCGGTCAGGTCGGATGTCCACGAATCAGCCGTGACCGTGGCTGAAGTGACGGTCTCCGGCGGTGGAACAAACGACTTGCCCTGTTTGATCATCGCCCCGATCTGCAGACCCTTGATGGCAGCAAGGATGGCGATGACAACAACCAATCCGAGTATGACGAAGATGATACGTTTCTTCATATAGATGGTATCTCCGTGGTGAGGTTTGTGGCGATATTTCTGTTCAGCTGAACAATTTCCTCTCCCTGAGGGAGAGGGTTAGGGTGAGGGGGCAGATTCGATTGCTCGGCACTGTTGCCCCCTCATCCGGCCTTCGGCCACCTTCTCCCTTATGGAGAAGGGACTAACGGAAGATTAGCGCGACTCAGATTTTTTCATCGGCGACTCGGTTCCGGCCGCCTGTTCCCGGTTCCACCAGCCGCCGCCCAGAGCCTGGAACAGTGCTGCGGTATCGGCGAAACGGGTCGACTGGGCCTGGACCAGCGCAATGCGCGCCTGCTGGTGCTGGCGTTGGGCGTTAAGCAGGAGCAGGTAGTTCGCCGCGCCGAACCCGAACTGCCGCTGCGTCAGTTCAAGCGTGTCGCGGGCAGCCTGTTCCGCTTCGGCCTGTGCCGCGAGAGTGACGGCATCCGCATCAAGTGCCTGTAGTACATCAGCAACATTCTGGAACGACCCCAGTACGATTTCGCGGTACTGTGCCAGCGCCTGGTCGTAGGCAGCAACGGCTGCCCGGCGTTTGGCGGTCAGCTCTCCACCGTGGAAGATCGGTTGCAGCAGGCCGGCGCCGATACTCCAGACCGACGAGTTGCTGGTCAAAAAACTGCTGAGCGAAGCCGACTGTGAGCCAAGACTGCCGGAGAGTGTGATCTGCGGGTACAGATTTGCCGTGGCCACACCGACCGTGGCGCTGGCCGCATGCAGCAACTCTTCCGCGGCGCGGATATCCGGGCGCTGGCGCACCAGCGACGACGGCAGGCTGACCGGCAGTTCCTGCGGCAGATGTAACTGTTCCAGGGTGAATTCGGGAAGGTGTGCCTCACCGGGGAATTTTCCGACATACACAGCAAGCTGGTTGCGGGTCCGTGCCAGCTCCTTTTCCAGCGGCGGAAGGGTTGCCCGGAACTGCGCCAGTTGCGCCTGCTGCGCCAGAACCTCGGAGCGTGACGCTCCTCCCAGCTGGAATTGACGATCCACCAGCTTCAGCAGCTGTTCCTGCGTCGCCAGTATTTCCCGCGTAGACTTCAATTGTGCCCGCAGAGAGGCTTCTGTTACAGCCGTGGTGACGATGTTGGCGGTAAGGGCGAGATAAGTGGCTTCCTTCTGGAAACGCTGGAAATCGACCTGTGACCGGAGCGCCTCCAGTTCACGGCGCCCCCCGCCGAACAGATCGAGGTTGTAGGAAACGGAGACTGAGGCGTTAAACAGGTTGGAGATAAAGCTGGTGCCTGGCTGCCCGAACGCCGCTCCGGAGACTTTCTGACGCGTAGCGGAAAGTGCGGCATCAACCTGCGGGAAGTATTCCGTCCCGGTTCGGGCGCGGTGGTTTTCCTCTGCCTGGCGCAGGGCTGCCTGGGCAGCAGCAAGGGTGGGGCTGTCAGCTAAAGCCTGCCGAATCAGCTGATCCAGTGCCGGGTTTTGAAACAGCTGCCACCACTGCGCGGAGATTTCCTTGCCCGCCGCGTAATGCTGGGTTTCACCCCCGGTTACAGGAACAGCAACACTCTCCTGTGAGGGCGCTGCTGTAGTATAGCTTGTCGAGAGCGGAGCTTCGGGCTTCTTAAAATCCGGACCGACGGTACAGGCGCTCGAAGCCAGGCAGATAACTGCCGTTATCAAGATGCTGTGTAAGCGCTGCGATAAATACCACGGTATGTACTTCATCGCTAAATATCGTCTTTCTTGATGCGAACAACCTGGCTGACTCCCGGCATGGTTTCTATTTCATGATCATTCAGAGTTGCGGTGTCACCAATTACTCCGATGATGGTGCGGTTGGCTCCGGTCGACTGATGGATGTCGAAATCCCGGGTTATCAGATATTCCTTGATTGAATCAAGTGCCGCTTCTTCAGCATGTTTCTTCATAATAATCAACATAGTATGTATGCTCCTTTACACTTCTTCTGCATGTGACATGATGCGTTCCAGGCGCCGGGATTCGTCGACGACGCGCTCAAACATTCTGACGATGGCTTCGTCGTCCAGCGGCCCCGGATTATCCTCTTTCATGCGGTTAAAAATCCGTTTTTCACGAGCCGGATCAAATACCGGCAGATTCAGCTCCTTCTTGGCATGTCCTATTTCAAGCGCCAGTCGGGCGCGCTCGTTAAAGATCCGCAACAGCACGTCATCCAGAAGATCAATCCGCTTACGAGTTTCATTGATATCCACTGTCGCAGCTCCTTTTAAAACTGTTACCTGGCAAAAGTTTGTAACGATACGTTTTGTAAGTATAATTTAAACAGTTAGTTGTATTAGGTAGAACATAGGTAGGAACAGGTGGAGTCTCCTACTTTGACACCCTCTTTTTTCATCAGCAAAGTATCATTCCGAATGTAATATGGTCAACAGCATAAACAGAAGTCGGTTATCTGTCATTGCTATCGGCCACAGTGACCACACTCTGCACAATTACAGGATTCTTCTGCAGAGTAGGGCGAGATGATCTAGAGGGACAAATTCATGATATCGATATACCCGTTTTTGTTGCTAAATTCCTTGAAAAGAACGCTCATCTGGCGCACTCTTGCCAAAGTTGTTTGAGCTCGCAATCCGCACCTGATTTTATGTAAAGTGGCACGTTTGCATGTAAAGAATCAGGAGACGTTCATGCCAAACACTCTCATTACCGAAGCCATGCAGTTGCTGGGCAAGTCAGATTTCCTGCTGGCGGTACACGACTCCAGCTTCCCCGGCGTTGCCGGGGAAGACGCTGGCCGAGGGAGTCCCTATGGCGCGGGCGGCCTGGCACTGGCCCGCTTTGCACGGAGCCTCGGCTTTACCGGTGTGCAACTGGGCCCCCAAGGTCAGACATCATCGGTCAACGCTTCACCGTACGATGGCACTCTGTTTTCACGTAACATTCTCTCCCTGGACCTGAAGAGCCTGGTGGATCAGGGCTTGCTCAGCCGACGCACCTGGGAGACTATCCTGGCAGAAAACCCCCGCCCGGATGGGCACCGGGTGCCTTATGCCTATACGTACGACGCTTACAACAGGGCGCTGGACGAAGTGTATAACAACTTCCTCACGGCACGAAACAACAAGGTTGCCGCAGCTCTGACTCTGGAAACGGAGATCAGGAATCTTTGGCAATCTTCTCGCTGGCTGCGGAATGACGCCCTGTACGAAGCCCTGAGCCTGGAGCATGGGCATCTGCCCTGGCGACAATGGCCGCAAGAAGGGGAAAACGCTCTCGACCGGGTACTCTGCGCTCCTCCACCTGGAATGGAGACTGTCTGTGCCGACCGTCTCCGGGCGCTGGAGGCAAAATATGCCCGGGTATTGGAGCGCTATACCCTGGCACAACAGCTGCTGCTGCGGCAACACCTCGCCTTCCTTGGTTCTATGCATGATCTGGGGCTCAAGGTTTACGGTGACGTGCAAGTGGGCTTTTCCCAAAGTGACGCCTGGAGCCTGCAGACCCTGTTGTTGCCGAACTATTATCTGGGGGCTCCACCCAGTCGAACCAACATCGAGGGCCAGCCGTGGAGTTATCAGGTGCTGGACCCGGCGCAATATCTGGATGCCGAAGGCAGGCCCGGACCGGTACTTAATTTTGTCGCCGAACGGCTTGGCAAGATGCTCTTCGAGTTCGACGGCCTCCGCCTTGATCATCCCCACGGCCTGGTCTGCCCATGGGTCTACCGGGCCGATGATCCCGATTCCTACCATGCGGTGCAGAATGGAGCGCGCCTGTTCTCCTCTCCGGACCTGCCCGATCATCCCGAACTCGCCCGCCATGCCATCGTGCGTCCGGATCAGATCAACCGGAGTAAACCCCGTTATGCCGACGACTGGGTATGCGATCTCACCCCTGAACAGGAGAAGCGCTATGCAATGATCATGGATGCCCTCATGGATCAGGTGCGTGATCACGGCCGTCGCAAGGAGGACATCCTGTTCGAAGTGCTGTCCACCGAACCGCTTCCTCTCCAGCGGGTGCGCCTGCGGCACGGCTTGGGTCGCTTCCGGGTAACCCAGAAGGCCGACCCGGACGATCGCAGGGATGTCTATCGCAGCGAGAACACGGAGCCTCAGGACTGGATCATGGTGGGCAGCCACGACACGCCGCCTATCTGGCGCCTGGTAAAGGAGTGGCAGGGGAAGGAGAAGGGGATGAAGCATGCCCGCTATCTCGCCCATCGACTCCGTCCCGGCGACCCCGGCTCCCTTGCGTCGATTCTGGCCGCAGATCCGTGCCGTCTGGCACATGCCAAGGTGGCAAATCTTTTTCTGGGCCCCGCTCGGCACGTTATGATTTTCTTCGCCGACCTTTTCGGGCTGGAGGAAATCTACAATGCGCCGGGCACGCAGGGTGAGGACAACTGGGTTCTTCGCGTACCGACGGATTTTGCCAGCCGTTACGAAGATGGAAGGCGACGGGGCGAGGTGCTCAACCTGCATGCCGTACTGGCCTTGGCTCTTCGTGCGCGTCCGGATATCGCCTGCCCGGAACTCATTTCCCGCCTGGAAATCGAAGCGGGCTGGACTGTTGATTCATAAGACGGTCAAATCAATGAGCTAGCCCGCACATCGCCAGAACGCCTTGCAGCGGAACGTTAATCCAGCCCGGGCGGTTGCAGACCTCGTAGCGCAACTCGTACAGTGCCTTTTCCAACTCGAACAGTTCAATCAACCCCTGCACTTCAGCAAACGACCAATACAAACCGCAATCGCGCGTGGTCTCGGCGTAAGCGCGCAGAAACTTCTTCGCGGACTTCTGTTGCCCAGTCTTGCGCGAGAGGCTCGAACCGTGCCCGGTCTGCGTCAGTGTAGCGCAGCAAAGCGGTCCAGCGTGCGTAATCGAAGGAACGCAGCATCCCGGCGACGTCGCGCAGGGACGAATGTTTCATGCGGCGCTCTGCCAGCGTTCGCGCCGGCTCTCCCTCGAAGTCGATGATAATGAAATCGTTGTTGCTCACCAACACTTGGCCCAGGTGATAGTCGCCGTGGTAGCGGGTCTTGAGACACGGGCCCGCTGGCATGCCACAGGCCTCGATTCTCGCGAGCAGCCGGTGCCGCTGATCGAGCAGCGTGCGCGCGTTCGCCTGTTCCGGTGCCGGGAACCGGAGCTGGTGCAGCTCCAGTAATGCGAGCGTGGCGAGCGCATCGTCGTGCACACGCTGTTTCCAGTCAACGAGGTCGCCGAAGGTCAGCGGCTCGGGATCGAAGGCCGGATCACCCGTGCGCAGCGCAAGCGCCTTGTGCAGTTCCGCGGTGCGCATGCCGAGGGTATGCACCAGAGACAGGTAGGCGCCGTGGACATCCGCAGGCGGCTCGTCCGCTGCGGCGAGCCGGCTCTCGAAATAGCGGTCCAGGTAGTCGAGCGTGTTCGTCCAGCCGTCGCCCTGGTTCGCGACATACCCTTGCAGCAGCGCAAGGCTCGTCGGCGTTCCGTCGGTGGCTATATATTCGACCACACCCGCAACCGGCACACAGTGGGCAAACCGCGCAACCTCGGTCAGGAAGCGCCCCAGCTCGAACTCAGGGTTCACGCCGGCCCTCAGGTTACGATAGCCCTTGAGAAACAGACTCTCGCCCAGCGTCACCGCGGTATTGCTGCTTTGGATCTTCGGGCGCGCCAACGGCACGTTGGCAACCGCATCGCCGGCGAGTCGGGTGTAGGCAGTGGTCGGGGTGAAGCGCAGTATACCGCGCGTGCAGGCAGCTTCGCTTCCGGCGCCGATCGCCTCCACCAGCGCACGGCAGAACGCTTCGTCGGCAAAAGCGTCTGCCAGTACACCGACGTGAGACTTCTGGCGCACCCGCGCCAGGACAGTAGTGCCGAGCGCGCGAATCTGTTCTTCGCCGCTGTCCCCCCATGTCAACACCATGGGCAGGAAATACGCGCTCTGGCCCGATGCTGTCTCGACATGCAACAGCGCTATCAGCCAGGAAGAACCCCAGAGTACCCAGTCGCTCAAGGCCGCGCGCTTGATCGGCACACCCTTGTCGGCATACCAGCGCTGCGTGGCGATGAAGCGCGGCAGTGTCTCGGCCTCAAACTGTGTGCGAAGTTTCACCGCCATGCGAATGCGCCACGGTGAAACACGCTCCCGGAAAAAGCTGTTCCAGCCGTCGAATAACACCAGCAGTTTTTCGACCGGTTTATTCATCGCGTGTTCCATGTACATTACAGAAAGTAGTCAAAATTGCGTTCGGTCCGGACCTTGCGCCGCAACGCAAATATATGCGCAGGCGCTCGTTGCGGATCGAGCTGAACGAAATTGCGCGGGCCGCTCCAGAGAAAACGTGCGCCGGAGAGCAGATCATGCATCTGGTAGGTTGTGCGTGCGTCGATGCCGAGTGACGCCAGATCAAGCTCTACCCAGCCGGACTGAACGTGGTGCGGGTCGAGATTGATCACCATCACGACCAGATTCTCCAGCTCTGCGTCAGACTTGGCGTAGCACAACAGACTTTCGTTATCGACGTTGAAGAAGCGCAACGATGTGTCGGACTGCAGTGCCGGATTATCACGGCGGGCGCGGTTGACGCGGGCTATCAGGTCGGACAGGCTGTGCGGCGCCTCAATGTTCCATTCCCGAATCTGATATTTCTCGCTGTCGAGATAATCCTCGCTCCCCGGCTCGCGCGGGGTCGCCTCGAGCAGTTCATAGGCGGGCCCGTAGATGCCGTAGCTCGCCGCCAGCGTTGCCGCCAGCACAAGGCGCACGATGAAGGCGGGACGGCCTCCGAACTGCAGGTACTCGGTGAGGATGTCCGGAGTGTTTGGCCAGGCGTTGGGCCTGAAATACTCGCGCCCCGGTCCCTGCGTGAGCTCGGTGAAGTATTCGACCAGTTCGTGTTTTGCAGTGCGCCAGGCGAAGTAGGTGTAGGACTGGGTGAAACCCAGCTTGGCCAACCGGTGCATGACCTTTGACCGCGTGAATGCCTCGGCGAGGAAAATTGCATCCGGATATTCGCGTTTCAACTCGGTAATCACCCATTCCCAGAAGGGAAATGGTTTGGTGTGGGGATTGTCAACACGGAAAATCCGTCACACCTTCGTTGGCCCAGAAGCGGATCACACCGGCAAGTTCCTGCCATAGCCCGCGCCAGTCCTCAGATTCAAATTCGAACGGGAAGATATCCTGGTACTTCTTGGGTGGGTTTTCTGCGTACTGCACCGTGCCATCGGGGCGCCACCTGAACCATTCCGGATGAGCCTCGACGCTGGGGTGATCCGGCGCGCACTGGAATGCAATGTCCAGCGCAAGCTCCAAGCCATGCGTGCGCGCAGTCGCAAGCAGGCGTCTGAAATCTTCGATCGTTCCCAGCTCCGCATGCAAAGCCTTGTGTCCTCCTTCGGCCGAGCCTATGGCCCAGGGGCTGCCCACATCACCGGGTCCAGCTGCCAGGGTATTATTCGCTCCCTTGCGATTGACGCGCCCGATCGGATGGATGGGCGGGAGGTACAGCACGTCGAATCCCATTTTTGCGACGTAGGGCAAACGGGCCTCGCAATCCCGGAATGTGCCGTGTCGCCCCGGCTCGGGCGACGCCGAGCGCGGGAACATTTCATACCAGGCGGAGAAACGTGCGCGCTCGCGATCAACCACCAGCGGAAACTCGACGGGATAAGTGGTAGCGAGGCGCCGATCCGGGTAGCGTTTGGCGACGGCAGCACATTCCTCGTCGAGACCGGCGGTCTTGAGCGCTTTTGTGTCGAGAACGGCGCGCAGCCGGGCCGCCCAAACCTTCAACCGCTTGCGGTCTTCCCCTGTCGCGCGCTCTGCGGCATCTTCGATGAGACCGGCGCCGACCAACGCCGCGATGCGCAGATCCTCTCCCTCTACGCGTCGTGCAAAATCGTGCCGCCAGGAGAGAAAATCGTCCACCCAGGCGGTGACCGTGTACTGGTAGCGGCCAACGGACTCCGCAGAAAAGCTGCCGTGCCAGCAATCATAGCCCAGTGGCGTCATCGGCGTTTCATGCCACGTCGTCTCGCCCTCGCGCCTCCACAGCAGCAGGCAGGCGAGCGAGTCATGGCCATCGCTGAAACAATCGGCCTCGACCTCGACCACATCGCCGACGATGCGTTTGGCTGCAAAGCGCCCATTGTCCACAGAGGGGGTAATGCGTTCGATCACCGCGCGCATACGGCCGTCGCATCCATTCATCTCCGTATCAGCCATGTGCCACCTCACTCTTGAACATCAGAGTTGAAAGCGGTGGCAGCGTCAATGCGAGCGAATGGAAGCGGCCATGCACAGCAACCGGCGCAGCCTCGACGCCGCCGAAGTTTCCCATGCCGCTGCCGCCGTACAGCGTTGCATCGCTATTGGCGACTTCACGCCAGTAGCCACCCTCCGGCACTCCGACGAAGTAATTCGTGCGCGGCACGGGAGTAAAGTTGCAGACGACAAGCAATGGCGCGCCGCCCCCGAATGGCCGGCGCAGGAAGGTCAGCACGCTCTGTTCGCTATCATTGTTGTCCACCCATTCGAAACCGGACCGCTCGAAGTCGACCTGGTAGAGCGCAGGCTCCGAACGGTAAAGCCGGTTCAGATCGGTCACCCAACGACGTACTCCTGCGTGTTCAGGGTACTGGAGCACGTGCCACTCCAGACTATCATCGTGCGCCCATTCGCGCCGCTGGCCGAATTCGCCCCCCATGAACAGGAGCTTTTTGCCGGGGTGCCCCCACATATAGCCGTAGAGCAAACGCAGATTTGCAAACTGGCGCCAGGTGTCGCCCGGCATCTTGTTGATCAGCGATCCCTTGCCGTAGACCACTTCGTCGTGCGACAGCGACAGCACGAAATTCTCGAAAAAGGCGTACCAGATTGAAAACGTGAGCTTGTTATGATGAAACTTGCGGTGAATTGGATCCTGGCTCATGTATTGGAGCGTGTCGTGCATCCATCCCATGTTCCACTTCAGCCCGAATCCGAGTCCGCCGAGAAACACCGGCCGCGACACCATCGGCCAGGAGGTTGACTCCTCGGCCATCGTTTGCACGTCGGGATAATCGCGATAGACCGCCTGGTTCAGCAGGCGCAGGAACTCGACCGCCTCGATGTTCTCTCTGCCGCCGTAGCGGTTCGGTATCCACTCGCCCTGCGTGCGCCCGTAGTCCAGATAGAGCATGGAGGCGACGCCGTCCACACGAAGCCCGTCCACGTGGTAGCGGTCCAGCCAGTACAGGGCGCTGGAAACCAGGAACCCGCGCACTTCATTGCGGCCGTAATTGAAGATCTGGCTGGCCCATTCCGGGTGAAATCCCTGCTTCGGGTCGGCATGTTCATAAACAGCGGTGCCGTCGAAGTACACCAGTCCGTGTTCGTCGCTGGGGAAATGTGAAGGAACCCAATCGAGGATGACGCCGATGCCGTGCTGATGCAGGGTGTCGACGAGGTACATGAAATCTTCAGGGCTGCCGTAGCGTGCGGTCGGTGCAAAGTAGCCCGTGGTCTGGTAGCCCCATGAACCGTAGAACGGGTGCTCGGTAACCGGCATCAATTCGACATGCGTGAACCCCATCTCGCGCACATACTCGGCCAGCGGCTGCGCAATCTCGCGGTAGCTGAGGAAGCGATTGGCGTCCTCGGGCACACGCCGCCATGATCCCAGATGCATTTCGTAAATCGACATCGGCGCATCAAGTGCATTGGCGCCACGCCGCGCAACCATCCACGCCGCATCGCCCCAGTTGTAGTTGAGGCTCCACGCACGCGAGCCGGTTCGCGGCGGCGCTTCGGAGTAAAAGGCGAACGGGTCGGCCTTCGCCACCTGGTAGCCGCCGACGCGGGATTCGATGAAGTACTTGTAGGCCTGCCCATGCATGACGCCCGGGACAAACCCTTCCCATATCCCCGAACCGTCCTCCCGGGCAGAAAGAGGATGCGCGTCCCGGACCCAGCCGTTCCAGTCGCCGATTGCCGAGACACGCAGCGCATTGGGTGCCCATACGGTGAAATGCGCGCCAGCAACGCCGGCGCGTTCGGCAAGATGGCAGCCGAACTTTTCGTACAGTCGTGAATGGGTGCCTTCCTTGAATAGATAGATATCGTGTTCAGTCAACAAGATGTTTCTCCTTTAGGACCGCCGTGAGCGCCCCCAACAGATCAAAACTGCGCGGTTACAGCGGGAGCGTTGAAAAAGAGCAGTTGTCCCAGCTTTTTGACCTCTTCGCTCCACGAGATCCGGCCGTTTGCCCCTCCGGCAGCAGAACGGAGTTCGGAAGCGCGTGATTGCAGCATGTTCCAGAACAGGTTCTGAGTCTGCCAGAGATTCACCTCCACCGGGAGTAACGCTATCGCCTCAACCATCAGGAGGAGCTCGGTTACCCTCTGGTCATTTTCCGGTTCCTCCCGCAGAGCGGCCATCGTCTCTTCCAATTTGCGGCGGATGATGAATTCAAGAGCCACAGCATCTACAGCGACATTCCAGTTTCTGATCTCGTTGATATCCTCCTTCAATCTGCCTGCGTCCTCCGTTTCCGAAGTGAACATCTTTTGCAGCTTTAGATTGAGAGCGGTCTCGGCAGTGTTCATGAAATAGTGCGGCACCGGCATGCCTGTTTCCCTGACAAAGCCCATCAGGCTTTTGCTGTTTTCGTAGAGGGTTATGAACTTGTCTTCAAACTCCTGGAGCGTGCCGGCGATGATCAGACGCAAAACATGACGCTGTTCGTCCCGAAACAGGTTTTTAAGGGAAAAAGTATGCGTGCCGAAATGGGTGTCTATCAACCTGATTATTGCAGCGTAATCACCTTCATTGAAGGCGGAAACGACTTCCTGCTTCATGGTCAGGTAGGCCTCCTCACCGAGATAGGAGCAGACACCGCAGTTCAGGGTATGACCACCGAAGTACAGGTTGCAGAAATTGATCCGGTCCGATTTGCGAGTGATGAGCGAGCGGATGAATATCTTGCCTACTGCAAGTCTCATCTGACCGGAATGGAGTATCTGAAAATCTTCCCTGAAGGCGCGATAACTGAATATATCGGTTTCCTCTCCGTACTCCTCAAAGACAAAACTGACGGCATAGTGCGCGCCGACCTTGATCAGGTCGATCATGGCGGAATTGACGAATTTTACGTAGATTTCAGCCCCGTTTCCCTGTTCGGGCAGATTGCTCTCAGCCAATGCCAGCCGTTCCAGAAAGAGGTTTTCGATACCCTGAGTACAGTACCTCTCTGCCAACTGCATTGCCCGGCCGGCATACTGAATGATCTGAACCGTTTCCATCCCTGACAGATCGTCGAAAAACCAGCCGCAGCTGGTGTACATGAGCATGGCGTGTCGCTGCATCTCCAGCAGGCTGAGTACTGCTACGGAATGCATCTTCATCCAAGGGGCGCAGGGAATGTTTGAGCAGGAAGGCGGCGACATTTTCCTCGGAGCGGTCATGCATGACATTGATATAGTCATTCCGTGCTTCCCAAGGGTCTTTTACGTAATCTGCCATGCACATCCTCATAACCGGAAGCCAGCTGTCCGCTGAGCCAGTCCATTGCGTCCCGCAACTTCTGCCGCCATTGCTGGTTCCAGCCATTGTTCCCGCCTGAGTTGCAGCCGCAGTCATTCCTCCATCGCTCGATGCCGTGCATGCAGCTCCATGACGTGTTTTCAATAATCCGCACTTCATGGGTGGCCGGATACAGTTCCAGGTATTCACCATAGTTGGTCAGACGCGCCAGTTTGTTCTCCTCGATGTGATTCAGTGCATACCCCAGCGCCATCTCGCCGAAGGCATGGTGATGGCCGTATGTTTCTCCATCAGTAGCGATATGCACCAGCTGAGGATGGCTGCTTTGATCCGAAAAACCGGACATCAGACGGTCGGCAAACTGTTCTCCGCTGCTCAGCAGCTTCTCGAATGCCACTGCCTGGGAAATGGGGCCGTCGTAGAAGAAAATGGTGATACTTCGCCCTGAAGGAAGCCGACAGAGATAGGGCCGTGATGGATCGATCTGTGAACCGCTGACGTCCTTCCATTTGCCGACTCCGACCTTCCGGACCCGGCCCGCCTGGTGAGGAGCGAGGATGGTGAAATGGATACCCTCCTCGGCCAACACCTCCAATGTTGCAATATCCACGGCGGTTTCAGCCAGCCACATCCCCTCGGGGAAACGCTGGAAATGATGCTCGAAATCCCTGATTCCCCACCTGACCTGAGTACGTTTATCGGCCAGGCTGGCCAGGGGCATGATGATATGGTTATACACCTGGGCCAGGGCGGCTCCATGGCCGGAGCGCCAGGTACTACTCTGCCGGTCGGCCGCCTGGATTGCACGGTAGGTGTCGGGAGCATATTTTTCCATCCATAAGAGAAGGGTTGGTCCGAAATTGAAGCTGATACGGGCATAGTTGCTGACGATACCCATGATACGGCCTTCTCCGTCCAGATTTCGCGAAGCTGTATTGGGGGCGTAACACTCGGCGGTGATCCGTTCATTCCAGTCATGATAGGGATAGGCCGAATCCTGAATCTCAACGGACTCCAGCCAGGGGTTTTCGCGGGGTGGCTGGTAGAAGTGGCCATGTATGCAGAGGAATCGTTCCATCATTATTCCTTTCTGTAGACGATGACTCCGAAAGCAGCGAGTGTCGGGAATGATTCAGGACGGGTAGAATAAATGCTCCCACATAAAGCTGCTCATCTGACGCACCTTCCTTTTCATAATAATAACGCAACTATTGCAAAAAGCACGAATCGAGTAAATTCGACGGTGTTTCTCCGGCGCACGGGCGAATTTGCCCCCACGTGTTTTCGCCAAGAGCGGATTGTTTAAAGGTCCGATTGTTCTGGTATACTGTTCTAGGTAGGAATTAGGTAGGAATAGAATTAAAAAGCCCGCTTAATCTTTCTTAAAGATTAAGCGGGCTTTTTTTAGGAAGTCAAACTGTAATTATCTGTATGTTAACGCTATGTAGGAATAATTCCTAACCATTCAAAACCATGCGTAATACCTGAATAATTTAAAACTGTTTCTTGACAAAACTGTCTTTTTTTCCATTCACATCATCAAGAAACGGGTAATCGATGTTGTAATGCAGTCCGCGCGATTCCTTGCGCTTCTGGGCGCAGGTGATGATCAGTTCGGCCACGGTGGCGATGTTGCGCAGTTCGATCAGGTCGGAGGTGATGTTGAAGTTCCAGTAGTACTCCTCGATCTCGTCCTGAATCAGCTTGATGCGGCGCATGGCCCGTGCCAGACGCTTGTCCGAGCGGACAATGCCGACATAGTTCCACATGGTGCGGCGGATTTCATCCCAGTTCTGGGAGACGACCACCATCTCGTCACTGTTGGTGGCGGTGCCGGAATCCCAGGCCGGAATTTCGCGATGGTCGCTCTGCAGCGATTTGCAGCGCTTCGCTGGAATGGCGGAAGGCGCGGCCGGCATAGACCGCGGCTTCCAGCAGCGAGTTGCTGGCCAGGCGGTTGGCGCCGTGCAGGCCGGTGAAGGCGGTTTCGCCGATGGCGTACAGGCCGGGGATGTCGGTCTCGGCATCGATGTTGACCGCCACGCCGCCGCACAGATAGTGGGCGGCCGGGACGACCGGCAGCCACTCCTTGGTCATGTCCAGGCCGAACTCCATGCAGGTCTGGTAGATGTTGGGAAAGCGGTTGCGGACGACAGTCGGCCGGTTCGTGGGTGATGTCCAGGAAGACGCAGTCGTCGCCGCTGGTCTTCATCTCGTTGTCGATGGCGCGGGCCACGATGTCGCGCGGCGCCAGATCCTTCAGCTTGTGATATTTCTCCATGAAGGCGGTGCCGTCGCGGCGGCGCAGGATGGCGCCTTCGCCGCGCACCGCTTCGGAGATCAGGAACGATTTGGCCTAGCGGATGGAACAGGGTGGTGGGGTGGAACTGCATGAATTCCATGTTGGCGATGGTGGCCCCGGCCCGGTAGGCCATGGCAACGCCGTCGCCGGAGGCCACGTCCGGGTTGCAGGTGTACAGGTAGACCTTGCCGGCGCCGCCGCTGGCCAGCAGGGTGATCTTGGAGGTGAAGGTCATGACCGTATCGTCGTTGATGTCCAGGACGTAGGCGCCCAGGCAGCGGTTCTGCTCAAGCTGGCGGCGTTCGATCTTGGCGGAGGTGATCAGGTCGATGGCGATGTGGTTTTCATAGACCTGGTATATTGGGGTGCTGTCGGACCGCTTCGACCAGGGCCCGCTCGATCTCGCGGCCGGTGATGTCCTCGGCATGCAGGATGCGCCGGGCGCTGTGGCCCCCTTCACGGGTCAGGTCGTAGGATTCGCCGCTGGTGGTGAACTTGACCCCCCATTCGATCAGGTTGCGGATGGTCTGCGGTCCTTCCTCCACCACCATCCTGACCACATCCTCATGGCAGATGCCGGCCCCGGCCACCAGGGTGTCCTCGACATGGGCATCAAAGGAGTCCTCGGCGGAAAAGACCGAGGCGATGCCGCCCTGGGCGTACTTGGTGGCTGATTCGGAAATATCACGTTTGGTAACGATGGCGACGCTGCCATGGTTGGCTGCCTGGAGGGCAAAGGAGAGACCGGCGATGCCGCTGCCGATGACCAGAAAATCACTTTCGATGCGCATGATAAACTTCCCTTCAAGGGTTGTGTATACAGTAAATGCGGATTATTGACTTGTGAGGCCGTTTTGTCAAGAGGAGAGGGGGATTTTCACTCCTTACGTTCTCATGTGACAGCCGTTCATGGCAGTATGTTTACCTCGGTGCCAACCCTGATCCTGCGAGCCAGTGCCAGGCCATCGGTATTGTCCATGACAAAACAGCCGCCCGTCACCCGGTGACCGACCCGATTTGGATTGTTGTTGCCGTGTATCCGGTAAATGGCCCCTTTGCTCGTCCGGTGCGACAGGGCGATCTTGAACGGCCCCATGTAGTTCAGCGGATGTCCGGGCGGAACCGCCGAGGGGAGTTCTATGCCGCGCTCCCGGAACACCTGGCGGGAATACGGGGTGGGATACCACCAGGGGTTGAAGTAGATGCCGGTCACCCTGCCAAGCCCGAGCGGAAAGGTTTTAAGCCCCCTGACGGCGGTGCCGATCGCATATTCCGCAACGGGCGTCTTCTCTGCGTCGCTCTTTATTCTCGTAGAGTGTCAGCAGATTGCGGCTGATACTGATCTCAACGTAATAGGTAGATGTGCTTTCTGACGTAACTGTGGCTGTGGAG
Organism: uncultured delta proteobacterium; assembly: GCA_963760075.1. Classification (GTDB taxonomy): domain Bacteria; phylum Desulfobacterota; class Desulfuromonadia; order Geobacterales; family Pseudopelobacteraceae; genus JACRCG01. The sequence continues at coordinate 287,849 of CAVXBQ010000010.1, read as the reverse complement.
TTTGGCTGGGTTTCCGCGCACACGGCGGAGAGTGTTGGCAGGACAGCGACAAGAGCTATGATAAGAACAGTGGTGAATTTCATAATTAGATAACGTGGTCGAGGCGCAGCGGCGAAGCGTTAGCGAAGCACGTCTGCCGCCGAGTGGTTGGAACTTTTTTCATTCGACTTTATAAATGTCTGTAAAGGAGCTATGCCATAATCGCTTTACTCTAACTCCCTTTGACCATGAATCTTGACTTGGATAGTTGAAATACTCTCCACTCAGGGGATCTGAATAAGCATATTTGCCTGTGTGATTTACAATAAATTGATATTGTGAACAGAGTTGATAACCCGTAGCTAAAATTACTACGCAGCTAACTAACACTATTGATTTGTTTCTTACGAACAAGATCACAATTATAAGGCACAGTGATGTTAGCAGGCTTTGACATGCTGGATTACTTGATGCTTGGGATTTCAAATGAACAATCATTCCCATGGGGAGGGCAAAAAATGTGATTATTCCTACTGGGATTGCAATGATTGATCGGAGTTTAAGAGTATTTTTCTGTTCCTTTTGCCTGAAGATCGCTGTCACGCCTAATGTCGCCGCCAACAACAAAATCATTCCAATGACATGTAATTCATCTGGTTTCATTCAATTTCCTGTTCCAACTCGTAGTTGATCAGATCCGGCCAACATACCACCTGAGTTTAGTCAATATCGAAATTCCCTAAAACGATATTTAACGTAACATGCTATATTTTATAAAAAAATACAAAGGCCAACACTCCAAAAAAACATGTTGGCCTGATATGGCCAACATACCTGATCTAATCATCGCATAAAACGGGTCAAGTACGTGTATTGATAAAAAGTGTGGGAACTATTTCATTGATTCTAATAAAAGTCGATTTGTCCATCATGAAGCGGCCGTCGCTGCAATGAGTGTTACTGGAATTCCTTCGGATGAGCAAGGGGCATTGCATGGAAATGGATGTCATATAATTTGCGGTCTGACATATAACCCCCCTTATACGCCTTCTTTGCTCTATTTCCTCACCGTCCAGAAATCATCCGAAAGATTCCGGTCCGCCAGATAGGCGTACGGGATCGTGAAATACCCCTGCTTGCCCCAATCCGGCCCCCAGGAGTTGCGCACGGTGAAGCGCTTGACCTTGTCGTCGTATCCCACCGCCATGACGGCGTGGCCGCCGAGCGGGCGCTCCTTCGCCTTGGGGAGGTTCAGGACGCCGCTGGTGGCGACGGTCGCCGATTCAAAAGCGTCGTAGACCGTAAAACCGAAGACGAAGGGGTACCCATCCGCCAGACAGGAGCGCATCTCTTCCACCGTGTTCAGACGGTGGTAGGAAGTGATGGTATGCGCTGCTGCCTCTCTGTAACAGGCGGCGCCCGGCTTTTTGGTGAACTTGGCGGCAACATAGGGCCAGGCAGTTTCGCGGCATACACCCTGTTGTGCCAGCGCCTTGATGCCGTCCCGCAGCATGGCGCCGCTGTCGCTCTTCACCGTCCCCTCAATGGCCCGTTCGTTGTAGTAGACGAACAGCCGTGACAGGTCGGCAAAGGTCGTACTCTTGCCCTTCAACTCCAGGAGTTCCAGAGCCCCCACCAGAGCGTTGGCGGTGCAGCTTCCGAGCTGCCCCTGGTCCTCCACAACAGAGCAGAGTCTGCGCAGGTCAACCTTGGCCGGCAGCGGCGCCGGAGCGCGCATCACCGCCGCATAGAGCAGGTCGCGATGGTCCGGGAGATCCGGGCGCCAGCCGTAGCTGCGTGTGCGCGTTTTTACCTTTTTTTGTGTTGCTGTCATACTTCGACTCCTATTTGCGAGGAACGGCCAAGAAATATGTAATATGCTTAATTCTAAATAATTTATAAACAACGACTTATCAAATGGTTTTATCGATGTCAACGCATATATTGTATACAAACTAAGATCTGCTTAACGTAACAAGAAAACAGCACAATTTCCGATTAATGTTTCAAACAAATTGCATTTTCACGCCATTTTTAGTATATTCCTCCGCTATTATTTACTACCCACACGGTCAGCTGTAAGGAACATCACTGATGAAAGAAATTCTCTCCGGCAATGAAGCCATTGCCCGTGGTGCCTACGAAGCGGGCTGCCTCGTTGCCTGTGCCTATCCCGGCACCCCTTCCACCGAAATTCTTGAAAACACGCTGCAGTACAGAGAAATCAATTCTTCCTGGGCTCCCAATGAAAAGGTGGCACTGGAAGTTGCCATCGGCGCCTCCTTTGGCGGTGGCCGGGCGCTCTGCACCATGAAGCATGTCGGCGTCAATGTGGCGGCCGATCCGCTCTTTACCCTGTCCTACACCGGCGTGCGCGGCGGCCTGGTGCTGGTCGTGGCCGATGACCCGGAAATGCACTCCTCCCAGAATGAGCAGGACAGCCGCAACTATGCCAGGTTTGCCAAGGTGCCGATGCTGGAGCCGTCCGATTCGCAGGAGTGCAAGGAGTTTACCCGGCTGGCCTTCGAACTGTCCGAGCAGTACGACACGCCGGTCATGCTGCGAAGCAGCACCCGCATCTCCCACGGCAAATCGGTCGTCGAGCTGGGCGAGCGGGTGACCGGTCTGCCGGAGCCGAAGCTGGAAAAGAATCCGGCCAAGCTGGTCATGCTGCCCGGCAACGCCCGGGTCCGTCATCCGCTGGTCGAGCAGAGCACTGGTCAACCTCTCCGAAGCCGGCTGCAACGATGCCGCATCAACCGGATGGAGCTGCGCGACACCTCCATCGGCATCATCACCGCCGGCGTCTGCTATCAGTATGTGCGCGAAGTGCTGCCGAATGCCTCAACCCTCAAGCTCGGCATGGTCCACCCGCTGCCGCACGACCTGATCCGTGAATTTGCCGCCACAGGTCGATAAGCTCTATGTGGTCGAAGAGCTTGATCCCTTTATCGAAGAGCAGGTCAAGGCCATGGGGATTGCCGCCATCGGCAAGGAGATCATCTCCCTCTGTGGCGAACTGACCCCCGGCCGTCTCCGCAGCGCCTTCGGTCTGCCGCAGCCGGCTGCATGCCCGGCCGAGAAACTGCCCGGCCGGCCGCCCAACATGTGCCCCGGCTGCCCGCATCGCGGCGTGTTCTTTGCGCTCAATCAGCTCAAGGCCTATGTCACCGGCGATATCGGCTGCTACACGCTCGGTTTCATGCCGCCGCTCTCCGCCATGGATACCTGTGTCTGCATGGGCGCCTCCATCGGCATGGCCACCGGTGTGACCAAGGTCGTGTCCGCCGAGGAGAAGAAAAAGGTGGTGGCCGTGATCGGTGACTCCACCTTCCTGCATACCGGCATCAACGGCCTGATGGACATGGTCTACAACAATTCGCCGGCCACGGTGATCATCCTGGACAACAGCATTACCGCCATGACCGGTCGTCAGGATAATCCGGCCTCCGGCTTTACCCTGATGGACGAGCCGACCAACGCCATCAATATTCCGCTGCTCTGCAAGGCGCTGGGGGTCAAGAATATCCGCGTCATCAATCCGCTTGATCTGGAAGAGACCAAGCGGGTGATTGCCGAAGAGATGGAGCGTCCCGAACCGTCGGTGATCATCACCAACAAGCCGTGCGTGCTGATCAAGCGGGATGATGTCTTCCAGAAAGGGCCGGTCTATGCGGTTGATGCCGAGACATGCACCGGCTGCCGTGCCTGTCTGAAGATCGGCTGTCCGGCCATCGAGTGGCGCCCGGCGGGAGACGGGAGCAAGAAGGGGAAGGCCTACATCGATCCGCTGCTCTGCACCGGGTGTGATGTCTGCCGCCAGTTGTGCAAGTTTGATGCAATCGGGAGTGTGAAATGAGCCATCAGATAACAAACATACTTCTGGTAGGTGTCGGCGGGCAGGGCATCCTGCTGGCCTCCGAGATACTTTCCGAAGCGGCCATGCTGGCCGGTTTTGATGTCAAGAAAAGCGAAATCCACGGCATGTCCCAGCGGGGCGGCAGCGTCGTGTCCCATGTCCGTTACGGCAGCGAGGTCTTTTCCCCGATCGTGCCGGAAGGGGAGGGGGACATCCTGTTCGGTTTCGAGTTGATGGAGACCGGTCCGTTCGCTGCCGCTTCTGAAACCGGGCGGCACCGTCGTGGCCAATGATCTGCAGATCTCGCCGCCGTCGGTGCTGATGGGGCAGGAGACTGTATCCCGAGGGGCTGGCGGAGCGCATCAAGGCACGGTTTCCCGATTTTCTGCTGGTGGATGGTCAGAAAATGGCCGCTGATGCCGGCAACGTCGAGAGCTGCCAACACGGTCCTGCTGGGAGCGGTCTCCAAGCGGCTCGGCATTGCCGAGGAGTTCTGGATGAAAGCCCTGGAAAAGATGGTGCCGACCAAGGCGCTTGACGTCAATAAACGTGCCTTTCTGATGGGGCGGGAGTTCTAAGTGACGCAACTCGAAGCGATCATCGCCGCCAACAGGAGCTTTGTGAAGCCGAATGCCTTTCCGCCGCTTCCCAAGTCACCGCAGAAGCAGCTGGCCATCTTCACCTGCATGGATACCCGGCTGGTCGATTTTCTTGAACCGGCCATGGGGCTCAAGCGGGGAGAAGCCAAGGTCATCAAGAATGCCGGCAATACCATCGTTGATCCGATGGCCGGCGCGGTTATCCGCAGTCTGGTGGCCGGTGATCTTCATGCTGGGTGTGGAGAAATCTTTGTGATCGGCCACCGGGATTGCGGTATGGCCGAGATCGATGCCGAATCGGTCAAGCGCGACATGGTGCAGCGCGGCATCTCACCGGATGTCATCGACATTCATGTCCCGGATCTGAAACAGTGGCTGGGCATCTTTGCCCATCCGGTCGAAAATGTTGAACGGGTGGTCAAGATTATCAGGCATAATCCGCTGATTCCGAAGGATGTTCCGATTCACGGACTTCTGTTTTGTCCGAATGATGGTCATCTTGATGTTGTCGTCAATGGCTATACCGGGGAAAGTTTTGCCGCAGGGCTGTGCTGAACACCGGATGCCGGCACGGGAACTGCTGTATATAAACCTGAGGTAGCGCACGTATGTTTTTCAACGAAGAATTTGAAACCCTGCCGCGTCCGGCTCTGGAGGCGCTGCAGCTGAAGCGGCTTCAAGTCGATGCTTGAGCGAGTCTATGCCAATGTTCCGTTTTACAAAGCTTCGTTTGACACGGCCGGTATTAAGCCTGCTGATGTAAAAAGCCTGGACGATCTGCAGACGACTCCCGTTCACCACCAAGCAGGATATGCGCGATTCCTACCCCTATGGCCTGTTTGCCGCGCCGATGGAGGAGATCGTCCGCATCCATGCCTCCAGCGGCACGACCGGCAAACCGACCGTGGTCGGCTATACCCAGAAGGATATCGACATCTGGTCCGAGCTGATGGCGCGCTCGTTTGTTGCGGCCGGCGCCCACAAGGGTGACATCATCCACAACGCCTACGGCTACGGCCTGTTTACCGGCGGCCTGGGTGCCCATTACGGCGCCGAACGACTGGGAGCCTCGGTCATTCCGATCTCCGGCGGCAACACCAAGCGCCAGATCATGATCATGCAGGATTTCGGCTCGACGGTGCTGACCTGCACCCCCTCCTATTCGCTGTTCATGGCCGAAGAGGCCACAGGCAGAAGGGGTCGATTTCAGAAAGCTCAAGCTGCGGGTCGGCATCTTCGGTGCCGAGCCCTGGTCCGAGGCGATGCGCGCGGAGATCGAGGAAAAACTCAATCTGGCGGCCATCGATATCTACGGCCTGTCCGAGATCATGGGGCCGGGCGTTGCCATCGAGTGTATTGAAGCCAAGCAGGGTCTGCATATCTGGGAAGATCACTTCATCCCGGAGATCATCAATCCGGAAACCGGTCAGCGTCTGCCGGAAGGGGAGCGGGGTGAACTGGTCATCACCACCATCACCAAGCAGGGTATCCCGCTGATCCGCTACCGCACCCGCGACATCACCAGCCTGACCTATGAGCCCTGCATCTGCGGCCGCACCCATGCCCGCATCACCCGCATGAGCGGCCGTTCCGACGACATGCTGATCATCCGCGGCGTCAATGTCTTCCCGTCCCAGATCGAGGCGATTCTGGTCGGCATCGAAGGGGTTGAGCCGCATTACCTGCTGATTGTCGATCGGCAGGGAAACCTGGATACGCTGGAGGTTCAGGTCGAGGTCGAGTGAACAGCTGTTCTCCGACGAGATCAAGGTGCTGCAGAGCCTTGCCGCGCCGGATCGAGAAAGAGATCAAGGATATGCTCGGGGTCACCTGCACGGCCAAACTGGTGGAGCCGAAGACCATCCAGCGCAGTGAAGGCAAGGCAAAACGGGTGATTGACAACCGGAAGCTGGCATAAGCGTTTCCTCAACAGGGAGGTACATCATGAAAGTTGAACAGATATCCATCTTCATCGAAAACAAGTCCGGCCGACTGGCTGAAATCACCCGTATTCTCGGCGAGGCCGGCATCAACATCCGGGCGCTTTCCCTGGCCGACACCTCCGATTTCGGCATCCTGCGCCTGATTGTCAATGATGTGGAAAAGGCCAAGGCGGTGCTGAAGGAGAAGGGCTTCACCGTCAGCAAGACCGAAGTGGTTGCCGTTGAGGTGCCGGACCGTCCCGGCGGTCTGTCCGCCATCCTGCAGGCCCTGGATCGCGAAGCAGATCAATGTCGAATACATGTATGCCTTTGTCGAACGCTGCGGCGGCAATGCGGTGATCATCTTCCGTTTCGATGAAACCGATAAGGCGATTGACACGCTCTGAAAGCCAGCAATTTCAATATGCTGGAAGGTGAACGGCTGTACAGCATGTAAGCATACTAACAACATTGGAGGTGAACATGATGAAAAGATGTCGTTGACTGTTCTGCAGTATCGTGTGTGTATGTCTGTCTGTTGCAACGGCATCCTTTGCAGCCGGCACCATCAAGATCGGCGGCTCTGTTTGCCGTTACCGGACCGGCCTCGTTTCTGGGTGAACCGGAAAAAAAGACCCTTGAGATGCTGGTGAAAGAAGCCAACGCAAAGGGTGGCATCAATGGCCAGAAGCTGGAGGCGGTTATCTACGACACCGCCGGTGATGCCACCAAGGCGGTTCAGCTGGCAACCAAACTGATCAAGGATGACAAGGTCAGCGTCATCATCGGACCAAGCACCACCGGTGAGAGCATGGCGGTTATCCCGGTCGTCGAAAAAGAGAAGATTCCGCTGATTTCCTGTGCTGCCGGCATCAAGATCACCGATCCGGTCAAGCACTGGGTGTTCAAAACCCCGGCCAATGACCATGTGGCTGCTGAAAAGATCCTCAACTACATGGCAAGCAAAAAGCAGAAGAGCATTGCGCTGTTGACGGTGACCGACGGATTTGGCGCTTCCGGGCGTGAACAGATCAAGGTCCTGGCCAAGCAGAAAGGCTTCACCATTGTTGCCGATGAGGTCTACGGTCCCAAAGACACCGACATGACCGCCCAGCTGACCAAGATTCGCGGCATCAAGCCGGATGCGATCATCTGCTGGGGCACCAATCCCGGTCCGGCGGTCATCACCAAGAACGTCAAGCAGCTCGGCATCAAGACTCCGCTCTACATGAGCCACGGTGTTGCCTCCAAGAAATACATCGAACTGGCCGGCGCCGATGCGGCTGAAGGGGTTATGCTTCCGGCCGGCAAACTGGCCATCTATGACGTGCTGCCAAAGAGTGATCCCCAGGACAAACTGCTGAAGGAGTATGATCAGCGCCTACAAAAAGGCGTATGGCGTCGAGGCCTCCACCTTTGGCGGCTATGCCTATGATGCCTTCCTGCTGGTAACCGGCGCCATCAAAAAGGTCGGTTCCTCGCCGGAGCAGATTCGTAACGGCATCGAGCAGACCCAGCAAACTGGTGAGTATCTCCGGCATCTTCACCATGTCGCCGAAAGATCATAACGGCCTTGATCTCTCAGCCTTCGAGATGGTCAAGATTGTCAAGGGTGACTGGTCGCTGATCAAGTAAGACAATTAAACATACTATCAGGGAGGATTATCCATGAATGTTCAAAGTTATTCAGTTTCGTCATTGCAGCTGTTACCCTGCTGTTTTCTGCACAGCTGTTTTTGCCGCCGCTCCGATCAAGATCGGTGCCCTGTTTGCCGTTACCGGTCCGGCCGCTTTTCTGGGTGAACCGGAACGCAACACCGCCAAAATGGTTGTTGATGAGATCAACAAGGCCGGTGGTGTCAAGGGGCGCAAGCTTGAACTGGTGGTCTACGACACCGCCGGTGATGCCACCAAGGCGGTCCAGCTGGCCACCAAACTGATCAAGGACGACAAGGTGGTGGCCATCATCGGACCGAGTACGACCGGCGAGACCATGGCGGTCATTCCGGTGGCGGAGAAGGAGCAGGTTCCGCTGATTTCCTGTTCCGCCGGCAGCAAGATCACCGATCCGGTCAAAAAATGGGTCTTCAAGACCGCCCAGAACGATGCTCTGGCGGTCGGCAAAATTTATGAATATCTGCAGAAAACAGAAGCATGACCAAGGTATCCATCCTGACCGTCTCCGACGGTTTTGGCGCATCGGGGCGTGAACAGCTGAAAGCCAGGCGGCCAAATACGGCATTACCATTGTCTCCGATGATACCTACGGTCCGAAAGATACCGACATGACCGCACAGTTGACCAAGATTCGCGGCTCTCAGGCCCAGGCCATCATCTGCTGGGGCACCAATCCCGGTCCGGCGGTGATTGCCAAAAATGCCAAACAGCTCGGCATCAAAATGCCGCTGTTCATGAGCCATGGTGTTTCATCCAAGAAATTCATCGAACTGGCCGGTGATGCTGCTGAAGGGATCAAGCTCCCTTCCGGCAAGGTTGTCGTTGCCGATCTGCTGCCCGGTTCCGATCCGCAGAAAAAATCGTTGCTGGCCTTTGTCAAGGATTACCAGAATCATTACAAGGCTGAAGGCGACCATTTCGGCGGACATGCCTGGGATGCGGTCATGCTGATCAGGAATGCGGTTGAGCGCGGTGCCGACAGCGCCGGCTGCATTCGTGATCAGCTTGAGAAAACCAGGAATTTTGCCGGCATCGGCGGCACTTTCAACTATTCACGCCCAGGATCATGCCGGTCTGGGTAAGGATGCCTTTGTGCTGGTTGAAGTAAAGAACAAAGACTGGGTCATTGTAAAGTAGCATTTGCAGAAATGATTCTTTTCGTAGGGGCGAGCGGTCGTTCGCCCCTACATTTATGAGGTACAATGCAGTTCGACCAGATTCTCCAATATACCCTGTCCGGTCTGTCAACCGGTGCCATCTATGCCCTGATCGGCATCGGTTTTTCGATCATCTACAACGCTACCGGCATCATCAATTTTGCCCAGGGTGAATTTGTCATGCTGGGCGGCATGCTGACGCTGTCTGTGTCTGGAACTTCTCAAGCTTCCGCTCTGGGCGGCGATTCCCTGTGCCGTTGCTGGTTTCCACGGTGGCTGGCATGCTCTTCGAGCGTCTGGCCATCCGGCCGCTGCGAACAGCCGACCCCGATCAATCTGGTGATCATAACCATCGGCGGCAGTATCCTGATCCGCGGTCTGGCCATGCTGGTCTGGGGCAAGGATACCCATGCCATTCCACCCTTTTCCGGTGATGACCCGATCGCCATCGGCGGGGCCACCATCCTGCCCCAGCACCTCTGGATTCTGGCATTACCCTGGTGATCATCGCTCGTCAACAAGTTCTATTTTTATCACACCATCAGCGGCAAGGCCATGCGGGCCTGTTCCTACAACCGCCGCGCCGCCGGTCTGGTGGGGATCGACGTGCGCCGCATGGTGCTGTTCTCCTTCATCATCAGTTCTGCCATGGGGGCCGTGGCCGGCATCATCGTCGCCCCGCTGACCATGACCGCCTACGATGTCGGTGTCATGCTGGGGCTGAAGGGTTTCTGTGCCGCCATTATCGGCGGCATGAGCAGCGGCGTTGCCACGGTGGTCGGCGGCCTGATCCTGGGGGTGCTCGAATCGCTGGGCGCCGGCCTGATTTCCTCCGGCTACAAGGATGCCATCGCCTTCATCATCCTGCTGCTGATCCTGTTTATCCGGCCGCAGGGGCTGTTCGGCAAAGCCGAATCGGAGAGGGTCTGACACCATGAAACGAGACCTGCTCCTATTTCTCGGCTTTTCGCTGCTGATCATGCTTGCTCCGCAGCTGTTTCACGGGCGGCTACCTGATGAACGTGCTGGTGTTTGTCGGCATCAACACCATGCTGGCAATCGCCCTCAACCTGCTGCTCGGCTATGCCGGTCAGATATCCCTCGGTCATGCCGGTTTCTTTGGTCTGGGCGCCTATCTGTCCGGCATTCTGACCACCACGTTACAGCTGTGAATCCCTGGCTGGCCATGCCGGTGGCAGCGATAGTTGTCGGCTGTCTGGCCTTTCTGATCGGTTTTCCGATTCTGAAGCTCAAAGGGCATTACCTGGCCATGGCCACCCTCGGTCTCGGCATCATCATCTACATCGTCTTCAACGAAACCGTCGAACTGACCGGCGGCCCTTCCGGACTGTCCGGCATTCCAAATTTGCAGCTGGGCGGCATTACGTTTGATTCCGATGTAAAAAACTATTATCTGATCTGGTGCGTCACCCTGGCGGTCATGCTGTTTTCGATCAATCTGGCCAACTCCCGGGTCGGACGTGCCCTGCGGGCGGTGCATGATTCGGAGGTTGCGGCGCAGGTCCTGGGCGTCAACTGCCCGCCTGCTGAAGGTGCAGATCTTTGCCCTTTCGGCGATCATCTCTTCGCTGGCCGGCAGCCTCTATGCCCATACCATGACCTTTATCTCACCGGCGTCCTTCGGCTTCAACTTCTCGGTCGAGCTGCTGACCATGGTGGTCATCGGCGGGCTTGGGCAGTATCTACGGTTCGTTCCTGGGCGCTGCACTGTCTGACGCTGTTGCCGGAGATTCCTGCGCGGCGCCAATGACTACGACATCATCATCTACGGCGGCTCTGCTGATGGTGATGGTCATGTTCATGCCGGGTGGACTGGTGCGGGGTATTCCCGCCCTGTTCAGGAAGATCGTCACGCGGAAAGGGGAGGCCGACCATGCTTGAGGTCTCCGGCATTACCCAGATTTTTGGTGGCGTAACCGCGCTCGATGATGGTTCCTTTACGATTGCAAAAGGGGACATTACCGGAGTCATCGGTCCGAACGGAGCCGGCAAGACCACGCTCTTCAACATCATTACCGGCATTTACCGTCAGACGTCAGGCCGGGTTCTGCTGGAAGGGAAAGATGTTACCGGCTTCCCGCCGGAACGGTTGGCCCGACTTGCCATGGTGCGAACATTTCAGAATATCGAGCTGTTCGGCGGAATGACCGTGCTGGAAAACGTCATGGTCGGCATGCATACCAGAAGCTCCAGCGGCCTGCTGGCCTGCGCCCTTAAGATGCCCTGGAGTGTCTCCGAAGAGCGGCGCATTCGCGAAGGTGCCATGAAATGGCTTGAATTTACCGGCATTACTGAGTCTGGCACGACGTTACAGCCGGCAATCTCCCGTTCGGCAAGGGGCGCCTGCTGGAAATCGCCCGGGCACTGGCCGTTGAACCGCGTATCATCCTGATGGATGAACCGGCGGCCGGGCTTAACAGCCAGGAAACCCTGGGACTGGCCCAGCTGATCAAGCGAATCCGGGATCTGGGTATTACCGTCGTTCTGGTGGAACATGATATGGAGCTGGTCATGGATATCTGTGACCGGATCGTTGTTCTTAACCTCGGCAGGAAACTGGCCGAGGGAACACCGCGCGAGATCCAGGATAACCCTGAAGTCATTGCGGCATATCTGGGGGATGACGACTGATGCTGCGTCTCAAGAACATCAACACCTACTACGGCAAGGTCCACGCCCTCAAAAATGTTTCCCTGCATCTTGGCGAGGGCGAAATTGTGACCCTGATCGGCGCCAACGGTGCCGGCAAGACCACCATTCTCAACACCATCTCCGGTGTTACGCCCGCCTCTGCCGGTGAAGTCAGTTTTTGCAGAGAAGCGGTTACTGCTCTTGCTCCGGATAGGATTGTCAAGCTCGGTATTTCCCAGGTACCCGAAGGGCGGCAGGTCTTCAAGCCGCTCTCCGTCGAGGACAATCTGGAGCTGGGGGCCTATCTGCGCTACCGGAGCAGGGAAGGCAAGGCTGCCATCCACAAGGATATGGAACAGGTGTTTGCACTGTTTCCCCGCCTTGAAGAACGTCGCAAACAGCTGGCCGGCACCATGTCGGGCGGCGAACAGCAGATGCTGGCCATCGGGCGGGCGCTGATGGCCAACCCCAAAATGCTGCTCCTGGATGAACCTTCCATGGGACTGGCGCCGCTGGTGGTGCAGGAGATCTTCCGCGTGCTGGAGCAACTGCGTCAGGAAAACGGTACCACCATCCTGCTGGTGGAGCAGAATGCCAAGGCAGCCCTCAAACTGGCTGATCGCGGCTATGTTCTTGAAACCGGCAAGGTCATCCTGGAAGGTCCGGCGGATGAACTGCTGGAAAATGCCGAAGTCAAACGTGCCTATCTTGGCAAGGATAAGAAAGAAATCTGGGAGCGATAGCTTCAAGTAAATACCACCAGCCACTCGTTATGTGCGAGCATCGGCAAAAGGAATGTCACAATGCGTTTTCCCCTGCGTCTCAACTATGATCTGACGAAATACATCATCAGCAACAAGATGAATAAGGTTGAAAAGTATCCGCTGGTACTGATGCTTGAACCGACCCATCTCTGCAATCTTGCCTGTTCCGGCTGCGGCAGGATCCGCGAATATGCCGACACGATTCAGGAGATGATGAGCCTTGAGGAGTGTTTGCAATCGGTGGATGAATGTCCTGCGCCTGTCGTGACGATCACTGGCGGAGAGCCGCTTCTCTATCCGCAGATTCAGGAACTTGTTACCGCAGTGCTCCAGAGAGGGAAACACATTTATTTCTGTACCAACGGGATACTGCTCGAAAAAGCGCTTGATACCATGACTCCACACCCCAATTTTACGTTCAATATACATATGGATGGACTTGAAGAGACCCACGACCGCATTCTGGAGCGCAAAGGCGCTTTCAAGACTGCATTGGCGGGGATCAAAAAAGCCAAGGAAAAGGGTTTCCGGGTGTGTACCAATACGACTATTTTCAAGGAAACCGATCTCGTTGAAATCGAGATGCTTTTCAGCAAACTTGAGGAGTTTGGCGTTGACGGAGTCCTTGTTGCCCCCGGCTTCGGCTATGAGGCGGTCGGCGAAAAACTGTTCCTGGAACGTCGGGAGATTGAGAAAAAGTTTGAAGATGTATACAAGATGAGCAAAAAGCATCGCTTCTTTTCAACGCCGATGTATCTGCGTTTTTTAAAGGGCGAAAAGAAGCTTGAGTGCACCCCCTGGGGCAATCCGACCCGCAACACCCGCGGCTGGAAGGCACCCTGCTACCTGATCACGGACGACCACTATCCAACCTTTGCAGAGATGATGGCAAAGACCGACTGGGAGAAGTACGGCGTAGGGAAAGATCCCCGCTGTGCCCAGTGCATGATGCATTGCGGTTTTGAACCTACGGTTGTCAACGAGATCGGTAAAAGTTGGAAGGATATACTTGAAATGATGATCTGGAATTTGACCTGATGTTAAAGTGGGTTTTGGCAGAGTGCCACCCCTGGTCAATGAGCAGCACCTGACAGCATAAAGAAGCCCCCATTTCGAGTTACGAGATGGGGGCTTCTTTGTTTTGCTAACGTGTCAGACTTGTCAAAAGCTGGATAGGTGCCATAATCTTTCAAAGAATATCAACCGGGTCAGCGCCACAAGTGTCAGGATGAGTTCAAAACAAGGTTAGGGTGGGTGTTATGGTTGACAATGAAACGTTCTGGAAGACTGATGATCAAATGGCACGTCTTGAGGAACTTACCAGTAGAGATACGGAGTTACGCGAAGTGCCGCTGCGACGGGACGTCGGTTCATTGGGCCGGTTGCTGGGGACGGTCATTCGGGAGCAGGCCGGAAATACCGCGTTTGTGGCCGAGGAAGAGCTGCGCCACCTTGCGATCAAGCACCGCCAGATAAATGATGATCAGAGCGAGGCCGGCCATGATTTCCCCGGCGAACTTGAGCTTCAGGAGCGGGCTGTTCAGATCATTGCCCGGATGACAATAGCCGAAACCTACCAAATCGTTAAGGCTTTCTCCACTTATTTCGAACTTACCAATCTTGCGGAAACAAACCACCGAAAACGCCGTAGACGGGCAGCCCGTCTTGCCTGCGGAGAATCTGATAAACCTGGTTCCCTGCGCGGTACCCTTCTGCGTATGAAAATGGACGGAATTAGTGTTGATGAGGCGCTCAGCTGGCTACGGCAGGTGCAGGTCATCCCGGTATTTACCGCCCACCCGACCGATGTTGCGCGGCGTGTCGTCCATTTCAAACAACGGCGAATTGCTCGCGAACTGGAGGCGCTTGATCGGCTGCCTCTCACCGATACAGATGCATTGAACAGTCAGAATGCCATTCTCTCAGAGGTTACTGCCTTGTGGCAGACTGACGAGGTCCGACGCCGCAAGCCAACGGTATTGGATGAGATCAAGATGGGACTTGACCACTATCCCGATTCCCTGATTACGCCAATTCATGATCTGTACGTGGACATGTCGGCGGCGTTCCGGGAAACCTACGGCACCGATATTCCCCCCGGCGAACTGCCGACCGTTGTCCGCTTCGGTTCCTGGATCGGCGGAGACAGGGATGGCAACCCCCATGTTACCGCTGACTCCACCCGCGAGGCTCTGCAGAATGCGAGAGAGACCATTTTAGGAATTTACATCAGAGCCGTGGGGGAATTACGCCGCCTCCTGACCCCCTCGGTCTGCAGAAAGCCGGTTACTCCCCGGCTGGCAAACGCAGTGACTAACTATCAGGCTATTCAGACCTTTAACAGTGTGGAGAATACTTCGGTTCCAGAGTGTGAGCAGTACCGGCGGATGGCCGGGTATATGCTCCACCGTCTGCGGCGAACCCTGCTTGAATCGGATCACCCCGATGCCTATCCCGCTGCCGTTGACTTCGAGAATGACCTGCGGCTCATCAGGGAGAGCCTTGCCGCCGAAGGTGGCGAGCGGCTGGCGAGCTCATTGATCGATCCACTCCTGCGCCAGGTGGCAACCTTCGGATTTCACCTGCACAGCCTCGACATCCGCCAGCACGCCCGGATTCATGCGAGGGCGGTCTCCGAGCTGGCAGCAGGCTGTACTACCTGCACCAGTCCTTCCGTCTTACTGCCGGCACAGCCGAGCCAGGAAACAATCGAGCTTCTTGAGACTCTGCGGGCCATTGCCGCATTGAAACAGCAGTACCCTCCCGAGGCCCTGCAGAGCTACGTCATCAGCGGCGCGTCCAGCGTCCAGGATACCCTCTCGTTGATCTGGCTTATGGAACTGTGCGGCGTGCGAGTCGCGGCAGATGCAAACGGTGACCCGGGGCTGATGCCTGTTCCGCTGTTCGAGTCGATAGAGGATTTGCGCAACGCTCCTGATATCTGCCGCACCCTGTGGACCTTACCGGAGTATGCACCTTTTCTTGACTCATGGGGGCGCAGACAGGAGGTCATGCTCGGCTATTCTGATTCCAACAAGGACGGCGGCATGCTCACCAGTTCCTGGGAGCTCTACAAGGCACATCAGGAGTTGCATCGGGTTGCTGCCGAATGCGGGGTGAAACTGGTGCTGTTTCACGGCCGTGGTGGTACCGTCGGCCGGGGTGGCGGACCCACCCATCGGGCAATCGTCGCGCAGCCGGCCGGTGCCTTCACTGGCTCTCTCAAGATCACCGAGCAGGGTGAGGTCATTAACTGGAAATATTCGGATGCCTCCCTGTCGCAGAGGAACCTTGAGCTGATGGTTGCGGCATCACTCGAAGCCCTGGCGCGCCCCGGCTCCACGGCAGCGGCACCGGATTCCAGGTGGGAACGCTCTTTAGATGAGATGTCGGCAGATGCCTACAGTTTCTACCGCACGCATATTGCTGAAAACCCCGATATCATCCCCTACTTTGAACAGGGCACGCCCGTTCTGGAGTTCGAACTGGCCAAGATCGGTTCGCGCCCTGCGCGCCGGGGCGTTACGCGTGATCTTTCCGACTTGCGGGCTATCCCGTGGGGCTTCGGCTGGATGCAGAGCCGCCTGGTAATTCCCGGTTGGTTTGGTGTCGGGTATGCGTTGGAACGCTTTTACGAAAAAGGGGGAGGGGAAAAAGAGCTGCTTGGTGGCATGATGCACGACTTTCCTTTCTTCTACGACGTGATCCGAAACGTGGAGCTGGCCCTAACCAAGGTTGACCTGCCGCTGGCCCGCCTCTATTCCAGTCTGGTGCCGGAGAAGGAGGTGCGGGAACGGGTGTTTGGTATGGTGGTTGAGGAGTTTCAACGCACCCGCAGGATGGTGCTTGCTATTACCGGTCAGTCGCGTCTGCTGGAGAACAATCCGCCTCTGGCGCGTTCCATCCGCCTGCGAAACCCCTATGTTGATCCGTTGAGTCTGATTCAAATCGAACTGCTGCGAAGAAAAAGGGCGGGTGATGAAAGCGAGGAGTTGAACTATGTGCTGGCTGCGACTATCAGTGGTATTTCTGCAGGATTGAGGAATACGGGATAAAGTAGTTTACTTTCAAACCATAGCTGCCGAAGGAGGTACGCCATGAACAAAGTACCTGTTGTCGAGGTTTTTTTCGATTACATCTGACCCTGGTGCTATCTCGGTACCGTGCGTACCGAACGACTGCAGCGGGAGTACAACATAGAACTGCGCTGGACGGTCTTCCCACTCCATCCGGAAACACCGGAGGAAGGCATTGAACTGTCCGAACTCTTTGCCGGACGGGACGAAGATATCAAAATCATGCAGGGAAGGCTGCGCCAGTTGGCCGAGTCCGAGGGTCTCCAGCTGGCGGAACGGAGCCGTACCTACAACAGCAGGCGGGCCCAGGAGTTGGGGAAATGGGCTGAAACGGTTGAAAAGGGAGCCGTATTCAGGAATGCCGTCTACAAGGCATTTTTCGTCGAGGGACGCAACATCGCGCTGGCAGACGAACTCGTGCGGATAGCCGAGACCGCAGGCCTGCCCGCTGATGAGGTGCGGGCAATGCTCTCAAACAAAAGCTTTGCTGCGGCAGTTGATGCCGACTGGCAGCGGGCCGGTGAACTTGGCGTTACCGCAGTGCCGACCCATGTCTGTGGAGGGGAACGGGTGGTGGGGTTTGCGCCATATGATGATTTCGTGCGCCTCATCGGTAAGGGGTAAGTCCAAGAGATCAGTGAATTGACCGAGGCCGTTCGTTTGACTAGCGGCGACGGCGTGGTATTATTTGTCAGTCGAATTATTACCGTAATCTAGATACAGAATCTTATTGGCTCCATTTCCTGTGGAAGTATATCGGTCGCTGGCGGGCCGCCCGGTCTTCAAAACCGGTGGGGGGGATGAGAAATCTCCCTGGTGGGTTCGATTCCCATATGCTTCCGCCATACTTCCTACTACTCCGCTGCTATCCCTTGAAGCTGAAGCCGTTAGGCCCTGGAAGTACAGAGAGGAGAGCACGATGAGCAACGAACAAGTGCCACCTGAGACGAAAGGTGTTACGGTGAAGTTACTTGCAACGGTTGACCTTGGCCCTGAAATCGAGGGCATGGGAGGGCGCCAACTTCGAATGCGTATGGTGACCATCGAGCCTGGAGGCGTCTTCGGCCCGATTCACGACCATAAAGACAGACCAGGCACCGTTTATATACTGCAAGGTACGATCACTGACCATCGAAATGGAGTCGCTACGGACTATGGACCGGGAGTGGGATGGCCCGAGGATAGGAACACCACACACTGGCTTGAGAACGGAGGAACGATTCCGGCGGTTGAGATATCGGTCGATATAGTCAGGCAAGAGTAAGCTTACGGACGCCCTTCAGTCGGCTTCGCCTCCTTTCGCGCGCCGGTTAGCCACAACGTTATGACCTGATGTACTTATTATCACTTTATGCTTCATCATTTTAAATACAAGCGGCTGCAACTGACTGTAAAACCAACATTAGGTTGTCATCTTATGCTTCCATGTGTTGTCACATTATGGTTCAAGCAACACTGCGGCTGCTATTTCCGGCGAATCCCATGAAAAACCTCATTCTCGGCACGGCAGGGCATATCGATCACGGCAAGACCTCCCTGGTTAAATCTTTGACCGGCGTTGACACCGATCGTCTCCCCGAGGAGAAGGCGCGCGGGATTACCATCGAACTCGGCTTTGCCGGTCTTGACCTCCCCGGTGGCATCCATTTCGGCATCGTCGACGTGCCCGGCCACGAAAAATTCGTGCGCACCATGGTTGCCGGGGTAGGGGGGATGGACCTGGTTATGCTGGTGATCGCGGCGGACGAGGGGATTATGCCCCAAACCCGCGAACATCTCGATATCTGTCAACTCCTCGGCGTGCGCCGGGGGATGGTGGCCCTGACCAAGAGCGATCTGGTGGATAAGGACTGGCTGGACCTGGTCGTGGAGGAGGTGCGGGATTTTCTTGTCGGCAGTTTTCTCGAAAGCGCTCCGATCGTACCGGTATCCTCGCGCAGCGGCAGCGGCATTGATCGGCTCAAGGATGAACTCGGCTTGATCGCCAGTGATCTGGAGCAGAAACGGTGCGAAGGGCCGTATCGCCTGCCGGTGGACCGGGTGTTTACCCTGGCCGGTTTCGGTACGGTCGTGACCGGCACGCTCCTGTCAGGCAGGGTTACGCTGGGGGACGAGGCGGAGATCGTGCCGTCGGCACTTCACGGCAGAATCCGCGGCATCCAGGCCCATGGCACAAAGGCTGACACCGGGGAGGCCGGCTCGCGGCTGGCTCTTAACCTGCAGGGGGTGGATCACCATCAGGTCCGGCGCGGCGACGTTGTGGTCCCGAAAGGGGTCTACCGCACCACGAAGATCGTGGATGTGGAGCTGAATCATCTTGCCACGGCCCCGCGCGGTTTGAAGCACCGCTCGGTGCTGCGTCTCCATTCCTCCACCTATGAAGTTCCGGCCACCGTGATACTGCTTGACCGGGATATCCTCGAACCGGGTGACAGCGCGTTTGCACAACTGCGCTTGGCCCGACCTGTGCTGCTGCTCAACGGTGATCCGTTCGTGCTCCGCTTGTCATCGCCTGCCGCCACCATCGCCGGAGGCACTGTTCTTGACCCGTTCCCGCCCGGTCGAAGAAGACGCTCGGATGAGGCGCTGGAACTGCTAGGCAGCCTGTCGTCCGGAACCGGAAGCGCAGTTATCGCCGGGATGGTAGCCGGGAGTCTTCTGTCCGGCATCACCCACCGCGAGATTTCCGTCCGGAGCGGCATTGTATCCAGGGGGCTGGAAGCGGCCTTGTCTGGTTTGCTGGCATCCGGTGCCATCGTGCAGGTTGTGCGGGACCCCAAAATTTATCTCAGCCGGGAGGCTTTCTCGTCGTTGTGCGACTCTCTGGTCGCCGTGATGAACGACTATTTTACGCAGCATCCTCTCAAGGAAGGGATTAACAAAGAGGAGTTAAGGACCCGTATTCCTTCACGAAGCGACGAGCGTTTTTTTACTCCCTGTCTGGCGGCACTCGAAAAGGAGGGGAGGGTCATTGCCGAGCGGGACATGGTCCGGCTCGTCGGCCGAAAAGCCGGCACCGAAACGGCCCAGGCCGACATTCATCAACAGATCCGGTGTGAGCTCGAAAGGGGAGGGAAGGAACCGCCGTTTTTGCACGAGATCTGTTCGCTGCTGAATATTTCTGAAAAGCTGGCGCAGGAGCACCTCGCGCTGCTGGCCGCCGAAGGGGTGGCCGTGAAGGTGAAGAACGACATTTTCTACACTCCGGAAGCGCTGGCCGGCATTGAGGAGGTGTTGGTTGGTTACCTGAGAGAAAAGAGTGAGATTTCCCCTGCTGAATTCCGGGAGATAACCGGGCTATCGCGCAAGTTCATGATTCCGGTGCTGGAGTATTTTGATTCTCGGAGGGTGACGATGCGGCTGGGAGACAAGCGGGTGCTGCGGAGGAAATAATGATAAAACGCAAAAAAAGCGCCCCATCACAGCAACGTGATGGGGCGCTTTCAGTATGATACGAAGGAGATTTATGCAGCGCGCAGCTTTTTAGTACGGCCGGTTGAGCGTGTTGTTGTGCGGTCTGCTCTTTGGGGTAGCTCTCTTTCAATGTCCAGAAGTGCCTCCGGGTGACGGGAGGCCACACGCAGAAGGACACGTGCCGGTCCTTCTGGTTTACGGCGGCCTTGTTCCCAATTTCTCAATGTTCCAACGCTGATTCCCACAAGGTCTGCAAACTTATCTTGTGAAAGGCCGAATTGCTCGCGTAGGGCGCGAACCTCGGTTTCTGGAAATTCAAATGACCGAGAGGGCTGCATTGTGCCTTTCATGATCGCCGCGCCTTGTTTCACGCTTGCCAACAGTTCCTGAAAAAGCTCATCATTCATGATATTCCTCCTCAATAATCCTCTTGAGTTGTTTAAGTTGGTCTTGGGTAAGATTCTCCTGCACGTTTTTCGTATACATGAACAGGAGCAGAATTGTTCCCCTCGCCGTAAACCAGTAGTAGATTACTCGTGCGCCACCACTCTTGCCTCGCCCTTCCAATCTCCATCGCACTTTACGAAGTCCCCCACTGCCGGAGATGACCTTTCCTGCATCAGGTCGCTCCAGCAGGGTCGCCTGAAACAGACGATATTCCTCGTCGGACAGGGTGGATAAAAGCTGCTTGGTAAATATCGGGGTTTCGATGATGACCATGAAATTACTATACGTCATTGACGCAGTCGTTGCAAGTGGGGAATTAAAGAAAGATTCATGCGTAAAACAGATTGCAGATACAGGAGGAGCAGCATTGTGACTACTTCCCGGGCAGACCTTGGTGAACTGCACACGTTTGCGGCACGCTCCCTGTTCACGGTAGAACACGCCCTTGCTAACCAACCGTAATCATGGCGGAATAAACATCCATCGACTTGGCACACAGCGTGTAAAAGAGACCTCATGATGTCTCAGAATTATTGTGCAGGGAGGTTATTCTGCACGCGGAGGTGTGCCATGAAACTGATAGAAGCCGTCATAAATCGACTCAAGCTGGAAGAGGTGCGGAGTGCCCTGGATGAAATCGGTGTCGAAGATTTCATGGAAAGCGACGTCATTACCCACAGCCATCAGAAGGGGCAGGTAATGATCTTTCGCGGCGCCAGGTTCGTAGCGAATCTCGTCGAGAAGGTGAAGCTCGAGATCATTGCGGCAGACGATTCGGTGGGAAAGATCGTCGAGGCTATCGGCTCCATTGCCAGGACCGAGCGCAAGGAAGATTGCCGGATCGCCATACGTCCTTATCTGGAAGCAATCTGAGTGGCAGAGAACTGTGCTACCTGTCTGTCAACCTGTTGCCAAGGGAATCCCTGGGCCAGTTGATTCAATCCAAATGGTGGCTGATCAGTAACCATCGGACGCTTTTATAGAAAACCGGCTGCTCGCCAAAGTCAGCCAACAACGGCCCGCAAGCCCTCAACCACCGCCGGCCAGTCATCGTCAGCCACAGTCCGCAGATCAAGAAGAAAATCCCCCTTGGCAATGCGCCCGATCACCGGCACCGGCTGCCGCCGCAAGCCTGCTTCCAACTCTCCGGCAGAGCACCCGGCAGACCGGATGGCTATGAGCCAGGTGGGGAGTTCGGCCAGCGGCAGTGCGCCGCCACCCACCTGCGAGACACCGGGAACAAGCTCGATGACAATCGAATCCGGCAACTGCTTGCGCAGGCGGCGCACGACCTGCTGCCCCTTTTTCTTCAGTTCGGCCGCAGTCAACCGCAGCAAGCGCAAGGTCGGAATTTCGGCCCAGGCCTGCCGTTCATCCCGGTAGAGCCGGAGCGTCCCCTCCAGCGCCGCCAGGGTCAGCTTGTCCACCCGCAATGCCCGTAGCAGCGGGTGCTTCTTCAGCGGGTTCACCAGTGCCGCGCGACCGGCAATGATTCCCGCCTGGGGGCCTCCCAGCAGCTTGTCGCCGCTGAAAGTGACCAGATCCACGCCCCCGGCCAAATACTCCTGAACCTTCGGCTCGGTCATGCCCGGAATCCCCTGCCAGTCCATCAGGTTGCCGCTGCCGATATCCGCAACAACCGGCACCCCGAATTCACGACCGAGCGCCGCCAGTTCGGCGACCGTCACTTCCGCCGTGAAACCGACGACCGCAAAGTTGCTGCAATGCACCTTGAGCAGCATCGCGGTCTGGTCGGTAATGGCATCCCGGTAATCACGCAGAGTGGGTCCGGTTGGTGGTACCCACCTCCTTGAGGAGCGCTCCCCCCTGCCGCATGACATCGGGAACCCGGAAGGAACCGCCGATCTCCACCAGTTCGCCGCGGGACACAATCACCTCGCGACCGGCAGCCATGGCCGTAAGAACCAGCAGCACCGCTGCTGCATTATTGTTCACCACCAGGGCCGCTTCGGCGCCGGTGAGCTGGCAGATCAACTGCTCCACATGGGCATAGCGGGTGCCCCGTTCTCCGGTGGCGATATCATATTCCAGGGTTGAATAGCCGAATGCTACGTCGGTGAGAGTTTGAAGCAGGCGGGGTGCCAGCGATGAGCGCCCCAGGTTGGTGTGCAGCACCACGCCGGTGCCGTTCACCACCCGGCGCAGACTGGACAGTTCACCGGCGGCCAGACACCGTTCGATGCCGGCAGTGACCGCGTCCGGTTCCAGGTCGGAAGCCTTCAACGTGCCGGCCTGAGCCGCTGAGCGCAACTCTTCCAGCAACTGGCGCACCGCCGCCAGGACCACCGGCCGTGGGTGTTCGGTCAACAGCCGTTGACAGACCGGCCCGGCAAGCAATTTATCAACTTTGGGTATTCTGCGTATCAGATCCATCCGCGGCTCCGTGGTAAAAGGTACCCAAAGTCTATCTTACAATGCCCTTTTATCAAGGTGCCGGCGAACTTTTATTATCCACTGCCGGGGTGCAAAAACAGATTGGGGCCGCTGCGAAACATCCCTTCCTTGTCCATAAGCATGTCCATTGCCAGTGTAGCCAGATCGTCGGCCATCGCTTCCATCCGGCCGTCTTTTTCCAGGTACATCAGTTTCAGGTAACTGCTGCAGTCATCACAGCTTTCCGCTTTGATTGCGCCGTTCGATCCTTCCAGGATGTAGTGGTCGATGCCGTGGGTGGATTCGCAACTGCTGCACTTGATCCGCACCATATGCCATTGTGAGGCACACAGCGAACAGCAGAGGTACCGCAACCCATGTTCTGATCCGCCACTGCGCACGACGCCGGCGACCGGGTGCGATCCGCATACCGGGCATAGGCCGCCCTGTTCCAGTCGGCCAACCATCTGTTCATCCAGGGTTGACGCCATCTGCACCCAGTAAACCTGCAAGGCGGAGGCGACAAACGGGAGTTCACCGAGAGAGATGCTGTCCAGATCTCCCGACAGAATGTTGTCTGCCATCTCCTCCAGCCTGGCGTCACTCGTACGCAGCAGGCCGGATAAGGTTTCACTTGCAGCCGGTGGAAGAGATGATTCTCCCATTTGATGGAAAATCTGTGTCAGAGCTCTTCGCCAGGCCGGGTTTCGCGGCCAGCAGCGGGTATCCAGCAGCGGCATGCCATGGGTGCGGCAGTGTGCCGATTCAACTGGATTAGGCTGAGGCACTGCCGGGAATTGATTCAGAGCCGCCTGCTGTGCATCTGCAAGCGTTGCGAGAAAGGCGAGGTACTCTCCCAGGTGATGATCATGGGAAAGGTGCCGTAACCGTTCGGCACGACGGCCGAACAAATCGCGGTCGGGGAGGAATAGAAAGCGTATCTCTCCGGCCGGGGTCCCAATTTGGCCTATTTCAACGATGCTGGCTTCGGTATTCATTTGTCACCCCCGGTCATCTCCCGGTACCAGGCCGGGTGATGTTGTTTTGCCCAGGCCCGCCTGACACGGCCGTACAGCATGGCGCCGATACTCTCCTTGGTCCAGATGGCTAAGTAGATATGTCCCATGATCAGGGCAATAATTACCACCCCTGCGATCGAGTGTACGACGGCGGCGAGGCGGACCACAAAAGCCGGGAAGAGGAACGAGAAGTAGGCGCGCCAGACTACGATGCCGGACAGGATGAGCAACACCATGCAGGTCACCAGCGACCAGAACATCAATTTCTGGCCGCCGTTCAGCTTGCCCGCTTCCGGCAGGTTCCGTTCGTCGCCGTTCGCGATCTCGCGGATATGATGCAGCCATTCCTTGTCAGACGGCGTGATGATGCTCAGTTTCCGGAACCGGAAAAACATGCCCCCAAACAGGAAGATCATCACGACCCCGAATATGGGGTGAAGGATGCGTGCCCACGTGCCCCCGCCGAACAGCTGGCTCAGAGGGTAGTAGAGGGGCTGGAAATACACCAGCCCGGATAGGGCCAACAGGAAGAAGGTGAGGGCAACCAGCCAGTGGTTGACCCGCTCGGGAACCGTAAACCGGAGCAGTGTTTTGGAGTCATTTTTCATCTTTAAACTCCTTCTCGATCTCTTCCGAGACCTCTTTGGGGCCCTTGGTCACGTAGTGGACGAAAGCGCCGACGCCGATCGCGGCCAGGGCCAGTGAGGCCACCGGTTTGGCCGCACCCTTCCAGAGCTCGACCAGCGGTCCGATGGACGGATCCCTGGGGAGACCGGAGTACAGTTCAGGCTTGTCGGCATGCTGCAGCACATAGATCACGTGCGTGCCGCCCACCCCCTGCGGGTCATAGATCCCCGCCTTGGCGAATCCCCGGCTCTTCAGGTCGGCGACCCGTTCCTCGGCGTGGCGGATCATATCTTCCTTCGTGCCGAACACGATCGCCCCGGTGGGGCAGGTCTTGGCACAGGCCGGTTCCAGCCCGACGGCCACCCGGTCGGAGCAGAGCGTGCATTTGTAGACCTTGCTGTCTTTTTTCGACAGGCGGGGGATGTTGAACGGGCAGCCGGTGATGCAGTAACCGCAACCGATACAGTTTTCCTCGTGGAAATCCACGATACCGTTGCTGTACTGCACGACGGCTCCCGGTGCCGGGCACGCCTTGAGGCAGCCCGGGTTAGTGCAGTGCATGCAGCCGTCCTTGCGGATCAGCCATTCCAGCCCCCGCTCGGTTTCCACCTCTGCATAGCGCATCACCGTCCAGGAATTTTCGGTCAGGTCGGTCGGATTGTCGTACACGCCATGGTTGGTGCCGATGGCGTCGCGGGTGTCGTTCCACTCCATGCATGCCACCTGGCAGGCCTTGCAGCCGATGCATTTGGAGACATCGATCAGCTTGGCAACCTCCTGGGTTTTGCGCTGGCTGGGCGAGGGGGTGCTGGTGGCGGAACGGCGGGTTATGTCAAGGGATTGCAGTGCCATGGTCCACCTCCTATGCCTTCTCAATGTTGACAAGGAACGACTTGAACTCCGGTGTCTGGGTGTTCGCGTCGCCCACGAATGGGGTCAGAATGTTAGCCAGGTAGCCGCTCTTGGCTACACCTTTGAACCCCCAGTGGATCGGAATGCCCACGTGGTGGACTGTCCTGCCGTTGACCTGCAGCGGCTTGATGCGTTTGGTCACCACCGCCACAGCCTTGATGAAGCCCCGGCTGGACCAGACCTTGACCCTGTCGCCGTCCCTGATGCCTTTCTCCCTGGCCAACTCCTCGCTGATTTCCACGAACTGTTCGGGCTGCAGGATGGACGAGAGTCTGGTGTGCTTGGTCCAGAAATGGAAGTGTTCGGTAAGCCGATAGGTGGTGGCGGCATAAGGAAACTCTTTGCTCTTGCCGAAGGCTTCAAGATCGCCTTTAAAGACCCGTGCCGCCGGATTGCTGATCACTTTCGGGTGCAGCGGGTTGGTGTCGATGGGGGTCTCGAACGGTTCGTAATGCTCCGGGAACGGTCCTTCAGCCATCTTGTCCAGGGCAAACAGCCGCCCCACACCTTCCGGCAGCATGATAAAAGGGCTCATGCCGTCGCCGGGAGCGGAATCAGGCTTGAAGTCCGGTATATCGGCGCCGCTCCATTTGGTACCGTCCCAGCCGATCAGTTTTCGTTTCGGATCCCACGGTTTGCCGGACGGGTCGCAGGAAGCGCGGTTGTACAGGACGCGCCGGTTGGCCGGCCAGGCAAAGGCCCAGTTGACGGTATTGCCCAGGCCCGAGGGGTCGTAATTGTCCCGCCGCGCCATCAGGTTCCCCTTCTCGGTCCAGGCACCCGAATACAGCCAGCAGCCGCAAGCGGTGGAACCATCGTCCTTGAGCTGGGCGAAGCCGTCCAGCTGCTGCCCTTTTTTCAGAATAACCTTGGTCGGGTCCTTGGGATCGGTGAGATCAGCCAGGGCCTTGCCGTTGTACTCCATCGCCAGTTCCTCCGGGGACGGAGCGTGCGGCAATCCTGTAGTCCCAGGTAAGGTTCAGGATCGGGTCGGGGAAAGCACCTCCCTCCTTGCGGTACAGCTCCCGCAGCTTGAGGAAGATGCCGGCGATGATGTCGGCATCCGGCTTGGCGTCACCCGGCGGTTCGGCGCCCTTGTAGTGCCATTGCAGCCAGCGGCCGGAGTTGGTAAGCGAGCCGTTCTCCTCGGCGAAGCAGGTAGAGGGGAGGCGGATGACCTCGGTCTGGATCTTGGCCGGGTCCACGTCGTTGTATTCGCCGTGGTTCTCCCAGAAACACGAGGTTTCCGTGGCCAGGGGGTCGATCACCACCATGTATTTCAGCTTGGACATGGCCATCGATCAGTTTGGCCTTGTGGGGAATGGAGGCCAGCGGGTTGAAACCCTGGCAGAAGTAGCCGTTCAGCTTCCCCTGGTGCATCAGTTCAAACACCTGGAGCACGTCGTAGACCTTGTCCAGCTTGGGCAGCCAGTCGAAGCACCAGTTGTTCTCCTTGGTGGCGGCGGTGCCGAACCAGCTTTTCATCAGGCTGACGTGGAACTTGCCGTAGTTCTGCCAGTAGGACATCTGGCCGGGGCGGAGCGGCTTGAGGGCCCGCTTGCCGATGTAGGCCTGGAAGTCGGTCTCCTTTTCGCCTGGCAGGGTCAGGTAACCCGGCAGGAGGTCGGACAGCAGCCCCAGGTCGGTAAGCCCCTGGATGTTGGAGTGCCCTCGCAGGGCGTTCATCCCGCCTCCCGCCATGCCCACGTTGCCCAGCAGGAGCTGCACCATGGCCGCGGTACGGATCATCTGCGATCCCACCGAGTGCTGGGTCCAGCCGAGGGCGTACATGAAGGTCAGGGTGCGGTCGGGTACCGAGGTGGTGGCGATGATCTCGCACACCTTGAGGAAGGTATCCTTCGGTGTGCCGCAGATATTGCTCACCATGTCCGGCGTGTAGCGGGAATAGTGCTGTTTTAAGCAGTTGCAGTACACAGCGCGGGTGCTGCAGGGTCTCGTCAATCTTGG
The DNA here is from genome assembly GCA_963760075.1 of uncultured delta proteobacterium. Taxonomy (GTDB): domain Bacteria; phylum Desulfobacterota; class Desulfuromonadia; order Geobacterales; family Pseudopelobacteraceae; genus JACRCG01. Next base: position 260,383 of record CAVXBQ010000010.1, on the reverse strand, counting down.
CAAAACCGTCCGGCCCGATCTCATAGGCCCAGGTGGCTTTGTCGTACTTGCGCGCCGCTTCGTCGTAGCCCGAGAACAGGCCGTCATCGAATCTGTACCCTTCGGCTACGATGAAGGGGGCGTTGGTGTAGGCCTTGACGTATTCGTGCTGGATCTTGTCGTTACTGAGCAGGTAGTTGATCACCCCGCCCAGGAAGGCGATGTCCGTGCCGGTGCGGAGCGGCGCGTAGAGGTCCGCCACCGCTGCCGAGCGGGTGAAGCGGGGGTCTACCACGATGAATGTGGCGTTATTGTGGGCCTTGGCCTCGGTTACCCATTTGAAGCCGCAGGGGTGAGCCTCGGCGGCGTTGCCGCCCATGACGATGATGACGTTGGCATTCTTGATGTCCACCCAGTGGTTGGTCATCGCACCGCGTCCGAATGTGGGGGCCAAACTGGCCACCGTTGGTCCGTGTCAGACCCGGGCCTGATTGTCGAACGCCAGCATGCCGGTGCTGCGGATCGCCTTGTGGGTGATGTAGCCGGATTCGTTGCTGGAGGCGGAGGCCGCCAGGAAACCGGTGGTCAGCCAGCGGTTGACCGTGGCGCCGGCGGCATTTTTGGCAATGAAGTTCTTGTCCCGGTCGTCCTTCATCAGCCGGGCCACCTTCGTAAAGGCCTCGTCCCAGGAGATGCGCTGCCACTCCTTGGAGCCGGGGGCGCGGTATTCCGGGTACTTGAGCCGGTTGGGGCTGTGGATGAAGTCCACCAGTCCGGCGCCCTTCGGGCAGAGGGTGCCCCGGTTCACCGGATGGTCCGGGTCGCCTTCGATGTGGAAGATGGAGGATTCGGCGTTTTTCGCCCTGTCCCCCAGGCTGTGCATGATCAAGCCGCAGCTCACCGAGCAGTAGGGGCAGGTGTTGCGGGTCTCGCTACTGCGGGTCAGCTTGAATTCGCGTACCTCCGCCAGCGCATTGTTCGGAGAAAAACCGAGCATGGCAATGCTGGACCCTCCCAGTCCGCCCGCACACACCTTGAAGAACTGCCTTCGTGTCACACGCATTTGCTTGCCTCCTTGGTTGGAATGAAGTGTTTGATATCAAATATTATTATGAATATTACCACCGTATCTCCGGAATAACAGCAGACGCTCTGAATTGACGACGTAGTTCGTGAAATAAGCAGGTGCAAAAGAGTGGCGGCGATTGTCCGGGGAAGGACTGCGGGATTTTTAAATAACCCCTTGGTGACACGACTGTTGGTCCTGCCTCAACTAACCGACGCGAACGGTGAAGTCCACACCTTCCCAGTGATTAACGTCTGGCCAGAATAATGTGAATCTGACCTGTTTTCCTTCAGTCAGGGCGGCGGTCGTCAAATCCACGACCTGGAAACCGAGTCCGGTGTCACGGGTAGAACTGTCATACGTAGTTCGCCAATCGTCAGCACTCCAGTGACAGACCGCGGGCACCATCGTCACGATGCGTAGGATCTTGCCAACTGGCAAGGAGCGGATCTTATGGTTGAAGCACCAGATCAGACACTGGGGTTCGGTTTTGTTTATCAGGTAGCGTTCCACGGTTTGCGGCGGCATATCGAATACCCGGCCGTCGCGTAACGAGCGGAGCAGCTTGAGATACTCGGCGTGTGCCCAGGCGAGCGGCATGGCCGAACCTGATGGCCGGCCGAAGAACAGTTCTTTCTCGGGAATGTCAGCAGCCTCCCAGATTTGCTCGGAAAATAGTCCTTCTTCGCTGGCAAATGATTCCAAGGCAACCCGAAGCTGCTCAGCCTCTTTGACTCTCCCTGCAGCCAATTCATAATGGGCCCGCTCTCCGGTCAGCAAGGGCCAGGCACGACCGATGCCGACACCGTCAAATGGTTCGCCATCCTCATGCTCGCCGTAACCGTCGCCGTTGTAACGTCGCCAGACCGGACCTTGCGGGGTCTCTACCTTCAGCAGTGCATCAATAACCTTCATTGTATTGAGAATACGCGGGTCGTCAGCAGCGCGCAGGCCAAACCGGACCAGAGCCAGGGTATCGGGGCTGACCAGGTGACTGACGGAACTGCTGGCCATGCTTGATTCAACATTCTTTACAGGCATACACTCCAGGAAACGCGACATCCCGCCCCCCGGATCAACCGGCGCAATCCGGACGTAATACCCGTCAACGTTGAAATCCCGGCACCAATCGGTATCGGTTACGTACATCCAGCGATCGATGGATGCATTCCAGGCATCGGCGGTATCGCGCAGATAGGTGGCAATGGCAGATTCGTCGTTCAGATCAGCCAGGTCCGCCCCTGCCAGGAGTGCGGCTATTTCTGCGCCAATTGTGAACGGCGAATAGCCCGGATCTTCCTCCCAACGGTCCTGCGGGCTGACAGGTCCGTTGCGTACCAGATACGACACGGCCTGGCAAACCATGGGCCAGAAGCGGGCCACCTCTTCCGGGGTCAATACCTTTTCTCGTCGGGCCAGGTCCACAAGGAGAACAGGCAAGGCTGTTTCGTCCATCTGGATGCCGTTCCAATAAGGGGACCCATCCAACCACATGTTCTGGGCCCAGTGGCCATCAGCTTCCTGGGTCGCCTGCAAATAGCAGAGAACCCGCCGGACTTCATCATTGGCGCCAACAGCCAGCAGCCCGCTCGCCGACTCCACCAGATCTCGCGGCCAGGTGAGATGATATCCCCCCAGATCGTTGTCCCCCTTGCTGAATCCCCACGGGATTGACAGGCTGGCAATTATCCCTCCGGGGAAATTGAAGGCTTCATGGGTGCGCAGCACTGCCGTGCTGATCCGGTAAAGATTTTGCCGATCCCGGCTTCGTTCGTTATCAATGGGGAGCAGCGTCTTCTGCCACTGTTGCCACTGCTTGACGTACTCAGATTGAGCAGCATCAAAGCCGTCCAGTAGCGAGGCACGGGCACGGTTCCCCGCTTCGGCTGCATTGCGGCCAAACCCGAGCGTCAGAAAAAACTCCCCTTCACTCGACTGCAGATCAATCTCTGCAGTCAGGCACACATTTCCGTTTTCAGCCCGTGTGTAGGCCCGGGTCATCTGCTTGTGCGCAACCAGATCCTGCCAGCCGTCGGAAAAGCCGACAAAGCCTACCGAGCGGCTTAGCCAGGGAGCTGAACAAGCCAGCGCCAGGGCATTTCCCTCCCGTTCGGCAAACAGCATGGGGACTCCTTTGTACTCATCTATCCAGGCGCTGTTGCCCGCTCCCTGATTGCCCAGGTGCGGAGCGAGCAGTACATAGAGGCGATAATCCTGAAGCTGACCTTGCTGGGGGAAAAAACGGCTCTGTTGCAACAGGCTGTCCCGTTGCGGGTCGCTCAGAATCTCTTTCTCGATACGGTAGCGACCCTGACGACAGGTGTTGGTCAGATGAAATGCCGGTACTCCGGCTTCCTGCCAGCGGACCTTGCTGCTGGTGTCACGTTTCTCCTCGGAGAGGAAATCCAAGCCGTCGGTGACAATCAACCCCATATCCCGTACACAGGCCTGGTCAATGCGCGGATAGTAGATCTCGTTAAATATGCCGTGGCTAAAGGTAAACCAGATACGGCTCCTGCCACTGAGGGCGGTGCCGACACCTGACTTGGCGCTGGAAGTCCAGCGTGCCGGAATTCCGGGAGTTCCTGGTGCGGAACTATCTTGAATCTGCATACCATCTCCTTGCTTTCAGCATGCGGCGACGATTTTATCTTGAATTTACATGTTGAATCGGTTCCCACAACCTGAAGCCACCAAGGATACCATCCTGATTTGAGATGAGTTGGACGTGGGCGTCCAAGGTGAAGGTGATTTTACGGGCATTCCCGCCGCCGATGTAGATTTCGTCGGGATGGAAAAGATCTTGCAATAAATGAATCGCGTGTTGCACACGACCGTTCCACTTCTTTTTGCCGATTTTCTTCAACGCTTTATTGCCGATGAATTCGTTATAGTTCTTTCCCTTGTGCACCGGATGGTGTGCCAGCTCAAGATGCGGCATGGGTTCTCCGTTTCGAAACCACCCGGTCCCCACTCCGGTTCCAAGCGTAACTACCAGCTCGAGCCCCTTGTTTTGGATCGCGGCGAGTCCCTGCATGTCGGCATCGTTGAGCAGACGAACCGGTGTGCCAAATGTGGTTTTGAGTGCTTTTACCAGGTCGAATCCATGCCAGATGTCGTTGCCGAAATGGGGCGCGGTAATGACTTTGTCATCGCGAACATAGCCGGGGAATCCGACCGAGACGCGGTCGAAAGCCGGAAGCGGTTTCACCAGCTCAACGAGTGCTTTTATGAGAACCTTTGGCGGGCAGGGATACGGTGTATCAACTCTGACGCTGTCCACGATCATTTTCCCCCGGCCATCGAGTACTGACGCTTTGAGTGCCGTGCCGCCCACATCGATGGCAAGTGTGCGTGCCTGTGGGGTATGAGGGGTATTTTTTGACGTCATGGATTAGCGCTCCTTTCATGTTTGCAGTAATGAGGCGGCATCCCGGTCCACCAGCCACAGCACATTGCCATTTACCGGCTTGATCAAACAGGCAGGAATGTTTTTTTGGTCATCGGCGTCTTCAAATACTTTCCGCAAAATTGCAGACTTGCCAAGTCCCGATACCAGGAAAACGACGAACGCAGCTTGATTAATTGCCGCTGCCGTCAGAGTAAGCCGGTATAGCCCTTCTTCAGCCACATAGACCTCTGCCACCCGGCGTTGCTGCTCGTCCAAGGCGGAAGTGCCGGGAAAAAGGGAAGCGGTGTGGCCGTTCTCGCCCAGTCCCAGCAAGACCAGATCGAATCGGGGAGGACCGGCGGCAAAAAAGCCAACCAGAAGCGCTTCATACTCCGCTGCGGCCTCCAGCGGAGAACCGTTGCAGACCATGGGATGGACCTGTCCGGAAGGGACAGGAACATGGTCGAGCAGCGCCTGGTATGCCATTCGGGCATTATTCCGCGGATCGTCGGCAGGGACGCACCGCTCGTCTCCCCAAAAGAAATGTGTATTCTGCCAGGGAATCTGCTCGCGGAATGGTTGCCGGGCCAGCAGTTCATAGGTTCGTTGCGGTGTGTTTCCCCCGGCGAGAGCAACGACGAACCTGCCGCGTGCCTGCACCGCCTGTTGCGCCTCTGCGACAAAAAGTTCGGCCGCTGCAAGGCTCAAAGCTTCCAAATCCGGGCAAACTCTGATCATGAAGTCACGTCCGCCTCTTCTTTCGTCAGCATCACGGGCTGCAGCCAGCTGTGACCATCCCGGGCAATCAGCTGGTCGGCCTCCTCCGGCCCCCAGGTCCCTGGATTGTAACTGTGAACCCGGTGGTGAGTCTTCAAGACCGGCTCAACCACCGCCCAGGCAGCCTCAACCGCGTCCTCGCGGGTGAACAACGCACCGTCGCCGGCCATGGCGTCTCCCAGGAGCCGTTCGTAGGGTGTTTCTTCTCCCGGCTGTTCTTCGACCAGGTAGAGCTCTCGCTGGTCACCTATGAATTCCTTTCCTGCGCGCTTGACGCGAGCGGCGAGGGCGACGGCTGAAGTGGGGGAAATGCGGAAGCGCAAATAGTTGCCCCTGCCGGTCGTCGGCGTTGAGTCGTCGAAGAGCCTCTGGGGCGGCGACTTAAACTCCACCAGGACCTCGTTAACAGTTTCGGCCAGACACTTGCCGGAGCGCACGTACCAAGGCACACCCTCCCATCGCCACGAGTCGATGAAAAGCCTCAGAGCGCAGAACGTCTCGACGTCGGAGTTCTTTGCCACGTTTGCCTCCTTGCGGTAGCCGGCGTATTGGCCGCGCACCAGGTCGTCGGGCTGCAGGGGGCGCATGGCCTGAAAGACCTTGGCTTTCTCGCTCTGCACAGCTCCAAAGCCTCTATAAGCCGGCGGCTTCCATGGCAAGCAGAGCGATGACCTGGAACAGGTGGTTCTGGATCACATCGCGCAGACAACCTGCGGATTCGTAAAACGCACCGCGCGTCTCGACGCCGAAATTCTCGGACAGGGTTATCTGGACGCTGGAGACGTAGTTGCGGTTCCAGATCGGCTCCAGGAAGGAATTGGCGAAGCGGAAATAGAGGATGTTCATGATCGCCTCTTTCCCGAGGAAATGGTCGATGCGAAAAATAGAGTCTTCCGGGAATACCGATCTCGCGACTTGGTTAAGCTCGCGCGCTGAGGCCAAGTCTCGTCCGAACGGCTTTTCAACAATGACACGCGCATTTTCGGCCAAGCCTGCGGTGCCGAGCGCTTTGATCACCGTCTCGAAAAGCGAAGGCGGTATGGCGAGATAGTGCGCCGGGAACCGAGCCCTGCCCAGTGCCTCTTTTATCTTCGTGAACGTGCCAGGGTCGTTATAGTCGCCGCTTACATACCTGAACAGTGACAGGAGATGGCTGAGGGCACTCTGGTTATCGATCCCGCCCGATTGTTGGATACTGTCCGTCACGCTTTTGCGCAGTTGCGCCAGAGTCCACTGCGAGGATGCGACGCCGATGACCGGGACGGTAAGGTCGCCCCGCTTCGCCATCGCATAGAGCGCCGGAAAGATCATCTTGTGCGCGAGATCACCCGTCACACCGAAGAGCACCAGCGCGTCCGAACGGGATACGGTCATCAGGCGCCTCCTTTCCTGGCATCGGACTTCTCCAGATGACCGCCGAATCCATAACGCATGGCTGACAGGACCTGATCGGCAAAATCGGCCTCACCTCGTGAACTGAAGCGTTCGTACAGTGCGGCGCTGAGTACGTGGGCAGGAACGCCCTCTTCGATGGCAGCGATGGCTGTCCAGCGCCCTTCACCCGAATCGGATACGTGTCCTTTGAAATTCTCTAAATCGGGGTTCACCAGCAGCGCATTCGCAGCAAGGTCGAGCAACCATGAAGAGATGACGCTCCCACGCCGCCAGACCTCAGTAATATCTGACAGATTGAAGTCATACTGATACTGCTCCGGATGACGCAACGGCGTCGTTTCGGCGTTCACTTCCCGCTCCTCGTTTCCCACATTGGCATGGCGGAGGATATTGAGCCCTTCGGCGTATGCTGCCATCAGCCCGTATTCGATGCCGTTGTGCACCATTTTGACGAAGTGTCCGGCGCCACTTGGCCCGCAGTGGAGATAACCATGTTCCGCCGTACCCGCAGCCTTTTCCCTGCCCGGCGTGGGTGGAGCAGCACTGATGCCGGGGGCCAATGCGGCAAAAACCGGGTCGAGCAGTTCTACAGCTGCTGTGTCCCCACCTATCATCAGGCAGTAGCCCCGCTCCGCTCCCCAGATGCCGCCGCTTGTCCCGACATCGAGATAGCGGATACCCTGTTCCTTCAGTTGAGCAGAGCGGCGGATGTCATCCCGGTAGTAGGAGTTGCCGCCGTCAATAATAATATCGTCCTTATCCAGAAGCGGTGTGAGCGTAGTGATCATCGAATCCGTCAAGGCGGCCGGCACCATCAGCCATACTACCCGAGGCTTGACGAGCCTGGAAACGAAGTCTTCGATTGACCCTGATCCCAGAGCGCCCTCACGGGCAAGTGTTTCCACTGCGGCGGCTTTCATATCAAACACAACGCATTCATGGCCGCTTTGCAGCAGACGGCGCACCATGTCACCGCCCATGCGTCCCAGTCCAATCATACCAAGTTGCATGTTTGTACCTCCCTTTCAAGAGCTGATATCTTGGCCAGTCGACGAAGGTGACGCTCCGCGCCGCTGAAACGGGCTTCAATAAATGTTTGGATCAGTTCCCAAGCCAGAGCATCGCCAATTACAAGGCTACCAAGGCAGATGATGTTCATGCCGTCGTCTTCCACCCCCTGATGGGCGGAGAAGTGGTCATGAATCAGGGCGGCATGCACTCCGGGGACTTTGTTGGCGACAATGGATGCTCCCACGCCGCTGCTGCAGAGGGCGATGCCACGTTCCACCTCACCTCTGGCCACGGCTTTTGCCAATGGAATGACGAAATCGGGGTAGTCGTCGTCAGGATCCAGTTGAAGGGCACCGAAATCGGTCACATCATGACCAGCGAATTTGAGTGCCTCTGCAATCCGTTCTTTCATGGCAAAGCCACCGTGATCTGAAGCGATTCCGATACGCATCAGCTGATCTCCTTCTGGTTGCCCAGCAGACTGAGTGCCATCCGGCAGACATTCTCTACGGTGAATCCATATTCACGAAGCACGATCTCTCCCGGGGCCGAAGCTCCGAACCGCTCTACTCCGAGGATATCTCCACCGTCCCCCACGTAACGGTGCCAGCCGAGCGGAGAACCCGCCTCGATTGCCAGCCGCTTTGTCACGCGCGGAGGAAGGACCGAATCGCGGTACTCCTGCGGCTGTTGATCAAAGAGCTGCCAGCAGGGCATTGACACGACGCTGGCACGGATATGCTCGCCGGGCGAGTTCCTCCTGCGCAGCCACCGCCAGATGGAGTTCCGATCCGGTGGCGATCAGAATGAGATCGGGCTCTCCTCCAGCTGCATCGGCAAACAATGTATGCTCCGCGCCTGAGCCCATCTGGCCGGGGCATAGCGGCTCCGGTCCAGAGTCGGGATATTCTGGCGGGAAAGGATGAGCGCCACCGGTCCGGAATTTTCGAGCGCCACCTGCCAGGCCACGGCGGTCTCGTTGGCATCGCCGGGACGGATGACAAGAAGGTTGGGTATCGCCCTGAGTGCGGCTAGACTGTTCGACCGGCTGATGGGTTGGGCCGTCTTCCCCCAGCGCGATGCTGTCATGGGTAAAGATGTGGATGACATGGAGCCCCATGAGCGCCGCCAGCCGCAGCGACGGGCGGAGATAATCGGAGAACGTGAAGAAGGTGGCACCAAAGGGGATGAGCCCGCCATGGGCCGCCATACCGTTGATTGCTGCCGCCATGGCATGCTCGCGAACACCGAAATGGAAGTTGCGTCCTGCATACCCCCACTCTCCGCCAACCGTCCCCTGCCGGTCGGCGGGCTGCACGTCGGGACTTTCGAAGTCTCCCATGCCCTTTGAGGGCGGTAAGGGTCGACGGGTCGAGATCCGCGGAACCGCCAACGAGAGAGGGAAGGCGGGGAGCGATGGCATTCATTACTTTTCCCGATGCAACCCGGCTTGACATGCCTTTTGGGTCGGCAGGGAAAGAGGGGATATCTGCGTCCCAGCCTTCGGGGAGGCTCCCTTCCATCGCCTGGCGCAGCTCCTGGGCGAGTTCCGGGTACTCACGGGCATAGGCGGACAGCATGGCATCCCACTTCTCCTCAGCCTCTTTTCCACGTGGCAGCGCCTGGCGGAAATGACGCAGGGCTTCCTCCGGAATGAAAAAATTCGGTTCCGTCGGCCATCCCAGGTTTTCCTTTGTAAGACGCACTTCGTCCTCTCCCAGTGGTGAGCCGTGCGCCTCGAACGTGTCCTGCTTGTGAGGGGAGCCAAAACCGATATGGGTTCTGACGATTATGAGGGAGGGTTTATCGGCAGTGGATCGAGCCGTATCAAGGGCGTCATGAATGGCTTCCAGATCATTGCCGTCCGCCACCGTCTGCACGTGCCATCCATATGCCGCGAATCTTTGGGCCCGGTCCTCGGTGAAGGTCAGGTCGGTTGTCGCAGCAAGGGTGATGCGGTTGTCGTCGTAGAAATAGATCAGCTTGCCCAGCCGCAGGTGGCCGGCAAGCGAGGCCGCTTCCGCCGCAACCCCTTCCATCAGATCGCCATCGCTGACTATCCCATAGGTGAAGTGATCAATGATATCGAAGCCGGGACGATTGTAACGGGCCGCCAGGTGTGCCTCGGCCATGGCCATTCCCACGCCGTTGCCGAATCCCTGGCCGAGGGGTCCGGTGGTTATCTCGACTCCGGGTGTATGACCCCGTTCGGGATGGCCTGGGGTTTTGCTCTGCCACTGCCGGAATTGTTTGATGTCATCAAGAGACAGATCGTAGCCGGTAAGATGGAGAAGACTGTAGAGGAGCATTGAGGCATGGCCGGCGGAAAGAACGAAGCGGTCACGGTTGAACCAGTCGGGGTTTGCCGGGTTGTGGTTAAGGAAGCGGTTCCAGAGAATATAGGCCATGGGAGCAGCGCCCATCGGCATTCCCGGATGACCGCTGTTGGCCTTCTGCACGGCGTCGATCGAGAGAAAACGGATGGTGTTGATGCAGAGCTGATCGATGCCGTCATTCTTCATCGCTACCTCCATTACGTGAAAAAATGGCGCGAGAACCAAGAACAGTCTTCAGTTCGGGACCCGGATTATTTTTTCACCAACATGATCGAACAAGGCATCTTGCGGAGTATGGCATCGTTCTCTCTCCCAAAGAGTGCATGCTCCAGGCGCCCCTCCTCATGGGAAGTCATGAGAATCAGGTCTATCTTTTCTTCTTTGACCACTTTCACAATCTCCTCAACCGGATCACGATCACTGATCAGTTCCTTTATGGGGAATCCGCCACGGATCTCTTGTTTGATGAGCTTATCCAACTGTTCTTGCGCTTCCTGATGACTGTTCATGTAATTCTTGTACTGTTCCTCGGGAAAAATCCCTGGTGCGTTCACCGCCATCATATCAACGGGATTGGAGACAAGATGCAGGACCAGGAGTTTCCCGTCGAACTTACGAGCGAGAGAAACACCAACCTTAATGGCTTCCAGGCTGTACGGAATCATCCTGCTGATGACAAGAATATTACGGAAGTCTCCCATGATTTACCCCCTTATTAGAAAATGCTGCTGTCATTTATACAGGTGATTGCTTTCACGCCTCTGCTAAAAGTTTACCCCCAGGTTTCGTTCTCGCAAGAGAATTTTATACATAATCTCGCACCATTCCTTCTCCACTTCTTGTTCGTGGTCTCATTACCTGGCACTTGCACACGAAATAAACTGACATATACTTCAAGAAATAAATGCCAATAACGTCGTACGCAAATATTCTGAAATAAGGAGGATCAAAATGTCTTTTTCAGGCAAGAACGCTCTCATCGTCGGGGGCAGTAGTGGTATGGGGCTGGAGACTGCCAGGTTACTTGTACATGCAGGCGCTTCAGTGACGCTGGTTGGCCGGAGTCGGGAGAAGCTGGAGAGAGCCTGTGACACGTTCACTATTCGCGACAAGGTCCACACTTTTCACAGTGATCTTCTGGAAAAAAAAGACATAGACGATTTGGTACAACATGTACGAGAAAACATGAAGGACGTGAAATATCTGATCAACGCAGCGGGTGTGTTCTCTCCAAAGTCTTTTTTAGAACACACGTTTGATGATTATGACGCCTACATGGACCTTAACAAGGCGACCTTCTTTGTGACCCAGCAGGTGGCAAAGAACATGGCGGCGAACGGTGGCGGGGCAATAGTCAACATCGGCTCCATGTGGGCCCATCAGGCAATCAAGGCGACACCTTCCTCGGCCTACTCGATGGCCAAAGCCGGACTGCACTCCTTGACCCAGCATTTGGCCATGGAACTGGCAGAATTCGGCATACGAGTCAACGGAGTGGCTCCTGCCGTGGTGGAGACCCCCATCTACAGTTCCTTCATCAACCCCACCGAGATTCATGCTGCTCTCCAAGCCTTCAATGAGTTTCATCCGATTGGTCGAATCGGAAAACCTATTGATGTGGCGACAGTAATCATGTTCCTGCTCTCTGACGATGCCAGTTGGGTGACGGGTGCGATCTGGAATGTAGATGGCGGGGTTATGGCAGGGCGCAACCAGTAGGCACCCAGCGATACATTTTTTAGTGACTGGTATTCAAGAATACTAATTTTTCCTTGGTGAAAGTTTCCAAGTCGGAGGCAAAAACAACATCAATTCTACGGCGAATGGAGCTTATATGGAAAATAAGACTGTAGATATGGGTGCGTCGACCACTCGGCTCTCTCCCTGGTGGAGGAATACCGCAATCCTCGTCCTGATGATGGGATTCACGGTCCTGATCTGGATTGCCGTCAGAAGCTACCAGGATGCCCCGCCGATCCCGGCAAGGGTCGTCGGCCCGGCGGGGGAAACGCTCTTTACCCGGGATGACATTGTTGCCGGCCAACAGGTGTTCCTCAAGTACGGCCTGATGGAAAACGGGACCATCTGGGGGCATGGCGCCTACCTGGGTCCCGATTTCTCCGCCGCCTACCTTCATGCTCTCAGCATCGAGACGGGGGACGTGATCGCCCGGAAGCGATTCAACCGGGCTCCGGGCAACCTCGGCGAGGCAGAGCGGGATGCCGTCAATGCGGAAACCGGGCAGTTGCTCAAGGAGAACCGCTACGACCCGCAAACGGAAACCTTGACCTTCACCCCGCCTGAAGCCGCCTCGTATCGGAAGCAGATCGCCGACTGGACCGACTATTTCTCCAAACCGGCCGGAAACGGCGGCCTTCCCGCCAAGTACATCACGGACCCGGAGGAGCTGCGCCAGCTGACCGCCTTTTTTGCCTGGACCGCCTGGGCCTCCGTCGCCAACCGTCCCGGCAAGCCCTACTCCTACACGAACAACTTCCCCTACGACCCGGTGTCCGGCAACACGCCGACCAGCGATGCGGTCCTCTGGAGCGCCCTCAGCCTGATCACGCTTCTCGCCGGGACGGCCGGCGTCCTGTTCGCCTTCGGCAAGTTCGATTTTCTGGGATGGAAGGGGAAGGGGGAGCACATCCATCCGCAGCTCCTCCCCGGAGTGACCACCGCGAGCCAGCGGGCAACGATCAAGTACTTCGTGATTGTCGCGCTCCTCTTTCTCGGCCAGGCATTGGTGGGAGGTGCAACCGTCCACTACCGGGTCGACCCGGCGAGCTTTTACGGTATCGACATTTCCGCGATTCTCCCCAGCAACATCCTGCGCACCTGGCATCTGCAGCTGGCGATCTTCTGGATTGCCACCGCCTATGTCGCCGGCGGTCTTCTCCTCGCCCCCTCGCTGGGAGGGAAAGAGCCTGCCGGGCAGGCCAAAGGGGTCAATTATCCTGTTCGGTGCTCTGGTGCTTGTCGTGGTGGGAAGCCTTTGCGGCGAGATCCTCGGCATCAACCAGCTTCTCGGCAAATTCTGGTTCTGGTTCGGCCATCAGGGGTGGGAATATCTCGACCTGGGCCGCGCCTGGCAGATTCTGCTGGCAATCGGCCTGGTTTTCTGGGTCTTCCTTCTGTTCAGGGCGATTGCCCCGGCGCGGAAAGACCCTGAGCGGCAGGAAATCGCCTCGCTCTTCCTGTACGCGGCAATCGCCATTCCTCTGTTCTATCTGCCGGCCATGTTTTTCGACAGCACCACCATTTCTCCGTGGTGGACACCTGGCGTTTCTGGATCATCCATCTCTGGGTCGAGGGTTTTTTTGAGGTCTTCGTGACGGTGATGGTCGCCATCATCTTTTACCAGCTCGGTATCGTCTCGCACCTGACGGCAGCGCGGGTCGTCTATCTGGACGCCATCCTCTATCTGGGGAGCGGTATCATCGGCACCGGCCACCACTGGTACTGGACCGGCCAGTCCAACATCACCATGGCCCTGGCGGCGGTCTTCTCCGCCATGGAGGTGGTGCCGCTCACCCTCCTCACCCTGGATGCGTGGGACTTCGTCAAGCTGACCAAGGGGACCTGCGACGTCTGCGGCAAGCCGATCGCCGTACCGCACCGCTGGACCTTCTATTTCCTGATCGCCGTCGGTTTCTGGAATTTCGTCGGTGCCGGGGTGTTCGGCTTTCTCATCAACCTTCCCATCGTCAGCTACTTCGAGGTCGGCACCATGCTTACCCCGAATCACGGCCATGCCGCGATGATGGGGGTTTTCGGGATGCTCGCCGTTGCCCTCATGGTCTTTGCCCTGCGCCAGGTGTCGACGGATGAACAATGGGTTCGCCCGGAGAAGTTCATACGGGTCTCCTTCTGGGGGTTGAACATCGGCCTGGCCCTGATGGTGGTAACCAGCCTCTTTCCCGGCGGGGTACTCCAGTTCATCGACGTCCTGAACAACGGCTACTGGCATGCCCGTGGTCCGGAGTTTCTGCAGGGGAAAATCCCTCGCATGATCGAATGGCTGCGTATGCCGGGCGACCTTATCTTTATCGGTCTGGGTATTTTTCCACTGCTTGTCGCGTCGATCCTGACCTGGCGAGCCACGAAGAGAGTATTACCAATGCGATGAACGAGGCTGAGACAATGAATGTTGGCAATAACGCGATGTGTGCGACTCGGATATTGGTCCAGGCAAAATACTGCGGGAGGTGATTCATGTTTGTCGTGATAATTTCATTTCCACCCATCAAGGTTGGTAAGGAGGCCGAGTTCCTGCGATGGTTTGCCTCTTCAAATCAGGTGTTTTCAGGATTTAAGGGTTTTTTGAGTAGAAGGCTTTTGAAGCCGTTAGAAGGAGGGACATATGCGGCCATCGTTGAATTCGAAACTCAATCCGAGTTTCAGGACATGCACAGCAGTCCCGTTCACGATCTTGCCGGAACACAGGTGTTGCCCCTGTTTGACGGGAAACCCACCCCCACGTTCTATGAAGTTATCTCCGGATAGTACACGTGCTGTTATTGATTGACGCAATAAAAGGAGAACAACCATGGCAAAAGAGGCATTTGTTGACCAAGACATGTGTGTTGGTTGCGGCATTTGTGTCACCAATCTTCCCGACGTTTTCCATTTGAACGCTTATGGAAAAGCAGAATGTTTTGATCCAAACGGGGCAACCGAAGAGGAAATTCAATTTCAGTCCATTGATGTCTGTCCGTTAACCTGCATCTGTTGGAGGGAAACCTGCGCCTGACAGAGATAGTTTCAAAAACCATAACTAACTAACATACAAAGGGGGAAACATGGAAGACAGCAAACAGAGCACTAATCATCTGGATACACGTTTGGCAGAGAATAACTGTAGAATAAACGAGGTGTTGTCGGAGCAAATTGCAATAATTCAAGAGTTAGCACCTCAATTGGATACGAATGATTTGAAGCAACTGGAAGCAAACCTTGCCGAGATAGAAATGACGCTGAACAAGCTCAAGGAATTAATGGCATATCTCCCCAAGTGAAAAAGAGTGAGTGATGGTTGTGGAGGAAGGCGTTTGAACTCACCGGGATCTAACTGAGCAGATCCCCGGCAAAGCGGATTATACAGTCACAGGAGGTGTGATGTGAAAGAATATGAAATGTTAAAAATGATTGAAGAACAGCGCAATGAAAACCATCGTTTTGTGAAGTTGTGGCGAAAAGAGAATGATTTCGTCGATTACGACCTGATTGAGAGGTTCATGGAAAACGCCGGCAGTAACAAGGAATTGGGAGGCATTGAATTGCTGACCATGGATGATATGTGGAATGAGTTGAAACGGATTGCTGGAACGCGTGTGAAATTGGTGCATGATACTGCCGGCGACAAGGTCGAATGGGTTTACCATGGTAAAACCGGTACAAAAACTCAAGTCTGCGGCTACACCCCGGAAACGCTTATGACGATCTTCGATGTTGAAACAAAAGGTAATCCGGTTGACTAGCACGTGGATATAAATGGTTAAGAGCGACCGTTGATTGATGCAAAAGATCTCATGGTGCATGAATGATCCAATCGAACATCTGGATGAATCATTCGTCCATCATTCTTGTGGAGAAATGCGTCAACCTTCGTCCCGGTGATGGGATACTCGAATCTGATCCGAGACGGCGTGAGGTACTACCATGGTTACTACTTTAAGGGTGTTGATCCATGCGGAACCTGGAACTATTTGGAGTGTGCTTTTAGACGGTATTGAAGCCCCTCAGCGCTACATGCCGGATGTGGGCGCCTCCAATGTAGTGGAGCGGCTTGAAGGGGGAACTGCCAAGGAACTCAAGATTGGTTGGGAGTGCTCTGTGCCTGGCGGTCTTGATTATTTTGTATTCGATCAGGAGGCCCTCAGGGAAATCAGGCAGGAGAAAAATGAAAACGATTACGAACCCGAATTGTTTAGATCCTTTGTGTATGAAAACGGAATCGTCAGGAACGTCACGGTGCGAAGCACACCATACCAGGAAAGGATTCTGGTAAGTGAAAAGTATAAGGATATCCGCCGCGAACTGGTCGATCATCCTGTCTTCTCCGGGCGGATCACCATAAAGGTGGCTTCCTATGCTGCTCAGAATCTCATGGCACCGGTTGATCTGCAATATTTTATGGTGTTGGCATCAAAATCAACAGATGCCAAAGGAATAGTTAACCGTGAAAATGAAATGGTATCGGCAATCAAGACAGAGATGCGGCGGATAAAAGAGCGTGCCGAGGAATTGGAACGGGGCGCTTGATTAAGGGAGATGGCACCTCTGCTGTGCCAGTTTGGCAAAGTGTTGCGTAGAGATCAACGAAAACACCGGAGGCAAACAATGGAAAAAACGGCAACGCAAACACTTGAAGAAGAGCATCACATCATTCAGACGGTTGTGGGCGTTATGGCTGCCCTGGCAGAAAATATGGACAAGGGGATGGCGCCGGAGGCTGATACCCTTCGGAACCTAGTGGAGTTCATGCAAGTTTTTTCCGACAAATGCCATCACGGCAAGGAAGAGAAGATTCTCTTCCCACTCCTTGAAACAAAAGGGGTACCGGTGAACGGCTGTCCCCTGGGGATTCTCATTCATGAACATCAAAGTGGCAGGAAGCTCGTTGCGGAGTTGGCTGAAGCCGTCGAAGCGTATGTAAAGGGAAGTTCGAAAGAAAATGAGCCCATGTGCGCTAGCATGCGCGGATTGGTGAACCTCTACCCTAACCACATCTGGAAGGAAGACTATCTCCTCTTTCCCATGACCGACAAGATCCTGAACGAAGAGGAACAGCAAGAATTGATGGAGAAATTTGAATTGGTAGAAAAAGAAATCGGCCCGGACGTCCACGAACGCTTTGAACGGTTGGCTGCAGCTCTGGTTGAAAAATGCAGGTAGCAGATAAGGTTCCTGATTCATGAATACTTAACTCGGAGGCAGTTATGGGAAACACAATGAACAGTTTTGATTCCCTCGTGACGCTTGAGGTAAGCGGTAAAAAATATCGGTACCATTCCCTGCAAGCATTTGCAAAATCCGCCCGCATAGATCTTTCGCGAATCCCTTTTTCGTTAAAAATACTTCTGGAAAACCTCCTGCGCCGGGAAGACGGGGTGACCGTCAGGAAAGAAGATATCATGGCCCTTGCCCGGTGGGAGCCGGCTGCTCTTCCGGACAGGGAGATACAGTTCATGCCGGCGCGGGTGCTCCTCCAGGATTTTACGGGCGTGCCGGCCGTCGCGGACCTCGCCGCCATGCGCGCAGCACTGCACCGGCTCAAAGGGAAACCTTCCCGCATCAACCCCCTGCAACCTGTAGACCTGATCATCGACCATTCGGTGCAGGTAGACAGGTATGGTACCGTTGCATCGCTGAAAACAAATACCGCCATCGAGTTCGAGCGAAACCATGAACGGTATCAGTTTCTCCGCTGGGGACAGGGCGCGTTCACTAACTTCAGTGTCGTCCCCCCGGAAACCGGCATCTGCCACCAGGTAAACCTGGAGTACCTTGCCCACGTCGCTATGACGGCGGAGCTGAATGACGTGACGTGGGTCTATCCCGACACGCTGATCGGAACCGATTCTCACACCACCATGATCAACGGTCTGGGGGTGGTTGGTTGGGGCGTGGGTGGTATTGAGGCGGAGGCGGCTATGCTCGGCCAACCCTGTTCGATGCTCATCCCCCAAGTGGTAGGCTTCCGGCTCCTTGGCAGGCTCAAGTCGGGAGCAACGGCCACCGATCTCGTCTTGACGGTTACGCAGATGCTCCGCAGGAAAGGGGTCGTGGGGAAATTCGTTGAGTTCTTCGGCCCTGGCCTGGCCTCGCTTTCCGTGGCCGATCGCGCAACAATCGGCAACATGGCGCCGGAGTATGGCGCCACTATCGGCATCTTCCCGGTTGACGAGCAGACCACCGCCTATCTGCGCCTTACCGGGCGGGGTGCACTCGTACCACTTGTTGAAGCCTATTTCAAGGCACAGGGACTCTGGCACACTTCCGGTCAGGCTGAGTCGGTATACAGTGATACGCTGGAATTGGATCTCGGCACCATCGAGCCATGCCTTGCCGGACCCTCCAGACCGCAGGACCGGCTGTTGCTAAAGGAGGTGCGTAGTTCCTTTCGCACATCACTGGTCACCCTCATGCAGCACGAAGCGGCGAAGCTGGAGAAGGAGACCATGGATCGGTGGCTCGGTGAGGGGGGCTCGCCGATGAACGTTGCCCCCGAACTGACGGCAGTCCATCCCGACCGGGGACTCGGAGCTCTGGGCCAGTGCGTGCCGCTACGGCAACCTGACGGCACCGCATACAGTCTCTGCCATGGTTCGATTGTTATTGCCGCAATCACCAGTTGTACTAATACCTCCAACCCATCAGTGATGATAGCTGCGGGGCTATTGGCGAAAAACGCGGTGCGGCGCGGCCTGCAAGTTAAGCCGTGGGTAAAGACGAGCCTCGCTCCCGGCTCGAAAGTGGTCGCCGATTATCTTGTGGCCTCGGGGCTGATGCCCTATCTCGAAGGGTTGCGCTTCCACTTGGTAGGTTACGGCTGCACGACCTGTATCGGCAACAGCGGACCCCTGGCCGAGCATATCGCCAAGGCCATCGTTGACGGCGCCCTGTCGGTTGCGGCGGTTCTTTCGGGCAACCGCAACTTCGAAGGACGGATCAACAGCTACGTCCGGGCGAACTATCTCGCGTCTCCGCCGCTCGTCGTCGCGTATGCCCTGGCGGGAAACATCAACATTGACCTCACCCGCGACCCGCTCGGGATCGACCCGAATGGCCAACCCGTCTATCTCAAGGATATATGGCCTGCAGAAGAAGAAGTGGCGGAGCTTGTCCACAGCCATGTTTCAGCGGAACAATTCAGCAACACGTACAAGGACGTTTTTAATGGCGGCGAACTCTGGAACGGGCTCGAAACACCAACCGGCGAACTTTACCGGTGGCAGGAGCAATCGACCTACATCAAGGAACCGCCGTTTTTTGCCGATTTTACGTCTGTACCGACGCCGGTCGCCGACATCAAGGACGCCCGGGTCCTTGTGCTCCTCGGTGATTCCGTCACTACCGACCACATATCCCCGGCCGGCTCGATTGGCGAGGAGTCACCGGCAGGTCGCTACCTCATCTCCCTCGGCGTGAAACCGGAAGATTTTAACTCCTACGGCTCCCGCCGCGGTAACCACGAAGTAATGGTCCGGGGAACCTTTGCCAATATCCGAATCAGGAACCGGCTGGTACCGGGGGTGGAAGGAGGGGTGACAACGTGGATACCAAAGGATGGGAAGGAGAGTGAGCAGATGCCCATTTACGATGCTGCCATGCGCTATCGCGAAGAAGCTGTCCCGCTCATCATCATTGCCGGCAAGGAATACGGGACAGGCTCATCACGGGACTGGGGCGCCAAGGGAACGTTACTCCTGGGAATCCGCGCAGTGATCGCCGAAAGCTTTGAGCGCATCCATCGTTCCAACCTTGTGGGGATGGGGATACTCCCACTCCAGTTTATGTCGGGCGACACTTATAGTTCTCTCGGTCTTCGCGGAGATGAGCTGTTCGATATCGAAGGGCTCATCTCCCTGAAGCCGGGGCAGGAACTCACAGTCAAAACCAGGTCTGGCGATGGTTCAACCGGTCAGTTCTTCGTGACAGTTCGAATCGATACCCCCAATGAACTCGACTACTTCCAGCATGGTGGGATTCTGTCGTATGTGTTGCGACAGGCTTTGAAGTGAGAGAGGAAAAATTAATCCTGGAGAGGGCTACCATGCAAATGCGTATAGAATATGGCAAAGTGGCGCCTGAAGTTTACAAGGCAATGATGTGTCTCGAACAACAAGTCCAAAAATGCGGCTTGGAAAGTTCCCTCCTTGACCTTGTAAAACTTCGGGCATCGCAGATCAACGGATGTGCCTTCTGCATCGACATGCATTCGAAAGATGCCAGGGCGCAGGGTGAAACGGAACAGCGGCTATATGAGCTTGATGCCTGGCGAGAAACCCCCTTTTATTCCGAGCGGGAACAGGCGGCACTAGCATGGACCGAAGCCGTTACTCTCATCACTGATGGTCATGTACCTGATCAGGTTTTCGAGGAGGTTCGGAAACAGTTCTCAGATATCGAGTTGGTTAATCTCACACTTGCCATTGTTGCTATCAACGGATGGAACCGTTTGGGTATCGCTTTTCGTGCGGTCCCCGGTTCTTACCGACCTGTCGTCGGCAGCACACACAAAAAACCATCCGAGGGCAGGAACTCATGATGCCTCCCCAAATCAGCCTTGACAAGGTAACCGACTTCGGCCTCTTCATGCTCAAAGCCTTACTCAGCGGGCACGGCGACGAAATTATCGATCTGGCCAAGATCAATCTATTCCGCTAGGGCCAAGGATCGATTACATCTGAGCCCCTGGCAAATTGCAATGAAGGTCATGGGATTCGGCTGTCAATTATGAAAATGCAAACAATACATACTCAGATAAAAGTCTATACCATTGGACATTCGACTCACAGCCTAGACGAATTTGTTGGGTTGCTGCGGGCGTATGGCATCGAACGGCTGGTGGATGTACGGACCATCCCCCGTTCTCGGCACAATCCCCAGTTTAACAAAGACACGCTGGGAAAGTTACTGCGTAACCGTCGAATCGGTTACCGGCATATGAAAGCGCTTGGAGGGTTACGCCATTCTCGTCGCCGATTCCCTCAATACCGGCTGGCACAACATTTCTTTCCGCGGCTTTGCCGATTACATGCAGACACCGGAGTTTGCAGTAGCCGTGATGAAGCTTGTTGAGCTGGCCAGTGAGAAGACTACTGCCATCATGTGCGCCGAAGCGGTCCCCTGGCGCTGCCACCGTTCCCTCATCGGAGATGCACTGATCGTCCGCGGCATTGATGTTGTGGATATATTCACCTCTAAAAGCGCCAAACCCCATACCATTACACCCATGGCCGAGATCTATGGAGAGCGGGTAACCTATCCAGCACAGGTAGAGGAGGGAAGCCCCAGTTTGGTGCGCGAGCCTTCTTCCCATCGAAGGGATGTCCCATGAAATGCACTGTTTTCACTCGGCTTATTGTCACCACTCTAAAAGGAGAAAACCATGCAAAAATCAACAACAGGGGATAAGACTATCGGCGAGATTGTCGCGGCCGATTTCCGAACTGCCACAGTTTTTGAAAAACACGGCATCGATTTTTGCTGTGGAGGGCAGGTTCCCCTCGCGACCGCCTGCACGGAGAAAGCAATCGATCTTGCCGTGATAACGAACGAACTGGCAGCACTGCAAAGTGAGCCGGTCGACCGGAGCCGTAATTATTCCTCGTGGGCACTGCCGTTTCTTGCCGACTACATCGTCAATACCCACCATGCTTGGCTCAAGGAAAATGACGGGCAGATCGCTGCCTATGCCCGAAAGATAGCAGGTGTGCATGGTGCCCACCATCCCGAGGTAATCGAAATTGCCGCTATTTTTGAGAAGATTGCATCCGATATGACAACCCACTTGAAGGAAGAAGAGGAGGTTTTCTTCCCGGCTCTCAAGCGGGCCGATGCTGCCAGATTAGCCGGCGTAACACCGGATACGCATGATCGGGAAACCGTCAGGGTATCTCTCATCAGGCTCCGCCGTGAGCACGAGGAGATCGGCGATGCAGTCCACACGATCCGCCATCTCTCAAAGAATTATGCGATCCCTGACGATGCGTGCAACACCTTCATGCTTACCTATCAGAAGCTCAAAGAGTTCGAGGATGACCTTCATAAGCATGTTCACCTGGAGAACAACATCCTTTTTCCGAAGGCGTCAGAGCTTTGAGAAATTGATATGCAGATAAAAAAACGGCAATCACGCGTCACCCAACCGGGAACCTATTCTCTATTGCTTGCCTGTGGCTGGACATTCGTTATTGCCGTATCCCTTTTGGCAAGCATTTCCGTTCAGAAAAAGGATGTCATAACAATTGCTCAGAATGTTGCCAGAGCGTATATCGACAAGGACATTCTTTATCGCAACTGGAATGCCCTCCACGGCGGTATCTATGTGCCAACTGACAGTGTTGTTCAGCCAAATCCGTTTTTTCCTCCTTCCGTTCTGGAACGGGATGTGACAACCCCATCCGGACGTCGTCTTACCCTGGTAAACCCGTCGTATATGACGCGTCAGATCTACGAACTCGCGCAACGGGAACATAACGTATCCGAACACATTACGAGTCTCAATCCATTGCGTCCCGACAACAAGGCTGATGCCTGGGAAAAATCGGCTTTGCGGACTTTTGAACACGGCGCCAAGGAAACCATCAGCGTGGTGACGGAAGATAATATTCGTTACGTACGGCTCATGCGCCCTCTGGTTACGGAAGAAAGCTGCATTCCCTGTCATGTCCGCCAAGGGTACAAAAAAGGTGATATTCGTGGCGGCATCAGCATCAGGATGCCAATGTCGCTCTTTGAGACGACCATGCGCAAGCAAGTTGATGTGCTATGGGCAGGCCACGGCATCATCTGGTTGATGGGACTTGCCGGGTTATATGCCGGCTATGCTGGTTTGAAGCGGCGCACCGAAGAACGCGATCGTGCTGAAGAAGAATTGCGGCGACTAAATGCTATCCTGGAGAACCAGGCAACGACCGATTCTCTGACCGGAATCTACAACAGGAGAAAGTTTTTGGAGCTTCTCCAGACGAAAATTCAGGAAGCAGAGCGCTACAGCATGCCGTTGGCGCTCGTCTTCTTCGACATCGATCTTTTTAAAACAATAAACGACACCTATGGGCACGAAACCGGTGACAAAGTGTTACAGGAACTTGCCGCGATCGTCACCGGCATGATTCGTCAGACCGACATCTTCGCGCGTTTCGGCGGTGAGGAGTTTGTCATTCTTGTGCACAACGACGACGTCAGGACAGGACTTGAACTTGCTGAAAAAATCAGAGCCCGCGTGATGCAAC
Organism: uncultured delta proteobacterium; assembly: GCA_963760075.1. Lineage (GTDB taxonomy): Bacteria > Desulfobacterota > Desulfuromonadia > Geobacterales > Pseudopelobacteraceae > JACRCG01. Next base: position 237,463 of record CAVXBQ010000010.1, on the reverse strand, counting down.
ACGATTTCCCTCAGATAGGCTCAGTGACCTGCAGCTTCGGCGTTGCCCAATTTTACATGGACGATACTGCGGAAACTTTTATCAAGCGTGCCGATGATGCCATGTACGCGGCCAAACAAGCAGGTAAAAATCGGGTTGAATCCCGTTGCGACTGTCAAGCAGTGACTGAGTAACTACCTTGAATGGAACCGTCTTTTGCGTGGGCATCAGACCTCAATCCTGAATTCTGCACCATCTGCAGTGTTACGCGCGATAATGCTCCCCCCCATATTTTTTTCTATGATGGCTTTCGCCATGAATAATCCGATCCCGGTCCCTTTGTCCGGACCCTTGGTGGTAAAATATGGATCAAAAATCTTGTCCACGATATCTTCGGGTATCCCTCCGGCATTGTCGGCAATGGTTACCACGGACTTGTTGTTTTCCTTATACACTGTGATCGTGATAACCCGTTGCCTGTCGCTGTTGCTCCCTTCAAACGCATCCTTGCAATTGAGGAGGATATTAAGCAACACTTGCGAATATTCGTTCGCATATCCGTTGATATCAGAATTACCTATCACAATGACCTCAATATTGATGTCCATACTTTTCAAGCTTGGTTCAACAAGAGATAACGTTTTGGCAACAGCCTGATTGACACTGAACAACATCTTTTCCTTGTCCGGCTTAAAGTAGTTGGTGAAATCGTTAATGGTGTGCGACATATTTTGTATCACTTCCATAGCTTCCTTGACACTGGTCTCAAGGGTTACCTTGTTAAATTCGTCACTGCCATAGGTCATCTGTAAATCCTGCAAGATCAGCCCCACGAAGTTGAGCGGCTGACGCCACTGATGGGCAATATTGCCGATCATTTCTCCCATGGCGGCCTGACGACCCTGCTGAATCAACATCTGATCCTTTTTGCGCAAATCTGACACTGCATCTACAACACGTTGTTCCAGATGCATATTGGTTTCTTCCAGTTGAAGTTGTTTTTCAACCAGTGCGTTCTCGGCGAGCTTTCGATCCGTGATGTCACTGGCAATTCCAAGCAGAGAAACTATCTCTCCAGCATCATTACGAAAGGGCATAACATAAGTGCTAAGCCAGACATGCCTTCCTTTGAGTCCCACTGCCTCCAAGTCCAGACTCCCGGATTCCCCCTGAAAAACATCGTTAGTGAGTTTTACAAAGGCATCATGATATTCAGTTTTTATGAGAGGGAGCAGCGGTTGGCCGATCAGGGCGTCCGGAGAGGCGGTATATTTCGCAATGGCTGGACTGATGAAAATTATGTTCCCTGCGGGATCCAGGCGAAAGATGATATCCGGCACCGCCTTGATAATAGAATTCAGATTTTCTTCGCTGGACTTCAGTAGGATCAGGGTGCTGTCAGCCACTTCCCTGGCAACAAGCTGGATTTTCCAGGTCTTAAAGATGGTGAGGACGGCATAGTTCAGCACCACCAGAAAGGTCGGGAATAATGGTGAAAGCAGATAGCCTTGTGCCTGGAAGATAAGCCTCATGGCGATCCAGCTGCCGGCCAGCAATATCACGCTCACAGCCGCACTTGGAAGTATCTTCATCCTGGCAATTGCCAGGCCGGAGCATGCCGCGATCATCAGCCCGACCAGGACTTCCCACAACAGAAATCTCTTGGTTCGGATAGCCTGTTGGCCGGTGAGTATGTTGTCCAGCACTTGGGCATGAATCTCCGCGTGGGTATGGACCGGTGTAGTGGAGGTCTGGTAGGTAGGTTCCAAGCCGGCGGCCGAGGAGCCAACGAGGACGATCTTGCTCTTGAGCTTTTCCGGTGAAATTTTTCCGCTCAGAAGGTCGCCGGCGGAAACCCGCGGTGTTGCATCACCCCGGCGTGAGAACTGCACGATCATGTTCCCCTGCGTGTCGAGCGAAATGGACCTGTTGCCCACCATGAGATCAAGGCTGCCGCTGCTTTTCATCCGCTGTATCTCGATCTGACTGCTCTTCTCGTACTGCATCAGTGTAGCCAGCGCCAGTGAGGGGTAGAGACGGTCCCCGAACCGAATCAGCATCGGTACCCGCCGCAGTATGCCATCGGCGTCCGGGGTTGCATTCAGGAAACCAGAGTGCGTCACTGCAGCGGAGAACATGTGACGGTTGCAGACAACGCCCTGAGCCGTGAAAAAGAGGGACTGATCACGAGCCGCTTCGGGCAGGTTGATCCAGACAATACCTGGAGGATGCAGTTCGCATGGTGTCTGCGGTTTCGGATTGTTCCCGAACAAAAACTCGTACCCGAGGACAAATGGACCCTTGGCCAACGTGTCGGCCAGGTTTTGGTCATGGTTCAGCAGGTCGGTCAGAACGCCCGAGGTGTCGATGTGGTGGCTGAGTTCCCTGTCGATGTCGGTTTGCATATCCCGGGGAGAGGTGCGATCGGGTTCGGCCAGGATCAGGTCCAGTCCAATACTGGCGGCATCCGATGTGTTGATAGTGCTGAGCAGCTGGGCTAGGCGGTTACGGGGCCAGGGCCATTGGCCATAACGGGCCAGGCTTTTTTCGTCGATATCAACAATGACGATTGAACCCGATGCAGGTTTTGTAGGTGCAAGGTTCATGACAATATCGATTGTTCTGTCGTTTGTGGAGATGATAAAGGCAGGTTGAACCAGGTAGACCACACTCAAGACAACACTTAAAAGAAGCCCAGTGAATAGAAGCGTTCTGGTTACTCCGTGTTGGTTGTGAATGGGTTCCGGCATATCCGTGTGATCCCCGTTACCTGACGACAACCTCTACCCGGCGGTTTCTTGGTTCGAACACATTGTCCGCGGTTGGAATCAAGGGATTTTCCTTTCCGTGCGAGGTGGTCCAGATAGTACTTGATTCCGCTCCCTGCCTGACCAACAGATTTTTTACCGCCAGAGCCCTTCTCTTTGAAAGGTCTATATTCAACTCCTTGGTGCCAAGTGTGTCGGTATGTCCGATCACCGAGATGTATACTGACTTCCGTTCCCGAATGGCCGCGATGATGTCGGGCAGAAGTTTCACGGAATCAGTGGTGAGTGTGGTCTCTTCATCAAAATAGAGCTGGAAATGGAGCGGACGTTTAGGCTGAATGGAGAGGGCTTCTGCAAATATCTTGTCCAGAGCTTTCTTGCCGAGATGTACTGGCGGGGTTGGCCGCTCACTGGCATCACCGATGGAGGTCGCCTGGTACGGAGTGTCGATGGCAACGCTGCCAGATTTGTTACTGACGGAGATGCTGCCGGTCTTGCCGTCCGGGTCGGGCGTCAGGGCCACTAACGTACTCTTGGCGCAACCGCTGGCTAGGGTGATCAGAAAAAATAGCAGCGAAAGTCGTAGCAGGTTGCCCATACACCGGATTCCTTCCAGAGTGTCCGCAAGGTTTGACATGAAGCGGGACGTTCCTCAATCCACCTTGATCAGAATGTGCGTACCCCGCACCCCAATGGTCGCGTTCGGCGTTTTGATATGCACCATATCCGGTGCCAGCTTGGCAATCTGACCGCATAGTAATGAAACCGTTCCTTGAAAAACCCTTACAATGAGCGACAGCTTCTTTTCATAGGGTTTATACTTGAAGTTTTCTATCGCAAACCTGCTGTTTAGGCCCATGGAAATGACCGTATCGTCTTCAAGAATCAGGCCGGCCTTGCCGTTTGGTCCGGTTTGGACAACATCATCCTCGTATAGAATCAGGTTAGGTTCGGCCACAATGGTGCGGCCGCTTCTGGCGATTACGACCTCCCCGGCCATGGTTTTGACGATGCCGGCACGATCCGCAGCTTCCCCGTATGTTAAGGTGCCTGTCATCATCAATGCCGCGACCAGAACCACCATGAAGATTAGTCTCATGTCACGCACCTGTAGGAGTTAACATTGTTTGTAAAATAGACCATTTCAGATAAGCTATAATTAATAAAACATTGGATTTTAAGATGATAAATAACCCACAGTAAGTATAACACAAAACATTTTTGGAGCAATAATCAACCAAATTGATTCTGTCTTTTTGAACAGTACCCGGTTCCTGCCGCATTTCGAGTTACGAGATGGGGTTTTCTGATTATGCTGGCCGGTTTATGTCAGATCAGGTCAAACGGACAGTTCTTGCTCGCTAATTCTGCCACAGGTTCATTTATTGAGTTGGTAATTCTTCGTGAAGATATATATAATAATGAAAAGCATAAGACATAAGACTGTATAACTTTTCATGTTACAGGAGGTGAAACAATTCCAATTTCTACATAAGAATGCTGACTCTGTTGGCCATGAGTAGTTCCATCCTCACCACATGATTTAATCTTGCGCTTCTTCCTCCGGCCGCTTTGGAACATTCTGAGTTTGAAATCGGAATTACCGATCAACAGAAGGGAGGTACCCGCAATGACACGATACTTTTCACGGCGCGAGTTTATTAAAATCGCAGGGATTGGGACTGTCGGACTGGCACTGGGTGGACCGAAATTCATAAGCCGGGCCTTTGCACAACCGTCAGGCCGAAGAACCCTGAGGATTTTACAGTGGAGTCATTTTGTTCCCCGTTACGATCGCTGGTTTGACCCGTTCGTAAAGAGGTGGGGCGAAGAACACAATATCAACGTAATCATCAACCACATCAGTCTTTCCGATCTAAGAGGCACATTCGCATCCGAAGTCGTGGCCGGCAGGGGCCATGACATAATAGAATTTATCGATCCTCCTTCCGATTTTGAACCCAGTGTCCTCGACTTGAGCGACCTCAACCAGGAGGCGCGCAGACGCTTCGGGGAACAGGTCCCTTTCGGCACCCGCAGTTCCTACAATCCCGATACAAAAAAATACTACGGATTTTGCCATGGTTGGACCATCGACCCGGGTGACTACCGCAAATCACTCTGGCAGAAGGTCGGCAAACCTGACGGTCCGCAAACGTGGGAAGACCTGCTTGTCTACGGGGCCCGGATCAAACGGGAGTTGGGTGTCCAAAACGGCATCGGCCTGTCCCAGGAACTTGACACGAACATGGCCTGCCGGGCCCTGATGTGGTCCTATGAAACAGGGACGCAGGACGGTCGGGAAAACGTCATCCTTGACAGCAGAAAAACCGTTGAAGCGGTCAAATTCATGGCTAACCTGTACGACAAGACGCTCACGCCTGAGGTGTTCGGTTGGACTCCGGCTTCCAACAACCAGTTGCTGATCGCCGGCAGGGCCTCCTACATCCTCAACTCCATCTCCGCCTACCGTTCGGCCCAGAAGGATGTGCCGGAAATCGCCAAGGACATCTACTTTTCTCCGGCTCTAAAAGGACCGGGCGGAGCCGGATGGGCCTGTGAACATGTCATCTATGTCTCGGTCATCCCGAAGTTTGCCACGGCAAATGCAGATATTGCCAAGCAGTTTCTGCTCGACCTGTGCGCCAACTACGACCGTGCCATGTGGGAAAGCGAGCTGTACGCCTCGCCGGCATTTTTCAACACCCCGGTGTCGTCAGGGGATCGCGGATACCCGCGGGTAAGCGGCGCGAAAAAGCTGCGCGACCTGTATTCGCACTGGTTCAGCAATGACCCCTATGCATTGCCTGGTGAAGCCAGGGGGAAATTGCTCCCGCTCAGGGATGCGGAAAAATGGTCAACCAACGTCGGACATCCCGGCCCGGCAAATCCTGCAGAAGGGGAAATTTTCGGCACCTTCATCATCCCCAACATGTTTGCTAGGGTCGCACAGAAGCAGCAAAGTGCGGAAGAATCGGTCAAACAGGCTTCTGCCGAGTGCCGGAAGATCTTCGATAAATGGAGGGCAAAAGGTCTGATCGGCCATAAAGGTTGATTGGATACCGGTCTCTATGTTCGGCGAGAATGTAGGCGCTTCTCATCCGGCCCGTAATTTCTCGGCGAGAAACCTGATGATATAAGTATGTGAGAGGGGTTTGGCCATGGCACACGTTCGGTTCAACGGCTTGAAAAAACATTTCGGACCGGTCAGGGCGGTTGATGGGGTCGATCTGGAGATCGCCGACGGGGAGTTTCTGGTTTTGTTGGGGCCGTCCGGCAGCGGCAAAACCACCCTGATGCGCCTCTGCGCGGGACTGGATGAGCCTACTGCCGGCAGCATTTTTATTGACGGACAGTTGGTCAATGATGTTACACCCCGCAAACGGGGCATTGCCATGGTGTTTCAAAGCTATGCCCTGTACCCCCACATGACGGTTTTCAAGAATATCGCCTTTCCGCTCACCGTAGAAGGTCTGTCCCGGCAGGAGATTCGCAGCAAGGTTGAGTGGGCGGCCAACCTGCTCGGTATCGGTCACCTGCTGGAGCGCAAACCATCGCTGATATCGGGCGGGGAGCGGCAGCGTGTGGCCATTGCCCGGGCCCTGGTCCGCAGGCCTCGGGTGCTTCTGATGGATGAGCCTCTTTCCAACCTGGATGCGAAGGTTCGCCATACTGCCCGCGACGAACTGAAAAAGTTCCAGCGTGAGATCGGGGTCACCACCATCTACGTCACCCACGACCAGGTGGAAGCCATGGGACTTGGGGACAGGATCGCCGTCATGAACGAGGGTAAAATCAGGCAGATCGGCTCGCCGGACGAGATCTACCAGGAACCGGCCGACACCTTTGTGGCCGGTTTCGTCGGTCTCCCTCCCATGAATTTCATGGAGGAAAACGGCGCCCTGACCGCCTTTCGTCCCGAGTCGTTTCTTCCCGCCGACCTGGTAGATGATCAGGAACGGCGTATGTTCAACTTCAGGATTGAACGGATCGAGCACTTGGGGTCGTACCTTCTGGTGTACGGAAAGGTTGGAGATGCCCTGATGATCGCCAATCTCTCATTGCGTAATGAGGTAAAGGAGGGAACAGAAGTGCCGTTTGCCGTGCGGCTGGCGGACATCCGCTATTATGACCGGGCCAGCGGACGGAGGATCGAGAAATGAAAACCGGGCACCTCTTTCATCGTGACAGGTTGACGGCTCTGGCGCTGCTGGCGCCGGTGTGCCTGTATCTCGCCGCCTTCATCGGATTTCCGTTTGTCATGTCGTTTATCTACAGTATCAGCGATGCCACCATCGGTGATCCTCACTTCAGCATCACCGGCCTGAACAACTTTCGCGAAATGTTTCACGACGCGGCCTTCCGGATTTCCCTGGCCAACACCTTCATCTTCACTTTTGTATCAATCGCTCTGGTTATCGTCCTGGCCCATATTCTGGCGGAACTTCTGATCCGGGATTTCCCCGGAAAATGGATCGCCCGCTTTCTGCTGATGCTCCCCTGGACCGCTCCGATCGCCCTTGGGTCCATCGGTTTCCTATGGTTCATGGATTCGGTTTACAGCCCCTTTGACTGGCTGTTGCGCAAAGTCGGACTGCTTGGAAGCCCGGGCGATCTGCTCGGGCCGATGAGCAACCTCTACTGGCTGGCACGACCGGGACTGGCCATGGCATCGGTGATCCTGGTGCATGTCTGGCGTCTGCTGCCGCTGGCCACGGTGATCCTGATCGCCGGACTGAACGCCATCCCGCGTGAGATCGTGGAGGCGGCCCAGATCGACGGGGCCGGATATTTCCGGCGGCTGTTTCACATTACCCTGCCGCTGATCTTCCCGGTCATCGGGGTGACGGTCCTGTTTTCGGTGTTTTTTACCTTTACAGACATGACGGTGGTCTGGATTCTGACCAGGGGTGGTCCGCCTCCCCACGCTACCCAGGTTCTGGCCAGCCTGGCATTTCTGAAGAGCATCCAGGGTGGCGACCTGGCTCAAGGGGCGGCAATTTCACTGTTCTTTTTTCCGGTTCTGGCAGGCATCGCCGCCATCGTGCTCAGGCTGGTTAAAAAGGCGGTCGTTGTCTGACGGCTGATGCAGGCAGGTTTTATAGCTGCGAAAGGGTGTGATCGGCAATGTTGAAACGAATCTTAACTAAAAGCGGATTTTACGGGACGCTGAGTCTCTTCATTATCTTTTCGGCCATGCCGTTCTACATCATGCTGATTACCATGTTCAAGCGCAATCATGACCTGCTTAACCCGACCAACAATCCCTTCATCTTTACCGAGCCGCCAACCCTGCAGCACCTGGATCTGCTGCTTCACCAGACACAGTACCCGGTTTTTCTGCTCAACACATTGCTGGTGGGTCTGATGGTGGTAATTATCACCGTACTGTTGTCCGTTCCGGCCGCCTACAGTCTGGCACGTCTGGCCGGTGACTGGGGCGGAATCGTGGGCGTCGGGATCTTTTTGACCTACCTTGTGCCGCCCACTCTGCTGTTTATTCCGCTCTCACGGATCATTGCCGACCTCGGCCTTCAGAACTCTCTCTGGTCTCTTGTGCTGATTTACCCGACCTTTACAGTGCCGTTTTGTACCTGGCTCTTGATGAGTTTCTTCAAGTCAATTCCCCGCGACATCGAAGAGCAGGCGCTGATCGACGGTTGCAGCCGTCTGGGGGCATTTTTCAAGATTCTGCTGCCGCTCTCTGTCCCGGGAATTATCACAGTGATCGTCTTTGCCTTTACCCTGGTTGTCAACGAGTACATCTATGCCCTGGCGTTCATCCAGGAGTCGGGCAGTAAAACCGTCAGTATCGGCCTGACTACCGAACTGATCAGGGGAGACGTGTTTTACTGGGGAGCTCTGATGGGTGGGGCTCTGCTGGCCAGTATTCCGGTTGCGGTACTTTATACGTTGTTTCTGGACCGGATCATTTCAGGATTGAACATAGGGACAGGAAGGCAATGATGGCTCAAGGAATATTGTGGGAGTCTCCAGCCGGAACTTACAGTTCCACGTAATATCCGTCTGATTTCAGGGAAGTGCGAGAAGCGGTTTCTTGACATGCCCTTTGCAGGACAAACGCGAAAACATCGGGTGCAGGAGGGGATGGATGACTAGTAGCGTGGTGTTGCTGAGTTAACAATAATTATGCTGTTATTATGAAATTCGTACTCTTCGGCCTTCAACCTTGATTTTCCCTTCCACGAACAGCTTGATTGCCGCAGCAAATGTCTGATGCTCAGCCTTCTGAATCCGGGCGGAGAGGGTTTCTTCCGTATCATCCTGCTCGACCGGAACGACTGATTGCAGGATAATCGGGCCGGTATCCGTGCCGCAGTCGACAAAGTGAACGGTGCAGCCGGAGAAGCGAACCCCGTAGTCAAGAGCCTGCTGCTGGGCATGAAGACCCTGGAAGGACGGGAGCAGGGCAGGGTGGATGTTCATGATTGCATTGGGAAAGGCGTGTACCATAACGTCCGTCAGAATTCTCATGAAACCGGCCAGAACCACCAGTTCAACCTTGTAGCTGCGCAGAATATCGACCGTCGCGGCATCGTATGATTTCCTGTCGGAAAAACTGGTGTTTTCGTGAACAACAACCGGTATCCCGTGTTTTGCAGCACGGGTAAGAGCATACGCATCCGCTTTGTTGCTGATGACACAGGCGATCTCGGCATGTATCTCTCCGGATTCTATCCGGTCGATAATGGCCTGAAGATTAGTGCCGCTTCCTGAAACCAGGACACCCAAACGGCAGGGCGTGTTCCCGGACATAGTTACCCCTCCACCAGATCGACCCGCTCATCACCGGCATCACACATCGCAATGTCACCGATTATCCAGGCCGATTCCCCCAGACCCTTCAAGCGATCGATGATCTCTTCAGCCTGATCCTCAGCTACCGCAAGTACCATTCCGATTCCCATATTGAAGGTGCGGTACATTTCGTCACGCTCAACGTTGCCGGCCTTCTGCAATACCGTAAACAGGTTTGGCCTCTCCCAGCTGTTGATATGAATGTGAGCCTGACACCCTTTGGGAAGTACGCGGGGAACATTTTCCAGTAAGCCGCCTCCGGTGATATGGGCGATACCATTAATGGAGAAGTCTTTCAGCAGGTTCAGAATCGAACGGACATAAATCCGGGTCGGCGTTAGCAGCACGTCAGCTACTGAAGCGCCGGCACCGGGAAATTCGTCATGTATGGAGAGCCCCAGGCGATCAAACACCAATGTTCGTGCCAGTGAATAGCCGTTACTGTGTAGCCCGCTGGATGCAATGCCGATCAGGCGGTTGCCGACTGATATGCTTGAACCGTCGATAATATTTTCGCGGTCAACGACACCGACGGTAAATCCGGCAACATCATATTCGCCATCGGCATAAAAGCCGGGCATTTCGGCTGTTTCTCCACCGATCAGCGCGCAACCGGCCTGTTTGCACCCCTCGGCAATCCCCTTGACGATCTCGGCGCCCTTTTCCGGGAGCAGTTTTCCGGTGGCGAGATAATCGAGGAAAAAGAGCGGTTCAGCCCCCTGGACGATTATGTCGTTTACGCACATGGCCACCAGATCGATGCCAATCGTGTCGTGACGATCTGCCAGAAAAGCAAGTTTAAGCTTGGTGCCGACACCGTCAGTCCCGGAAACGAGCACAGGATTTTTATATTTTGACGTGTTGAGCGAAAACAAACCGCCAAAACCACCAATGTCTGCCAGAACCTCAGGACGCGACGTAGCTTTTACTAACGGCTTGATAAGGTTGACAAAACTGTTTCCCGCAGCAATATCAACCCCGGAATCTTTATAGGTAACAGGCTTTTCACTCATAGTAATCTTCCTCCTTATAAAAGAATCTTTGTAGAACATGGCCTGTGAAAAGTCAATTTCAAACTGGCTTAAAAAGGACATCAAACAGAATTTCTCTTGACAAATCCGCAGGTTTTGAGATTATTGCTAGCATGCTATTTGACTGCCGATCATATGTTACCTCTGCGAGGCTCTGTTTCGGCGCGCTGTTTCTCTGTGTGCTGATGGCACCGTCTCCTGCAAAGGCTGATATCTATCGGTATGTTGATGAAGATGATATCGTCCATTTTACCGATGCACCCACTGACAAACGCTTTAAAATTTTCATGCGCGACCTCAAAAAAGATAAAGAACTGCGCACAAAACTAAAATATGCTTCATCAGTTAATCCGGCTGAATTTGAACAGCTAATCAAGACCTGTTCTGATAAATACGGCGTTAATCAGTGTCTGGTAAAGGCCGTCATACATGCTGAATCCGGTTACAACCCGAATGCCGTTTCCAGTAAAGGTGCCAGTGGCTTGATGCAGTTAATGCCAGCCACCGCCAAGTCCCTGAAAGTTGCCGATCGATTTAATCCAAAAGATAATGTCGAGGGTGGGGTGAAATACCTTCGCTTTCTGCTTGATACGTTCCGAGGCGATGTTTCGCTGGCAGTTGCAGCCTATAATGCCGGACTCAACAAAGTCGCAAAATATGGCGGGATTCCTCCCTACAACGAAACACGAACCTATGTAAACCGGGTTCTTTCCTACATGAAGTCCTATCAGGAAAGCGGAATTTAATAATGACTACCAGTCAGCCGAATCAGATCCTGAATCTGCCCAATATCCTCACCATGATGCGGATTGCCGCCATACCGCTCCTTGCTGCGCTACTGATGTCGCCCTCCCGGTCTGCCGGTTTCTGGGCCGCAGCCCTCTTTGCAGTGGCGTCCATTACGGACTGGCTGGATGGTTATCTGGCCCGACGGATGGGTATCGTCACGATCTTTGGCAAGTTTCTGGATCCGATTGCCGATAAGCTGATCGTCATGGCTGCCCTGATCATGATCCTCCCTTTTGATCGGGTCCCGGCCTGGATGGTGCTCGTGATTCTGGGGCGTGAGATCATTATAACCGGTCTGCGGGGGATTGCATCGAGTGAGGGGATTGTTATTCAGGCCAGTGATCTGGGCAAGTATAAGACTATTTTTCAGATTGTTGCCATTATCGGACTTATTCTGCATTACAACTATAACTGGTTTTTTGGTATTTCACACACACTCCTGACAGTCAACATGCACAATGTCGGAATGTTTTTTCTCTGGATCGCCACCGTTCTGACAGTCTGGTCCGGTGTTGATTACCTGGTCCGGTTTGTCAAGGTTATCGTCCGCTGATTCTGCGCTTATCGATTTGACTGTCCAAGCCGTATTTCAAACTTCTCACCGTTACACTGAAACAGAACCCGGTCTCTTTGGATTTCCTCGACAGTAGCACCCTCAATTATCGAACCACTCGAAACCGGTACTCCGTTGACGATTGCCATACTGTCTGCAGTGCCGTTCTGGAACGCGATACCATTAACTCTGAGAGTTGGAGCTCTGGCGGCTGCGAGAAACCCCTTTTTTTCTGCCGTATCCATCTCGCTCGACTTTTTGGAGATGTTTAAATCAGTTGTTTTGGCAGTATCAGGATTTGTTTCTTTGGCTGTTGTTGCCGGTTTCTTCAGGTGTCTCTGTGGAATCTTTTCTCCGGTCGGTTCCTTACGAGCCGGAACAACTATTATTTCAGGAGGGAGAGAATCAGGTTTACTCATTAGATGAGTGACCGGTGGCAGTTGGTTTTCTGCAGTTATAGCCGGTTGCGCTTTAGTTGTAGTTGCCAGTGGAACCGTTGAACTCTTCATAAAATAATATGCGACCGCTACTCCCCCTCCAAAAACCAGCAGAAGCAACAGCGCCATGGCAAACGGAGAAAAACTCCGGGCATCGGTTGTCTTCAGGATATCAGTATCAATCTTTAGCAAATCGAGAGAGCGCTCCGATCTTTCATGCTCCAGTTTTTTCAATGCCTTGAGAATTGAGCTCATTTGATGTTTCCCACTGTCTTTTCAGGCTGTTTACCAGAAAGTCCGCTCACTGCTCCATTATTTTCAGTGAAATTTGACGCCATGATAAATGCTGCACAGGCGAGAATCAGGATGATGGTGCCGGCCAGTGCCAGTGAGTAGTCGTCTCCTTTGGCGAGCTGTTCGTAACTCTTTGATGGCCCGCATGATGACAAGGGCAGAAATGCGCCGTTGCTCATCACCATAGCCGATCAACAGCGCCCGGTCGCAAAGATTGTTGATAAGACGGGGTAGACCACGTGTATAGAGATGTATCAATGTAAGTGCCGGACGACTGAACGAGACTCCGCCTGTTTCGCCAGCAACTACCATACGGTGACGAATATAGGTGCGGGTTTCATCCATGCTCATGGAGCGGAGTCGGTAACGTACGGCGATGCGCTGGTTCAACTGCCGCAACTCCGGACGATCCAGAAGAGTCGACAATTCAGGCTGTCCCGCCAGGATAATCTGGATCAGCTTGTCATCTTCTGTTTCAAGGTTTGAAATAAGTCTTAGCTGTTCAAGAATCAACGGTGACAGATTCTGTGCTTCGTCAATAACAAGAACGACGGTAATTCCATGCGTATTTCCGTGCAGCAGAAACAGGTTGAGCTCCTCCAGAAGTTCATTGGAATATTCACTTTCGGAATTCAGGCCGAATTCATGATTGATGCTGCGAAGCAGCTCTACACCGGTCAGACACGGATTGAAAATCAATGCTGATCGGTAATTTTCCTCGTTCAGCTGACTGAGAAGTGTCCGCAGTACGGTTGTTTTGCCGGTTCCTACCTCGCCGATAAGTTCGATAAAGCCGTAATGATTATTGATTCCGTACAACAGATGAGCAAAGGCTTCCTTATGATTCTTGCTAAGATAGATAAAGCGAGGATTAGGAGTCAGCGTAAACGGTTTTTCGTTGAATCCATAGTATTTAGTGTACATGGCAGGTACCCATCAGAAAGCAGGTAGATAGTCGGGTAAATATGATTTTACTATCGTTCAATAACTGGTTGTGTATTTCATAAAAGCTGACTATTTTCAAGAAAAATCAAAGACATCTGTTTCAACAACAGATTAGCTACAGTTTACAAACAGACAAGGTTGCTATTAATGCAATACATTATAAATAGTGCTGCAACTATACGTAATATAAACAGTATATGCTGATGCACAAGACAGTGCACAGTCTCGTTTCAGCACGGTATCCGGTTCGGGTGATCCGACTATTATGCCGGTCTTATCAAGCAACCGGATGATGCCATCTGGAAACAGTGCATGCCGGATGCACGTGAGCTGGAAGATCATTCACAGTGCCCTGATCCGTTGGACGAGAAAACATTAAGCCCGGTTCCAGGACTGATTCACCGCTATCCCGATCGGGTCGTCCTGCTGGTTTCCAATCGCTGTCCGGTGTATTGCCGCTTTTGTATGCGAAAACGCCTTGTGGGGAGTGGTGATGCTCCCATGGGAGACGATGATCTTCGTACTGCTCTGAAGTATATCGCAGCTCATCCAGAAATCCATGATGTAATTTTATCCGGTGGCGATCCGCTGATGCTTGACGATGAGTCGTTGTCAAGAATTCTGACCGGTCTGCGGGCTATTCCTCATGTCGCAATCATTCGTATCGGAACCAGGGTACCGGTGACGCTTCCGGAACGGATAACCCCGGAACTATGCACTCTGCTTAAAAAATTTCATCCGCTCTATATCAATACTCACTTCAATCACCCTGATGAAATAACCGGCGATTCCTCCACTGCCTGCGCTTTGCTGGCAGATGCCGGGATACCATTGGGTAATCAAACGGTACTGCTGAAAGGGGTTAATGATTCGGTTGAGACCATGCGGAGCTTGATGACCGGACTGCTTGCACTACGGGTCAAGCCGTATTATCTGCATCAGATGGATCTTGTCCAGGGAACTGCTCACTTCAGGACCTCGGTTCGCACAGGTCTGGAAATAATGCAGGGACTGCGCGGACACGTATCCGGCCTGGCTGTACCGCATTATGTCATTGATCTGCCGGGAGGGAAGGGGAAGGTTGCTATTCTTCCGGATGATGTTGAAATACAGGGAACTACGCTGCGGCTTCGTACCTATACCGGTGAACGGGTGACGTATCGAGGATATCACAGCTCCTCAGGAGTAAATGCTACAACCTCATCAATCGTATCGACTCCTGCCGTCAGCATCACCAGGCGATCAATTCCCAGAGCAATTCCGGCCGACGGCGGCATCGACGCAAGCGTCTCGAGAAACGGCTCCGGCAGTGGCAACACAGCCTGTCCGGCGTTTCTGCGAGCGCGGTTGGCCTCTTCAAAACGGCGAGCGTTGTTCGATCGGATCATTGAGTTCGCTGAAACCGTTAGCCAGCTCCAAACCGCCAACATACAGCTCAAACCGTTCTGCCAGCTCCTGTTTCCAGGTTTTGTCCGGGCCAGGGCCGCCAGCTCTGCTGGATAGTCCATCAAAATAACCGGTGAATCAAATCCGGCCAGCGCCGGTTCGATAACTGACGTCAGTATTTCCTCGTAAAGCCCTTTTTTGAGACAATCCCATACATCGATATTCCCAAAACGCAAAAACGCCTCCTGGACGCTGATACGCTGCCAGGGGCTAAATGGATTGATTTTTGTCGAATTGCGCACGAAAGCAGCGGCTTTCGGATTGGCACACAGCGGCCACATGCTGCAGCAGTTCTTCACAATCAGTCATCAAGGTCTGGTAATCACAGTCGGCACGATACCATTCCAGCATGGTGAACTCGGACAGATGGCGTGACCCACGCTCGTCAGAGCGCCAGCAGTGCGAAATCTGAAACAGTTTCTGGTGACCGTCGCAGAGGAGGCGTTTCATACAGATTTCGGGTGAGGTTTGAAGCTGCCAGGAGGGGAGGGTGACGATCGGATTGATATGTTCTTCAGGGGCATTGGCAGGAATAAGAAGGGGGGTCTCAACTTCGAGAAACCCCCGCTCCCAGAAAAAATCACGTACGGCTTTTATTACATTCGCCCGCAACCACAAGGCGTCTATTTTCATGGCTTATCCCTTGACGCGGGTTGAATACTCGCCGGTACGGGTATCGATAACGATCAGTTCGCCTTCTTCGATGAAAGGAGGAACACGCAGGACATAGCCGGTTTCAACGGTGGCCGGCTTGGAATCGTTGCCGCTGGTGTCACCTTTGGCCCACTGTTCGGTTCCGGTTACACGCAGATTTACAAAGTTGGGCAGAGAAATACCGATGGCTTTTTCGCCAAAGAGCATTACTTCGACCTTCAGGTTTTCCAGCAGGTAGTTTTTGGCATCACCCAGGGTTTCTTCTTCCATGACGACCTGCTCATAGGTCTGCTGGTCCATGAAGGTATAATGGTTGCCTTCCTTGTAGAGATACTCCATCGGACGCTCTTCCAGGCTGGCAGGTTCAAAAGATTCTCCGGAGCGATAGGTTCTGTCAAGCAGTGAGCCGTTGATCATGTTGCGCATCTTGGTGCGGTACAGAGCCTGGCCTTTGCCCGGCTTCACAAAATCAAAAGCAACAACCAGATACGGGTCGCCATCCAGAATAATTTTCAATCCTTTTTTCAAATCAGCTACAGTATACATTCGTTCCTCGCACAGTGTATTTATGAAACAACACAAGCCCTCCAGAATGGACGGGCCTGTTCATATCAATCAGAAAATGAGCAGTTTATTTGGCGCGATAGGTAATACGGCCACGACTGAGATCGTAAGGAGAAAGCTCGACGGTAACCTTGTCGCCAGGAAGAATCTTGATAAAGTACTTACGCATCTTGCCGGAAATATGGGCAAGAACAACATGTTCATTTTCAAGCTTTACCCGGAACATTGCATTTGGCAACGGCTCAATTACGGTGCCTTCAACTTCAATTGCTTCTTCTTTACTCATACGTTGTCCAGCTCCTCATAATACGTTTGATTCGAACTGCGATACATTACTGATAGTGCCTTGAAAATGCAAGTTAATTGTAAAGCTTACCAATATATGTCCCATAAGATATATTATGTCAAGTACGAAGTGTTTCAACATAATATGTTGTGAATACGCATTATTGTGCAGTATTAAAGTACGTAAGGTCTGGTCTTGCAAGGTAATGAGAAAATGTTCTATAGTGTAGCGCTTTTGTGCATAGAACTAATTGGAGATATTACTGTGAATCCACGTTTACCTGCCGAATGGGAAATTCAAGATGGCGTGCTGATGGCCTGGCCGCATGAAGGAACTGACTGGGCCTATATGCTTGATGATGTCCGTCCGGTCTTTGTTGAAATTATCCGACATATCACTCGCTTTGAACGGGTTCTTCTGACCGCACCGATGCCGCAGCCGCAGCGGATTATCTTGACTACGTCCGGTGTGGATCTGACTAAGGTCACGATTGTGAAATTCCGAATAACGATACCTGGGCGCGTGATTTCGGGCCGATCACCGTCATTTTCAACAACAAGCCGATCCTGCTGGATTTTGGGTTCAACGGCTGGGGACTCAAATTCCCGGCCAATCTGGACAACCTGATCTCAAAACAGCTAAAGCAGCAGGGGCTGTTGCTGCCCAACCTGAACACGATCGGATTGGTTATGGAAGGAGGCAGCTTGGAGAGTGACGGCCTCGGGACGATTCTGACCACTTCTGAATGTCTGCTGTCGCCGAACCGTAATCCTCAACTGGACAAGAGCGAAATTGAACAGGCGCTGGCCTCACTGGTCGGGGCAAAACGCGTTCTCTGGCTTGATCACGGCTGTCTGGCCGGCGATGATACCGACTCTCATATCGACACCCTGGCCCGAATCTGCCCGAACAACACGATTGTCTATCAGGCATGTGACAATCCGCTCGATGAGCATTTTGAACCGCTGAAACTGATGGAACGTGAACTTAAAACATTTACCGCGCCGGACGGCTCCCCCTATCGGCTGATCCCCCTCCCCTGGCCGAAAGCCCGCTTTGACGAGCAGGCCCACCGGCTTCCGGCAACGTATGCCAATTTCCTGATTATCAACGGTGCGGTACTGGTGCCGACCTATCGTGATTCCGAGAATGACACAATTGCTCTGGAGCGTATCGCTCAGGCTTTTCCGGGGCGTGAAATAATCGGCATCGACTGCCTGCCGCTGCTGGAACAGCACGGTTCCCTGCACTGCGTGACCATGCAGCTTCCCCAGGGGGTACTGGCATGACACAGCTTAAGGTGGCCCTGATTCAGCAGAGCTGCACCAGCAACCGTGAGGAGAATCTTGCCAAAACAACGCAGATGATCCGCCAGGCTGCGGCCTCCGGTGCACAGCTCGTCGTGCTACAGGAGCTGCACACCTCCACCTATTTCTGTCAGGTTGAGTCCCCTGCCCTGTTTGATCTGGCCGAACCGATCCCGGGACCTTCCACCGACACATTGGGAAAACTGGCCGGAGAACTGGGTGTGGTCATTGTTGCGTCACTGTTTGAGCGCCGCGCGGCCGGGCTGTATCATAATACGGCAGTTGTGTTTGAAAAAGACGGCTCCATTGCCGGGATTTACCGTAAGATGCATATCCCCGATGACCCCGGGTTCTATGAAAAATTCTATTTCACCCCCGGTGACCTCGGTTTCAACCCGATCAAAACCTCTGTCGGCACACTTGGCGTACTGGTCTGCTGGGACCAATGGTACCCCGAAGCAGCCCGGCTGATGGCTCTGGCGGGTGCGGATCTACTGATCTACCCGACCGCCATCGGCTGGGATCCGGAGGATACAACAGAAGAGCAGCAGCGCCAATATGATGCCTGGGTCACGGTGCAGCGTGGACATGCGGTAGCCAACGGTCTACCGGTTCTTGCAGTCAACCGGGTCGGCTTTGAACGTTCGCCGCAGCAGCCAGATGTCGGTATTCAGTTCTGGGGTGGCAGTTTTGCAGCCGGGCCGCAAGGAGAAATTCTGGCGGAAGCTTCACGGGAAAATGAAGAAATTGTCGAGGTGGAGATAGATTGTGCAAGGAGCGAACGAGGTGCGCCGCATCTGGCCTTTCCTGCGTGATCGAAGGATCGACTGTTACGGCGATTTACTGAAGCGGTTCAGAGACTGAAATTTGATTGGCATCAAATGCTGTACAAGATCATCATCTGTTTCAGAGCTTGATAATTGATGTAATTTTCCGTTCGTGAAGGAGAGGTCTACATGTCATTCAACGGTGATCTTGAACATTTTCCGCTGGTAGATGTCATTCAACTTTTACATATGACCAGTAAAACCGGCATCTTATATTTAAAAAGTCCCAAAGGGGAGAGCCAGCTTGTTTTTCATGACGGTTTTTTTGTCAGCGCCAATCATCTAAATAACAGTGTCAGAATCGGCAAAATATTGGTCGATATGAATGCCATTACCCCTGAACAACTCAATCAGGCACTAATTGAGCAAAAAGAGGCCGGAAAGAATCGCAAACCACTGGTTGCCACCTTGATTGAACAGGGCACGATTGACAAAGATACAGCCTTTAAGGGACTTGAATCACTGATAGAAATGACCATTGTTGAGGTTTTGACCTGGGGAAGCGGCACTTTCTCGCTCGATGTTTCAAAAGAATATGTTTCAGATGAATATCGCTACTTCCCGGAAAAACTGCATCAGGTGATTCTGCTGAACGCACAAGGAGTCTTAATGGAATCACTGCGTATTTATGACGAGAAAATGCGCGACGGAACATTGAGCAAGATCTTCTTTACCGAGGTAAGTAATGACGATGCAGCGACTCCTCCATCTGACTCAGGCACTCCGGAAATAACGGCAGACCTACTCGGCCTTGATGCGCTTGACACCATTATCCGAAAAATTCCGGACGTGTTCATCGGCCTGAAAGAGCATGATCCGGTCGATGAACACCGCCAAACGGTAACCCGCGCGCTTCCGGAAACGACTATCGATCAGCAGGAACAGCTGGTCTCTTATCTGACAGGTATTTCCACTCCGGCGGCTTTTGATAAAGCCCCGCCGGTTACGGCAATCATACTGCTGTCCCAAGATGAACTGCTTTCCCATGCAATCACCACGGTCTGCAAGTACGAGAATCTGTTTATATTTGCTTCGGACGAAGAAACCGGGCTGGATATCGTTATTGAACAGTCGCTGGGCAGAGACCTTCATCCGGTCCTGGTTATTGACATTTCTCACGATAATGGTGGCGTGGATTACCTGGCACTCGTTCGCCAGAAGATTTCTTCCTACCCACAAATTTCAATACTGATCGCAGCCTGCGGGCATACCTGGCGCGCCATAAGTATGGACGCCCTCGGTGCAGGGGCGCGCACAATCATCCCCCGCCCCTGCAGACGCTGTCATGAAGATTCATATGTACCGCAGATGATTGCATTTCTCTCCGAAATAGGTACTTTTCTGAAATCAATTTTACCCGTGCCGCAAACGGAAGTGGGTCGCCAGTTTATCGGTGCGTTCAATCAGCTGAAGTCACTTTCAGAACCACCGGAAATCGCGTTGGTAATGCTTCATTTTGCGGCGCTCCAGTTCGAGCGAGCCCTGACCTTTGTCGTTGCAAAGACCGAATTGATTGCAGAGAAATCGATTGGCGTCATCACGGCAAAATCGAATGGAACGACAGCGCCGCTCATGTTCAGGATTCCGCTTGAGGGTTATTCGGTTCTGCAAGAGGTTGTAGAAAAAGGTCGCCTTTATTATGGGCAGCGAAGCGACGCGGTGATGACCGATCTTCTGTACAAGGAAATCGGAGCACCACGCAGTCCGAAAGTCATGGTCGTGCCCCTGATCAGCCGAGGCAAGGTTATTGCCGTAACCTATGCGGACTTTGGTGCCAAACCGGTCTCTCCGCCTCAGATCAATCTGCTTGAAGCGCTTGCCCAACACGCAGGATCAATTCTGGATAATGCCCTGTATCGAAAGAGTATCGAAAAACCGGCGTGATATAGTCATATCTTTTTACCATTGACAACTGTAACGGGAGGTTCGTGATGGACATTAATATTCTGCATCAAATTTTGGAGATAGCATTTCAAAAGAAAGTTTCCGACCTCCACTTCGAAGTAGACAACCCTCCCTTTTTCAGAGGCCGGGGCCAATTGGTTCGTGCCAAAATGCCAAATCTTACCCCGGACGACACCCAGTTTATCGCCGAAACCGTTCTGGCTCACAATAACCGCCAGATGAACAGCGATCTCAAAGAATGCGACGCCTCCTACTCACTGCCATCGGGAGGGCGTTTCAGAGTCAGCATCTTCCGCCAGAGAGGGTGTATTGGCATCGTTATGAGGGTTATTCCGCCGGTCATCGGGACTTTCGAAGATCTGAATCTGCCGCAGGTGCTGGGAGAAATTGCCCAAGTCCCCAACGGTCTGATTCTGGTGACCGGCCCGACCGGCAACGGCAAATCAACCACGCTCGCTTCCATGCTGAGACACTTAAACGAAAACTTCAGCTATAACATCATAACCATTGAAGATCCGATAGAATTTTTATTCACTTCCCAGAAAAGCTGTATCATTCAACGTGAAATAGGTATCGACACTGACAGTTTTGGGTCGGCTCTGAAAGCTGCACTCAGGATGGATCCTGACGTCATTATGGTCGGAGAGATGCGCGATAAAGATACCATTGATTCCTGCATAAAGGCGGCTGAAACCGGACATCTGGTGCTTTCTACCCTGCACACTCAGGGTGCCGTCTCTACCATCAACAGGATAATCGGCCACTTTCCTCCCGATGCCCAGGAAATAATGCGTCACAGGCTTGCCGATATTCTGGTCGCTACGGTATCAATCCGCCTGATCAAGGATAAAACCGGTGAGTACATACTGCCGGTTGTCGAGATCATGCGGGCAACGACCACCATCCAGGCATGTATTCGCGAAGGTCGTCTCGATGAAATTGAAAAGCACATTGAAAATGGCGCATCCCAGTATCATATGCAAACGCTCGATATGCACCTTCTGCAGCTCTATCGTCAGGATCTGATTACCTTGCAGGACGCGCAGCGCCTCACTCATTCGATGGATTTTGAACGCAAATTGATGTTCGACAATTAGCCCATCTCTACCTGCATGACAGCTGCCACGGCTGAACCAAGGAAACACGGGAAATGACCGATAAACACGCTATTAAACCTGGGCAATCAATTGAATTGCTTAAAGAGCTACACATCCTTACCCGTGACGGAAAGCTGAATCAGGACAGTAGGCGCAAACTCAAACAGATCAACCACCTGTATCAGTTCATTGAACCACTTTTAAAAGAGGTTCAACAGGATCACGCCGCGATTACTCTGGTCGACCACGGTGCCGGAAAATCGTATCTTGGGTTTATCCTGTATGATCAGTTTTTTAAATATCAGGACGATGGATCCCGTATTTTCGGCATTGAAACCCGTGATGAACTGGTTGAAAAATCGAGACAACTCGCCGATAAACTTCAGTTTTCCGGTATGTCATTTCTCAATGTGTCCGTTGCCGAATCGATCCACTCGGATGCCCTCCCAACAGCGGTAGATGTTGTTACCGCACTGCACGCCTGCAATACCGCCACCGACGATGCCATCCTTTTTGCCCTGAAGAAAAAAGCCCGCTTTATTGTACTGGTGCCCTGCTGTCAGGCCGAAGTTGCCGCCGTTTTTCGTAAAAACAAAGCTGATGCGCTTGCTTCAAACAGCCTGGCAGAAATTTGGCGGCATCCGCTGCACACCCGCGAGTTTGGCAGTCTGGTCACCAATGTTCTGCGCTGTCTGCAGCTGGAGGCGCATGGCTATCAGGTCAACGTCACCGAGTTGGTCGGATGGGAACATTCCATGAAAAATGAGCTGATTATCGCCTGCTACAAGGATTTACCGCGGCGGCGGCCATCCGAACGACTGAATGAACTGTTGAATTCACTGGGGCTTACAGAAATGAGCCACCGTTTCTTCACATCGTTGTAGATCCCACCTCTCTCCTATACGGGTCAGCATCCGCCGTCACGTATCAGCAAAATCAAGTCATTCCGACACCCTTCCATCAGAAATATCAACGACACTTTGCACGTGATACGGTTTATCGATATGGTAAAATTATCAGTGAAGTAATTATAGGCATTGCAAAAAACAAAACGAAGTTTATAATTTGCACCAAATCAGACAGCATTGAACCACCACAGTGACCCTGATAAAGAGGATACGTGCGTTAACGGAATTATTTTCCGCCGGAAAAGCGCAGAAAATAATTTCTAACTTACTAAAGGGAGGTTGCACATGTTCAGAAAACTTGTAATGACTGCACTTGTAGCTGGATTGGCCATGCCGGGTGTATCCCAGGCGGCAAAGGTAAAGATCGGCTTCATAAACACAATCACCGGTGCCGAGGCGCCTATAGGGGAAAATCTGACAAACGGTGTTACCCTGGCCCTGGAAGACCTGAAGAAAAAAGGTATCGATGTGGAGTTGATCAAGGAGGATGATACCGGCAAGCCGGAAAAATCCCTTTCCGCCTTTGAAAAGCTGGCCACCCGTGACAACGTGACCGGCGTGGTCGGTCCATACACTTCGGCCTGTGCAAACGCGGTTGCCAGCCAGGCCGACAGGTATAAACTACCCCAATTGGTTCCGGCGGCGGCAAAAGAGGAGATCACCCGCAAGGGGCATAAATATGTCTTCCGTCTCAACGCGCCGGCGGATGTCTATTCGTCCGTACTAATGGACGCGATCCTGACGGTGGACAAGCCAAAAACCATCGCTTATGTCTATGCCAATACCGACTTTGGCATCTCTACGGTAAAAACGGCCAAGGAATACGCAAAAAAACTGGGAATTCGTGAAGTGGCCGACGAAAAGTACCAGAAGGGTGCTCCTGATTTCCGCTCTACTCTGACCAAAATCAAGACCCTCAACCCGGACCTGGTCTTCATGGTTTCCTACGAGGTAGATGCGATAACCCTTATGCGGCAGTCACGCGAAATCCGCCTGACCCCCAAGGCTTTCCTGGGTGCGGGAGCGGGCTTTACCACTGCCCAGTTCCTGGCACAAAACAAGATTTCCAACCTGGTTTTCTCAAGCACCCAGTGGACCGAGGATGTCAATTGGCCGGGCGCCCGTAACTTCTACAATCGCTACAAAGCCAAATTCGGCAAGGAACCATCCTATCATGCCGCCTGTGCCTATGAAGCCATGATCATAATGGCCGAAACGGCTGCCAAGAACGGCGGCGACCGCGAAAAAACCCGCGCAGGACTAAAATCGGGTCAGTGGAACGGCATCATGGGCGAGGTCAAATTCGCCGACTATGCCGGTTACACCAACCAGAACAACCACCCGATGTTGGTGCAGCAGGTCCAGCACGGACTGTACGAAACCGTTTTTCCGGCCAAGTTCGCGACCAAGAAACCTGTCTATCCCTTCAAGTGGTAATTGATTTTGATGATCCGGGGTGGTCTCTGTACCGCCCCGGATCATAGCACTTCCCCTCCGGGAGAACCTGATGATCCTTTTTCTGCAATCCCTTATCAGCGGCATTTTGATCGGCGGTGTTTACGCACTGATCGGCATCGGACTGACCATTATCTTCGGCGTCATGCGAGTCATCAATTTCGCCCACGGCGAAATCATGATGGTCGGAATGTACATGACCTATTTCCTGTTTACGCTGTTCGGGATCGATCCCTTTGTCTCGGTGCTCATAACCATACCGCTTATGTTTGTCTTCGGCGCAATTCTGCAGAAGCTGTTCATCAACCGTATCCTGGGATCGCTGCCCCAAAACCAGATCCTGCTCACCATAGGCCTGGGGCTGATCATGAGCAACAGCATGATGCTGGCCTTCACCTCGGACTACAAGATACTGACCACATCGTACTCATCCTCCAGCTACCGCCTCGCCGGACTGTCAGTGTCAAAGCCGCTGGCCATTTCGTTCCTGATCACTGTGGTGATCACGGCCGCGCTGTACTGGTTCCTGATGAAGACCAACACCGGCCAGGCCATTCGCGCCACGGCGCAGGATCGCGAAGCCGCCCAACTGATGGGAATCAACGTCAAATGGATGTCGATCCTGGCCTTCGGCATCGGCGCTTCCATGGCCGGAACAGCCGGAGCCCTGATCTCTCCGACCTACTACATCTTTCCCCAGGTCGGCAGCGCCTTCACCCTCAAGGCCTTCGTCATCACCGTTCTGGGTGGCATGGGAAGCGTCGTCGGAGCCACACTGGGGGGCATAGTCATCGGCGTGGTCGAATCAATGGGTGCCGCCTACATATCGTCCGACTGGAAGGACGTCGTGGTGTTCGCAATATTCCTGCTGGTGCTGCTCATCAAGCCGTCCGGATTGATGGGTACATCAAAAACCTGAGCGGAGGCCGACAACAGATGAATTGCTTCAGTATCCTCAATAACCGGCGCGGCGCCTCTCCAGTGGCGCTGATTGCATTCCTTGTGATTACCTGCCTGCTGTTCGCTTTTCCCGGTTTTGTGGAAAGCCCATATGCGCGGCATATAATGGTCCTTCTGTTTCTCAGCATCATCATGGGGGAAAGCTGGAATCTGATAGGCGGCTACACCGGCCAATACTCCGTAGGCCACGCCGCCTACTTTGGTGCAGGAGCCTACGGCACCATGATCGTGATGAACGCCTCCCAGTTCGATCCGGACAAACTGCTTGAACTTCAGGAGATGGCAAAGAGCTCCTTTTTAAGTTCACTTCTGCTCGGCGCCCACAGCCTGCACCCCTGGTCGGGCATTATTGTGGGGATGGTTGCCGCCCTGATTCTCTCGCTGATAATCGGAAGCATCTGTTTCCGACTGCGTGGTCCATATTTCGTCCTCGCCTCGATAGCGGTGGCCGAGATTGTCCGTATCACCGTCCTGAACCTTTCAGACCTTACACAGGGAGCCGAGGGGATCCTTATCTCGACGCTCCCCCCCTTCACTATCGGAAGTACGGTCGTCACCAATTTCAGCAACAAGGTTCCCTTCTACTACACGGGTCTGATGTTGGCACTGCTCACCATACTGGTTACCTGGCTCGTTCAGAATTCAAAGTTGGGCTACTTTTTTCAAGCCATTCGCGAGGACCAGGACGCGGCCCACTCACTGGGAATAAGCCTGACCTTCTACAAGAACAGTGCCCTGGCTCTTTCCGCCGTGCTGACTTCGCTGGCGGGCAGCTTTTACGCCATCTACATCAAATTTGTCGATCCGACCACCGTGCTGTCGCTGGACCTTTCCGTGCAGATCGTCCTGATCGGCATCATCGGCGGTGTCGGCACCATTTACGGCCCCGTGGTCGGCGCGCTGGTGCTTGTGCCGCTTTCCGAGGCGCTGCGCAGCAACATTATTGGCGAAAGCCTGATATCGTCAGGCATGGTCAGCGCCGATTCCGCCTTCGGCACCTTCCTGATGGAGAACCTTTCCCACGCCCATGTGTTGATCTACGGCATCCTGGTTGTGGTGGTGATCCTGTTCATGCCGGACGGGGTACTTGGCTTCATGAGGAAAATGGCTGCAAAGAGACGGAAGGGGGCTGCCTGATGGCCATACTCGAGATCAAGCACGTCAGCAAGTTCTTCGGAGGTCTGGCTGCCAACTCCGACGTCTCCTTCGACATTGAAGCCGGCATGATCATGGGACTGATCGGCCCCAACGGAGCCGGCAAGACCACCCTCTTTAACTGCATCACCGGCTACTATCCGCCATCACGGGGTGAGGTCATATTTAACGGTCGGACCATGAATGGCCTGCAACCGGATAAGGTCTGCAAGCTCGGCATGGCCCGTACCTGGCAGAAGGTACGCCCGCTGGCCAAGATGAGCGTTGTTGACAATGTCATGGTCGGGGCGCTCTGCCGAACCAACTCACTCAAAAAGGCCCGTGAGATGGCCATGGAACAGGTCAGAGTCGTCAAGCTGGAACACCGTGCGGATTTCCTGGCTGGCGGCCTGCCGATAGGCGAACGGAAGAAGCTGGAGGTGGCCCGTGTGCTGGCGACGCAGCCGAAACTGCTGCTGCTGGACGAGGTCATGGGCGGACTCAACCCGGCCGAGAGCGAGGAGATCATTCAGCTGATCCTCGACATCAAGAAGCTGGGAATCACCCAGATGGTCATCGAGCACGACATGAAGGCCATCATGCGCATCTCCGACCGCATCGTGGTACTCAACTCCGGCGAAAAACTGGCCGAAGGCTCACCGCAAGAGGTCGTCAGTAATCCCGACGTAATCACCGCATATCTGGGAAGCGAGTAAATCCCTTCGATCCCATCGAGGTTTTTAATGCTATCAATCGACAAACTTAATTTCAGCTATGGTGATCTGAAGGTACTGTGGGATATCGAACTGGAGGTCCACGAAGGGGAGATCGTCACCGTGGTCGGCGCCAACGGGGCCGGCAAGTCCACCACGCTCAAGAACATTTCCCGTCTGGTTAAGCCGTCATCCGGTTCCATAACCTTCAACGGTGAGAGTATTAATGATCTGGAATCGCACCATGTTGTCGAACGCGGCATCGTACAGGTGCCGGAAGGGCAGAAAGATCTTCCCCGAGATGACGGTGCTGGAGAACCTGCGCATGGGCTCATTCATCAAGAGTGCCCGACCGGATCGGGAGAAAAATGTGGAGCGGGTTTTCACCATGTTCCCGCGGCTCAAGGAACGGGAAA
This sequence comes from uncultured delta proteobacterium, assembly GCA_963760075.1. Classification (GTDB taxonomy): domain Bacteria; phylum Desulfobacterota; class Desulfuromonadia; order Geobacterales; family Pseudopelobacteraceae; genus JACRCG01. Next base: position 210,176 of record CAVXBQ010000010.1, on the reverse strand, counting down.
AACAGTTGGGAGGCACCATGTCCGGCGGCGAACAGCAGATGCTTGCCATAGCCCGCGGTCTGATGGCCAACCCCAAACTGCTGCTTCTGGATGAACCATCACTTGGACTTTCGCCATTGTTTGTTAAAATCATCTTCGAGATCATTCAGGAAATCAACAGGCAGGGGGTCACCATCCTGCTGGTGGAGCAGAATGTCTTCCAATCCCTGAAGATCGCCAACCGGGCCTACGTGCTGGAGACCGGGCGGGTTGTCCTGTCCGGCACCGGCAGCGAACTACTGAGTAACGACCACGTCAAGAAGGCATTCCTCGGAATGTAGGGAGAAAACAGCCATGCAAACTGTAGAGCAATGGATGACGCGTAATCCGTTTACGATCGAAGTTGACGCTTCAATTATCGAGGCCATGCATGTGATGAAGGAAAAAAAAATCCGCCGCCTGCCCGTCACCTGCAGTGGCAAATTCTGCGGCTTGGTCACAGAGCTTATGATCAGGGGGTACATTCCCGAAAAATCCACGACCCTGGATACCTGGGAAGTACACTACATCCTTGCCAAAGCCACGGTCAAAGATGCGATGAACCCGCATCCGCTGACGGTCACCCCCGACACCCCTCTCTGCCAGGCCGCCCGGATAATCCGCGACAATAAACTTAACGGGTTGTGTGTGACCGACGGTGACAATAACCTTGTAGGTCTGCTCACTACCACAAATCTTATGGAAGCGCTGATTTCAATATGCTCGGCTACTACCTGATGGACAACGCTTTCATCCTCCGGCGGAGCCATTTCTCACACTCGATCACGCAGTAGACGAGACTCGAAGCGCCGATAATCACCCCCCAATCCTTGAGAGCGATCGGCTGGCTGCCAAAAGCGCTGTTCATGGCCGGCAGATAGGTGAACAACAGCTGGAGCAACACCATGAGGCTGACACCGGCCAGAACCCAGCGGTTGCTGAACAGACCGATCCGGAACATGGAATGACGCAGCGAACGGCAGTTGAACAGATAGAAAATTTCACCGAACACAAAGATGTTGACAGCACAGGTTCTCGCCCCCGCCAGACCCCTCCCCTGCCCCAGCTGCCACTCGAACAGGCCGAATGACCCAGCGAGCAACAGAAAACCGACAAGCACGATACGCATGATCAATTCACCGGTCAGTAACGTTGTGCGGGGATCCCGAGGTGGATGATTCATCAGCCCCGGCTCCTTGGGTTCAAAGGCAAGCATCAGCCCCAGCAGTACCGCCGTGGTCATGTTGATCCACAGGATTTGCACCGGTGTAATCGGTAGTTGAACACCGGCAAAAACCGCCACCAGAATGACCAGCCCCTCCCCCAGATTTGTCGGCAGAGTCCAGATTATAAACTTGACCAGATTGTCGAAAACTCCACGCCCCTCTTCGACCGCTGCTTCGATGGAGGAAAAGTTGTCGTCGAGCAACAGCATATCGGCCGCTTCTTTGGCAACCTCGGTGCCGGCCATCCCCATTACCACGCCGATATCGGCCTGACGCAGCGCCGGTGCATCGTTTACTCCGTCACCGGTCATGGCGACGATATGCCCTGCAGCCTGCAACGCCTTAACCAGGCGCAGTTTCTGCTCGGGGGCAACGCGCGCAAACAGTGCGGTTCGCTGGACGGCCGCTGTAAGCTCGTCATCTGAAAGCATCTGAATATCCCTGCCGGTAAGCGCCACCAGCTGCCCCGAACCGTCGACTTCACCCTGCAGACCGATCTGCCGGGCTATGGCGGCGGCGGTAATGGCGTGGTCACCGGTTATCATCTTGACCTGGATCCCTGCGGCCTGGCAGACACGTACCGAAGCCACCGCTTCCGGGCGTGGCGGATCAATCATCCCCTGCAATCCGAGAAACGTCAATCCTCCGGCAAGGTCATCATGCTGCAGCACTCCCGAGTAACCCGACAACTCGGCGCGGGCAAATGCCAAAACGCGCAGCCCTTTCCCGGCCATGAGAGCGGCCTGCCGATGGCAATCATCATGTGCCAGAGGAATCAGGTCATTCGCTTCCGATAGGGCAACGTTGCAGCGAGGGAGCAGGCTCTCTACGGCCCCCTTGAGATACACAACAGTCCGGCCGGCATCACTGTGCAGGGTCGCCATGTATTGAAGCCGCGATTCAAAAGGGATTGCATCCAGACGGGGAAACTTCGTGGCACATTGTTCCCGGTGGAGTCCCGCCTTGCCTGCAGCAACAGCAAGAGCCCCTTCGGTCGGGTCACCTTCCACAAGCCACTCGCCCTGAACCAGTTTCAGGATAGTGTCGTTACAGAGCAGACCGGCAGTCAGGCAGTCAATCAATGCCATATTCTGTTCGGGGTATACCGTATGGCCGTTGCGGGTAAATTCCCCCTCCGGTGCATAACCGTTCCCGGAGATATGGAATACAGCCCCTCCTGCGTAGACCTCTTGCACCGTCATCTGGTTGCACGTCAGGGTTCCGGTCTTGTCGGAACAGATGACTGTCGTACTTCCCAGCGTCTCGACTGCCGGTAGCTTTCGGATGATTACGTGGCGCTTCGCCATTCTGGAAACGCCGATCGCCAGAGTTATCGTGACCGCAGCCGGAAGCCCTTCCGGGATGGCTCCTACCGCCAGAGCCACGGCCGCCATGAACATGTCCAGCCACGATTCTCTCCGCAGAATTCCGATGACAAACGTGACTGCCGCCAGAGCGAGGATGACATACAGCAACAGGGAACTAAAACGGGCAAGCTTTCTGGTAAGCGGCGTTGCCAGTATATCGGCAGATGCGATCAATGTGTTGATCCGACCGATCTCGGTACGGTCGCCGGTGGCGATCACCACGCCGGTGGCAATTCCATTGGTTACCAACGTCGAGGAGTAGGCCATATTGATGCGGTCGGGAAGCAGGGTATCAAGGAGAAGGGGGGTGCAGCTCTTCGGCACAGGGAGTGATTCGCCGGTCAACGCCGATTCGTTGATTTGCAGTTCGCGTACCGACACCAGCCTCAGATCGGCAGGAACCTTGTCACCGGACTGGAGCAGGACGATATCTCCTGGCACCAGTTCGGTCGCCGGTATTATCTTTCGTCCGCCGTCCCGCAGAACGGTTGCGCTGCTGGTTAACAACTGCGACAGTGCCTCAATGGCCTTGACCGCCTTGGCCTCCTGGATGAACCCTATGACGGCATTAACCAGCACGACACCATAAATAACCCCGGCATCGACCCACTCTTGCAGACAACTGGCTATAACGGCGGAACCCAACAGGATATAGATCAACGGCTGGTTAAATTGTGTTAAAAAGAGTAATAGCGGGTTGATACCGGTTTTTCTGGTGATCAGGTTACGACCGAACTGTTCGCCCCGAAGCTTCACATCGAAACTGTCGAGCCCCTTATCCGGAGATGTCTTCAACAGAGCAAACAACTTCGCTTCCGGCAGGTGGTGCCACTGTTGGTTGGTCTCAAGCATCATTGATGTCCCTGTTTCCATTATAAAATAAAACGGCGAAGAGTTGCCTCCTCGCCGTTAAGCCTACCGCATAATCTATTGATTTCAATTACAGATTTATTATTCAATTAATGAAATAGCTTGTACTGCGCGATATAGACGGCGATGCCACCGAAATATCCGATCAGCGCCAATGGAGCAATTTTTCTGACATACCAGAAGAAGTGGATCTTCTCAAGCCCCATGGCGGCAACACCCGCAGCTGAACCAATAATTAAAATAGAACCGCCGGTTCCCGCACAGTAGGCAATGAACTCCCACAGAAAACTGTCCGGCGGGTACTGCAAGAGACTGTACATCCCCATAGAAGCCGCCACCAATGGCACGTTGTCCACGATGGCGCTGGCCATGCCGATAATAGTGACAATCATGCCCTGTCGTCCGACTGCCTGATCCAACCATTTGGCCAGTGCCCCCAGGACATGAGTATGCTCCAGAGTTGCCACAGACAGCAGGATACCAATGAAAAAGATGATTGAGCCCATGTCAATGCGGGTCAGAGCATGCACCAGCGTAAGATGTTCCTTGTCCTCATCCGCCTTATTGCGGTGCACCAGATTTCCCACCAGCCAGAGGATGCCGAGCCCGAACAGGATTCCCATGAATGGTGGCAGATGAGTTATTGTCTTGAATGCCGGCACTAGCACCAGAATGCCTAGTCCCATGAAGAACATCAGGTTGCGCTCAAACGGTGTTGTCTGCAACAATCCGCCGTCTTCCGCCTGGCGTGGTGCAACGGCCTCTCGTCCTTTAAGCATACAACTGACCATTATCAGGGGTACGATCACGTTAACCATTGAGGCCAGAAAAACACCTTTCATGATTGCCAGGGAAGTAACCTGACCACCGATCCAGAGCATGGTGGTCGTTACGTCGCCAATTGGTGACCAGGCACCGCCGGCATTAGCGGCAATTACAATCATTCCGGCAAAAAAGATGCGATCGTCCTGTTTGTCGAGCAGTTTCTTCATCAGTGAAATCATGACAATAGTGGTGGTTAAATTATCCAGAATTGCACTTAGAAAGAATGTTACAAAACCTACTAGCCACATAAGTGATGACAGCTTTGTGGTCTTGATGCGGGAGGTGATGACTTCGAAGCCGTTGTGGGCATCGACTACCTCAACGATTGTCATAGCGCCCATCAGAAAGAAAACGATTTGAGCAGTAGAGGCAAGCGATTCGTTGAGCTGCTGCACGACTAGTGTGTGATCGCCTGTTGAGAGTGCGTAAATGGTCCAGAGGAGGCTGGCTCCCAACAGCGCCGAAGCGGATTTGTTAATGCCGATTGGGTGCTCCAGTGCGATAGCAACATAAGCAATAATAAAAATTATAACAAGAATTGACACCATCAAGGAGCGCCCCGGAATTAAATTGATTTCTTAACAATGCTTTTGCACAAAAAAAGGGGATGGCCGAAGCCATCCCCACTGTATCACAATCAGCAAAAATTAACAGTATCAGTGCTCGACAGCCTTAGCCATGCCGAGACCGGTGTTCTGACGAACGTAAATCTCGTCGAACATCTCTTCCGATCTCTTGTTCGGGAACATCAGTGTCCCCAGGATGGCGGCAATGAAACCGAGCGGGATCGAGATGATGCCAGGGTTCTTCAGGTTGAACAGCGGAGCATCAAGACCCAGCATGGATTTGCCATCTTTGTTCTTTTCGAAGTCGGCTTTTGCTTTTGTCAGGGCCTTGGCATCTTTCTCTTCGAGCATTGCACCCGGAGGGAGTGCCGCCTGTTTCTTCTCCATGGCGGTGATGACTTTCTGGGCGCCGGCGGCAACTTTCTTCGGATAGGTCATGTTGGGGGAAACCATAACCAGACCGATAGAAGCGATCGTACCGACCACCAGACCGGAGATAACGCCGGCGGTGTTGAATTTGCGCCAGAAGAGCGACAGGAAGACAACCGGCAGGTTGCCGGAGGAGGCAACGGCGAAGGCCAGTGCCACCAGGTGGGCAACGTTCTGTTTTTCGGCGGAGATGCCGATGACGATACCGACGGCGCCGACAACGAACGAGGTGATACGGGCAGCCATAACCTGCTCATGCTGGTCGGCATGGCCGTCCTTGATGACGTTAACATAGATGTCATGAGCGATAGCAGCGGAAGCAGCCAGAACCAGACCGGATACAACAGCCAGGATGGTGGCGAACGCAACCGAGCAGAGGAACGCCAGGAACAGGTCACCGACGATAGGGGCGATGTCGGCGCCCATCTGCTGGGCCAGCAGCAGGGTAGCCATATTGCCGCCTGCATCAACCTGCATGATCCCCTGTGGGGTGACGTTGATGGCAGCGCCAAAACCGAGCAGCGTGGTCAGGACGTAGAAGAGGCCGATGATGAACATGGCGATGATAACTGATTTACGGGCTGCCTGTGCGGTCGGTACGGTGAAGAAACGCATCAGGATGTGCGGCATACCGGCGGTACCGAGAACCAGAGCCATACCGAGTGAAATCTGGTCAAGCGGCGCTTTCATCAACAGGCCGGGCTCGAGGAAACGCTGGCCGGCTTCGACACCGGTCAGGGTGATGCCATCTTTCAGCACCAGCTTGGAGACGTGATCCTGGATATCAGGGCTGTTGACGATTGTGTCAAAGAAGTAGATCGGGTTGAAGCCGGCCTTGGCCAGAACCAGAATCGACAGCAGGAAGGCGCCTGACATGAGCAGACCGGCCTTGATGATCTGGACCCAGGTAGTGGCGGTCATGCCGCCGAAAACGACGTAACCGACCATCAGGATACCAACGCCGATGATGGCTGTTTTGTAGGGTACGCCGACCAGCAGCGCCATCAGTTTACCGGCGCCGACCATCTGGGCGGTCAGGTAGAAGGTGGATACGGCTACGGTGGAGATGGCGGCAAAAGCACGCACCGGTTTCGGGTCGGTACGGAAGGAGAGGATATCCCCCAGGGTGTACTTGCCGGCGTTACGGCATGGCTCGGCGATGATCAGCAGAACCGTGATGTAGGCGACCAGCCAGCCGACCGAGTACATGAACCCGTCATAGCCGTAGAGCGAAATCATCCCGGAAATACCGAGGAACGAGGCAGCCGACATGTAGTCGCCGGCAATAGCCCAACCGTTCTGGGTGCCGGTAATACCGCCACCGGCAGCATAGAAGTCGGCAGCGGTCTTGGTCTGCTTGGCGGCCCAGACGACAACGGCCAGGGTGATGCCGATGATGACGGCAAACATGGAGAGGGTGATGGCTTTATTGGCCTTCAGCTCTCTCTTTTTTGCGGGAGCCGGGGCAGCGGCAGGTGCGGGAGCTAGCCGCGCCGGGAGCGGCGACTGCAGGTGCACCGGGGGTAGCAGGTGCAGTGGCAGCGGCAGGGTGTTCCGGGTGCTGCTGGTGCCTGCTTGGGCTCTTCAGCAAAGGCGGCTGCGGCAACGGAAAGGGCCAGACTTGTGGCAATGATTATGTTCTTAAATGTCATGTCGTATCCTCCTTTACTGAAGTTCATCGACCAGTTCCCTGGTCATGCGGTCAAAGTCATTGTTGGCTACCTTGGCGTAATACAAGGCCAAAGCCCACGAAACAAAGAACTGGGAAAGAGCGAAAATGTAGCCGAAGTTGATAACCCCGATCAGCTTGATCTTGAACAGACCGGGTGCATAGGCTGCCCCGATGGGGAGCAGGAAGTAGTACACGGTGGAGAAGATCCACCAGCCAAACAAAAACGCCGATTTTTTGTGGTGCAGCTCAATGAAACGCGGGTCTTTGGCAATTTTTGCCCAATCATACTGTTTTTCTGCCATTAGTTACTCCTTTCACACATAAGTTGATAGTGACCAACTGCTTAGCAACTGCTAATAGCGGAACAACCTCCTTTCGTCAGGGATTTAGCTCATAGCCCTCATATACAGAAATTATAGTGTGTTCATAAATGTAACTAACTAATCAAGCAGGAATTTTCATATAGCCGAACTTCATGGATAGCTCTTCGGCTCCTTCGATCATGGATGGAATGATTTCCTGTTCAAGTCGATCCTGAAGCATCCTGAAAGACGGGGCAAGCAGGGTCAGCGCCCCGACAACTTTACCAGCATAATCCCGTATGACAACCGCAACGGCACAAATGCCTTCACCCAGTCCGCCAAAATCAACCGCAACGCCCTTCTTTCTGATCTCATCCAATTCGATTTCCAGCAATTGAGGGTCAGGGATATTCCGTTTTTTATGACCCCGACCGCGCAGATCAATCGATGATACCGATTTCAAAACCTTTCCGGCTGCATTCGTGAAAAAGGGGAAACGCTTACCAACCAGATCCACCGCTTTCACCTGCTGGAGCGAGTCCACCATATCAAGAAACAGTACTTCATCATTGTTCATGACGGTTATGTAGATCGCCTCGTCCAGCTTGCGCGCCAACTCCTCCATCACAGGATGAGCGAGACGGATCAGGTTGGTGCTTTTGAGGATATGCTGCGCCATCTGAAACGCCTGCAGACCGAGACTATACGTTCCGGACAGGTTATTTCGCTCTATCAGGCCTTTATCTTCGAGTGTAGCCAGTAATCTAAATGCCTTGTTGTGACTTAAATCGAGTTTTTTTTCTATTACCGCAATGGATGGATTACCCCCATCCTGCGCAAGAGTTTCGAGCAGGTCGATGGCTTTGATGACCGCCTGAACCGAGTAGGCACCCTTTTCTCTTGTCATAGAGTAAACTCCCTTCATAATTATAAATTGTAAGCATCATAATAAAATGGAGTATTAAAAATTTAATGGTGTATTTAGTACGATGTTATAAAGATGTCAATATATTTTTATTGCAGTTGGTAATTGACATTTTAGGTCGAGAATATAGCGTGTTACAAGACTATATTACATGTATATTTTTCTGGGGCTGTTGTGTATACGGACGGAGTTGATCAATAGTATGTAAATACCTAAGAGACATAAAACAATTGATGCAGAACGTTTTTAAAATGATATTGGATTATTTGTGTGGTTGAAAAAGCTTCTAAAAAGGAGGGGACTTAACGAGATGTGTCAGCGTGGAGTTGGTATTATGGCAGGGATATCGATAACAGGAAACAAGCGGTCGCGTGGTTGCTTTTGATGAGATTACCGCTTTACACGAGGATCAAGCGCGTCACGAATTCCCTCTCCCAGCAGATTATAGGCCAGTACTGTCACCAAAATAGCCAGACCGGGGAAGAGCGACAACCACCAGGCAAACTCGATATAGTCCTTACCGGAGGTGAGGATATTGCCCCAACTGGGGGTCGGTGGCTGTACGCCGATGCCGAGAAAAGAAAGAGCCGACTCGGTCAGGATGGCACCGGCAACACCCAGTGTTGCTGCCACTAGTACCGGTGACATGGCATTGGGCAGAATGTGGCGGAAAATGATACGCATATCGGAACAGCCGATACAGCGGGCGGCCGTGATATATTCCATCTCACGGATAGTGAGCGTTTCGGCCCGTACCAGTCGCGCCACCCCCATCCAGCCGGTCAGGCCGATAATGATCATGATGTACCAGATTGACGGACGCAGAAAGGTGATCACCGCCAGAATCAGGAAGAAGGTCGGGAAAGCAGAGCATGATATCCACCACCCGCATCAGGATGGTGTCGACCCAGCCACCGTAATAGCCGGCCAGAAGACCGAGTACCGTTCCGATCGAAACCGCGATGCCTACGGCCACAAAGCCGACCTTGAGTGAAATCCGGGCACCGAAGATTACCCGGCTGAGTACATCTCGGCCCAAGTCGTCGGTGCCGAACCAGTGCTTGCCAGATGGTGGGCTAAGCACCTCCCAGGCATTGATCTCATTGGGTCCAAATGGTACAACAACGGGCGCAAGTACGGACACAACAAGCAGCAACAACACAATAACGGCACCAGCCACGGCCAAACGGTTGCGCCGGAAGCGCGGCCAGAAGATCGGCTCTGAAATAAGAGTGCTTGACCGATCATGTCGTCCCTCCGCCTGTGCGGATTCGCGGATCGGCAAGGGCATAGCAGATATCGGCCATCAGATTGCCGATCAGAGTCAAAAGGGCGCCAATCACCAGAATACCCATCACCACCGGATAATCGCGGGACATGACCCCCTGGTAGAAGAGCTGCCCCATGCCGGGAATGGCAAAGATAGTCTCGAAGATGACGCTGCCGCCGATCAGGCCGGGTATTGAAAAACCAGCAGAGTGATCAACGGCAGCAGAGCGTTGCGCAGGGCATGCTTGTAGATCACCACCCGCTCGGAAAGTCCCTTGGCCCGGGCGGTGGTGATGTAATCCTGACTGATGACATTCAGCATGGAGGAGCGCATATAGCGGGACAGGCCGGCCAGACTGCCGAAGGAGGCCACCATGACCGGCATGACCAGGTGTTTGGCCAGATCCCACAGATAGCGCAGCGTTCCATAACTGTCGCTCCCCAGAGTATGCAGCCCGGAGATGGGGAGCCAGTTCAGTTTGACGCCGAAGAAATACATCAGCAGCAGCGCCAGCCAGAAGGTCGGCACGGCAAAACCGACAAAGACGAAGACCGTAATTCCCTTGTCCAGCCAGGTGTCGCGGTGGGTAGCGGCCAGGATACCGATCGGAATGGCCAGACCGAATTCCAGCAGCAGGGCGATGATATTGAGCGACAGAGTGACCGGCAGACGTTCCTTGATCTTGTCCATAACCGGACGGTTATCCGAGGAAAAGGAACGTCCCAGGTCGAGCCGGACCAGTTTGCCGACCCAGTCGACATACTGCACATGCAGCGGCCTGTCCAGGCCGTAGAATTTGCGCAGCCGCTCCCGGGCTTCCTTGCCCACCTTGGGATTCATGGCCATCTGCATCTCCACCGGCTCACCCGGAGCCAGATGGATAACCGAAAAGGTGATCAGAGTAATGCCGAGCATCAGCGGAATCAGCATCAGAATACGTTTGACGAGATAGCGGCCCATCAGTACACCTGCTCGTTCTTCGGCACATACCATTTGATCTGGTTATAGCCGATGCCGGCCGGGGCCGGTTCCACGCCACGGATGCGGGTGCTGACCACCGGCAGGGCATCGGGTACATACAGAAAGGTATAGGGCTGCTCTTCGGCCAGGATCTCCTGAATGCGGAAATAGGCTTTCTTGCGCTTTTCTCGATATCGAAGGTGCTGCGCCCTTCCACCAGCAGGCGGTCAACCTCGGCGTTCTTGAAGCCGATGAAATTCAGTTCACCCGGATTGGTCTTGCTGGAATGCCAGACATCGTACATATCCGGATCCTGGGAGATACTCCAGGCCAGCATAACGACCTCGAACTTGCCCTTGTCGATAAATTCCTTGAAGAAGGTGGCCCACTCCACGATGCGGATCTTGACGTCGATACCGACGTGCTTCAGGCGCTGCTGAACGATCTGGGCCGTCAGCAGACGCTGCTGGTTGCCCTGATTGGTCAGGATCGTGAATCTGAACGGCTTGCCGTCCTTGACCAGAATACCGTCGGTGTTCTTTTCCCGCCAGCCCGCCTGGGCCAGCAGTTCGGCCGCATGTTTCGGATCGTAGCCAATATCCTTCACATTCGGATTGTAGGCCCAGCGACCGGGAACGATCGGTCCGACAGCCTTCTGCCCCATGCCGAACAGCACGCCGTGGATCAATTCATCCTTGTTGATAGCGACGGTCATGGCCTGACGGATGCGTTTGTCGCCAAACAGCGGATGGCGCAGATTGTAGCCCATGTAGAGGTAACCGGATGAAGGATAACGGTATTTGTTGAAGCGGGAGGTGAATTGTCGTGAGGTGGTCTGGCGAGCGTACTGCACCGGTGTCAGGGTCATCAGTGTCGACTGCGCCGGCCTTCAACTCCATATACATGGTGGAGGTGTCCGGAATGATACGGTAGATATAGCGATCAATGTAGGGGCGACCTTCGAAATAGTCAGGGTTGACTTCCAGGACGATCTTCTGGCCTGCAATCCACTCCTTGAAGCGGTAGGGACCGGTGCCGACCGGCTTGCGGGCCAGGGGACTCTTGGTAATATCCTGCCCTTCCAGAAGATGGGCAGGAAGAATACTCATCCCCCACGAGGCCAGGGCCGGTGCAAAGGGCTTGTCGTAGGTCACTTTAATAGTGTGATCATCAGGAGCAGAAATATTCTTGACCTGTTTGAAATCTTCGGCGTACGCGGTGGGGGTTTTGGGATCTATCGTGACCTGATAGGTGTACAGCACATCTTTCGAAGTTAATGGAGCGCCGTCATGCCACTTTACACCATGACGAAGGTGAAACGTGATAATCAGACCGTCCTTGGAGATATCAAAGGATTCTGCCAGATCACCGACAATGTTCAGATTTTTGTCATATTTGACCAGTCCGTTGTAGATCTGGCCGGCCACGGCATGAGAGGCTGAGTCGGTTGCGAGAAGAGGAATGAGGGTGGAGGCTTCGCCAATGGTGCCTTCAACGAGTGAATCGCCGGTAACGGGGACGGAAGATGCAGCAGGAACAACGGGTGCGGGTGGTGTCTCCGGTTGGTTGCACGCACCAAGAACTACGCTGAAGAGCAGCGACATCAGCAGGCATCGCACAACAGGCGATGACATCATTTCTCGCTCTGCTCCCCTTTAAGCTTATGTATCTTTTCGACGAGTTCCTTGCGCTCGGGGGCTAATTCAAGCGCTCTCTGATACTTCTTCAGCGCTCTTTTGACATTTCTGCGTGCTGCATACACATCACCCAGATGTTCCACAATGGTAGAATCATCATCAACCAGTGTGACCGCCTCTTCCAGCGCCTCGACTGCATCATCATAGCGTTTAAGTTTAAAATAGGTCCAGCCAAGGCTGTCGAGTATAAACGCATCACGAGGACGGATGGCAATAGCCCGCTGGATGTATTTCAGAGCTTCCTCAAGGTGTATTCCCATTTCGGCATACGAATAGCCAAGATAATTAAGCGCCTGGGCGTCTTTCGGATCAAGCTCCAGCACCTGCTTCATCCGATCAATCGATTCAGTGCGCATGCCCATCTTGTCCAGCAGCACACCAATTCGGAAGTGCAGACGGGGATCTTTCTTAAATTGCTCTTCATTTTCAAGCAGAATTTCGAGACCGGCTTGAGGCTTGTCAATTGACTCGTACAGTGAAGACAGATTCAGATACAGCTCAAGATTGCTCGGATTTGTCTCAATCGCTTCCTTGAAGACGCCGATTGCAGCGTCAGTTTTGCCCTGTTCCTTCAGTATTAATGCGATATGACTGACCGCTTCAAGATACTGTGCCGAACTTTTGGGAATTTTGCTAAACTCGGCATAGGCATCATCCAGTTCACCGTTTTCTTCATACGCAATGCCAAGATAGAGGCGGATATTGCTTGCAGAAGGATCTTTTTCAAGCATGGCGCCAAAAACGGCAATCGCGTCGTCATACTGCTCAAGTTCGAGGTGCACCAGTCCGATTTTTCGCATTGTTTCCTGGCCGCCCAGACCGGATTGAGCAGCCAAGCGAAGATATTCCAGCGCTTCGGTGAAACGACGCTGCTGGAGCAGCAACTGGATCAGGCGCTGTAGTACGGCCGCCCGATGTTCGTCCCGGTCAACAAGCACACGGTATGTATCAATAGCGTTCGAATAATCACCCATTGCCTCGTACGTTGCGGCCTTGTCGATAATTGCCTGGTCAAAATCCGGTTTCAGTTCCAGTACCTTGACAAAATACCCGAGAGCATCACGATAGAGCTTCATCTGGCTATAGGTGCGGCCAAGATAATAATATCCAAGAACTGAATCGGGATTCAGTTTGACCAGCGCCTTGAGTGTAGAGACTGCTTCTTCGTATTCAAACAGTCGCGTAAGTGACAGGGCCAGATGCAGATAGGCATCTTCCTTGGATGGATCAAGCTTGACCGCTTTGCGTAAAAAATCCGCCGCTTCCACATCCTTACCGGCCGATGCCAATATGATTCCTCCGAGAACATACGGGGGGCGATAGTTTGGATCAAGTGCAATTGCCTTATTGATATATTCAAGGGCTTCAGGGATCTGACCGATTTTGAGCTTGATGTCGGCCACTTCTCCGTGCAGCCTGGCCGAATTCGGTTCAAGCGATATTGCTTCGCGCAGCAGGTTCAGGGCAGTGGGATAATCGCCTTCAAGAGCAGCAAGCCGTGCCCGAGAAAACAGATACAGGGAGCGGGCATGATTATTATGGATCGTGGGAGCGACTTGTGAGGTGTTTTCAAGAGTCGAAGCAACGCCGGAGCACGCGGCGGGAAACAGGAAAAATAGCAGTATGATCAGCCGCATGTACATCGAGGATAAAATTCCATTTCGAATAAAATATTAAGTGATAAAAACTAGCATGAAATAAATTAATGGTCAAACGATAATAATAATTGGCATGTTGCGGTTGACATCACCCTCTTCTGGATGGAATATGAAGTCATGAATAACACGATACTCTATCTTTTTCTTATGCTGCTTCTGGTGGCTGCAAACGGTTTTTTCGTAGCCGCGGAATTTTCGCTCGTTTCGGTTCGCAGATCACGGGTTGTCTCGCTTGTAGAAAGTGGCGATGCTCGCGCCGCAACATTACTGGGGCTTCTCGACAACCTTAATTCCTATATATCCGCGACTCAGCTCGGTATCACCATGGCGTCGTTGGCGTTGGGCTGGATTGGCGAGCCAGCGCTCTCCCGGCTGTTAGAATCACCCCTTCATGGTCTTGTTTCCAATGCTGTCCGCCACACGATTGCGTTTACCTGTGCGTTTACCCTCATAACTTTCCTGCATATTGTGTTGGGTGAACTCGCCCCAAAAACGCTTGCACTCGATCGGGCGGAGCGTGTTGCCTTGGCCGTTGCATGGCCGTTGCGACTTTTTCACACATTGTTCAGTTGGCCGATTCGAGTTCTGGATTTTGCCGGAAGAAGCACCGTTCGATTGATGGGGTTACAGGTCTCACCCGACCATGCAAGTGTGTATACCGTAGATGAATTACGGCAGATCATAAACATTTCGCACACAAGCGGTGCGCTGGAAGCCGACGAGCAGCAACTGCTTCACCGCATTTTTGAATTTTCCGATTCGGAAGTTCAGGACGTCATGATACCACGAAGTGCTGTGGCCGCCCTTCCCGTCACAGCATCCCTTGAAGAAACACAGTCTGCATTTAATGTGCACGGATTTTCTCGTATGCCGGTCTTTCAGGATCAACTCGACAATATCATCGGCATCGTTGTCAGACGAGATCTTGAACCGTTTCTGTCTCATGTGGATAGGCCGGATTTCAATCTCGGCTCTCTTATTCACCAGCCCCGCTTTATCCCGGCCAACGCCCAATTAAGCACCGCTTTGAAACAGATGCAGTCAGCTCGCACCCATATGGCATTTGTTGTTGATGAATATGGCGGATTTGAGGGAATCATAACGTTGGAGGATCTCCTTGAAGAGATCGTAGGAGAAATAGACGATGAATTTGACGATGTTTCTCCGGAGCAGTGTGTTGAGGATAATAACGATTATCTACTGGATGGAATGCTGACAATGCGTGAAGTCAATCTCCGGCTCAATCTGCATCTGCCAGAGGATGCCCCCTATTCTACAATTGCAGGCTTCTTGCTGGCTCAGGCTGGACACATGCTACAGCAGGGTGAAAGCATCATGTTTCAGGATACCCGCTTTACGGTAGAAAGCGTTGATAGAAAACGGATCCGTCGTGTCAGGGTCACAGCAGAAAGGCCGACGACATGAAAATTTCATCCCGGTTTATCAAAGTATCCGGCATTCTACTGGTAACAGTCGTTACACTGGTAACAGCCACGGCTTTTTTTCTCCCCTATCTGCTGGATGTAAATGCGTACCGCAATGAAATTATAACGGCTCTCCAGCAAAGTCTCAATCGTCCGGTCAGTTTCGGTTCCGGATCCTTTGCCTGGCATTTTGGTCCATCGTTTGAATTTAAATCATTTACTGTCAAAGAACGTGATGGAGGTGCCGATTTTATATCGGCCCCGAAGATAACCGTGCAACTAGCCCTGATACCCTTACTGGAAAAAAAGGTTGAATTAAAGAACCTTATTTTGGATGATACGACCATTTCACTGTTTCGCACCTCAGACGGCACCCTTAATATAGACGACCTGTTGAAGCCGAGTACCAATGGTGTGCGCGTTAATTTTAAAAAAATCCGCATAAACAAGGGGACGATACTTTGGAGTGATATGGCAGAACGAAAAGCACCGTTTTCTGCCGCTCTGCGTAACATATCTCTCACGGCAGACCACCTCGAACGGGGACAAAAAGGGCATCTCAAATTGGCTGCCGATATTCCTGCTGCGAGCGGCGCCCCCACCCATATTTCCCTTTCCGGCAGCGTGCGGCTCCCCTCAAGTGATACATCGTTACTTGAGACGGTTATCGATTGCAGCCTGTCTCTTAAACAGGCCGAAATCGGCAGATTCTGGCCCTATTTCGGGCGGTTTATTCCCTTTGCCAACAGCGGCGGCAGACTTGATCTCACCACCACCTTCAAGGGGAAACCGCAGGACTTTTCTGCCAAAGGAAAAATTCTGATCAGCGGTGCAACCGTCAAATGGCCGACAGTTTTTCATACGTCACTCTCGCCTAAAGCCCTTCAACTTGAGTATACAGCTGTACTGACAAAACAATTGATCGACATTTCCACTGTAAACCTCAGTATGGAGGGGTTCAGGATCAAGGGCAGTTTTCAGTTACAGGATTATCTGACCAAAGATCCGCGCATCGTTGCCAAAGCGAGCACCCCGTCAACATTCCGCTATGAAGATGTCAGAAATTATGTGCCGTATGGGATAATTGAAAGCGGAACGGCTGATTATATCGAAAACAAGATAAAATCCGGAATATTCAAGCTCGACACCGGGATTCTGGACGGGCGGGTAAGCCAGATCGCCCATATGGAGATTGGCCAGAACTACAATACCCTCATGATTCGCGGGCCGGTAGAAAAGGCGGTCTTGAGTTATGGTCCAAAAGCTCCATCGTTCAATAACTTAAAGGGTATTGTTGAACTTAAAGGTAAAAATTTTAATTTGATCGGCATGACCGGCAACTTCGGTACATCTCCCTTTTCGCTTGATGGTTCGATCACTGAGTACAATACCGACAAGACGGCCGATTATCCCGTTAAGATGAATATCACTCCTTACGCCCCTGAAATGGCCTGGCTAGCAAAAATGGCGGGCATTCCAAAACTTGAGTACAATAACAGCTCTTCGTTACAGCTCTCCGGCAGCGGTCATTATTCCGCCTACAGATTAAATGGTGACTGGGATCTCAAACAAGCGGCCTATTCACTACCCGGCTACGTCAGCAAACCGTTATCAATGCCGAATACTCTAAAATTCAGTACCGTTATCGGTAAAGAGTCCACCAAAGTCACGTCAGTGAACTACAATCTTCAGCCGCTTGTTATCTCCGGCAGCGGCCTGATCGGCTACGGAGAAAAGCCGTATCTCGGTTTTGATCTACAGACCAACCGGTTCGTTATGAATGAAACTCTGCCGATTCTCTCCATGTGGAAAAAGTACAAGCCGCAGGGAACTGTGCAGGCTCACATGAAAGGTGGGGGCGATCCGGAAGATATGAGCGCTATGAATTACCAGGGGACTGTAGCTCTTACTCGGTTGAGCATCCAGCCAGATGATACACTGAAACAGATCAGCGGAATCAGCGGTTTGATTACTTTCAAGGGAAATAGTCTTGAAACATCCACTCTTGCCGCCCGCTATGGCAGCTCTATGATTACCATGAGAGCCGCCATAAAAAGCCTTAAACACCCCGAAGCGGACATAACGCTTTCATCACCGCAGCTTTACCTTCGTGACATAAATATTTCTGAAGCTCGTCCCGATGCCGGCATAAGGCGTCTAAACGTTAACTGTACCGTGCGCAAGGACTCCGTAGACTTACACAGCGTATCCGGGCTGATAAATTCATCCAATTTCGCTCTAAGTGGAGTTTACCAGACCGGTCGTACCCGGCAGGCGACCATCTCCATGACATCGACAAAACTCAATCTTGATGATCTGCGCATATTTTTGTCATCTGCTCAAAAGACGGAAAATCCGCAAAGTCCTGGTATGGATGTAAAAATGACTCTTGCAATCGAAGCCGGCACTTTCGGAAAGTTGTCGTTCAGTAAATTTAATGCTTCTGCTCAACAAGAGAACGGCACCATTTATCTGCAGAACCTGACAGCTGGAGTGTACGGCGGCAAACTTACTGCAAAGGGGAGAATTGCCCACGAGGGCGATTTGGGTGATCGCTATGACCTCACTCTCGATATTTCAAGAGCAGATGCAGAAAAACTTTTCGCGATTCTCGATATCTCGCGAGAAGTTACCGGTACGTTGACACTTCATGGAGATCTAACGGCACGCGGAAATACACTTGTCGATATCAAAAAGAGCGCTTTGGGAAATATTCGGTTACAGATGAACAGTGGAAAGTTGCGAAAATTCAGCACACTCTCCAAAGTTTTCTCGATTTTGAATGTTTCCCAGTTACTCAGATTCAAACTGCCCGATATGACTTCCGGTGGCATGCCCTACAGCAGTATTAAAGGGAGTATCGCGGTTAAAGATGGCATTCTGTCCACTCAGGATCTCTTCATAAGCAGTAACGCCATCAATGTATCGATTGTCGGAAAGGCTGATATTGTTAAAGAAGAATTGGATCTCACCCTTGGAGCCCAGCCGCTTCAAACGGTCGACAAGATCGTCAACCGGATTCCAATTGTTGGCTGGCTATTGACGGGTAAAGACAAGGATTTGCTGACCGCCTATTTCGAAGCCAAGGGAAAATGGTCCGACCCACAGGTCAGTGCCATTCCGGTGAAATCGATGAGTAAGGGGATTTTGAATATATTTATCAGGGCATTTGAATTGCCGGTGAAGCTGTTCACCGACACCGGAGAAGTGATTCTGGGTAAGTAACCGGGGTCAATAAATGCCGTAATTCTGCGGATCCGAGAAAAGCTCCCTGAGCAGCAGGTTGTTAAGGTAATGACCCGTCTTGTTGGCCTCGACTTTTCCCAGAATGCGATAACCACTGGTATAAAAATCGCCGATCAAGTCGAGAATTTTGTGATTAACCAGCTCTTTTTTGTAACGCAGACCGCGCGGATTCATTATCTCGTCATTCCCGATTACCACGGCATTATCGAGTGACCCACCTCTGGCCAGACCTATCTTGCGAATAGCTTCGATCTCTTCCTGAAGCACAAACGTACGGGAATTAATGATTGCAAAAGCGTTTTCAACGTCAGTCACCCGTTTTTTCTGCTTTCCTACCGGAGGACGAAACTCAATCGACATAGTGATTTCAAGTGTATTGAGCGGTTTGACCTTGACCCAGGAATCGTTGTGATGCACCTCTATCGGGCGCAGCACCTTCAAATATACTCCTGTCTCAGGAAATTCATACACTCCTGCCTTCCACATCCCCTGATAAAATTCCCAGGCTGAACCATCCAGAATCGGCACTTCGGGACCGTCGATGTAAACCAGACAGTTTGTGATGCCGGAAAAATAGAGTGCCGCCATCAGGTGTTCAATAGTCGAAACAGAAACACCATCAAGGCCAATCTGGGTCGAGAGACGGGTGTCACCTACCATGTCGTAGCGAGCAGGAATAAGGTGCCCCTTGTATACGAACGCGATGCCGAATTCACGACGGGGAAGAAACTCCAAGGTCACTTCCTGGCCACTGTGGAGTCCTATACCGGATACTTTAAAAATACGATTTATGGTCGTTTGTCGTTTTATCATTTAGAAATAATCCTGTTTTTAAGTTCTTCATGTTCAGCCGCAAGAACATCGTATTTTCGTTCCAGTTCACGAATCTGGTCGAAGAGGCAGGCGATCGCCTTGGCTTCCGGGTCCGGTAACTGCCCATGCTGTAGATCTGCACGCCCCTCGTCCTTTTTTTCTTCAGCCATTACCATCCGCCCCGGGATGCCGACAACCGTTGCGTTATCCGGCACTGCCTTAACAACGACAGAATTTGAACCGATTTTTGCACCCTTACCAACCGTAAAAGGACCCAAAACCTTGGCTCCCGACCCGATCACCACGTTATCCAGCAGAGTCGGATGCCGTTTAACCTTGTCCCAGGTAACACCGCCCAACGTGACTCCATGGTAGAGAGTCACGTTGTCACCGATCTCAGCAGTCTCGCCAATGACAACCCCCATACCATGGTCAATAAAAAATTTACGACCGATCTTGGCCCCCGGGTGTATTTCAACACCGGTCAAAAACCGTCCGATATGGGACGTAAAACGGCCGATAAAAAAGAACTCGTGAATCCAGAACCAATGGGCAATACGATAGAACCAGAGCGCATGCAAGCCTGGATAACAAAAAATGATCTCCAACACATTTCGAGCGGCCGGATCGCGTTCAAAAACCGAGTTGATATCTTCACGAATATTTTTAAACATCATATTCAACTCCTTCATTCTCTCGTAAAACGATTTTTCAGAGGTAGCATACTGCTTGTAAACCTGTCAAATTCATTTCATGGCATCAAAACAACTTCCTGCTCGACAAAAACGATGATTATTAATATAACAAGCACGCAGACCACTTGCACATTTACGGAGTTTTTGTGAATACACTGACCATGGCCGCCCCCGCAAAAATCAACTATCTGCTTGATGTTATTGGAAAACGACCCGATGGATATCATGATCTTCGCATGATCATGCAGCGTGTGAACCTGTGTGATGAAATCACCCTTACCCTGACAAATACTCCCGACATCAACGTTACCTGCAACTCGAAGGGAGCCCCCGATGGCGCTGATAATATTGCCTGGAAAGCTGCACGGGTACTGATTGATCGTGCAAAATGCAGTACCGGTGTAAATATTGAAATCATTAAAAACATTCCGGTTGCCGCAGGACTGGGAGGGGGGAGCAGCGACGCCGCATCCGTACTGATGGGGATGAATGAACTGTTACAACTTGGCCTGGCTGAACAAGAACTTATGGAAATCGGCTGTACACTTGGTGCTGATGTCCCATTTTTCATTTTCAAAGAAACTGCGCTTGCCGAGGGGATAGGCGAAAAACTTACTCCGTTACCGAACATGCCGAAGTGCTGGATTTTACTTATCAATCCTGGTGTTCATGTTTCAACTGCCTGGGTTTATCGATCTTTACAGTTGACAAGTAGGGGCGAGCTGAATAAACTGCCGGAGTTTTTCGAGTCGATTGAACAAGTTGTTTCTATTTTATCAAACGATCTGGAATCAGTAACAATTTCGGCATTTCCGGTAATTGCCGACATCAAGGCGCGCCTGATGAACATGGGTGCGGTAGGAAGCATGATGTCGGGTAGCGGCCCGACAATTTTCGGTATTTTTAAAAGTTTTGATGGTGCAGAAACAGCCCGCCGGGAAATCACAAAAGGCACAAACTGGTTTGCGGCAACGGTAGAAACACTCTGATTAACACTTTTCTCTATTGGGGCGTCGCCAAGCGGTAAGGCACCGGATTTTGATTCCGGCATTCCCAGGTTCGATCCCTGGCGCCCCAGCCAACTTCTGTTAAGGTCAGCTTTTAAGGCTGACCTTTTTTATTCCTGAGCCCCCACGCCGCCCGGGGCGGTAAAGCAAGGACGTACGCAGCGTGTTGATAAATCTCGTTTCAATTCACCCAACGCCCTCGCCGCAATCAATTCCCCTGGCGAACGCATTTCTTAAGGCATATGCGCATAAATGCTCTGTTTCTATCGAGCTGGTTGATTTTTTTCTCGGGCAGGATGCTGCTACCTGCGCCGCGAAGCTTGCCGAATCCCACCCCGTTGCGATCGGCTTTTCGATGTATGTCTGGAATCGCGACCTCAGTTGTAAAATTGCCGCAGAACTAAAGCGTTGTCATCCCGCCGTCAAGCTGTTTTGCGGGGGACCGGAAGTCACAGCAGATCCCGAATCTGTCGTAAACATTGGCACCTTCGACTTCGTTATCGTCGGCGAAGGAGAAATCCCCTTCTTATCGTTTTGTCAAACGTTGGCGGCTAATGGAGATTACTCGGGAATACCTGGCATCCTGATCCCCGGCTCAGCCATACTCCCTCCCCCACCTCCTATTACAAGCCTGGATTCTATACCTTCTCCCTATCTAACGGGGATGATCGATACCCATGCCACTCCCGGTGTACTCTGGCAGCTATCGCGAGGCTGCAGTTTTACCTGTGACTTCTGTTTTGATTCGCGCGGTGTACACGGCGTACGACATTTTTCTCTGAAAAGAATTGAATCCGAATTACGGCATTTTGCCGCCACCGGCGTTTCACAGGTATTTGTTCTTGATTCAACCTTCAACAGTGATCGGGAACGTGCCAAAAAAATTCTGAGGATGATCAAACATATCGCTCCGGACATTCACTTTCATTTTGAAGTTCGCAATGAATTCATTGACCGTGAAATGGCAGAACTTTTTGCCCAGATTGCATGTTCACTGCAAATTGGTCTGCAGAGCGCGGATCGAGACGTTCTCACGCTGGTTGGCCGCTCATTCAACAAAGCTGACTTTACCGCAAAGGTCGGACTGCTGAATGAGAGTGGCGCGGTTTTCGGTTTTGACCTTATGTACGGACTTCCAGGAGACTCTCTTGATGGGTTTCGTCACAGCCTGGACTATGCGCTGTCGCTTTACCCGAATCATCTCGATATTTTTCCACTGGCAGTTCTGCCCGGAACCCGGCTGGCGTCCCGCGGGACGGATCTTGCTATGCGCTGGGACAGGCACGCCCCTTATGTATTGGTGGAGACCGACCGTTTCAGCGCCATTGACATGGCTGCAGCTGCCGAACTGGCTGCCGCGTGCGACATTTTTTATACACGCGGTAAAGCGGTCGCATGGTTTAATGCCGTTGTCGCCGTCCTTGGTCTGAAGCCGTCAGATTTATTACAGAAATTCAGTGTCTGGCTGATTGATCGTCGGGGCCATTGCACGAATGAGTCTGATTTCAGTGACGACGACGTCTGGGAAATGCAGCAGCTTTTTCTGAAGGACCTATTCAGTGGCAAAAAAGTGAAGCAATTTCTGCCTCTTGTTTTTGACCTTGCAAACTATCACCATCACTACGCCGCAGTGCTGCTTGCCCCCGTGGCGGAACGACGTGCAGATTTTCTGGTGCCTGTCAACGTGCTCGATGCTGCCGTCAGGCTCGCTCCATCGGCCAGAATCGTTCATTTTACGTACGAAATCGAGGAACTTCTTGATTGCGGTGAGCCACGTATTCGCTGGATGTACGAGAACCTTTCCCCTTCTGGATCTCAAGCGGTCATCTACCGTAATAATAACTCGGTATGCACAGAGTCGCTTGCAGCTCCATACATTCTCCTTCTTGAGAGAATTAGTGACGGGATCAACAGTAACGTCATGTCAGAAACCGGACTTACCAGTGACGAAATCCGTGATTTTATGTTTTTTGCCCTTCAGGAAGGAATTCTTGTGAATAGGTGACAGTTTCATGCGGTATGTATGACTACCTCCTTCAGCACTGTACATTGAAAGAAGTTGCATTTTAGTGAATGTTTTAGTATATCTTCTATTTCTTTAGCACTTGCTTTTTTACTCTGCCCTTGTTTGAGAGGTGTTTAATCGCCATGCATGATAAAATCAAAATATTTTCCGGCAATTCAAATCCTGATCTGGCTCAAAGAATATGCCGCAGCCTTGGCGTCCCGCTCGGCGCTGCCAAAGTTCGTCGCTTCTCCGATGGTGAAGTTATGGTGGAAATCGGAGAAAACGTTCGCGGTCGCGACGTGTATGTTGTTCAGTCAACCTGCGCACCGACCAATGACAACCTGATGGAGTTACTTGTTATTACCGATGCATTGAAGCGCGCATCGGCCGCCACCATAACGGCAGTGATCCCCTATTACGGCTATGCCCGCCAGGATCGCAAAGCTGCGCCGCGTACGCCGATCACTGCAAAGCTCGTTGCAGACTTGATTACGACTGCCGGCGTCAACAGAGTTGTCACTATTGACCTGCACGCCGGTCAAATCCAGGGTTTTTTCAATATCCCGGTTGACAATCTGTACGCTGCGCCGGTAATCCTTAATTATCTTAAAGATCGCTTTAAGGGCGAACAGGTCGTCATGGTCTCTCCTGACGCCGGCGGCACCGAAAGAGCCCGTGCCTTTGCCAAAGCGCCTGGAATATTCTCTCGCCGTAATTGACAAACGCCGTACCGGCCCTAACGTAGCTGAAGTAATGCACCTGATCGGCGATGTTCGTGATAAAATTGCCATTATTCTCGATGATATGATTGATACGGCTGGCACCTTGACCCAGGCGGCTAAGGCACTCAAGGCAAACGGAGCCAAAGCTATCTACGCCTGTGCCACACATGGAGTGCTTTCAGGCCCTGCAATTGACCGAATCAATGCTTCAGAGATTGAAGAAGTTGTGTTGACTGATACAATTCCTGACGGCAACACAGAAAATGCAACAACAAAAATCAGAATGCTTTCTGTTGCAGACCTGTTGGCTGAAGCAATCAGGCGCATCCATGAGGATGAATCGGTAAGTTCACTTTTTGTATAGCACCAAATATACTTGGTTATGAATAGGACGGGGTTGACCCGTCACTACACGTGGAGGAACGTATGCAACAGAAACAAATGAATATTGAACTACGCACCAAGACCGGTACGGGCGTAAGCCGAAGACTTCGTAATGCCGATATGGTACCAGGTGTTGTTTACGGCAAGGGAGTTGACCCGATGCCGGTGAGTATCAAAATCCGTGATCTGCAGGATGCAATCTCCGGTGCAGGTGGGCAGAACAATCTGATCACCTTGATTGGTGGAGGAAGCCTCGACCAGAATATTGCAATTGTTGCAGATATTCAGCGTGATCCAATCAAGCGCACTTTCAAACACGTCGATCTCCATCGCATCAATCCGAATGAAAAACTTCGAGTCACCGTCCCTGTTGTTTTAACTGGCACTGCGATCGGCGTAAAAGAAGGCGGGTTGCTCGATCTGGCTCACCATGAACTGCACATCGAATGCCTGCCGGGAAACATCCCGGACAACATTACTATTGATGTCTCTGATCTCAAAATATGCCCACTCGATTCATGTCAGCGAGATTCCCCTGCCTGAAGGAATCGTAATTCTCGACCAGCCAAAAATTCCTGTTGTCAGCGTTCTTGGCAGAGTCAAGGAAGAAGAAACTCCGGCTGCAGCTCCGGCTGCTGCATAGCATATTTAAATCGAGTATGAGTACCTATATAGTTGCGGGGCTGGGCAATCCCGGCCCCACCTATCAATGGACCCGCCATAATGCGGGTTTTCTTTTTTTGGATCGTCTTGCACATCTGGAAAATATTTCAATTTCTAAAAAATCTTTTTCAGGTTTTTACGGAGAATGGAATTTTGCCGGACACCGCCTGATACTGCTTAAACCTCAGACATTCATGAATTTGTCCGGGAACTCTGTCATGCAGTCTCTCCAATTCTATAAGCTCCCTCTTTCAAATCTGATCGTCATCCATGATGAACTTGATCTTCCGTTTGGAACCGTACGTTTTAAGCATGGAGGCGGGCATGGCGGACACAACGGCTTGCGCTCCATAATGGAAAACCTCGGCAAGGGCGACTTTATCCGACTTCGGATAGGCATCGGAAAATCACTACACGGGGACACGACCGGTCATGTTCTTGGCAAAATCCCTCCCGATCAGATGGAAGTACTTTCCCGAGTACTTGACGGCGGCATAGAAATGCTTGAACTAATGCTTAAAGAAGGGCTCCCTAAAGTCAATGAGTCTCTACAATAACAAGAATTTTCTGGAAGGATAAACTATGGGTTTTAACTGCGGAATTGTCGGACTGCCGAATGTCGGCAAATCAACCATATTTAATGCTCTCACCTCTGCCGGAGCCGAATCTGCAAATTATCCATTTTGTACGATTGAACCGAATGTCGGAATTGTTCAGGTACCTGACCCTCGCATGGACCAATTATCCGCAATCGTCAACCCCCAAAAAATACAACCAACGACCATTGAATTTGTCGACATCGCCGGACTCGTCAAGGGTGCCAGCCAGGGGGAAGGTCTCGGCAACCAGTTTCTGGGCCACATCCGCAGTGTTGATGCGATCGTTCACGTCGTTCGCTGCTTCGATGACGACAACATCGTTCATGTAAATGGCCGTGTTTCGCCTGCTGACGATATTGAAGTCATTAATACTGAGCTCGCTCTGGCTGACCTTGATACAATCGAAAAGAAATTGCAACGTGCTGAAAAGATGGCGCGCAGCGGTGACAAGAAGGCGAAAGATGAAGTTGATTTTTATCTTCGGGTCCGAGCTCTGCTTGAACAGGTCAAGAAGCTTCAAGGCGTTGCCCAGAATGAGGATGAAAAAATCTGGATGCGTGACCTGCATCTCCTGACCGACAAACCGGTGCTTTATGTTGCAAACGTAGCTGAAGACGACCTGGAGGGCACCCACCCTAACGTTGCCAAGGTTCGTGACATTGCCGCATCTGAAGGCGCAGGTGTTGTTGTTATCTGCGGTAAACTGGAAGCGGAAATTGCCGAGCTTGATGGCCCGGAAAAAAAGGCTTTTCTCGACGATATGGGGTTGGCAGAAGCCGGCCTCGATCGGCTCATCCGAAATGGCTATGCGTTATTAGGTCTCATCACATATTTCACCGCCGGGGTCAAAGAGGTTCGCGCCTGGACAATAGTCAACGGAACCAAGGCTCCGCAAGCTGCGGGCGTGATTCACACCGATTTTGAAAAAGGATTTATTCGGGCCGAAGTAATCGGTTTCAATGATTTTATCAACAGTAGCGGAGAAGCCGGTGCCAAGGAAAAGGGGTTGATGAGGCTGGAGGGGAAAGAATACATCGTCAAGGATGGCGACGTCATGCATTTCCGTTTTAACGTATAATCCTGATACGGCGGTAGGCAATAGTGCATCGGAAGAACTAAAGGCTTATGGCAAAATCTGACGGGTTGTGTTATCGTGGCAAGCTCTTTATCACTTATTTTACCTTCGGGAGATATTCTACATGTTCAGTTCCATTATAAGAAAATTTATCGGCAGCAAGAATGAACGTGAACTTAAAAAAATGTGGCCGATTGTTGATAAGATAAATGCCCTTGAAGCCTCAATTTCTTCACTTTCCGATGAACAATTGAAACATAAGACCGTAGAATTCAAAGAGCGTCACGTTCAAGGGGAGTCCCTTGATTCATTGCTCCCCGAGGCATTTGCCGTCTGCCGTGAGGCAAGTAAACGTGTACTCGGTATGCGCCATTTTGACGTACAGCTGATAGGCGGCATGGTACTCCATTCGGGAAAAATTGCCGAAATGAAAACCGGCGAGGGGAAAACTCTGGTAGCCACCCTACCCGCCTACCTTAATGCCATTTCCGGCAAAGGGGTTCACGTCGTTACTGTCAACGATTATCTGGCAAAACGCGACTCCGAATGGATGGGTCGCCTGTACAGTTTCCTCGGTTTGACGGTCGGCATCATCGTTCATGGTGTTGAAGATGACCAGCGCCGCATCAACTATGCGGCCGATATTACGTATGGAACGAACAACGAATTCGGCTTTGATTATTTGCGGGACAACATGAAGTTTGATCTGGACGACTACGTTCAGCGCGGTTTTAACTACGCTATCGTTGACGAAGTTGACTCGATTCTGATCGACGAGGCCCGTACTCCGCTGATCATTTCCGGCCCTACCGAAGATTCAACCGACAAATACTACGTTATCAACGCCATCATTCCAAAACTGGAAAAAGGTGAAGTACTCGAAGTCGAGGCAAATACTCTTTCCGGCAAACGCAAGCAGTATACCGGTGATTTCACCATTGATGAAAAGGCCAAGAGTGCCGCTTTAACCGAACAGGGTGTTCTGAAGGTCGAAAAGCTTCTGAAAATAGACAACCTGTATGATCCCCGCAACATCGAAATTCTTCATCATGTCAACCAGGCCCTGCGCGCCCATGCCATGTACAAGCTTGATGTGGATTATGTGGTAAAAGACGGCGAAGTCCTGATTGTTGACGAGTTTACCGGTCGTCTCATGCCCGGCCGCCGCTGGTCCGACGGCCTGCACCAGGCGATTGAGGCAAAAGAAGGGGTCAAGATCGAAAATGAGAACCAGACCCTGGCAACCATCACCTTTCAGAACTTTTTCCGCATGTACACCAAACTGTCCGGGATGACCGGAACCGCCGATACCGAAGCTGAAGAATTTCATAAAATTTACAAACTCGATGTCTGTGTCATTCCGACCAATCGACCGCTCCTGCGTCCGGATTTTCCGGATGTCATTTACAAAACCGAAAAGGAAAAGTTTAAAGCGGTTATCGAGGATATCAAAGAGCATTATGCTGCCGGTCAGCCATGCCTCGTCGGAACCATCTCGATCGAAAAGTCGGAAGTGCTGTCCGAACTGCTGAAACGTCAGGGTGTGCCGCACAGCGTACTGAATGCCAAGCAGCATGAGCGTGAAGCGGAGATTGTAGCTCAGGCCGGACGTAAAGGCGCTATCATGATCGCCACCAACATGGCCGGCCGCGGAACCGACATCGTGCTGGGCGGCAATCCGGATGCTCTGGCCAAGCAGTGGCGCCGGGCAAACCCGGAAGCTACCGACGAGCAATATGAAGCTGTGCTTGCCACGTATAAAGCTGAATGTCTTGCCGAGCATGATGAAGTGGTCAAACTGGGTGGCCTTCACATCCTCGGGACCGAACGGCACGAATCACGTCGTATCGACAACCAGTTGCGCGGCCGTTCAGGTCGTCAGGGAGACCCCGGTTCTTCAAAATTCTACCTGTCACTGGAAGATGATCTTCTCCGGATTTTTGGATCGGAACGCGTCGCCAAAATCATGGATCTTCTCAAAATTGAAGAGGGTGAGGCCATTACTCACAGCATGATCTCACGGTCGATTGAAAATGCTCAGAAAAAAGTTGAAGCGCATAACTTTGATATCCGTAAGCACCTCATCGAATACGATGACGTCATGAACAAGCAGCGCGAAGTAATTTATAGCCAGCGTCGTGAAATTCTGGGAGGTCAGGATATTCGCGACAGCTTCCTGGAAATGCTTGATGATACGATCGAGGATATTGTCGCTGCCTTCGCCATTGACAAGGTTTCTCCGCACGAATGGGATTGGCAGGGGATAAGTGAAACCGTTTACAAGTACTTTAATCTTCAGCTGGATCTACCGCAGGAGATGATTAGCCGCCTGACACCCGTCAATTTTCATGACACGCTCAGTGAGCAGGCCCATGCCCTCTTTGATGCACGGGTACGGGAGATGGGCGACGAACTTATCGACCACCTCATCAAGATCATGATGCTGCAGGCCATTGATACCCACTGGAAGGACCATCTCCTGAATATCGACCACCTGAAGGAAGGTATCGGTCTGCGCGGCTATGGTCAGAAAGACCCTAAACAGGAGTACAAAAAAGAGGCCTACAACCTTTTCATGGAATTAATGGCTCGTATCCGTGAAGAGATTATCGAACGTGTTTATTGGGTTCAGATAAATAACGATGGCGAAGAAATAGAAGAGATGGAAGAAAAAATGCAAAGCAAAAAAATGGTTTTCAATCTGGGAAGCGGTGAAGAGCGTGTCCAGGAACCTGCCAAAAGCCAGAAAGTGGCCGGCCGCAACGACGCCTGCCCGTGCGGAAGCGGCAAAAAATATAAAAAGTGCTGCGGAAAATAAAATAAACGTTTACTAAAACGATGCATTGCTGTATCCCCGCGCCCCGCATTCCATTTGGAAAGCGGGGCGCGCTGTTTTGTGCCTGCATAATATCCACCCGGACTTCTGTGACATATCCATATTTGTCATACTCATCTAACGGTCAATCGACCTTACGAAATACATATTTATCTCATTGACTTCCCGGAGGTACAGCCGTATACAGTAAAATTATTTCAATAAAGAGGGTATAACCATGAAAATGAAACTGGCGGTAAAGGTGTTCTGTATCATTGGAATCACGCTATTTCTGGGATTCAGCGTAATGGGAGTCACCTCACTCTGGCTCGGGCTCAACTCCACAATCCGCCTGCACGAATCGTCCTCGCTAAATTTGGCGTCCGCCATTAGACAATCCATCGAAGAGTTCATGGTGAAGAACGACATAGATTCCGTCAGTCGTTACGTCGACCAACTGAAAAATAAAAAAGTGGTGCTTGATCTGACGATCTTCGGCAAAGAGGGCAAGCCATCGGGTGGAGGCACGGGTGCTGATCCGATGGTGCTTGAAACATTCAAAACCGGAAAACAGCTCAGTACCAAACAGACCGTTAATGGTGTTCATACTCTAACCACAATCATACCTCTCCCAAACGAGCAGCGCTGCAAGTCATGCCACCCCGAGACGGGCCATACGGGAGCGATCATGTTAACCACCTCGATAGAAGACGGTTATGACGGCGCAAAGCGGCTGGCTCTGTTGCAATGTGCGGTCGGAGCGCTCTGTTTTATTCTGATCGTCGGGGGCATGTACCTCTTTATGCGTATGACTATCATCAGGAATATCGTTAACGTCTCAGCCAGTATCCAGGTGTTATCGAGAGGCGAAGGCGACCTGACGATGAAAATACCCGTAACATCTTCCGATGAGATCGGCACGTTGACTGAGGATGTCAATAGTCTCGTAGCAAAGCTCCGTGAGATCATTTCGGATCTGTACAGTCAGGCCGGGCACGTCGCTATCACCTCCTGCCGTACCATGGTCGGCATCGAACGGTTGGCCGCATCAATTTTCGAGCAGAAAGAGTTGTCCTCCTGCGTGGCGGTCGCTACGGAGGAAATGTCGGCCACATTGAATGATGTCGCTGCTACAACTGCCAAGGCTTCAATCCTCTCAAAACATGTGGACGAATCAGCCATCGACGGACGTAATGTTGTGGGAGAAACGGTTGAAAGCATCGACCAGATCCGGATCGGGGTCGAGCGTACGCTCGGCGTCATGAACCGATTGGAACAATCGTCCGGTCAAATCGGCGAGATTGTGGGCATGATCGAGGATGTCGCAGACCAGACCAACTTGCTGGCACTGAATGCAGCTATTGAGGCTGCACGAGCAGGCGAGGCTGGTCGTGGTTTCGCCGTCGTTGCCGACGAAGTCAAATCGCTTTCAGGAAAAACCTCTGCCTCCACGCAGCAGATCGCCGCAATCATCAGGTCAATCCAGGGGGATATACGTGAGGCCATGAAGTCCATCGAAGAGGAAAAGGGACGAGTAGAGCACGGAATAGTCAACTCCAACCGGGCCAGCGAGCAGATTTCCGCCATCCTCAAGCTTGCTTCGGAATCAGCCGACATGATCAATACGATTGCCACCGCAACTGAGGAACAGGGCGCAACAACAATCGAGATTACTAATAAGATTCATCAGGTTTCCGAGACCTCTTGTGAGATCGAGACACAGATGGGAAATGCCGTTTTGACCTTCGGAGAACTTACAGAAACAGCAGAAAAGATCTACAACACCGTGGGTAAATTCAAGGTAGGCAACAACCATGACTCGGTCAAGGGCTTCGCGGCCGCGCTACGTGACCGGGTCGTGGCAACGCTGGAAAGCGCCATCAGCAGCGGTCGAATAAGCCGAGAAACGCTCTTTAGCTCCGACTACAAGCCTATTCAGGACACTTACCCACAGAAATTCACCACCCCCTTCGATCGCTTATTCGACGAAATAATCTCTCCCATTCAGGAAGATATCGTATCCAAAGACAATAGGATGTTTTACGCCATTTGCGTGGACCGTACCGGTTACGTCCCCTCGCACAATTTGCGCTACACTCAGCTTTTGACCGGCGACAGGCAAAAAGACAAGGATGGCAACCGAACTAAACGAATCTTCAACGACAGGACCGGCCTGCGCGCCGCCACCAATGAGGACATTTTTCTCCTGCAGACATATCTGCGCGACACCGGCGAGGTCATGAACGACATGTCCACACCGATTGTCATCGCCGGCAAACACTGGGGAGGAATACGTATCGGTTATTCAGCGGAGACACTCTAGCGGTTCGTTGGGCACTACATTATACCGCTTGAAAAAACATGTGTGCCGTGGTACTAGCGGTATCGCATTCTGTGCGGCAGTTGTGCCGATAATCATTCATGTCGAAGGAGAATAACGATGGCAATTATGGAATGGGGTCAGACTCTCAGCGTAAAGGTAAAGAAATTTGATGATCAGCACAAAAAGCTGGTGGACCTCATTAATCAGCTTTATGACGCAATGAAGGCGGGACAGGGTAACGCAACGCTTGGCGACGTACTTCAATCGTTGATTTCCTATACTGCAACCCATTTTAAGGATGAGGAGCAGGTGATGCAAACTAACGGCTACCCCGACCTTGCCCGGCACAAATCCGAGCATGAAAAACTGGTCAAACAGGTGCTCGATCTACAAAAGAAATTCCAGGAACAGGCAACGGGAGGCGTACTGACCATGACGGTCCTGAGCTTCCTTAAGGAATGGCTCGTTAAGCACATTCAAGGCGAAGACAAAAAATACGGCGTATTTTTGAACGCCAAGGGGATCTCCTGACGACGCAGCTCGGTCAGCCGCAATGACGGTGCACACAACGCCCCGCTTCCCATTGAGGAATGCGGGGCGTTGCTTTTTTCTCTTTTTACTCTTGAAGACCACAGGGAAATTCCGTACACTGGAATGAATTTCATCAGAGGTACACCAATGGATATAAAAGGTTTTCAATTTTCCGCCGTCGAAGCGGCCATCAAGAAACCGGGACGCAAGGATCTGGCCCTGATCTTCTCAGAAGTTCCGGCCACTGCCTGTGCCGTATTCACCACCAATGCCGTCAAGGCCGCTCCGGTCCTGCTTTCCATGGAGCACATCAAAAGCGGCAACGCTCAGGCACTGGTGGTCAACAGCGGCAACGCCAATGCCTGCACCGGCGACCAGGGCATGGTCGTGGCCCGAGAGACCGCCCGATCTGGTTGCCGAGGGATTGGAGATTGCAGACGAAGCGGTGCAGGTCTCCTCCACCGGCGTCATCGGCGTGCAGATGCCGATGGACCGTATCCGCGCTGCCATACCGGCACTGATTGAAGGCCTTTCGTCCGGGACGCTGGACGACGTGGCCTCAGGCCATCATGACCACCGACACCTTTCCCGAAGATGGAGGCCAGAAGCGGAGCAGTCGGCGACGGTCAGCTACACCGTGGCCGGAATCGCCAAAGGGGCCGGGATGATCATGCCCAACATGGCCACCATGCTCTCCTTCATCATCAGCGATGCCGCCGTGGAACCGGACTTTCTGCAACAGTCCTTCCGTCGTGCGGTGGACAGTTCCTTCAACGCCATCACCGTGGACGGCGACACGTCCACCAACGACACCTGCCTGATCATGGCCAACGGCATGGCCGGCAATCCGGTTATCACGCGCGGGATCGCCCGAGGCGGTTGCCTTCGAGCAACTGCTGCAGCGATGTGCTGCTCTCTCTGGCCAAACAGATCGTAAAGGACGGCGAAGGAGCCACAAAGTTTGTTGAAATACGGGTCAGCGGCGCCAAAGACGATTCCGACGCCAAGCGGGCTGCCCTGGCGATAGCCAACTCCAGTCTGGTCAAGACCGCATTTTTCGGGCAGGATGCCAACTGGGGACGGATCTTTTGCGCAGTCGGGTATTCCGGTGCTGAAGTTGATCAATCACTGCTATCACTGCACTTCGATGATGTTTGCATGGCCAGAAACGGCGTCTTTGCCGGTGAAGATGCCGAAGCTCGCGGCACGGAAGTTCTCAAACAAAAGGAATTTACCGTATCGGTTGACCTCGGTATCGGGAGCGGCGCCGCAACCGTGTACACTTCGGATCTGACCCACGAATACATCAGCATCAACGCCGATTACCGATCCTGAAATAATTCTGAAGTTTCATTCTATTCTCGAGCCTCCGCACGCGGGGGCTTTTTTGTCGTGAAGCACGACCACTGGGCGCACCGTGATCATCTTTCGTATTATTATAATAACCGCAATACTCCTTTCACTTTCTACTGCCATCAACGCCGCTGACGACCTGATGGATGTCGGACGGGCCGTTTCCATTGACGTTATGCTGGAGAATGCCATTCGGCGCGGTCTGATTTCAGGCGGAGTTGTGGCTGTCGGCAACCATACCGGTCAACTGTACAGCACTGCTCAAGGGAGACTGTATCCGGACGTCAACGCCCCGCCACTTACAGAACGGACGTTGTTTGACACCGCATCACTCACCAAAGTCTTTGCGACTGCACCGGCCATCATGAAACTGCTTGAACAGGGTAAAATCAGTTTGCTTGATCCTCTAACCCGCTGGTTTCCCGAATTTGAAGGTACTGATCGCGACGAAATTACCATTCTCAACTTATTAACTCACACGTCCGGGTTGGATGATGTTGAAATCACAAATAACGATCCCTTACGGAGTTTGATAGAAAAAGCCGTTTTGCAACACAATGGCACCCTGCCCGGAAACCGTTTCAGGTACGCTGACATCAACTTCATACTACTGGGAGAACTGGTTAAACGCGCAGCCAATACACCTTTAGACAAATTCTGTAGTGAAAATATCTATGCCCCGACCGGCATGGCCGAAACAACTTTTTTACCTCAGGGGGATTTTACTTTAATAGCTCCCACGGCAGGCCAGAACAAAACGCTCGCAGCGGGGGTTGTCCAGGATATGAATGCACGCCGTTTTGGCGGAGTTGCAGGGCACGCCGGCTTATTCAGCAGTGCCAGCGATTTGAACAAATTTGCAACCATGATTCTTAACCGGGGAACATATAATGGGGTACAGGTATTCAAGGAGCGGGTCATAACCCAGATGACGTCTCCGTACTTCTATAACAACGGTAGAATTATCAGGGGGCTCGGGTGGGATATCAACTCGCCGTTTTCGTCACCGCGAGGGCACTATTTTTCTGACATGTCATTCGGGCATACCGGATACAGCGGTTCATCAATCTGGATAGACCCTGAACAAGATTTATATGTTATTCTTTTGACAGTGCGTCTTGATTACTCAGATGTACGACAGTTTAACCAATTGCGGAGTGATATATCGAGTCTGGCCGTCTCCATATTTTCGACCCCGCGAATTGCTTCCGAGATTACCAACAGCATGAAAATTCCCTGAAACGCTAAGACCTTGACACGATATTACGCCTGTGTTAGTTGTCTGCAGTACTAATATTTTTGCGTACCCACTCAGCAAGGGAGGGATCGATGAGCATTAAAGTGCTGGTCGCCGACGACAGTATTACCATTCAGAAAGTAATCGGCATCATTTTCGGAGGAGATGAATACTCCTTGACGGTCGTTGACAACGGCAAATCCGCTGTCGATAAGGCCCGTGAAATCAACCCCGATATATTGCTGATTGATGCCCTGATGCCCGGAATGACAGGTTACGAAGTAGCTGAAATGGTGCGTTCGACACCGTCACTGGCTGCAAAACCGATATTGATTCTGACCGGTTCATTTGAACCGTTTGACGAAGAAAAAGCAAAAAAATGCGGCGCGGATGATTTTATCGCCAAACCGTTTGAGTCACAGCAAATCATCACCAAGGTAAAAGAACTCTTAGAGCTTGGAAAATCAAGAGCAGAGTCCGCACAAGTCACGCCACCGCAGCTTGCCCCTGATACAGTTCGCGAGCAGACTCCGGAGGTTTCAACTTCACTAGTGGACATCCCTACCCCGGTTTTTGATCAGCAACCTGAAGCTCCGGCTGATATCTGGGGGGCCTTCACCCCTGAAGTTGAACAGCCGACAGCCGCGACAGAGGTTGCCGCTGCAACGTTTGAACCTGATGTTTTTGCAATCGTAACCGAAGAAAATGATGCACAACTTGTACAGAACGCCGCACCAGCAGTCACACCGAGTAGTCAAACCGGCTCTCAATGGGTTCCGGTTGAGGAAAACACCTTTGAATTTGAAGAGCTGGATGTTACAGAACCTCCCCAGGCCGTCGTTGCAGAACAGACCGTCCCGGCTCAGGAACCATCGTTTGGTGATATATCTTTTGAGGAAGAGGTAGCAACTCCTGCAGCCCCGGCTTTCACCACTCCCGTTCCGGATTTTGAAGATGTTACGTCCCCCTCCCCGGTTTTCGAAGAGCCACCTGCACTACCGTCGGCAGCCGTCGCAGAAGAGGCGACTTCCGCAGCAGCTCTTCCATCCGTCAATCTGACGGAGGAACAATTAAAAGCTGCTATTATGGCTGCATCAAAAGATGTTATCGAACGAATCGTCTGGGAAATCGTGCCCGATCTGGCCGAGGCCCTGATCCGCGAAGCAATCCGCAAGATCAAAGAAGGGGTCTAGTCCCTTTGCCTACATAACAACCGTGAGGGGATGGCAACATCCCCTTTTTTCGTATGGAGGTACGGAAATGATCAAAAAAGCCATTGCCAAAGTTGTTGAACGTGAAAATCTGACCGAAGGGGAGATGATCGAGGTCATGAACCAGATCATGTCCGGAGAATGCACTCCGGCCCAGATCGGTTCCTTCATCACCGCCCTGCGCATGAAGGGCGAAACTGTCGAAGAGATCACCGGTGCAGCCCGGGTCATGCGCGAACGGGCCACCCCGATCCGGGTCGGCAGAGGTGTGCTGGACATCGACCGCGACGACATCAACATCGACCGGGAGACCATCCTGGACGTGGTCGGCACCGGCGGCGACGGCACCAACACCTTCAACATCTCCACCACCGTCTCCTTCGTGGTTTCGGCCTGCGGTGTCAAGGTGGCCAAGCACGGCAACCGCTCGGTCTCTTCGGCCTGCGGCAGCGCCGACGTGCTGGAAAAGCTGGGCATCAACCTGGATGTCACCCCCGAAACGGTGGAAAACTGCATCGACGAGATCGGCATCGGCTTTCTCTTTGCCCCGGCCCTGCACGGTGCCATGAAGCACGCCATCGGACCGCGCCGCGAGATCGGCATCCGCACCATCTTCAACATCCTCGGCCCGCTGACCAATCCGGCCGGTGCCGACTGTCAGGTGATGGGCGTCTATCGCGCCGACCTGGTGGAGAAGCTGGCCGGAGTACTGCACAAGCTGGGCTGCCGACACGGTTTTGTGGTGCATGGCTCGGACGGCATGGACGAGATGACCCTGACCGGAGAAACCCTGGTGGCCGAGGTCACCCCGGCAGGTGTCACACTGAGCAGCGTCACCCCGGAACAGCTCGGCCTGACCCGTTGTCACATGGAAGCGCTCAAGGGTGGTGATGCCGTTGCCAACGCCGTGATCGTCAAAGCAGTGCTGGCCGGAGAGCAGGGGCCACGGAGAGATATCGTCCTCCTGAACGCCGCCTATGCCCTGGTGGCCGCTGGCAAGGCTGCCACACCGGCGGAGGGGATGGCCCTGGCTGCCGAGGCCATTGACTCCGGCCGGGCACTGCAACAGGTGGAAAAACTGGCGGCGTTGACAACATATTCAGTAAAGGGAGAGTATCTGCATACATGACGACCGACACACCCGACATCCTGAAGAAGATCGTCGCCCACAAGCAGGAAGAAGTTGCTGCTGCCAAGTACGGCAGCATCGATCAGCGAGCTGACAAGCGCGCATCGTGACCTGGAGGACGTGCCGCGCGGCTTTGAACGTCATCTGCGCGAGGCCGCAGCCTCGGACTGGACCGCCATCATCGCCGAAGTAAAAAAGGGCTCTCCCAGCAAGGGGGTCATCCGCGCTGATTTCGATCCGCTGGAGATCGCCGAGATCTACCAGAACAACGGCGCCACCTGTCTGTCGGTGCTGACCGACGAAAAATTCTTTCTGGGGCACCTGCGCTACCTGGCCCTGATCCGCGAGACGGTATCCCTGCCGCTGTTGCGCAAGGACTTCATCTGCGATCCGTACCAGATCTACGAAGCCCGCGCCGCCGGAGCCGACGCCATCCTGCTGATCGCCGCCATGCTTGATCTGAATCAGCTGCGTGAGTTCCATGCGGTGGCACAGGAGATTCATCTGGATGTGCTGCTGGAGGTTCATGACGAAACAGAGATGGAGAAGGCGCTGCAGACCGACTGCACCCTGATCGGCGTCAACAATCGCAACCTGAGGACGTTTGAAACTGATCTTGGCACCACCGGGCGTCTGGCCCGGATGATGCCGGCAGATCGTCTGCTGGTGGCTGAGAGCGGCATAAACAACCGGGCCGATATCGTCCGGCTGCAGGCCGACGGAGCCAGGGCCTTTCTGATCGGTGAAGTCGATGATGCGGGAAGACGATATCGGGGCAAAACTGCAGGAACTGCTGAACGACTGATAGTCAGGAGAGAGGTAATAGATGGCAGAAAAGCAGGGAATTGGCTTGGCGATTGTCGCCTTTGCAGTCTACATCATCGGCGGCATTGGTACTTTTGGCGGCCTTGCCCTGATTATTTTCATGAAGAACAAGGACTCTGTGGGGATGGGGTGAAGGGCGGTCAATCGGCTACCTGTTCTTTTGTGTGGGACTCTGCCTCTCGATTCTGGGAGTTCTGTTGATGAGGCTCTTCAGAAACCGCGGACTGGCCTGAAAGCCGGCGTTGTTCCGGATAACCGGCTAAAACCCTTTTTCCTTCAACATACTGTATGGACTGCAACAATTCAAGCGCCCGCTTCAGCTGATAATCTTTCTGCAAATCAGCATCGCTGACAGCGCCGTCATGAGGCAACTCGTGAGTTTTAGGTTGCGGTACCTCCTGCTTCCCGTCCGAAGCAAGACTTTTCTCCAGATCTTTCTCCTTGATCTCCATCCCCTTCTCTTTTGTAGGCAGCGGTGTGATGTTTGGCACCTCTATATCAGGAACAATCCCTTTGGCCTGAATTGAACGTCCGCTCGGAGTATAATAGCGCGCCGTTGTCAGTTTGAGAGCGGCATTACCCTTCATCGGGAAGATTGACTGAACCGAACCTTTGCCGAAACTCTGCATACCCATGATGATGGCCCGTTTGTGATCCTGCAGTGCACCGGCAACAATTTCCGAGGCGCTGGCACTGCCGCCGTTGATCAGAACAACTATCGGATAATGCGGTTCCTTGGTTCCCAGTGTCGCATTATACACACGGTTGGCTTCGGGCGCGCGCCCCTTGATGCTGACAATTGCTGTATTGTTAATATCATCTCCG
Organism: uncultured delta proteobacterium; assembly: GCA_963760075.1. Classification (GTDB taxonomy): domain Bacteria; phylum Desulfobacterota; class Desulfuromonadia; order Geobacterales; family Pseudopelobacteraceae; genus JACRCG01. The sequence goes on along the minus strand of CAVXBQ010000010.1, from coordinate 171,506 downwards.
ACAAAACAGTTGACCACCTCGATGCATGTATGTATCAAGCCGCCCGGATTGTAACGCAGATCCAGAATCAGCCCCTTCAGCGGTCCACCCGATTTTGCATGAAGCTCTTTCAGTGCCTCCTTGAACTCGCTTCCGGTACGCTCCTGAAACTGCGATATCCTAATAAATCCGTACCCTGAGCCAAGCAGTCTTGATTTCACGCTTTTCAATTTTATGATGTCGCGGATCAGAGTAAAAACAAGCGGCTTAGCGCTTTCGGCACGTATAATTGTCAGGGTCACCGGTGTCCCCTTTCTCGCCCCGCATCCGTTTCACCGCTGCAGAAATATTCATCCCGTTAGTTGACACCCCGTCAATTTTCAAGATGTGGTCATTGGCCTGAATTCCGGCTCGAAATGCCGGTGTATCATCTATCGGAGCGATTACCGTCAGCCTTGCCGTCTTTCATACCGAGTTCGATGCCGACACCGCCGAACGACCCAGACAATCTGGACTTCCATCTCCTGATACGGTTCAGGAGGCAGATAGGCGCTGTGCGGATCGAGCGTGGCAAGCATGCCGTCAACCATTTTAAGTACCAGTTTTTTGGAATCTGGTTTTTCCACATAGTTTTCGAGAATATCTGAGTATGCTTCGCGCAGAAGTCTGAGCGCATTTGCATCAGAAGAGGTATGACGCACATACCGGTGACCATAGAAAAAAACAGTCAAACAAACAGTTGTCAGTCACAACAATTAACAGTATGAATCCTGACAGGGACGGACTTTTAAGAAAGGCGGCATTACAATTATCTCCGCACGTCAATTCCGTAACTTTTAATTTTACGATGCAGATTACTCCGTCTCAAGCTCAATCAATTCAGCGGTACGGGAAATATTCCAGTCGTTTTCCTCAAGTTTCTGAATAATGAACTCGCGCTCAAAATCTTCTCGGGCATCCCGCAACGCTGACCGGGAAAAGGCTCCCTCCAGTGTGGGTGCAGAGAGTGGCACCGCTCCGGTTAACGGACCTCCTGATAAATGCGGAATATCATCGACTGAGATAACGCGTCCCGGTGCCATAATCAGAATCCGTTCCACAACGTTTTTCAATTCGCGCAGATTGCCGGGCCACGAATAGTGCCGCAGCTTGTCAAGCGCTTCCGGAAGAAACGCCTTTGCTCTCGCCACCTTCCCGACGAAAGAACTGAGCGACAAAATGCTGAACAAGCGGCGTGATATCCTCTAAACGTTCACGAAGTGCCGGAGCTCGAAATGGTATGGTACTCAGCTGATAATAAAGATCGGCACTGAACGTTCCTGCAGCCATATCCTGTTCAAGGGATCTGGTTGTGGCGGCAATAATCCGGATATCGGCAGTAAGCTTACGGCTCCCTCCGACCCGTTCAAAACTGTGATCCTGAATAAAGCGAAGAAGTTTTATCTGAGTAACCGAGGGACAGTTCACCTATTTCATCCAAAAACAGCGTGCCGCCATCAGCCTGATCGAAACGCCCTTTCTTATGTGACGCTGCTCCGATAAATGCCCCTTTCTCATGGCCGAACAGCTCACTCTCAATCAGCTCTTCCGGAATAGCGGAACAGTGAACGGTTACAAATGGGCGTTCGCGTCTTGGACTGTTGCAATGAATAGAGCAGGCAATCATTTCCTTTCCGGATCCGTTTTCACCGCTTATCAACACCGAAGCCGATGTCGGTGCGACACGCTGAATCTGCTCACGCACAGCAGACAATCTCGGGAGCTTCACCGATCAGTTCATAATCTGCAGATACCGATCGTTTGAGTTCTGCATTTTCCACTTTCAATTCCTGCAACTGCAACGCGTTGGCAACGCTGATCAGTACTTTTTCAAGCGAAAGAGGTTTTTCAATAAAATCAAAAGCCCCCAGCTTGGTAGCCCGAACAGCCGTCTCAATCGTGCCATGCCCGGAGATCATGATGACCGTTATCTGGGGAAGCTGTTCTTTTAGTTTTTCAAGAGTTTCAAGACCATCCATACCCGGCATCCAGATATCAAGCAGAACCAGGTCAGGAAGTTCCTGACGGGCACACTCAATGCCTTCGGCACCACTTTCCGCGTTCAGAACCTGATACCCTTCATCTTCAAGAATCCCGGTCAGTGCGGTTCTGATATCTTTTTCATCGTCTATTACCAAAATTGTATGATGCATAGTAACTCCTGTATTTTTAGGTTCAACCGGCAGGTAACTCGACAACAAATACTGCTCCATGCGGCACATTATCGCGAATTCGTACAAAACCACCATGGTCGGTCACGATACTGCTCACTATGGCCAATCCGAGTCCGGTGCCGCTCTTCTTGGTCGAAAAATATGGTTCAAACAGGCGCGGCTTATCTTCCGGCGCAATGCCAGGACCATCATCGGCAATTCTGATAACCGCCATTTTCAGTACATCATCATAGGATGTCGACAGAGTAACGGTGCCGTGCTCTGCCATGGCGGCAACAGCATTTTCAAGGATATTGATCAGCACACGCTTGATCTGATCGCGATCAATCATCAGCAGCGGCGGCATGTTGGCATCCGTCGTAACGTCGAATCGCACGCCGCGATGCGCTTCCTGATACAGTGTCAATGACTCGCGAATCAGAGCGTTAAGGTCGTTCGGTTCGGGTTGAATAGCGGGCATACGGGCAAAATTTGAAAACTCGTTAACCAGATTTTTCAGATCGTCAACCGATTTGATAATCATCTCGGTACATTCATCAAAGACCTTCTCATCATCGCTGAAACGCGAAAGATAGCGTTTTCTGAGACGTTGGGCAGAAAGCTGAATCGGGGTTAACGGATTTTTAATCTCATGGGCAATTCTGCGTGCGACCTCCCGCCAGGCAGCCATCCGTTGTGCCCGCATCATCTGAGTCAAATCATCCAGTACGGCAACCATTCCCAGTATTTCACCGTTTCCAGCGCGCAGCAGTGTCAAATGTAGCTGCAAAGACAAACGGGTTCCCCGAACATCCAGAGATACCTGCCGACTGATTGTTCCATGGCTTGACTTCAGGAGCTCACCTAATTGATTCCGTTAACAATTTCAAGATTTTTATCCTGGACAACTTCCCGGAAGTTTTTGCCCAGAACATCTGCCGCAGTGAGGCTGAGCAAACGTTCGGCAGAAGTGTTTATTGTTCGCAGTATCCCTTCCCTGTCAATCGAGATAACGCCGGCCGCAACATTACGCAGCACAATTTCCATATAATTGTTGACGACGCTCGATTTCCTGGTTACTTCGCAGCAGTTCATAATTGGAGATATTCAGCGCATTCTGTTTGGTACGCAGATCATCCGTCATGAGATTGAATGACTGAACCAGCATGCCGATTTCGTCGACTGAATAGGACTCTATCCGAACATCAAGATTGCCACCCGCCACGGCATGAGTGGCATCGACCAGTTCCTGAAGCGGCCTTGTCATACTGTTCGCGAGATAGACTCCCATCCAGTACGCAAAAAACACAATCACCATGGCAATTAAAAAGAGTGTGATTATATAGCCGATCCGTATCGGATTTTTCAGGATCTTGAGCTGACGGAATTCATGGTACGATGTCGTGATCTCCTTCATCTTGTTCACAAGTGAATACGGCACGTAATAATTGACGACAACAACACCAACGATATCCGACTCGTTCCAGGTTGAATGGATCGGCACAATACCGCGGATCAAATCGGCCTTTCCGGCCTGATTAACCCTGGTCAGCTCTTCACCTGCCAAACCGCGCTTGATATCCTCCGAAGACGGATTGGTAAATTCTCCCTTGGGTACTGCCGGATTTGCGGCTCGAACCAACTCCTCACGCTGAGCGGAATACACCTCAACGACCCCAAGATTATACTCATTCTGTTTCTGGTGAATAAGTTGTTTGAGCTGCGGCAGATTCGCCTCGTTAAGCAGCTTTTGGTCTTTAATAAAGGTGCTGATCTGTTTGCCGTAATAGAGAGAATTTGATGCCGAATTTTTGTAGTACGTCTGCGCAACTTCAAGCGACTCGCTTAATGAAGTTTCAACCTGGGTGTTGAACCAGTTATGCACGGTGTTGTTAATAAAACCGGCAGCAGCAAAAAAGAGCAACAGAGTGGGAACCAGTGAAAGGGCGACAAATGAAAGGACAAGCTTTGTGCGCAGTTTTTTTGCATAGAGGATTTGAGCGACTTTCGACAAACAGCTTCACAACATTGCGACTGACCAGATACACCAACAGAATGACCAGCAGAATAACAATATTAATGACGGCAAAAATGGCGATATTGCTCCCCAGTTTGGCATCGGCGCTCAACTGGGTCAGACTGATTTCAGCTCTGGTCAGAAAAATAATTAATATCACTGCCAAAACGATGACGATCGCTTCGCGAAATCTTTTTTTCCGTTCTTCCTTTGAAATGCTGGTATTCATTAAGCTGAAATCCCTTTCCACACCGTTACAAACAGGGTGCGAGCGTTAACGACGATGTTTTCTATAAAAAACACGGAAAACATCTTCCAACGTACAAAAACAAACATGCCGATACTAGCATAGATAGGATCTGTTTTAAAACTCATTGTTGCATTTTTGCATCAATTGCCGATTGAATTCTGGTATGATATTCTTTTGCTCTAAATGAATGAAATCGGAGTTGGCCATGCGCATACAGGACTCATCATCCCTACGGGAACTCGATAAAAATACGAAGAGCTCCTCACCGGTTAAGAAAATCATGAATTCGCTCTTTGCTGACGAATTGAGTCTCAATGAGGAAGGAATCACTTCGTATCAGGATGATATTGAATCGCTCAGAACAGAAATTGATAAGGCCGGCTCCAGACTGACATCGGAGCCGACACTGCCTAACTTTAAACATTTTCGCGAACTGTTGAGCACACTCGCGAAGAAGGTGAATGCGGAGGCATACCGGCTGGATAAGTTTGGCGGAACAGCGCAGAATCCGCGCTATTATGAAATAATCACGGTAATTAATCGGGAAGCTGATGCCCTCTACAATCTTATTGTCAAAGAAAATCGCGATCCCATGGCCATTACCGCAAAGGTGATCGGTATCAAGGGGTTGGTGGTAGATTTGGTTACCTGAAAACGAAATTTCCGCATTGTGCCGAAACAATCAACCAGCAACGAAAGGAACGAAACATGAGTGATACCGCATTGAACGCGACAGTACAGAAGGGTCTGGATCTTCTCGATCAAGGAGAGGTTAAGCAAGCCATAACTATCTTCGAAGAATATTGGAATAACAGCAAAAGTCAACCTGACAGCTGGTTTTATCTTGGCGACGCATTGGCTGAAGACGGGCGACTGGATGACGCTATCGCCCGCTACCGTGAAGGACTCAAACTGTCACCTGAAGATGCCGACGCACTGACGACATTGGGAGACATGCTGCTTGAAGCGGGCGATCACAAGGAGTCGCTCGCCTGTTACAAAAAAGTCCTGGAGATTGACCCGAAGGATGCCGATGCCCTCGTAAGTATCGGCCTGGTCTACAGCAGCCAGGATCGCAGTGATGATGCCATCAGTGCCTTTCGTCAGGCGCTTGAGCTTGAGCCGGACAACGTTTTTGCACTCAATGCCTTGGGAGATGCACTTTACGGGCAGGGAGACGTCGATGGCGCTATCGCCGCCTTTACCAGAGGGGTAGAAATAGATCCGGAAGACCCGGCGGCCCATTTTAATCTGGGTGAACTGTACTACGATCTGGAGGAACTGGAAGAAGCCGAGGATGCCTGTCTTGAAGCGGTACGACGTGACCCTGCCTACAGCATGGCGTATCTGACACTGGGTGGCATCTGCATGGATCAGGACCGCACGGTCGATGCCATAGCGTATTTTGAAAGCTATCTGAAATATGAAAAATCAATCCAGGCAGCCGACATGATTGCCGAGGTCAAGGCGGTTATCGAAGGTCTCAAAGAAGAGTTAAAGGGGTAACAATGTCGCAGCAAAAGCCTGTGCTGATTGACTCTCATGCCCATATATACTACCGCGACTATGCCGGCGACTTTGACGACATGTTGAAACGTGCCGAAGATGCCGGTGTATCAGCCATTCTGGTGGTAGGCACCGACATCGAATCGAGCCGTGAATCGGTCGAACTTGCCGAAAAATACCCGCAGCTGTACGCCGCAGTCGGTGTTCATCCCCATGATGCAGGACGGGTTACCGATGCCTGTTACGACATCATCCGAACCCTTGCTGCTCTCCAGTCTTAAGGTTGTTGCCATCGGTGAAATAGGACTCGATTTCTACCGCGACCGTTCGCCGCGCGATCTGCAGGAAACTGTTTTTCGCCGGTTTCTACAGATGGCCGCCGATCTGGACAAACCGGTCATCATTCATGATCGCGATGCCCATGACCGTGTCATGACTATTCTGCGGGAGGAAGCGGTACGCAAGGGGGTTCTGCACTGTTTTTCAGGCGATGCCGCCATGGCTTCCGATGTTGCGGCACTCGGCTTCCATATTTCAATACCCGGCACGATCACCTATCCTGGCAACCAGAGCCTGCGGGAAGTCGTAAAGTCGGTCAGCATTGACCGCATGCTGGTCGAAACCGACTGTCCCTATCTGACTCCTGTCCCGCACCGAGGCAAACGCAACGAGCCGGCATACGTACGGCTGGCTGCGGAGAAGCTCGCCGAAGTCAAAGGGCTGACCCTGGAAGACGTCGCCCGCATTACGACAAAAAATGCCAGCGACCTGTTTGGCATCAATCTCTGGGATCAATCGACAAAGATCGCCTACCGGATTCGTAACTCGCTGTATCTGAATATCACCAACCGCTGTTCAAATCGTTGCACGTTCTGCCCCAAATTTGACGATTTCACAGTCAAGGGGCACAATCTGATGTTGAACAGTGAACCTTCCTTTGAAGAGGTAATGGCGGCAATCGGTCAACCGGAGGGAATTGATGAAGTGGTGTTCTGCGGGTACGGTGAACCGCTGATTCGTCTTGATCTGGTTAAACAGGTGGCTGGAGAGCTGAAACGGCGTGGCTATGTTATCCGCATCAATACCGACGGCCAGGCCAACCAGGTGCATGGACGCGATATCCTGCCGGAACTGGACGGTCTGGTTGACAGCATATCGGTCAGCCTGAATGCTCCCGATGCGGCAACATACAGCAGGCTGTGCAACACCCCCTACGGTGAAGCCGGCTTCGGCAGTGTCTGCGACTTCATTCGCACGGCGACCGCGCACATTCCACAGGTAATTGCCAGTGCCGTCACCGTTCCGGGTGTCGATGTTGAAGCCTGCCGGTTGCTGGCAGAATCACTGGGGGCTGAATTTCGGGTGCGGGAGTATACCGAGGTAGGATAATGTGTAAGAAGCGGATCTGAAGCAAAAAAAGCCACGTCAACCGACGTGGCTTTTGAATGTTTGGGGTGGCTGGAGGGTATCGAACCCTCGAATATACGAGTCACAGTCGTACGTGTTAACCGCTTCACCACAGCCACCATACAAGAACAGATTTAATAGCTCAGAAATGGATTAAAAGTCAAGATTATTTTGGTTCTATTTCCTTCAAAGCTCTAAGAATCTGCCGCAAACGAAGATACTCATCATCCGTCAGTCTGCGGTCGTGATACACGGCTCCGGCATAAATCGCGACAAAGTCGGAAACACTGGCTGTTATCTGCAGCCGAAGCAATCTCAAACAGACCCGCCCCACCCTCCCCTGTTGGAATATGGAACTTACGCTCCACCGTTTTCAGAAAACGACTCAGGATACGCTGTTCACGTGAGCTGAATAGCCTGACCCGCCTGGCAGCAAACAACAGACCGGCAAGCAGCAAGATGCCTGCAAAATACGGCGTAAAGCTGCGGAGCATTTTTGATGGATTGAGCCCCTGTAAACGTGAACCGACATTGCGGGCAATATTCATCTGTTGCTCGAAGTCATAACTTATAACCGACCGGTTCCACGCATAATTAAGTGAATCAAGCACAAGAGCAATACGAAGTTTGAGACTGCGTGATCCGGCAGTCGTCCAGACCTCTCCGGCGTTGGTGGCAAAACTGCTCGGATCGATTCTCACCCAGCCGCTCCCCTCGATATACGCTTCTACCCAGACGTGAGCTTTATCGTCGGTAACGAGATAATAGCCGCCCAACTCGTTATATTCGCCCCCGAGATACCCGCCAACCAATCGGCACGGCACACCGGCAGCACGCAGCAACAGGGCAAATGACGAGGCAAAAAACTCACAATGTCCCTGTTTTTTTATCAAAGAGAAACTGCTCAAGAGCCCTGTCACCGGTTGCCAGATCTCGCGTTGAATAGCGGTAGCCTCCGTTACGGAAATAGTTCTCCAGAAACTCAACTCTGGCCCGATCTGTTTTGCCGGAGCGAACGATGTCCGAGGCAAGTGACTGTACCCGAGCCGGAAGCTGGTCCGGCAGCTGCAGGTAAAATCGTCTGTTAATTGCATTATGCTGTGCAATTAAACCGTTTGATTGGGAATCAGCGATATAACTCACGCGTCTTACCGGCTGGTCCCGAAAGTTCAAAGACCCCGTCCGATGATCGCATTACGCGTTGCAGAGACAGAGAGACAGGTCGATCAAGCGCCATCAGAGTGCGGGTTGCAGAAGGTTCCAGATAGATAACCTGCCTGACCGTTTGCCCGGAGAATTCAGCCTGTTCTGTCGGAATCTGATCGAATGCGTGTCCATCTGTTCCCGTCTGTCCGGTTAAACACTGTTCCGCGCCAGTAGAGCTGTGACTGGTATCTGACGAGACATTTCAGCTCGAAAAGCGAGCGAGCGTGATTCAGAAATACTGCTTTGACTGCCAGGTTCTACGGTATCCGAGTAACCGGTCGTACGCGCTGGCGGCGGAGTAAGAAAATGCCAGAGCGGCAGTTGGGTACGCGGCATGATCGGAAAAAAGAACAGAAGCAGCGGAACCGCCAGAACCGGCATCAACAGGCCGGAACAGAGAATCCTTTTCAGGTCCGGCATCGATACCGTCATGGCGGGATCCTGATTCTGAAACGTCAGCAGCACCAGGGCAAGTGCAACCATAAAAAGCAGGAAACCGAGGTAGACCAAAAAGACCGGGCTGAGATCAAACAGCGATGAAGAGGCAAGACAGAACATCGACAAGGCGTATATCTGCAAACTATGGCGAACTGTTTTTTCACCACTAAGCCGGACGGCCAGCATAATTGCCAGCACACTGATTACCGGCTGAACCGGATTGGCACGACTGAACTGAAGGGCGTAATAGAAAAAGACAGGGATAATCGCGACATTCTGCATCCATGGTTTCAGCTGCCAGCTCCCCCTGCGATCCTGCCAAAGACCACATATCAACCCGGCCACCAGAATCACACGGGGTAACGTCGTCAGCCAGGGGAAGAGCGGCATCATTCCGCACAAACCGATGAGCATACGTCAATATCGCTGTCAGGGATCTAATCGCTACCATACAACGCCAATTCCTTCAGCAGCAGCAGACCGTGCCGCTTGCCGATTCCAGCCGGAATAACACGGCCGCCGAGCAGCAACCCGACCGGACGTTCACGTACCCAGCGCTGAACCAGCCAGGCTGCACGGGATAATCGCTCTTCCACCCCCTGCCCAGACAACTCATCCAGATCAATCACCAGTGGCGCGACGACACGTCTGCCAAAACCTTTAACCAGAAAATCGTGACTGCGGGCCGAATGTTTCCAATGAATCATCCGGAGCGGCTCAGAACCGGAATAGGGATATATCCGTTCCAGTTCGCCACTCAGGCCCCGCTCCGGGCGCAGTCCGGTTCCGATGGCCGGAGAATCCTCGCCGCTCCCGCGTGAATCAGAGGCAATTGGACGGGGAAATACGGTTACCGGGTCATCAATGTCAAAACTCCAGTAGCGGGTGAAAAAACCGACCGGATATGGTGAGCTGATTGTTATCCTGCCAGGCGGAACCGATCCCCGCTGGTTGAATGTAAGCAGAAGCGTGCCGCTATTTGAGGAGTTCTGCAGCACGACCGGAAATACAAGGGTCTGACCGGTATGGCATTCAAGGCGAATCAGAAACGATGGGAGATACCGTTTGGTATTTCGCACCGATACGCGGAAAGGGGCCGGGATACCGGCGAAAATCTCTTCAGGAGGGTGTAGATCAGGGATCAGTTTCTTGATATTATACATTCCGGCCAAACCGGTAACCGACATGAATGCCAGCAAACCGGCAACAATCAGAAACAGCAGGTTGTTGCCGGTATTGACCGCAGAAAAACCGAGCAGGAGCGTGATCAGAACGTAGAGCGCCCCGGACGTGCTGATTTTCAGGCCAAAGGCAACGCTATGCCGGCGATGATCGTCCGTATCACCCCTCCCCTGTCGGCGGTTGACATATCGCTTCGCATTACCAGTCGATGGGCGCAGACCGGCACCGCAATACCCTTGACATCATCCGGTGCAACATAATCGCGCCCCGCCAGAAAAGCGGCCGCTCTGGCCGCCTGAGCCAGATTGATGGCGGCCCGGGTCGAAAGACCGGTCAGGATCAGCTCGTGCGAACGGGTTGCCAACACCAGGTTATGGATATAGGAAAGTACCTTATCCGAGAGATAGACCGCCTGAACGTCATGCCTTGCAGCCATAATTTCAGCTGACGTTACCAGCGGCGTCATGCTGCCGATCCGTTCACGGATACCGCCGCCGGCAATGATTTCCCGTTCGAGCTGTTCCGCCGGATAGCCGATGCCGGTACAGATCAGAAAACGATCAAGCTGCGATTCCGGCAGCAGAAAAGTGCCGCTCTGGTCGGAAGGATTCTGGGTGGCAAACACCATGAAGGGATCCGGCAGAGGGTGCGTCACACCTTCAATCGTCACGCGCCGCTCCTCCATCGCCTCCAGCATGGCACTCTGTGTGCGCGGCATGGCACGATTGATCTCGTCCAGCAGAACAATATTATTGAAGATCGGACCGGGTTGAAAACTGAAATCGACCTTCCTCGCGGTTAAAGATCGATAGTCCGGTGATATCGGAGGGGAGCAGGTCACTGGTACACTGTACCCTGCCGAAAGAGAGCCCGGTTACTCCCGGCAAGTGCAAGCGCAACGGTCGTCTTGCCGAGGCCGGGCAGATCCTCAACCAGGATATGCCCGCCCACCAGGAGAGCGATTACCGATAAACGCAGCACCTCTTCCTTGCCCTGCAGATAATCATGCGAGAGTGTTTCAAAAACATGCGTGAAAGCATGAGATGTCGCTGGTCGATTCACAGGAAACCTCCGGGAATCGTTGCAAGATGGTAGCGTCAAACAGAGCGACCCCCAGGAAATGGTCCATGGGGGTCGCACGTAGTATCAAAGTAGGGGGTGTGATTAACCGATCGCTGCGTTTAAATCGTTCAACAGTGTCATCAATATCCAGACCATGTGCCCTGGCGCCCTGTTCAAGACTTTCGTTCTGGGCCCCCATGCAACCGACGCAGCCGAGGTTGTGTTTCTGAAGAACCTTGACCGACTCGGGATACGTACGCATCAGTTCAAAAAAAGTCATGTCTTTTGAAATTTTATCTGCCATGGTTTGACTCCTTTATTAAATAAACCGTGCTCTGGAGCACCTATTCGTATTTGATGTCGATAATTTCGTATTCTTTTGTACCTGAAGGGACAATTACCTTGACCGAATCATCAAGTTTGTGGCCGATCAGAGCCTTTCCGACCGGTGACGTACAGGATATTTTGCTTAGTTTGATATCAGCCTCATCCTCACCGACGATCTTGTAGGTGACCTCTTCTTCCGATGCCGTGTCGTACAGGGTTACCGTGCAGCCAAACACAACTTTATCCGGTTTCAAGCCGGAGAGATCAACAACATGGGCACGAGCCAGCTTGCCGTTGATTTCCTGAATACGCCCTTCGATAAATCCCTGGCGGTTTTTGGCAGCATCGTATTCGGCATTTTCCGACAGATCGCCATGAGCACGAGCTTCAGCAATATCCTGAATGACCTTGGGACGTTCCTCACGGATAAGCCGTTTTAATTCTTCCTGCAACGCTTCAAAACTCTCTTTTGTCAATGGTATTGAATGGGACATCGAATGATCTACTCCTGTAATTAAATAATTCAACAAAGATAATCCTGAATCGGCTTGACACTCAATTCCTGGGTCTTCAGGGAAATAATACTGTCCACAACCGCTTTTGCACCGGCAACGGTCGTATAATATGCAAGATCATGCATCAGAGACTCACGCCGGATTGAAAATGAATCAGCCACCGCCTGAGCACCATGGGTGGTGTTGATCACCAGCTGACCTCACCGTTCTTGATGGCATCAACAATATGGGGACGTCCTTCAAGCACCTTGTTGACCCGCTTGACCGGAATTCCCTTCTCTTCCAGAAACAGGTGCCGTACCACCGGTTGCCAGAATACCGAAACCGGCTTTATACAGTTTTTCAGCAGCGTGACAACATGTTTCTTGTCTGCGTCCCGCACGCTGATAAAGACATTTCCGGACAGTGGCAGTTTGACATTTGCCCCCAGCTGCGCTTTGGCAAAGGCCTCGGCAAAGGTATCGCCAATCCCCATTACCTCACCGGTTGATTTCATTTCCGGTCCCAGCAGGGTATCAACACCGGGGAATTTGACAAACGGGAAGACCGCTTCTTTTACCGAAATATGCTTCGGAATGATATCGCTGATAATCCCCAGTTCTTTCAGTGTTTTTCCGGCCATGATCCGGGCGGCAATCTTGGCCAGCGGACGACCGGTTGCCTTGGAAACAAACGGCGATGTACGTGAGGCCCGGGGATTGACCTCAAGGATATAGACGTCGCCGTCCTTTGACCGCATACTGCACGTTCATCAACCCCTTGACATTCAGCTCAAGCGCCATCAGAACCGTCTGGCGACGGATCTCGGCAACCAGTTCCTCGACTGATCGAGTATGGCGGCAGACGAGCAGGCCGAATCACCGGAATGGATACCGGCCTCCTCGATATGCTCCATGATCCCGCCGATTACCACATCAGTGCCGTCACAGAGCGCATCAACATCGATCTCGATCGCCTCATCCAGAAACTTGTCGATCAGAATCGGATGTTCCGGAGAAACCAGCACAGCAGTTTTCATATAGCGCTGCAGATTTTCCGACATCATAGACGATCTCCATGGCACGGCCACCCAGCACGTAGGAAGGGCGCACCACAACCGGATAACCGATGCGGTCCAGCCACTTTTTCGGCCTCTTCAAAAGAACGGGCCGTACCGTTTTCCGGCTGGAGCAGACCCAGTTTGTGCAGCATCTCCTGGAACCGCTCGCGATCCTCGGCCCGGTCAATCGCATCCGGTGAGGTGCCGATAATCGGCACTCCGGCCTTTTCCAGAGCAACCGCCAGCTTGAGCGGTGTCTGGCCGCCGAACTGAACAATCACGCCAACCGGCTTCTCGATGGCAACAATTTCCAGCACATCTTCCAGGGTCAGCGGTTCGAAATAGAGCCGATCCGAGGTATCATAATCGGTGGAAACCGTTTCCGGATTGCAGTTGACCATGATGGTTTCATAACCGTCTTCAGCCAGGGCAAAGACGCCATGCACACAGCAGTAATCGAACTCGATCCCCTGCCCGATCCGGTTTGGCCCGCCACCCAGAATCATGATCTTCTTCCGGTCGGTCGGTGCGGCCTCGCACTCTTCCTCGTAGGTGGAGTACAGGTAGGGGGTATAGGCAACAAACTCGGCGGCACAGGTATCAACCCGCTTGTAAACCGGGCGCACATTCAGTGACCAGCGCAGCTCGCGGACCTCATCCTCACTGCGTTCTCCAGAGTTTTGACAGGATTTTGTCGGAAAAACCGTACTGCTTGGCCTCACGCAGCACTGCCGCGGAAATCGTCCGCAAGAGCAAGCTGCTTCAGTTCATCTTCCTTTTCAATGATCTGACGGATATTGTGCAGAAACCAGGGATCAATGGCGGTATGTTTGTTGAATCTCTTCCACGCGTCATGCCGCTGCGCAGGGCATCGCCGAGATACCAGAGCCGGTCGCAGTTGGGCACCCGCAGTTTTTCCAGCAGCAGCTGCTGTTCCTTGGCGGTCAGTGCCCGCCGGGTTTCGCTGCCAAGATCAAACAGCCTGGAATCAAAACCGCTGACACCGATCTCCAGCGACGCGATCGCCTTCTGGAATGATTCCTTGAAGGTTCGGCCGATCGCCATGACCTCACCGACCGACTTCATCTGGGTGGTCAGGGTGGCATCGGCGGCCGGAAATTTCTCAAAGGTGAAACGCGGGATTTTGGTAACCACATAGTCGATGGCTCGGCTCGAAACAGGCCGGGGTTTCGCGGGTGATATCGTTGGTGACCTCATCCAGGGTATAGCCGACCGCCAGCTTGGCGGCGATCTTGGCGATCGGGAAACCGGTCGCCTTGGAGGCCAGTGCCGAAGAGCGCGACACGCGCGGATTCATCTCGATCACAACCAGACGGCCGTCACGCGGATTGATGCCGAACTGGATATTGGAACCGCCGGTATCCACACCGATCTCACGAATGATCTTCAGCGATGCATCCCGCAGGATCTGGTATTCCTTGTCGGTCAGGGTCTGGGCCGGAGCCACGGTGATCGAGTCACCGGTATGAACCCCCATCGGATCGAAGTTCTCGATGGAACAGATGATCACGACGTTATCGGCGGTATCGCGCATGACTTCCAGCTCATACTCCTTCCAGCCGATAACCGATTCCTCAACCAGGATTTCATCGGTCGGTGAGGCATCGATTCCGCCCATGGCCATCTTTTCGTACTCTTCCAGGTTATAGGCGATGCCGCCGCCGGTGCCGCCCAGGGTGAAGGAGGGGCGGATAATGGCCGGAAAACCGATCGTCTTTGATAACCTCCATCGCCTCGGTATGATTGTGGGCCAGACCGGAATTGGGTACCGCCAGACCGATCTTCTCCATGGCCGCCTTGAAAAGTGTGCGATCCTCGGCCTTCTTGATGGCCGGCAGCTTGGCGCCGATCAGCTCCACACCGAATTTTTCCAGAATACCCATCTCGGCCACAGACACCGCGGTATTCAGAGCAGTCTGGCCGCCCAGGGTCGGCAGAATGGCATCAGGGCGTTCCTTCTCGATGATCTTGGCCAGAATCTCCGGTGTAACCGGTTCGATGTAGGTGCGGTCGGCAAAATCCGGGTCGGTCATGATGGTGGCCGGATTGCTGTTCAGCAGCACCACCTCGTAGCCTTCTTCCTTCAGTGCCTTGCAGGCCTGGGTGCCGGAATAGTCAAATTCGCAGGCCTGGCCGATGACGATCGGGCCGGCGCCGATGATGAGAATCTTTTTGATGTCAGTTCTTTTAGGCATGTATGCAATACTCCTTCGTGTGATTATCGAAATATGAAAAAAACGGCTCCGGCCAGACAACAGCCGGCCCAGAGATAATTCCAGTTGAGACGTTGTCCCCATGTAGAAGACGGCAAACGGGACAAACACCGACAGGGTGATAACTTCCTGGGTGATCTTCAGCTGAGCCAGAGTAAATCTGCCGTATAGCCGATCCGGTTGGCCGGCACCTGGACCAGATATTCGAAAAATGCGATTCCCCAGGAAACCAGCAACGGCGATCAGCCAGTGCCGGGTGCTGCAGGTTCTTCAGATGGGCATACCAGGCAAAGGTCATGAAGACGTTGGAGATGACCAGCAGAACGATCGTTCTCATACCGTGCCACGCTCTTCGTCGAGTTCCTGCACCCAGCCGTTCTCCAGACCCGCATCTTCCAGAGCCTCAACTGCCGCATCGTACTCTTCATGATTCAGCGGGTCGATTCATCCCGGCCATTCCTGACGCCTTGTGCGCCGGGAAATACTGGCTCATCAGGGCGATATGGGTTTCCTGCCCAGATTTTCAGCAATCCAGGGCAGGGTTTCCGCTGAACCGGCCCTCCCCTCCGGCAGCACCAGATGCCGAATGATCAGCCCCTTGACGGCAATACCGTCCTCATCAACCTGCAAGATGCCCGACCTGACGGAGCATCTCCGTCACCGCTGCCGATTGATCCGGCAATAGCCGGGAGCCGGATGAAATCTCTGCCGCCGTGACATCATCGCTGTACTTCATATCCGGCAGATAGATGACGACAACACCGTCCAGCAGCTGCAGGGCATCAACCTTTTCATAACCGCTGGTGTTCCAGACGATCGGCAGCGAAAAACCCTGCGGAATCGCCAGCCAGAGCGCCGCCAGAATCTGCGGCAGGAAGTGGGTCGGGGTGACAAAATTGATATTGTGGGCCCCCTGTCGCTGCAGCTTGAGCATCCGTGCCGGCCAGCTCCCTGGTGGTGATCTCCTCGCCGTTGCCGAGCTGGCTGATGGGAAAATTCTGGCAGAAGACGCATTTCAGGGAACAGCCGGAAGAAAGATGGTGCCGGAACCCTTGTGTCCCGGAAATCGGCGGTTCCTCGCCCCGATGCACATTGGCCGAGGCGATCTTCGGCTTCAGCCCGGCGCCGCAGATGCCCCGTTCACCCTTGATGCGGTTGACACCGCAGTCGTGGGGACAGAGATCGCAGGCTGCCAGCCGCCGGTAGGCCTCCCGGACCCGCTGCAGCAGTTCACCTGATTGATAAAGAGCGAGATAGTTCATAATCGTAAGGCTGACGTAACGTGCATCAGAAATCGCTGACACGTTCATGCTTCACCTCTACTGCCTTTATGCTTCTCCATCATCTCCACAAACCGCCCGAACAGATACTGCGAATCATGCGGCCCCGGCGACGCCTCCGGATGATGCTGCACCGAGAAGATCGGCAGGTTGCAGTGGCGGATCCCTTCCACGGTCTGGTCATTCAGGTTTTCATGCCCCAGACAGGCGGCATCGCCCAGAGAATCCAGATCAACGGCAAAACCGTGATTCTGGGCGGTAATCTCCACCTTGCGGGTGGACATATCCATAACCGGCAGGTTGGAACCATGGTTGCCGAAGGGGAGCTTGACGGTCTTGCCGCCCAGGGCCAGTCCAAGCAGCTGGTGCCCCAGACAGATGCCGAAGATCGGTTTTTTGCCGACAAACTTTCTGATTTCCTGCCTGCACCTGCACCAGCGGTTCCGGGTCGCCCGGGCCGTTGGAGAGAAAGATGCCGTCCGGATTCATGGCCAGAGCCTCTTCAGCCGGGAAAGGTGGCCGGCACGACGGTCACATCGCAGCCGGCATCCACCAGACAGCGCAGGATATTGTATTTGATGCCGAAATCGTAGGCCACCACCTTGTACTTCAGGGTGGCCGGATCAACCTGGGGATAACCGCTCTCCAGATCCCAGACCCCTTCGGTCCAGTGATAGGGCTTGTCGCAGGAGACGCCGGATGGCCAGATCCAGACCGGCCATGCTGGGGACGGCCCGTGGCCTTGGCAACCAGGCTGGCATGATCCAAGTCAACGGTGGAGATGATGCCGTTCTGGGCGCCCTTGTCGCGCAGATGACGGGTCAGGGCGCGGGTATCGATCCCCTGGATGCCGACCACGCCGTTCTCCTTCAGATAGGAGTCGAGACTCATGGTGGCGCGCCAGTTGGAGTAGCAGTCCTGATACTCCTTGACGATAAAGCCGGACAGGAACAGGCCGCGGCTCTCGATATCCTCAGGATTGATGCCGGTGTTGCCGATCTGGGTATAGGTCATGGTGACCATCTGCCCCTTGTAGGAGGGGTCGGTCAGGACCTCCTGATAACCGGACATGGCGGTGTTGAAAACCACCTCGCCGGTGGCTTCGCCGCTGGCGCCGAATGATTTTCCTTCAAAGATGCGCCCGTCAGCGAGCGCAAGAATTGCTTTCATAGACTCTATACTCCTGAATTCTGTTATTTAACGTTTGTACACAACTTTGCCGGCCAGCAATGGTTGCCGCGGCGCCACCCTTCAGTTTCCGACCGAGGCAGGGGGAATTTTTCGACTTGCTGGCCAGCTTGTCGGCCTCCACAACCCACTCGACTGCCGGATCAATCACGGTGATGTCGGCACACTGAACCGGCCTTGAGAGTACCGCGATTCAAGTCCGAGAATATTCGATGGGTTGCATGACATTTTTTCAATCAGTTGATTAAGAGTCAAGCACACCATCCTCCACCAGTTTCAGCGACAGCGGCAGGGAGGTTTCCAGACCGATAATACCGTTCATGGCCACATTGAATTCCACATCCTTCTCATCCAGATGGTGCGGGGCATGATCGGTGGCAATGGCATCGATGGTGCCGTCCTTCAAGCCCTGCCTTGATGGCGGCCACATCATCGGCTTCGCGCAGCGGCGGATTCATCTTGGCGTTGGTGTTGTAGCCGCGCACCGCATCATCGGTCAGGGTGAAGTAGTGCGGCGCGGTCTCACAGGTCACCTTGACACCGCGCGCCTTGGCCTCGCGGATGATCCGCACCGACCCTTTGGTGGAGACATGGGCGATATGAATCGGCGAACCGGTGTATTCGGCCAGCATCACCTCACGGGCGTGGCAATATCCTCGGCAACCCGCGGAATCCCCTTCAGCCCGAGCTCGGTGGAGGTAAAACCTTCGTTCATGACCCCTTCGCCCACCAGCGCCAGCTCCTCGGCATGGGAAATGACCATGATCCCGATTCCGGGGCATACTGCAGGGAGCGCCGCATCAGCTCGCTGTTATTGACCGGCTTGCCGTCGTCGGAAACCGCCACACAGCCGGCCTCCTTCAGCTCCCCCATCTCGGACATGCGCTCACCGTTCAAGCCGTAGGTGATGGAGCCGACCGGGAAAACATTGCAGAAACCTTCGGCCTTGGCCTTGTTGATGATGTAGCTGGCAACCGCCTTGTTGTCGATGACCGGCTTGGTGTTGGGCATGCAGCAGACCGAGGTGAAACCGCCGGCAGCCGCGGCCCTGGTACCGCTGATGATATCCTCCTTGTACTCCAGGCCCGGATCGCGCAGATGGACATGCATGTCGATCAGTCCCGGCACCACATACTTGCCGGTGGCATCGATCGTTTCGGCGCCGGCCGGAGCAGCCAGCCCCTTGCCGATCTCCTTGATCAGGCCGTTTTCCACCAGCACATCCAGCGTATCATCAATCTTCTGGGTCGGATCGATCACCCGGCCGTTTTTGATCAGCAGATTCATATAGTCACCTCGTATAAAGATATTATTGATTATTCCAGAACGTTCAATTTTGCGTCAGATCAAGGCTGTCGAGGGATTGCGCGGAGGCGTAGCAGCGCTACGCCGCACAAGTGATCCCGAAGACTTACGCCGAGCTTGCGTAAAAGTGGCCGATTCTACTCCAGTTCGCCGCCGCAGACGTGGTACAGCATCGCCATCCTCACCGCCACGCCGTTCTCCACCTGCTTCAGGATATGGGACTGGTCGCCGTCAACCACGTAGGAGGACATCTCCACCCCGCGGTTGATCGGGCCGGGATGCATGACCATGGCATTCGGCTTGGCCAGCTTGAGATTCTCGGGATTCAGACCGAAGTAGCGGGAATATTCGCGGGCATTCGGCATCAGGGTCTTGCCCTGGCGCTCCTGCTGGATACGCAGCATCATGACCACATCGGCATCCTGAATCGCCTCGTTCATGGTGGCGCAGACCGTGACATTGCCCAGCTTCTCCACCCCCGGCGGCATCATGGTCGGCGGACCGGCCAGAAAGATCTGGGAGCCCATCTTGGTCAGCCCCTGGATATTGGAGCGGGCCACCCGGCTGTGGGTGATATCGCCGACAATGGCCACCTTGAGGCCGTCCAGCCGGCCGAAACGGTCCTTCATGGTCAGCATGTCCAGCAGCCCCTGGGAGGGATGTTCATGGGCGCCGTCACCGGCATTGATGATCGAGCAGTTGATCTTGTTCGACAGAAAATAGTGCGAACCGGAAACGGCATGACGCATGACGATGATGTCCGGCTTCATGGCCAGCAGGTTCAGGGCCGTATCAGCCAGGGTTTCGCCCTTGGTGGCCGAACTGGTGGAGGGGGTGATATTGACCGTATCGGCCGAAAGCCGCTTGCCGGCAATCTCGAAGGAGGTGCGGGTGCGGGTCGATGCTTCGTAGAACAGGTTGATGATGGTCTTGCCGCGCAGCGTCGGAACCTTCTTGATGTCGCGACTGTTGATCTCCCGCATGCTCTCGGCGGTTGAGATGAAGCAGTTCGATCTCCTCCTTCGTCAGGTCCCGCAGCGCAATGATGTCCTTGTGCTTGAACTCGGCCATACCAGTTCACCCTCCCCTATTTTTCCAGAACCACCTCAATCGGCTGGTTGTGATCCGT
Source organism: uncultured delta proteobacterium (assembly GCA_963760075.1). Lineage (GTDB taxonomy): Bacteria > Desulfobacterota > Desulfuromonadia > Geobacterales > Pseudopelobacteraceae > JACRCG01. The sequence goes on along the minus strand of CAVXBQ010000010.1, from coordinate 151,250 downwards.
CAAAAACGACCTGGCACATTCTCCTTCAGGCTGGTCGGCACATTGCGCCCGACAAAATCGGCCCGGATCGGCAGTTCACGGTGACCACGGTCGATCAGCACCGCCAGCTGGATGCACTGGGGTCGGCCATGATCCATCAGGGCATCCATGGCGGCCCGGATGGTGCGGCCGGTGAAGAGCACATCATCCACCAGCACGACCTTCTTCCCTTCCAGGGAGAAGGGATATCGGTCTTGCCGACCGGCGTGGTGCGGCAGGTGGCCCTGAGCAATCGTCACGGTAGAGGGTGATATCCACCGCTCCCACCGGGACCTTGCCCCCCTCGATGACCTCGATCTGCTGGCGCGATTCCGTCGGCCAGAAAGGCGCCGCCGGAACGGATGCCGATCAGGACGATATCGGCAACCCCTTTGTTGCGTTCCAGAATTTCGTGGGAGATTCGGGTCAAGGCCCGTTTGATGCCAGCTATCATCCATAAGTACGGTCTGTTCAGCAGCCATGAGTCACCTCTCCGTGGGCATAAAAAAAGAGCCTCCCCGCGCCAGGCGGCAAGACTCTTCAGGTATGAGTGTAATGTTTCCATTGTGTCACCTTTGCTAGCCTCTCGGGCTAAATTAAAAGGGTGGTGTATGTAGTGGCGGTCACTCTACCATTCAACACTGAAACAGGTCAAGCAGGATTTTGGGAAGCCACTATTTTTATCATCTCATCCGAGAAGTACACCGGTATCCGGGATTTTTTAAAGTCCTTCTGATTGCGCGTAACGATTGCTTCAGCTCCGACATGGCAGGCAGCTTCGTGGATCACGGCGTCCTCGAAATCGTTAAAATCAGCGGTTAGAGCCGATTCGAGGACATGTCTGTTAACAGGCGCCACTTCAAAAAGATTCAGCAGTTTCCCGATTTCTTCCTGTGCCCTTGGTGCACCTAACGTTTTGGCCGCAAGATAATATACGGTCGTAATTGTGGTCGCACATAGATACCCAATAATGGTTCCATCTTCCACCTTTGAAAACAGTCCAACCGCGGAATCCGCGAACGGCATCCGGTCCATCAGCAGATCAAGGACAACGTTGGTATCCAGCAGTATTTTCACCGGTGTTTTTCCTCCAGATATTTTTTGTAATCCTGTTCATCAAGTGTTGATTCCCGCAATAACCCCCGGAGGGATTGAGTTACCGGTGTTGATGGCAAGTTTGTTTTGATCTTATGGGATGTCAGCAATGTGAAGTAATCCGCAACAATCTGCGATACTGATTTCCCCGCGTGTGCCGCGTAGGATTTGGCTTGCTCGATTAATTGATCTTCAAGGCGAAGAGTAAGTTTTGTTTGCATGGCTCATCTCCAAAAACACGAATGACGTATACATTTATAAATAATATACGTCACCAGTTTGTTTGTGTCAACTGTATAGAAGTTTAGCCGGGTCGCAGCCTATTCAAAGCGGCGGATCATCTGGCCGGTACTCTCATCAAAATCGATGACCAGAGTCTTGCCCTTTTGGGACGAATGTTTCTTTTCCTCGGCTGCCTGCTGAGCCCTTTTGGCGGCTTCTTCCCTTTCATACTGTTCCATGGCGGCAGCCTTTCGCCTGGCAACCGGGTCCTTGGCCGCCAGATCCGCATCCCACACGACCTTGACCCGTTTGCGGTACTTTTTCGGGACGTCTTCGAACCGGTTAGTGATGATGAGAGCTCCGCTATCGTCCTTGTACTTGTAAAAATCCGCCCTGGACTCCGTCGGCAGAAGAAGTGGCAATATCAATACGACGCACAGCAGAAGTATTATCGCTATCCTCATCATGACACCTCGTGTGAACATCCGGCTTAGTGCGAACAGCATTATGCCTGCGCCGGTTGCCCTTTGCGAATCAAGTCCCTTTTAACCATAAACATTAATTAATTGCAATACAAAAAAATGCCCACTTACAAAATTGCAAGCAGGCATTCGATTATGTTTATTATAAATGGACAACTACTGACTTAAACCTCCAGAATCTCGGTAGACAACCCCAGATCGGCAACCTGCCCCATTACCTCCAGATGCAGAAACTCACTCCGGATCGATTCCTGTGCCACTCTCTGAACATCGTTGCTGGTAACCGCATCGTAATTGGCGATAACATCTTCAATGGGCTGCTGTTTCTGCTGATAAATCTCGTTCTTCGCCAGTCGGGTCATCAAACTGTCGCTGCTTTCGAGCGACATCAGCGTTTTACCTTTCAGCTGTTCCCGGGCGGCGTCAAGTTCATCCTGCGGCACCTCTTCGGCAACAAGCCGCGACATCTCGTGTTGCGCAATGTCGATCACTTCGCGACAATGGTCTTTTTCGGTACCGGCGTACACGATCAGCGCCCCGGAATCGGCGTGTGAGATAATGTAGGAGTAGACCGAATACGCCAACCCTTTCTTCTCGCGAATCTCCTGAAACAGCCGTGAACTCATCCCACCACCCAGGATCGTCGTCAGCAGAAACAGTGCATAACGATCCGGATGATCATAGCGGAGCGAACGTGTACCGAGACATACAAGCGTCTGCTCCATCTCGCGTTCAATGAGATTCACCTTTTTATCAGCAGGCGGAAATGCGGCGCCTTGTTCCGGGTGCCACTGAGAAGAAAGCCCTGAAAACAGCGGTGACAAAATGGCAACCAGATCATCATGTTTTATGTTGCCGGCCGCAGCAATGATTATATCCTGGGGACGATAGCGGCTGTTTTTATGCGACAGAATCGCAGTTCGCGACAAACCGGTAATCGTCTCCTCACTTCCCAGAACCGGCATGCCGAGCAGCTGCCCCTTCCAGAAGTTTTGATGAAAGCGGTCGTGGATGTACTCGTCAGGAGTATCATCGCGCATCTTGATTTCCTGAAGGATGACCTTGCGCTCCCGCTCGATTTCATCAGTCGGAAAGGTGGAATTCAGAAAGATATCAGCCAACAGATCGGCGGCACGGGGGAGAAATTTTGCCAGGACTTTGGCGTAATAGCAGACATACTCGTGTCCGGTAAATGCGTTCAGAATCCCCCCCATGGAGTCGATTTCACGGGTGATCTGATGAACGCTGCGGCGCCTTGTCCCTTTGAACAGCATATGTTCAATAAAATGGGCAACACCGTTATCTTCGGGAGCTTCATGACGGGTGCCGTTGGCCACCCAGATACCGGTGGTTACGGTGTGCATATAGCCGATGTTCTGGGTGACGATTCGCACGCCATTGTCGAGGGTAGTTGTAGTTATCATGCGCAAAGCATACCCTACTTTTTCACTATTTCAACCAAAAACAGAATTATGTATTTTTCACAATCAAACCAAACATCGCCATAATATTTTATTCATAGTGAAATTATCTGCGATCACACCGCCGCTTTTTGAAAATAAAATACGTATGACAACTGACTATTATTACACAATACGTATGTTCTATTTCCAGATATTACACGTTTTGACGATTTTAGAGTCGAGCAATTCACCATGTTTAGTTTTTTTCAGATCACTAAAAAAGAGTTGACATTAAATACCCAAAGTACTAACTGGTATTACCACGTGATATAACCCGGTTTTCATTCAGCTGAAGTCGCGTATATTCAACACAACCAACGATCACCTGCTATACAGCAATGCCGCAGTATACGAATGATCAGAACAGGAGCCTTTCCAATGAACATCCACGAGTACCAAGCAAAAGCGATTTTACGGAAATTCGGTGTACCGGTTCCCGACGGGCACGTTGCCTACAACAGCGCCGGCGCCAGAGAATGGGCCAAGCGCCTGGGCGACGGTCCCTGGGTCGTCAAGGCGCAGATCCACGCCGGTGGCCGCGGCAAGGGGGGCGGCGTCAAGCTGGCCCGCACCCCGGATGAAGTGCGCAACATCTCCCGCGAGATGCTCGGCATGATCCTCCGCACCCACCAGACCGGCCCGGAAGGGAAACTGGTCACCCGCGTCCTGGTGGAGAACGGCTGCAACATCGCCAACGAACTCTACGTCAGCCTCCTCGTTGACCGCGCCACCTCCAAGGTTACCGTCATGGCCTCCACCGAAGGGGGGATGGATATCGAAGAGGTTGCAGCTTCGACCCCCGAAAAGATCTTTATCGAAACCATTGACCCGCTGATCGGCCTGACCGCCTTTCAATGCCGCAACATCGCCTCCAGCCTCGGCCTGACCGGCAAAGTGGGCGGCAAAGCGGTCGCGGTACTACAGGGACTCTACACCACCTTCATGGCGTGCGACTGTTCCATGCTGGAGATCAACCCGCTGGTGGTCACCGCCGAAGACAATCTGCTGGCTCTGGATGCCAAATTCGGTTTCGACGACAACGCCATCTTCCGTCATCCCAAAATTGCCGACATGCGCGACTACGATGAAGAAGACCCCAAGGAGATCGAAGCATCCCAGCATGAACTCTCCTACATCTCCCTCACCGGCAACATCGGCTGCCTGGTCAACGGTGCCGGTCTGGCCATGGCCACCATGGACATCATCAAGCATTACAGCGGCGATCCGGCCAACTTCCTCGACGTCGGGGGCGGCGCCACCATCGAGCGCGTCACCGAGGCGTTCAAGATCATCCTCTCCGACAGCAACGTCAAAGGGATCCTGGTCAACATCTTCGGCGGCATCATGAAGTGCGACATCATCGCCACCGGGGTCGTGGAGGCTGCCAAGCAGGTATCCCTCAAGGTGCCGCTGGTGGTGCGTCTCGAAGGAACCAACGTGGCACGCGGCAAGGAGATCCTTGCCGAAAGCGGGTTGAATATCGTGGCCGCCGACGGCATGGCCGACGCAGCGCAGAAAATCGTCCAGGCCGTGAAAGGAGCCAACTAATGAGTATTCTGATCGATAAAAACACCAAGGTTATCACCCAGGGGATTACCGGCGCGACCGGTCTGTTCCATGCGCAAGGGGCCCGCGAGTACGGCACCCAAATGGTCGGCGGCGTCACCCCCGGCAAGGGGGGCACCACCATCGACGGTTTTGCCGTCTTCGACACCGTCAAGGAAGCCGTCGAGAAGACCGGCGCCACCGCCTCCGTCATCTACGTGCCGCCACCCTTCGCCGCCGACTCCATCATGGAAGCCGTCGATGCCGGGATCGAGCTGGTCTGCTGCATCACCGAAGGGATTCCGGTCCTCGACATGGTCAAGGTCAAGCACTTCATGATCGGCAAGAAGACGCGCCTGGTCGGCCCGAACTGCCCCGGCGTAATCACCCCCGGCGAGTGCAAGATCGGCATCATGCCGGGCTACATCCACAAAGCGGGCAAGGTCGGCGTTGTCTCCCGTTCCGGCACGCTCACCTACGAAGCGGTCTGGCAGCTGACCTGCATGGGGCTTGGCCAGTCCACCTGCGTCGGCATCGGCGGCGACCCGGTCAACGGCACCAACCACCTGGACGTATTGCGACTCTTCGAGGAAGACCCGAACACCGACGCGGTCATCATGATCGGCGAGATCGGCGGCACCTCGGAAGAAGAGGCGGCATACTTCGTCAAAGAGCATATGACCAAGCCGGTTGCGGCCTACATCGCGGGCGTCACCGCCCCTCCCGGCAAGCGTATGGGGCATGCCGGCGCCATCATCTCCGGCGGCAAGGGTACGGCAACGGAAAAAGTGGCGATTCTGCAGGAGTGCGGCATCAGCGTCGCCGCCAGCCCGGCCGAGATGGCCCAGGCACTGATGAAGGTCTATAAACCGTAAGCTGCGCAAAATAGTACGCAATCAAAAAGGCGACCAATTGGTCGCCTTTTTGATTACAAATGAAACATGTCCGCCATCGGAAGGGTATTCCTATTCAATAAGTTGTGGTTCAGCCTTTAGTAATCTGTCTATCTCGGCAGCAATTAAGGCACCAGCGTGTACCAGGTCATGTAATGGGTTTTTCGGCTTCCACCATCCTTCGTCCCATGGCCAATAACGGTCTTTAGCAAGGGTCTGTTCGACTCTTTCGGTACTCGATAAAATTGCAAATTCAGCATAGCACGCGGCAACTAGCGCCAGCTTGCCGTCTGAGTGATTATCATCTTCCAGTGTCCAGCCTTCTTCCTGTTTTTCCTGACGACATTGTTCTTCAACAATCAGCCTTATTCCGGATGTTACCTGATGATCGCATTGGCAACATGTAACATCGCCACCTGCGCAACCGGGCAGGTTTACACACAACGGATCGATAATTCGTGTTTTCATAATTATCTCTTTTCTGGTTTTGTAATCAGCGGAGACACTTGCAGCTGGAATGTTCCGACTGATTTAATGCCAAATCGCCAATACAACTGGCGCTTGACTGAGTCCCTGTAAAGGACCAGACGGTAAAATTACGAGATGTCAAAAGGTACAACCAGGCAATCAGACTTCCATGGTTCATTAAAAGCACACAGAATTCAGGTGCATAGATGCCCATCTTCGGAATCATTGCCGGGTTGCACCTTAGTTTCCAGACTGAAACTGTTTTATGCGAGAGTTGGTGAGGAAGGAGGAGCTCGTGGAGGAAAAGGTTTCAGCAATAACAGAGGTACTGAGAAAAGAATGGGGTGTACTTCAGGGGAATACTCTTCAGTGGCAGGAAAAACGATGTTAGACAGGTTTATTATACACGGGTCAACATCAAGCTTTACGATAGACTGCAACACATTATTGGTTGGAGTTTTATCGAGAACCGCTCGCCCCATCGGTTTGGGTTTATGCGGGCGAGAAATGTCAGGTACCCGCATCCCAGTAAAGACCAGAAGTATCGGGATGACGAGAATTATGAAGCGAAAATTTCGGCTATGTTTTGCAAACAAATTCATTATAACAGCGTATCAGATTCTTATTTCCAACACAAGCCAGTTTAAGTGCCCCCCCGGACTGATGCCTGAACATGGGCATTTAAATACTGTTCAGGCGACATGCTTTTAATTGTATATTTTATATATGACTTTTTGACTTGATTTGTTTTGAGGTATGTGTAGAAACCGAGCCGCTCTTGAAGCCCTTGGCAGCGGCAGACGGCCGAATGCCTGCTATGTCTGTCATACCGCTATAACATATAACAACTACCAACACCGCCAAATGGAAGGCCACCAAGGGAAGCGGAGTCGTTACCGGAGATTAGTAGCAAGCGTAAGTGTAGAATTCCTGAATCAACTGCAAAGGCCGTTCCCTTCAGAGGGAGCGGCCTTTGTACTATAAAGAGCTTTCAGTTATGTTTCCCAAACACTGACACTGCCGTTAAGGCTGTTTACTCCAACTGTTCCGCCAGCAGTTCAACCGTATGCCTCACCTTTATGTTCGCTCCATCCTGATCCATCCCGCCCCTGATCTGCATGACGCAGCCGGGACAGTCCATGGCAACGATCGGAGCACCGGTATCCTTGATGTTCTTCAGTTTGCGCTGCAGGATCGGCGCCGATATCTCCGGCAGCTTGAGCGAATATGAGCCACCCATGCCGCAGCAGGTATCACACTCGAACATCTCGGTCAGTTCATACCCCGCCTTTTGCAGCAGTTCCCTCGGTTGCTCCGACACCTTCAGCGTCCGTTTCAGGTGACAGGAATCATGATAGGTGATCTGTGCCGAGCTCCTGCCCCTCCTTCAGCGTCAGGCGCCCCTCATCCACCAGTTTCTTGACCAGAGTGGAAAAATCAACCGTTTTCTCGGCCAGCTCCCTGGCTTGTGGGAGCCATTCGGTCTGGCCAAGGCTTTCAAAGGTGCTGATGAATTCATGTTCAAGTGCCACGGTGCAGGTCGGACAGGCCGAAATGACGTATGTAACATCCTCTCGCAGCAGCGCCTTGATATTGTCAACGGCGTTGCCGGCGGCCACCTCATAGGCACCGTTGTAGCGGGCCGGAGCGCCGCAGCAGGTCTGATCGTCCGGAAAGATCACCTCGATCCCGGCTTTGTTCAGTATCTTGACCAGCGCCTCCCCCATCTCCGGATAGGCAAAATCGATCAGGCAACCGGCGTAAAAAGCCGCCTTTTCTTTCAGATTCGGCTGCTTGATTTTTTTGAAGCGATCCCGGAACGGTTCTTCGGCAATGGCCGGCAGACTGCGGCCATCGGTCAGATCAGCCAGGAACAGCGGCAGGTGGCGGATGAATTTTCCCGAGGTAAACGGCTTGCCGGCGATTGAAGCGGCCCGCAGCATGCCGTGGAACAGCTTGCGGTTGTTCACCACGGCAGTAGATCGTCTTTTGCAGCAGCGGCACGCCCTGATCCTTCACCAGACGCCGCCTGATCTCCATGATCAGATCCGGAATATCGATCTTTCCGGGGCAGACATCCTTGCAGGCGCCGCACTGGATGCAGAGCCCCTGGATGTCTTCGGACTTTTTCAGTTCATCGAACCAGGCGGTCAGAATCGTGCCGATGCCGCCGGTATAGACCTTGCCGAAGACATGTCCGCCCACCAGACGGAAAATCGGGACAGACGTTAAGGCAGGAAGCGCAGCGGATGCACTGCAGCGCCTGCTTGAATTTCGGATCCGCCGCCATTTCGGTGCGGCGGTTATCCATCAGGATGATGTGCAGATCCTTCATAGACCCGTCCGAGTTCGGCGTCGGACCGGTGATGATCGAGACGTAACTGGTCAGCAGCTGGGCCGTGGCGCTGCGGGGCAGTGCCTTCAGGATCGTGGCGACATCGGCATAGTTTTCGATCAGCTTCTCGATCCCGACCAGGGCGATGTGGATTTTGGGCAGCGAGGTGACCAGTCGGGCGTTCCCTTCGTTGGTCATCAGGACGATGCTGCCGGTCTCGGCCACGGCGATGTTGCCGCCGGAGATGCCCATGTCGGCGGCCAGGAACGTTGGGCGCAGCTTCTCGCGGGCCACCTTGACCAGTCTCGGAATATCAGAGGTCAGCCGTTCGTTGACCTCCTTGCTGAACAGGTCGGAAACCTCCTCCTTGGTCATGTGGATGGCCGGCATGACCATGTGCGAGGGGGTCTGTCCGGCCAGCTGGATGATCCATTCACCCAGGTCGGTCTCCCCGACCTCGATGCCGGCCTTTTCCAGGTACGGATTGAGGTGGATCTCTTCCGTCGCCATGGACTTGGATTTGACGACGGTTTTGACGTCGTTGTCCTGGGCGACCTTCAGGATGTATTCCCTGACCTTGGCCGGATCGTTGGTCCGGAACACCTTGGCGCCGCGGGCTTCGGCGTTCCGCGCGAACTGCTCGGAGAGCTGATCCAGGTGGGATGCGGCATAGGACTTCAGTTCGGCGATGCGTCCCGCGCAGCTCCTCGAAGTCGATCCCCTCATAGGCCTTGGCACGGTTGACCTTGTAGGCCTCGGAGAACTTGCCCAGCGCCCCGGTCAGGTTGGCATTGTTGACAGCCTTGTGGATGGATTCCTTGAATTCAGTTCCCATTAGTTCGTCACCTCCCAGCTCATCGACAAAAATGATAACCAGCCGCTCCGGCCCATGCACCCCGATGGTCAGCACCCGCTCGATGTCAGCGGTCCGGCTCGGCCCGGTGATCATGGCGATGTAGGCGCACTCTTTGGGATTGACCCTGGTCAGCAGTGACGGCATGTCCGGCAGTATGCCGGTTGTCGGCACCAGAGCGATATGGATGGTGGAGAGTGACGACACCAGGCGCTGTTCGATGGCGGTGGAGTTCTGCACCAGCGAGCCGGTATCCGCCAGAGCCCACTCCATCTGGCTGATGCCGAAACGGGCTTCCGCCGCCAGTTCGCGGGTAACCTCGAACTTCAACCCGGCAATCTCCTCCAACGCGTCCCGGTCGATGCCATCCAGGAATGAACATTCAGCCCAGAGAGCGTGATGCTTGAGCTGTGTCGGCCAGACCCTCCTTGCGGAGAAACTCGATTATAAAATCGAGCGCAGCATCGTTCGTGGTGAAACGGTACACCTCTGCACTGACCCCTTCTGCCCTGGTTTTGAATTGCTCGTACATCATGACCTGCCTCCCCATAACGGTTGATATGTGACGCCTCTATCAATTGAACAACGGTTTTACAGTGATGCAATTTTCACATCGTAACTGAATGGTAGCACCATCAACTCAAAACAACAATATTAAATTGTATAACCACATTACATGTTACCCTATTTCACCTTAACACCCCTTGTCAACAGGCTTTTTATTGGTTATAAAAATAATGCTTGACAGCTATTTTTCAAAAGAAGTAATTGGTAATACAAGTTTACAAAACCTGTTTTTATTTTTGACTATACGACCTCGACAGACACGACCGCATAAGTATGCAACCACCATCGCAGCAGTTACACACCCCCGAGAAAGGAAAGGAGAAACATCATGCCCTGGATTCAAACGTACACACCCGCAGCAGGTAGTCTCGGTCTGTCGGCACTCATCGCCGCCATCCCACTCGTCGTCATCTTTGTCTGTCTGGCCGTTCTGAAGATGAAGGCCCACAAGGCCGGTCCCCTGGCGGTCGCCTCGGCCATCGGCATCGCCATCGCCGTCTGGGGGATGCCGGCCAAGCTGGCCGGACTGGCCTTCGCCCAGGGCGCCGCCTTCGGTCTCTTCCCGGTCTTCTACATCGTCATCACGACCCTCTTCCTCTACAACATCACCGTCAAGGGCGGGCAGTTCGAGATCATCCGGGCCTCGCTGGCCGGCGTGACCGGTGACCGCCGCATCCAGGCGCTGCTGATCGCCTTCTGTTTCGGTGCCTTCATCGAGGGTGCAGCCGGATTCGGCACACCGGTGGCCATTGCCGGCGCCACCCTGGTCGGCCTCGGCTTCCGCCCGCTGTATGCCGCCGGTGTCTGCCTGATCGCCAACACCGCGCCGGTCGCCTTCGGTGCCATCGGTATTCCGGTTGTGGCCCTGGCCGGTGTCATGGGCTACGGCGATGACGGCATGATGAAGCTCTCCACCATGGTCGGTCGCCAGCTCCCCTTCATCTCGGTCGTTATCCCGTTCTATGTGATCATGATCATGGTCGGCTGGAAAAAAACCATCGAAGTCCTGCCGGCCATCATCGTCTGCGGCGTGACCTTTGCCGTTTCCCAGTGGGCCACCGCCAGCTACCTCGGCCCCTATCTCCCGGACATCATCGCCTCGCTGGCATCCATGGTCGCCCTGGTAGCTGCTGCTGCAGGTCTGGCAGCCCAAAGAGAACTATGTCTTCGACCATGAAACACATCACCGGCGTCAAGGAACAGCATCATTATACCGTTGCCGAAGTGTTCCGCGCCTGGTCTCCCTATCTGGCCCTGACCGTCATGGTCCTGCTGTGGGGCATCCCTTCCATCAAGGCTGAACTGGACAAGAGCAAGGTTGTCATTACGGTGGCCGGTCTCGACAACATGATCGTCAAGAAGGTCTCCAAGCCGGAGGACGGCCTGAAGAAGATTGCAGCCGTAACAGCCGAGGCTGACAAACTGCTGGCCGCGCTGCCGGCAACCGAGCCGAAGCTGGCCGGGGCCATCGCCATGCTGAATGAACTGAAGGGACTGGAAGAGAAGTTCCTGCCGGTTGAGCAGGGCATGGCCGGCAAGGGAGCCGTGCTGACCGATGAGCGTAATGCCGGATTCAACGCCATTGCCAAGAAGAGCGCCGATATCCAGAAGCTGGTCAAGGACGATCTGGAAAAGAACAAGGTGATCGCCAAGGATCAATTCAAGCCGCTGGTCAAAGCCCTGGCAGATCAGCTTCCGATCAAACTGCCGGCCAAGTACAACTTCAACTTCATGTCCGCCGCCGGTACCGCCATCCTGATCGCCGCCTTCCTCTCGGCGCTGCTCTGCGGCGTCGGCTTCGGCGATGTCATCAAGCTCGGCGGAAAAACCCTCTATGACATGCGTTTTCCGGCAGTCACCGTCGCCTCGGTGCTCGGCCTGGCCTATGTCATGAACGCCTCCGGCATGACCAACTGCCTCGGCCTGGTCTTCACCAAGACCGGCCACTGGTTCCCGTTCATCGCTCCGTTCCTCGGCTGGCTGGGTGTCTTCCTGACCGGTTCCGACACCTCCAGCAACGTCCTCTTCGGCGGCCTGCAGAAGGCCACTGCCGAACAGCTCGGTCTCAACCCGATCCTGACCGGCGCAGCCAACACCAGCGGCGGCGTCATGGGCAAGATGATCTCTCCCCAATCGCTGGCCGTTGCCACCGCCGCCTGCGGCATGGTCGGCGAAGAAGGGACCCTGTTCCGCTTTACCCTCAAACACTCGATCTTCCTGACGGTCATCGTCGGAGTTATTGTGTATCTGCAGGCGTACTACCTGCAGTGGATGATACCGTAAGACAGAGAACGGGTGTCACGTGGACAGGGTTAATGCACCCTGTCCACGTGACCCGGAGAACGGCGCCTGTCGTGCGTAACAGATATGCAGCACCTGCACAGGCGGGGAGAGGAGGAGAACACCATGGAACTATGTAAAGAAATCTATACCTTTCTTGAGAAGAATTTATTCAACTCTCTGACCAAAAAACTGGCCGGCAACATCCTGTTCCTCCTGCTGCTCCAGTCGATGATGCTGGCAACCGCACTGCTGCATGACCGTTTACCGAAGACGACGGGTACGTACCTCATGCTGGCACTCTTCACCGTTTCGGTGCTTGCATCGGTCGGCTGCATCCTTTTTCTGCGCTACCTGCTGATCAAGCCGCTTGCCGAGTTCGCCGCTACCCTGGCAACCAAGGACCTCTCCAAGGATGCCCCGCTGATTTCCTATGACGAGATCCGTACGCTATCGAGCAATTACAATCTGCACCTGGCCGAGATCCGCGACATCCTGCACAACACCAAGCAGATGTCGCTCAGCATCGCGCTGGATTGCACAAAAGTGAAAAAGCAGGTCAACGGATCTCTGGACAATGCACGGAAACAGGGTGAACTGGCGGATATTATCCTCGTATCCAGCAGGGAGGCCGGTCAGGCCATCAACGACATCACCCAGAGCACCCAGGATATATCCCGTTCGATCGACGATAACCACAAGACCGCCGTAAGTTCGCTGACCGAACTGCATGACGTCACCGATAACATCGAGCGCGTGGTTGCAAAGCTGAATGATTTTTCACTCACGGTCACCAGTCTCAACACGAACTCGGAGAAGATCAAGGACATCGTCTCGCTGATCGCGGATATCTCCGACCAGACCAATCTCCTCGCTTTAAATGCGGCCATTGAGGCGGCACGGGCCGGAGAACACGGGCGCGGTTTTGCCGTGGTCGCCGACGAGGTGCGCGCACTGGCGGAACGGGTCAACAGGGCAACGCGGGATATCTCGTGCAACATCGACGAAATGCTGAAGAACGTCAGGAACACCCAGCAGGAGACCACGGTGATCGGCACGTATATCAGCCAGACCCGCGAAGTGGTTGAAAAGACGTCTCAACACTTTCAACGTCTCGTTAATGACTCCGAGAACAACAGTTCGCAGCTTTCCCGGATCGCCGCCGCTTCGGAGGAAATCTCGGTCACGACTGCGGAAATTAACCGCCAGGTTGCGGATGTACACAGTCTGAGCTCCGGGGTAGTGGTCAATCTTGAGTGTTCCAACCAACTCTCCAACGGCCTGCAGGAGGTGACCGAGAAGCTGCTGGAGGGGGCATCACGAGTGAAGATCGGGTATGGGCAGGTAGAGGAACTGATCCAGAAGACCGCTGCGTACCGTGATCTTCTGCAGGCCAAGATTACGGAGATTTCCGGGCGCGGCATCAACGTCTTCGACCAGAATTACCGCCCGATACCGAACACGAATCCGCAGAAATGTGCCGTCTCCTACAACGATGTTTTTGACCGCGAACTGCAGCCGCTGTTCGACAAGGGGCTGGAGACCTTCCCGGGGGCCATCTATTCGCTGGTGGTGGATGTCAAACGGATACCTGTCAACACATCACAGCAAAAACCAGAAACCGCTGACCGGGAAATACGAGATCGACCTGGTGAACAGCCGCGAGAAGAGGCATTACGCTTCGAGTCCCATGGAAATCCGTCGGGCGAAGAATACCACGCCGTTCCTGCTGCAGACCTACGGCAGGGATACCGGAGAGATCCTCAATGACCTCACACACCCCATATACATCAACGGCAAACACTGGGGAGCGTTCATTGTCGGGTTGAAACCCGATCTACTGTTGCAGTAACCGAGAATCTGCAATCACAAACAGGGACTTTTACAATGCACTCGGTACTAAAAAAACTACATGTACTGCCCGGGGTTATCGGTGGACTGCTTGCCGATGCCGATGGTTCGCTGTTGGCTCACTCGTTTCCACCACTGTTTGACGTGTCTGCCATGCAGGGTGTGTGCTTGGATGTCAACAACACCCTTGCAGGAATGCAGGATGCAACTGGCGGCGTCAGGATGCTTGACTTGCGGTTTGAACATGGACGGTTGATAGTCAAGCAGATGCCTACGTATGTTCTGCTTCTGCTGTGTGAACATCGGGTGAATTTCCAACTGCTCCTGATTACGATGAATGTTGCTACAAAAAATCTTGAACAACTGGTTGACAAGAAGATCGATTCAAAACCGGCAGACCTGCCGCACCCTATGAAAGCAGATATTTACTCGACACGTCTTAAAGAGATAGTTGAAGAATCTATGGCAACAGGAATGGTTTGATACTGTTTCTGATCACCATTACAATGTCTGCAGGTTTGAAACCGGATTAACCAAGAACGAGGTAAAGGAATTTCACCATGAACCCATCATTCATCAACGATCTGAAAAACATCGTCGGCGAGCAATACACCCTGACCGACCGGGAATCACTGGCGGTCTACGGCTACGACTCCACCCCGGAACTGGAGAGCATTCCGGGTGCGGTACTGCTGCCGGGCACGGCTGAAGAGATCGCACGGATCATGCGCCTCTGCCACGACGCCGGAGTCAGCGTAACGCCGCGCGGGTCCGGCACCAACCTTTCCGGCGGTTCGCTCAGTCGGCAACGGCGGGGTGGTGGTTCAGACCAGCCGCCTGAACCGGATCATCGAGGTGGACGAAGAAAACCTGACCGCCACGGTTGAGCCGGGTGTCATCACCAGCGCCCTGCACCGCGAAGTCGAGGCGCGCGGCCTGTTCTATCCACCCGATCCGGGCAGCATGAACATCTCCACCATGGGGGGCAATGTCGCCGAGAATTCCGGCGGCCTGCGCGGCCTCAAGTACGGCGTCACCGCCGATTATGTCATGGGGCTGGAGACCATCCTGGCTGACGGCGAACTGCTTCGAACCGGCGGCAAGGTGGTCAAGGATGTGGCCGGCTACAGCCTCAACCCGCTGCTGGTTTCATCCGAAGGGACGCTGGGGTTCTTCTACCGGCATCACCGTCAAGCTGATCCCCAAGCCGCAGGGCAAGATCACCATGCTGGCCCATTTCCCGGTACTGCAGGATGCCGCCCTGGCGGTCTCGGCCATCATCGCCGCCAAGGTGATCCCGGCCACCCTCGAATTCCTCGACAAGGTCACCATCAAGTGCGTCGAGGATTACGCCCATGTCGGGCTGCCGCTGGACGTGGACGCCGTGCTGCTGATCGAGGTGGACGGCCATCCGGTGGTGATTGCCGAGGAGGCCGCCGCGGTGGCGGAGATCTGCAAAAAGCACCGCTGTTCATTCTTCCAGACGGCGAAAGATGCCGATGAAGCGCTCAAGCTGGCCACGGCCCGCCGCACGGCCCTTTCGGCCCTGGCCCGGCTCAAGCCGACCACCATCCTGGAAGACGCCACCGTGCCGCGCAGCTGCATCGCCGCCATGCTGAAGATCATCCAGGATTCGGCAAAAAAATACAACGTGACCATCGGCACCTTCGGCCATGCCGGCGACGGCAACCTGCACCCGACCTGCCTGACCGACGAACGCGACAAGGACGAAATCAAGCGGGCCCACGCCGCTTTCGCGGAGATCTTCGACGCCGCCATCGCCATGGGGGGCACCATCACCGGCGAGCATGGCGTCGGGCTGGCCAAGAAGAAGTACCTGCCCAAGCTGGTCGGCGAGTCCGGCATCCGGGTCATGCGCGGGATCAAGCAGGCCTTTGATCCGAAGGGGATTCTGAATCCGGGGAAAATATTTTAAACGTAGCACGAGGATTCACGGAACGTGCACGACGTACATGAGAAGTCGCTTATGCGATTTAGCATGCTACACTCAACAGGACTTTGATCTGCCTTGTCATGAATTCAACGTCTCATCCTGTAGTTCATCTCGTGTCATCAGTTGTGATGACTAGAGGTATATTATGGACTACGTAAAACTGATAAACTGTATGCGCTGCGGCATGTGCCTGCCGGCCTGTCCGACCTACAAGGAAACCTTCCTGGAAACCGCCTCGCCGCGCGGGCGGGTGGCGCTGATCCGCAAGCTGCAGGAAGGTGAACTGGATCAGTCGGAGCGGCTGCTTGAATATCTCTCGCTCTGCCTGGACTGCCAGGCCTGCGCCTCGGCCTGCCCCTGCGGAGTCAATGCCGGCGAACTGGTGGCCGAATTCACCTGCGAACGGAAGGCGGAAACCGGCCTCGGCTTCATGGAAGAGTCTGATCCTGCGCAAGCTGGTGCCGCACCCCGACCGTCTGGAGACGTCCATGGTGCCGATGCGGATGTACCAGAGGAGCGGCCTGCAGAAACTGGTCAGAACACTCGGCATCCTCAAGATGTTCCCCAAACCGCTGGAACGGATGGAGGGGCTGCTGCCGGCCCTGCCCGCCCGGCCGCTGCGCCAGGAAATCAGGAGATTACACCGGCGGTCGGCACGGAGCGCGGCACGGTCGGTTTCTTCCTCGGCTGCGTCATGAGCCTGATCTTCTGCGATGCCAGCCGGGCCACGATCAAGCTGCTCTCCTCCCTCGGCTACAAGGTCATCACCCCGAAAAACCAGGTCTGCTGCGGTGCGCCCAACATGCTGGGGGGCGACCTGGCCGGCCTGGAAGAGGCGGCCCGCACCAACATCGACATTTTTGGCGGCTATCAGGTTGATTTCATCGTCACCGACTGCGGCGGCTGCGGAGCTGAACTGAAGAAATACGGGCACCATATCGAGGGTGAAGCGGCCGCGGCATTCAGCGCCAAGGTCCGCGATATTTCACAGGTGCTGGCACTGCATGCGGATGAGCTGGCGGCGCTCCTCAAGCCGCTGCCGCTGAAGGTCACCTACCACGACCCCTGCCACATCGCCCATTGCCAGGGGATTCGCAAGGAGCCGCGCGAACTGCTCAAACTGATTCCGGGACTGAAGTACAAAGAGCTGGAAACGGCCGATGCCTGCTGCGGCAGCGCCGGAACGTACAACATCACCAAACCGGAGATGTCCGACCGGATTCTGCAGCGCAAGCTGGACACGGTGCGCGCAAGCGGCGCTGACATCCTGGTGACCAGCAACCCGGGATGCCTGCTGCAGCTCAAGAAGGGACTGGCCGACCAGCTGCCGGGTGTCAAACTCATGCATCTGACCGAGATTCTGGCGCAAAGCCTGGTCAAGTAACACCTGACACACATCTGAACGGGTGTCGGTGTTCTTTTAGCCCTCATGTTTCGCCGGAATGGATATGACTTTCAAGACCATAAAACCAAAAAAACTCTCTTCCCAGATAGCCGAGCAGATCCGTTCTGCCATTCTTGCCGGTGAATATACCCCTGGCGACAAGCTCCCCTCGGAGCGGGAACTGGCCGAGATGTTCAGTGTCTCCAGGCCGTCGGTGAGAGAGGCGCTTTACATATTGGCATCAGCCGGATTGACCGCCTCTCACCAGGGGGAAGGAACAGTGGTCTTGTCACTGTTGGAGGCGGCGGACCTCAATCCGTTTTCTGAATTAAAATGCAATCAAGGCAAAAGAACCGGATGCCGCAAAATCGGCAATGCTGGAGCATCTGTCGTTCGCCGAACAACGCAGTAGTGCCTACGTTGGCCGCAGCGCGATCGATCAACTGTCACCATAGCAGGCCCGTGAGCCTGTGTCTGACCCTGCGGCACCATCGTATTACATATTTTACCAAGGAGCTTTTCCATGAACATCCACGAGTACCAGGCAAAAGCGATTTTGCGGAAATTCGGCGTGCCGGTTCCCGACGGTCACGTCTGCTACAACAGCGCCGGCGCCCGCGAATGGGCCAAGCGCCTGGGCGAAGGTCCCTGGGTCGTCAAGGCCCAGATCCACGCCGGCGGCCGCGGCAAGGGGGGCGGCGTCAAACTGGCCCGCACCGCCGACGAAGTCCGCATCATCGCCCGCGAGATGCTCGGCATGACCCTGCGCACCCACCAGACCGGCCCGGAAGGCAAACTGGTCACCCGCGTCCTGGTGGAAAACGGCTGCAACATCGCCAACGAACTCTACGTCAGCCTCGTCGTCGACCGCGGCACCTCCAAGGTCACCGTCATGGCCTCCACCGAAGGGGGCATGGACATCGAAGAGGTCGCCGCCAAAACCCCCGAAAAGATCTTCACCGAAACGATCGATCCGCTGGTCGGCCTGACCGCCTTCCAGTGCCGCAAGATCGCCTTCAGCCTCGGCCTGGGCGGCAAACTGGTCGGCAAGGCGGTCGCGGTGCTGCAGGGGCTCTACAAAACCTTCATCGCCTGCGACTGCTCCATGCTGGAGATCAACCCGCTGGTGATCACCGCCGAAGACAACCTGCTCGCCCTGGACGCCAAATTCGGCTTCGACGACAACGCCGTCTTCCGTCACCCCAAACTCGGCGACATGCGCGACTACGACGAAGAAGACCCCAACGAAGTCGAAGCCTCCCAGCATGACCTCTCCTACATCTCCCTCACCGGCAACATCGGCTGCCTGGTCAACGGCGCCGGCCTGGCCATGGCCACCATGGACATCATCAAGCATTACGGCGGCGACCCGGCCAACTTCCTGGACGTCGGGGGCGGGGCCACCATCGAGCGGGTCACCGAAGCCTTCAAGATCATCCTCTCCGACAAGAACGTCAAAGGGATCCTGGTCAACATCTTCGGCGGCATCATGAAGTGCGACATCATCGCCACCGGCGTCGTCGAGGCCGCCAAGCAGGTCTCCCTCAAGGTGCCGCTGGTGGTGCGGCTGGAAGGGACCAACGTGGCCCGGGGCAAGGAGATCCTGGCCGAAAGCGGCCTGAACATCGTAGCCGCCGACGGCATGGCCGACGCCGCCCAGAAAATCGTCCAGGCCGTGAAAGGAGGCAACTAATGAGCATTCTGATCAATAAAAACACCAAAGTCATCACCCAGGGGATCACCGGCGCCACCGGCCTCTTCCACGCCCAGGGGGCCCGCGACTACGGCACCCAGATGGTCGGCGGCGTCACCCCCGGCAAGGGGGGCACGACCATCGACGGCTTCCCCGTCTTCGACACCGTCAGCGAAGCCGTCGACCAGACCGGCGCCACCGCCTCGGTCATCTACGTACCGCCCCCCTTTGCCGCCGACTCCATCATGGAAGCGGTCGACGCCGGCATCGAACTGGTCTGCTGCATCACCGAAGGGATCCCGGTCCTCGACATGGTCAAGGTCAAGCAGTACATGAAGGGCAAGAAGACCCGGCTGGTCGGCCCCAACTGCCCCGGCGTCATCACCCCCGGCGAGTGCAAGATCGGCATCATGCCCGGCTACATCCACAAACCGGGCAAGGTCGGCGTCGTCTCCCGCTCCGGCACCCTCACCTACGAAGCGGTCTGGCAGCTCACCTGCCTCGGCCTCGGCCAGTCCACCTGCGTCGGCATCGGCGGCGACCCGGTCAACGGCACCAACCACCTCGACGTCCTGCGGCTGTTCGAGGCCGACCCGGACACCGAAGCGGTCATCATGATCGGCGAGATCGGCGGCACCTCCGAAGAAGAGGCGGCCTACTTCGTCAAAGAGCACATGACCAAGCCGGTGGCGGCCTACATCGCCGGCGTCACCGCCCCTCCGGGCAAGCGGATGGGGCATGCCGGCGCCATCATCTCCGGCGGCAAGGGAACCGCCACGGAAAAGGTGGCGATCCTGCAGAGAGTGCGGCATCAGCGTGGCCGACAGTCCGGCCGAGATGGCCCAGGCGCTGCTGAAGGTCTATAAACCGTAAGCTGCTCATAAACAATGTATCGGGAGGCACGTGCAATGGGAAAATACAAAGAGAATGCGAAATACAACATTATATCCATGAGAATCAGTGACGAAGAAAAAATGATGCTGGAAGAGATGACGCGGCATAGCAGCAAGAGCATATCCTGTCTGATGCGGGAAGCGATGCGGCTTTATTCCCCGACCGTCAACAACGCACGATAAGCCGATTTACAGCATCCAGCATTATGAGTGTTGGACGAGCACATACTGCCATTTGTGCTCCTTTCATGGCCGGAGGGAAGTACATCCTCCGGCCTGTTGTATTGCCGGACGAACACGTTACACGGCTTATAACCTGAGGAGACATGACAGCATGGCCAGGAAAATGGCACCCATCGTAATGAAATAAGCCAGCGCCTGGACCGCCGGCAGGCTCGAATTATCAGAAACCAGCGGCGTTTGACTTCGAGGACGGGTTCGGGAAAAAGTAGTCAGCAGTATCCTGAAATGGTAATCTAACCTTGCAGAGCAATCTGCGGGGTTATTTTACACTTTCAGTGATACGTGTGTCGCACTCGAGGAACAAGTTCATGGCAAAAAAAATATTTATCGCGGCCACCGGGCAGAACTGCGGAAAAACCACCACCAGCATCGGCCTGATGCATCTGGCGCAGAAAAAATACCGCAGGTCGGATTTATAAAGCCCCTTGGCCCCAAGCCGGCCACGTTTCATCGTTGTACGGTAGACAAGGACGCCGCCCTGATTGCGCAGGTCTTTGAGCTGGAAAAAGAGCTGCGCTGGATGTCGCCGGTTGTGGTTCATCCCGACACGACGCGCAAGGTGGTAGACGGAGAGATTTCCCCGCATGAACTCCATGAACGGATCATGCAGGCCTATGCAGAACTGGAAAAAAGGTGTGATTTCATCATCATCGAAGGGTCAGGGCACCCCGGAGTCGGTTCGGTGATGAAGACGTCCAATGCCCACATCGCGCGGATGCTGAATGCACCGGTGCTGATGGTGACCGGCGGCGGACTGGGAAATGTCGTTGATAAGATCTGTATGGGGCTGGCCCTGTTTGAGAAGGAAGGGGTCGAGGTGAGGGCCGTCCTTGCCAATAAACTTATCCCGGAAAAGCGGGACCGTACCCTGGATTACCTGACCCGTGCCCTGGCAGATGAAAAGATGAAGGTGATCGGCGGAGTTCGACTATTACCCGGTCCTGGCCAATCCCACGCTCAGGCGGGTATCCAAACTGCTCGGATTGCCTCTTCATGGCAACAGGCGTGAAGTGGGCAGAATAATCCACCATGTCCAGATCGGCGCCGCTTCGACCCAGCGGGTCACCGAGCTGATTGATGAACCTTCCCTGCTGATTGTCACCAGCAGCCGTGACGAACTGCTGGTGACACTGGCAAATCTCTACAAGATACCGGCATACCGCTCCCGGATTGTCGGCCTGATCATTCCCGGTATCGCCCCGGTCAGTACCATTACCCAGATGATCCTTGACCGCAGCAACATTCCCTACATGCGGACCGAGGAACATACAACCGCCGAACTGTACCGCATCATCACCGAGGATGTGTCCAAAATCACCGCCGCTGACACCGAAAAACTGGGCCTGATCACGCAGTCTGGCAGAAACGCATATCGATTTTGATCTTCTGGATGAACTGTTCTGAGCAGATCATTCCCGAACACACTGCCGATCCGGTTGCAGAACAGCTAAAAATGCGTTAAAAGAGGGGTGCCGTTATGACACCCCCTTTTGATTGGAACAAACCATGAATTTTCAACCGATAAAGCCCAAAAAGGTTTCGACCCAGATAGCAGAGCAGATTCGCAGCTCGATTCTCGCCGGTGAGTTTGCGCCGGGAGACAAACTGCCGCCGGAGCGCGAACTGGCCGAGATGTTTGGCGTGTCGCGCCCTTCGGTACGTGAAGCGCTAAACGTTCTGGCATCGTCCGGTCTGGTCATGTCATATCAAGGGGGGGGAACGGTTGTCAAATCGCTGGTGGAGACCTCATCCGCCAACCCCTTGAGTGAACTGATTCGCGTTCAACAGGATCGGGCTCTTGATGTTATCGAGGTCCGCAAATGCATGGAATCGTGGACCGCCTGGTATGCCGCAGAGCGCGCACTGCCTGATGACATCCGCCGTATGGATGAGATAGTTGCCGGCATGAAGCAAAATCTTGAGCTGAAGCAGCCCTCGGAAGATCTTGATGCCAACCTGCATATCATCATTGCCCGTGCCACCCATAACATCGTCTGGCTACACCTTATGCAGAGCCTGTTTGATGCCATGAAGGAGTTTCAGCAGAGTGTCTGGCGGGCGGTCTACCTCACGCATGAGGACCATCAGCTTTTGTTTGAACACCACAGCGCGATTGTGCAGGCGATCAAAGCCAAAGACCCCCAGGCGGCCCGAGACACCATGATTCACCACCTGACCTTTGCCGAAGGTCGCAGCAGCGCCTACGTTTCACGGCAGCAGCCGTAACCCTTCCAGTTCAGTTTTTGGAGATATCCGATGCAGATAGTACCTACCACAATTCCTGATGTCCTCATTCTGGAACCGAAAGTATTCGGCGATGAGCGTGGCTTCTTTTTCGAAAGTTTCAATGAACGCCGCTGGCGCGAGCTGACCGGAGTTGACCTCCACTTTGTTCAGCACAATCACTCCCGCTCTTCCGGCGGCGTTCTGAGGGGACTGCATTACCAGATTCAGCAGCCACAGGGAAAGTTGGTACGGGTGGTTGTCGGTGAAGTGTTCGATGTCGCCGTTGACATACGCCGTAGTTCGCCAAGCTTCGGACAGTGGTTCGGCGCCCGCCTCTCTGCTGAAAACAAACGCCAGATGTGGGTGCCACCCGGCTTTGCGCACGGTTTCTGCGTCACCTCGGACGTTGCCGAATTTCTGTATCTCACAACTGAATATTACGCCCCGGAGCACGAACGCTGCATCGTCTGGAACGATCCGGATCTGGGCATACGCTGGCCGCTGGCTGTTGAGCCGAATATTTCCGCCAAAGACCGTGAAGGCCGGCCATTCAAGGATGCCGACCTGTTTCCATGAGTTGAGTTTCTGAACTGTCGGTTGTATTTGCAGAGTGCCCGGTCGTGCGCTCATATCTCTGCATACTCAAAATATCAAGCCCCTGCTATGTGTTGAAGTTGCGCTTTTTTTCGGAGATCCTTTATCAGCGCCCTCTCTATCAGCGACTAAGCCACATATAGAAAACCCGCACTTCCTTTCTTTTTCTCTTTCCGTGCGAACTGAAGCACATAGTTATTCTCAATCGTCACTACCATTTGCGTTACATCTTTTTTTGAGTATAATGACGGGTGCACATCCTGTACATACCCTTGGAATGCGATTCTTTTAAAGAGATTACATGGAAGATTCAACTACATCCACTCGATCTGAAAACGCTGATTACTATCAGAAGCCCCAGATCAGAAACTGCGCCTGGTACGTTGTCATAGCGTGGACGCTGCTGCTGCTGACATCCGCGGTTTTGTCCATCAAACAGCATAAGAATACCCTTACAGAACTTGCGCAGGCTGAGGCCAGGGCGGCAATCGGTCGTGATGTTCTGTACCGCCAATGGGCCTCGACATATGGTGGCGTGTATGTTCCGGTTACTGAAAAAAGCCCTCCGAGCCCCTATCTGTCTCATCTTCCCGAACGTGACATCAGCACCCCATCAGGACGCAAGCTGACTCTGATAAATCCTGCGTATATGACTCGGCAAGTCAATGATATTGCAAAGGAAACTGGCATCAATAGCGGAAATGGCCATCTTACCAGCCTGAACCCGATCCGCCCTGAAAATGCCCCGGATCCCTGGGAAAAAGAAGCTCTGGTTTCTTTTGGAAATGGAGCCCGCGAAGCCAGTGAAATGGTGCAGATCAACGGCCGTCCCTTTATGCGTCTGATGCAGGCATTTGTAACCGAAAAGTCCTGCCTGAAGTGTCATGCTGTTCAAGGATACAAGGAAGGTGATATACGCGGCGGATTAAGCGTTACTTTGTCGGCACAGCCGTTTGTGGATGCAGCCCGTAAGCAAATATTCAGCAGCCTGGTGACACATGGCTTGATCTGGTTGCTGGGGCTCGGCATGATCGCCCTGGGAGCCCGGAAGTTGATCCGCGCTGTCTTGGCTCAAAAGCAGGTCGAGACGGAACTGCAGGAACAGGCAGTTAAGCTGGAGGAAGAAATTGCTGATCGTCAGGCAACACAGGAGTCTCTGCAGCTGAGTGAGGAAAAGCTTTTGAAGCAGAACTACGAACTGCAGAAAACCGAGGAGATGCTGCGGGTTCAGCTTGCTGAATACGAAATAAGTCAGAAGCAATTACACGAGTCCAATGTAAACCTGCAGGCAATATTTAACGTATCGCCGTTGCCGATATTCATTTCCTCCTATAAATCCGACGTGGTTCGTGAGATCAACCGTACATTCAGCGGTGCTTTTGGCTATCGACGTAATGAGATTATCGGGGAAACCGCATGTCAACTGGGAATCTGGAGCGATATCTCTGAACGAAATCGCTTGATTCAGATCTCTGGCGAACAACAGCACATGTCCGGTTATCCCACCGAGCTCAAAAACGCTCGCGGCGAAATTCGCAGTATCAGAATGTACAGTACCGCCATCGACTTCAGAAATGAGCAGTGCCTGCTGATTGTGATAATGGATGTCACAGATCAAAAACGGACCGAGGACGAACTGCGCCAGGCCCAGAAAATGGATGTGGTCGGACAGTTGGCCGGCGGCGTCGCTCACGATTTCAATAACATGCTGACCGCCATTATTGGTTCGGCCGAGATGATGGAACGGTATGTGAAAGATAATCCGGCACAGACAAAACTGCTGACCACGATCCAGGAGGCGGCTGAACGTTCGGCGGTCCTGACTGGCCAGCTTCTGGCGTTTTCCCGCAAAGGCAGTACGTTAAACGTTCAGGTCTGGATCAACAAAACCATTACATCGGTTATCGGTTTGCTTGAGCGCACCATCGATAAGAGTATTCGTCTTGAGACCACGCTCTCTGCTGCAAACGATCTGGTAATCGGCGACCCGACACAACTGCAGAATGCACTGCTTAACCTGGGAATCAACGCCCGCGATGCGATGCCGGACGGCGGCACTATAACCTATGCAACCGCTACGGTGTTTCTGGACGCAACGTACTGTGGAGCCCACGGCTCCAGCATACAACCCGGCCATTATGTGGAGATTTCGGTATCTGATACCGGATCCGGGATAAACAGTGAGATAATTGAACATATATTTGAACCGTTTTTCACCACCAAAGGAATCGGCAAAGGGACGGGACTCGGTCTCGCTGCCGTCTACGGCACCGTCAAAGAGCATCAAGGTGGAATCTCCGTGTATAGCGAAACCGGCATCGGCACCGTATTCAAGCTATATCTCCCTCTGACGACAGAAAAGAGGTCTGCCGAGATTCCCGGAGAAGAGCACCGTCGTGGCTCGGGGGGGATCTTGCTGGTCGATGACGAGGCGCTGATTCGTGAGATGGGGCAAGCACTTCTGGAGGAGCACGGGTATCAGGTGTATCTCGCGGAAGATGGCGAGCAGGCTCTGGAGGTGTATGAACGTGAACGTACACATATTTCGCTGGTGATTCTCGATGTTGTCATGCCGGTCATGGGGGGCAAGGAGGCGCTTCAGCGCATGACAGCAGTCTACCCGGATGTGAAGGTCTTGATATCTTCCGGTTTTCATCAGCATGAAACAAACGATTCCTTCGTAAAGCTTGGTGCCAGAGGTTTTATCCAGAAGCCGTACCGTACCCAGGAACTGTTCAAAGTGGTGGATGACGTCATACAGTCTGCCGACTGAACGATGCATGATCCCTAACAATTTACGTTTTACCGATTCTAAATAACGAGGAGGGATATATGGCGAAAGTTCTCATGCCACTGGCGCAGGGATTTGAAGAGATTGAAGCACTGACGGTAGTTGACATACTCCGCAGAGCCAAAATAGAGGTTGTTATGGCCGGACTCCTGCCCGGTCCTGTTGTAGGAGCTCACAATATCAGCATTGTCCCTGACACCACTATAGATGCGATCAATGCCGGTGCCTTCGATATGATCGTTCTCCCTGGCGGCCAGCCGGGCACCGACAATCTCAACGCGGATCCACGCATTCATGCGCTGCTTAATGAATTTACAAGCTCAAAAAAACTGGTTGGCGCCATCTGCGCCGCTCCTATCGTACTTGCCGCTGCCGGACTGCTACATGGTAAAAAAGTGACCTGTTACCCTTCATATACCAATCGATTGAATGGCGGCATCTACGAAGACACCCCGGTTGTCACTGATGAAAACCTGATTACCAGCGAAGGTCCTGGCACCGCCATAGATTTCGGGATTGAAATTGCCGCTCGCCTGACCGGTCGTCACGTGGCGGATGCCGTTGCCAAGGACATGCAGGTTATCGATTCTTCGCTTAACAATATCTGGGACCAACAGCTGTTTAACAGCACCATCCAGGCATTGGTTGGAGCTCTGGAGATGAAAGACACCTATACCCAGGGGCATGCCAAACGGGTAACCGAATTTTCACTCAGCATCGGTTCAAAGCTGAACCTGCCTGAGAGTGAAATGCGGGATCTTTACCTTGGAGCGATTCTGCACGATATCGGAAAAATAGGAACCGAGGAGGATGTTCTCAACAAGCCGGATAGTCTGAATAGACGCGAAGAGATTATCATTCGGGAACACCCGATCAAAGGGACACTCTTTATTGTCGGCGTTGAAAACCTGAGTAACATCGTGCCGGTAATTCTTCATCATCATGAACACTGGGATGGATCCGGGTATCCCGGGCGCCTGAAGGGTGAACAAATCCCGCTCCACGCCCGCATCGTCGCAGTGACGGATGCATTCGACGCCATGATTTCTAACCGCTCCTATCGTGAAGGATTGAATAAGGATGGTGCAATCAGTGAACTTATCAAGAAAAAAGGCACGCAATTTGATCCGTTTATAGTTGATGTCTTCATTGAATGCTTGAACGATTCACCGTTTGAGATGAAAGATTTCAGTTATTACTTCTGAAGCATGTTATTTTATTGTTTGGCAGCTTCTCGCTTCTACTCTAATAACCTTGGAATGTAATTAAACCAGTTTTTGAATGTGGAGCACCATAAAACCCGCCTCCGGTGCCGGAAGCGGGCTTTATAATGTTTGGACAGCACACTTTTTTATCAGGAGGGATATTTGGAAACGTTGCTTCAACAACTACAAGAATCATTACTTACACATGGAAGACCCGTACAGATAGCGTTTCACATTTTTGAGATTTTGAGCGAAGCCGGTTATGACGACGAACTTATCGAAGAAGTTTCAGCGGCATTGGCCGACATAGTTGCATGATATAACACTCAGCAGTTAAAATGGAGGAAGCATCAATGAACGCAACAGTAATACACAAAACAAACGTCAAGGATGCGGTGTTGGATAACTTGGCTATGGCACTGCCGGGCATCATCTCAGATGCGCTGGAGTTGCCTGGTGGAAAACTGGCAATACTCAAACCGGAACAAGTTGCGCTGGAGTTTTCTCAAGCGAGCCCCCGTGATACCGGCTCGGACGTAAAAATACTGGTATTTGCCCGGAGCCTCATCCTGCGTTCATCAAATGAAAAAGAACTGGCAAAGGAAATACTTGAAAAGGTCGTTTCATTGACCACTAAGCCCGGCGAGGAATATTCGATTGACGTTCGCCTGTATCTCATGGAGATTGGCGCAGCAGAACACACACTGAGCAACCAGGTACCATAAGGCGACAACAGAGCTGAAGCCCGCCTCACATGAAGCGGGCTTTGTATGCAAATGGAGTAATGATCACAGTACAAAAACAACGTGTTGATTGAGGCTTGTTTAAACGGTTTCTGTGGGAGGCTATGGAAGTGAACATACTCGTTTCGATGTTACTTTTGGTATGTTTGATCGGCTGTGACAGGGGGGGTGTTCGCCACGCTCAGGACTCATTGGAAAATAAAGCGATTACATCTGTTCAGCAGGCACGTAGTTGTGTGCCCGGTGTCTCGTGTATGGACTCTATCAACAGAATGCTAACGATTGCCGAGTCCCATAACATTCAGATCAAAAACAAGGGCTGGATGGCATATCAAGACCAGAGCCGCATCGTTGTAGTCTTTGCCTTTGATCGAAATAAAGAACCACTTGGGTTAATATGGTACATTGAAAATGATGAAATCATTCCTGTTAACGGGCTTTCCAGAGGTGTGTCGGTCAGACAGAAAACAACATTATGACACCGGCAGCCACTATTCTACGGTTGTCACGCATGATGTCTCCGTAGATACCACCGTGGAAGATTCACGGTGAAGGCGTTGTCCGGACCTTCGTGCCAACGACTCCTTCGATCCACATGGAAAGTGCCTTGCCGCTCTTTAACGTTTCCTCGGGTATAACCAGACTGTTTTTTTGAGCGAGGTCGCCTGCATACTTGAGTTGCCCTTCGCTCGGACCACCACCCGCTGCCCGTACCGGCGGAATGGAAAATCCCATCTTGTTGTGAACCCCTTTACAAAAGCGCTGCCAGGTTTCCTTATTTTCCACAACCAGATCCAGAAAATTTTCCATCTTGCGGGTCAGCTCATAATCAATCACCCAGGCATGTGTATTCCTGAGATAGTCTATCAGTGTCTCCCCCGGAGGCAGGGGGACCACCCTGCCCTTCTCTTCCTTGACATACCCCCGGTCGGTAATGTTCTTGGTGATGGCGGCGTAGGTTGAGGGACGCCCTATCTCGAGCCGTTCCAACTCCTTGACCAGTGAGCCTAGCGTAAACCTCCCCGGTGGCTTGCTTTTTTTCTCATCGAGAATTTCCCGCACCTTTGGCACCAGTTCACCAATCTCTACCGGTGGAAGCAGTTGCAGCTTGTTGTCCTCATCCCCCTTCTTCTCATTTTCCTCGTCAACCTCGGCGTATACTTTGAGAAAACCGTCGAAAGACGAGTACCCGTCCAGCGGCCTTGAACCGTTCACCGGCCACGGTAAATATCATAACGGTGGAATTATAGCGTGCCGCTGCCATCTGGCTGGCGACAGCACGTTTGAATATCATTTCGTAGAGCTTGGCGTGGTCGGGAGTAAGTCCTTCTTTCTTGATGATGGTGGCGATGTCTGCGACCGAGTGCATATGAGTTGGGCGAATACCTTCGTGCGCCTCGGCCTGGGAATTTTTTGATTTGTGCTGGTTCGGCTGCACGGGGAGGTAGCTGGCTGCCAAGACTCTTTGCCAGAAACTCCCGAATCTCGGTGATAAAGGCATCATCCATCCTGACGGAGTCGGTTCGGTGATAGGTGATAACACCATGATCAAAAAGCGCCTGCGCAAGTTTCATCGTATGTTCCGGCGTGAACTTCAGTCGGGCGGCAGCAGCGGCCTGAAGGTCGACCGTCGTGAACGGCGGTTTGGGGGATTGCTTGACCTCTTTTTTTTCAACTTTTTCAGCCAGGGCATGGGTTTCCGCAGTAATGGCGGCGATGATCAGCTGCGCGTCCGCCTGTTGAGTAAACTTGCCATGAACGTGACGGGCCAGAAAGGTTGTGCCATCCTTGTCCAGCTGTATATCCAGCATCCAGTACGGGGCTGAGGTGAAGTTCCGGATCTCCCGTTCCCGGTCGACCACCAGGCGTACCGCCGGGGATTGAACCCTCCCGACGCTGAAGCTGCTGCGGAGCGTTTTGCTGGCGATCGGAGAGAGGATATACCCCACCAACCGGTCGCCGATCCGTCGGCCGAGGAAAGCGTTGTAGAGGCCGGTGTTTGTCTGCTCGAACGGCACCGCCTTGGCAAGCGATTCCTTCAGCCCCTTCTCGGTAACTTCAAAGATCTCCATCCGCAGGCATTCTTTGGCGACCGATTTCACCTCTTCATAGATATGGCAACTGATGGCGTACCCCTCCCGGTCAGGGTCACCGGCAAGCATGACGGTTTCCCCGCGTGCCGCTGCACGAAGCTCTTTGGGGAGGTTTGCTTTCTTCTCGTGGTAGACGAAGGTCGGTTCATAGGTGGTGAGATCGACACCTATCTGGGCATCCGGGAGGTCTTTGAAATGCCCCACCGTGGACATTGTTTTCACTTTGAGAATTGACTGGATTTTTTTCGCTTTGGTGGGCGATTCAACGATGATAAGCATGAAGCCTGATTTCAGTTACTGTTGTTAGGATAGATTATGCGGCGGGTAACACATGCGGCGGTGAAAAACAGCAGATTCACCATGACGATGGAGGCGCTGGCGGGGAGATTGGACATGATCGAAACAATAATGCCGATAATCACCGAACTGCATCCCTGAAGCGCAGCCAGAACGATACAGACCTTGAAACCGCGCGCCAGCTGCAGGGCTCCGGCAGCCGGAACGATCAGCAGCGACGAAATCAGCATGATGCCGACCAGTTTCATCGCCAGAACCACCGACAGCGCGGTCAGCAGCACCAGAATCGAGTTGATGAATGAAGTGCGGATACCGGATACCTTGGCCAGTTCATCGCTGAACGAAATGGCAAACAGTTCGTGATAATAGAGCGTCAACAGCAGCATGACGCCCAGACAGAGCAGTGCCGCAATCACCACCTCTTCACTGCGGATCGAAAGAATATTGCCGAACAGGTAGCTCAGCAGATCGACATTGTAGCCGCCACCGACACTGGCCAGAATGATCCCGGCCGAAATTCCGAGCGCAGAGACCAGGCCGATGGCGGCATCACCGCTCAAGCGCCCCTTTTCGGTCAATTTGAGAATACCGAGCGACGCCAGCAGCACGATCGGCATCGAGACCAGCAGCGACATGGCCGAATAGAGCTTGAGCGCCAGGGCGATGGCGGTACTGCCGAAGGTGACGTGCGCCAGTCCGTCACCGATCAGCGACAGACGCCGCAGCACCAGAAAGACCCCCAGCACCGAGCAGAGCAGGGCGATCAGCGTCCCGGCCAGCAGGGCCCGCTGGATGAAACCGTATGAAAGGATTTCCAGTAGATTCATGATCAATGTCGGTGGCACATCAGGTGCTGGGAGTGTTCGCCGAACAGCGACGACATCTCCGGTGAACAGCAGAATTCATCAAAACTGCCGTAAAAAAGCATCTTTTTATCAAGGTAGAGCATTTTTGAGGCATGTTCACCGATTGCACCGCTGTCATGGGTCACCAGCAGGACCGTAACGCCCCGTGAGCGGTTGATATCGGCGATCATGGCATAAAAACGCCCTCTGGTTTCCGGATCGAGGGCTGCGGTCGGTTCATCCAGCACAAGCAATTCCGGATCATTAACGATGGCGCGGGCAAGCAGGACACGCTGCAGCTGACCACCGGAAAGTTCACCTATCAGTTTATGTTCCAGATCCAAAATACCTAATTCATCAAGTATTGTGTTGATTTTATCGTTATCGGCACGATTCAGACGTTTTGGGAAACGTTTGAGAGACAACAGGCCAAGACCGACCGTTTCATGCACCGTCGCAGGAAAGACCGGATTGACCAGATGCAGGCTTTGCGGCAGATAGCCGACTTTGTGCCAGTCACGGAAAGCTGACAGCGGGGTGCCGAACAGCGTCGCAGACCCGCTGCTGATCGTCACCAGACCGAGCAACGCCTTGACCAGCGTGCTCTTGCCGGAACCGTTCGGTCCCGACGATACCGACATAGTCGCCGCGCTCAACCTGAAAGGAGATATCCTCAAGCACCCTCCCCTCGCGATAACTGCACGACAGCAGCTCTGTTGTGACTATTTCGCCCGGCATTCAAGACCTTTCTGCAGTTGTTCCAGATTGCGCTCCATCAGATCAAAAAAGGTCACATTCCGGGACATGTCATCCCGCGACAGATTATGCGCGCCATGAAGCATCAAGACACCAACGCCGGCCTCCTGTGCCAGCGTTTCGGTCAGGCGGGGCGACAACAGCTCTTCGGCAAACAGGTATCTGGCGCCGGATGATCTGATCTCTCGCACCAGTGCGGCCATCCGCTCAGCCGACGGCTCCGAGTCCGACGATATTCCGCTCAGCGCGTGGTACTCCAAATCGTAGCGACGGGCCAGATAGCCGAAGGTATAATGCCCGCCATGCAGGAGTTTTCTGGTCGAACAGTGAGGAGAGCTTCTTCCGGTACCGCTCGTCGAGCGCAGCCAGCCGCATTTTCAGGGTTTCGGCGTTCTGGCGGTATACCGCTCCATTGGCCGGATCGGCGGCGACAAACCCGTCCAGAATGGTATCTACCATTAGCGCCGCATTGGCAAAATCGAGCCAGATATGCGGATCCATCCCGCTATGGCCATGATGATGACCATGATCCGCATCCCCTGTATGGTCATGTTCATGTTCATCTTCAGCAGCACCAGCCCGGTAGGTGACCCGCTCTCCGGCATTGACGACCCGCAGCGTTTTACTGTCGATTCCGGTGATGATCTTTTCCGCCCACGGCTCCATGTATTTGTTGGTATAGATAAACAGCCCGGCATGGCTGATCCTGATCATATCTTCCGGTTTCGGTTCGAAGGTATGCGGCTCGACACCGGGCGGCAGCAGCATGGTCACCTGCGCCTTGCTCCCCGCCAATGGTACGGGCAAAGTCATACAGGGGAAACAGGGTCGTGACCACCTGTAAACCGGCCGCGGGCTTCATCTTCTGCTTTTTTACAGCCGGCGGTAAACATGGAGACGCAACATGAAACCGCTATGACCACGACGCTCAATTCGAATCTTCACAACGCATCCTTTGTTTGTACGCTTCGCATCCTGATGCCATCGGGAAGTATGGTGACCGCACCCTCTTTGTACAGTCCGCCGACCGCTTTTTTAAAGCTCTTTTTACTCAGGCGAAGCAGCGTGGCAATCGCTTCGGGAGTGCTTTTGTCGGTCAACGGGATAAAACCATTGTGGGCAGCCAGAGCTTCCAGGATAATCTCGCGGTCTTTTGCCGCCTCCTGTGCGCCCCCTTTGCGCAGCGTGACGTCAACCTTGCCGTCGTCCCTGATCTTTTTGACATAGCCGCGCAAACGCTCGCCACAGACCGGCTTGACAACAAATTCCGTATTAAAGATCAACCCGCCGAAGCTGTTGTTGATAAGCACCTTGGCACCCAGATCCGTGCAGGCATAGACTAGCAGTTCAACCTCTGCACCTTCTGACAGACTGTCATCCACCGGTTTGATAAATTTTTCCAGCTTCGCCGATGCCGCAATCCGGCCACTTGAGTGCAGATACACATATACCAGCACCTGATCACCGCGCCTGACCGGTTCCATCTGCTCGCCAAACGGCAGCAGCAGATCCTTTTCCAATCCCCAGTCAAGGAACGAGCCTACGGTAGTTGCCTCCTTGACCTTCAGTAGCGCAAACTCACCCACAACAGCGCGAGGCCTTTTGGTGGTAGCTGTCAGACGCTCTTCAGAATCGACGTACACAAATACATCAAGCACTGTTCCGGCTTCAGCTCCATTCGGAACAAGACGCAGCGGGAGCAGCACATCCCCTGCGTCTGATCTTGAACACAGCTCCGGAGGCGGTGATACGGGAAATACTCAAGTGTATTGAAGTTACCGACCTGAAGCATATTATCTCCCTTAGCCCTACAAACAGGATACGTGCGTTAACGAAATTATTCTCTGCATAAAAGCACAGAAAATAATTTCTAACGTACTAATCTTGATAACGCCACTTGAAACTGACCGTCTTGCATCCTGGCATGACCCTCCGGAAAGTGTTGAACCCCTCCTCCGTCACGGCCGTTCCGCTGCAGGTAAGCCACTTTAAACCCGGTATCAGCGACAGATTCACAATCCCTTCATCGCCAATTGCGGTGTGGTAAATCGATATCCGTTGCAGTGACACCAAGAGGCCGTAACAGGGCCAGTCCCTGATCGCTGATGCTGGTATCGGAGAGATACAACTCCTGCAAACCGGTCAGATGAGCAATATGAGACATGACTGTATCATCGCAATTATAAAGAAACAGGGATTGAAGATCGTCCGGCTGTAGCTCTTTCAGAAACCCCGTATCCAGACCATTGTCAACCTTTACGTCCAACCGTAGCGACGTATCGAGGAAGACCTCTTTAGCACCCCGTGCGATCCCGATCCGCTGCCAGTCTCGAAAATCGACTGAAGACGCTTTGCGGATAAAGAGCGTCCCGCAGTTCTGATCCGGCGGAAAGCGGACCATGCGCGTTTCAAACGGGGTGCTATCACCGTCCGCGGGCTCTCCAGCCTCTCCGCGTACGGTTGAGAGGCGCCGACGGATTCGGGCTATATCCAGATCAACGGCAGCAGCCATCTCCGCCAGAAGATCGACACCATCGGCCAGCGCATCATCTACCCGCAGCTTGAAATGATAAATATCTGTCTGTTTCAGCTCTTCGGTCTGACGGATAACCGCATGGATGTTTTGCTGAACCGCCGCAATCTGGCGGATGACGCGCACAAGTTCAAGAGCGATATCCATCTCTGATCCGTATGAGGCAGGCGCTTGCTCCCATTCGCTCAAGAGATCGATCAGCAGCTGTCGATTTCCGGTCTGGTAGGCTTCATTGGCAAGCGCCATCAGTTCCTGCCGGCGCAGACGATCACTCTCGCCAGCGGCAAGATCGGGGTGAACCGCTTTCGCTACGCCTCGATACAGAGATTTGAGGCTGAGGTTGGCAACATTCTGCGGCGCTTCGTCATCATCAAGCAGGTCGGTCGTGTGCTGAAAGTGTGTATAGGACTGCGATTGCTTCTTCTGTGATTTCGTGGCACTTTCAGCAACCGCATCACCCAGAAGCCCCTTTAATTGCCATTCAAGGTCTTCCAGAGTCTGGATCCGGATACCGAGAACATCCTCATACACCTGTTCGAACGTGCGTATTTCGGACTTGAAGCGGTTGTAATCCTGCTCACGCTGCTTTAATTCGGCTTTTACCTGGGCCAGCTGCTGATACTTGTGCTCCAGCTCGATCTCTTCAGGAGTTTTCAGCCGGTTTTTGAAGGGGGTCATAGCATGCAGCCTGTCAGGGTAAGTTCGCGTACTTCACGGGCAAGCGGCAGCGTGATGCGCCGTTTTTCAGCCATCGAGAAACGGTATAACTGATGAAAAGAAGTCAGCAAAGCGCCAACCTCACGACTGGTGGTTGCCAGGATATAGTCAACCACATCATCAGGTATCCTGATCTGATGATCATCGGCAACTTTCTTGATAATCATTCTCCGTGAGCTGTCATCCGACGTATCGAGCCGGGCGACCAGTCCCCACAACAGCCGCGACGTCAGATGATCGTCCATGTTGGACAAGTTCACGCGGCGGCAGCGCTCCGGCCATGGCAATCGTGCGGCCGGAGGTATGAAATTCATTGAACAGCTGCCACAGAGCCCGCCGCATGTCGGGATCATCCGGCATATCCTGCAGATCATCCACCACCAATCCGCCCGCTGCGCAGAATATCGACACAAGCCGCTCCGGTGTCAGCGGTTCACGGAGCGAAAGGTAGGGGAAATTGTTCCCCGCAATAGAGTGCAGCAGATGGGTTTTGCCGGAACCGGAGGGGCCGTACAGATAAAGCAGGCACTCGGAGTCGGAAGGATCGGCGATCCGGAGCGCAAACCGGAGTGCTGCAGCGTTTCCTTCGCAGGAGACAAAACTGTCAAAGCTGAAGCTCGGGGTGACCGGAAAATCGAAGAACTGTTGCATAGCTAAAACAGATACGCCTGGGAGGATTCCGGGGCGATACGGCCAAAATGCAGGTAGGCCGCACGGGTAGCCACCCTGCCGCGCGGGGTGCGATTGATAAACCCGTTCTGAATCAGAAACGGCTCGTAGACATCCTCGATGGTATCACTCTCTTCGCTGATGGCGGCGGCAATGGTGTCCAGTCCGACCGGCCCTCCGCCGAATTTGTCGATAATCGTCAGCAGAATCATCCGATCCATCTGGTCAAAACCCATCTCGTCTATTTCAAGCAGCTTCAGGGTTTCCTGCACGACAGTCGAGAGTTATGACACCATCGGCACGCACCTGGGCGTAGTCACGCACACGGCGCAGCAGACGATTGGCGATCCGGGGGGTTCCCCGGCTGCGGCGGGCCAGCTCGGATGCCCCGCGGGGATCGATTTCCATCCCCAGAATGCCGGACGAACGACAGATAATGGTGGCAAGTTCATCATATCGTGTAAAATTCAAGACGGGATATAACCCCGAAACGGTCGCGAAGCGGCGAAGAAAGCAGCCCGGCCCGGGTGGTAGCACCCACCAGGGTAAATCGGGGCAGATCCAGCTTGATCGAGCGGGCGCTCGGCCCCTGGCCGATAATGATATCGAGCTGATAATCCTCCATGGCAGGATAGAGGATCTCTTCAACAATATGGGAAATACGGTGAATTTCGTCGATGAAGAGGACATCATGCGGTTCAAGGTTGGTGAGAATGGCGGCCAGGTCGCCCGGTCGTTCAATAACCGGACCGGAGGTGGACTTGATATTGACCCCCATCTCGCAGGCGATGATATTTGCCAGGGTCGTCTTGCCAAGCCCGGGCGGGCCGTACAACAGGACATGATCGAGCGCTTCCCCCCGCCCCTTGGCAGCATCTATGAACAGGCGCAGATTGCCTTTGATCTTCTCCTGGCCGATGTAGTCATCAAGTGATCGAGGGCGCAACGTTGCGTCATACTGGGAATCATCGTCTCGTTTTTCAGGGGTGATTGTACGGGATTGCATTACAGCTCCGGTGCAGATGTGCCAGGGAGATCTTCGAGCTGCGGATCAGACCCCGACTGAATATTCTAATTACAGCAACGTTTTGATCAGTGACTGTATCGCGGTGACCGTCAGTGCGGCATCAGCCTGCTGGCCGTCAGCCATCCGCTTGAACGTGGCACGTCCTGTCGTCACTTCGTTTTCACCGATCACAACACTATAGCGCGCCTTAAGCTTGTCAGCCCGCCGCATCTGACTCTTCAGGCTTTTCCCTTCGTAATCCATTTCGACGCGCACCCCTGACTTCAACAGGCCATCCATCAGGCGGAAAGCGACATCACGCTCCCCTCCCCCCATCGTTGCGATAAACAGGTCGGGCAGAGTCACAAACTCCTGGCTGCCGAGCAGCAGTGCCACCCGCTCAAGCCCCATCGCAAAACCGATGCCGGGAATGGCCGGACCGCCCAGTTGCGAAA
Source organism: uncultured delta proteobacterium (assembly GCA_963760075.1). Classification (GTDB taxonomy): domain Bacteria; phylum Desulfobacterota; class Desulfuromonadia; order Geobacterales; family Pseudopelobacteraceae; genus JACRCG01. Next base: position 114,081 of record CAVXBQ010000010.1, on the reverse strand, counting down.
TCAAACCGTCATAGCGCCCTCCGGCGGCAACGGCGGATTGCGAACCGAGCAGTCCGGTAACCATTTCGAAGGTTGTGCGGGTGTAATAGTCAAGACCGCGCACCATGCGGGAATTGATGCTGTACGGGGTGGCCGAAAGGTCGAGGTAGCGGCGTACGCTGCTGAAATGATCGTCACAGTCGCTGCACAGATGTTCCAGTACCGACGGAGCCCCGGCAGTCGCCTCAATGCAGCCCGGCACCTTGCAGTCCAGTGTGCGGAGAGGATTGGTGGCAAAGCGCCGTGTGCAATCCTCACAGAGATGCTCCATCCGCTCTTCAAGAAAGCTTCGCAAAGTCGCCCGGTAGGCGGGACGACAGTCAGGGCACCCGAGCGAGTTTATCTGGAGCGTCGGCTCGGTCAAGCCGATTTCGCGGAAAAAGGAGACCAGCATATTCAAAACCTGGGCATCAGCCAGCGGGTCGTGGACGCCGGTGAGTTCGGCGCCGATCTGATGAAACTGCCGGTAGCGCCCTTTTTGAGGGCGTTCGTAGCGGAACATCGGCCCAAGGTAGTATAACTTCGCCACCGGGTCCTGTGCATACAGTTTATGTTCGATGAATGCACGCATGACTCCGGCGGTTCCTTCCGGACGAAGCGTTACACTGTTTTCACCTTTGTCGGTGAAGGTGTACATCTCTTTTTCTACGATATCGGTCGCATCACCGATAGAGCGACAGAAAAGTTCGGTTTTCTCCATTACGGGAACCCGGATTTCGCCAAAGCCGTTCAATTCAAATACCCGACGGGCCGTCTGCTCAATATACTGCCAGCGCCCGGATTCATCCGGAAGAATATCGTTAAAACCTTTGACTGCTGTAAGTGCCACTGTTCACCTCATATATAGAAACGTAAAGAAAAACGCGATGGTGGATCGAATCCAGACGGTACGAACCCGGATCAGACTTAGCTCGTTACGCGCTGGATACAGTTTTTTCCCGATGTTTTGCCGACATACATGGCTCTGTCGGCCATTTCGAGCAGTACATCCTTTGACGCGGTATCATCAGGACAGCAGGCATAGCCGATGCTGCAGGTCAAACGAATTGTCTGGCCCGCCGCTCCGGAAAAATGATGTGCCTCGACCTGCCTGCGAATACGCTCGGCAACCAGCTCGGCAGTCACAGAGGTTGTTTCGACCAGAATGGCGGTATATTCATCGCCTCCGTAGCGAATAACGATATCAACATCACGGACCGATTTTTTGATGAGCGCACCGAATTCGGCCAACACCCGGCTGCCGACCAGATGCCCATGAATGTCGTTTACCTGTTTGAACGAATCAACATCGATAAAAAGAACCGCCAGGTGCGAAGCATACCGCTCAACCCTCTTCATTTCGCGTTCAAGAGCAATATCGAGATAGCGGTGGTTATAGAGACCGCTGACATCGTCAATGAACAACATATCTTTTGCTTGTGAAAACGTTTCCGCATTTTCAAAGGAGTTCAACGACTGTTCGATCAAAAACAGAATATTTTTTCTGTATGCCGCTATATCGGAAAGCGCAGAAGATGGGTTGTTCAAAAGAACGATCATGCCAAACGTCGCGGTATGATTATAAACCGGGACCAGGAAGGCTTCGGTAAATCCTTCCGAGCTGTATGGCGATGAAAGGTCAATATGCTGGATTGAAAACTCTTCCAAAGCGGATGTGGCAAGCCGTGTACCGATTTCCCCTGTAAGGGATTTCCCCAACTCGGCTGAAATCCCTTTGGCCACTTTGAGTTCAAGAGAGCCTGCAACCATAAAAAAACCGAGTGCACAGCCGGTGCCGACTTCACGGGCAATCGCTTCAACGATAAGGTGGTACAGATGTTCACGATCCAGGCAACCGGCAATCGCCTGACTGGCCCGGAACAGCGAAAGCATGTTTTTCAGCTCGTCATTTTCATCGAGGAGACGGCGCTGCTGGATGCACTGGGCAACGGAGTGTTTAAACACATCGGGGTTTACCGGTTTTACGAGATAATCACGGGCTCCATGTTTGAGCGCATAAATTGCCGACTCAAGATTCGCATTGCCGGTGACCATGATGACATCAACAGTCGGATGGTCTTCACGGACCTGTGACAGGATCTCAAGGCCACTGATATCGGGCATGACCAGATCAGTAATAACCAGAGAATACTGACCTCTGGCAAGCATTTCCAGCCCGTCATTTCCGCAGGAGGCGGTCTCGACCCGATACCCTTCGGCTTGCAGTAGACCGGTATACATTTCCCGAAAAAAGAGGTCATCTTCAACTAACAGGATTGTGTCCATGTAGGGTCGCCCGATAAAAGGAAGTTGCACAAATGTATCGTATCTATGTACTCCATTTCACACTGCGGAGTCAACGTCATTCGGGCTTGTAGGGTGTTGAAACAGACCAGCCAACCCCATCGGTGACAAGTTCGATGGTGCCATCACGATCCGTACGGTAAAGAGGGATCCCCTTCGATCCCAGCAGATCGACCGTCCGTGCCGAAGGAAGGCCGAATCTGTTTCCGGCACCTGCGGAAATAAGCGCCAGCCTCGGATGCACCCGTTCAAGAAAATCCTCTGACGTCGAGTAGCGACTGCCATGATGTCCAACCTTAAGAACGGTCGATTGCAGTTCGTTTCGGCCGGCAAGCATCCGCTGTTCGGCCTCAAAACCGGCATCGGCGCAAAAGATCATGCTGAACGTGCCATAGCTGAGACGGAATACGAGTGACTGCTCATTTATGCTCGATTCGTCATTGCCTGCCGCTGTGTGAACTGATCTAGCCGGAGAAAGCACCGTAATAACGACCGGGCCAGGCAGAGTGATACTATCACCGGCAGTAAGAGTACGCCGCGGCACCTGCTTTGTATTAAGCTCTTTCAGTATCTCGGGGGTCACATCCTTGACGCTCCAGAACTCACCGACCGCAAAGTTTTTTATAGCATAAGGGAGACCGCCACTATGATCGGGATGATTATGCGTTGCTATCATCCTGTCGATACGCCCGACATGCAGCGTTCCCAGCGCCGGCGCCAGTACCCGCTGACCGAAGTCATGGCCGGTATCGTGCAGATATCCGCCGCCATCCACAAGCACGGTCGAGCCATCCGGAAGCCGCACCAGCATGGATTCGGCCTGACCGACACTGAGCATCGTAATATGGAGACGCCCATCCGTAGCGGTTGCAGCGTACAGATGCAGAGCACAGGCAGTGATCGGAATCAGCACCCCTGATACAGTGAGAAAAATCCTGTTCCTCAAAAAAGTCATTACCGTCATGAACAACAGAAAAAAGAACATGTCCCAACCGGTAATGCCATGAAAGGTAAGTACCGGAAGGGAGGTACACCACATGATAAACCGGTTGGAGATGGCAACCAGCGTCGCTGCAGGCCAGAGCAGCAGTGAAGCAGACGACGGCAGCAGAACAACAAGCGGCAGCGCTATGAATCCGGTAAGCACTGCGCCATAGCCAAGAAGCGGCACAATCAGAAAATTGGTCAGAATGCCATTAAGTGAAGCGACCTTGAAGATATACAGTACCGGCACCACGGTTGCACACGACGCGGCAACAGATGCTGCCACGAACTGGATCAGACTTCGCAGCAGGGGAGATTTCACCGTTGCGGTATGCTTCAGGATCACCGGCACCGCAATAAGTATCCCCCACAGCGACAGAAACGAGAGCTGGAATGACACGTCAAAGAGCGTTGGCGGATTAATCGCAACCAGAAGAAATGCCGCAAGCAGAAGTGTATTGATTGAATCCCGCTCCCGCTCTGCAAAAAGCGCTACGGCGAAAATAGTCAGCATGATTACCGAACGCGCCGTTGCCGGAGCAGAACCGGTCAGGAACAGATAGGCCAGCATTGCCGGAACGGCGATCAGCACCGCAACTCTTCGAATATTCCAGCGCAGCGCCGGATATTCGAAACGGGTCAGAAGCCATACAACCAGCACGGTTATGAATGCTGCGATGATACCGACATGGAAACCGGAAATCGACAGGATATGGTTGACCCCTGCCCTGGTATAGGCATCGGCCAGATCGTGAGGAATCCTTCGTTGATCACCGATCAGCAACGCCGCCAGAATTGAAGAGACACGTCTCATCAGGAACAGAGCGCCGGATCGCGTCGCCCAGAAGTTGTGCTGTCCGGTCAACGGTACGTTGCCAGGATGTCACCGCGGCAGCACGAACAAGTACGATATCGCATTGGGAAGCGACACGACAGGTGGCCGATATCCCCTGAAAGGCAAGATACCGGGCGTAATCAAATTCACCCGGCAGACCGAGGCGGCGGGGCACGGAGACCCGGGAAACAAAGCGGATCCGGTCACCGCGAAGCAGCGTCACATCCCCCTTGCCGACAAAAAGCAGCAGAGCACCGGACGCCGGTTCCGCTCGTTGCCCATAGAATATCTGCTCTGCCTGAACAGTCAGACGGCTCCCTTCGGGTGCAACTGAAGGGCGGTCAGATACAACACCTTCAATGGTTATGGGACTGTCTGAAGTTTTAGTACTGATAGAATATGCGGAGGTTTCGGGAGACAGCCAGGGATGCAGGGCAGAGAGCCCCCAGAAAAAGAAAAACAGCGCGGTACAAACAGAGAATAAGCCCGAATACGGCAGAAAACATGCAAGCAGCAGACATATAAAGATGGCTGCAACAGTGGTTATATCACAATAATTACCGTTGAGAACAGACAGGGTTATACCGGCGGCCATGAATACAAAGGGAATCAGGAATGGCCAGCGGTGTGACATACCATCCACCTTAAACATCGAAAATAAAACAGAGATGACACCAGACAAATACGCATTCGTATGTACCACAGGTTATCCCTATTGAAAACATGCCAATTGAATGATAGAAGATTAAAGTCGCAAGCCACGCATATGCCGTTGCGACGTTCCGGAAGTGCCTGTCTCAGGATACCACTACACATGGAGAACAAATGGAATGAAGGAACATATTCTGATTGTTGATGACGAAGAGATGATTCGGGAACTGCTTTCTTCTGCCCTCGCCCAGGAGGAGTATGTGTGTCATCAGGCGTCCAATGTTGACGAAGCATTTGTACTCCTGGGTGAGCAACCGATTGACCTCGTCATTTCAGACATCATGATGCCAGGCAGAAGCGGTGTGGAATTGCTGCGGGATCTGAAAAAAATCGACCCGGATATCGCAGTTCTTATGATCACGGGACTATCCGATATGAACACCGCCATGGAATGTGTTCACCTCGGGGCTGATGACTATATAACCAAACCGTTCGGCATCAATCGTGTCGTGTTGACGGTAAAAAATCTGATTGAACGACGCTGCCTCGCGATCGAAAAGAAAAACTATCAGGTAAGTCTTGAATTCAAGGTTATGGAACAGACAGCTCAGATCCGGAAAGCCATGGATGAGCTCTCCAGTGCCTACGACAACACCCTGACCGCACTGGTAAAGGCCCTGGATGCCCGTGAAAAGGAGGTCGGATCGCATTCGGAACGGGTAATGAACTATGCCACGTTCCTTGGGGGAAAGCTGGGGATGTCCGGCAAGGAACTTCAGGAATTGGCAAAAGGTGCGCTGCTGCACGATATTGGAAAGATCGGCATCTCCGACAACATATTGCTCAAACCGGGTAAGCTTGATGATAACGAGTGGATTGAGATGCGCAAACATCCGCAAGTCGGTTATGCCATATTGTCAGAAATTGAGTTTTTAAAGATACCGGCGGAGATAATCCTCACCCATCATGAGCGTTTTGACGGTACTGGCTACCCGAAACAGCTTAAAGGCGAACAGATTCTTATCGGATCCCGCATCTTTGCAATCGTCGACACCCTGGATGCCATGACGTCCGATCGCCCCTACCGCAGGGCGCTCCCCTTTGATTTGGTCACCAACGAAATCATCAAATTCCGGGGTACTCAATTCGATCCGGCCATTGCCGACCTGTTCCTTTCGATTCCTCGCCAGCACTGGGAGGAATGCGCCGGCAAACGTTTTATATAGAAAACGGGGATCAGATACATCTGATCCCCGTTTCATTGGCATCCAACGAAGGTTCCTCACTGCTATTCGTCTTCACAGCCGTCGTCCTCACCACCCTCAAAATCCTCCATCTCGAACTCGTCATCATATGCATCGCCGTCATCCGCTTCATCAGTCTCTTCAGAAAGGTAGCGTTCGGGAACCTTAACTTCTTCCTCGGCTATCTTTTCAAAACGGTCCAGCAAGACCGGGTCCGTGCAAAAAGACCGCTCCTGTAATTGCACGAATCCAGATCACACAGATCGAAGAGTTGAATTTCATTGCAGAGGCGCTGAGGCAGAGCATCGGGTTTCTGCTCTGCCTCAGGCATGACGGATTTCCCTTTAGCAGGTACCATTCAAAAATTCCCCAGCTTTGGCAACGTCCTCCCTGCAACCGATATAAACCGGACAGCGCTGATCAAGGCCATCAGGAACAATATCAAGGATCGGAATTTCACCATTTGTAGCAGCACCACCGGCCTGCTCGATCAGGAACGCCATCGGGTTAAGTTCAAACAGCAAGCGCAGTTTGCCATTGGGGCTATCACTAAGAGCCGGATACATGAAGACCCCTTTCCCCTTCATCAGGATCTGGTTGATATCCGGCACGAAACCACCGGAATAACGCAGTTTCGCCCCTTTTTCTTCCAGATAGCGGATAAAGCGTTCATTTCCCTCACTGTATTTCTTGCGCAAACCACCGGGGGAATAAATATCGCCGGACGGCTCCATCTGAATATTTTCACGGGTCAGCGTGTATTCCATCAACTGATTCATCGTGAACTCGTACACACCCTTTCCGACTGAATAAACCATGGAAACGCGCGGTCCGTAGAGAATATAAATGGCACCGACCATCTTGCGTCCCGGTTGAAGCAGATCATTCCCCTGATAGATGCCGACAATAGTACCGACCGCCAGATTGACATCAACCAGCGAAGAGCCGTCCAGCGGATCGTAGGCAACCGAAAACATCCCCTGGGGATTGCTGGTAACCTGAAAGATCTCTTCCATCTCTTCGGATGCGATATTGCACACAACGCCCGAATGCTGCAGACGCTTACGCATGATACGGTCGGAGAGGACATCAAGAGCAAGCTGCTCCTCACCGTACAGGTTGGAGGTACCGGCCACACCCAGATCACCGGTACGAACGGCGTTGATCACATATTTGCTTGCTTCGGCAATTTCACAGATAAGATGGACAAGATTACCGCTGATATTCTGATCACGCAGATGCTGACGCAGATCGATCTGAAATTTTGTCTTGCCTGCCTGGCTGTACATACTTCCTCCGAACTGAATAATATGAGTGTGTAACTGCAACAAACATACTGAAAAGCATCTGTTTTAGCAAGATTAAAAGTTTATTTTACAGCGAATAAATCTGAGGAAATGATCGTAAAAGGGGAACGTTCAGTACCTGATTAGATTTCGTATACGGAGCCATCGTGTAACAGTTCAACGCCATCAATAGCCAGCCCATACACTTCCTTGCGAATACGGTCGTAATACTGCGGTTTGGGGTGGGTAATAAGAATTTTCTTGGGCAGCACATCGATTTTCGCAAGTTCTTCAACCAGCATGGACGCCGTTAAATGCTTGGTCAGTTGCGCCAGCTCCTTCATTGAGTCCGGAAAAGAAACCTCAACAATCAGGGCATCTGCACCGGAACAGTACCTCCAGATCTCCTCGGTCGGTCCGGTGTCTCCGGTATAGACCAATGTTCGCCCGCCGGACTTCACCAGATACCCCACGGTTGGAACGGTATGATTTACCGGGATGGCTGTGACTCTGTACTCTTTAACGGTATATTCCTGATACGGGATGATGGTCGTAAACGTTATGACCGGATTCTCTGCCGAGGGTATTTTCGTGAAATCGGGCCAAATAACATTATTAAACAGGTGATTCTGCAATGCGGCTATGACTTCACACGTACTCTGAACGGAAATTGTATGGAGTTTATTTTTAATGATAACGTTGTCAGCCAGAGCAGGAATACTTCGAATATGATCAAGATGAGAATGGGTGATAAAAATAGTATGAATGTTCCACTGCTCTTTTTCACTGAGCACCGAACCGATCGTTCCGGCGTCGAGGAGTAACTGATCATCAAGCAAAAAAGCAGGCGGTCTGAAGTCAGGAAGTTCTGCTCCGGCACACCCTAATACCCGCAATTTCATGCTTCCCCCTCGATATGCGGCGATACGCGATAATGTATCATTTACCATCTTCACCGGGCAAAGTCATCTCTAATTCCAGGGTGTAAATGCGGGGATTCAGGCTACAAGGGGCATCTTGGACTACATGATTTACTTGAAGGAACTGATGCTATCAAGGCGCTGATAAAGCGAAAATCAGAAATTTAATTCATTCGAAAACAGGCGATTCAAGATGGCGTGACGACCCTGAAACAGGACGGGATACTTAAATGCAGGGGTTGACCGACCTGAAAGAGGTACGCAAGGTCTGCATTAAATAGTTTCAGAAGTGGAAACTGCGTTGCCACAATACTTGCACGCTGAATCCTTCCAGGGAAACGTCCTCCCGCAATGTTCGCACTTTCGGAAATGCCCGCGTATTTCATCAGTGGGCCGGTGAAAATGCAGTACCACCAGAAAAAACGGAAAGATTCCGGATAGCAGTCCCCATATCAAGGGGTTTTTACCGCGGGAAATCGCCAGCCTAAACCCTATAGCGGCCGGAAGGCCAAAAAGCAGCAGCAGAAATATCATTTCATTCATAGACACCCTCACATTTGTTTGATCGATTTACCCGTCCACTACAACCATTCACGAACCGCAGCATCACCGGTAGCGACTCATTTCAACTGACCGAGCATACACCCTAAAAATGCTGTGGCTGCGGGAGAGAGCTCGCGTCCTTCCCGCCTGGCGGCATAAAATTTTCGGGTTATCTTAACTCCCGGGATCCTGATGGTCGTTAACTCGCCATTCGCCAACTCTTCCGAGACGGCACGTTCTGAAATAAATGCATATCCGGCGCCATTCAGCAGCGCTTGGCGGATAGCCTCACTGCTGCCGAGGCTGGCAACAATTGTAAGAGAGTCTTTGTTGATCCATGTGCCTGCCAGCGCCTCATACACCGCTTTTTGCGTTCCGGATCCATCCTCTCTTACAACAAGCGGTACTTTGCACAGTTCACCCTGACTCAGACTCCCCTTGCCTCCGGCGTTTAATTCCGGTGATACAGCACAGATCAGAGAATCCTCTCCCATCTGCTCGAACAAAATACGCTCATCTTCAAATCGCCCCCCAACAAAACCAAGCTCAACCTCTTCGTCAACAAGCTGGCGCAGTACCGAGCGGCTATTCCCCTGATGCACCTCCACCAACACGGAAGGGTGCTCTTTGTGGAATCGTGCCAGCATTACCGGAATCATCCATGCCCCGGCGATATCGCTTGCACCGACCCGCAGAGTGACATCTTCCATGCCGAGAAAGCGCCGTATGGCGGTACGGGAACCGTCGCAGTCGGAAAGAATCTTGACGGCACGGCTAAAAAACAGCTTGCCAGCTTCCGTCAGCAATGCCCCTCCCCTGCCCCGGTCAAAAAGTCGGATGCCCAATTCATCCTCCAGTCCGAGAATATGCTGGCTGGCAGTAGACTGGGTAATACCGGCTTTTTCGGCACCCTTTGAAAAACTTCCCATCCCGGCAATCGCAACAAATACTTCCAACTGTTTCAACGTCATGGATTTGCACCTTTATTGATGAAAACGATAGATAGAATCGGCGGAGTGCCGAAATATGCTTTGCCGTTCAAAAATAGTGTCCGGTATTGGAGCGTACATCCTGAATGGCTACGATCACTTCGTCTTCGCCAGAAAAACCCCGTCCCACTCTTCAGGCGGCTGCGAGGCGACAAACTCGCAACAGCGTTCAACGTACAGGCTTGAAACGTGATCCTGCTTTTGAGCATGTAGATCAGCAAATATTTGCGATGCAGCCGTAAATGCCCTGCTCCTGTATAACCTGAGCGCTTCCCCGAATTCACTCCTCAACGCGACGTCGTCACCAACCATCAACTCATAAATCGGGACCGGTTGCTGTTTCCCCTTGACCGCGACCAGGTCGATCTCACGGAAGGGGAGATCACTCCCGGCCAGCAGTTTTGTCGATTCGCTGACTAGGATATGGGTGCCGTACATCTTGTTGAGACCTTCCAGACGAGACGCCAGGTTAACGTTGTCCCCGATGGCGGTATAATCAAAACGCATGGAAGCGCCCATGTTACCGACAACGGCATCTCCGGAGTTGATTCCGATACCGATATCGATGGCCTGGATATCCCGTTCGATAAATGATCGATTAAGTTCATCAAGCTTTACCATCATCTTCAAGGCCGAGCGGCAGGCATGGTCTGCGTGACCTGCGACATCAAGCGGCGCATTGTAAATGGCCATGATCGCGTCGCCGATATACTTGTCAAGCGTTCCCTTTTCTTCAAGCACGATCCGGGTCATAGGGTTGAGATATTCATTGAGCACCAGCACCAATGCTTCCGGCGACAGTTTTTCTGACAGGGAGGTAAATCCGCGGATATCCGAAAACAGGACGCTGATCTCCCGCTTTTCCCCCCCGAGCGTGAGGCTGTCAGGATTTTTCATGATCTGGGCCACAAGATCGGCTGAAACGTAATTACTGAAGGCCTTTTTCATGTGACGCCCTTTCCGGTCCACGACCAGACTACGATATATCTCTGCACCGACCGTGGTGAGACCGAGAACCATCAGCGGGGAAAGCAGTGACAAATCAACGAAATATCTGCTAAACAGCAGATAGTTAGTCACAACATAGAGGACACTTAAGCCGCTTCCAGCCAGAAAGCCAAACGCGGCGCTCGGAGCAAGGCCGAGAAGCAGCGCCAGAACTAGCGGCAGCCCAAACAGTAGGACTCTCTCCGTAAGGATGGTACTGCTGTTGTGAATTATAACGTGCTGCTCAAGCGCGTTGGCAGCAGCGGTTGCATGAATTTCGACGCCCGGCAGGATTGAGTCAAAAGGGGTGGGTCGAACGTCATAAATGCCTATTTCGGTAAAACCGACGAACGCCAGTTTACCCTGCAGCTCATCCGGCTGAAGCCGATGTTTGATAACATCAACTGCCGAGTAGGTTTTGATGCTGCCGCCAGGACCGTAATAATTGGCCGAGAGTTCTCCCTCCTGATTTGACGGAATCGTGTATTTCCCAAGCCGGATCGAGCGCACTCCGGATTTGCCGACACTGACTTGCACTGTTTCGTGTGTGTACTGCTTCAACGCCTGCAATACCATTGAAGGGTACATATCACCATCGTATAGCATGAGTAGCGGCAACTGCCTGAAAAGACCATCGCTATCGGAAATTACGTTAAAAAAACCGTAGGCGAGCGCGCCCTTACCGATCATCGCGATGTTCGCGTCCAGATTGGCATATTCAATAAGGGGAACTGATGTGACGCCGGAATCTATCTGAAGCTGCTGGATTTTTGACGATTGAATCTGCGCCAGAACATCAGAATCAATCGGGTGCATTTCATTTCTGAAAAAATGACCAGCTATAACGTTGCCGGACGAGGCAATACTCTTGGCAAGCGAAGCATCTGAAACCGGATTTTGCGTCTCGGAAAAGACAACGTCGAGTGCAGCAACCTTCACGCCATCCTTGGCCATCGCTGTAATGAGATCACCAATAATTTCACGAGACCAGGGCCAGCGCCCCATCTCCTTGACGCTTTTATTATCGATAGCAACTATAACAACCGAGGAGGGTGGCTTGATCGGGCCTCGCAACAGCAAACGCAGGTCTTTCATTTTAAGATCTACGTTATTGATAAAGGGAAGCGACGCGAAGTCGATGAAGAAGACCACGAGCGAAGATACGAATGCCAGCAGAAAAAATACACGATATTTGCGCATACCAGGTACCACCGCGTGGTCGGTTTGTACTACAGCAGAAACTAAGAAGGCTGAGCTATTGCCCAACCTTCTTTTGCACCGGTAACGATTCGTCAAGGACTATCAGATAGCCATCCGGATCAAAACACCACATTTCCTTGACACCGTACGGCTTGATATCCAGCGGATAGAGAACCTCAAGCCCCTCTTCCATGATTGCATCACGGATATCCTCTATATCGGTGACTTCAAAATGGAGCGTAACCCCAATGCCGCGCGGAAACATGCTGAAACGCGGCTCAAGCACCGGATGGGCTTTAATGACATCGGCTTCCTCCACAAAAACAATCGCCATGCCATCCATATCGATAACCAGATGATCAGGCGCACCTTTCGAGGTAAAAGACCGCTGTACCGGCAACTCCAGAATGCCGGCATAAAAGGCTTCTGTTACAACCAGTTGTGAAACGGTAAGCTGAATTGAATGTGGGGCACGATGTGCCTTCACTCAAACCCCTTGTAAAAGATCGTCACATACCCGGAAAGACGAGAAAGCCAGTTGGTATAGATCAGTACACCGATCACCATCAAGAAAAACCCGGTAATAACTTCACATATGCGGATGTATTTTTTAAAGCGGTTGAATACTGACAGAAAGCGATGCATGGCGAGCGCAGAAAGAAAAAACGGTACTCCTAATCCCAAAGAATAGACGAGCAGCAGCAGAATACCCTGATACACACTCTCCTCGGTTGCTGCCACAGCCAGAATGGCAGCAAGTATCGGTCCGATACAGGGGGTCCATCCGGCGGCAAATGCAATGCCGACCAGAAAACTTCCGACATACCCTGCAGGTTTGTGTTTGATGGAAACTCTTTTTTCACCCAGAAGAAATCTGAGTGGAATGATACCGGTGACATGAATACCAAGCAATACCAGAAGAACGCCGCCAACTTTTCTGATAATTGCGGCATTCTCATGCAGGAACGAACCGATATACGTTGCTGAAGCCCCCAGCAGTACAAACACAACGGTAAAACCGCAGATAAAACAGAGTGAGTGGAGGATTGATTTTTGACGGATGATGTGCGAGGGATGCTCTGCCTGCAGGTCGGCATACGAAATTCCGGTGATATACATAATATAGGAAGGGATCAGCGGAAACACACACGGCGACAAAAACGACAGCAGGCCGGCAATGAAAGCCCCGATATAGGTTACTTCATGACTGTTCATAGGATTCCCTTATTTCATCAACCCTTCAAGAAATGAGACCGCTTCAGGAGAATCCCAGGCAAACCCGCCGATGATTTTTTTGACCAGAACACCCTGTTTGTCGATGATAAATGATTCCGGCACCCCGGTTATTCCATACGCTTTAGCTGAAGCGCCGCTTTCATCAAGGTAGGTCGGAAGCGAAAAACCGGACTCCTTGAAAAACGATTCAATAGCCGGCTTGCCCCCTTCATCAATTGAAATAGCCACCATCTGAAACGGTTTGCCGGCCATGGCCTTGTTCAGCTTCATCATGGAAGGAATTTCTTCACGGCAGGGTGGGCACCAGGTCGCCCAGAAATTAAGCAGAACGACTTTGCCTTTAAGATCAGATAATTTCAGGGTACTCCCATTTGCCAGCGATACGACGGAAATATCCGGAGCAGGACTCTTTTCAGTCGGCAACAGCACCGGCACCAGCACCCTTTTTAGGTGTATCTGTCTTGGAACAGGCGGTCAGAGCAGAAACAGGCACATTATGAGACAGAAGAGAATCCGCTGCATGAAACCTCCGGTAAAAAATGAGATGAGATGGGGAAAAAGAACGGCCCGAAGCAGACTTATTTGCTGCGCGTTACTACATATTCCGACAGGCTGAGCAGAGCCTCGCGAACGGGTGATGGCGCAAACTGATCCAGATGACTCTTGCAGCGGTTTATGTAGAAGCGGGCAGCTCTCAACAGTATAGTCAATGCCGCCGTACTGTTTGACGAAGCCGGAAACAGCCCGGAAGTCATCCAGCGACATTTCATCCTGTTCAACAACGGCTGCAATCACCGCACGTTCGGAATCGCTGCAGTGTCGCAGTGTATGGATCAGCGGCAGCGTAATTTTTCCCTCTTCAAGATCATGGCCGATGCTCTTGCCAAACTCTTCCTCGGTGGCAACATAGTCAAGAATATCATCCATCAACTGAAATGCAATGCCGAAGATCCATACCGAAATCAGCCAATGCCTGCTGCTGATTCTGCGGTACCGCACCCAGAATTGCCCCCGCTTCACAGGCAGCAGACATCAGAATGGCGGTTTTGGAGCGAACGACGTTAATATACTGCTCTTCAGTCAGATCAAGTTCGCCCGTACAGAGCAGCTGCATGACCTCGCCCTCTGCAATCACTGTCGTAGCATCGGAAAGCACCCGCAGGATATCCAGGCTGCCGACATTGACCATGAGCGAAAATGATTTGGAAAACAGAAAGTCGCCCACCAGCACAGAGGCTTCGTTGCCCCACAGAGTGTTGGCCGAGGCAAGGCCGCGCCGCAGCGTAGCGCTGTCAACGACATCATCGTGCAGCAGGGTGGCCGTGTGAATAAACTCAATGACACTCGCCAGCGGAACAGCCTTGTCGGCTGTATAGCCGCTCAAACGGGCGGCAAGCAGCAGCAGAGCCGGGCGAACACGCTTGCCGCCGCTGGAGAGCACATACTCGCCAACTTTGCGAATCAGCGGAACATCAGACTGCAGATCCTTACGGAACTGCTGTTCAACCAATTTGAGATCTTCACCGATAATGTTAAGCGCAGCCTGCATTTGATGACATCCTTTAGGAAAATTCGAGTCATAGTAAAGGAATGGCTTCCGGTTTGTCAAAGCATTTTTGGCACAGTATTTATGGCGCTTTGACGGTTGATCACCACATGTTTCGATTGCCAGACGTGGCCTGCACGGTATATGGTAGCAAGATACTAATCAAGAGATGTGCAGCAAAGGAAATTGTATGCGATTTGAAGAACTTCCGATTCCGGAGCAGGTGCTTCGCGGCATTGCCGAAACCGGTTTCAGTATCTGCACCCCCATTCAGGAACAAACTCTGCCGATAACCCTGACCGGCACTGACATTGCCGGTCAGGCACAGACCGGAACCGGCAAAACCGCCGCTTTTCTGATTTCACTTTTTACCCGACTGCTGGCAAACGACAAACCCTGCCGGCCGACCACGTGCTCTGATTCTGGCACCGACCCGCGAACTGGTTGTTCAAATCGAAGCTGATGCCAAACAGCTTGGAGCCCACTGCGGCTTCGCTGTCCAGGCAATTTATGGCGGTGTCGATTACATGAAGCAGAAGAACGCCCTTCTGGACGGCGCCGATATCATCGTCGGTACTCCGGGGCGTTTGATCGACTATCTCAAACAGAAAATTTACAGCCTGAAAGACATCGAGGTACTGGTAATTGACGAGGCTGACCGCATGTTCGATCTCGGATTCATTGCCGATCTGCGTTTTATTCTCCGTAAACTGCCGCCGTTTGAAAAACGCCAGAACCTGATGTTTTCGGCAACCCTCAACCCGCGGGTCATGGAGTTGGCGTACGAGTTCATGAACTCACCGACCAAGGTTTCGGTAACCCCGGAAACCATGACCGCCGAACGGGTAGAGCAGGTGCTGTTTCATTGTTCCCGCAAGGAGAAATTTTCTCTACTGTTGGGACTTCTGCGGCGTGACGGCATGGCACGCACCATGATATTTATCAACACCAAACGGGAGGCTGAACATCTGCATAATCTTCTGAATGCGAATGGTTTTCCCTGCAAAGTTATTTCAGGGGACGTTGAACAGCGCAAACGGATGAAAATCCTCGACAACTTCAAAGACGGCTCGCTCCCGATCCTGATTGCAACCGATGTTGCATCACGAGGCCTGCACATTGATGGTGTTTCCCACGTCATAAATTATGATTTGCCGCAGGATTGCGAAGATTATGTCCATCGCATCGGGCGTACCGCCCGTGCCGGTGCCGAAGGAAAGGCTATTTCCCTGGCTGATGAGGATGGTGCCTTCTTTCTGGAGGCAATTGAAGAGTATATTAAAACCAAAATCCCGACCGAATGGGCCGATGATGAGTCTGTATGTGCTTGACTACGTGCGAACAGCGCGACCGAAACGGGTTCAGGATATCAAGCGCGACAAACCGGGTGGTGGCAGGACATCTGACCGGGATCGAAAAAAATCTGCGCCCCGTGTTGCTCCTCCGGCAGCTAAGCCTCCAGTAGTCAAAGCTGCGGCCGAAACCACCGGTGAACAGAGTGAAAATAAAAAAAGAAGGCGAAGGAAAAAGAAACCGACCGGGGAAAAACCGACCGAACCGTTGGGGCAGGAGTAAACGGTTTATTACGCACAAAAGGGGGTTTTGGCTGCCCCCTTTTGTATTTCCAATTATTTAAAGCAAAAAGTATTACTCCGCTGCTTCTGCCGTTTGGCCAGCTTCAGTTTCAACTTCAGGTTCGGTCCCGTCAGCATTTTGCTCACCTTTGCGAGCTTTCTTTTCATCCTTCTTTTTCTGACGTTCCAGTTCCTTCTTGCGTTTTTCAAATGAATAGTTTGGCTTGGCCATGGTCATTTCTCCTTGTAAATTTATTGCAGGATTCTACCTGCAGCCTGCCATATGATGACTCTTGGAAAGGTAATAATCATACTAATACATCATACGCAACATACTGTTATGCAAAAGATATATCGATGAACTTGCTATTTAGGTAGGATATAGGTAGAAACAGGTTGATTTTTAACCCAAGACTAACTCGATTTATGACTTTCAAGGTATCATTTTGGCGAGTCATTGGTCAACGTCATAAACCTCCCCTCCCCTCCCTCAATCAATCCATGACATATAAAAAATACGTCTGTAGCGAAGATCGCAGATATGATATGTGGAAATGCTCCACTTGATTATATTGGCAACAAATCTTTCGCACATTATTTATCCATGATGGCGATATCAGGGTTTAGATATATCCACTACAACAACACGTATCCTGTGTCGATCTCCCTCTGGAATGATCACCTCAAGAGCATT
Source organism: uncultured delta proteobacterium (assembly GCA_963760075.1). GTDB lineage: Bacteria > Desulfobacterota > Desulfuromonadia > Geobacterales > Pseudopelobacteraceae > JACRCG01. Next base: position 97,070 of record CAVXBQ010000010.1, on the reverse strand, counting down.
TTTCAGCTCTGCAGCACTTGTTGGACGCTTGACGCCATCCGGAAGCCTCGGCATCATTCCGGCCTTTTGCCTCACCTGACCAGAGAACAAGATAGATGCCGAGTCCACCTGCCATCGCATCGCGTGTGTATAGGCGATCAAGTTGGGTACGCCATGCCGCTCCAAAGCTCAGCGTTGTAGTGGTGCTTGACCTCTATCGGCAAGAGCCGCTCGGTTCCCTGCAAAACCATCAAATCGCATTCCTTATCTGCAATCATATGGTGTTCCACCGTCACGATAAGGTTTTGAGCTTTGCACCCTGTTCTGAAGATCCTCTGCCAATAAACCCGAACAAACTTCTTCGTGTTTCGGCATTGATGAGCGTACGTCCTTCTTCATTCCAGTAGGCCCTGATATCTTTCTCTTTGCGTCAGCCTTATTTCGCGTGCAAGAACATCAAGATGATCAACTATGAAGGCCAGAAGATCGCTTGGAGTGGCTGGAGCACGATTACTGAATAGCTTCTGCGACTTGTTCAGGCGACGCGAATGTAAAGCTGGATTCACGCTGCTGCTTTTCGTGCTGCGCTCTATGATGCCTGATCAACTCACGGTAGCTTTCCAAACCGCTGTCATTCTCCAAACGTTCAAGTTGGGCCCCAGCATCCGCATGATCCATCAGCGGCTAACAGCTTAATCTGGTCTGCTACAAATTCTGAGGCATCCCATGGATTTTGCCTTCCACACCATCCACCAGAGGGATATCCAACATTTGCAAATCGGTGTCCTACCGCCGCAATGACTTCCGCGCGTTGTGAACGATGTGAGATTGAAAGCTATCCCATTTCTAGCGTTGCCCCGACCCATAATGAATTCAATAGCTTTCCACAGTAGCGGCATCCGACTCCGACATAAGGGTTTTCCAGGCCTTCAAATAGGTACACGGATCAATCACGAAAAGTGCAGTGCTCCAGATGACCCGCACCTCCGCTGATAATTCGTTTCGAGCAAGTTCGGCCACACCGATTGCATGTGTGGCCCGCTGGTCGTTGATGCAGAAGTACGGAAACAAGTTTGCCAAGTGTTTCGCTATCCTCATTGATCCCGGACCTTAGAACCTCGACTGACAGCGACGCAAGGAATTGCTGAGAGCCAGAGTCTTGGCTGAGTTCATAAAATCCCGGTAGGATTCCTTTCTTATGTGTAGAACTAGAAACCCACATTTCGTGTAAAACTGATCTTACAACGTCTGGATTCTGACTAGCTTCCTGAAGTATCCATCCTGTTAGTGTCTCATCATAACCTGGCAGTTTGTTACAAGTACTCTTTTCAGTGACTACAACTGAGATACAATGCGGCAGCGCTTTCATAGGCACGGTCATGCCCACATTGATCCGTAAGTACACTGAAAGGCATAATAGAGCGTGAGTATACGGAATGTTGTTCGCATGCCAGCTTTCAATCACCGCTTCCATTTCTGGGATTGTTGGACTCTCCGCGTATAGGATGAATCCTTCAATTATTGCATCCGCTATCTCATCATTTGTCAGGCTGACAAGACGTTCGCGAGCGTCAGAAATGTCATCGATATTGTCATACCCGAGATAGACCATGGCTGCCCACGCAAGTGCGTGTTCCTCGACTCCTTCTCGAATAGTCGTTAGGCGTGAATTGAAGTATGCAACATTCTTAGTTCGGGTTACCGATTTTTTGCGTCTCTCTTTCTGACTTCTCTTTGACTCATCTGTACGCCATTTTTCGATTTTGCAGCAATTCCAATTTCCGAGCCCCTTTGCGACATCATGTCGGCGGTCCAAGAAGTCAAAGCCAGCTTCAGTAAGCGCAACTGATGCTCCTTCCTTCGGGAACCATGACAGATACATATGAAAAAGTTCTCCTGCGCGTTCCGAATCGGTCTCCATCTCAGCACACTTCAGGAAGAATTCGCAATGGGAAACGGGCCAAACAATAGCAGGCAGCAGGTGCCAAAGGTCGTAGGTGACAAAAAACCCGAATGACCGATCATTGTTAGGAACCATATGCACAAGCAAATAGAACACCTTTTCAAATAGCAACGGTTCCTGTTCAAATCGTTTTTTCAAAGCCGCCAGAGTTTTCTCACATTTGCGATCTCGGCCGACTCTCATATTCTGAAGCCAGCTTGCCAATTGCAAAGGTGTAATTGATGAAGCGCTCTCAAGACATCGTTTCAACCACTCATCAAAGATTGATCTAAGCTCGAAATATGTCTCGTTCTTAGATAACAGTACCCGAGATACATTATCGAGTATTACGCTTAAATCTTCAACGGATGGCAGATCTATCAGATTATAGAAGTGGCCAAAGTGGTGTCGTTCCCTTTTGCCAGAAGCAACCTGCTCCATGATCGAAAGTACCCTCAGGTGCATGCTGCCATCTGTTCGCGTCAGACAGAGAAGATCGGCTCGAATTTTGGGAGCGGCGGAGTCATTAACTATTTGATTAAGTTCACGATCTAAGGCATCCAACTGCACCCAATCGTTCTTAACCGATTTGACAAAGGCTTTCAACGCTGTTGATCTGAGCCAGATAGTATGGTGCTTTGCTAACACCATTTCTCGTAAAATCCCATCCAGACCCACATTCGTAGTGCTGTTACCTATTGACTCTAGTATGGCAATTTTAAGATGTGTCCCTGTTGCCGTGTCTTTGAGGAGTTGATGTATAATCTTGGCTGTATTCTGATTTGCAAGGTCACGGAACGAGCCGCGATCCTCTTGGTTTGCAAGAAACCATGGATCACGAAGTTTCCTAAGGCCAACCCAGATTGCACATTGTGCGTTTGGTGACAACACGCTTGCGTCGCCATAAGTAACAACTCCATATGGGTCTCGCTCTACATAACCCTCTGCCAGAGAACCAATCTTGCACATCAACCAGGCGTAAAGACCACGGAGTGAGGATATAGGTTTGCCATCAATCCCGCATATAAGCGCCATCACTCGACCAATTGAAAGGCCATTCATAATACGATTGGCTAAATCCTCTGCCGCCAAAAACTCTGCAATTGTGCGGTGGATCGGCTCAAATCTATCTACGTCTGTGGAAATAAAGAGCCGTCGCCTTAAAGCAGTATCAATGTCATTTCTAATAGAATACGGAACCACGGGTAGCCTTATATAACCATCTCCATCCGCCGTCTCCGTACGTGAAATACCGACTGAATTGGATAGAAGCAGGGTTGAGACGGCTGCGCTAGCGGCTTTCCGCAAATTTCCAGGATCAGGGCTAGTCATGCCGCGAACAATGTGCTCAGGATTAATCTCCTTGAGCAATTCAGAAACACCGATCTCATATGCTTCGAACTTGTTCCGTGGTTTCTTGTCAGTTCCCCAAGCTCGTGCCAAAAGTTCGAGAGTTTGAGGGTTGCCAAGTAGTTTTTCAAGTCCCGCTGATTCTGCTTCTTCAAAAAATAAAATAGGGTCAGGAACAACCCCTTGAACTGCACTCAGAATTTCGTCACGTGAGAGTGAACAGAGCTCAATAACCACGACTCTACCGGATGCACTTGCGACCTTAAGTACTTCTTGATCAGTTGAACCAAACCAGTCTGAAGACCTACATGACAACCGAAACTTAGGCTTCTTTAGATTACAGAGTTCTTTGGCGACTTCGAAACTGGCATCTGACCCATTTGATACAGTCCTGTATTCATCAAGGGCATCAAGGAAAAGTGTCTCACCCTCTGCAGCATGAGGGTTTACAAGAAATTTACGAACAGTCGTGTAACTCGCGTTGGCAACTTCCTTAAAGAAAGTCGTCTTCCCCATTCCCGGATCACCGAGGAAAATTATCGCATCCTCAGCCATGAATTCAGCATATGTACAGTAGTTTTCTCTGCTATCGCCAGTGCCATCATCTCTGACACGCAATCTACGTGACAATGCTCCGATCATTTGACTTATTAGCTCCTTGTTTTTGATTCTACGTTCAGTTAGCAGCAACCATTTCCTTTGATTTAATAAAGTATATGTTGAGCAAATAATTGTACCAAGCCTCAAAAGTTCCAAACTCTTCCATTGATTTAAGCGGCTTACCATTATTGTGTAGAACACCATCTAACAGGTAGTAAGAGGTCCTAACGGTCGTCTCATTTCCAATAGTTCTCAACCTGTTCAGCCTGGACTCTATTTGTCCCTCAGCAATAAAATATAAATATATTTGATAGCCAACTTTTGATAGATCATAGAGCTTTTGGAAAGTACATAATTCGGGCTCGTGTGTTCGAATTACCTCGATGATTATACTTGGATTCGCTGATGTTGGTGAAAACAGAGAGGTATCTCTCCCTGCTAAATCGGGTTGGATATAGGTTCCATCTGCAAATCGTATACGAGCCTTACTCTCCACAAACCATTTGTACGCACTGCCAGGGAGACTGCTTGCAATGACCTGTTCTTCATAAGGCTTAACCTCAAATATATATGTCGAGAATCTAAATGACCTATCTATTAAACTGTTATAAATGTAGTTCACACAGTCATCATGAGTTTTATTATTCTCTTCCCTCCCAAGCCGTCGACCGATCGCTGGCTCAGTCAGTCTCCTGAAATGTGGCGAACTTTTATTTCTGACTGGAACAACAAGACATTCTTCTTCGTCCATCAGCGGTTCGGATTTCATTGCGTAATATTCAATAGGATTGAAAATGTCTTTTTCTTCATATTTTTTACCAGAATATAATCCCGATGGCATCAAATCCTCCTTTCAAAACAACTGTTCAATACGTAATAAAGACACTCTAACATTCCGCCAAATAGATTGAGTACTTTTTAGGAAAGTCGCGCCAACCCTACTCGGTCGCCTGAGGCATAATCACGCCAAAGTTTCAGAATACGTCGAGCGAAGTCAGTCCGTGCCCCCGACACTTCCGCCTCGAATGTAGTTTTATCATCTGGCCCCACCCTTCTGGTGACCATGCGAACGAAGTCCCAAAAAAAATTGGAATCGCACTCTGACCATACCGGAATATCAGCTACTGTCTTCGCTACCATATCGCATATCGCCTTGCACCAACATGCTTCGATGGCCTCGCAAACAATATGTAAGGCAGCAGGAAACGCGTAGTATTGTCTAAGTTCTCGTGCCAACATATCCACTCTAATATTTGTTGAACCACGAGCACACACAACCACGAGGCCTGAGAGTCTAGCCCAAGGTTCCTCTATTTGACTGAGGGCTTTATCTATGGCATCGTCACTCAAACCTGATAATGCTTCCCGCAAATAATCTGCAACACCTTCGTAAGAATGAGTATTGAAGCTAAGAAGCGAAAGCAGGTCATCATCTAAGAGGAACTTTCGAGCCTTTGCCGCCGCCGGAATAAGCTGTCCGGCGAGCATCCCGAGATGAATACGTGCGAGTTCCATTTTTGTCAATTTCAACACTTCAGCATCTCCAGGCGAAAGCGTTGAAATGTCATCAGCTTCCACAGAACACTGGACTCTCACAAGACGCCTAATCATTGCCGACAAACAATCTGCAGTTTTTATGCTGAAACCGAGTTCCATAACCAAAGTAAGCGCACGCCAAGTTTCCCAAGAATACCAATTTTGCTCGTCCTCAAATATATTTTCACATTGTGTTACTAGCTGCAGATGGTGCACACGCGCAAGTGCGGGCTGCGCGATGAAGTAGTTGCAGGCGTTAGCAAGGTCTTTCCCCCCATGCCTAACACATGACTCTGCGTACTCTGCAAACGAGGCAATCTTGCAACCAGTTGCTATCTGCCACAGACGATTTCTACGCTCTCCGCAGCTAGATGGTAACTCACGCTCTACGACAGCGACTAGGTCAGATAGTAGTGGGAATTTCACCACAACGTCAGAAATGAGATTCATTAACTGAAATTCCGCATGTCCGTCCAATTCGTCGGGCGACAACTCCACTACAGCACACTTGAAGGCTTCGCGCGCATCAATAGAGACGCCAATGAGCGCGGCAGAACGCATGAAAGTTGCCGCTACTGCATGTTTTGATGTTTCCGAGAGAGTTTCTTCCAGAAGTTCCTTGGCTCGTTTCGGCGAAATTTCATGTAAAGCATAAAGCGCAGATTGCCATGCTGCCAAATGTGAAGCAGCTCGCAGATGTTTTTCCACCAAAACTGCGTCAGACTGGTCTCGCTCGTAGGCGAGGAGTGATAAGGATTCTCCCACCGGCTCACCTGCGTTGCATTCGGAGAGACGTTGTCGCGCGAGGTCCAACCTTGTTGGAAGTGGAGCAGCCTCCCAAATACCAACGTTGCCGCCAGACATATTGATTCCACTGGAACGCATTGCGTCTACTTCTGGAAGAAGCTGGCGCAGGTAGTCCAGGTCACCGGTTGAAGCAAGGGCTCGCTGTGCAGCATAATGAATAGGGCTGCCCGTTTCTGAAGCAAACTTTTGTAATTTGTAAACCGCTCCAAGGGAGCCAAGTCTTGCCAGAGCAGATAGTCCTCGAAGTCGGACGATTTCAGGAGACTGATCTGCAACGGCCCGATCAAGTAATCGTTCGGCAATTCCATGAAAATCTCCGTGAAGTTCCCGTGCGGTCCTCGCACCCATCATCAAGTCTACATGGAAGGCAGCCTCCAGAAAATCTTTAACGTGCTCCTTTGGAACCATTCTAGCGGCAAAGATCCATACATCATCGGCTACTGGTTCTCCTAGACAGTCTGTGTGGTTTCGCCAAGCGCGTGAGAGCAATGGAGCTGCAAGGGCACCAGCCAGCAACTGATGCCCAAAGCTTAAATGGCCTCCCTCGGATATCTGCAGCAGCTCATGGCGAGCAAGCAGGTCTACCACCTTTGGCTCCAGCATGTCTGCAATTCCGAGAGCATCCTCACAGTGTTTTTTCGCTTCGCGAACGATCTTTCCCGCTTCAAGCACGGAGCATTCGAGGCGCCGCTCTACGATGAGACATTGAAATGCGAGCGCGCCAGCCAAACACAGGATGACCTCGGGGCCTAAACCTTGCTCGGATGTTTCAGCATCTCGCGCACACCGGGCACGGAGTAATTCTTCAAGCATCTCACCAAGAGTATCGGGTAACGCGGCGCTCAGTCTCCAAAGTCGCAGCGCTACCATAACGGCGAAAGGCGTCCAGAGCTGTGGTGATCCTGAGCCGTCAGCAAGCGACCTGTAGGCGGTTACAAAGGTATCTGCTGTTCCGTCTATCAGTTCATACTCTGCAATTTTGCGGATGGCAATCGGCGTGATGCCCTCGATCTTGATACAGGCAACTGGATGCTGTGGAAGAACGATCTTCCTGTGTTTCGTTGATTCTCTAGTCGAGAGTACACAAGCGACGCGACTCCGTTTAAGGAGAAGTTTCAGCTCTTCCATGAAGGCGACAACGTTAGCAGAAGGGCACTCGTTCAAGCCGTCGCACAAGAGCAATACTCGGTCTGGTAGCAATCTCCATGTCCCATAGTCTATCCCTAACTCTTGATGGATAGACCGGTCTATCCACCCTGGCACATAGTTAGACAGTGAAATCAGGACCGGGAGAGTCGAATCGGGGGTTGAACGGAGAACTTCAGCACGAAGTAACTTGAGAGTAGTAGATTTCCCGACTCCGCCATCCCCCAGCAACATGGCAAGTTCTCCGACCTCCAGCTCTGCTAACTCATGCAACGTTTTGATGCTCCGAATGGCCACCGCAGTCGCTACGCTGGGGTCGGCCGCGGAGGATACTGTGAGGCCTTCAGGCAGGTTCGAATCCGACATCCGGGGTTCATTAACAGCCCAGAAATTGTGGTGTTCAGCAACATAGGCTGCGCGATTAAAAGAGGCACGAGGATGCTCTCTAACAACCGTTGCAATTTTGAAATAGCGCTCCGCAACTTGAAGTACATCACTCCAGCGCGGTGACAAAGCCGCATCGAACTCTTGAAAGCACCATGCAGTTAGTTGATCAAGGCCGAGTACATATGATTCCGCAACATTCCTTGGGTCGGCTCCGCTTTTCTCCAATCGTGTCCTGAGGTTGGCAAGCTCACCATCTGGGGTGTTAACTAGTGTCTCACCAGCTTCAGCAGCCAGCTGCCGGCGAGGTATCTCTCGTAATTGTCTGAGAAGTTTGTTCCTAACGCCACCTGTACAGATAAATTTATGTTCACCCACATCGAAACCATTAAGTGCCGCTGTTGCGGCAACTTTTGCAAGCTCGTTAGCAAATTGGGGCGTCCCTAACGGTTCCTTCTGACGCTTGCACTGCACGCATGCGAGTCGCTTCGAAGCAATGACTTCTCCCTGAATGTCGAACCCGCCATCTCCAGGACCCGAAGGCTTGCCGGTTATTCGCAATCCTAGAACATCCTGGATGCAGAGCAAGCAACTGAAGACGAATTCTTCGAATTCGTCCGGAGAGAGAGTATCTATAGGAAAACTCCTACCGTCATAGAAGATTTTTCGACCAGCAGCATCGGTTGGCTCAGTCATTTTAACCTTTCATTCTACTCGACAGTCGCAGAAACATCCTGCCCAAGTTTCAAGTGGGTGTATGTTTTCTTATCATCAGCACTGATAGAACGCGCCATATTAAGAAAGATTCTGTAATCTATATCACTAATCCTGTTAATCCAAGATAATCTCTTTAAGCACATCTAACCGAGATGGTGTATTTGAGGAATGGGAATGTGAAAAATGGGTAGCAGAGGGGAAATACTCCAAAAAACAGAACAAGAGAAAGAAGATGTTCCAACGAGGCCAGTAGACCCGGTCGCCAAAAACAGCTTCGGGTTCCCATCTACAAAATGAGAAATGCGTATCTTTGATAATATCCACCTTCAGCATCTTCTTTCGATTCTCCTCTCTCTGGTAAGTTCGGAGAGTATGGAGCAGGGTGCTGGGGTAGGTCAATTTGGACGCCGATTTAGGCTATAGGTGGGTCATTTTTGCATGCCGATTCACACTCAAACTGATGTTCCGAAAAGATCTCTTTCTGGAACGCTAAAACCGGGGGTACTGAACCTCCGGTTTTTCTGCGTTTGATAATAAGGATTTTCGAGGGGTTTTTGGAACAGCTTCCATCTGTTTTTGTAATATCAAAATAAGTGTGATGATAATTGCGATTTATTACAACTACCCATCCAGAAGCGCTTTGACAATCTTGAACACCCTGCGTTGGTCAGCTTCTCCTAACTTTTGTACCATTTCATTGATCTGCTGCACTAGTTCTCGTTCATCCCCCATGTGAGTAAATTTGAACAGGCTGGGCAAAGGAACTTCCAGTGCCTCAGCAATCATGGTAAGTCGATCAAGAGAAGGATAACTCTTACCTAATTCAATACGACTCATGTGTTTTTGGTCAATCCCGAGCATCTCTGCCAGTTGTTCTTGGGTCAAGCGTTTTTTCTTTCGTTGTTCTCTAATCCTTGCACCCAACATTTCGGTAGCCGTCTTCATGCATGTTCCTCCATGCCGTAAGAGTGTCTGGCAACCCGAGGAAATAAAACGCATAATTAAACGTGTTATCATTGACAATACGTTATTTTGTGCGTATTTATCCAGATGCAATGTCTGTGATCAAGGTAAATAGCCCGAATTGTATGTATTTGGCAGCACTTATTCTGGGACTAGCTTTGTCCGCTTGTAGTGGTGGAGGTTCTACCTTCCCCGTAACATCATTCGGTTACTGTTGATACGGGTATTAGTTCGAACGACTTGGTCAGCATAGGCGTTTATAAAAAAATAATCATGGCAAAACAATAAAGACAGACCGGGGTAGTAAAATGGAGTTTAGGCTGATTATAGGTGTTCTGTGTTTTTCGTTTATAACTGGATGTGCGAGCTCCCCAAACCCTAAAATAGCGGCACCTGATTTTATAGAGCGGACTAAATCTGTTAAGAAGATTGGGGTGCTGCTGGCAGGATCCCGTGTGTTTGAATTAGGAGTTGGTGGTTCTAAAGAAATAAATAAAGATTGGTCTCAACAAGCAGCAAATAATTTAATAAAAGTCAGTTTAGCTCAGCTTAGAGTAGCTGGCTATGATGCAGTCCTTTTGAAAAACGATAATAATACAAATACAATAGCCAATGGTTTTAACGGTATTACGCGTGACATCGTAACCAGATATGTTTATAGCGCTCGTAAAATAGAAGCACCAGTTTCAGTAGCTGTGACTGAGTTATTGAATAAGGAAGGGCTTGATGCATTGGTACTTCTCAGAGAATTTGATCAGGTTTCCTCAGCAGGGCGGCAAGCCATAAAGGTTGCTGCGGCCGTACTGGGTTCAGGTGTTTATTCAGGAATTGCAGAGATAGAAATAGTAATGGTCGACAGGTCTCCAGCTTATATTTACTACAGTCACAAAGCCGAGTATGGGAACGATCTGCGGACTGAGTCGGGGACTAGCGATCTATTTAGTGAGATTATGATTGATCTGAAAGAATATCACGGAATCTAATTTAATTGGAAAAGGGGGGTGAAATGAAGACAGTTTCTGTTTTTGTGCTCATGTTTGTTATGTTGGTTATTGTAGGGTGTTCTTCAGGCAGTCTACATGTGCTACAGAAGCCCAATGCTGGGGATCGTATGGCTATCCTCTTATTCGAGGACTGTACCGGGGCAATAGATTGTCCAGGATCTGGAAAAAAAGTAGCTGACATTTATAGCGAAGTACTTGGAGCACCTATAGTGATGTTTGAATCCGATGCAAAAGGGTATGATACATTGTTGACGGGGCGCATATCTTATTACAACGAAGCGATCCCTATGGCGACCCATGCTAATTTTGTATGCGTCGACCTCAGTGTCAAACGTATATCCGATAACAGCGTATTAATCACACAATACAAGAGAGCTTCGGGATCGAATTTGTTTAGTTCTACAAAAGGAATAAGTCGAAATTTGGCTGAAAGTCTTAAAGAATCAATGCAGTAATAATTTTTACAAATACATGAGGGTAGGATAACGGTGTTCCAGGGTCTTTTGTTAACATTCTTGATACACTTGAAACAAATGACCTTCAAAGCATATATAAAAGGGGGAAAAGATGAGAATTACGTACAATCCACATCCGGTAAGAGTAAAAGTGAAGTCGGCCATTACGGTATTTTCTGCACTGTTGATAATCAATACTTCATTTTGTGGTGTGTGCTTTGCAAATAATTTAGCTGATACATTATATTGCCAAAACATGGCGTCAGCATATAAAGACTTAATGTGTTACGGCGTATCCGCACGAACAGTATACATAACTCAGACATCTTATCATTTACAGCCTGCTGATGCAGATATTGTCGCATCAACCGTATCCAAAGATAAACAAGCTGGAGCAACGTGTGACTTCAGCAATGATTATAATTCAAAACACAATGAATACTTTCGTAACTGCCTTCTAATATTAAACAAATAAATGGTCAGACAGGCATTTTACTACAGAGGTTAAAATCATGCTTAAGGTTAAATTCATTGCAATTGTATTGGTTCTTGTTGTTACGGCACTGTTTTCCGGTTGTGCATCAACACCACAGGTAATGCTCCCGGAGAACTCGACAATAGCCATTGTCACCCCAAAGGAGGTAAATTTCACTTGCCCACAAAGCAGCCGGATTATTTGTCTCTCGGACCCCGAAGTGAAGAGAGAGCCTTTTGGGGAAAGCAAATACATTCAGGACCTTGTCGAAGCACGTTTTAAACAGGTGAAAGACTCTGGAGCAGCCGTGTCAATAAGTATTGGTGGCTATCAGTCTTCTACTACCCCAACTGGTGTTAGCATGGATTTCGCCTTACAGCTTGGACTGACCGCATTGTCTGCCGTAGTGGGCCCCGGTGCGAATGACCTAACTAAATCTGCCATTATGGGCAACAGTCAGCGGATAGCACTAGATAACCGAATGACTCCAACTCCCGGCATAACCACTGAAACACAAATCAAGACAGGCTTTTATGTGAAGGCCCTTTTCCCTGACAAAAAATGGGCAAACATAAACTGTCCTGAAGCGGTGGAACGAGACGGTAAGGCGTGTTTGGACATTGTTGCGAGAGCGCTTGAAGCGGGAAGCGCAACAAAATAGTATCAGTGGTGACGAGCACAAATTGTGGACTCGTATGCTGTTCATAGTTCGAGTACGGGTTTTTGGCTTAATTGGATTCGCAATAATATCTGTTGCGGGGTTTGGTATATTTGGCGGACTCAAACCAACAGCAGTTATCCCATAGTTTTATATCACATCAACATTCTTGATACCATCTGGCCGCCAGCTTGGTGGTATCACATGGCTGCCCGAACTCGCTTTTTCTGGCACCAGACTCCCGAAGGTCACCGCCATACTGCCGAACCGATCATTGAACTTATCCATAGCCTGGGTCGCAAACAGCTTCTTCCGCTCATCCTCGAACAGCGGCAGCTGCTCCGCCTGGTGTTTCAGATTGGAGAGACTGACTCCCAGAAGCCTGACCGGCTGTTCCAGTTCAACGGTAGCAAGAATCGACAGTGCCGCCTTGTAGATCTCGTCACTCTGATTGATATAGTTCTTCAGCGTCGTCTGCTTTCCCCAACTGGAGAAAAAATCCGCATACCGGACATACAGGTGGATCGTCTTCCCTGAGACGTTGTATCTTCCTGGCCCGGCTGCCGACCATTTCCGAGAGCTGCAGCAGGAAGCGCCGGATCTCCACCGGATCGTCGATATCCCGCTCCAGGGTGCTTGAATGCCCGACCCACTTCACATCATCTTCCTCGCCGATACTGAACCACCGGAGAATGGTCTATCCCCTGCCCCATCTGCTTCAGCCGTGTACCGATGATACCGAACTTTCGCGTCAGCCGTGCTTCGTCGCAGCGGCCCAGCTCCCCGCAGGTGTAGATGGACATCATGTTGAGGTGCCGTTCCATCTTCTTGCCGATGCCGCACAGTTCCTTGATCGGCATGCGCTCCAGAACCCGGGCAACATCCTCCGGCGCGATGATCGTCAGGCCGTCCGGTTTCTGCATGTCGCTGGCCAGCTTGGCCAGGAGTTTGTTGGGGGCGATGCCGATGGAGCAGGTGATGCCGAAGCTGTGTCTGATGCGGGCCTTGATCTGATAGGCAATGTTCTCGGCGCTGCCGAAGATGCCGAGGGAATGGGTGACATCCAGCCAGGATTCATCGATGCTGAACGCCTCGACTTCAGGGGTGTAGTCACGGAATATCTCGTTGATTTTGGTGGAGGTGTAGGTGTACTTCCGGTTGTCGCCGACAACGATGATCAGCTCCGGGCAGATCCGCTTTCCTTCCCAGATCGCCATGCCGGTCTTGACACCTTTGGCCCTGGCCTCATAGGAGCTGGTGGTGATCACCGTCCGCCCGCCACCGCCGACCACGGCGATCGGCTTGCCCCGCAGTTCCGGGTTGGCCTGCTGCTCCACCGAGGCAAAAAAAGCGTTCATATCGATATGAAGGATGGTTCTGTGATTCACGGTCGTTCCGATTGGAGTCCATTCAGCGTCCAGGTCTGGTCGACAGGTGTTGTAGACCAGTTCATAGAGTGCTTCACCATCTGAGACGGCGTAGTGCATGAGCGGAACCTCGCCGACCCGGTCCCGCCAGAAATAGGTCGTATCCTTAACCTCATGCTTACGCCGGTTCAGTTCAAACCACTTGGGAGTGACCTTGCCGCCGGGAGAAAATATGGCGGCTACGCGTATGGGAATTTTGGTCGACACCATGACCTACTCCACGCTACGGAACAGGCCGACCATCTTGCCGACGATAGTTACCTCGCCCTGACCTGGACGGATTACAATCGGCTCGTAGTCGGGGTTTGCCGGTTGCAGCAGGATCTGGTCGCGCTCACGGAAGAACTGTTTGAGTGTGGCATCGCCGTCAACCATGACCGCCACGATCTCGCCGTTGTTGGCCACCTGTTGAGGGCGGATCAAAACCATATCACCGGGGAGGATTCCCTTGTTGATCATCGAGTCCCCTTCGACCGTGAGAAAATAGTACCCATCACCCTTGACCAGGCTGCTGTCCACGTTCAGGTGACCGGTGATGTCTTCAATAGCGGGCTGCAGTAGTCCGGCTCGTATTCTGCCGACAATGGGGAGCGAAATCGTCGCAGAAGGTGTCTGAGGCAGAACAATACCGCGTGAGCTTCCCTCTCGGCGACGGAGGTAGCCCTTCTTCTCCAGGGCGCCAACATGGCTTATGGCCGTTGCGGTGCCTGCAGTGCCGATGTGAGCGGAAATTTCCCGTAAGTGTGGGAGAAGATCCGTTGGCTTCAATGAAGTCTCTGTATGAACGTATAAACCTGCTGCTGGCGGGAAGTAAGTGTCTGCATATAGTATCCGATTACCTGTCGTGTGATATGTATATCAAATGATAGCTACAGATAGGGTGATTGTGTCAAGGAGGAATAAAGTTTGGTCAAACCTGAGCGATACAAGCCGGGCTGTCAAAGCGTGAATTGTTAACCAGGTCAGATACTTTGAAGGTCTGCAGCTGTTCGGCGGGAAATGGCTGGTAGAGAGACTGCAGTTGCTCCGGGTCGTGCATGCTGTGGCTCAGCCAGAGGTTGAAATCATCGGGGTGAAGGATCACCGGCATTCTGTCATGCATTGGTGCAACGAGTTTATTGGCTGCTGTCGTCAAAATAGTGAAGGTTTCTAGTATCGCTGCCGTCCGGCGCTTGCCACGACTCCCAAAGACCGGCCAGGCACATGGGCACTTGATCTGCCATCTGGATGTAGTAAGGCTGTTTCTTGTCTCCAGAGTGCTCCCATTCGTAAAAGCCAGAGGTAGGGATGATACAGCGACGATACTTGATGGCATGACGAAAAGCCGGTTTCTCGGCCACGCTCTCGGAACGGGCATTGATCAGATGACTGCCAAAGCTCAGATCCTTGGACCAGGCCGGCACTAAGCCCCACTTCAGCAGATCAATCCTATTGTTGTCTCCCTGGTTACGGACAACGGCAGCCAGTTGGGTTGGGGCTACGTTGAAGCGCGGCTCAAGCTGGGGAATCTCAATAAGGTTAAATATCTTTTTGAGTTCATCTGCTGGTATGTTGGCTACGAATCTACCGCACACGTTAGAAACCTTTCCACTTACCTGTTTATTGCGTCTCTCAGTACATTGCTGGGTTTGAATCTCAGCACCCTACGTGCTTCAATAGTAATCGTTTCCCCTGTCTGAGGATTCCTGCCGCGGCGGTCTGCTTTGGACTTGACGATAAGAGAACCGAACCCTGATATCTTCAGGTTTTCACCTTTCTCCAGCGTCTGCTTCATGATACGGAATACGGATTCAACCAGCTCTGCTGATTCCTTCTTGTTAAAACCGCACTTCTCTTGAACTTTCTCAAAAATATCTGCTTTGGTCATTTGCGTCCCTCACTGTTTCATATCTGCATATAATTAAACACGGTAACAAATAATATAAACGACAAAATTTCACAATACATTCAGTTGTAATTAAAATTTGTAATTACCCTTTTTGATATGGGTTCAGGTTTATGGGTTGATTGCTTGGCGTTAGATAGTCATCAGTTCGTAGCACCTGGCTACGCTGAGACCGACATGATCTCCAAGGTCATGCCGCGACATGGATCCCTCCATACCGCTCGCCCCCTTAACGTTGGGACTGCTCGCACGTTACTGCATTTCCTACATTTCTACTCCGATTCAACAAATTTAACATCCTGAAAATTTCCCATGATTTACTCGATGGACAGTTCATGGTGACTGAACCGCTGGCCCTCGGAGAGGACCTACAAGTCCGCGGCGGACGCAAAACATCTGCAAAGCAGATCTATCCAGGCTGGGCTGGGCGGCCCACGCACCTGGAGGTTTTCGGCTGATTGAACATCCTAAGGATGTTGCGAACCGGGGATTTTTCCTGCTCAGAGGCCGCTGTTGCTGCCCTTGCAGGATTGTTTGTTTCGTTCCAAATGTGCGTTTTCATATTCATGCTCCTTTTGATTTTGTAGGGAGCAGACGCACGAATCCCCACAGGGGGACAGATAGAGTGAATCTGCTCCCTGGGGGGACGTTGGAATGCCGTAATTATGCAATTTCAGGCGGCGTTAAGACATGGAATCTTTCCGCCGCTCAGGCTCAGCAACACCTCCGGATGCCATGCAGGCAGTTCCTCCGAAACCAATTTTCCGGAGCCGTCGGCTTTAGACCAGGAAAAAACCATATTTACCTGGTGAGATCTGCTGAAGCGTAATGCTTTGTCTTTTCATTGTAAGGTCCTCCTGAAATGTGGAGAGATAGTTGCCAGTTGCCAGTCATGGGAAATAAGTAGAGTCGACTTCCCTGGCTGGGCAAGAGGTCGATAACTACTTTTCTTGGGGGTTGTCGTCATCGTCGTCGTCAATAGTGCCGAGGATATAAAACCCAATCACTGCTGACACAAATGCCAAAACTATCGCAAATTACAGACCTTATAACTGGAATATCCGGCTTGACTGCATTGCCAATGACAACGACAGCAATTAATATTACGAAACATCCCCAAAAAACTTCCCAAGTGACTTCTTCTGCCGCCGATTCAAGTTAAGCATGATCCTTCCTCCTTTTTTTGGTTGCTGCAGGAAAAAGGACATAACAATACCCACGCAGGGTATTGTAGATTCCAATTCCCGCATGGGTGAATTATTACAGCGACTTATGAAGTCAAGTTGTTACCGGACTACTTTGTTCTGATGACATTTTAGCTTTCCTCCTTCTGTGAGTTTCCTTCTCGCTTCTTCGATTGGCGAGATAGGCTGTTTTGCACATGCGAAGGACGCAAAAATACCCATGTAGGGTATCGATTGAGTCCAATCCCCGCATGGGTTAACGTTCACCAGAAGCCTCAGTTGTAGGCCGGCGTCAAGGTGTGGTGTTTAATTTTAGATACAAAAAAGCCCATCCAGGCGCAAAAAGGCCTTGGTATGGGCATAGTAGTTAGTAGTGGTAAGTGCGGATTAAAGCTCAACGCACTAGCGTTTTTCTCTTCGTCCGAAGAGTAACGCTGCGTAGCGGGTATTAATCGCTACAGCGAATAGTTAAGATAAGCTGGGGATGCTATCGCCGCCAATAGGCTCATCTTGTATGTTCATCCCCTGCCGGAGGCATTTAGACTGCGGGCTATCCGCAGAATGTTGTCCATGTTAGGCGATGCCGTAACTAGGAGGTCCTTTCTGGGGTGTCGTGACTGGCGAGGCCGAGTCATGAGAAATCAGAAAAGATGTATAATATGAGCCATATAATAATCTACAAGAAAGCATTGTCAAGTACATTTTAGGTAAATTGGGTATCCGTAAAAAGTTGTAGATACAGAATTCCTGTCCGGTTTGTAAAGTAACACTAAATCGTAATATCTTTGTCAACGTGGGAAAGCACAGAAGCGAAGACCGACTACCTCGCTTTGTTGAGCTGTGTCAAGTTTCTTCGTGCGGTTCCGGGTCAACACCTCGTACATCGCAAGCAGCGGCAACGCCTTCTCAAGAACCTCACGATCATTCACGTCGTCAGCTCTCTTTCCGCCGTGGAACGTATTGTTACGAATGGTGTAAAGCACGTCCAGTATCTGGCTTGCGAGCGCATCGCGAGCTTCTGAGCCTTGTGCATTCTCGAACATATGAGTGTCAATGGGCGTACAGACTGGAAGCGCAGCGTCAAGAGTGTGACCTACGTTTAGCACGCCGTTTAGGCGACGGCCAATAAACGCAGGATTGGCAACATGATTAAGATTACAGCGGATCAAAGAAAGCGTTATCTTGTTCATCCCCGAGTGAACAAATCGGGAGCGATTCAACTCTTCACGCATCACCATCGTCTATATCGTCAAAGATGCTTCTCGTACCAAGTTTTTTCTCAGAGGGTTCCATGGCTCCAAGAATCCGAGGACTTACTTTCGGCTCCGGGGGCTCTGTCTCGGCAATCCACTCATTCGCGAGATCTGTTTCTCGTTCAATGATTTTGACCGCATTTTCGTCCTCGCTGAATCGTTTCTTGAGCGCGCTGAACGATTCGAGAATATTCTGCATGTGCTCGTCTGGAGGTTCAGAGGAATCATAATTTATCTGCACATTCCTCCGCACATCTGCCAGCTTCGGTAGCAAGTTCATGCGCACTGTCTCCACAAGTTCATCAAACTCACTGTCGGTGAAAACACCACGAATGCCGTCATCGTCCAATGCTAGGACGTCGTCACCTTCAATGGCAAAGTTGCTGACCGTCGCAATAAACTTCTTCCGGTTGTTCTCGGGAAGTAGATCAAATCCGTGCAGGCGTACTGCGAGATCAACTTCGGGAGAAAAGCTGAGGCTCAGGCCCGGTTCAGATACGCGCTTCAGAATATCCGGATCCTGTTCAAGATACAGAGACAGGAATTCTTTCGAACAGCGACTGGCAAGAAACCGGTAGAGCGTCCGTCTGGCCGCCCATGAGGACATCCATTGCACCTTGTACTTTTCACTAGACGCGAACTCGCGTAGCCGCGCGATCATCATCATGAACAGTGATTTGGGAACGACAACTGCTTTTTCCACACCCACGTTGCCG
This sequence comes from uncultured delta proteobacterium, assembly GCA_963760075.1. Taxonomy (GTDB): domain Bacteria; phylum Desulfobacterota; class Desulfuromonadia; order Geobacterales; family Pseudopelobacteraceae; genus JACRCG01. The sequence goes on along the minus strand of CAVXBQ010000010.1, from coordinate 78,589 downwards.
CATGTGACCTGCGCTGTCAGATTATCTGTAGAGCTGCCACTTAAGAAAATACTGAGCAAATCAGGACTGAGGGCCAAGGTCGCCGCGTAGGCGTCGCCGATGGTCGGGTGTTTGAAGCGCCACACCGGCTGGTCGTCCATCTGCATGTTCGTCACAAGACTGCCGTTGAGCGCGTCGAGTGCTGTGATGCACTCTCCCAACGTGCTGCCAAGCCGCTCCAGCGCCTGCGGCTCAGCGCCCTGCAGGGTGACGGGGCTTTCGAGGTGGTCTTTCCTCATGTAAATCAAACCGAGCGCCGCCTTGCTGTTCGCATCCAGTCCCTGGATCACTTCAAGCAGAAGTTGCTCGCGCTTTTCCACGAACTGCCCAAGATGGTATTCACCCACGTAAAGGTCTTTGGTGAACAGCGGGTCCGCGATACGCCGCGCTGTCTCCGGAATGAAGCGCGGATGTGCCGCCACATATTCCAGATGGGGCTTGATATCAGAGCGAAACGCAGCGGGCTGCTTGCCGAGCTTCAGATGGTTGTACAGAATCTGCTGCTTTTCGAGGTCGGACAGGTCGTGAACGTCGATCACGACCTGGCTTTCACTGAGGAGCGGAAAGGCACTTTCCTTGAGGTCGTTACGAGCGCGGTTGTAGATGTAGTCCCGTGAGGTCATGACGATCTTGGCCCCTTGGCGCAGCATCGTCTTTACCTGCGCCAGAGAATGGTTCCAACCATGAACCAAGGACGACTCGTACTGCGTCACGCCGAATGCATCATCAATCCAGAAGAACTGTGAGGGCTCATCTACGTTCCAGCGCTCGACAACCTTTGCCGGGTCGGCCAGTTTGAGCACAGATGACTTCCACTTGTCGGCGGCGGCCATTGCCAACATCGACGCGATGGTCGTCTTTCCTGCCGCCGGTTCGCCGATGAGCAGCACGAAGCCATGCTCATCGAGGGCATTGACGGCCTTGCGATAGGAGTCCGTGATGACAACCTTGGCCAAGTCTTCCCGCAACGACTCGAGAACGGCACGCGCCTGCGCGTAGGCCCGCTCATCCAGAATCTGACTCAAGTCTCCCAGACCATACACACGGGGCACGAGCATCCGCAGCCGCGTGTTTTCTTTGATCTGATCCTCGATCCAAGTGGCCCCGTATATCAGCACATGCTTGACCCCGGCACCGATCAACTCCGTTCTGATCTGCGCTTCCTGCTTGCCGGATACACCGGCATTCGTCATCAGTACGTAGACATCGCAAAGTCCGTCAGCCACAAGCTTGCGCACCTTGGGCAGTTCATCCGTTATGTCGGACTTCGTGAGGAGATAGCCGGCCTTGCTTGAAAATTTGCACTGGATGACAAACTTCCCGCTGAGAAGCTGACCCGGTGCTGGCGTCCAGCTACCAGTGAAAGCGCCATCCCGCCCTGCGTCATTCGAATCCAGAAAAGACTGCACTGTCTGCCCAAGCACTTCCCGGGCTATGGTGAGGCAAAGCTGCTGGAAACTGTTCCATCCAAGGCGGTGCAAGTCGTACATGTCTAATCCTGTTTGAAAAAATAGGTCAACTGAAGACGCTCGCAGCCTTGGGCTTGGCCTTCTCCCATTCCTTGTGAGCAAGGCCCGTATCCCCAAGAAGAGGCGATTCTATGGGGTCCAATCCCCTATCGGTAAGCAAGGTATTGAGGGACTCAATGGCAAGGCGGCGCTGTGCATCTATGTCAGTAGCAGTTTTGTGGTTTCTGACCAATAGGCATGTACCGCAAGGCTCGATGTCACCATTTTTTATAGCTGCGTCAAGCAACAAACGTGCATTATGTACTGCCTTGACAACCCTCGCTCCATGCCTCCCTTTGTCTACTTTGAGGCCAGAAAGACCCAAGGGTGCGCTGCATATAGGCAGTCTAGTCTCTCTGTCCAGCAAGAGTCCGGTGTCTATTGCCCTAAGAGAGTCCAATAAGGCTTGCCTGAGTTCTGAGGACGACTCGTATTGCAGAGGCGTTCGAAATGCGGCACGAGAAAGGGCCGTACGAACTACGTTTAGTATCTGCCGATCCTGCAGTTCTGGCCCATATGTATTTTCCGCATAGTCAGTGTACCATTCCAGGACATCACTATGTCTGTTGATGAAGCCAACGAAGTCTTCCCAGAACCAAAGCCCGATTGGAAACGAATCCGGCGTTGTCGCGTACCTCATTGTCACTGAAGACCCGCTGCTGTAACTGGGCATCCCGCGGCCCTGTAGTCGCCATGATAAAGTAGTCTAGCGATGGCCTAAAATCTCTGGCATTCTTGCTTTCATGTTCGATCTGGTCGGCGCTGAGTGCGCCGGCTGGTTCATTTGGGTTTTGGGCTTTCTGTTTACACTGGACACCGATGACACGGCCATCTCCCCTCTCACGACCGAAGACATCCACGCCGTGTTGGGCTTGCCCTTGTCTCCCATGTCCCTGTGCTCCGGGATCGTCAAACACAGCGCGGAAGACCGTGACGGTCAGTTCCTCAAAATCTTGCCAGCGCTGTGGCGGAGGGAATGCTAAATTCATGACTATCTCCGATTTAGTCGGGGTTCTAGAACCAGCCAGCTTGTGTTGCTGCTTGCGTCAGTTTTTGAAGTGTCGCTGCATCGGGAATTCGTGCTTGTCCGCGAGCCGCTTGTAAACTGCCATCAGGCCGTCTCCATATGAACCTGAATCCATGCTCTGAGCTCCGGTCATCATGATTATAGGTGCACCGCTGGAAACATATAACCCAACCGCTGGGTTTAGTTTCTTGGACCTCATCATGAATTTTAACCTTACATGCCATAAAAACACCTCCTCACAGAATTTCTCTCCTTAGTACATATTCATCATTGTATATTATTTGTACTATGTTTTCACTTCTGCTAATAGAATCACTTTCTCCCAAGCATTGGCGCTGGAGGTGTCCAATGGTGTGGTTGGGAATCGCATTTTATGATTATTCCACTTTCAAGGACAAACACCTCTGTTTACTCAAGTTCGCGTGCAATAGCTATCTGCACCAGGTTTTGCCGCTCCTCCGGTGATAGCGTTTGACATCTTGAACAGATCCGAGAAAGAATAGATTCAGGATCGTGATATGGATATGCGTGCCTGAACATTTCTCTTGCCTCTGGTGTGAGGCTAAACGACTTGCTGCCTTCTCCTGCTGGTTCATCGCAAAGCACGCAGCGTGGCTCTCCATCCATAGTTTCGCTTCCTGTTCTCGTCACTCCCCCTGCTTCCTGCTTTCTGAGCTTTGCTACAACTTGCATTGTGGTTTCATCGAGTTCATTGCAGCGGTCCACAATGTCTTGCGCTCGTCCGAGAGTTTGCCAACCTAATTCTTTCGACAGAATTTTAAGCCACTCCAACCATACTGCCAAGAGTATGCGAGTCAAATGGGCGAAGTCGATCATCACTACGGTTTGATCATAGCCTGCACGGATGTACGCATTCTGCCTGCGCAATGCCCAAGCCGATCCATGAACATATGCGCTCAACTGTCGGTAGCCGATAGCGTAGAGCTTCTGGATCTCAGCGCCACATTCGTCGGCCTGGTCTTTCAGTGTGTGGTTACACCAATTTTTGAATTCACGCGGCCTCTCATTACGGTCGACGTACGTGTACCGCCCGCGTACCTCCGCAAAACGCTTCTCTAACTCCGGTTGCAGGAGTCTCATTGCTTCGACATGTTGCTGCTTCGCTGTCTGTGATTCCCACTGCAAGTAGGTTGTCCCGATTTTGTAGTCGTCAATTGCAGCGTAATCCACGAAGTCCTTCGAGCGCTTGTCCGGATCGCGAAGGATATATCGGAGGGTGATGACGTTCTCGCAGAAAAGCCGGATATGTGCCGCTGCTTGATATACCGACTCTATCCGTAAGAGCACGTAGATGGAGTTCAGACCACCGATCTCCCGATTAATGAACCGTTGGAGCATCTGATGATAAGGCGTTGTTACCTTGAAAGTGCGTTCCCGCTCAAGCGCTTCCTCTTGGGTCACCGCTATCATTTCGCCCACGAGGTCGAGCCACGCCCATATCTCAGGCGGAAATTCCACTCGTGCAATTGTCTTCTCCAGGTCGATTCTTGCCACTTCCAGTTTCTCCTGCGGACATTACGTCCTAAATCCCACGAGAGCCCAGATGTTCTGTCTCTGCAACGGGGCCGGCCATGACCTGCCCGCCCAGTTTTTTTCGGGCGGTCGGCGTCCATCGACGTGGTTGGGTGCTCGCCTACAAAATCACTCTCCTACTGACTTCACATTTTCATCCGCTGACCGGCGTAAGGCCACGACGGCTAGCGAGAAGAGCGACGTCCTTTGGGTTGGCGCTGCGGCGGAGGCGCTGTAGAACACCCTGCTGCGTCTCGGGCGTCCAGAAGATCCGCAGACGCTCACGTGCCCGAGTTACGGCTGTGTAGAAGATGCTGTGTGTGATGTCGTCTTCATTGGCATCGGTGATTACGATCTTGACGGAGTCATACTCGAGGCCCTGCGCCTTGTGGATCGACACGGCGTAGGCCACCTGGAATGGCACGGTGGTGTTCAGTGAGTCGTCGTCCTCATCGCTGGTGTCGTGACTCGTAGACGGAGAAGCGCACAGTCGAGCCACCCATCCATTCGAGCTCATCACCGACGACGTCGAACTCGCTGAGCGGTCGATCGAGCTCGACGTCGAACTGGATCCGACCAGGGACGTGGTCGATGCCGACGATCCGGCCCTTCAGGTTGTTGTAGATCACCGGTCGGAACCGCTCGGTCTCGTTGAAGAGGACAGGGTCGCCGACCTTGTACGTGGAGACGCGCCAAGTGGTCGCTGCACCGGGGTTGCTGCTCTGCAGGAATCGGTTGATGTTGTTGATGCCATAGAGGCCGTCGTAGTTCAGGCACAGGATGATCTCGTCCTGTCCTTGGGTCTCGAACAGCGTCTTGTCGAGCACGGTCGAGTACCCGTTGCGGGCCATGACCTCGGCGATGTCGTCTTCGATGGCTCGAACCTTGTTCCAGAAGCCCAAGAGTGAGTCGTTCTTGGTTCTGAAGGGCGTCGTCAGCTCGAACACCGACGTGCTCGGGATGAATGAGCGAATGATTCCGAACCAGTTGCCGAACTGGATCGACTCGATCTGGTAGACGTCGCCGACGAGTACGAGCAGCTTGAAGGAGGTCTTCTCCAGCACCTTGATCAGGTCTGCGTTGCTCACGGTGCTGCACTCGTCGATGACGAGGAGGTCGTACTCCGGATCGGTGGCACTCCTGTAGATCTGGCTGCTGATCGTCCGGAAGTCCGAGTTCTGCGCGGTTACCTTGCGCTTGAGGTTGTCGATCGCTGGGTTGGTGTGCGCGAGGAAGAGCTTCTTCTTGTCGTTGAAGTAGTGCGCGATGTGGTCCACCATCGTTGACTTGCCAGTGCCAGCCGCCCCGTAGATCAGGGCGACGCGCGACTGGCTGAACAACTGCTTGAGCGCATCCTCCTTCGCCGGGTCGTCGATGCCACGAGGTGTTTCATCGAGCCAGCGCTCGACGGCTTGGGTGTAGCCGTCGATCCCGGACGATGCGTACTCCTGAAGCTTCTCGACGATGGAGACAGTGTCGTTCTCATACCCGCAGATGAAGACGTGCCCCTTGTCGAGCACGAGCCGACGCTCCGTATGCTTGTAGTAGAGCTTGTTGTTGTAAGTGGAGATCAAGCCGTTGACGTCTCCGAACTCCTCGAGGTCGGCCACGGGCGTGTAGAGGATTCCGTGACGCTCCACGTTGTTCTTCACGCGTCGAGCGAGCAGTTCGTGGTTCCGCCCGGTCGCATCGAGGCTCTCGACGAGGTCCCAGTACCGGGGGTTGTGCGCGGGCAGCGAGGTGCAGAACGGCATGGTGTCGAAGGGAATGCAGCCGTACTGAAGCTTCATGCCGGAGAGACGGTCACAGCCGTCCCAGTGGTACTGCGGCTTGAGGATCTGGTTGTGCATCCGCAGCATGAGATATCGAAGGACGTTGTGACCCGGAGCGGCTGACCTCACGATGCGGCGCGCTTCATCCAGCACGGGGAAGATCTGCGGCTTGGCGACGCCAGCCGTACCTGCCGCCCTCACCGTCGCGTACTTGTCGTCGGGCATATCAACCAGGTCGAGCAGGCTGCCGGAGCCGGCCGTCAGCCCCTGCATCAGGTAGCGATACTCCGCCGAGTTGGTCCGAACGGCTATGGACGATGCCCAGCAGGCGCGCGAAGTTGTTGAACTCGCACGGGCGGATCGAGACCTCCCACTCGCGGATGATCGTGATCGGCATCGTCTGGCCGAGCACTTCGATCGAGTCCCGCTCGGAGCGTCAACATGGCCGCGTACTTGTCAGTCATGTCGATATCGGTGAAGGCGATGATGCGGTCGAACTTGCTCACCTTGTTGACGGCGCGGTAGAAGGTGACCTCGTAGTAGATGCGCCCGCCGACGAAGAACGGGCGCGTTTTGTGGATGTAGTACCGATCCCGGGTGCTGCTGTCCGGCGGAGTTGAACGGACCGCCTCAATCCTTGCGGCGATCTTCTCGTGGTACTCCCGCAGCGACGGATCGAGGTCGACCGGGAAGGCCTCGAGGTTCGCCAGCACCGCGATTCCACAGTTGTCTTGAAGCAAGCTGCGGATGCGGTGGAGGTACTCGTAGTACTTGAGCATCAAACGCTCGGAAGCGTCCCCGTCCAGGGTGTAGTGGGAAGCACTTTTCTGAATCAGTTTGTGGAACTTGCCGAGGAAGTTGAACCTTGCCTTGCTCTTGACGAAGGCGAGCCCCGGTTCTACCGCGGCGTAGTTGAATTCGGCATCGGGTGAGCCCGTGTGGAGACGGACCGCAACTCCCTCGACTAGGTTCCGGAGCTGTGAGAGGACGTTCTGCGAGAGCAATGCCCGCTGGTCAGCGAGCGATTCGATATTCCGACAGATCGCCTCGTCAGCGCTCTGGATCTGCTTGCTGACCGTAGTCATTAACTGTCAAGTCCCGCTTGATTAAAGAAAGTCATGGGCGTCCTCTTCTTACTCATGGCCATCCTGCTGTTATCTCCTCTTCAAGCGGTCAATGAACATTCAACTATTTCGCGTTCTACTCAAGCCCAACGGGCCGGGGGCGCATCAGCGGCGCAGGTTTATCGCGCCGACTGCGTGCCGCCATTCTTCGGGGCCGGGAGCGGATACTCACTGCGCGGCTTAGCGCTACTGGTAAAATGATTACGGAATTGACCATCGTGCGCAGTTTCTTGCTGGCGATGTAATTGTTAATTATATCTTGTTGTTGCCTCCGCGACCGGTCATACGGTCGTGGGGGCGTTTTACTTTACTGTTTAGGCCAGTTGGTTGTGTCTCTGCTAGACCTCAGCAGCAGTCACAGCTACGGCAAACGGCACGCCCAGCGCCTCGAAGTGCTTCTGACCACATCGAACCTTGTCAGCCTCGCTAGTGCGTAGCTTCAGGAAGTTCTTCGTCCCTTTGGTCTCTCGGACCAGGTACAAGTGCCTGGTCATCATGCTTGACGATTGCCCAATCGGGGTTGTAAGTGCCAACTGGCGTATCAATCTTGAACCACCCCGGCAGCTTGACGAAGAGCTTGATGTCGTCACGCTCGTCAAGCCGCTTGGCAAACTCCCGCTCGACATCCGAGTCATACACCACATACTCATAGACCGACTTCTTGACCTGTATCGCCGTCAGGTAATTAATCAGCTCCTCGTTCTTGAACAGCAGCATCTCCCATTCGGCGTCGCTGCCAGTGCCGGCAATCCGCTCATATTTGATGCCGTCCACCAGCAGGCGATGCAGTTCATACTTGAGAATGGCTGCAACGGCGTCCAGGAAGCGCTGAGGGTTGTTGAAGAACTCATCCAGCCGGCCTGATTCCTTCAGGATACGCACCAGAGTCGAACGGGTCAGCTCGGTCTCGTTTTGCAGATAGGCCAGCACGTCCGGCACTGGATGACCTGTGTAATCAACATTCTCTTCGGCCACGCTGATAGCTCTTGTGGTGATGCCGCCTTTCTGCACGCCAAGCTGGCCGGCGCTCACGGTAATATGCGGCTTTTCGATTTTCTCCATGCGTTCTTGATGGCTTCAACAGCACGTGTGACCAGCACGTCAGTCTCAAACTCCACCCGATAGGTGGTTTTGGGCTTGATGCGATCCCAGAGCGCGATAAACTCGGGACTGTCAGCGCAGACTTCCTTCTTGAGCTTGTTCGCTCCGTCGTCCTGTTCCCTGCGAATATGGCGCTCGATCTGGTAGACTGGACAGCAGGTCGATAACAGCTGGGGTCAAATCCTTGATGTGCCTCTGGCAGTTCGAGCTTAAAGTCCTTGTCGGCTAGGATCGAAAGCCGCTTGTATACGCCCTTCGGCATCAAGCATCTTCTGTGCAACCAGTGCAGTGCCTGATGTCTTCGGCAGCCTCTCGGCCAATGGGTTGCTCTTCGCCGTCCACGACCTGCATCAGCTTGGCAAGCGCGGTAATGCGGCACCTTGCCGAAGGTGACGCCGCAATCCTCTTCATACTCGGTCTGCAAGCGCCTGGGCGAAGTCCTCGTAGCTCTCGTTGGCCATGACATACAGCTTGTTGACCGATTCGTCGAAAACTCGCATCCCGTTCTGATCCACCGGCAAACGCAAGCCGCGGCCAATCTCCTGCCGCTTTTTCATGGCGCTTCTGGTCTCATTCAGCGTGCAGATCTGGAAGACGTTGGGATTATCCCAACCTTCGCGCAGGGCGGAATGGCTGAAGATGAAGCGCAGTGGTTCATCCAGCGAGAGCAGACTGCTCCTTCTCCTTCATGATCAGGTTGTAAACCTCATCATCGGCCTGGGTATCGCCTCGGGTGTCCTTGAGCACACCTTTCTTGTCCTGGGCAAAATAGCCATTGTGGAGCTTGTCCATCGGTTGCTTCAGCCATTCAAGGTCTTTGTAGCGCTCGTCTTTCGCCAGCGCCAGTCAGTTCGGCCTCGAATGCCTCGGCGAACTTGCCCTTGCACCGGTTGGCCGGCATCGTCGTAGTCGCGGTAATTGGCAACCCGGTCGATGAAGAACAGGCTAGAGAACCTTGATGCCGCGCTCCCTGACCTGCAATTCCTTTTCGAGATGGCGCTTGACGGTGTGCTTGATCTGGGCTCGCCAGATGTCGTCGCGCATGCCGCCGATTTCCTCGCCAAGTCGCAGGGTGCGGCCATTATTGAAGCGGATAAACTCGTTGCCGGGCTCGGCATTGATCTCGGCAACCGAATACCCATCCTGCATAACATGGCCGTTCGTTGGAGAGAGCAAACAGGTCAGCGCCCTGCTTGACCGTAACCGTTTTTTCCTTCGGCCCGTCCTGCCGTCTGCACGTGGATACGCAGCTTGGCCTTGATGCCGTTCTTGTAATCGATGCTCTTCGACCCGCACAAAGGCATCGTTGGCAGCGCCTTCGGCAGCGGCGCTGGCAACCACGATCTGTTTGACCAGCTTCAGCTCAAAGGCGCGCACCGGGTCGAGTCGATAAACCAGGTTATAGGGGTTGCGGTGGGTGGCTGAGTAACGTAGGGTGCAGAGCGGATTGAGCGCCTTGATGGCCTCCTGAGCCTTGTCGGTAGAATCCACGCTCTGAGGCTCATCGATGATGACGATAGGACGCGCCGCCTGCACGAACTCGATTGGCTGGCGGCCGGAAAGCTTGTCGCTCTCCTTGTAAATGACGTTGCTTTTCTGTTCGGCCTCGGTGCCGGTGAAGTTCTTGCGGAAGGCGTCGATATTGATGACCAGAATTTGCAGGGTGTTGCTGGTGGCAAACTGGCGCAGCCGGTTTACCTTCTTGGCGTCATAGACGAAATGCTCGAACGGCAGATTGTTGTAGAGTGCGCGGAAGTGCTCGGCGGTAATCTCGATGTTCTTCAGCACGCCTTCACGGATGGCGACGCTGGGCACAACGATAATGAACTTCTGAAAGCCGTACCGGCGAGACAGCTCAAAGATGGTGCGCAGATAGACGTAGGTCTTGCCGGTGCCGGTCTCCATCTCCACCGAAAAGTGCGGACAGTGGCTGGACTTGATTGGCCGGGACGTCGAACAGCTCCCATGACTCCAAAGGCGCGGCACGGGTCCGTGACTTCGATGTCGTTAGTGACCTGTGTTGCCCGGATATTGTCCAACAGCTTCGTCTTCATCCAGCAACAGGCGGTTCCCAGACCCAGCTCTGTACGGTCTTGTCCGGCAATAGAGTTCACCAATGCTCCCTAGATTGATGACGGCATACTCAGGCGCGCCCTGCGGCTGTCCATCAAACAGGTCTAGTGACAGCGGCCACGGCGTCAAGCTGAAACTGTTGATTAGCGTCAAACTGTATCTTCATCTATATCCTCACACCGTCTTGAAGCTGGCGACACCCTTGGTCTTGAAAATCTGTACCGCATTGGCCTTAAGCTGGTCATTGCCTGCAAAGCCTTCATCGAGGCAGACAACACGCTCCGGCTTAGCCTCCGCCATGGCGCGAATCAGCTCAAAGGTCAGCGCCCGTTCAAGGCAGATAAACAGAGCGCCGCCGGCCACACTGTAAGACGGACTTGTCGGCAAGGGACACCTTCTCAACCGGAGTAGTGAGCGGAAAACCACTCTTGAGCAGAATTTCGTACAACAGGTCGTCGGCTGTTCGGTCAGGAAGAATATGGTCGATGTGCAGCTCAAGCTGCCGCTCAAGCGCTGGAGCGTCTGGCACAACCTCGGCGTTCCAAGGTTTGAAGTTCGACTCCGACAACTTGAACACTCGGAAGCCTCGGTCTTGTGCTCCTGCACCATCAAGGTCGAGTTTGCCGGCACCCTCCTCGTTCAACTTCTTTATGACCCGACGAACTCGCTCCTTAGTGATTTCGGCAACTGATGAGTATTCACCTTCCAACACCTCTGGTAACTGAACTAGAATGAAGTTGAGTTCACTGCCAGTTATACCGTTCTGTTCAAAAACGCCTTGGGCTGTTGTTCCACTGCCAGCGAAGAAGTCAAGAACGGTGTCTTCATCTCTCACGCCAGCAATATCAAAAAGCTGCTTAATGAGACTTGTCGGCTTTGGGAAGTCGAAAGGTGATTTTCCTTCGAATAACTCTTTAAGCGCTGCTGTTCCCTCAGCTGCTGAACCTGCGTTTGCCAATATCGTTCGATAGGATTTTAACCGTGGCTCCACTGAACGTATTTTTTCATAAACAATATAGGTGCCATCCTCTCTCTTTTCGAAAAGAGCATTGCCATCTGCAACAATCTTTAACATCGCTGGTTTCCCAAGGCGCCAACGTCCATCTGAACCGTCATTTCTGATTGGATATACATCTTCGCCATTTGGTCCTGGAAGGGGAAAATACATTGTTGGTCGGTCGGCGCGCGCTGAGCCAGCCCCCCACTTGTTAAGTTCACGGCTTTTTCTATAAGGTCCTTTTTCATCAGATAAATTCAAAGGTTGGGCTTCTACAGACTGTTTTCCTACTGCACTCTCAGGGTTTGCTTTTGTATATGCAACAATATATTCATGCTCAGCCACAATAGTTTTAACGCCACCGCCACCGCCTTTTTTAGAATGCCAAATAAGCAGACCTAAGAAGCATTCTTCACCGAATATTTCGTTTAACATGAGCCGCAGGTTGTCAACCTCGCTATCATCAATGCTTATGAAGACGACTCCATCCTCACGCAAAAGATTCCTTGCGAGATACAGACGAGGATACATCATGTTCATCCACTTCGAATGAAATCGACCTTCGGTGTCTGTATTGGTGCCGAATTTGCGCCCTTCGGCATCCACCTGTCCGGTATACTCAAGATACGTCTGGAGGCTCTCCGAAAAGTTGTCGGGATAGATGAAGTCGTTGCCTGTATTGTAAGGGGGGTCGATGTATATCATCTTGACCTTGCCGAGGTAGGACTTCTGCAACAGCTTCAGCGCTTCGAGGTTGTCACCCTCGATAATGAGGTTCTCGCTGGTGTCGAAGTTGACGCTCTCCTCCGGGCATGGGCGCAGCGTGCCCATACTCGGCGTCTGTATGGTCTTGAAGCACTCTGCCTTGCCCGGCCAGTTCATGCCGTATCTTTCCTTGCCGGCATCAACTGCTTCGCCAAGCGCCAGTTTCAGTCGCTCAAAATCCAGCTTGCCGCCTTCGGTACGGACTTCAGGAAAGAGCCGCAGCAGTTCCTGTCGCTTGTCTTCGGCAATGTCATGGGATGCAAGGTCGAGTTTTTCGGGGTGTTCGGTCATGGTACTACACCTCTCTGCCAGCAAAATCGAGAATTGTCCTGCACAGGCTGTTCAATGTTGGTGATGTTAAAGTTTCGTTGTTCGCTGCGGTTAACCACTCGGCAATATACAGATGATTTTTCTCCAGACCACCCTCTTGGGCATAATGCTGACGTGCAACTTCGGTGAGGCGTGTGTAATCAGCTTCAAGAAAGTCTGATTTTACTGCCTTAGTAAGACTTGTCTGCCAAATCACATGGTTTGCACCAACGACGTGTGCCATAGGAAAAGGGTCGTCAGCAATACCAAGAAGACTCATCAATGCTCGATTATCTTTTTCATGCTTAATTCTATGGTCAGCTCGCACAGTATCCCCGTCAGCGTCGAACACAACAAATACTGGTAAACCCAGCTCAATCGCCATTGCCAGTGGTTGAATGAGCTTGTCTTTCCCGTTAACGGGAATGATGTGGCAGCCGAAGACGTCTGAATTCAGGCCAGAGACCTGATATATGTAAGGCGGTTGTTATGTAGGAGATGTCCTCCAGACCTTCAACAAGAATCGGAGTATGCGCAAAAAACATCTCGGCGATTCCAGGCTGAAGAGCCTGATGAATTTTTGCCACAAGTCCTTCTATACGATGTCGTTGTTCTTCTCCTGTTGCGCCGCGAAGGCGGTCACAAAGGCTCTGTAATGTCAGAGAACGTACTGATGTGCCAACGTTAGTTCCAGCACTCCGAACCATTCTAACATTCTCGAAACCATCGCCACTGACAAACAATGGCGAGTGAGTGGTTACAAGGATTTGATTATTCCCCGTGGACAGTTCACAGAACACCTCCGCAAGGTGCCTTGCTTGGGGAGGATGCTGATACAGCTCTGGCTCTTCACATCCAAGAATCAGCGTCGGTGCATCTGGAGCTTCAGCTCCTGCAAGCTCTTGGAGCAGTGCAAGCAGATAAGAACGCTGTAGCCCATGACCCATCCTCGACAGATTTCCTAAAAAATCGCCATCGCCAGTCTTGATGCCAGCAACAGGCTGTTGAAGAGTTACAGATTTATTCGGGTCAGAGAGCCATTCCATACCTAGTCTGACATTTGGATGCGCCCACGCTTCCAGTCTTCGTTGCAGTGATTCTGAAATCTCCGTAAGGTTAGCTTGATTCTGCTCCAAAAGTTCACGGTATTTTGCCAAGGTCTCTGTCTTGAGCGCCTCTAGTTCAGTCTCGAAGTTGGTGCGGGCGCGGACTGTACGGGCAATCAACTTTCCAAGAGCAGTATTTTTTGATTCTTGCCCCTCTTCTCCAGCATCTTTAACAGCGGGGACGTAGACCCACTGAACAAAAGCAGCCAGCTTTCCTGTACTGTTCACGCCGTAGAAATTGTCTTCACTTGGAATCAGGACGCATCGCTCAGGATTGGCGGTCTCATAGGCAATGAGAGCTTCTCTTTTATCATCTTTAGTCCGTGCTGCGGGAAGGTCGGGGAATTGTTGCCGTAGTTCATCATATATAGTCGTAAGGTCGGCTGCAGATGCTTTAGCTTTCTCAGCCTCGAAAAACCGCCTGAACTCCGTCATGCCCAACCGCTGCCCAAAGTGTTTAACTGAACCAAAACCTGTTGCGGTATCAAATGCCGCTTCCGAAGTGACAATAAGTTCATTCTGGCGTACATAAGCTGATAGCTCGTCTTGAGCATTGGGGCTGAGGTCGTCAAAAGTAACTGTTATGCGAATTGGATTCGCAGTGTCTTTACAGAAATAATCTTCGTCAGTGAGCCTGGCTATATCTGTGGAAGAGGAGCCTTGTTCCCGAAAGAACACATTGAGTGCCGACAACACCGTTGATTTGCCAGCCCCATTAGGACCGACAAAACATGAATATCTGTTGAGCGAGACTGTTTCCTCTCGAAAACTGCGGAAATTTTCAATTTTGATGGATTTGATTTTCATCACTGCTCCTTGTGCCTAAATCAGGCGCCAGCGTAATACAAAAAGTTCCTTCTGCTCAATTTTCTGCTCCAGCCGCCGGCTTATCTCATCAAGCAGCGCATCCTTCTGCCGGTCTACTTCCCGGCTGGCTTGGTCGTAAGCCCGCCAAGCCTCGTCACGCTTGGTCTCCAGCGTGCGCACTGCCCGCTGACGCTCCAGCTTGTCCGGCAGGGTTGGCGCAAGTCTCGCGCTCTTCTTGGCATCCTTCAGTGCATCGTCGAGGTCTGCCAGCTCAACCTTAAGCGATGTGCGCCGGTCTTCTGCCCACTTGTCCAGCTTGTCCATCTCGGTATCAAACCAGTTACCATTGCGACTCGTCATTTCGTCCAGCAACTGCTTGCGGCGCCGCGCTTCGGCTTGTGTCAGAGCTGTTGTCATTGGAGCCGGCACCGAACAGGCACCCTCGTGCGTGCCCGGCAAGTCGAACAGTCGCCGGCATTGGTTATCATCCAACTGCTCGCCGGTGTCGGTAACGCCACTCATGACGAGCAGGTCTTCAGTCTCAAGCGCACTCATGGTTAAATTGGCACATGACAGCCACCCGGACGTGCCGCTCAGCGGATCAAGAGTGGCAATATTTTTGCCGCTGCCGGTGAGGGCGAAAGTCACTTTGGCTGGCGCTGGCGCCAACGCCATACCCCGTTCAAGAACGCGTTGTGCGAGCGGATGTCCGACACGGTAAGTGTTGGCGTCTTCAACCGCTTTCCCCATACGATAGGGGCCGGGGTGAATAGTCTCGGCCGGGAAGGGGTTCGAACTGAGGGTGAAGCTGAAATCCTGTTCCTGAAAACTGGCATGGTCAGCGAGCAGATAACAGGTGAGCCGCCATAGCTGCTCGTTAAATCGGTCGAGTAGATCATGACTCTGAATGCGCACCTTTTCGACTACCTCGGAGTCGAAATTGTCGAGGAGCTTTTCACGGGCGTCGCGCTGGCCGGCTGTTATCTCGGTCTCCAGCTCGCGCTGGAGCTGGTCGAACTCGAACTGAATCTGCTCAGGAGTGCGGCACTGCTGGTATATGGCCGCAATGCGTTTCTCGAAATCGACACCGGATTCTACCGCTCCCAGCACCTCATCACTGGCGCCGAACACGCCATTAAAGAGGCGGAATTTCTCGTCAAGCAGCTCATAAACTCGAATATCAGCAGCGTTGTTTTTGTTGATGAAGTTGACAACAACGACGTCGAAGCGTTGCCCGTACCGGTGGCAACGACCGATGCGCTGTTCAATGCGTTGCGGATTCCATGGCAAATCATAGTTGACAACCAGATTGCAGAACTGGAGGTTAATGCCTTCGGCTGCTGCTTCGGTGGCAATAAGTATTGAGGCGTTGTCCCTGAAATTCTCGACAAGAGCGGCGCGCATGTCGGCGGTTGCTGAGCCGGATATCCGGTCGGTACCGGCATGTTGTTGTGCCCACTTTTTATAGATCTCTTTCGATATGGGGTCGTTGTTGGTGCCATTAAAGAGCATCACCTTGCCTGCAAACTCGGTCTGCTCCAGGATGCGCACGAGATATTCCTGTGTTCGGCGCGACTCGGTGAAGATGATGGCCTTCTGTTGAAGCGTCGCCGCTCCCTGTTGCTTCTGTGCCTCGGCTGCGGCGGCAAAACCGCGCCGCAGTGCGGTCAACAGAACATCACCCTTCGAGTTACTGACAATCGAGTTAGCCAGCCGGTGAAATTCACGCAGCTGCACCATCTCTTCTTTCAGCTCTCCAACCTGCTCCGGTGACAAACGAGCCTTTTCCGCCGGTGTGGCGCCATTGTCATCACCATCCCATTCATCAGCCAGCTCGTCGAGTTCTTCTATGTCTTGCGGCAGTTCATCCGGCGCTGAATCGACCGTTGTGGCCGCCAGCTCTGCCGCCTCAAGTTTTCTGACAAGGCCGTCGAGGGTGCCTGAAATGGCGTAGGTCGATGATGCCAGCAGCTTGCGCAGGATTAACGTCATGAGCTGTCGCTGACTTGCCGGCAATGCGTAAAGAGTCGGATGTTGCAGGTAGTCGGAGACAAGATCGTAGAGGCGCTGCTCATCGTCTGATGGTATGAACTCCTGCACCAGAGCGTGTCGGTTGGTGTACTTGATATATTCCAGCACTTGGCGCCGCAGAGTACGCTTGCAGAGTGGCTTTAATCGATCCTTAAGGTCATCAAAATCGGTGTCATTGCCAAGCCGGGCAAATTTGGCCCGGTAGCTCTTGAAGTCACCAAAGGCAAAGTCGTCAATAATACTGACCAGACCATACAGCTCAAGCAGCGAATTTTGCAGCGGCGTCGCAGTCAAAAGCACCTTGGGAAAGGGGGCAACGGCATTTTTAATGGCATTGGCAATTTTGCTGCTGCTCTTGTAGACGTTGCGCAGACGGTGGGCCTCGTCAATAACGACCAAGTCCCACGCTGTTTGTCGAAGATAGGGCTCTTTGGCTCGGGCAAACTGATACGAGCAGAGGACAATGCCATCCTGCTGAAATGGGTTGAGGTTTCCCGCCCGGATAATGTCGTTAAAGCTCTTGTTTTCCAAGATCACTGAGGGGAGAAAAAACTTGTCGGCCATCTCCTGGCTCCACTGCTTGCGCAGGTTGGCCGGGGCAATAACCAACAGGCGCCGCTTACGCTCCGCCCATTTCTGGGCGAGCAGGAGTCCGGCCTCGATGGTCTTACCTAAGCCGACCTCGTCAGCCAGTATGGCGCCCTTGGAGAATGGATTGCGGAAAGCAAAAAGCGCTGCCTCGACCTGATGTGGGTTGAGGTCAACCTGGGCGTCGGCCAGTACCGAGGCGAGTTTTTCGACACTGTCGGAGGCGCAGCGCTTGGTCAGCTCGTGTGCATAATATGTGGCGTGGAAATCGGTTAAATTCATTAAGCCAGCGTCTTCGTGCGTTTTTAAAATCATGTGAAACTACTATAAATTGCCGAGGTATACAAGCAAACAGCAGCAACAAAACACGATTAAGAAACTGTTGTCGATTTGCCGGGGAGGTTATTCGAAATAGTCCTTGCCATCACATTCATCGCAAGGAAAATCATTGGACTGTGCAGCCGCCCAGTGTTTGCAAATTTCACAATCTCCACTTTTCACGAATTGCCCCCCTATTACGGTATTATTCAACTTTTAAAAAGTGGCTATGAACAACCGAATTACTATCCAGCACTATCCAAAATGAATTGCGCATAGAGTCAACAGTCGGATTGTGAAAATGGACTTTCGTTTGCGACACCATGACTTGTTGACGACTCTCTCCCTCTCTTTGGTCGAAAGAGCTATTCTCTTTTTTTCTCTTCCAAAACCAGATTTTTGCTGCGATCACCGGTAAGCATCTCGTGAGCTCAATTGTTGCATATCAATTTGCGAATATGTCTTTTAGCGCAAAGCGCTAATTCGAACGCGCTCCGCGCGTTCGAAGTTAGTCCGCTTTTCAAGCGGAGCAGAATATATAGGGGACACTACTCTGTAGCAAAGTGCGTTGACAATTAGTTCACACCACTGATATTATTTTCTCGCAATAAGTCCCCTATATGTTCTGCGCTGGGTCAGTATAACATGACCCAGCGCAGAACATTACATATAGCGCGATTACCTATGTTTCGCGCGACATAAACATAAGGACATAATTATGCCACTATCATCAGAACAGTTCGACCCAGTTGCAGAGCTGCAACATATACGCATGCGACGCGACGAATCGCGCCGCAAACGCTTCGCTAAAAGCAAATGCGATAAGTACCGCGCTGAGCTTGTCGCAATGCGACAAGCTGGAGCGTCGGCTGCCGACCTTGTCGAATGGCTTCGCCTGCGACACCGCATCAAGATAAACCGCAGCAGCGTCGACCGCTTTCTGAAGTCGCTTCCTGAGCTCCAGGACTTCAAACCGGTGCGCAAAACAAAGAAAGTTTTGAGCAATGGCTAAGGCTAAGTTCAGCTTCAGAAGCGCCACAAAGCCAGGCGCATCGAGCCATCACTCAGATGATCAGCCTGGGGGCAAGCCGCCACGACAATAAGTCAGACGGTAAAATCCATAGCGTCCGCACCGCGATAAACTACGAACAGTCCTTGACGACTTTCGTCAATTATATCAAGGACAATCGACTGGGGGACCTGCGCTCAGCGACGCGGAGAGATTGCACACCAGTTTCTTGTAGACCGTGGCGCTGTTGTGGCGCAGAAAACCCTGGACCAGGATCGACAGGCAATTCAGAAGGTTCTGGGCGTGAAGTTGAATGTCATCAAGTCTGAGCGCGAAACCATCCTGAGTTCAAGAGCATATACTGCCGCCCAGGTGCAACGCATTTCTGGTGCACAATCTCCTATGCATTCTCTTGCCACGCAAATTGCGCACAACGCCGGATTACGCGCTCATGAATTGCTGACGTTGCGTCCGGCCGGGGAAAGGGCATCTTCCGGTCACCGCGAATGGTCAGACAAACGTTTTGATGGCAGGGATGGGGTGAGGTACACCGTCGAGGGCAAGGGTGGCTTGATCCGCGAGGTATTGATCTCGAAGGATCTATCTGAAAAGCTTGAGGCACTGCGCTTTCACTCGCCGCGTACCATCTATGACCGGGGGATAAAGTACCAGTCTCTCTATAACATCGGAGGCGGCAGGAACTGGAGCCAGAGTGTCAGCGCGGCCAGTAAACGTGAGTTCGGGTGGAGCAACGGCGCACATGGGTTCCGCCATTCCTATGCGCAGGAGCGTATGGAAGAGCTTCAATCTCGGGGCTATAACTTATGAAGTCGCTAAGGGTATAGTGGCTCAGGAAGTTGGCCATTTCGCCAGCTCCACCACGGAGGCCTACCTGTGATGAAAATTACCAAGTGGGTAATAATTTCGTATTTCAGTATTTCGTTGGCTTGGAATGTGTATCGCTATTTACTTGAACGTCGTAAATCATGACTAAAACGGCTGTTGTGACCCTTGACAGCAGGCCATCCACTGGCGGAAAATGCACGCGTCATTGGCAATATTACCTCAGAAAACAAGAAGATCGCACCGTGACTAATCTTATCGGGATTAACGGTTACTACAGTGGATGGGATAGCACTTCTGCACCTCTGGATTCCGATTCTTTCCGTGGTCTTGGTCATTTTGGCCTTCTGCATCCCCTGTTGCTATGGTATTGCTGGCAAAGGGCTTACAAAAAACTGGAACAGAGAGCTGAGAACCGTTTTGAGATGGTCGAAATCCAGAGGATTCAATTGCGACAACCATATTGAACTAAAGAAAACATTTGACTTAGAGCATGTGGGAATCATCCTATAATCACCGAATTTAAAAGTTTGTGCAGAAGGAAAAGATCAGATTGCCGCGATGAGCGCCGAGATCGATGAATACAAGGCGCAGATTGCAAAACTAGAAAAGAACCAGGCCAAAGCCGAAGGGCAGCTTATCAGGTACAAAAAGAGACAGAATAATGACTAATTGACATTTATCATCTGATTGTCGTTACGATCGGTATTCTAGGACCCGATCGACTATCTCTTGCGCCTCCTGCATGCTAGATGCTACGCCATGCCGTTTAGCGCGAGGTAAGAGCGAATCAAAGACATACCAATACACCTGACCGTCTGCCGTTTTGGTGGTAAGTGACCGTAGCGGCGGCGATGCCATTGCGTGTTCCATGACAGAGGCTTCATGGGCTAGTCAGACCAGGCTTCACATTCTCGCGATAAACCTTTGCAATATCGATTCTGTTCATAATTCCTCCCCTTCATATTGTTGCACTTTTTTCAGTGCCGATCTGATCTGCTGGCGGCGATTGTCTGCATCCAAGCGGATCAAAGTCTTCGCCCCAGCAAGTTTCTGAAAGCGCTACCGCCGCTTTCTCCTCTTCTTCTCCGACTGATTGCAAAAGGAAATCTCGGGTCAATTCGTCGTTAGTCGCAACTGCAGCCAAACGCATTATATTGAGCACACTTTCGATTGTCGATGTTGTCATTGGTTACTCCTCCGTTATCGCTGCTTTTCCACAATAGCCCTGACACCTGGCTTTTTCTGCTATGTTTTCATCAGGTGTCAACATGAGGTATCAACTAGCTGACACCTGCTTTTCGTTGATTTTTGTTGCCGGGTGTCAATATGCGGTGTCAGCTAGCTGGCACTTGGCGTTACTCTGTCTGATGGGGCAGGTATCAGCTAGCTGACACCTGCCTTCACGTGAACATCTGGTCCACTTTGCGGTTAATATCTTCCATGTCTACCAGGCTATTCTCGGCTGACAAGGAAGTATCATCCAACTCAGTTGGGGCTGATTCTGACGCGACAGATTCTTTACTTGCTGTTGTTACCACTCCTTGCAGGTCCTGGATCACCAATCGTTCATAGGCGAGGACCTTGATGGTGCCGGCCATGTTCTTTTCATTCTTCAGCCGTTCGATCAGTTTTGCCTCGAATGGATTTTCTGAATTGAGGCTTACCTTGACGCTCATTTTTGCCATTTTAGACGCCTTTCTGGCTCTCGGGCTTATCACGCCCTTGCCTTTTTCACGGAATACCGGTGGAAGCCTGCTGCATTTGCTGCTGCTGCATCGCGCAATACAGTGGCATGCCGGTAAAGATTCAGGTAGGGAGAGAGCATCTCTGCGCCGCCGCCAGCCAGGATGCACTCTGTCGAGATCGGCACCATTGCCCCATATTGTCTGTGCTTGGGCTTCGATCTCCGCTTCCAGCTCGCGAAGGCGAGTGCTGACAATGCCTGAAATATCCTGATCCTCTCCAAATACCGAAACCTTGCGTCTCTTGACCGCTTCTTCGGTACGATAGAGATCGAGGTTGAGGTGATACTTGTCTGTGATGTCGCGTCTGATCGCCTCTAGCGCGGTACTGACACCGGATTCGATTGAGGCAATCTGCTTATCCACTACCTGTAGACCGTCTACCGTGATTAGATCGGTGGTGAAGTAGCCGATGTCCAGTACCCCAATTCGCTGAGAAGCCAGTCTGGCGTCAAGGATTCCACCACGCTCATCGAAAAGCAGTGAAAAAAATGCTCCGGCCGGCTGCGGCAGGACATGGACAGTGGCTTCGATTCCGGACTCCCGGGCTACGTTCTGGATGATTTGCGCCAAACGTTCTTTGTCAGCAAGGTGATAGGCCACGGGCAGGCCCGTGGTGATGATAGCCTCACCCTGTATTCCGCATCTGGACAGACCATGTTTCACGAGGGCCTTGTATGGGTTCTGTGGTTATCCAATCACGATCTCGGCCCTGATAGTGTCGTGAAGAGTGCTGTATAGCGGAATCGCCTACAAGGTAGTTTTTTCCGTCGATCTCCACTGTCTCCAGAGGACGTCGTTCGAATCCAATTGATATTCCTGCCTCATGGTTACCGACGATGCTTGGGTAGCTCTCTGCTTTCGCACCAGTGTTGATTTTAGAGCGGCCGTAGCCGATGTCTATTCCTATTCCTTGTTGCATGAATGCCTCCTATGCGTGTTTAATAAGCTTCTATGTATGTGCGGCTGTAGTCGTTACTGAAGAAATGAACCATTATTTTCTCTATTCTTATTTTGAAGCTTTTTGTTACTGGTCACTAGCAAGCTTTTATGTTAAAGTTATTACATGTTTTGCATACCCGCTTAAGGAGGGGAAAATGAAATCAAGCAAACATTCAGGTTCCGCTAAGTCGTTATGCAAAGCCGGTAGTTAGTCTCCGGCAATGTATTGCTTACGACCAGCCTTGCGTGGGCGCTGGATTTGGATCCTGGCGTTTAGAGTACGTTTTGGATTGCCTGGAGGTTATCCCACCTCTTGTTCTTTGGTCGCTTTGCATATGGGCCACACGTCTGACGCTATATACAGGCGCATAAATCGGAATGACGTCATTTGCAACTGTTGACGTATGCGGTGCAGCCCGATGAATACCGATGGTCGGCTCATCAATGCCTCCGGTCAGGAGGTTATTCCTAGGTGGTTACATTCTGAAAAGCCCAATAATTTGCCCATTTGAATCTGCGTTTTGAATAAAATTCCCATGCACCTTTGGCTTTTAAAAAATCATCTCGGTCGAGAGTTAATACTTCCAACATAAACTGATGAAATAGTGAGGGGATCAGCTTGGTAAAAATACAGATGGGTCCCCTCGGCTTTTTCCACATGGTCCAACATGTGAGCGGTCAAAGACAACAATGCATCGTTAATTAAAACATCTACGCCACGCTCGCTGACATTCATTCTTGGGCATCATTGTCGTTGATGATTAATTCAGCGCTTGTCGATACCAAAACAATAAGGCCATCCGATACTTCCAATACGCGCTCAAACATCCTTATCTCCCCCTTCCGCTGGGTCTTGGCATTGAATTACTATGTGGTACTTGTGAAGTTTTACTTTGATTTTGAAGCGTTCTGCCGTTTATTCGGTTGTTTGCTGCACGTCATTTTGGTTTTGTCGTGCGGTCTGTTGCTCAGCCCTTTCACCGAACAGTTTCTTCACGCGCGGCTTCACGTCCTTCCCTTCCTTTCTCCGACAACTGTCTCGGAATCACGTAAAGCGATGAAACTCGTAGTTACATCACGAATAACTCCAGCTGTCTCATGCAGCGCTCCCTGTCCGATAGCGACAGTGGTTGCCAACGTTCCAGGCTTGATATTGCCCTCCTGACCGAAACCAGCTCCTTGTGCCGCAGAACCAGCCAGATTCTGTACTGACTCTCCGTGGGTTCCAATTTTGAACGAGCTGCTTTGATCCATGTGAACGCCGCCAGAGCCCTGGACATCAACATCATTCAGACCAGCAGTACCCCGGGACCTGACGACAGCGGCTCCGTGTTCGTTCCGGCGTACAAACTCCTGCTCAGTTATTTCTGACACTTTCCCGCTGACTAGGTTGCCCTTGGTATCCGCCTTGCCGGAAACAGAGCCGTAATGGAGATTTCCGTCTTTGTCTTTCTGATATGCAAGAACAGATTGGTTGATGCCGTTTTCAACAGTTCCACCTATTAATTCTGACTTCCCTGTTTTCGCATTTTTTCCGTAATAAAGATCTCCCTGCACCATCATTGACTTGCCACCTACCTGCATCATATAGGCGCCGTGCTTGGCGCTTACGTTGTACTGTTGATTGTCATAACCGCTCTTTATAAACGTGCCGACCGTCTCCCGGAGTCCTTGATCGATTGTGGTCACATCGCGGTTACGATGCTCACGGTCGTGTCCATCCAGTTTCGTTTCGATGTCTTTTCTTGCTGTCTCTCCACCTGCCTGGGCTGATGTATTCACGATCTTTCCGCCTGAATCTCGATCAACTGAAAGAGAAAAACCCTGGTCGTTATTCATTGCGTGCTTGACGTCTGCAGCAACATTTTTCATATCTTTGCGGTCCTTGATTTCATCGTAGAAACTACGAAGGTTTTTGCCTGACAGTGTGCCTTGTTCGTGCTTACCAACGTAATTACCATCTTGGATCCATCTTAGGGCTGACGACCATACCTGTACGGCTGTCAGTGATCGGAGCGACGTTCGCTCCGGCCACAGCTCCCAGCATGTGGTTGTACCCTTCGGGAGTAAGCTTACCGTTTTGCATAAGTTTCGGATCATTCGCTATTTTTGGGTCGTGACTGGCAATATCGGTGACCGCTGCGATTCTCTGTGAATTGGCTTTAACATTTAAGGCCGTATTGTCCATACCGGCTGTGCCGAATTCAACCCCGGCTGCTGCCGGGGCCTTGCCGGTCAGTTCCATGGCTCGCTCAGTGCCGGACAGTTGTGATGCACCTTGGAATGCGGCGTTTGCATTGCGCCGCCTGCTCGAACCGACCATGGTTGAAGCCCATGAGCGAGCACGTTCATTGATTTATTTCATCAAGTGCCCCAAGCATCCCCTGAGTGCTTCCCAGTCGACTCTGGTTGTCGAAGTTCGACAACATTGACTCCATCTGACCTGCACTGGAAAATCCATTGTTCTTAGCCACGGATTCAAACGAACTAGTCTGTGCAACACCACGTTCGGCGGTAATTCTGGCTGTGTCACCAGCCTTTTCTGGGCTTCCTGACCCCACAGCCGTTCCAACTGACTGCTCACCGGTGGTGGCACCAATTTGCGTCGCCATTTCAGGCCCCTTATCGAGAATGGCATTAGCTCTGGACGTTGATTCCAGGTGTTGCTCCTTTGCTACTGAGTTGACACCTTCTTGAAGGCTTTGGAGAGAATCGCCAGCGGCATTAAGTTTCCCCTCATTACTCCCCACTCTTACAGCATCCTCGACGGCCCCTGACATCCTATTTCGTTCCTGTAATTTACTCATGCTGCCACCTGCAGCATCCAACTTTCCCATGCCGCCTGCAGCATTAGCGAACTCATTGGCCACCATTCCCTGACCAATGGTATTGGTCGCACCATATACTCCTTCCTTCATTGCGTTAGTCAGAGCCATCGTCCGGGCAGAACCGGCTGAATTCTCCATCACCTGTTTCCCTCGTTCATTTGGGTCAGACAATAACTTGTCAGTATGATTTTTCTGCATCATGGCGTTTTGGGCCATACGAGAAAGCGAGGAATCGCTGTATCTGAAGAGCACGCCAGATATTGCAGTTGCAAACAAAAAGACATAGCTTCGCATTTGGGCAAACTGCCCAAGATATTTTGTTGCTTGAGTAGGTATCTGCATCGCCGCAGCAATACCCATACCGGCATTATTAAGTGCATTTGCCAGTGCGTTTTGGTACTGCGTGACCCACATATGGAAAGTAACCACGTCAAGTGAACGCAGCAAAGCGTTCCAAACAAGCATGCTGAGAATGAGCGTGATCGCCTGCCGCCATAGTGGTGTCACGATAAACAGAGCAATGATCGGGAATACCATAAATGAATAAGCAACAAACGAATCGATCATCATAGGATTCATTACACCGGAAGTAAAACCTCCCGAACTGCCGCTTTGCGCCTGGTTCATAATAGTGAGGGACCCAGAAGCAAAAGTGGTCCCTCCATCCAGTAAAATCTGGTTGGTATAGGCCGCGACAGAGTTCATGGCGATGAATGTCCCGGGATCCATTGGGATACCAAGTGAACCACATATCGCATTACCGAGTATCGACTGGCACTGACCTGCGTCAGCTATATTACTTGATGCCACAGGCGGATTGTACTGCCTGATTGGTATTGGCAGCATTGGTGTAGTATGTCATTAATATCAAAATAAGCCGCATGCAGCTTACTGAGGTGCCCTGAGTGTTTCCTTGAAGATATGACACAGTATAGTTGGCGGGATTGTTGGCTAGGCCAGATTATCAAGAAACGCTGTTGGGCTGCCACAACCGGGGTCGAGAAGGCTGTTGATAGTAAGAACTGTGCCAGGTCTCATCAGCTCGAAAGTAACGCAGTCATCCACGTATTTTACAACGGTTTGTGTGGCGTTGCTGTCAGTAATTGTTTGCGTACAGTGAGCTCTGGAGCGCAGAAAGCCCGATCGCACCACCTTGGTCCGCATAATTCAGTTGGGTCAGCGGACCGCAGGCAGTATTAGGCGGCAGATTTGCCGAAGTATCGAATTTTTGCACCACAAATTGCTCAACCAGATTAACCGTCCCGGCCACCAAATACCAATCCTTCTGGGAGACCAGAGATTGATCTGATTCTGATTAGTTACTGCATCATAAACATTGAGAGTATCAGTCGGAACAAACAACCCAGTATAAATCAATGTCCCAATAAGAAATTGGATCGCCCACAAATGAGGAGTGGCTTGTTTGCCTGAGAGAATCGATAAATATCCGCCCAACGCGCCTATCAGTACTCCGAAAATAGCGAATGCGGTAAACATAGCGTGATAATCGCTGCTACCAAAAATACTGGATATGTTAGTGAATGCCGGCACAATAGCGCCGAAACCCACCCCATGTAACGTAATCCATTGCGGCATGGGCCGGAGCGGATATTAAACCAAAAATTAAAATAAGTATAAGTAAGCGTGGAAAGCGCATCTCCTACTCCTCATTTTTTGGGGTGCTGATTTTACGCTTCAGACTTTCTTTCCCTTGCTGGATAAAATTGCGTCTGTTTATTAGAACTTCATCCTTGAGTTTTTTCGGGATGCTGTAACTGTTGTAGATAGTCAAAAACCCCATGATCACAGTCAAGGTGGTCATAACTCCAAAAAATGCTAACCACAGAAAGCGTCTGACCGGTTGTGTTTTTGGTGCGAGTAGATGAAAATCCAAAAACGTGACTACACACCGACAAATTGATGGAATTTTCTGCATTTTGGTCTCCTTCGACTCGTTTTGGTTTATTGAACGGCACATAAGGTCGCTTCAGCTCTTTGGCTTGAGCTGAAGCGACATATGATTTTATCTATTGATGTTCTATTGTTAATCTAATTGGCATAGAACTTCATTTCGTTCCTCATCTGACAAAGCTGCCAAGGCTGATAGAATGGATTCCGACGTTGCTTTCTCATCCCAGGCAGAACAAATAAGTGGGTCCAGTTCCTCCTCATATGAGCAACATTCGTCATGTTGAGAGCATTGGTTGCATTCCGGCAGTGGGAGTCGATGTTCGTCAAGATTTAGCTGGCCTTCAAGATTACTGACTTTGTGGTATCCGTTGAGCTCACACCACGTTTTGAGCGGCGTACAATCGTAAACAACTTCAATATCACCTGATTTTACGTCAATCATTAGTTCGCCTTCACCTTTAATTACAATCATTGTTTTTCTCCTTTTTTTAATTTACCGGATTTGCCCGGCACACTTTTCCACAGATTTTCGGCCTCCAACTACAGGAAAAGATTCTGAAACTACAGGCTAACTACAGGTATATATAGTGCGCGAGTTAATCAGCGCAAAAACGCGAGTTAATCAGCGCAAAAACAGCCGGGAAGGAGCGAGTTAATCAGCGCGAATAACTTCCCCCCTCAACAACTTTATTCACATAACTATGGCCAACTAATCAGCCAGGAACATGCGTAAGGGACGGGCGGATTATCAACCCGTTATCGTCCACGCTCACCTTAGCTTCCGGATAAATTACAGATACCTTTCTGAGCGAATCAATGAGATGAATCTTGAAGTCTCTTGTGCGCGCATAACTGGTACCGAACTGCATTTTTAGCTGTTCCCAACGTATCGGCGTTGGCGTTCGTAAATAGCTGTTCCTGTACGTTAGCCATATATACAGGTCTATTGCCATCGGTGTTGACTTCAGGGCTTTTAGTGCTCGCATGTCTACGGGCACTGGGCAATCTATGAGCCCATTAAAGAAGGGCTGGCCAAGCGTTACTGTTGATTCCCATAATTCTTTCTGATGAATTTCATCATTTTGCTGCCACCAGAGATCATAGCTGTCTGCAATTAGCAGATTAATCCCGGAGGCCCTTGATTCATCAATGTAATTAGAAGAGATTGCCGTGGAAAAAAGGCTGGTTACCTGTTTTCGAAGGCGGCGTATATCCCCACGCTTGCCACCAGAGCGACACAAATTCAAACTTTTCAAAAAATCTGAAATGCCACCGAGAACAATTGTTCTTTCCTTAGTTCTGACAGCCTCCATGCCAATCCAGGCCATCACCAAGCGTGGAATTGCCCCAAAAGGCAGGGGGATATTGGGATTCAGGGCGGTCATTGTAAGTGTTAATTTTCCATTTTTTCGTTCATAAAAGGTGGTCTTAGGATCACGGTAGGGCATGCTTGCCTGCACCATAACCCTTGTCATGTAGCCGATCATCCCGGCAGCCTTGGCTTCCTGGGCCTCAATCGCCATAGCCTGCTCAATAAGTCGTTTATGCGACTGCGTGAGCACAATTAACGTGGGGTAAAAATTGAAAGTTTTTTTGTAAGATTGTTTTTTTCGCCCTGGTCAGCCGTTGAGGTACGCAAACGTGAATTCAAATATATCTCTATATTTTCTCTCCGATACCTGACTGTGCCGTGGTCTGTTATCTTGAGGTAGGGGATGCCACCACCTGCCCACCGATCTCTCCGAAGCTTATGAACAGAGCAGTTCAGCAGCTTTGCAGCCTGATACTCATTAAGAGGGATTTGGGGGTCGTCAGGAATCACAGACTCAGTTATTCGTGCAATCATTTGTTGACGAGAGGTTTTTGGGGAGGTTGACATAATATTATTCTCCTAAACGAGCGCATTTGTGTGAACTGTTAGGAAGAATGTATTATGGTTTTGAATTATTTTCGCGGGGTGATAAACAGGGGTTTAAAAACAATATTTTTGAATGGACTGAAAATGATTAAAAGGAGAGATTTCGCCTTGTTCAATATTTACATAAACAATTTGTGATAGTAATCAGTTACTTCATACTCAATTGCTTTAATTATATGATCAAATGTTTTTTCACAATCATAATGATAATTATAACCTAAACTATTAAATATATTCTGCTCAATTTCATTTTCAATTATACTTTTAATAACCTTATCTATTTTCTTTATTTTCTTAAGATTTGTCCCAACATTTGGCTTACTTTTAATGTAAAAATACAAAAGCCCAATTGGTTTACCAAAAAACAAGAAGTGTGATTTGCAGACGTATTTATCATTTATTTCACGTAATATATTATCTATTTCTGTTTGTTTAATATTATTCTTGTATTTTCTGAAAACTTCTCCAATATTATTTTGGATAAAGTTGAATTCTTCAAGTATATCGTAACCTGAATTTTTAAGATCACAATTGAGATCTATAAAGTTACTTAAAAGCCAAATTGATGTTTCTTTTTCAAATTTCAGATAGCTAGACAAGATAACAACCCATATCACAATTGACTCTACAGATTTAGCAGATAAGTATTGTTCCCGAATGGAGGAGTTCCTGCCAGACCGTTGAGGGTTAATACCTAGTATTTTATCAAATGATATAAGTTCATCAGCATTGACATATTTATAAATAGCTTCATGCAAACACTCATGTGACCATAAAGGTACATTAAAATCCATATTGTATGAAAATTCAATTGCATGCAGCAACGCAACCTTTTCACCTGAGTCATATTGTGTCTTCAAACGATAAAGATAGCATGCTGATGCATATTGTCTTTCTAAATCAAATACTCCATCTCCAAGCCTAAATGGATATGAAAGTGACTGATCACATTTGTATTTGAAGTATGGAAACAACTCTTCATAAGTTAAATTGAATTTATTTCCTCTTTCGTCAGGGAATCTCGGCGTAATTGGCTTTATACTATAGTTAGTTATATCCGCCTTTACCACTAGCTCTTTAATTTCTTTTGCCATTTCTTCCCAGGGGGGATCATATTCTGGTACAATACGCGATGATCCCAGCTTATTGTTATACCACCCATCTAACTTAAAGTTTGCAATACCGTTTGTGCTAAAGAGCATACTAAACTTAGATTTTTGATGTGGTATTGCTCCAATTATATCCCCAATCATATTCCCTCCATATTACGGATTGGCAGCGGTATAACCTTCGCCCCTATCCCACCATTCATGAGCTTCTCGATTCTGTCGCCGATCAGCTGTGTCGTTTCACGTAAATCGTCAATGTCAGTCTCGTCATAATGTTTTCCTGCGACAGAACTATCAACATGGTTTGTAAGTCGGTCCGTATCCTCGTATCTCTTCAATTTCCGCCCAATTGTTATGTAGGTACGTCGCAAAGCATGAACCGTTAATTCAAGTCCTGTAACCTTCCGCAACACCTCTGCTTTCATGGTCGCATGACCATGGCGACGTTCATCAATTGCAGGGAAAACATATTCGCATTCTTCTGGCGATTGATCCAAACGTCGTATGAGGATAGACATAGCCTGGCTATTCAAGGGAATATGCAGAGGATGGCGGTTTTTTGTGTCACCAATACGGAGTTCTTTATGTTCCATATTTATATGTTTCCACATCAGTTTTGCGCTTTCATTACTGCGGGTGCCTGTGTAGAGAATGAAAAGCGCCATATCTCTTCTGATTTCGTGTAGTTTCTGCAACCCGATAAAAAACAACTCAAAGTCGTTTCTTCGTTTTTCAGCGTCGTAAATTAGACATTCATGCCGAGGTTCTATCTTTGGCATTACGTTGACATGACGGCTTGTCAGGACCGCCATGGGATTTGACTTTAGGGATCCAGGATATTTTGCCATCCCAAATTTAAGAACTGCAGAGAGCATCACTACACCGTTTCTAGCTATCATAGGACCACCACTGATCAACTGCTGGAACTTATCCATTACTACAGCAGGAATCAGGTTATTTACTTCTTTAAGTGTAAGTGAAAGCCATCCTGCATAATGACGCTCAATAAGGTTTTGATATTTTACTGCAGAATCGGCTCGACGATCCTTTCCATCTTTACGTTTGGTTTCCTTAAAATAGGCTGTAACCAACTCTTGTAGGGTCACATTGTCACCAGCATTAGAAACATCACCCAACTTGAGTTTAATGCGCTCGCCCAAAATCGCTTCGCCGGTGTCTTTGTCCACATACCCCCTGACCATTTCCTTTGCTTTTTCAAGAGTAATATCAGCACCAAACCGGCCAAGAGTTTTCTTGATGGTCCGATACCCTTTTGGTTTGCTGGGATCCTTAACATCCAATTGCAGACGAAATGTCTTCGTTCTTGCACCAACGACAAGTCCTAGGCCAGGAATTTCAGTGTCCCAATAAATGACTTGGGTACCGTTTGTAAACTCGAAACTATCAATTTTAGACTTAGTAAGTTTTACACTTGGCATAATGTCTCTTTTCTAGGTAGGAAGTTTCAACATGTTGTTATTACATATATATTATATTTAAATTCAGCTTATTCTACACTTTTACTACCTAATATCCTCAATAATTTCAGAATAAACATTTTAGGTAGGATTTATGGAGGAGTATATTTAAAAAACCCGCTCAATCGTTCTTAAAGATTAGCGGGTATTAGGTAGGAAGTCAAGATGTAATTATGTGTTTTTGCGCACTATTTAATAAACATTCAAAACCCTTCTAAACCTAGTGTTGACTCTTGGAAAGGTAATAATCATAACTGCCTTCATACACCCGCATCTCGCCATGATCAACCTCAAAAACGCGATCTACCAGCAACCGGAGGAAATGACGGTCGTGGCTTACCAGCACGATCGTTCCGCCGAAGTTTTGCAGAGTATCCAGCAGCATTTCACGAGAGCGAATATCCAGATGGTTTGTCGGTTCATCCAGAACCAGAAAATTGACCGGACGAGCCAGAATCGTAGCCAGCACCACCCTGCTCTTCTCGCCCCCCGAAAGATTTTCGATACGCTTGTCGACCGTGTCGCCTGAAAAAAGAAAAGCACCGAGCAGGTTGCGGATCGTTCCGATGGTGGCCAGCGGCATAGCATCCTGCATGGTTTCGAAGATGGTCTTTTTGGGATCAAGCAGGTCCATGGCATGCTGACTGAAGTAGCCGATCTCGACATTGGCGCCGATGGTCATGCTGCCGATCGTCGGTTCGGTCTGGCCTGCGATAATCTTGAGAAAAGTCGATTTACCGGCGCCGTTCACGCCGACGACAGCTATCTTGTTGAGACGCTTGACCATTCCGGTTACACCGTGAAAAACCGGCTTTTCCTGACCGTCAGGTGTCATCCATGTCCTTGCCAAGATCCTTCAAAAGCCGCCACATCATCGCCGCTGCGGGGGGGATCGGCAAAATCGAAACGCACCGTGCGCTCTTCGGCAGGGATCTCAATCCGCTCGATCTTTTCCAGCTTCTTGACCCGTGATTGAACCTGGGCGGCATGGGAAGCACGGGCGGCAAAGCGGGCAATAAACTCCTCCTCCTTCGCCAGCATATCCTGTTGCCGCTTGTGTGAGGCAATCAACTGCTCAAGACGGATATCCCGCTCGCGCTCATAGAAATCATAATTTCCGCCATAGGTTGTTACGGTTGCATTGGCAACCTCAATGACCCTGGTCACAACGCGGTTCATAAAGTCACGGTCATGGCTGGTCATCAGGAGCGCCCCTTTAAATTCACTAGAAAGCCACTCTTCCAGCCAGATGATCGATTCGACATCCAGATGGTTGGTAGGCTCATCAAGGAGCAGCACGTCCGGCTTGAGAGTCAGGATACTGGCCAGGGCGATACGCATTTTCCAGCCGCCGCTGAAGGATTCAACCGGATGATTGTAACGATCAGGACCGATCCCGAGCCCGGTCAGAACTGCCTGAGCGCGTGAATCAAGGTCATACCCTTCCATATGCTCAAACTCTTCAACTGCCGTACCGTAGCGTTCCAGCAGCGCAGCCATCTCATCATCGGATTGCGGCTCGCACATGGCCGCCTCCATCTCCTTCATCTCCGCTGCCAACCGCACGGTAGATCCGCAGGTGGCCATGACCTCTTCAAGTGCGGAACGCCCGGACATATCGCCGACATCCTGAGAAAAATAGCCGATCGTCGTCTTTTTAGGCAGGATAACTTCGCCTGAATCCGGCTCCTCCTGTCCGGCTATGATGCGAAAAACGGTCGTTTTTCCGGCGCCATTCGGGCCTACCAGGCCGGTATGAGTTCCGGGCAATATCTGACAGGATGCGTCACGAAACAGAATCTGTGAGCCGTGCTGTTTCGATATGTTTGACAGTTGAACCATTTCTTAAAACTCCCTGTTTTTGTTACGGTAATAATAGGTTGTTGCGTATATCGTCCAGACTCTTACCCAAGCGGGACAAACCACACATAAGGAGCCATACCATAGTTCCATGCGAGGCAAAGCCGCCTGTAACCGGAAAACAGCAGCCCTTCCCCGCCGCTGCAAAGAACTATCGGCGCTTTTAGTGTCAATGAACCGCTGCTCTGCAACGCATCCTCCATCCGGGAATAATTCTTCCGGTAGCCACGTTTCGCCCGGGCAAGGAAGGTCTGATAATTGTCATAGCTGTGATATGAAAGCGCCACCGGGATTTCGCCGATTGCCGCGGAGCGGGGATAGGTCACCAACGCCCCGCTGTCAAAACGCGATGCTATCCGCTCCCATGTGACCGCATGGGAGCGGTACCACTCCTGTTTGGCCGGATGATTGAAAAACTCCCAGCGTTCTTCTTCTATGTCGGGCTGCACCCAGGTAATACTGAGAGCTGAGGGCGAAATCATGATATCTCCGCGGCATAAAAAACCACAAAGGCGCAAACCCCTGTGGTTTTAGTAGGTTATAAATATTTTGCCGCTATCTTCGAGCAGAAAATGATTTTGTTAACGCACGTATCCTTTTAGAAGGCTCTGTTTAGTAGTCATACTAGCATTACTGCCGCTCGTCGGGCAACGATTATCGATGTATCGACCTCTCTCGTTAAACATGTTTTTCGAGCTACTTGTATTCCTCGAGTTCCGGCCTCATGTTCACCATCTCACGAATCTCGCTCCACTCCTTGAAGTCTACGGCTGCATCTTCACCCTTCATGGTGGCGATAATATCAAAATAGTCCATTTGATATTTGCTCTTTTTGACCACGGAGGCAGGCTTGACCTTGACCGCATAGACCGTCTGGATTGACTGATGATCGAATGCGCGCCAGTACTGCTCATCCTTCAGACCGATATATTTCCGTCCCTCCAGTGCGGATATGACCGCCTTGGTGTTGAACGATTTCGCCTGCTCGACCGCAGCTTTGTATTCATGCAAAATTACGTAAGCCGAAGCGCCGGATGTCGTCGGATAGCGATTGAACCGCTCCTCGTATTTTTTTACGAATGCTATCCCCCGGGGATAGTTGTATTTGAACGGCACACTCCACATCCAGGGGGTCGCTCCGATAATCCCTTCCATAGCGTCCGGACCGGCCCCCATAGCCATATCCTCGTTCAGCTGGGGGACGATGATCTGCATCTTGCTCTTGAGCCCCATCTCGGCAGCCTGTTTGACGGCAATTTCCATATCACGCCCGAACAGCGACAGCACCAATACCTCGGCGCCGCTTTCCTTCGCCTCATGCAGTGCAGCCTTAAAATCCTTGGCACCCAATTCGGTGAGAATCTCCGGGTATTTCACCGTATCCTTGGTATTGGTAAAAGAACGCAATACGGACTCGGTGGTCCACCCCCAGGTGTAATTGGCGGTTATGTAAAAATATTTCCGCCCTTTAAAATTCTTGTTAAGGAGGTCAGCCATCACCTTTCCGGCAAAATAGGCATCGAAGCATTCACGGAAGATATGGCGATGCCCGTATTCTCCCGTCGTTTCGGTAGAATATGAAAGCGTTGCGAAGAACAGCTTGTCTTTCTGCAGCGCCACTTCTCCGGTTGCAATGGCAACAGCGCTGGATGATCCCCCAAAAATCATCGGCACCCCTTCAACATCGTACAATTCGGTAGCTGTCCCCCGAGCTACCTTGGGGTTCGACTTGGTATCGCGAAAAACCAGCTGCACTTTCTTTCCCAGAATCCCCCCCGCAGCATTTATCTCTTCGGCGGCAATTTCAGCGGCACGCCTCTGATCAAGCCCCTGCTTTGCATACGGTCCGGTTTCTGGATAGTTGAGTCCTATCTTGACAATTCCCGACTCTTCTGCAGCTGCGCCAGATATAAAACCGAACGATAAAAATGAAACGACACATCCGATTACCAGAACTGTTCGAAGTATTGTATTCACGCGCAGTGCCCCCTGTGATGCTCATATTGGAATAATACACAGGTTTATACCATACCGTTTGTGTGTAGATAAACATAAAAAAGGGGGCGCAATTGCATGCACCCCCCTCATCGTTGTATGGCAGAAAACGATATATTACACTACAGACTCAGATCGGCATGACCATGGTACAGTTCATCCCGCTCCTTTGATACATCCTCGCTCTCCAGATACTCTTCAAAACCCATGGTACGGTCAATTACGCCTCCCGGAGTGATCTCGACAATCCGGTTGGCAACGGTTGAGACGAATTCATGATCATGCGAGGCGAACAGGATTACTTCACTGAACGCAATCAGCCCATCATTAAGGGCGGTGATCGATTCCAGATCCAGGTGGTTGGTCGGTTCATCAAGGATAATCACATTGGCGGCCGTCAGCATCATACGGGATAGCATGCAGCGAACTTTTTCGCCCCCCGAGAGGACGGTAGTTTTTTTCATCGCCTCTTCGCCCGAAAAAAGCATTCGCCCCAGGAATCCGCGTGCAAAGGTTTCACCCTCTGTCGGGGGTGAATATTGACCGAGCCACTCAATAAGGGTCATCTCCCGTTCAAAGTACTGGCTGTTTTCCTTGGGAAAATAGGCGCTGGTAATGGTAATGCCCCAGCGGAAGCTGCCGCTGTCCGGTTCCATTTCTCCGGCCAGAATCTGGAAAAGCGTTGTTCGGGCAAGGGAGTTAGCCCCGACAAACGCGATTTTATCGTCCTTGCGCACAATAAGGTCGAAATTATTCAAGTACCTTGACCCCATCAATCTCTTTAGTCAGTCCCTGAATTTCCAGAATGATGTCACCGCAGGCTCGCTCCGGCTTGAAGACTACGTGAGGATATTTTCTTGATGAGGTCGGCATATCCTCAAGGGTGAGTTTATCGAGCAGCTTCCTGCGTGACGTCGCCTGCTTTGCCTTGGATGCATTGGAACTGAAGCGCTGGATAAACGCTTTAAGTTCATCAGCTCTATCGGATACTTTGCGGTTTTCGTTCTGCTTCTGCTTTAAGTTTAACTGGCTGGCATGATACCAGAAATCATAGTTGCCGACATAAATCTGAATCCGCCCGAAATCGATATCGGCGGTATGTGTACAGACCTGGTTCAGAAAATGACGGTCATGAGACACGACGATAACCGTATTGGGAAATCGGAACAGGAACTCTTCCAGCCAATTTATGGATTTAAGATCGAGATTGTTGGTAGGTTCATCCAGCAGCAGCACATCAGGATTACCGAACAGGGCCTGGGCCAGCAGTACACGAACCTTGTCGCCCGCCTCAAGCTCTTTCATCTGCTTCGTGCGCAACTCTTCAGGTATGCCGAGTCCATTCAGAAGGACTGCGGCCTCGGATTCAGCTTCGTAACCGTTCATTTCAGCAAACTCGCTCTCAAGTTCAGCGGAACGTACCCCGTCCTCTTCAGTGAATTCAGCTTTGGCGTAAATCGCCTCACGCTCGGTCATGACATCGTACATCCGTTTGTGCCCCATGATGACCGTATTGAACACGGTCTCATCGTCGAAGGCAAACTGATCCTGACGAAGTACGGCTATTCGCTCCCGGGGACCGACTACAACTTCACCCTTATCGGCTTCCAGCTCACCGGCAAGAATTTTTAGAAACGTTGATTTCCCCGCACCGTTGGCGCCGATCAAGCCCATAGCAGTTGCCGGGGGTGAATTTGATATTAACATCCTTGAAAAGTACTCGTTTACCGTAAGAAAGGGTGATATTTGATGCTGCGATCATGCTGGTCTGGTGCTCCTTTTGTAGAAATAAAAAACCACAGGGCATGGTGAGCTCCGTGGTTCACGAACTGCAAGTAATATCACAGTTTTTAGCTACAGAGCAACACATTTCGCTTTATAGCGTTTGAAACGCATCAATCTAGAACCCCTTCATCACATTGACTTTTTACCGGCCCAGATGCTATTCAGTACCCTGCTCCTGATAAACAGGATGCCCGCTCTAACGAAGTTATGTGCCTGCACAAAAAATGCAGAAAAAGACTTTTACCAATACCAAGGAGTCACCGTGTCCCACAAACATAGCCGCCTGTTCGCTTTCATATCGAGATTTCCGCGCCTGATCCTCGGGCTGGCGCTGCTGTTTTCCTCTATCTCTGTTATTTATACGGTTAGAAACATGACGTTTCTAACCGGTCGTGATGACCTGATGCCGAAAAACGCCCCCTTTCAGGTCGATTATCGTGCCTACCGGGCCGAGTTCGGCGATCAGGAAGAGATAGTGGCGGTAATCGAATCGGACGATGCTGTGAAATCAACCCGCGCCGCCGATGCCCTTTACACGGCACTCAACAAGCAACAGGGCGTTTTCCGGGATGTTTTCTACCCCGGTGGCCTCCCCTTCTTCCGGAAAAACGGCCTGCTGTTCATGCCGCTGGATGACATCAAAAACCTGCGCCATACCCTGACAATGGCCGCTCCGGTGTTGAAAGATCTAGCCGCCGCCCCTTCGGTACAAACACTGTTCACCAGCCTGACCGATCAGATTGATCGTTATCTGAAGTCGAATGATCCTGTTGATCTGGCGAGCCTGACCTTTATGCTGACCACACTGGACAAGGGGTTCAAAGCGTTCGATGGCAAATCAAGCGGACTATCGATGGATTCATTTCTAAAAGGTGGCGGCACTGGTACGTCATCCATGCTGGAGAGTGCGGGTAAACAGCAGGTTATCACTCTGCTGCCGGTAAAGGTCGAGGGGAGTTTTGTCGCTTCGGAACGGTCAATCAAGGCTGCCCGTGCAGCCTTGATTGACGTTCTGAAAAAACCAGAATTCAAAGGTGTAACCGGCGGACTCACCGGTGTACCGGTACTGGAATATGAAGAGATGGCCACCAGCCAGCGCGACCTGGAAATTGCCACCATTCTCTCGCTGTCGCTTACGGTTATCCTGCTGCTGTTCGCGTTCCGTGGCCTGCTGAATGTCATCGCCGCCATGGTGTCGCTGATCGTCGGGATCTGTCTCTCATTCGGCTTTGCCACTCTGACAATCGGGCACCTCAACATCCTTTCAATGGTGTTTGCAGTCATGTTGATCGGCCTGGGAATCGAGTACGGCATCCAGGTAGTGCTGCGCTATCAGGAAGAACTGCGGGGCGGAGCAAACGGCCTGGATGCCATCGAGATCGGCCTGACCGCGAATATCCGTTCCATTGTGATGGCCGCTGCCACCGTAGCCCTGGCCTTTGCCACCTTTGCCTTCACCGATTTCAAGGGGATTGCCGAGCTTGGCATTATCGCCGCCGGAGGCGTGTTTATCTGCGTACTTGCCACGTTTACCGTGCTGCCTTCGATGTTGGTTCTGCTGGAGCGGTTCAGGAAGCCGACTTCCCGCCCCACTCCTCCGCTTGATGAAACCAAGGGAAATTTTCTACGCGCCCTGTTTACCCGGCCAAAGGCCGTCATCGCCGCCACGCTGCTGCTATCGTTGGTATGTCTCTACCCTACCCTGACAATGCGTTTTGATTACAACCTGATGAATCTCCAGGCCAAGGGGCTCCAATCGGTGGAATACGCCTACAAGCTGATGCGGAGCAAGGAAAACTCGGGTTACTTTGCTGTGGTCACCGCCAGAGATAACGCGGAAGCTGAACGCCTGACGCAACGGTTGGAAGCGTTGTCTTCTGTTGATCATGTCGTCAGTGCGCTCTCGTTCATACCGGATCATCAACCGGAAAAACTGGCGGAACTGGCCGCACTGCGCTCCATTATGGCAACGATCAAACCGGTACCGTATGAAGAGAATCTGCAGGTCATGACGTTGCCGACGGTTTTTGAGAATTTTCGTGACCGTGTGGAGAAGCTGAAAAACGAACTTGGCAGCCATAACGCTCCGGAAGCACAGCCGGTAGGAGCTTTTCTGACAACACTTGATCGCTTTTTCGGTTCGCTTGAAAAAGAAAAGGACAAAAACGCCCTGGGTATGCTGCGAGAGTTTCAAGGCGGAATGTTCGCCGAATTGCCCGACAAACTTGCGATGTTAAAGGAGAGTTTCGGAGCAGATGAAATCAGGAAAAGCGACGTGCCGCCGCAGCTGATGCGGCGTTTTGTCGGCACGAGCGGAAAACTGCTGCTGCAGGTGGCGGCAAAAAAGGAGATTTTCGAACGGGAACCTCTGCAGGAGTTCGTGAGTCAGGTCAAGAGTGTCGTGCCGAATGCGACCGGTGAACCGGTCATGGTGTACGAATCGCTCTCGGTACTGCGCAGCGCGTATCTCAAAGCCTTTATCTATGCGTTTATCGGCATTGCCGCACTCTTGCTGATCAACTTCAGGAGCATTCGCTATGCACTGCTCGGTTCACTGCCGCTGACAGTCGGTCTGTTACTGATGGTTGGTGGGATGCGTCTGATCGGGATCAGTTTCAATTCGGCCAATATTATTGTCCTGCCGCTGATTCTAGGGGTGGGAATAGATTCGGCTATTTACATTTTGAACCGCTATCGCCAGGGGAATGAATCGCCGGAGCAGGTAGCTGCCAGCAGCGCCGGGGTCGGTGTCTTCCTGAACGCCCTGACGATCCTGTTCAGCTTCGGGGCTCTGATGGTGGCACATCACCAGGGGGTCTTCAGTATCGGAGCAGTCATGTCGCTCGGAATGGCCGCAAGTGTGGCAGCATTCCTGATATTTATGCCCGCACTGCTCAGTCTGTGGGGCAAACGGTAAGGTTATAGGGTCCCATCACGGCGCTCCGGATGAGACACTAATTTTTCCGGCAGCGGCGGGCGAGGATGCCCATTTCAGGACGCTCTCCTGAAATAATGGAGAATATGTTTCAGCGGAAAAAGGGGAACGCTCTTCTCCAATGATGCCGTTCGTAAAAAGTACCATCCCATTGCAAAGAAAACCATATTGGGAATCCAGAGTGCAACGACAGGCGGGACAGTTCCTCTCTCCGCCAAAGTCCGTACAACCGACATCATAATGTAATAGGCGAGTATTATTGTAATACTAACGGTAAAACCGCCCGATTTACCCGAGCGACGGTTTTGGATCCCCAGAGGGACCGCGAGGATTGCGAAAACCAGCGAGGCAAACGGAAAGGTAAAACGGCTGTGAAGCTCAGCCTGCATTTTCAGACGGTTGTTGGTTAACGTGGCGGGATCATTAATCTGGTGCTGAAGTTCGGATATCCACATATCCGGCTCGTTCCGGGATATGACACTGCCGCCCCGCTGTTCGCCAACAGTCATACTGTATTCGCCAAAATGGACCAACCGGTAAAGACCTCCGCTCACCGCCATATGAATGGAGCCATCGTGCAACGTCAAGAGCAGCGCCTGGCTGCCGGCTGCACTGGTAATGACCCCGTCGCGCGCAAAAATTGTCATGGGATGATCAGAATTACGGCCGTCGTGAATAACAACCCCTTTCAACGAATGACTCTGTTCGTCATACTGATCGGTATACATGATGACACCCGGGATATCGTCCCAGAATGTCTTCTCGCGAATGGTGGCCGTAATGTTCCGCTTCAACACCTGGAGGCTCAACTCCTTGAAAGCGCTATTCCCCCATGGTACACCGATTGTGCTGGCTCCCAGCGCCAGCAGAGTGGCGACAATCGCACAGACTATTACCGGCGGCATCACCTGCATGAGGCTGATACCGCTGGCCTTGATGACAATTATCTCGTTATCAGCCGAAAGCCGCCCGAATGCCAGCAGCACAGCCAATAAAAAAGCCATTGGAATCGTAAACACCAAAAATGAAGGCACAAGATACAGGATCATTCTGCTGACATCAGACAGAGGTACGCCGTGTGACACCACAAGATCAGTCAGCGTGATCAGGCGCCCCATCAACAGAACCAGGGTAAAAATGACTATGCCAAGCAGGAAGAGCGAGGAAATTTCACGAATTATGTAAAAGGATAAAATACGTTTCACGGGAGTGATGATACATGAGCGGGATTAATGTGTAAAGGATCGTAGAGGCAAATATCTTATGCGCAAGCAGCTGAGGGTTTCCGCAGATTAATTACGTGATGGAATAGCCATGAATTAAAGCACCGGCAGTGTGATAACGAACCTGCAACCCCCGGTAGGGGGAGATTCGACGGATAGAGTTCCACCGTGTGCTTCGATAATACGGTAACTGATTGCCAAACCAAGTCCGGTCCCGGTAGGTTTTGTAGTCCAGAAGGGTTCAAACATATGCTGTACAGCCTCTTCTGCTATCCCGGAGCCATCATCTGTGATGCTTATACCAAGACTTGCTGAAGTGACGCTGCATTCAATCTTGATACTCCCCCCATTCGGCATTGCATCAGCTGCATTTTGCAACAGATTGACGACAACCTGGTGGATCTGATTCGGGTCAACGGTAACTTCGGCAGACTCCAGCACAAGATTATGTAGCGTTATGTTTACAAAACGAGGGTCTTGAGTAAGAAAAAGTAACTCTTCCTCGATATACGCATGTAGCATGATACGTTTACGTTGCGGCGTTGCAGGACGGGCATACATCAAGAATTCTGATATCAGCGCATCGAGTCGTTCGGCTTCCCGAGTAACAATCGCCAGAAGCCGGGCATCGGGCTCCTTAACATCTGCAGTGCTTGACAGAAGTTGAACCGACCCGCACAAGGCTGCAAGCGGATTGCGGATTTCATGTGCCATGCGAGCGGAAAGCGCCCCTAATGCAGCCAGTCGATCAGCTTTTTTCAATGCAGTTTCCATACGGCGGATATTGGTAATATCTCTGAAGTTTACTATATATCCGGTCAGCATTCCCTTACTGTCGTTAAAGAGTGCCACGCGGTACCCCAGCGTCATGATGCTGCCATCAGAAGCCTGATATTCAAACTCCCGCTTATTTGGGTCACTATCCGAATCAAAAACCCCGGACAATTGTGGGAATATCGTTTCAAACGGCCTGTCGTAGGCATCAGACTGACTGAGTCCAACAATGGCTTCGGCGTAGGGATTAAAAACCCGGATTCTACCTGCAACGGTCGTTGTCAGGAGACCACTCTCGCTGTGGGCAACTATGGCTGAGTTCAATTGAGCCAGTTCGAAATAATCGATTGACGTGCGTTGCAGCGCCTCTTCACTCAAACGGGCTCGTTCTGCCAATACCCCGGTAATAAAGGCTGTCAATCCAAAGGCGATCAGGTTGAATGATATTGTGTAAAACAACCGCAAGGCACCAACCTGGTGAGCATCTTCCTGACTTAAGCCGATAAATGAGAGGTAGCCGAAGTACTGAAAGTCAAGAATGGTACCGTACAGGATACCGCACAGTGATGCGGTATAGAGAGCCTGACGCCGCCCGAGAAGCATGCCGGCAATCATGATCGATAGCAGATACAAAAATGAATACGGGCTTAGAATCCCACCCGTAAAGAGGACGAGGACCGTAACAAAGGATAAGTCCCAGATAATCTGAAGATTCGTAAGAAACTGGGTGAACTGCGGTTTTTTGAGGAAGAGGAGCGAAATAATTGAGAATACAAAAGAAAACGCCATCAGCCTGATTACACCAGGTTGAAAGCGTTCAATGTCAACAGATGAATCCTGATATTCGAGAAGCAGTGTTGATGCCAGAAAGAGAAAAGAAACAATTATCCTGGCGTAGATGAAGAGTCTGAGCCGTCGTTCAGAGCCCATAATCAACCACCAACGGCCCCCGC
Source organism: uncultured delta proteobacterium (assembly GCA_963760075.1). Classification (GTDB taxonomy): domain Bacteria; phylum Desulfobacterota; class Desulfuromonadia; order Geobacterales; family Pseudopelobacteraceae; genus JACRCG01. The sequence continues at coordinate 36,183 of CAVXBQ010000010.1, read as the reverse complement.
CAATTTGAAGATCGGCAGATACATGGCAACAACCAGGCCGCCAACGGTAGTACCGAGAAATACCATCAATAACGGTTCCATCATTGCTGTCATGGCACCAACGGCATCATCAACTTCATCATCATAAAAATCGGCAATTTTGTTCAACATGGCGTCCATTGCGCCGGTCGCTTCACCAACGGAGATCATCTGCACCACCATCGGCGGAAAAACCCCGCAGGCAGCCAGCGGTTCAGCCATGGTTTTACCTTCGGAGATTGCCTGACGGACGGAATAAATCGCCTCTTCGACAATTTTATTGCCGGCGGTTTTAGCAACAATTTCGAGGCCATCCATGATCGGCACACCGGAACTGACCATTGTCCCCAACGTTCTGGTAAATTTTGCTACGGCAACCTTCCTGATCAGTGGACCGGCAATCGGCGCTTTGAGAGCCATCCGGTCGATATTCTTCTGTCCCATCGGAGTTGCATAATATTTTTTGATTGCCCAGACCAGCGCATAGAAACCGCCGATTAGTACAACAATATACTTGACAAGAAAGTTACTGAGAGCAATAACAATTTTGGTCGGTGCGGGTAACTCACCACCAAAATCAGCAAACATTTTGGCAAAGGTCGGTATAACAAAAACCAGAATGACGCCGACAACCACGACCGCAATCGACATAATCGTAATCGGGTAGACCATGGCGCCCTTGATCTGTTTTTTTAACTTCATCGACTTTTCAATATAGGCAGCCAGACGCGTTAAAATGGTATCCAGAATACCGCCGACTTCACCGGCAGCCACAAGGTTCACGAACAGCTGGTCAAAAGCCTTCGGATGTTTGCCCAGTGCATCGGCAAACGTAGAACCGCTCTCAACACTTTCCTTAACCTTGTACAATATTTCCTGAAAGGCCTTGTTTTCCTGCTGACTTGCCAGAATTTCCAGACACTGGACAAGCGGCAATCCGGAGTCAATCATGGTCGCAAACTGGCGAGTAAAAATAACAAGATCTTTTTCGTTTATCTTTTTACCGCCGCCAAATTTCGGCAACTTGAAACTCAGGCCCTTGGCTTCTGCTTTTATTGTAATATTACTGAAACCATATTTTTTCAGTTGAGCTTCAACGACATCAACAGTTGCCGCCTCAATAACACCTTTTTGTGCGCCACCGGTTCTTGTGCGAGCTTCCCAGTTAAATTTCGGCATTACGGTTCTCCTTCATCATATTCAGTGCATCTGGGGACGGCGCTGCATACCTGCCGCAGGGTTGCTGATCATTTGTTTCAGTTCTTCCGGATCCTGTGAACGTCCGAGCGCCTCTTCAAGTGAAATCATTCGTTTTTGAAAGAGTGAGAAAAGGGATTGATTCATGGTCTGCATACCGAACTTTTCCTGTCCGATCTGCATCTGGGAATAAATCTGATGGACCTTGTCTTCGCGAATCAGATTCCGGATAGCGGCATTCGGCACCATAATTTCGAGAGCCAGGGCGCGGCCTTTTGATCCCATTCTGGGAATCAGTGTTTGTGACAAGACACCTTCCAGAACAAAAGAAAGCTGGGCCCTGATCTGCGTCTGCTGATACGGGGGAAATACGTCAACAACCCGGTTTATGGTCTGCGCGCATGAGTTGGTGTGCAGTGTTGCAAGACAGAGATGACCGGTTTCGGCCAGGGTAAGTGCCGCCTCAATAGTTTCAAGGTCACGCAACTCACCGACCAGAACAACATCGGGATCCTGGCGCAGAACATATTTCAGCGCGTTTTTAAAACCTTTGGTATCGGCGCCTACTTCACGTTGATTAACAAGACACCCTTTGTGGGGATGAAGATATTCAATCGGGTCTTCAATCGTGACGATATGCTCATGACGATTGATGTTGATATAATCGACTATTGAAGCCAGCGTAGTCGATTTGCCGCTTCCGGTGGGACCGGTCACCAGAATAAGACCGCGTGGTCGGGCAGCCAGTTCCGGCACAATCGGCGGCAGATTCAATTCTTCAAACGTCAGGATCTTATACGGAATAACCCTGAAAACACCTGCAACGGCACCCCGTTGAATAAACATGTTTCCCCTGAAACGCGAAAGCCCCTTTACTCCAAACGAGAGATCAAGCTCGTTTTCTTCTTCAAACTTGTGTTTTTGGGCATCGGTCAACACACTGTAACAAAGCTGTTTTGTTTCCACCTGGTTCATGGGGGGAAAATCCATGGGAGTCAGATGGCCATCAACGCGCATTTGAGGTGGTGAATTGGTGGTAATGTGGAGGTCGGAACCATTTGATTCCACAAGTATCTTCAGCAGCTGATGAAGATTGAGCATCTGGAAATCCCCCTGTTTAGTCGTCAGAAACAGTTATTCGCAACACTTCTTCGAAGGAGGTTACTCCCTCCTTAAGTTTTGTCAAACCGGATTGACGCATGGTTTTGATGCCGATACGCATGGATTCACGTTTGATTTCAGCAGTATTGGCGCCATTCAGAATCAGTTCCTTGATCTCTTCACGCATCGGCATAACCTGGTAGAAACCGACCCGTCCCTTATAACCGGTATTGTTGCAGACCGGGCACCCTTTGCCACGCATACAGACATACGACGGCGCTTCATCGGGTGACACACCGGCATCGATCAAAGCCTGTACCGGGATATCCTCCGGCTGTTTACACTCTCCGCAGACTCGACGGGCCAGACGCTGGGCGGTAATCAGATTTACGGCTGAAGCGACCAGAAACGGTTCAATACCCATGTTAAGCAGACGGTTGATAGTAGCCGGAGCATCATTGGTATGCAGCGTAGAAAGCACCATGTGACCGGTCAAAGCCGCCTTGATGGCAATTTCAGCGGTTTCGAAATCGCGGATTTCTCCGATCATGATAATGTCAGGATCCTGCCGCAGAAATGAGCGCAATGCAGCCGAAAAATTGAGGCCGATATCTTCGTGCATCTGAACCTGGTTGATCCCGGCAAAGTTAAATTCGACCGGATCTTCGGCCGTGGATATATTTTCCGATACCTTATTCAGTTCGGCTATGGCCGAATAGAGGGATACCGTTTTGCCACTTCCGGTTGGCCCGGTAACCAGAACCATACCGAACGGCTTATGAATTTCGTGCATGAAATGTGCTAGCGCATCCGGCTCATAGCCGAGTTTGGTCAGATCCGTTTGCAGGTTACCCTTGTCAAGAAGACGCATGACGATCTTCTCGCCAAACAGAGTCGGAAGGCATGAAACACGGAAGTCCATATCCTTGCCGCCGCCCAGCTTGATTTTGATGCGTCCGTCCTGCGGCAGTCGACGCTCGGCAATATCAAGCTCAGCCATGATCTTGATGCGCGAAGTGATCGCATTTTTCAGCTTCAAGGGAGGCTTCATGACTTCATAAAGTACGCCGTCAATCCGGTAAGCGCACCCTGAAAAGCTTTTCGTACGGTTCAATGTGAATATCGCTGGCTTTTTTCCGGATTGCATCCTGCAGGATGGCGTTGACCATCTTGACAACCGGAGCATCCTCTGTCGCACGTTCAAGAGAACCGACATCAATCTGCTCTTCATCGCCGATAATTTCCAGATCCTCAACATCCAGATCGCTCATGACGTCAGCCAGCGATGCCGACTGATCATAATACTTGTCTATCGAGGCTTTAATGTCGCGTTCAGAAGCTACAACCATTTCAATGTTGTAGCCGGTCATGAACTTTATGTCTTCAATTGCAAACAGATTGGATGGATCGCTTACTGCGACAATCAGGGTTGCACCGGCCCTGTTAACCGGCAGCAAGCTGATACTTTTGAACGACTTCAGGCGGAATGATCTTTATGACAGCGGGATCTATTTCATAATCGGCAAGATTGACACTCGGCACACCATACTGCTTGGATAAAAAGGAGGTGAGTTGTTCCTCTGTAAGAAGATTCATGATTAATCAAAATTGAGCCAAGCCGGAGCTGATTACCGGAAAGCTTTTGCTCTTCTAATGCCTTGCTTAACTGATCACGATTAATCAGATTATTTTTTACCAGGATTTCTCCCAGTCTGTTTGACTGCATGAATGCTCCGGTTTACGTGTGTAAATCGCTATACTAGGGAGAATACCGGATATTGTCAAGTTGTAGATATGTGCGTCAGAGAGTGTCTAAAGCCTTCCGCATAACACCTTCAGGCGCTTTTTGACCGGTCCATATTTCAAAAGCGCGTTCACCCTGCGCGACAAGCATGCCCAAGCCATTGACAGCCCGTAAACCGAACGCAGAAGCATCCTTCACAAGCGGTGTGCCGGCATGTACATAGACCATATCATACACGTTGGCATGGTGCGGAAGATGGGCAAGATTGATGCTGTCAATCCGCTCGCCATTCATCCCGAGCGAAGTGGTATTGAGCAGCAAGGCAGTTGAGCCAAGATATTCTTCACTCATCTGCTCGTGATTGATCACGTCAATTCGTGTTTCCGGATAGCGGATGTTCATATCCAGCATTATGGATCGAGCGTTCTCAACAGAGCGATTGCAGATAACTATGTTCCGGGCACCGGAGCGACACAAGGCGGCTATTGCACCGCGGGCAGCACCACCTGCCCCTATAACCAGAATTTGTTCCGCACCTGGAGAAAATCCGAGATCGATCAAAAGCGAGTCCAGCAGACCATCGCCATCGGTATTGTAGCCGATCATGGAGGTGCCGCTCAGCTGTACGGTATTGACCGCGCCGGCAGCGTCGGCACTATCATCCAGCCGATCCAGAAACGGAATTATAGCCGTTTTGTGAGGAATGGTGACATTAAAGCCGCACACCCCCAGAGCCTTCAGCCCGAGCACCGCCGGCTCCAGATTCTCAGGGCTGACGGCAAACGGAACATAGACATAATCGAGATTACTGGCGGCAAAAGCGGCGTTCTGCATAATCGGCGAACGTGAATGCCGGATCGGATCACCGATGATACCAACTACGCGAGTTGTTCCCCGTACGGCCTGCATCCGCTTAACGTCCCAAGCCATAGCGCATCCGTATCTGATCGACGGAAACCTTCATTTCGGGTGAAATCTGTTCGGCTTTGTCCAACATCATGTTCGCCTCCTGATGTCTGTTAATTCCGGCAAGAAACTCGCCGACTTCCAAGATAGCTGTTTGCATAAATCAAGATTGCTTTTCCGGTATCAAGGTCGAGGAAGGACTGTTTTTCAAAAATGCCGCGACTGTTGTAATTATCCCACATTGAAACATCCGGCATTCCTGACGGATCATTTATTTTCCGCACACAGTAGACAATGCCGCGTTGAATCGATTGGTATTCTTTAAATTCGACTGAATACCGGGTTGAAAAATCGATGTAAACCGGCCTGACCCCAAGATTTTCACTTATTGCGATACGCAGGGCCGTTTCAGGGCCAAAAGAGGCTGTATCAAATTTCCTCAGGTTGCTCTTTTTAAAAATGCGCGGCATTGAGTCAAGATACCAGTCAAATACGAGATGCGGGGTATGAGGCAGGTCCACATCTTCACGCATCCGTTCAACACCTTGCAGGTACCAGAGCGGAAACGCCCCGCTGTCACCCCAGGTAAACATGATGGCATTCTGCGGCAATGATCGTAGAGAATTCGATGCATAGTCATATGCGATATAATTATTGTGCTGATCATTTTCAAAATAATTGACGGCACACAGAGCTGAAGGAAGTGTAAGAAAGAGAACCGTGACAACCCCGTAAACCGGGGCTCCAATACGTTCAGGCAACCGTGTGGTACGAATCGCATACCCAAGCAGACTGAAGAGTCCTATGCCGATCAGTAACGGCAGTAAGCAGGTAGAGCGGTGTAAAAAATTCTTCCGTTAGAAAAATCATTTCCATCGGTGTGTTCAAATAGCCGACAATCATAAGCAGGAAGACGGCAACTGTCACGAGATAGGCAACAAAAACCGTTCGGTTCTTCTTCCAGAGATAGACAAGCCCAAGCAGCAGCAATATGACACCAACCCAGGTAAACTCTCGTGGAACATTAAATGCCCTGATCTGGGCCCACAAAAGCATTACATTTCGTACCGGGGGCTCACTCGGATACCCTTTCCGGAGAAAATGCCACAAAAACTGATGCAGCGTTTTGGGGTCCCCCCAGTTAAGCAGCGGATTACTCAGCGCCCGAAGCGGTAGATACAGATGAACCGAGAACCCGAGCAGAGCAAAAGCGGTTGCAAGAACCAGCTCCTTGCCGCGTCTTATCATGCGCCAATCGGTCAGAACTATCATAAAAAACCAGGCCGGCAATAATAGCACGACAGTCTGATGCACCGCCATCGCCAGACCAGCCAGAAACGTGCAGACGTAGATATATGACGGACGTTCACTCCCTTCCCGGTACTGTTCCTGCCACTGCAGCAGCAGATAAAAAATAATTGCGGAAATAAACGCCAGCAGTGGATACGGCTTATCATGATTTGATTGCAGCCACAAACGGGGCGTGACGCCAAAAGAGAGCGCAGCAGCCAGACCGGCAAATTTAACCGCAATCCGATTAAATCGCGCATCTTCAAGCAGTGATTCTTTTTTCAGTAACGAGGTGGTCAGAATGTACACCATCAGGCATGCCAAAGAGGAAGAAACGGCGGTAGCCACATTAACTCGAAATGCTATATTACCGAGCGGCAGCCAGGTAAAAGGTTTGGCATACATCAAAAAAAGCGGGTATCCGGGAGAATGCGCCGATCCGAGTGAAGCGGTAGCGGTCAGAAATTCGCCGCTGTCAAAAAAAGTTACCGATGGCGCCAGCGTGACCATGTAAATGGCAAACGGAATAATGAATGAAAGAATAAGAAAAATGTCCATCTTGACTTTATTGAATCCGGGTAAACTCATCTGGCTTTTTCCGCCCTTTGAAGTTCGTTGAGAGATAACTTGTTTTTCCAGAGATAATACAATCCGGCAATGATGACCGGAAAAAAGCCCGTGCCATGAATGATCAGTGCGATACTGACAGATGTGGTCTCCGGAATGCCGAACACGGAGAGACCCTTGTAACAGGCATAATGGTACGTACCGATATAACCGGGAGAAGCAGGCACCATAACCGCAAAAACCAGCAGAATCAAAATAAACAGTGAAGCCGTCATCGGCAGATGAATATTAAACGCCCGGAGCGTCATATCTACCGGAAGAAGGCAAAACAGCCAGATCCCGGCCGATGTAGCCACCAGTGCGGCAACATGCTCCACGCGTGATGACAGCCTGATCCCCCCGATAAAAGAACCGAGAAGAGGGATGAGTTTGTCTGAAAAGCGTTTGGGAAACGGTTTCAAGATATATCCGACCGTTGAAAGAGTTCGCATGGTCTGCCGTTTCAGCAGATACAGAAACAGCATGACGCCGCAATACAGGAGAAACATGATCGCCCCACCAGCCCTGAGCGCAGCTGCGGCATCTTCCATCCCGACCGGAAGCCGAAGGGTAAACAGCGTAAACAGAAGCAGTACCAGCACCGTAAATCCGTCAAAAAGACGGTCAATCACCAGTGAGGCAAACACCTCAGGAGTCTCGAGTTGTTCTCGCTGTGCCAGCGTATAGGCGCGAACAAACTCGCCCAAACGGGCCGGCAGCAGATTATTGGCCATATAGCCGATAATGGTTGCCGGATAGAGTGAAGAAAGCGGAATACTCTTCCTGGAAATCAACAGATAGCGCCAGCGCACAGCCCGCAAAAATAAACTGACAAACGTAAAACAGATTGCCAGAACGATATAGCGATAATCTGCTGAACGAAAAGCGGCACCCAGCAGTTTAAAATCAATCTTTTTGAACAGCAGTACCATGAAGAAGAGACTGACAGCAATGCCAAGCCAGAATTTCAGATCAATTTTAGTGCGCACAAAGCTCCAATCTACTGCTCAGTCTTAGATAGTTTTTATTCAGGTTATCCAGAATAATACGAGTGTTTGCCACATCCTGGCTGATTGCAGCCTTCAGTGCGGTGACATCGGGAAATTTCCGCTCCGGCCGGAGTCTCTGGACAAACTGAACCGAAATCTCATGGCTGTAAATACTGCCCGAATAATCAAGCAGGAACACTTCGATACGTCCTCGTATTCCCGCCAAAAGTCGGATTACATCCAATATTGCAGGCTCCCTTCACAAGCTGGGCGTCGACCAGGGCCATCACGGCATAAACACCATCCGGCGGGAAGAGTTCGTTGGGTGTGGCTATATTTGCCGTAGGGAATCCAAGTGCATGACCGATTTCTCGACCATGAACGACAGTCCCGGAAATCTGGAAATAGCGGCCGAGAATTCTTGAAGCTGCCGCCATATCTCCACCGACAACCGCTGACCTCACCAGGCTGCTGCTGAAGATAATGCCATCCTCTCCAACCGGGGGGAGATCTTCAAGGGTAAAGCCATGTCGGGCGCCGAGACTCTCGAGTGTCTGGAAGTTACCTTCCCGGTTCCTGCCAAACGCGTAATCGTGCCCGATAATAATATGCCGCATACCGAGCGGAGTGCAGAGAATGTTGAGTACGAAATCAGTCGCCGACAGCTGGGACAATTCTTTCGAAAAAGGGACGACAACCAGATAGTCAATGCCGGATTCCGCAATCAGAGCGGCTTTTTGTTCAAATGTCGTTATCAGGGAAGGAGCTGATTCAGGCGCAAGTATTTTTAATGGATGGGGCTCAAATGTAACCACTACAGAGGGGAGGTCGCGTTCCACGCTCTGCCGCTTCAGATGAGCAAATATCTCTGCATGGCCGCGATGGACACCATCAAAATTGCCGATGGTGACAATGGATGCATCGAGAATGTTATCGTAAATATTTGTGCCGGTTACAATCTGCATACTGTTCCTATCCTATTGTCGCAAGTTCCAGCCGTTTGCCCCAGCGTCGCAGCAGTTCATCATAGAGCGGTACATGTGCCGGTGCGTTAAGTTCCGGATCACGTTCCAGCAGATCAAACGCGGCCTGACGGGCTTTTTCCAGCAGTGTGCCGTCCCGCAGAATGTTGGCGACACGAAAATCAGGCATACCTGCCTGGCGAGTACCGAGGAAATCACCGGGGCCCCTGATTTCCAGGTCCGCTTCGGCAATTCTGAAGCCATCACCGGTCGATCTCCATCACCCGCAGGCGTTTTTCACCATCTTCAGACAGTTTACCGGTTGTCATCAAAATACAGTATGACTTCTCTTTCCCGCGCCCCACCCTGCCCCGCAGCTGATGCAGCTGCGAAAGTCCGAAGCGTTCGGCATGTTCTATCACCATCATGGTCGCATTCGGAACGTCAATACCGACCTCGATAACGGTGGTCGAAACCAGAATATCGAATTCGCGTGACGTAAAGGAAGCCATAACCGCTTCTTTTTCCACCGGATTCAACCTGCCGTGCAGCAACCCAACCCGCAAGCCGGGAAAAATGTCGCTTTGCAGATGTTCCGCCATTTGGCTGGCAGCCTTCAGATCCGTTTTTTCCGACTCTTCGACTAACGGATAAATGACGAAGACCTGTCGTCCCAGGCGAACTTCTTCGCGGATCATATCATAGAGTTGCGGGCGACGTGACTCAAAAAAAATCTTCGTCTCAACCGGAATTCTCCCGGGAGGCATTTCATCAATTACCGACAGATCGAGATCTCCGAACAGCGTCATGGCAAGAGTACGGGGGATTGGAGTGGCGGTCATGACCAGAATATCGGGATTCGAACCCTTCTTTTTGAGGATGCCCCGCTGCAGAACGCCGAAACGGTGCTGTTCATCAATCACTCCCAGACCAAGTCTGGCAAATTCGACCTTCTCCTGAATAACCGCATGGGTCCCGATGACGATCCGGGCGCTGCCGTCAGCAACCCGCTCAAGAGCCTCTTTTTTGGCCTTCCCCTTGAGTCCGGCCGTTATCAGCGTGACTTCCAGACCCATCTGAGCACACCAGCGATGCATGGTGTGCCAGTGCTGTTCTGCAAGAATCTCGGTTGGTGCCATGATGGCCACCTGATACTCGTTCTCAACGGCAATCAGAGCCGCCATCAACGCCACAAGTGTCTTGCCGCTTCCCACATCACCCTGAACCAGACGATGCATCGGATGCGGCGCCATCATATCGGTTTTTATCTCCGCCAGTACTCTCCGCTGGGCGGTTGTCAACTCAAAGGGGAGCAGCCGGACCAGTTCTTTGGTATAGCGATGTGTCACCTGAAAGGCGATCCCCTCTTCCAGTGTCACCCCGCGCTTTTTAAGGGCAAGCCCCAATTCCCAGAAGAAGAATTCGTCAAACGCCAGAGCCTGATGTGCCGGTGTAGCTCCACTGTTCAGATCGGCAAGATCCGCTTCAGGATGGCGGAGCATGAACCTGTCCAAGCGCCTCGCGGAGAGGGGGAAATCCCTGTGGGCAGAGTTCGGCGGGCACAACAGAGTCAATATTCGTCAGAAAACCATCTGACAACTTCGCGCATAACCCGGCGCATGGTTTTCTGATGAATCCCCTCCGACAGCGGATAAACCGGCACTATTCGTCCGAAATTGGCCGGATCGGAATCGAGCAGAGTTTGCAGTGTGCCGCCTTCAGGCAGCCACTCCACATCAGGATGATGTACTTCGCGCTGATAACCGAACTGGTTCACCTCTCCGCTAAAAACGCCGACACGACCGATCTTCCAGGTTCGCTTCATCCAGGTGGCATTGGCATGAAACCACTTGCAGGCAATCGTCCCGCTTTCATCGCGCACCAGCGCTTCAAACACGCGACGGCCACCCTTGGTCGTCGTCACATCAGCAGACAGAACGGTCCCGGAAAAAACGGCGCTCTGCCCGGGAGAGAGCGAAAAGATCGGAACCAGCTGGCGACGGTCTTCGTAGCGCAGGGGCAACAGATAGAGCAAGTCCTCAACCGTGCGGATGTCCCGTTTTTCCAGCAGAGCTGCCAGCTTCGGTCCTATTCCTTTAATAAACTGGATGCCGGTCTCAAGGTTTTTGCGGGAAATTGCTTCTTTCAGGCTATTGCCATCAGCTTTAGGCGTTTTCGCGGGCGATGCGGCTGCAGGTCGGACCGGACGGACAACAAGTTCACCATTCACCTCTTCTACCGCAAGCGAATCACCAGGCACGAGGCCAAGTTTTTTCAAGATTTCGGATGGAATGGCAATGGAATTGTTTTCGGAAAGTTTGACTGTAGGCATGCACATTCCTGCACCAGAACAAAGTGGGCTTCAGCAGGTAAACATAGTATTCTTGCCGCTCATTGTCCACATAATTTCAACCTGTTTCATTGACAAGATCACACAGAGTGGGCATATCTGTCGGATCAATAACAACCACTAAAAAGGAATCACCATGACCACACCCTACACGTTCGAACAACTCGTAAACATCATGCGCAAGTTGCGCGCCCCGGGCGGTTGTCCATGGGACGCGGAACAGACGCATGAAAGCCTTACCCGGTACCTGCTTGAGGAGACCTACGAAGTCATAGAGGCCATCGACGAAAAATCGCCGCAGCATCTTAAGGAAGAGTTGGGCGATCTGCTTCTACAGCCGATTTTTCACGCTGCCATTGCCGAGGAGTCGGGCGACTTTACCATTGACGATGTCATCGGCACCCTCTGTGACAAACTGATCAGGCGCCACCCCCATGTATTTGGCGATCTTGAGATCAAGGACAGCAATGCGCAGATCGAAAACTGGGAGAAAATCAAAAAGCTGGAGAAGGGAGACGAGCGGCCATCGGCACTTTCAGGTGTTCCAGACCATCTTCCGGCACTGCTTAAGGCTCATAAAATAAGTGAAAAGGCCTCACGGGTCGGTTTCGACTGGGAACATGCCGATCAGGTATTTGCAAAGGTCATGGAGGAACTGCATGAATTTGAAGAGGCGTGGGCGGGGGGTAATCCGACACGAATGGAAGACGAGATTGGGTGATTTGCTGTTTGCCATCGCAAATCTGGGGAGATTTTTATCGCTCAATCCGGAAGAGGCTCTTCGTAAAACCATAACCCGCTTTCAAAAGCGCTTCAGCTACGTCGAAACAGAGCTGCTCAGTCAGGGAGTGCCGATGCAAAACGCAACTCTTGAAGAGATGGACACGTTATGGGAAGAGGCAAAACGCGCCGAACGTGGAGACAAATCTTAATGAAATTTAGCGATGTAACTGTTTTTACTGGATTGTTATTCTTATCCACAAAAATTGTGGATAACCTGTGGAGAACGATGTTGACGATATGCAAAAGTGATATTTTTGCAAGCGTTTTATCCGAAATGCCGTTTTTTTATACAACCGTATTTACATGTATTTTCAACTAGTTATGATTGTTTACAGTAATAATGGGGGTTTGCGCTGTCAAGATTTTTTCACAGTAATAAATACTTTTTTTAACGACATGGAATCCTGTTTATAACCACCTGATTTGTAACAACCTGCACCCCTTTGAATTCAACACCTTCCATCTTTAACAACGCCATTTTTGTACCCTCTCCACCCGGAGCCGAAAAACCGGTCAGATGCCCACCAGATCCTGCAACACGATGACAGGGAATGATAATCGGAATCGGATTGGCAGCCAGCGCGCCACCTACGGCCCGAGCAGCGTGCGGAGAGCCGCACTCACACGCAACCTGACCGTAACTGCAGATTGTACCGTAGGGAATGCTTCTGATCACCAGCAGAACGTTGCGCCGAAACCGGGTCAGACTATCGAGAACAACCGGAATATCACCAAAATCGATGCGTTCACCCTGGAAATATCTCTGCAGCAGGAGTGCGACCCGAACGGTTAATTCCGACGGCTCTACCTCCGGTAATTCCACGTGCTGATCCGTCTTGTGCTGACTCAGATCCGGGATATCAACTTTTACAATCCCCTGATCCGTGGCATACACGACTCCGGGTCCGTTCGCTGTCATATAATATGAACTGTACATTGGTGTGCTACCCTTTCTTCAACTTCCTGCGCAGTAGTGATATCGCTTCAAGAGCCTCTTCCGAGCGCAACAATTTCACTATCAGCATGTATATGACGCTTCCACAGATAATAGAAGCTCCCAGGACAGAACCTTTCGACAGTTTATGTCCCGCTTGTGACCAATCGATAAACGAACAGCCGTACCAGACAGCAGCCGCCATTGGAATCGATGCTGCGCTCGATTTACATGCAGTCACCATGATGCGGGTACCGCCAAATGAACCGATCTTGCGCCTGAGGAACCAGAGCAGCAGCAGCATGTTGCAGAACGCTGAAAGCGTAGTTGCCAGAGCCAATCCGCCATGTTTGAGAGGCCCCATCAACGCAAGGCTCAAGCAGAAGTTGATGATAAACGATATAAGTGCTGTAAGTACCGGAGTTTTTGTATCTTTCAGCGCATAAAATACCGGAGCCAGTACTCGTGTCAATGCAACAAACGAGAAACCCATGGAATAGTACAGCAGCGCCAGGGCTGAGTTAACGACTGTGCCATAACCGAAAGCGCCCCCCATGAATATCAGGCTGAAAATCGGCGTTGAACAGACCATCAAACCTGCCATGGCGGGAATGGTGATAAAAAGCGTCAAACGCACGCCAAAAGAGAGTGTCTCTTTCATACCTGCGATATCGCCTTCTGCGGCCTGCCTGCTCATCGACGGCAAAACCGCCTGCGCCACCGATACCGTAAAAATACCCTGGGGAAATTCGAACAGTCGCTGGGCATAATAGAGATACGAAACGCTCCCCTGTGGCAGCAGAGAGGCCAGGATGGCGCTGACAGCTATGTTCAGATAGTAGACACCCACCCCGAAAACGGACGGGAGCATCAACAGGGCAATACGGCGGACTTCAGGAGAGTTGAAGTTAATAATCGGGCTTGAGTGGAAACCCTTTGCTCCAGAGAACCGGCAGCTGTAAGAGCAGCTGGATACAGCCGCCGATCAGAACGCCGACCGCCAGGGCAGTGATGGGAACCTCGAAAAAACCCCGCAGACAGAGGGCAGCCAGGATCATGGAAATATTCAGAAATACGGTTGATATGGCTGGCGTAAAGAAGTGCCGCAGCGTATTGAGGATGCCCATACAGAGGGCTACCAGACTGATGAAAAAGATGTAGGGAAACATCAGGCGATTGAGCAGAATGGTCAGTTCATATTTCCCCGGCTCGGCCTTGAAACCAGGAAACATCAGACCGACGATGACGGGAGAGAAGATAATGCCGGCCAGCGTAATACCCGCCATTACGATGGTAAGCAGTGTGAAGCAGATATTGGCCAGCTCGCGGGCTTTCTCCTCTCCCTGTTGCGAGAGCGTTGCCGAAAAGGTCGGGACAAACGCGGAAGTCAACGCTCCCTCGGCAAAAAACCGCCGCAGCATGTTGGGGATCTGAAATGCCGCAAAAAACGCATCAGTGGCCAGACCGGCGCCGAACAGACGTGATACGACCATGTCCCGTACCATGCCCATGACACGGGAGAGCATCGTAGCGCTGCCTAGAATCCCTGCCGCCCGAGCTATATTCCTTTTTTCTGACATGGGGGCCGGTAGCTAGTCTATGTGCGCAATGATGAATGTACGAACGCTGTCTAAATCAGCATCCATAATCTCGCATCGGGTAGGTTTTCCATACAGTTCCTGGACTGATTCCGGCACCGGCACCTGGAAGCCAAGAGACTGTTCCACCGTTTCGCTGAATTTTGCCGGGTGAGCAGTGGCAAGGCAGACTCTGGCCGATTCGGGAGGCAACAGATCACGGGCGGCCTTGACACCGACTGCCGTGTGAGGATCGAGCAGGTATCCGGTGTCAGCGTAAAAATCACGGATTTCCTGAAGCGTATCAGCCTGGTTAACCGAAGCGGAGCAAAAATCCTTGCGAACCTGCACCATTTCATCCGGAGAGCACGAAATGCGGCCATGCTCCTTTAGTTCAACGAATGCTTCTTTAAGCCGGGTCGGGTTTTCAGCAAACAGATGAAACAGGTAGCGCTCGAAATTGGAAGCGATCTGAATATCCATGGAGGGTGAAACGGTCGAAACGACCGCTCCCAGAGAGTAATCGGATGAATTTATGAAACGGGTCAGGATATTGTTTTCATTCGTTGCCAGCAGCAGCTTATCGACAGGCAATCCCATTCTTTTTGCAACGTAACCGGCAAAAATGTCGCCAAAATTTCCGGTAGGCACCGAAAAATGAACCGGGGCATCCGTTTCATCGGTGACCCGCAGCCAGGCATAAAAATAATAGACCACCTGTGCCAGCACCCGTGCCCAATTGATTGAATTTACCGCACCCAGAGAATATTTTTCTTTGAAAGCCAAATCTCCGAAGAGCTCCTTTACCATATCCTGACAGTCATCAAAGGTGCCGCGTACGGCAATATTGTGAACATTGGCGTCGGTGACAGAGGTCATCTGCAACGCCTGAACTGCGGAGGTTTTGCCAAGCGGATGCAGAATGAATATGGAAATGCCCTTTTTCCCGCGAACGCCGTGAATCGCCGCACTGCCGGTATCACCGGACGTGGCGCCGATGATGTTCAACGTTTGATTGCGTTCCGCCAGTATATATTCGAACAGATTGCCCAGAAACTGCAGTGCAACATCCTTGAAAGCCAGCGTTACGCCGTGAAACAGTTCGAGAATATAGACGCCATCCTTCTTGACCAGGGGTGTCACCTCGGGGTGAGAAAAGCTGGCATACGAGCGCGCGATCAGGCCTTTAAGATCGCCTGCAGGGATATCATCGACGTACCGTGATATGACTTCAAAGGCAAGCTCCGGATAACTGAGCCCACGCCAGGATTCAAGCTGTTCTCTGGTGACTGTTGGGTAGGATTGCGGCAGAAGCAGACCTCCATCCGAGGCCAAGCCCATCATGACGGCATCTTTAAAGGAAATGGGGTTGATGCCGCCACGGGTACTGATATAACGCATGATAAAAACCTTTCGTTCGTGAAATGAGCGTTGAACTATAACAGATCGAGAGTAAATATGAAAGGGGTGTCACCCACCCGAAACCGTAGGCATCACGCTTTCCCGAAGCTCTTCCGGAGCCAGCAGAAAAAACATCCGTAACATGCAGTATTTATAAAACTCACGAAACAACAGATGAAAACTGCCGCCATGACTCCACCACGACTCCTTCAGATTGACCGTATCGACGGGGTACGGAATAATGGTTATGTCTTTGGGAAGAGAATTGCGGAACAGTATGGAAGCGCGCTTGAGATGATACCGCGAGGTAATCAGAAGCACCGAGTGGACGCCATTACCTACGATTACATCACGCCCGAAGATTGAATTTTCAAGCGTATTGCGGGATGACTTCTCAAGTATGACGTTGTCGACAGAAGGATCACCAGGCTTGGGTCGATACAGATCACTTTTTCTGACTGACGGGTCAACTCCCACAAGAAAAAGAAATTTCGCGCGAGACTCTCGAAACAGACGAATCCCCTCTTCCACGCGTCCCTTGCCACCCGTTAACACGACTATTGCGTCAGCTTTTTGGGTATTTTGGCGATATGAAAAGGTTTTATAGGTAAAATCTATAAACAGTACCGTTATAACAACCAATCCAATGATACAAAGTGTGAGCAATGCCTTGATGATATTCATACGGTATCCCATATTTTTTCTTGCAACAACCACGTCAGTCTGCTATAAGAATTTTTTCAGTAATCAACGGAGGACAACAATATGTCAAGAAAATGTGAAATTTGCGGAAAAGGCCCCAGCTTCGGAAACAACGTCAGCCATGCGAACAACAAAACCCGTACTGTCTGGTATCCGAATCTTCAGAAAATCAAGGCTGTCAAGAACAACGGCAGCATCATGACCGTAAAGGTTTGTACCCGCTGTATCCGTTCAGGTTTCGTTACCAAGTCTCTTTAGACCAGGTTTCAGATCAGCTGTCATCATGTAGCCGCGCCCTCACAGGGTGCGGCTTTTTTTCGTTGTTTCAATCTGTTACAAGCTGGCGATCACTTCTATCTCAAGTAACACATTGCGCGGCAGAGATTTTACGGCAACAGTGGAACGGGCCGGTTTATGGCGTGGAAAACAGGGGCCATACACCTCATTAACCGCAGCGAAATCAGCCATATCGACCAGATAAATGGTTGTTTTGATCACGTCGTCAAACCCGATACCTGCAGCGGATAGCACTGCCGCGATATTTTTCATCACCTGCCCAGCCTGCACGGTTACATCACCCGCAACGACCTCACCTGTGGCCGGATCAAGCGGGATCTGACCGGAGCAGAACAACATGTTCCCGCATTTTACCGCCTGTGAATACGGACCGATTGCTGCCGGTGCTTTGTCGGTCGATAGTATCTCCAATTTCATTGTCTGATCCTTTCCACTTTAATGACACCCTTTATTTTCATCAGCGAATTCATGACCTTCTGAAGATGAGCGAGATCGATGACGTTGACCTCGAAAATGTTTTCACCCCGCTGGTCAATGGTACTCTGGATCTGGGCACTGGCAATATTGGCCTCGCAATTCGTGATTGCCAGGGTGATCGTCGCCAGAATGCCTTTAACGTCATGACACAGCACCCTGATTTTTACCGGCAGCGCAGCAGTTTTGACCTTGTTCCAGGCCACATCGACACGCCGCTCAGGATCGCTTTCCAGAGCAAACTGACAGTCGGCGGTATGCACCGTGACGCCTTTACCGCGCGTGATAAAGCCGATGATGTCATCCCCCGGCACCGGATTGCAACACTTGCCAAAACGTACCAGCACATCGTCCAGCCCGCCGATTTCAACCGCGCTGCTTGATTTTCCCTTCAGCCTATTGATAACCGACTCAAGCCTTGATTCCTTATGCTCGGCCCGCTCTTTCAGTTTTTCTTCCGGAAGAAGTTTGCCGACTATCTGGCCGCTGGATATCTTCCCATAGCCGACTGCCGCCAGCAGGTCATCGTCGGCTGCATAGCCGAATTCGGCGGCGATTTTCTTGAACTCGCCGCTTTTTTGTATTTTTTGAAGATTGATTGAATATCTGCGAAAATCTTTTTCACAGATTTCACGTCCCAGCACGATACTGCGCTTACGTTCTTCAATTTTGATCCAGGCCCTGATCTTGTTGCGGGCCCGGGAACTTTTGACGATCTTGAGCCAATCCTTGCTGGGGGTGTGGTGCGGCGAGGTTATAACCTCGACAATATCGCCATTCTTCAGTTCGTACTTGAGCGGCACCAGCTTGCCGTTGACCTTTGCGCCAACGCAGCGATGGCCGATATCGGTATGGACGCTGTAGGCAAAATCGATCGGCGTGGACCCTTTGGGATACCCCTTCACATCCCCTTTGGGAGTAAAAACATAGACCTCTTCGGTAAACAGCTCAACCTTGACCGAATCCATGAACTCTCTGGAATCCTGCAGATCCTGCTGCCATTCGAGGAGCTGGCGCAGCCAGGCAAAGCGCTTGACCTCCTTCTCGTCATACCCCTTCCCCTCCTTGTACTTCCAGTGCGCCGCAATTCCGGCATCGGCAACACTGTGCATCTCATGCGTCCGGATCTGGACTTCCATCCGGTCACCCTGAGGCCCGATGACGGTTGTGTGCAGGGATTGGTACATATTCCCCTTGGGCATGGCAATGTAGTCTTTGAAACGCCCCGGAATCGGTTTCCATGCCGAATGAATCACCCCCAGCACTTCATAACATTCACGAACATCTCAACAAGAATCCTGACCGCAATCAGATCGTAAATTTCTTCGAACTCGACATTGCGCTTTTCCATCTTTCGATAGATCGAATAGAGATGCTTGCTCCGACCGGACACTTCACCATGGATACCGTAAAAAGCAAGTTTTTCCGAGATGATGGCCTTTGCTTCTTCAACAAACGCTTCACGTTCCTGCTTCTTTTGGGATATTTTCTTGACCAGATCGAAATATATTTCCGGATGCAAATAGCGGAACGACAGGTCCTCCAGCTCAACCTTTACCCATGAAATCCCGAGGCGGTTCGCAATGGGAGCGTAAATATCCATCGTTTCCCGGGCAATGCGCCGCTGCTTCACTTCATCCTGAAACTCCAGGGTTCGCATGTTGTGCAGGCGGTCTGCCAGCTTGACCAGAATAACGCGAATATCGATGGCCATCGCCAGCAACATCTTGCGAAAGTTTTCCGCCTGGCTCTCTTCCTTGGTCTTGAAGTTGATCTTGCTGATCTTGGTGACGCCATCGACCAGAGCGGCAACCTCATCGCCGAACATCTTGGCAATTCCTCCGATGTTGCCAGGGTGTCCTCGATTGTATCGTGCAGAAAGCCGGTGACAATACTGGGCACATCCAGCTTCAGATCGGCCAGAAGACCGGCCACCTCCATCGGATGAATGATATACGGTTCTCCGGACAACCTCGTCTGCCCCTGATGCACCTTGGCACAGTACACGTACGCCTTGCGAATCAGATTATGATCAGCAGTCGGATTGTACGCCGAAACCTTATCAAGAATGTCGTTGAGCCGGATCATTCGCTATTTGTCGCCTGTAATAGAACTATTGGGAATGTACGACGGTAGATAAAAAAAGGGTGAAACCGGAATAACTCCAGTTTCACCCATTAGATGGCAGGTTAGGGGCGCTGTTTTTTTGAAACTTCGAAACCGATTTTTCCGGCTGCAATTTCACGAAGAGCGGTGACAACCTGGCGGTTGTCTTTGCAATCTACCAACGGCTGTGCCCCTTTATAGAGCTGTTTCACCCGCTTTGCTGCCAGTATTACGAGCTGGAATCTGTTTTCAACTTTTTCCAGACAATCTTCAACGGTTACGCGAGCCATAAATTTACTCCTTCCTGCAACTTTAAATGAACGATATTTGTACCCTAATTTATATCAGATATCAAACAATTTTCCGACTTTTTCCATCATTCTAAAGGTTTTGCGACGATGGGCAATGACTATTGCCGCCAATTCCCGGCATGCAACATCAAAATCATCGTTAATAATTATGTAGTCATACCAGCGCGACTCCCTGATCTCGTCAGCCGCCTTGGCAATACGCCGCTCAATCACCTCCTGGTGCGTCGGTCGAGCGGGATTCCAAGCCGGCGCCGCAATTCAGCCATACTTGGCGGCATGATAAACACATAGACCCCGCCGTCAAACAGTTCCTTCAGTGTTTTGGCACCTTGAATATCAATATCCAGAACCAGATCGATTCCGTTCTTCCGGGCATCTTCCAGCGTATGCAGCGCCGTGCCGTATTTGTTACCATGAACCTCGGCCCATTCGGCAAAAGCATCCTCCGCAACCATACGGTCAAACACCTCTTGGCTTACAAAATGGTACGCCTCACCCTCAACCTCACCGGCCCTGGGAGCACGGGTCGTATAACTGACGGACTCCTTCATGTCGGGAAATGTTTTGAATAATTCCCGGCAGAGGGACGTTTTACCGGCCCCGGATGGAGCCGAAAGAATAAGAATCAAGCCTTCACGTTTCATCGGATATGCCTTTCAATAATTGCTCCATGCGCAAAAACAAGCAATTCAGATTACTCCACATTTTGAACCTGTTCCCGCATTTTTTCCATCTCCGCCTTGATCTGGATAACCTGGTTCGTAATACCGGCATCATTTGATTTCGATCCGATGGTGTTGACCTCCCGATTCATCTCCTGCATCAGAAAATCAAGCTTGCGCCCTACCGGCTCGGAACTGCGCAGCGCCTCGTCAAACTGGTTGAAATGGCTGGCGAGTCGAACCAGTTCTTCCGTTATATCGCAGCGATCTGCCAGCAGCGCTACTTCCTGGGACAATCGGCTTTCGTCCATTTCAGCACCGTCCAAGAGCTGATCCAGCCGTGTCTTTAATTTTTGGCGGTATTCCACCACCACCTGCGGTGTCCGCTCCCCTATCTGCGCCGTCCACTCGGCAATCTGTGAGCGCCTGGCTTGCAGATCTTGAGCGAGTGCTTCGCCTTCCCGTATCCGCATGCCATCCAGCGCTGCAACGGCAGCCTGCACGGCAGTCAGGAGCATGCGGCTGCAATTCAGTCTCATCAACAGACCCGGCCACCTCTTTCATCACTCCCTTTTGTGACATGATAAATGCGGGGGGGGCATCCTGCGGCAGATTCAGCTCTTTTGCCAAACGGGAATAGGCTTCATAGTAACCACGCGCGACAGCCATATCCAGTTGCGGAGCGGTATGTGCGGCAGCGGTCTCATCCCACTGCACGGAAATGTCAATCTTGCCCCGTTTGAGAACCGAAGCCGCCAGACGTTTCACCTCGTTTTCGAACGCGTAAAACGTACGCGGCATCCGCACGGAGATTTCACCATAGCGGTGGTTGACGGAACGGATCTCGACGATAAAATCGCCCTGTGGGGTGGATGCTTCCCCTTTACCATACCCTGTCATGCTTTTGAGCACTTGAATAATACCTCCTACCTCTAATAAACCGGATACGTGCGTTAACGGCATTATTATCTGCAGGAACCGCGCAGAACATAATGTATACCGTACTAAATATTTACGTTCACATACCGTAATTCCTGCTTGTTTGTCCAGCCAATTCCGGTATAGTTCCCGCTATGCCGACGCTACGACTCATCACAAGCTCTTCCCAGCACCGCCTGCTTGAGGCGCTTGCCGAGCACCATCAGTTCCTCGCCGCTGTCACCGCTGGAAGCGGAGAGTATCGTCATCCTCAGCAACGGCATGGCCCGCTGGATATCCATGGAGCTGGCCGCTCGTCTCGGGGTATCGGCCGGTCTCGAATTCAGTTTCCCAAACGATCTGCTCGACCGGAGCTTCACAGCGATACTTCCCGCATCATATTCATCGGCCACCTTTACCCAGAGCTCGCTGACCTGGCGTATCGCGGCGCAGCTGCCGGATCTGGCGCGCCAGAAAGGTTTCGAACAGATTGCCGCCTATCTTGGTGATGGCCATGATGATCGCCGTCTCGCTGCAGATTTCCCGCTCCATAGCCAACTGCTTCGACCAATATACCATCTTCCGTCCGGAAATGGTCCTTGCGCTGGGACGATGGTGACGACGATGATTGGCAAGCGCAGTTATGGCGCGCAATCAATCGCGACTGCCGGGGGAGTCACCGGGCCGCGCTGCTGAGAGCAGTGCAGCGTCACGTGTCCGGCGGCGCTCCGCTTAACGGCACATTGCCCCGGCGTATCAGCCTCTTTGGCATCTCCTACCTGCCGCCGTTCCACCTGGAAGCGCTCCGGCTGCTTTCGACCTATTGCGACGTGACCTGCTATCTGCTCAATCCCTGCGGGCAATACTGGGGATCGATCATCTCCGAGAAGAGACAATCCCGCCTGGCGCTGCAGGCAGCTCTCCCCGTTGAAGCGGAAGAATATTACGAAACCGGCAATCCGCTCCTTTCGTCACTCGGTACCTTGGGTCAGGAATTCTTCGAGACGCTTCTGGAATACGGTTTCGAAGCAGGAGGAGCTGGACACTCCGGCTGAAACGACGCGGCAACAGGGCGGGACCACGTCCCCCTCCGTCCTCTCCACCATTCAAAACGACATCCTCACCCTGTTCGACCGCCCGGCCGAAGGCGTTAAACGTGTCGTTTCAGCGGATGACCGTTCACTGCAGATCCACTCGTGCCACGGCCCGCTGCGCGAGATGGAGATTCTGTACGACAATCTGCTGGCACAGTTTGACGAACTGCCGGATCTGGAGCCGCGTCACATCGTCGTGATGATCCCGGATATTGAAACCTACGCACCCTATATCAGCTCGGTGTTCGGCAGCAGATCAACCGGCCGGCCGCCGCTCCCCTATACGATTGCCGACCGCAGCATGCGCCGGGAAAGCCTTTTTGTCGATGCATTCCTCAAAATCATCGACATGGCCTCAAGCCGTTTTGCCCTTCATGACATGCTGGATCTCCTCGAAATTCCGGTCGTAATGAAGCGCTTTGGTATCGATGAAGATGAACTCATCGCGATCAGAACCTGGCTTACCGACTGTAACGTCCGCTGGGGTTTTGACGCCGATCACCGTGCCGATCTCGGTTTCCCCAGCTATAGCGATTTCAGCTGGCAAGCCGGACTGGACAAGCTGTTCCTCGGCTATGCCATGTCGCCGGACGATTCTGCCACATTCAGCGGGATACTCCCCTACCCCGCCTGTTCGGGCCGACAGGCGGAGGCACTGGGGAAACTGGCAGAATTCATCACCATCGCCCGGAACAGTTCCGCCCGCTTGAGCGCACGTCACACGCTGCCGGAGTGGGCCGAGCTCCTCGCCACGACCGGTACCCACCTGCTGCTGCCCGACGAAAGCGATGCCGCCGGGCCGCTCGCTGTTGCCAAAGCGCTCAATTCACTCCGTGAGGCCTGTTCACTCTATGGCTTCACCGAGCCGATAGCGCTCGATGCCGTGCGGGATCATCTGAGCGAGGTATTGGCAAAAGGTGGCGGCGGATATGGCTTCATGGGGGGCTCGATCACGTTCTGCGCGATGCTGCCGATGCGGAGCATTCCGATGCGGGTGCTCTGGCTGGCAGGGATGAACGACGGACAGTTTCCGCGTACGGAGAGACCTCCCGGATTCAGCCTGATGAACGGCGCCAGGCGGCGCGGAGACCGGTCATTGCGGGATGAAGACCGCTACCTGTTCCTTGAGGCGCTCATGGCGGCAGAGGATCGCTTCTGCATCAGCTACAACGGTCAGAACAACCGCGACAACAGCAGCATGCCGCCGTCGGTTCTGGTCGCCGAACTGCTCGACTACGTTGCCAAGGGATTTGTCGGAGTGGATGGCGTTACCCCCGCAGCCATTCTTGTCCGGCACCGCCTGCAGGGCTTCAGCCCCCTCTACTTTGACGGTCACGACCCGGCACACCTGTTCAGTTACGACCGGGAAACCTGCCGGGCAGTCGAAGCGAGACGGCTGTCGGGGCGCTCCCAGCGGGAGTTCATACATGAACCGCTGCCGCTTGATGGCACGTCGATCCTGCAGATAGACCTGCAGCAGTTGCGGCGCTTCCTGGCAAATCCGGCCGCCGCTTTTCTTGAGCAACGCCTGCTGGTCAAGCCATTCAACCCTGCTGAGGAGCCCGATGACTCTGAGCCGTTTTCGTTGGATGCCCTGTCGCGCTACAACCTCTCGCAGGAGCTGGTCAGCCGGCTGTTGAAAGGCGCGCCGTACGAAGACTGCCTGGCAACGGCACGGTCACACGGGGCTCTGCCGCCGTTGTCGGCCGGCAAGGCGGCCTTTGATGCCGTCTGGGAGAAAAGCCGTCAGTTTGCCGCGGCACTTGAACCGCAGCTCGGCGCGCCCCTGGAGCCGCTTACGGTTACGTTTGCCCATGAGAACGTGCAGCTGCATGCCGTTCTCGACAACTGCCGGAGCGGCATGCATCTGCGCTGGCGCTCTGCCGGGATGAAGGGGAAGGACCGGCTCGCCGTCTGGCTCGACCACCTGCTTCTCAACGTCGCCACGGCAGCAGGCTACCCGCAACAGAGCATGCTGATCGCCTCCGACTCGGTTCTGGAACTGCCACCGGTTGACGATGCGGCGGCACTACTGTCAGATCTGCTTGATCTGTATCGCGACGGAATGACACGACCACTCCCGTTTTTTCCCGAAACGTCCTGGGCTTTTTTGCACGATGGCCGGCATAAGGCGGAAACGAGCTGGCGGGGCGATCAGCATGGGGGGTTTCCCGGAGAATGCGACAATCAGGCGGTGGCCCTCTGCTTTGGCGGCAAGGAACCGTGGGGAGAAGAGTTCGGCACGCTGGCAGGGCGGATATACGGGCCGCTCATTGCCGCGATGAAGTAATATTCTGTTGAACAATAAGCGGATTGTGTTATGATCTTGGTACTTAATTAAGTACCAGAAGGAGTCTGATTATGAATGTTATCCCGGCACAAGAAATCAAGAGGCGCGGAATTGCAGCGCTGGATGATATCATAGCCAACGGTGACGTACATATCATCCGCAATAACCAGCCGCAATATGTTGTACTTTCCGAAGATCGTTACCAGGAATTGGTGGCAGAGGCCAACGAGGCGTATTTGGCCCGGGTACAGGCATCTCTGAAGGATGTCAAGGCGGGCAAGATGATGAAGTTTACCTCAGCCGATGATCTGCTTAAAGCACTTGATTCAGATGGTGATGACTAACGTGTATATCATTACCACCCCGCAGCAGTTCCTTCGTCAGGCCCGCAGGTTCTTCAAAAAACATCCCGATCTCAGACCCCGTTTTGCCGAGGTGATCACCAACCTGCAGCACGACCCGTTTCAACCCGCCTTGAGACTGCATCCGCTGTCAGGAAAACTGACCGGTTGCCATGCCGTCAGCCTTACCTACAGCTATCGTATCACTCTCACGCTGCTTGTAACCGAAAAGGAGATTATTCTGCTCGATATCGGCAGTCATGATGAAGTGTATTGATCTGCCCATTCGTCTTTAACGGAGCGGTTCATAGCAACATAAAAAGCCCCGCATGCAGAAGCACGCGGGGCTTTCGTTTACGGCTATCAGGTCTCTTCTTACAAACCGAGCTGCTTGAAGAAGTCAGTGCCCTTGTCATCAACCAGGATGAAGGCCGGGAAGTTCTCGACTTCGATCTTCCAGACCGCTTCCATCCCCAGTTCCGGGAAGTCGATGCATTCGACCTTCTTGATGTTCTCTTCGGCCAGAACTGCGGCCGGACCGCCGATGGAGCCGAGGTAGAAGCCGCCGTATTTCTTGCAGGCGTCGGTCACCTGCTGGCTGCGGTTCCCCTTGGCGATCATGATCAGCGAGCCGCCCTTGGACTGGAGTTCATCAACATAGGAATCCATCCGGCCGGCGGTGGTGGGACCGAAGGAACCGGATGCCTTGCCTGTCGGGGTCTTGGCCGGACCGGCGTAGTAGATCGGATGTTTGAGCAGGTATTCGGGCAGCGGCTTGCCGCTGTCCATGATCTCCTTGAACTTGGCGTGGGCGATGTCGCGGCCGACCACGATGGTGCCGATGAGCAGCAGCGGCGTGGAAACCGGATGCTTGGTCAGTTCGGCCAGAATCTCCTTCATCGGCTTGTTCAGATCGATCTTGACGCCATGCTCATGCTTGCCGCGATACTGCTCGGGGATCAGACGGCCCGGATTGCGGTCCATCTCCTCGACGAACAGGCCGTCCTTGGTGATCTTGGCCTTGATGTTGCGGTCGGCCGAGCAGGAAACCGCCATGCCGACCGGACAGGAGGCGCCGTGGCGCGGCAGACGGATGACCCGCACATCGTGGGCAAAATACTTGCCGCCGAACTGGGCGCCGATGCCGAGCTTCTGGGCGGCTTCCAGCAGTTTGTTCTCCAGCTCGACATCACGGAAAGCCTGGCCATGCTCATTGCCGGCGGTCGGCAGTCCGTCCAGTTCCTTGGCGGTGGCCAGCTTGACCGTCTTCATGCAGGCATCGGCAGAGGTGCCGCCGATGACGAAGGCGATGTGGTACGGAGGACAGGCGGCGGTGCCGAGATACTTCATCTTTTCGACCAGGAACTTGAACAGTTTGTCCGGTGTCAGCAGCGCCTTGGTTTCCTGATACAGCATGGTCTTGTTGGCGGAACCGCCCCCTTTGGCCATGAAGACGAACTTGTAGTAATCGCCGTCGGTGGCCAGAATATCGATCTGGGCCGGCAGGTTGGTGCCGGTGTTGATCTCTTCGTACATATCGAGCGCCACGGTCTGCGAGTAGCGCAGGTTCTCCTCGGTATAGGTCTTGTAGATCCCCTTGGAAAGCCACTCCTCGTCCTTGACGCCGGTCCAGATCTGCTGTCCCTTCTTGGCGGCAACGGTTGCGGTGCCGGTATCCTGGCAGACCGGCAGATCAAATTGGGACGGCGATTTCGGCGTTACGCAGGAAAGCCAGAGCAACCCCCTTGTCATTCATCGATGCTTCCGGATCGCTCAGGATCTTGGCGACCTGCTCGTTGTGAGCCGGACGGAGCAGAAAGGAAACATCCGCATCGCTTCATTGGCGAGAATGGTGAGCGCCTCGGGGCAGACTCGCACGACATCCGTGTCGGCAAACTTCTCGACCGTTACATACTTCTCCGAACCTTCAATTTTGCGGTATTTGGTTTCATCCTTGGCAAGCGGGAACGGATCCTGATAAACAAACGGTTTGACAGACATCGGTACTCTCCTTTCAGGGTGGGTGGTCGATATGTGGCACAGATTGCAGTACAGAAATAGTGTATACAGTTGCAGATGTAGTGTAAGTAATGCAAACAGCCTTATAAATCAAGGCCAATTTTTGTTACAGACAGCGAAGCAGTTTGATCCCGTCCTTGAAAGAGAACCTGCATCTTGTTCGGGACGATGACCGCCTTCACGATGCCAAGCCCGAATGTAGGGTGCTGAATCAGGTTTCTGACCTGGAACCGGCCATTCATGTCGTACGGGAGCGCTTTGTCGACGATTGAACGTCGGCGAGAGCGATGCCCACTCTTCCCGTTCGGCTTCGACAGGATCTTTCTTCGGTACGCGCGGGTTTGCGGAGGTTGAGCGGGGTTTGCTGGCGGATGCGGCTCGTGGTGCTTTGGCTTCTTTTGCCGATGGAGGTGCATGATAGTTGTGTACGCCGTTACAGGTGTTGCATTCGACCCGTACGACTTTTCCTTCCACCATGGCAACGATTCGGTGATTCAGCACTTCGCGACACTTGGTACAACGGGCTTCAATAATGTCGCCGGCCGATAGTTTCTTGATAGTCATTGGTTCCCTGTCTTTTCTGCGGGTTATTTCGTTAGTAAAAACGAGTGATGTAAAGCTTTCGGAAAAAAAGCCGCTCGTCAGCACCACGCTGGTGAGCGGCTTTACATAGTAGAACGGAACAACGGCGGGGATTACACCACCCGCTTATCGATAACTCTCTGGGCTTTCCCCTCATGGCGCGGAATGCTGTTCGGTTCAACCAGCTTGACCGTTACGCCGACGCCGAGAACAGAATCGATCCTCTTTCCGACCATATCCAGAAAGGCGCGCTGTTTTTTCATCTCGTCGAAGAAGATATTCTCCCTAACCTCGATACAGACCTCCAGCACATCCAGTGAACCCTTTCGATCAACAACCAGCTGGTAGTGCGGTTCACACCCTTCTATCGCAACCAGCACCTCCTCGATCTGCGAGGGAAAGACATTGACACCCTTGATGATCAGCATGTCGTCGGAGCGCCCCATGGTTTTTTTCATCCTGACCATGGTTCGACCGCATTCGCAGGCGGCATAATCAAGACTGGTGATATCCCGTGTCCGGTAGCGGATCATCGGGAAGGCTTCCTTGCTGATCGTCGTCAGCACCAGTTCGCCGACACTGCCGGGTGGCAGCACCTGGCAGGTTTCCGGATCGATGATCTCGGCGATGAAGGCATCCTCGGAGATATGCATGCCGTTTTTGCAGCAGCATTCACCCGCAACACCCGGACCGATGATCTCGGAAAGGCCATAATTATCGGTAGCGCTGATCATAAGGCGCGATTCGATTTCGGTACGCATCGCCTCGGACCAGGGTTCGCCGCCGAACAGACCAACCTTGAGAGAGAGCGTCTGGGGATCTATCCCCTGTTTTTCAATCCGGTCGGCAAGCGTGATGGCATAACTGGGGGTGCAGACCAGTGCGGTGGACTTGTAATCCTGCATGATCATGATCTGCTTGTCGGTGTTGCCGCCGCTCATCGGGATAACGGCCGCACCGATCGTCTCCGAGCCGTAATGAAGACCGAAGGCGCCGGTAAACATGCCGTAGCCGAAGGCGATCTGCACGACATCATCGTGGGTTACACCGGCAGCGGTCATGAAGCGGGCCACCAGGTTGGACCAGATCTTCAGATCGTTCTTGGTGTATCCGACAACCGTCGGCTTGCCGGTGGTACCGGACGATGAGTGAATCCGGACGACTTCGCGCAGCGGCACCGCAAACATGCCGTAGGGGTAGTTGACGCGCAGATCTTCCTTGGTCGTAAAGGGGAGTTTCGACAGATCGGCCAGTGAAGTGACATCCTCGGGAACGATGCCGAGTTCATTAAACTTGGTACGATAACAGGTAACATTTTTGTAGACACGATTGAGTGTTGCCTGGAGCCGCTCCAGCTGGAGCTGTTCCAGCTCTTCACGGGGCATGCATTCGTGCTGGGAATCCCAAATGTGGCTTGGCTGCATTGCAAAACCCTCGTGCTGAGTTGTGATTATTCTTCGTGTGCCAATGCCGCATCTACGAACTGCTTAACAGTGGCTGCCACTTCGTCCAATCGGCAGCGACAGTACTTCGCCGGTTGTGCGAATCTTCACCTCGACCTTCCCTTCGGCCAAGCCCTTTGCTGCCGACAACGATGCGCAGCGGGATGCCGATCAGATCGTTATCCTTGAACTTGACACCCGGACGTTCGTCGCGGTCATCAAACAGCACCTCGATCCCGAGTTTTTCGAGACTGAAATAAATCTCTTCGGCCTCGGCCATGACACCGGTGTCCTTGGTGTTGAGTGCCACGACCGAACAGTGGAACGGAGCGATCGGAATCGGGAAGATGATGCCGTTTTCGTCATGATTCTGCTCGATCGCCGCGGCAACGGTGCGACCGATGCCGATGCCGTAGCATCCCATGAAAATAATCTGCTCCTTGCCGTTGGCATCCAGATAGGTCGCGTTCAGCGCCTTGGAATATTTTGTCCCCAGCTTGAAGACATGCCCGACCTCGATGCCGCGCCACATCTCGAGCTTGCCGCTCTCGCAGCGTGGACAGGCATCACCGGCCTCAACGGTGCGGATATCGACAAAACCGGTCACTTCGAAATCCCGGCCGAGATTGGCATTGATGTAGTGCATATCCTTCTTCGTTGGCGCCGATCACGGCATTGATCATGCCCTTGACGACCCTGTCGGCAATGACCGGAATATCCTGCTTGAGCCCGATCGGGCCGAGGAAACCGACCGGAGAACCGGTGCAGGCAAGAATCTGCTCTTCGGTCGCCATCTGGATCTCGTCCCATCCCAGGTAGTTCTTGAGTTTGAGCTCGTTCAGTTCATGATCGCCGCGCAGCAGCGCCATGACCAGATCACCGCTGTCGGAGGCGTACACAAGCGCTTTAATGGTTCGGTCCGTCGCCACATTCAGAAAGGCAGCCACATCGACAATCGTCTTCATGTCCGGTGTTGACATCTTTTGCAGTGCTTCAAGGTTTGACCCGCATGATGCTGTAAACAAAGGTGATTCCGCTTTTTCAACATTGGCGGCATAGCGGCAGGCATCGCAGGAAACGATGGCATCTTCGCCGGAATCAGCCAGCACCATGAATTCATGGGAAGAAGAGCCGCCGATGCTGCCGGTGTCGGCTTCGACCGCCCGGAAATTGAGACCGCAGCGCTCGAAGATGCGCATATAGGCGTTGTACATCTTCTCGTAGGAGAGATCCGCCGCAGCACTGTCCACGTCAAATGAGTAGGCATCCTTCATGATGAACTCGCGGCCGCGCATCAGGCCGAAGCGGGGACGAATCTCGTCACGGAACTTGGTCTGGATCTGGTAGAAATTGACCGGCATCTGGCGATAGCTCTTGATCTCGCGCCGCACCATGTCGGTAATGACCTCTTCATGGGTCGGTCCCATGCAGAATTCAGCGTCCTTACGATCCTTGAAGCGCAGCAGTTCCTTGCCGTAAAAAGCCCAGCGTCCCGATTCCTGCCACAGTTCCGCCGGCTGGACACTCGGCATCAGCATCTCGATGGCATCGGCCTTGTTCATCTCTTCGCGGACGATGTTCTCGAACTTGCGAATCGAGCGCAGGCCAAGCGGCAGATAGTTGTAGATACCGGAAGCGAGCTTGCGGATCATGCCGGCGCGCAGCATCAACTGGTGGGAAATCACCTCGGCGTCGGAAGGGGTTTCCTTGAGGGTCGGTATAAAATAACGTGAATAAAGCATTAAACGTCCCCAGAGTGGTACAATACCATTGATTAGTTATCGTTACAGCAAAATCTTTTACTTACAGGGATACAGGATCACGTAACTCAATCCAGATCTTTGGTCAAGCATCTAAAAGATTTTATCCTGTTCATCCCCTTATCCTGTAATTGCTTTGAATTCTGAATAGTTCCTACAGTTTGCTATTTCTTCAAGCAATGCATCGGCCAGCTGGTCTTCCGGCACCTTGCGGACGATCTCGCCATGGCGGAACACCAGCCCCTCCCCTTTTCCGCCGGCAATGCCGACATCGGCTTCGCGTGCTTCACCGGGACCGTTGACGGCACATCCCATCACCGCCACGGTAATCCGTTTGTCCACACCCTGCAGCCGCTTTTCGACCTCCTCGGCGACCTTGATCAGGTTGATCTGGCAGCGCCCGCAGGTGGGACAGGAAACGAAATTCACCCCGCGCTGGCGCAATCCGAGGCTCTTGAGGATCTCGTACCCGACCCTGACCTCATCCATCGGTTCACCGGTCAGCGAAACGCGCATGGTATCGCCGATGCCGTCGGCCAGCAGAATACCGAGACCGACCGACGACTTGATCGTGCCGGAAAAGATCGTGCCCGCCTCGGTAATGCCGATATGCAGCGGATAATCGAACTTTTCGGAAAACAGGCGGTAGGCGGCCACCGTCTTCATCACGTCGGATGCCTTGAGGGAAACCTTGATTTCCCGGTAGTTCAGATCTTCAAGGATGCGGATATGCCCCAGGGCCGATTCCACCATGGCCTCGGCGGTCGGATGGCCGTACCGTTCCAGCAGCTCTTTTTCCAGCGAACCGGCATTGACGCCGATCCGGATCGGCACCTTGCGCTCGGCGGCAGCCGTGACGACTTCGGCAACCTTCCACTTCTCGCCGATGTTGCCGGGATTGAGGCGCAGGCCGTCGATGCCACCCTCAAGAACCTGCAGCGCCAGTTTATAGTCAAAATGGATATCGGCAATCACCGGAATCGGGCTTTTACGTTTGATCTCGGCCAGGGCAAGGGCTGCATCCATGATCAGGCACCGCACAGCGGACGATTTCGCAGCCGACTTCGGCAAGTCCATTGATCTGGGCGATGGTAGCGGGAATGTCACGCGTGTCGGTACTGCACATCGACTGGACCGAACAGGGAGCATCGCCGCCAATGGCAATCGGAGCCGATATGTATTTGTCTGGTAGGTTTTTTCATGGTTCGACATAGTGCCAAAGACGGGCGGGAAAGTCAAGAACGGTGCGAGGTTTCAGTGATGCGGCGCCCCTTAAATGTGCCGTTACGGTTGGTGCGGTGTGTCGATCGTGCCGTACGCATACTGACGTTCCCCCCATAAACTGATCCAAAAAATTGTGTTAGACTTTCAGAATCCGAAAGGAGACACAATGAGAAAATCGAGGTTCACAGAGGAGCAGGTGGCAGCGGCTGTCAGACAGGCAGAATCGGGGGTTTCCTGTGGTTGAGATCTGCCGGCGTCTTGGAGTCACGGAGGTCACTTTTTACCGTTGGAAGAAGCAATTTGCCGGCATGGGTGTAGCTGAACTTAGAAAGCTGCGACTACTGGAAGATGAGAATCGTAAACTCAAGTCTTTGGTTGCCGATCTGACCCTGGACAAGCATATGCTTCAGGAGGTCATCGCAAAAAAGCTTTGAGGCCGGCACGCAAACGGCAATTGGTAGAGTTCCTCAGGGTCGCATTCAAGGTGAGTGAGCGCCATGCCTGCCGGCTGATACGATTGCAACGCTCAAGTAATCGCTACCGACACCACGGTGACGATCAGATCGCACTGAGAATTCGCCTCAAAGAACTTGCGGCCGCTCGCCCTCGGTTTGGCTACTTGCGGCTACACATTTTATTGCTCCGGGAAGGCTGGCAAATCAATCGTAAACGAGTATATCGGCTATACAGAATGGAATGCCTTGAACTTCGCCATAAGAAGCCTAAAAAGCGAATTTCGGCTTTAAGGGTTGCCCATCCAGCGCCACGGGTACCGAACGAGTGCTGGAGCATGGATTTTGTCTCCGATTGCCTGCATGATGGAAGGCGATTCAGAGCCTTAACGATAGTCGATAACGTAAGTCGTGTTAGTCCTGCAATAGAGGTTGGCAGATCGCTCACCGGGCAGCAAGTAGTGGAGGTACTGGAAGGCCTGGCCCAGTCTCAAGGGTTGCCGAAGGTGATCCAGGTTGACAATGGCACCGAATTTACCTCGAAAGCGCTTGACGAATGGGCTCACCGAAGAAAAATTAAACTTCAGTTCAGTCGTCCTGGCAAGCCAACCGACAACCCCTTCATCGAGAGCTTCAATGGCCGGCTTCGGCAGGAATGCCTTGATCAGAGCTGGTTTGTTTCGATAGAAGACGCACAGAAGAAAATGAGGATTGGCGTATTGATTACAACGAAAAATCGACCGCATAGTTCACTCGAAAACTGGGCTCCAAATGCTTTTCTGGAAGCTTGGAACCAAAATCAAAAAGTCGAAAAACTAACACATCTTTTGGACCAAAAAACGGGGTAAGGTCATAGACCGAAATCACTAAGTTTGCAACGGTTCAGTTTCTGGGGGAAAGGTCACCTTTGCTATCTTGTTTATGGCGATGTGAGCCGTTGACAGTGTGGGTGCTGGCGGGGTAAGGTGAGGCGCTTTTTATATTATGTGATTGAGGATAAAACATGGCTAGATTTAACAACTACAAAGGCCGCTGAACCGCTAATAATGCCGGTTGGGCGGCTTTTTATTGTAACATAAATCAGAG
The DNA here is from genome assembly GCA_963760075.1 of uncultured delta proteobacterium. Taxonomy (GTDB): domain Bacteria; phylum Desulfobacterota; class Desulfuromonadia; order Geobacterales; family Pseudopelobacteraceae; genus JACRCG01. The sequence goes on along the minus strand of CAVXBQ010000010.1, from coordinate 2,565 downwards.
GTGAGTCTAACGTGTCAAAATCAATCAATGAACTAGATATCGCTTGTAAGAACATTTTGCGAAGCTCGTGACTGGGATCAATTTCATGGTCCCAAGGATCTGGCTATCGGTGTTATCACTGAGGCATCTGAACTACTTGAACATTTCCGTTTCTTATCTGATGAACAGGCGCTGGCACAATTAAAGATCCCATAAGAGGGAAGAGATTGAGGATGAACTTGCAGACGTTCTATTTTTTCTACTCCGTTTTTCCCAGATGTTTAACGTTGATTTGGCCAGCGTACTGGTGCGTAAGATCGAAAAGAGTGAAAAAAATATCCTATAGAAAAATCCAAGGGAAGTAACCGCAAGTACACGGAGCTATGAAATGCGCCTCTACGCTGGTACATCTAGAAACTTCATAAAGGATGCAGTCCACAATCAAATCGCTGGTAAGCTTTCGGATGCGTTTTTTCGGCATTATCGCTACAAACCGACTGACAGTGAAATCAGATCCTGGCGGAATTCTTTGGGAGCTATATCAGGTGTTTTTCAAGAAGCGAAGCTGGACGATCATGGGATCATTCTTGAATTTCAGCTTCCACTTACATCCCGGCGCCTGGATTGCCTCATTTGTGGTAAAGATGCCAATTCACGGGACAATGCTGTTGTCATCGAACTAAAGCAGTGGGAACGCTGCCGCCCTGCCTTTGGCGATAATCTCGTGAGTACATGGCTTAATGGTTGCGAGCGCGACACCCTTCACCCATCAGCCCAAGTCGGTCAGTATCATCAGTATCTTGCAGAGAATCATACTGTCTTTTACGAAGATTCCTCACCGGTTAGACTTAGTTCCTGCGCTTATCTTCATAACTATCACGCTGATGAAGACGATTTCCTTTTCGCCGAGTCTTTCCGACCCCTCATCGAACAATATCCTCCATTCACCGCCGATAACGTACAACAGCTTACAGAATTCCTTGTCGGTAGACTCGAAAGGCGGCGATGGCATACCGGTTCTACAGCGGATCCAAGAGAGCTGCTATCGTCCCAGTAAGAAGCTTATGCAGCATGTGGGCAACGTCATCAACGGTGTTCGAGAGTATGTGCTTCTGGATGAGCAATTCGTGGTCTACAACAAGGTTCGCGCCTATGCAATGAAGGTTTTACTGATAGCCGGAAGACGGCTCTGATCATAAAGGGTGGTCCAGGTACTGGAAAATCGGTCATCGCTATAAATCTGATGAGCGATCTGCTGCGTCAAGACATCAATACCCACTACGCTACCGGTTCAAAGGCTTTTACTGAAACGCTGAGAAAGGTCATTGGATCGCGTGGTTCGTCCCAGTTCAAGTACTTCAACAGCTACACTCAGGCAAATTCAAATGAAATAGACGTGCTAATTTGTGACGAGGCCCATCGAATTCGGGAAACAAGCAACAGCCGCTTTACACCTAAGGTTAAGCAGAGCCACAAGTCACAGATCATTGAATTACTTGATGTTGCAAAAGTGAGTGTCTTCTTTATCGATGACAAGCAAGTAGTCCGTCCGAATGAAATTGGTTCAGCCGATTTCATAAGAGAGCAAGCAAAGCTGAATGGATGCCACATCATCGAATATGAGCTGGAAGCCCAATTTCGCTGTGCCGGATCTAATGGGTTTGTAAGCTGGGTCAATAACACCCTTGGTATTGAGCGGACTGCCAACACAATTTGGGAGGGTGATCAAAATCTTGACTTCTGCATCTTTTCTACGCCGGATGAGTTGGAGGCGGCCATACGACAAAAGGCTGCCGAAGGTTTTACAGCGCGTATGACAGCCGGTTTCTGCTGGCCTTGGTCAAAACCACGGCATGATGGCACTCTGGTTGAGGATGTGCATATCGGTAACTTCCGCAGGCCGTGGAATGCGACACTGATGCAAGTAAACTTGCTCCCGGTATCCCGAAAGCATCACTTTGGGCCTATGAGAGTGGCGGTATCGACCAGGTTGGCTGTATTTATACGGCTCAAGGGTTTGAATACGACTACGCAGGAGTCATCGTCGGCCCTGATCTTACCTACAGCCTAGACACTCAGACTTGGAAGGCGATACCGAAAACTCTTACGACAGCCAAGTGAAACGGGCAAAGGGCTCATTTGTTGATCTAGTTAAAAACACCTACCGCGTGCTTTTCTCCCGAGGCATGAAGGGATGCTATGTTTACTTTATGGATAAGGATACTGAGCGTTTTTTTAAAAGCCGTATTGAGGTTCAGTCAACAAGCTCATGAAGTACTATCTGCGCCTCCGAATCCCGTTAAAGTGGTGCAAGGGATTGTGCTGCCATTTCGTCGTCTGCAACCAAAGGAGATCAAGCCGTACGAAAATTGCGTTCCACTCTATGACCTAAAAGCTGCCGCAGGGCATTTTAGCGAAGAGCAACAGGCTGAGGACATCAACTGGGTTGAGCTGCCAGATGCCTTCCGCCGACAACAAGGTTTATTGGTGACCCAAGTCGTCGGTGAGTCTATGAATCGCCGGATTCCAAATGGGTCCTGGTGCCTATTCCGGTTTAAACCAAGCGGTACACGCCAAGGTAAAGTT